>NZ_LJHS01000037.1 GCF_001296045.1 Rhizobium sp. AAP43 | reverse complement strand
GACCTCCTCTTCTCCCCAGCGGGGAGAAGGTGGCGCGCAAGCGCCGGATGAGGGGGAGCGAAGCAGGTAAGCGCGTGATCAAATTAAGCAGCATCCAAACGCACTTCGGACACCCCACGCCCAATCACCGGATCGTCGCATGCACCATCTCGCCCCGGATGGTGATCGAAGGCTTGGCCCCCGGCGTGTTGGCCAGCGCGCTGTCGACAAAGGAGGCGACCGCTTCCACGCCATACGAAATCGGTGTCGGCACGAGGAAATTGATCGAGGCGTCGAGCATGGTGCCGGAGACCTTGATTGCCTCGGTTTGCATCACCCGCTCGAAGGTCAGCCGGGCCCGGAGTGCTGCCCCGGAAACGCTGACGGAGGTCGCATGGCCGGCAAGCGCGAAATCGCCGGCATCGCTGTTGACATCTACCGTGGCAAAATCCCCGTCGAGCTGCATCCGCGCCGCCTTTTGGTCGATCAACACCTCGGCCTCGGGCGCAAGCTTCGCCACCAGGGTAAGCGTGCAATCGTCCCAGTCATTCCAGCCGAAAAAGCCGCCGCGCTCGCCCATGTCGACGGTGAGCGTGGTGCCATTGCGCGCCATGCGGGCCTGCTCGGTGCAGGGTCTGGAAAACCAGCCGGAATGCCAGATCGCGCCCCAGCCGCGCCGCGTGCCGGAAAGCACGGCTTGCGGCTTTCCCTCGCTGCGGGTCGAGATGGAAATGTCGCTTGCCGCGCCCCGCACTTCAAGCCGGGTCACACCGGAGAGGTCAACAGGGCCTGAAATCGCATCGCTGGCCTGGATCAGCTGCACGCTGCCGTCGAGCACGATCAGCCCGACAAGGCCGCCGAGGATGGAAAGGACAATGGTTCTCTTGCGCATGGGGTGGGTTCCTTCGCGGTTGGGCCTTGCGTATCGCCTCGGCCGTTGCAATGCCCCCATCTGCCGCCCGTTTGCCGGTCCTCGCGACCTCGATCATGTTTGAGGTCGACCGGGATCGCGCTTCCGGTCATGATCGGGAAAAGCTGATCCCACCATTCGTGAAATCCCCATGCTCTTCGTCCCGCTCTCCTTCCTCGTTGCCCTCTTTCTCGGCATCTTCCTGGTCCGCCTCCTTCGCGAAGGTCGCGACAGCTGGGGCGCGCATGGCCTCTTCCTCATCCTGATTGCCATGTACATCGCGCAAAGCCTGCTGGTCGGCCTGCGCTGGGGCTATGGCCTGACCCAGGTGCTTGCCGTCCTGCCGATCCTGGCAAGCCTGATGCCTGCACTTTCCTATCTCGCCTTCCGCGATCTCGCCCGTGAAAGGCAGGGCCTGACTGTGAGCGACTGGCCGCATCTCCTGCCAACACTCGCCATCGCGCTGATCCTGGCGTTGGGGCGTCTGCCGGCGCATCTCGGCATCCCGCCGGCCTTGCGCATCCCGGTCGATCTGATGCTGATCGCCACCTTTCTCGCTTATGGCGCAGCCTTGCTCTGGCTCTCGCGCCACGGGCCGGATGGCCTCGTCGCCTCCCGCCTTGACGGCGCCTTGCGCTCGTTTCGCGCTCTGCAACTGACCGGCATCGCCCTCATTGCCTCGGCGCTGACCGATGTCGCCATCAGCCTCGACATGCTCTGGTCCGGCGGCCGCTACTCCCCCGCCGTCGTCTCCGCCGCAACCACGCTGATCCTCCTTCTGCTGGGCATCGGCGCCGTCAGCGCCGGCACGGAAGAGGCGGGCGGCGATGTGCTGGGCGAAGAAAGGCAAGGCGCGGCTCACCCGCAGGAGGGGCCGGAGACGGAAGCCGCGCCCCAGTCGCCATCTACCCGTGAAGCCAGCGAAGACGACCGCCAGCTCGCCGCCTCTCTCGATCGCCTGATGCTGGAAAAACGCCTCTGGGCCGATACCGACCTCAACCTCACCCGTCTCGCCCGCCGCCTCGGTGTGCCCGCTCGCGCCGTGTCCGAAGCCGTCAACCGCGCCCATGGCATGAGCGTCTCACACTACGTCAACACCCACCGCATCACCGAAGCCTGCCGGCTGCTGCGCCAAACCGACATGCCCATCACCCGCATCACTTTCGAAGCCGGCTTCATGACCAAGTCGAATTTCAACCGCGAATTCCTGCGCGTGACGGGCGAGAGCCCGAGTGAGTGGCGGCGGCGGATGTCTCTTCTCCCCAGCGGGGAGAAGGTGGCGCGCAGCGCCGGATGAGGGGGCCAGACGTCATGCGCAACTGTCCGAACAGGACGACGATAAAAAGGCCCTGAGACTTGGCGTGTTGCCAGCGCGAAACGGCGCACTGGCCATACGATGGAAACGAGCATATTATCGCGCCAGCAAAAGGATATGCTGCCATGCCACTCTACATCAAGGATCCCGAGGTGGACAGGCTCACCAACGAGTTGATCGGCCTGACAGGGACGAGCAAGGTCGATGCCGTGAGGGATGCGCTGAAAGACGCGATTGCCACCCGCAGGGCGAAGTTGCCCATGCACGAACGCTTGGCCAGAACGCTGGCCATGGCCGAGGCCGCAGGCCCCTTCCATCCCGGCGACCACAAAAAGGAAACCGATGAGATGTGGGGCGAGGCCGACTGATGCTCTTCATCGATGCCTCGGTCGCCGTCGCAATCATCACGCGGGAAGATGACTCTCTTGACCTGATGCAGCGATTGGAACAACACGGCGGCCCATTTTACGTGTCGCCGGTGATGCGGCTGGAGGCCACACTCTCCATTGCGCGCAGACTGGCCGGCCCGGACACGCCAGGGACATCAGCCATGGTCACCACGGCGCGTGATCTGGTCGAGCAGTTCACTACCGATCTCGAAGCCCGCGAGCTTCCTGTCTCGGCGGAGATCGGTGCCAGAGCCTTGGACGCGGCCCAACATTTCGGAAAAATCGTCAATCACGCGGCACGCCTGAACCTCGGCGATTGTTTCACTTACGCGTGCGCCTCAGCCTGCGGTGCGAAAATAGCCTACAAGGGCGATGACTTCGTCCATACGGATATCGGCTGGTAGACACCTCCGGCTCCCTTTTTGAGGGGGAGGTCGCGCTGACCCACCAGCCCTGACCCTGAGGCGGGAGCGCAAGCGACCCTCGAAGGACGAGGGCTGGTGGCTTGCATCCGCCGTTGTGGGCGTAACCGGAGGCCTCGGTCCTTCGAGGCCCTCGCTTGCGCGAGCGCGCCTCAGGATGAGGGGAACCGTGAGTGCCGCAACGGCCAGCCCTCATCCTTGAGGTGGGAGCGCCAACGCTCAGCCCTCACCCTGAGGTGGGAGCCACAACGGCCCTTATCCTGAGGCGAGAGCCACAACGATCAGCCCTCATCCTGAGGCGGGAGCGTAAGCGACCCTCGAAGGACGAGGGCGGGTGGCGGTCTCGCGGATTGGATATGCCGGGGCCCCGATCCTTCGAGGCCCGACTGCGCGGGCTCAGGATGCGGCGCTTCGGAGCAGACCTCTGCCGCTCACCGCGAATAGGCCAGGATCACCTCAAGAAACGCATCCCCATAGCGCTCCAGCTTCGATTGGCCGATGCCGGAAATGCCGAGCATCTCGTCCTCGTCCATCGGTCTCTCCGTGGCCAGCGCAATCAGCGTCGTATCGGGGAAGATCACGTAAGGCGGCACGGCCTGTTCGCGGGCAAGCTCCATGCGACGGGCGCGGAGCGCCTCGAACAGCTCCTGATCCGCGTGATCAAGCCCGGCCTTCGCCTGCGCCGTGCGCGAGGATGAGGCCCCGCGAGCGGCCTTGCCCGTCGTCGGGCGGTCCTTGCGGAAGCGCACGTCAACCTCGCGCTTGAACACGGCCCGCGCCGTTTCTTCCAGTTTCAGCGCGCCAAAGGCGGTGTGGTCAACCCGCACGTAGCCTGCGGCCAGCAGCTGGCGAAACACCGATTGCCAGGTCTTCGAAGGCACATCCTTGCCCGCCCCGAAGATCGGCATGTCGGTGTGTCCGAACCGCGTTGTCTTGTCGTTTTCATTGCCCAGCAGAACATCGATCAGATGCCCGGTGCCGAAGCGCTCGCCTGTGCGATAGATCGCGGCCAGCGCCTTGATCGCGGCATCCAGCCCGTCCCAGGTTTCGACGGGCTTGAGGCAGGTGTCGCAATTGCCGCATTGGCCGGCGTGGCTTTCGCCGAAATGCTTGAGGATGGCCTGCCGCCGGCAGCCGGGCGTCTCGCAGATGGCGAGAAGCGCATTGAGCTTGGCCCGCTCCACCCGCTTGATCTCGTCGGAAGCGCCGCCCTCATCGATCATCCGCCCGCGCTGGATGACATCGGCCATGCCATAAGCCATCCAGACATCCGACGGCAGGCCGTCACGACCCGCACGCCCCGTCTCCTGGTAATAGGCCTCGACGGAGCCCGGCAGATCGAGATGCGCGACATAGCGCACATTGGGCTTGTCGATGCCCATGCCGAAGGCAACCGTCGCCACAAGGCAAAGCTCTTCCTCTTTCAGAAACGCATCCTGATTGGCGTCGCGCACGGCCCGGTCCATGCCGGCGTGATAGGGAAGCGCCCGGATGCCTTGCGTTTCCAGCCACTCGGCGGTTTCCTCCACCTTGGCGCGGGAGAGGCAATAGACAATGCCGCTCGATCCCTTGTGGCGCGAAAGAAACCGCAAAAGCTGCTGGCGCGGCTGGTCGCGCTCGACAATCTCATAGGCAATGTTCGGCCGGTCGAAGGAGGTGGTGAAAACCTCTGCATCGTGAAGCCCCAGCCGCTCGATGATGTCGTCCCGCGTATGCGGATCGGCCGTCGCCGTCAGCGCCATGCGCGGCACGCCGGGAAAGAGCGAGGTCAGCTTGCCCAGCTCGCGATACTCAGGCCGGAAGTCATGCCCCCATTGCGACACGCAATGCGCCTCATCAATGGCAAAGAGCGCGATCTCCACCCCTTGCATCATCTCGACGAAACCCGGCGTCGCCGTGCGCTCCGGCGTCACATAGAGAAAGTCAAGCTCGCCGCGCGAGAGCGCCCGCCGGATCTCGACATAGTCCTCGCGGGACAGGGTCGAATTCAGCGCCGCCGCGCGAATACCCAAACCCTTCAACGCCTGCACCTGATCGCGCATCAGCGCAATCAGCGGCGAGACGATCACGCCGACACCCTTGCGACACAGCGCCGGCACCTGGAAACACAAGGACTTGCCGGCCCCGGTCGGAAACAGCACCACGGCATCGCCGCCTGACACGACATGATCCACCACCGCCTGCTGCTTGCCGCGAAAGGCGGAATAACCATAGACGCGCTTCAGCACGGACAGCGGGGTTTCCACGACGGGCCGGGAAAAGAGCGGATCGGTGAGGGGCTGAGTCGACATGGTGAGAGGTGTAGCGGAGAGGGCGGGGGATGGCGATAGGGACCAAAGGGTTCTCCCCGGACGAGACGGGCAAGAAGCCTCAGGCGCGCTTCAACACGCCCACTTCCTCCGGGTGCCGGTCCAGCATGCGAAACAGGTTGACCACAGCCGGTGCCGGTATGACCTTGCCCGTCTCATAGCGCGAAAACGCATTGTGTCCGCCGCCTGTCAGGGCTGACGCCTGTGCCTGGTTCAGGCCAAGTTTCTTGCGAATGCGGCGCAATTCTTCGCCCACGGCGCGCCGTGCTTGAAGAACCAGCGCATCGCCCGCTTCGGCATAACGTGCAGCACTTTCCGCATCGAACTCGATCTCGCCGCAATCGGCACACCGCACGCCCGAAAGACCGTCGACCTCTGTTCTCAGGTCTCTGAACGTCACCCCATGGCGCTCGTTCTCAAAGCGGGTCATTCCTTGCGCAGAACCGCAGCTGATGCATTCCAGGCCCATATTCATAACTCCTTGAATTGGATCACGGGGGCACCGTCGGTCCGCATCGTCACTTTCACATAGGCTTTTCCAGCAGGCGTGTCGGCGTGATAAACATCCTGCCAAACCCTGTTGTCCGCATATGTCGTCATCGACTTGAAGAAATGTCGCGGCGTCAAGGCGCAGACGGCGTCGATCATCTCTGCCAAGGTTAGCCCCATCTCACGTCCGCCATCCAAGGCGGTTTTGGTAAAGGCGGCCGCCTTTCGCGCTCGCACCAGCACGATGACGGCAGCTAGGTCATGATGGGCGACACGCTTCTCCATGGCTAATATTACCCTTTCAGGGTATTTTTTCAAGGTCTGACCGTCGCCCAAAGGGGGGGCTGCATTCATCCCGCATCCCGCCCTCTCATCCCCCATCCCCCACCGAAACCCTGTGTACATCGCGCGCTCCACTGCCGCCACGGCTTGCATCGCCCGTCCACCACTGCTCCTCATCACCGTCTCCCAATGGTCAGGATCCTCCCCCGCATGTCTTCCAGCGCCACACCGCTCAAACTCTATCTCGCCGGCCCCGAAGTCTTCCTTCCCGATGCCCGCGCCATTCTCGATGCCAAGGCGGCGCTGACACGAACCTATGGCTTCGAGCCCATCTGCCCCGGCGATCTCGTCATTCCGCCGGCCCCGACCAAACACCAGTTCGGCCTCAACATCTCCGAGGTCGACGAGGGCTTCATGAATGCCGCCGATGGTGTGATTGCCAATCTCACCCCCTTTCGCGGCATCGCCGCCGATCCGGGCACGGTCTTCGAACTTGGCTATATGTGCGGCGCCGGCAAGCGCGTCGCCTGCTACACCAATGTCGCCGCCAGCCATTATGACCGCAGCGTCGGCTTCTACAACGGCAAGGTCCACATCGCCGACGACGGCCGCAAACGCGCGCCCGATGGCACCATGCTTGAAGACTTCGAGATGATCGAAAACCTGATGCTGCATGGCGGCGTCACCCGCCGCGGCGGCCCCGTGGCCGTCCATGATGCAGCGCCCGATCGTCTCTGGACCGATCTGACCGGATTCGAGCAATGCTTGAAGGCGCTCGCAGAAGGCAAGTGAAATCAGCGGCTTGTGCCGGGCTGTTGAGATGACCGCTGGCGCTGCGTCCACAGATCAGCCCTCATCCTGAGGTGGGAGCGCAAGCTCCCCTCGAAGGGTGAGGGCGGGTGGAAAATGTCGTGGCCTCGTCCTTCAAGGCTCGACTGCGTCGCGCACCTCAGGATGAGGGGGAGCCGTGAGCCTGCTCTTCTTCCCCATCGGGTAGAACGTGGCCCCAAGGCGCCCGCCCTCAGGCGGCCGTGAAGCAGGCGCCTGCGCTCGACGCTATGCCGGGCTTCGCCCGATGAACACCCCTGAATTCACAGGGCTTGTTATCATGCGCTTGGCAATGCTCTCTTCACGCTCCCACCGGAGACATCTCCCTTGAGTCAGCATGTGACGCCAAAGCCGAAGCTCGGGCTTCGCTTTCATCGCCTGATTTTGTCGAGCGGCTTTGCCAATCTCGCCGATGGCATCGGTGTTGTCGCCTGGCCCTGGCTCGCCTCGCTGATCACGCGCGATCCGCTGGCGATCGCGCTGGTTGGCGTGGCACAGAAACTGCCCTGGTTCCTCTTCGCGCTGCCCTCCGGCGTCATCGCCGATCGGTTTGATCGTCGCCGCATCGTGGCCGCAATGGATTTCGCCCGCTTTTTTGCCCTCATGGGCTTTGCCGCCGCCATGCTGATCCCGGGCCTCCTGCCGGTCGCGCCTGAGGAAGGTTTTCCGCTGGATCTGCTTTATGGATTGATGCTTCTCTCGGCCCTTATTGTCGGGTTCTGCGAGGTGTTGCGCGACAATTCCGCCGTCACGCTTTTGCCGGCGATTGTGCCGCAGGAACGGCTGGAAGGGGCCAATGGCCGCCTGGGCAGTGTTGAAATCGTGATGAACATGATGATCGGCCCGCCGCTGGCCGGGGTGCTGATCGGGCTGGCACTGCCCTTTGCCTTCGGCCTTTATGGCATCGCCTTTGCGTTTGCCGGCCTGCTCGTTCTGTCGATCCCCGGTCGCTACCGGACCGAGCGTGCCGTGAAGCGCCACTGGGTGAGCGAGATCGGCGAAGGTGCGGCCTTTCTCTTTGCCCGGCCGTTGCTGCGCGATCTCGCATTCAGCCTTGGCATCTACAATGCGGTTGAGAGCATGATGATGATCGCCCTCGTTCTTTATGCCCAGGAGGTCATGGGGCTGAATGCCGCTCAATATGGTCTGCTTTTGACCAGCCTTGCCGCCGGCGGTCTTGTCGGCGGTGTGTTCGGCGAGGCCATCATCGCCCGCCTTGGGGCCTCGGTCGCCTTGAGGCTCGGCATTGTCACCTGCGGCCTCTTCGCGCTTGTGACGCTGCTTTGTCCTTATGCAATCTTGGTGTGGATCATCCTCTTCGTGGCAAGCGTCGCCGCCATGGTCTGGAACATCATAACGCTGTCGCTGCGCCAGCGCGTTGTGCCGCCGCATTTGCTCGGCCGCGTCAGCAGCGTCTACCGTTTCTTCGGCCTCGGCACGCTGCCGCTCGGTGTGCTCATTTCCGGCCTCTCGGTCTCCGTGGCCGAAACGCTGATGCCGCGCCCGCTGGCGCTTGCCGCACCCTTTGCCATCGGGGCCG
Source organism: Rhizobium sp. AAP43 (assembly GCF_001296045.1). Classification (GTDB taxonomy): domain Bacteria; phylum Pseudomonadota; class Alphaproteobacteria; order Rhizobiales; family Rhizobiaceae; genus Allorhizobium. The sequence goes on along the minus strand of NZ_LJHS01000037.1, from coordinate 66,636 downwards.
TCATGTCTGTCCTGCTGCTGGCTGTTATGTGGCGCCGGGTGGCGCCACAGGCTCTGGCGGAGTTCCGACCCGCTTGAGGGCCTCCCTGCCGGAAGTCACCCCCTCACTCGATCGGCGTAAACACCATCGAATGCCCGTTGATGCAGTAGCGCAAGCCGGTCGGCTTCGGGCCGTCGGGGAAGACGTGGCCCAGATGCCCGCCGCAATTGGCGCAGCGGATTTCGGTGCGCACCATGCCAAAGGCGCGGTCGGTATGCTCGGTCACGGCGTCGGGCTTCACCGGCTCGAAATAGCTCGGCCAGCCGCAGCCGGCGTCGAACTTGGTGTCGGAAACGAAGAGCGGTTCGTCACAGGCCGCACAGCTGTAGAGGCCCTTGTCGAAGTTGTCCCAGTAGGGGCCGGTAAAGGCGCGCTCGGTGCCGTGCTCGCGCAAGATCCGGTATTGCTCCGGCGTCAGTTGCTCGCGCCATTCCTCGTCTGTCTTCACCAGTTTCGGCGTCTGCGCGGTGGCGGATCGGGTCAAAGTCATGGGTTTCTCCTCAAGCGCTTGGAGCATTTCCAGCCGGAGCGGGTTCGCTTCGGCGTCGGACAATGCGGCAAAATCAGAACGACAGAGCATTCCGGTGTGCCTGTGTTCGCCGGAAATGCTCTGTCAGGCCAAGCATTGCCCGGCCGGTCTTGCACTATAGATAGGGCGCCACCGGCGCTCCTGCAATTGCGCGGGAAAGCCTTCGGCTTGGGCGCCGGTCCAGTCGCTTCACCCATTCCTGATATACATGGGGAAAACACGGCAAACCTCGGCCTGACGCGTCCGTGAACTGCTTTTTGTTCGTTTTTGCTTGAGGCGACGCATCCCATGTCCTAACACCGACCCACCTTGTGTCACCATCGAGTATCACCACCGATCGCATGATCCGACGGGGAGGTTGAATGCCTGTATTAGCGAGCGATCTGACCTGGGTCGCCATGGTGCTGCCCTTTGCTGCAGCCCTGCTTGCACCCTGGTTGACCCGTCGCATGGGCGCCAATGCCGCCTGGCTTCTGGCGCTCGCCCCCTTGCTCGCCTTCCTCCATTTCGCCGGTCTCTTGCCCGAGATTGCGGCTGGCGGCCGCGTCACCGGCGGTTATGCCTGGGTGCCAAGCCTCAATCTCTCCTTCTCCTGGCTGCTCGATGGCCTGTCGCTCACCTTCGCGCTGTTGATCACCGGCATCGGCACGCTGATCGTGCTTTATGCCGGCGGTTACATGAAGGGCCATCCTGAGCAGGGGCGTTTCATCGCCTATATCCTGCTCTTCATGGGTGCCATGCTCGGCGTCGTCGTCTCCGATGGCCTGTTGATGCTCTTCGTCTTCTGGGAGCTCACCTCGATCACCTCCTTCCTCTTGATCGGGTTTGACCACAGTCGCGAAGCCGCGCGTCGTGCCGCCCTGCAGGCGCTGGTGGTCACCGGCGGCGGCGGTCTGATCCTGCTTGCCGGCATCTTCTTCCTGTGGAACATCACCGGCGTCAGCCAGCTGTCGCTGCTGCTCCTCACCGGCGATACCCTGCGCGAAAGCCCGTTTTATCTGGCAGCGCTCTTCCTCGTGCTCGGCGGCGCCTTCACCAAGTCGGCCCAGTTCCCCTTCCATTTCTGGCTGCCCAACGCCATGGAAGCGCCAACGCCCGTCTCCGCCTATCTGCATTCCGCCACCATGGTCAAAGCCGGCGTCTATCTGCTGATGCGGCTCAATCCGGTGATGGGCGCGACACCCGCCTGGGAAATCCTGCTGCCCTTCTTCGGCGGTTTGACGCTGCTTGTCGGCGCGGTCATGGCGGTCCGCCAGACAGATCTGAAGCTGATGCTTGCCTATACCACGGTCGCCTCGCTTGGCCTCCTCGTCATGCTGACCGGCTTCGATACGCCCTACGCGGTCGAGGCGGCGGTCCTCTATCTCGTTGCCCATTCGCTGTTCAAGGGCGCGCTCTTCATGGTCGCCGGTGCCATCGATCATGAAACCGGCACCCGCGACGTAACCCGGCTCGGCGGTCTCAGAAAGCTGATGCCGATCACCTTTGCCGCAGCCCTGTTGGCCGGCATTTCCATGGCTGGCCTGCCGCCGCTCTTCGGCTTCCTTGCCAAGGAAGAGATCTATGCAGCGCTTGCCGGTTCAAGCCCCCGCGCCATCCTCTTCAGCAGCATTGCCGTCATCGGCAATGCGTTGATGTTCGTCATCGCCTTTGCCGTGGGTCTGAAGCCCTTCATCGGGGCGCAGGCAAAGACGCCGAAACACGCCCATGAGGGCCCGGTGCTTCTCTGGCTCGGCCCCTTGACGCTCGCCGTCCTGTCGCTCGCCGCAGCACTGTTCTCGTCCGTCGGCCATCGCTTCATCTCGTCCCCCATGGCAAGCGTCGTGCATGGCGAGCCGCAAGTCGTCACAATCAGCCTCATCCCGCATCTCGGCGCGGCGCTCGCCTTGTCGGTGCTGACGGTCATCCTCGGCACCGTTCTCTATCTCGGCCTCGACCGGCTGCGCGCGACCATTGATCGTTTCGTCACCGCGCTTGGATTGAGCCCCGATCGCGGCTTCGATCATGCCGTCTCCGGCCTCGTTCGCCTGTCGGTCGCCGTCACCCGTTTCGTCCAGAACGGCCGGCTGGAAGTCTACATCACCTCCACCTTCATCCTTGTCGCCGCCGTGCTTCTGGTCACGCCCGTCGTTTATGGCGAACTGCCGGCCATGCCGTCCTGGCCGAAAAATGCCTCGCTGCACGAACTGGCCATGCTCACGATTGCCGTCATCGGTGTCGTCGCGGTCCTGACTGCCCGCGACCGGCTGACGGCCATCGTCTGCCTCGGCATCCAGGGTTTCGCCATGGCCGTGCTCTTCCTGCTCTATGGCGCGCCGGATCTCTCCTTCACCCAGTTCATGGTCGAAACCCTGTCGGTCGTCATCCTGGCCCTGGTCATGACGCGCCTGCGGCTGACGCTTGCCGATCACCGCCCGCCCATCGCCGCCATCCTTGACGGCGTGCTGGCCATCGCCTGCGGCCTCGGCTTTGCGGTCATGCTGGTCGCTGTCACATCAGGCCCCTTCGATCCGACGCTCACCGCCTTCTTCTCGGAATATTCCAAGGTCATCGCCCACGGCGCCAATGTCGTGAACGTCATCATTGTCGATTTCCGCGGCGTGGATACGCTCGGCGAAATCGGCGTGGTGATGATCACGGGCCTGTCGATCCTGGCGCTGATCCGCATCCGCGTCGCGCCGCCGTCACCCGCTGGCGCATCCCTGGGCGAAGCCGCGCCGTTCAACGCGCCGTCGAAGAAGAAGGGCAAGGCCCGATGAACACCCTGATCTTCCGCAGTTTTGCGCCGTTTCTCACGGCCCTGATGCTGCTCTTTTCGATCTTCGTGCTGTTGCGCGGCCATAACGAACCCGGCGGCGGCTTCATCGGCGGGCTGATCGCAGCCTCCGCCTTTGCCATTTACGGCATCGCCTTCGGGGTCCGGGCCGTCCGCCGCGCGCTGTATGTCCACCCCATGTCGATTGCCGGCTGCGGGCTTTTGATCTCCACGCTGTCGGGCTTCATCTCCGCCCCGCTGGGTTATCCCTTCATGACCGGTATCTGGGTCTATCCGACGCTCTTCGGCGTTGAAGTGCCGCTCGCCACCGTCGTCTCCTTCGATGTCGGGGTCTATCTCGTCGTGCTCGGCTCGTTCACCTCGATCGCGCTCGCGCTCGAAGAAAGGGATGACGCCTGATGGAACCGATCTTCGCCCTCGTCGTCGGCATCTTCTTTGCGGCCGCCATCTATCTCATGCTGTCGAAAAAGGTGATCCGCATCCTGCTCGGCGTGGTCCTGCTCGGCAATGCGGTCAACATGCTGATCTTCACCAGCGGCCGGCTGACGGCCGAAATCCCGCCGATCATCCCCGCCGGTGCCGATACCCTGGCCTCGACCGCCGCCAATCCGCTGCCGCAGGCCCTGATCCTCACGGCCATCGTCATCTCCTTTTCCTTCTTCTGCTTCCTGCTGGTCCTGACCTGGCGCGCCTATCAGGACCTCGGCACCGACGACAGCGACGAAATGCGCGTCGCCGAACCGGCAGACGAACCGCTGCCGCCGATGGGGTACTGAGCATGATCCTTGCTTCGTCTTGCCCTGATGCTTGGGCTGGCCAGCTCTTGCCGGGGCCCACCCCCCTCTGCCCTGCCGGGCATCTCCCCCACACGGGGGGAGAGCGGATTGTGGCGGATGCCGAGATCAGCGGCCACTCTCCCCCCTTGTGGGGGAGATGTCACGGAGTGACAGAGGGGGGTTACCACACCCGCCGCGCCCCCACGCTCACCCGACCCGCACACCAGGGAGGTCGTGCCTGATGGCTGCACCCGCCACCACATCAGTCGATTTCACCGCAGCGCTTGTCACCGCCCCGGCAACGGCCGCCGATTGGCTGGCCATCATGCCGGTCGGGCTCTGCATTGCCGCCGGCGCCATTCTGATGATGATTCGCCACCGGATGAACTGGCATCCGCCGGTCGCGATATCAGCCCTTGCCCTTCTGGTGCTGAACAATCTGGCTCTGCTCATCAAGGTCGGCACGGATGGGCCGCTCACGATGATGATGGGCCGCTGGCTGCCACCCTTCGGCATCGCCATCACGGTGGATTTGACCGGTGCGCTCTTTGCGCTCGCGGCGGCCATCGTCGCCCTGGCTTGCACGCTCTATGCCCATGTGGAGATAGACCGCAGCGGCCGCCGCTATGGGTTTTATCCGCTTCTGATGATGCTGATGGCCGGCGTCTCCGGTGCGTTTCTCACCGGCGATATCTTCAATCTCTATGTCTGGTTCGAGGTCCTGCTGATCTCGTCTTTCGGCTTGCTCATCCTCGGCTCGGAGCGCGAGCAGATCGACGGCGCGCTGAAATATGCGGTGCTGAACCTGATTGCGACGACGCTCTTCCTGATCGCGGTCGCCTATCTCTATGGCATCTTCGGCACGCTCAATATGGCCGATATCGCCCGCAAGGCATCAACCTATGCCGAGACCGCGCCGCTGGTCACGCTGTCGGCGCTGTTCGTGCTCGCCTTCTCGATGAAGGCGGCAGCCTTCCCGGTCAATTTCTGGCTGCCGGCCTCCTATCACACGCCCCGCATCGTGGTGTCGGCGCTGTTTGCCGGCCTGCTCACCAAAGTCGGCGTCTATGCGCTGCTGCGCGTCATGGTCATGCTGCTGCCGGTCGAGCGCGAAACGCTGAGCTTTGCCATTGCCGTCACCGCCGGCCTCACCCTGATCCTCGGGGCCATGGGGGCGCTGGCCCAGAATGACATCCGCCGTATGCTCGGCTTCGTCGTGATTGCCGGCATCGGCAATATGATGGTCGGCATCGCCATTGGCGGCGAAATGGCGGTGGGAGCGGCGATCTTCTACGCCCTGCATTCGATCCTTCTGATGACCGCGCTCTATCTCGTCGCCGGCGAGGTTGCCCGCATCGGCGGCAGCTTCCGGCTCGATCGGGTCGCAGGCCTCTGGACGGCGGCCCCGCTGTTTTCAGCAGTGGCGCTCGGCCTCTTCTTCGCCGCAAGCGGCCTGCCGCCCTTTTCCGGCTTCTGGCCGAAGGCGCTGCTGGTCAAGGCGGCCATCGATATCGGCGCCTGGTGGCTGGCAGCCTGCGTGCTGATCTCCGGCTTTCTCACCACGCTTGCCTTCGGTCGCGTGTTCCTCTTCGCCTTCTGGCGCCCGTCGGCGGGTGAGGGTGCAGCAACGCTGCCACCAACCGATGCCTCTCAGACCAGCTGGCGCATGGCGCCCATCCTGCTCCTATCCGCCTTCGTCATCTGGTTCGGCCTCTTTCCCGAAAGCCTGATTGCCGCCACCCAGCAGGCGGCGGCCGGTCTGTCGGATCCGACGGCCTATATCCGCTCCGTCTTTCCGGGAGGTGCGCCATGAGCCTTTATGCCCTCAGCGTTCTGATGGCGGTGATCTGGGCCGTGGTCAGCGGCGGCTTCAGCCTGCACAATCTGCTTTTCGGCTTCGTGCTCTCGCTCCTGACACTCAGCATCCTGCGCAGTCAGTTCGAAGGGGCAGGCCGCCCCGGCCGCACGCGCCGTATCCTGTCCTTGATCCTGCTCTTCCTCGTCGAGCTGGCCAAATCCGCCTGGAAGGTCGCACTCCTCGTGCTCCGGCCCAATCTCGAGATCAAGCCCGGCATCTTTGCCTATCCGCTGCAGGTGAAGACCGATTTCGAAATCGCGCTTCTCGCCAATCTCATCACGCTCACGCCGGGAACCCTGTCGGTCGATGTCTCCGAAGATCGCTCGACGCTTTATGTGCACGGCATTGATTGCGGTGATGTCGAAGGCGCGCGGCGCGATATTGCCGAAGGTTTCGAGAAGAAGATCATGGAGGCCTTCGCAAGATGACACCGGATCGGATCATTGATTTCGCAAGCAACTTCGCCATCCTCATCCTTGTGGTGGCCATGCTGCTCACCGTCTGGCGCGCCGTGGTCGGCCCGACGCTGCCCGATCGCGTGGTTGCCCTCGACATGCTGGTCGGCATCGTCATCGGCTTCATCGCCGTGATCGCGCTGAAGACCGGCTATACGCTCTATATCGATATCGCCATTTCGCTGGGCCTGGTCGGCTTCCTCGCCACGGTTGCCTTTGCCCGCTTCATCCTGGCCCGTGGCCGGGTGGGCGAAGACCAGCCGGGCAGGGCCGAATCGGCGGCCAGCAGCCAGATCCTGAAGCGTGAAGCGTCAAAATCCGTGTCGAAGCAGAAATCCGGCGGCAAGACCGGCAAGCCAGCCGGCAAGACAGCCGGCAAGGGGGCATAACCATGGCCACACTCTTTGCGCTGTTTCTCTCGGTCTTGATCATCGGCGGTGCGCTCTTCTCGCTGATCGCCGCCATCGGCGTCAACCGCCTGCCGGATGTCTATAGCCGCATGCATGCCGCCTCCAAGGCCGGCACGGTCGGCTCCGGCCTGCTGCTGCTCGCCGTTGGCCTGCATGCCGGCGATATCGCGACCTTCGGGCGGGCGTTTGCCGGCATTGTCTTCTTCATCCTCACGGCCCCGATTGCCGCCCATCTCCTCGCCCGCGCCGCCCACAAGGTCGGCTATCCACTATCGTCCGTGTCGGTTTGCGACGAGATGACCAAGTAATGGGCAGCTTTCACCGGTGACTTGAATTGACCTGAGAAGCGAAGAGTTTCTTCGATCTAGAGAAGTGAAGCTTACTCACACTTATTTTTGCACCTGTTAAAACTTGCAGATCATTACAGTGGACTTTTACATCAGGGGTGATATTCCAGGAATGAGAGTGCTTTCCGCTGCTTCGCAAGATTGAGTGGTCATGTATTTGGTATCAATGTTTCATTGAATACCGATAAGACCTGTCGGTTTTGCTGGAATAAGGCCCTAGAAATGGGGGGTGGCTGAAGGCGAATGCATTCTGAACATAAGCTATGTTCTTCATATTCTGGCGATGCTGTCGGATATGCAGAACCTCATATCATGAACAGGCTGCGGCGGTGCCTGTAATGGTTGAACAGGAGATTGAAATGAGTGAAGTACAACAGGGTCTCGACCCGCAATTGCTGGTCGAACTCACGGCGGATATCGTGGCTGCCTATATCGGCAACCATGTTGTTCAGGTCGGCGATCTGCCGACGCTGATTGGTGATATCCACCAGGCCCTCAGCAACACGACTTCGCCAACCCCGGTTGTCGTGCCGGTGGAAAAGCCGAAGCCGCCAGTGCCGATCCGCAAGTCGATCGAGGACGACTATCTGATCTGCCTGGAAGACGGTCAGAAATTCAAGTCGCTGAAGCGGCACCTGATGACCCATTACAACATGACTCCGGACGAATACCGCGAGAAATGGGGTCTGCCGGCCGACTACCCGATGGTTGCCCCGGCCTATGCCGAAGCGCGTTCGCGCCTCGCCAAGGAAATGGGCCTCGGCCAGCGCCGCAAGCGCGCCAAGTAAGTCATCCATCCAGATTTCGCATGGAAGAGGCCGGGTTTCACACCCGGCCTTTTTCGTGTCCGCAGCATAGGATTATTTCCCTGAGCGCGGACCCGCATTGGGAGGGGATGACTTCTTGCACCCCATTCACCCGTGATCCCCTGCGAATTGAGGGTTTCCAGCCCTCCGACTTCTGTTATCGTGTAGGAAGAAAATCCTATATCGCGAGGTCGCCATGCAGACTGCCACATCCCCCCGCTATACGCTCCGGCCCATCGCTCCCCCAACCCCCACGGACGCCCCGGGCTCCAGCACACCACAAACGCCGCCGCCCTCCCTTGAGCATCGCCTGCTCTGCATGATCCTCCGCCAACTGACCCAGGAATTGCTGGAGGCCATCGGCATCGAGGCCGAGGGCGGCAATCGGCGACGCGCAACGAGCCATGTCCGCCAGATCGCCATGTATGTCTGCCACACCGCCTTTGCGCTTTCCATGGAGGAGGTGGCGGCCGCCTTCGGGCGCGAGCGCTCCACGGTCGGCCATGCCTGCCGCATGGTCGAACACCGCCGCGAAGATCCCGGCTACGACGCCTTCGTCGCGACCGTTGAGCGTATGGCAAGCGCTGTCCACCTGCTCGTTCCCCGCACTGCCGCTTGAAAGAGGTGCCTGCATGACCCTGACCATTCAGAAGACATCCAGAGGAAAAGCCACAGGGACCGCAACGCTGAAGGGGAAAGCGCTGCCTCGCGACCAGAAGCCGACCCGCCGCCTGCTGCGGCTGCTGCTCGACGGCCCGCTCACGGTAATGGGCCGGGCCAATGCGGAGGCAAGAACCGGCGAGGGCGCCAAAGCCGCCGCACCTGTCGCCATGCTCCGCCTCGGCCGTGCCCCTTCGATCGGCACCATGACCGATCTCACCGTCGATGCCGGCCTGCTTGCCGGCCTTGCCGCGCGCGGCCTGATTGCCCGGACCGGTTCCACCATTGCCGCCACCCCTGAGACGGCCTCCTATCTGCGCCGCGCGCTCTGCGATCTGCCGGAGGACAGTTTCGCCGCCCAGCATCGGCAGATGGAAACTGTCACCGAAGCCACGCCCGAAGGCCGGCGCGTGCTGCGCCGCAATCGCCAGGAATCGCCGCTCTATCCGCTGTTGAAACTGAAGGAAAAGGACGGCCGCGCCTTTCTGCCGGAAGAGGCGGTGCTCGCCGGCGACCGGCTGGCGGCCGATTTCGAGTATGGCGGCCTACAGCCCCGCATCACCGCGTCCTGGGAGCCAAGGCTTGCCACACGCGTCAAGGGCCAGGCGCCGGATGGGCCTGATCTCGCCGACAGCCGGCTGGCCGCGCGTGCCCGCCTCAACCGCGCCATCGCCGCCATGGGCCCGGAACTGGCCGGCGTCGCCCTTGATGTCTGCTGCTTCGGCAAGGGCCTGGAAGTCGTGGAGCGCGAGCGCCAATGGCCGGCCCGCTCGGCCAAGCTCATGCTGCGCACCGCGCTGCTCGCACTCGCCCGCCACTATGCCCCGCCGCAAAAGCCCACCCGCACCCGCCACTGGGGCGAGGAGGGCTATCGCCCCGATATCGCCGAGGACGCCTCTGCCCCGGCGGGCGGCTGCGGCTAACCCTCAAATCAGCCGCCGCGCCGCCTCTTCGCGAATCCGCTGGATCATCGAGCGCAGCCCATTGGCGCGCTGCGCCGTCAGATGTTCGAGAAGCCCGATCTGGCTGAACAGGTCGAGCGCATCGAAAGCGACAACCTCGGAGGCCTTTTTGCCGGAATAGGCTTGAAGCACGATGGCGACCAGCCCGCGCACGATAAACGCATCGCTGTCACCCCGAAACGTCATCACCGGATCGACCCCGTCACCGGCCTCGACCGACAGCCAGACCTGGCTCGCACAGCCCTGCACCTTGTTCTCAGCACGCTTCTCTGCCTCCGGCAGATCAGGCAAAGCCTTGCCAAGCTCGATGACATACCGCATCCGGTCCTCCCAATCCTCGAGGAACCCGAAATCATCAATCATCGCATCCAAAGTCGCCATGCCACACCCATTCTGTCTGTCGGACCTCATATAGAGGAGCGGGGGAGGCTTGTGTACCGGGTGGGAGCGAGGAAATCGGGGAGGGGACGACCGCGTATGCGCTCACTGCAGCGGGGAGACGCTCAGAAACAGAACCACCACGAGAAAGCCAGCGGTTGCGTTGTGCGATAAATCCCGCCAAAATAGAAACACCAGGTGGGGGCTCGCCCGACCTGGTGTTTTAATCTTCTGTCGACGGCGCTTAGCAAAAGCCAGTGGGGCCAGTTCGACTGCTGTGATCGGTTATGTGTCGCCGCGATGGCTGAGAGTCAAGTTCCGTACGCATATGACGCCGCTACAGTCGCTGCGCTCAGGGCAGCGCTGTCCGAGCCGAGATTCAAAACCTACCTGGCAAAGGCGCACAACAACGAGGCCTTCGCCTTGTATCTTTACAATGCGAGACTCGCGAAGTCATTTCTCTTTCCGCTCGGTGTTGCCGAGGCGCCACTGCGACGCCCGTCCCCGATTGATCAGAACGCTTGCGACAGCGCCACTCACCGCGCCGATGATGAAAAACAGCAGAAGTATAGAGGCGAGGCCCGCTTCAAGCCCGTCCGACTGCCCCACGCTCAGTGATGCCAAGGCGGCAAACGCAAACGCCACGCCCCAGGCCGGCAACATCGACTCCAAGCGCCACCAGAAGCAGAGCAAAAGGAAACCGACCGTGTAAGGGAACAAGGCGAAGGCCAGGAATAAACTCCAACTCCAACCATGCACAATGAACCCGTCTCCCCAAATGCGCGCTATGCGCGAATTCTGGATTTGTGGCAACCATCCGTGACCAAATGATGTAGAGCTTCGGTCGTTTTGGAGACAAGATTGTTTTGGATACGGGGAGATGGCGGCGTGTGTTTTGCGCCAATTGCGGTCATCGGACAATGTCGTGCAGCTTGTCGTTCTCGGCACACTCGCTTAGCTTAACGGTTTGGACATCTTTGCGGAAAGAAAATATGAAGCTATCACGTGAAGACGTGTGTAGGATTTTCGACGACGTCTTGGAGCGTCGAATGACACGCGACGCCGCCGACCGCTGGGCTTTTGAGATGCTTCAGCTCCGCGAAGTTGGCTCGTTGATGTTCGTTCCAGCGGCCGACACTGAGGTCATATGGGGCGGCATAATGTTCCTGTATGGCGTCGACCTCGGGGAATCACCAGGAAGGTATCTCCACACCGACTCCGACATTCGGGATGCCATGTTGACGCTTCAAACAAACGGTACGCCACCAATGGCGGCTTAGGGCCAAAGGCAGACATCACCGAAACGCAATACAACGTCACCAACCCCTGGTGTGCGTCCCAAAGCCGCCTTCCCCAACACCCCAAAAAAATGTCGCGAGGATCACTCCTTACGGCCCGGTAGACATCGATAACAGTTTGGCAGAGGCAAACAGGCAGCCGCAGCAAGGGCTGCTGCAAGAGGGGTGGACGTGACGCCAAGTGCGGACATCAGGCCATCCCAAGCGAGTCCTCCACAGTCTTGTGAACCATCAAAAGGTCACCATGCGTAAACAACCAGTCGTCTTCTCGCTCAAAGAGAGTTTGAGGTCGCTCAATATTGAATTCCTCCAGTTTGGCACGCCGCTCCTGCAAATCGCAGAGAGGCTTGGGCCACCGAGGCGGTGGATAACCAATGCGTATGACCAGCCGGTGCCGTTGTATTGGCGCTATCCTGGCGGTCTCGAATTATCCTTCGAACCAGAGCCGCCCTATGGGTTGGACGCCTACAAGCTTTGTACCGTGGGTGCCCATAAGGGGAGGATGACAAATTTTAGTCGCTACGTTCGCATGCGCAACGATTTCCCGATGATCGGGACCTCGGTTTCGGGCTACCTGCGGAGTGGTTTATGGGATCCGCAAAAGGTGATGGTCGGCATCTGCGCCGAACCCAGTTATCCGGTTCTCGATATCTCCATGGGACATCTACGGATCCCTTTCCTGATGGATAATGAGAACCAGGAGGCACTCGAAGATCAAATTTCCGACTGCGGCGATGATCTAAGACGAAGAATTGCCTTGCTTGAACCTGCATGTGACTTCTTCGGAGCCTATTTCTCAACGGATGACCTCGACTCTCAACGTTTCCCAAGCGATGGCTGGACGACGATCAGCGGTGAAGAATATCTTCGCCAGCTCGACTGCGGATAACAAGCGTCCGCTCCGGGCCAGGATGCGACGTCACCATCGCTGGACATGGGCGACATCTCATTCGACTAGGCAATTCAGTTGCTTAGGTGCATCGAGCATTTCCAGCCGAAGCGTGATCGCTTCGGCGTCGGACAATGCGGTCAAAACAAGGGCCTAGCGCGTTTATGGTGATCCCGCGATCACCGGAAATGCTCTAGTCGAAGCCTATCTCCTGAAAGAACGTCCAGATGCTGATAACGGCGTCGGCGCATTCTGACGTGCTGTGGAGAGTCAGCAGGATGGGATTTTCAGCCGGGTCGTCTAAAGCGATCTTGGCGAAGATCACTCGGCTATCGTCCTCGTTGGTTCCTACCTCCACGTCCGGTCGGGGCACCGAAGAAAGAGCCCGGATAAGCCGCGAGGAATCCTCAAACTGTTCTTTCATGGATGCCGGATTGGCGAATGGCCGATCCGTCAGAAAGGCGTACCTCTCCCAGTCCTCAGCACGAGCCGCAGCCATAATCTCGGCTATCCGTTGTTTTTCGTTCGAACTTGGCTTGCCCATGTTGCCTCCTCGTCTGTTTACCCTCGGAATTCACTGGTCGAATGCAGCCTCGCGTTCCCATCCTCAGAACGCTGCGCGCGTTTCTCATCCCGCTCGGGCAATGCCGATGAACGTCTGGCGCATCCAGGCAGGCCGCAACTTTGATCAAACCGCACGGTCTCGTGCCAGATGAAGCGGTACAGTCCTGTTCGCGTCCATGTCTACAGCCAGTGAAGCATTGTCGTCGACAAAACGCCTCGCCTCTTTGAGTGTCGTCGGATACTGCAGGCCAAGCCGATAGTAAGGAAAGCCATTCGAGATCAGGAATGCCGCGACCGCCCAACGTTTCTTGTCACCGGCTGAGGGTGGACGAAAATCTGAGCCAGTCCGGTAGGTGAGCCCCGCGCAGCGTGGGCAGACTTTCTGCGTCGCATCCGCTCTCCGCTTGAAAACCCGCTGGCAGTCGAGACAAGCATATTTGGTGAGTGAGCGCGTCATGTGATGTCAGCAAAGTTGGAAGGTCTATTCGGTGTTGCGGCACGAGCGGTCGTTTTGCAATCGTGAACTGGCGACTGCAAGAGGGTAGCGTCACGCGTCAAACCATGTTCGCCGTAACGACGCTTCCAGCCCCCACCGCTCCCCGCCCAACCCCGCACCGCCCATCCGACCGCCCGCATCCATCACGACGCCCCCTCTTTCCCCACATGCGCAAGCAGATGCGCAATGAAACCCGTGAGCTTTGGCAGCGGGCGCCGGTCTTGTCGGCGCACGATATGCACCATTCGCGGTTCGGGCACGTAATCTTGAAGCACGGACACCAGCCTGCCGGCCTTGAGATCCTCGGCCACCAGAACGTGCGGCTGGAGCAACAATCCCGCCCCCGCAAGGGCTGCCATGCGCAGCGCGTTGCCATCATTGCATTGGAAGACGGGGGAGATGGTGATCGGCACCTCATCCGCGCCTTTCAGTGTCCAGGCGCCATGCCGGCTCCAGACGCTATGCGAAAGACAGTGATGCGCGCTGAGATCCTGCGCCGTCTCCGGATAGCCATGGCGGGCGAGGTAGTCAGGCGATCCGCAGATCACCATGCGATACGGTGTCAAAGCTTTTGCGATGAGATCGCTATCGCCCAGTTCGCCAATGCGGATCGCCATGTCAAATCCCTCGTCGATCAGATCGACAATGCGATTGCTGAGTTCCAGTTCGACATGCACGAGCGGATACTGCTGCTGGAATGTCGCGACCAAGGGCGCGATGACGCAGGCGCCAAAGGTGATCGGAGCACTGATCCGCAAGGTGCCGGAGGGCGATGCGCGCAGCCGTTCCAGCGATGTCTCGGCCACGCGCACATATTCCAGCGCCCGTTTGGCATCCTCGTAAAACACACGACCGGCATCCGTCAGCCCCTGGCGTCGTGTGGTGCGCTCCAGCAGGCGCGCGCCCAGGCGATCTTCGAGATGGCGCACATATTTGCCAACCATCACCGCCGACATATCAAGCCGCCGTGCCGCCTCGGTGAAGTTGCCGCCATCCACAACGGCCACGAAGGTCTCCATGGCGCGCAGCTTATCCATATTCCTAACCATCGGTTCGCAAACAACGAATGCAAGCCATGTTTATCGCCTTCAGAGTTCGTTTAACAGTGGCGCCGTTCAGATCCGAATGTACAAGGAGTCATCAATGAAGATCGTTCTTATCGGCGCCAGTGGCGATGTCGGCCGCGCCGTCTTGCAAGACCTTAGCCAGGATGGCAGGCACGAAGTGATCCGCGTCGGGCGCAGCCAGGGGGACTATCAGGCGGATATCGCCAGTGATGACAGTGTCGCTGCGCTGTTTGAAAAAACCGGACCGGTCGACGCCATCATCGTCACTGCCGGCAATGTCATCCTGGCGCCGATCGAAAAGATGACAGCCGCAGACTTCGCCACAGGCCTGCAGGATAAATTGCTGGGTCAGGTGCGCGTCGCCTTGATCGGCCAGCATTCCCTCAATGACCGGGGCTCGATCACGCTGACTTCAGGCATCGCCGCGGACGAGCCGATTGCCCAAGGCGCCCACGCCACAACGTCGAACGCCGCGATTGAAGGTTTTGTCAGGGCTGCCGCCTGCGATTTTTCGCGAGGCATCCGCATCAATGCCGTCAGCCCGACGGTCCTGACGGAATCGATCGAGCGCTTCGGCCCCTTCTTCCCCGGTTATGACAGCGTGCCGGGCGCGCGTGTCGCCATGGCCTATCGGCGCAGCATCGAAGGCGTGCAGACCGGTCGGGTCTACCGGGTTGGTCATTGAAAGAAAGGGAACGCGGCAGTCAGGGGTCGCCGATCGTCGGCCCTGTCGCTGTGATCCCCACCGACAAAAAAATAGCCGCGAGGATTGCTCCTCGCGGCCCGGCATGTGCCGATCAGCAGTTTGGTACAGGCAGACAGGCATCCGGCTATGGCCAGCCGGATGCAAGCTCGGGGGAAGGGCGGGAGCGCCCTTCGAAATTCTCTTTATGGCCGCTCTGAAGTCAGGGGCCGGTGTGTCAGGTTCAGGGCTCCGTTCAGGGCGTCTGGCTCGGCTTGCGATAGGGTTGCGGCAGGTTGCGCGGTCGGGCGCTCGGCACCACGGTGCCGGTGGTGATCGGCTCTTCGAATTCAGCGGCAGCCACCGCCGGCGTCACCTTCGGCTTGACGATCTCGATGCTGCCGTTGGTGCGGGCAGGGGCGCGTACCGGAGCGGCGTCTGCTGTCGCGCTCTCGCTCTCTTCCGTGTCGGTGAACTGCTTGTCGAGGATCTGATAGGCAACCAGCGCGCCTTCGCGGGCCCGCTGGCCGATCGCCTGGAAGGTTTCCATGCCCTTTTCGCAGACCTCGGGCCGCTCGACGCAGAGCGAGGCGACATACTCATAGGCGCCGGTAGCCGCGGTAAACGCATCGCCGATTTCCAGCCGCGAACCGCCGTCTGCTTCCTCATGCGGCGGCGCTGCCAGGAACGAGAGCGCCACCAGCGTCACCGTGCAATAGAACGTTCCCTTGATCAGAAACCACATGTCGTCACCAATACCCTGTTTTCCGGTCTGTTCCGGATGGCGTCGGGTTTGCCCCGAACTTGTGCCCTTTACCTAAGCCCTGATTCGCGAAGATCGATTTTCAAAAGACGGTCGGATTCGAAGCGAATTTGATTAAAATGCAAACTGTCGCTCAACCTCTGCGCGACAAGGCACCAATCTGCCGCCGGCGATTAAGCATATTTGTGGCAGAGGTCAGGAAATCCACCGCTTTCCTGCGGCGTCTCCTCGGTCAAATATTAACGCGACCGCTAAAATTCTAGGAAAATCAGCAGTTACGCCCCGTTAACCATAAACCGCAAAGGCCCTTTTCGCTGTCCCGAATCGGGTCAGATGCCCCCCAACCGCCGGTTTCCGGGGCCTCGCCTTATCTATTCTTTAAGCGCGCCGGCGCTATCTTCGGCTGTGAAATGTGAAGTGAACCGGTCGCGGAATCCTGGCGTGGTTGTATTGCGTAAGATGTCGGATGAGATGGCTGCCCTGCTGGACGGGATTGCAGCACGCTGCCTGCCGCGTCAGGCCGCCGGCCGCTCCATGGACCAGGCCGAGATCGTCATCCTGCGTCGCCTGACGCTCGGCTTCCTGCCGGCCGTGGTCTTTGTGCCGGCTCTCTTCTCTTCCGTCTTCGGCCTCGCGGCCGGTCTTCCCCTCGGTGTCGGCCTCGCTTCGGCTCTCTTCATGCTCGCCTGCGTCGCGCTTGTCGCCGGACGCCGCCTCACAGCCCCGGAAAAGCCAGCGGGTGAACCGGACATGCCCAATCCCTTCCATGGATATGAAGCCTGCCCGGGCCTCTTCCTGACGCTCGACCACACCGGCATGGTGCGCGCCGCCGGCGGCCGGGATCGCGAGATCTATCTGGCCTTCCTGCGCGAGCCGCTGTTGCGCCCCTTCGTCGAACATGTCCATGTTTCGGATCGCCTTGCCTTTGCCCAGAGCCTTGATGCCCTGCGCCAGGGGGCGGATGCCGTCGTCATCGATCTGCGTCTCGATCGTCCGGTGCTCGGCCTGACCCAGACCCAGTTCCTCAATGTCCGCATGGACATGACGGCAATCCGCCGCGACGATGGCACGCTCCAGGCCGTCCAGGCGCAGATCCTCGACATCGAGAGCGAGTTGAAGATGCGCGATGCCATGCGCCAAAAGGAGCATGAGGCGATCGATGCGCATGAGACCAAGAGCCGGTTTCTCGCCGCCGTCAGCCATGAGTTGCGCACGCCGCTCAATGCCATTCTCGGCTTTTCCGACATTCTCGCCGGCGAATATTTCGGCAAGCTCGAAACCGATCGCCAGCGCGAATATGTCCAGCTGATCCGCCAGTCCGGCGCCCATCTTCTGTCGGTGGTCAACACCATGCTCGACATGTCGAAGATCGAGGCCGGCCGCTACGAACTCCAGCTCGAGCGCTTCGAGGTCGATGGCGCCGTCATCGCCTGCGAACGCATGCTATCGCTGCAGGCCGCCGAAAAGGGCGTCAAGCTCACCAGCCGCCTGTCGCGTGGTCTGGGCGATATTGTCGCCGACGAGCGGGCGCTGCGCCAGATCCTGATCAACCTCGTCGGCAATGCCATCAAGTTCACCGAGGAAGGCGGCGTCGTCACCATCGATGCCACCCGCCAGGGCGCCAATGTCGTGCTGTCTGTCAGCGATACCGGCATCGGCATCCCGGCTGACAAGATAGCCATGCTCGGTCGTCCCTTCACGCAAATTCAGAATGATCTCAACCGAAACTATGAGGGTTCCGGTCTCGGCCTTTCGCTGGTAAAGGGACTGACGGCCCTGCATGGTGGAACCTTCTCCATCGCCAGCCGCCCCGGGGAAGGCACGGTCGCCACGATCGTCCTGCCGCTCGATGGCTCTGGCGCCGTGCAGCTGTCCGGTGAAGACGAGACCATGGTCGAGTTCCCGCCGCGCCTGGCCAAGACTGACATGATGGGAGCCCAGAGCGGGAAAACGGACGGGAATGACGAAGCGAAAGCGAAAATCGCCTGAGAAGACGCCGGCCAGGAGCCGGCTTCTCGGCCTCGTTTTGGCCGCCGGCGGCGCGCTTTGGCGTCTTGCCCTTCGTTATCCGCGTCTCGTTGGCGGCGTCGCCACCTTCGGCGTCGTCTTCGGCACGGTCGCCGCCAATGCCCTGTGGTATCAGCCCGGCCAGCATCCGTCGCCCTTCCTGCGCACCCGTGACGCCGGCGATTTCACCGCCCTTGCCGGTGCCCAGAAAAGCACGCTGCTCACCGAACATGACCCGGCCAATGTCACCACCTTCCGCATCGAGCGTGAAGGCGAGGGGGCCGAAGCACTGCCAGCCGCAGCCGATCAGACGGCGGAAGTGATCCGTCGCGTCCAGGCGGCCCTCATCGCACGCGGCCTTTATGATGGCGAGCCGGACGGCGTGATCGGCCCGCGCACCGAAACCGCCATTGCGCTCTTCCAGAAATCCGCCGGCATGGAGGCAAACGGCCTCGTCAGCCCGGAACTGATGGCAGCGCTGGAACTCGAAACCGGCTTTACCGCCGCAGTCCCCGCCCAGCGTCCGTCCGATCTCACCGGTCTTGAAGCCGACACGGATCCGGTGGCCGCCGCCATCCGCAAGGCGCAGACGACAATCGTCACCAACCCGCCGCGCCGCCCCGTCACCGCCGAGCCCAAGTCCGCCGCTGAGCCCAGGTCCGCCGCCGAGCCAAAGCCCGCCGCCGCCGTGCAGCCGGCCGCAGTGACAGCACCGGCCGAAACCAAACCGTCGACAGCCCTGGTTGCCGCGCCCGTGCCGCCGCGTGCCGTCACGGGGGAGGCATCGGCCCCCGCCCAGACGCCGCCGATCAGCCAGGCCAGTTACGATCCGGGCCTCGTCATGGAAATCCAGCGCGGCCTGTCCAACATGGCCTATAAGGATGTCACCATCGATGGCATGCCGGGCGAGGAAACGCGCACCGCCATCCGCCGTTTCGAGCGCCACTACCAGCTGCCGATCACCGGCGAACCCAGCCAGGCCGTGCTCAAGAAGCTCCGCGACATCGGCGCCTTGTGACCTCCGGTTTACTGTTTTTTAGCTTTGCATAATAAATGCTTCTTTAAGCATGCACGCCTACCATCCCCGTTTGGGTAATGCCGAAGCGCGACTCTAGGGTCCTATTGTCGCGACTTGGCATCAGGAGGATGCTCATGAACGTCGCCTTGCATCATGTGGCGGATGACCGGGATCGGGGCCATGACCCGCTGGCGCCGCAAGTCCCGGATCACACGGTTGAATGGTCCCCGGTGCCATTGGAAGTTGATGCTGCCGCGCTGCGCGACATTGTCCAGCGCCTGGCGAAGGAGGCCTCCAGCCTCGGCATCGATATTGTCGATATCGGCGGCGCGATCCAGGATGTGGCGCAGGTCTCGCGCAGCCATGCCAGCACGTTTGATGAAATCACCCGCACCGCAATCACCATTTCCGAAAACAACCGCACCGTGGCCGCGGCCCTGCGCGAGACGGATGAGACCGCAGGCGAAGCCCGCCGCATGTTGGGCGACAGCGCCACGCGCCTGACCGGCGCCGTCGGCAAGATCGATCACATGGTCTCGACATCGGAGGAAATCGGCACGGAGATCGGCACCTTTGCCCGCTCGCTGTCCGAGGTCGACAAGGTCGCCGAGGAGATCGGCACCATTGCCCGCCAGACCAATCTTCTCGCCCTCAATGCGGCGATCGAAGCGGCGCGGGCAGGGGAGGCCGGCAAGGGTTTTGCCGTCGTCGCAGCCGAAGTCCGGGCGCTGGCGCTGCAGACCTCGCAGGCCACCGGCGCCATCCAGCAGACGCTGAATGAGCTGCGCCAGAAGATCTCCCGCCTGACCGAAGCTGGCCGCGGAGCCACGGAAAGCGCCCGCGATGTGCGCCAGACCTCGCAGGCGATGAACCAGTCTTTCAGCGCCATGGAGCAGGTGATCACCCGCATCCTCGACAGCTCCTCGTCGATCTCCAGCACCACCGAGACGGTCGACCGCCAATGCGCGCAATTCGTCTTGACGCTGAATGCCATGTCCGGCGAAGTGCGCCAGTCCGATCACCAGCTGCAGGAAACGGCCGCCCGCATCGACAAGGTCGTCGGCCTCTCGGAAACGCTGGTCCAGCTGACCGCGAGCGCCGGCATCCGCACCGTCGACAGCGACTGGATCGACACTGCCGTCTCGGTCGCCGCCAGGATTTCCGAAACTTTCGAGCGCGCCGTCGAGACCGGCCGCATCCGCATGGCCGATCTCTTTGACCGCCAGTACCGCCCGATCCCGGGCACCGATCCGGTGCAGATGATGACTGGCTTCACCGATTTCACCGATCAGGTCCTGCCCGCCATTCTCGAACCTGTGGCCACCAGTTCCGACCGTATCGGCTTTTGCGCGGCGGTCGACAACAATGGCTACCTGCCGACCCATAACCGGAAATTCTCAAGTCCCCAGCGCCCCGGCGATACGGTGTGGAACACCGCCAACTGCCGCAATCGCCGCATCTTCAACGACCGCGTCGGCCTTGCCGCCGGCCGCTCCACCGCCCCCTTCCTCGTCCAGACCTACCGCCGCGACATGGGCGGCGGCAATTTCGTCCTGATGAAAGACATCTCCGCCCCCATCACCATCAACGGCCGCCACTGGGGCGGCCTGCGGCTGGCGGTGAAGGTGTGAGGGAGGATCGGCAACATTCCCCGCACCTGAGGTGCCTGCGATAGCAGGGCCGTTTTGACATCGCGGCGACGTGTAAGCGGGTCGATGAGATCGAGGTTGCCCATTACCGTGGGCAGGGAATGCCAGCATGAGCGTTCAACCCGTCAAGCTTCAGATGTGCTGGAGCATTTCCAGCCGAAGCGAGATCGCTTCGGCGTCGGACGATGTGGGAAATCACAATCCTAGGGCTTGCCGGTGGAGACGAGGTCTCCAGCCTTGTCTGTGGCCGTTCGGCTCGTTTCGACCAGCTGAGCCCAGTTGTCGGGTGGATTGCCGTCGTTCAGCATTTTTGAAAAGACCTTGTAGGCATCGGTCTTGCTGCCATAGGCCCGCTTGGTGTCGTCGTCATTGACCCATGCCAGCACGATCACCTTCTCTTTTTCGTGGTAGCGAAAAAAGAGGCGAAACTGCTGCAGATATTTGCCACGGAACCAGTGCTTGTAGCTGTCACCCAGCGTGTCGCCCTGCCGGAACTTGGCATCTGTCGGATCTGAAGGAATATCGATGAATGCCATTTTTCTCGTTGCGGCAAGACGCTTGAAAGCCTGTTTTTGCTTATAGTTTTCAGGGTCTGCCGCGCGCTGGTGCCGGACTTCGTCCATCAAGCTGCGCAATGCCGTGATGAAAAGTGGGTGCAGATAAATGGTCCATCCGTTTATCTTGACGTCAGTCATCGGAAAGAGGCGCGTCCATGTCGACGTCAGCGTCGCCCAGCAAGTCGTCGAGCTCGTCGAGCAGGGTCTGCTGAAGTGGTACGACATTGCCCTTGGCAATATCCTTTTCCAGAAACTGCAGGAAAGCGCCGATGGCCGGATCGACATGGCTTTTGTCGACTTTGGGCTCGATGATGACAGTGCCATCGGACATGCCTGTAAACGTGATGTGACCTTGTTCGACGCCCAGCATCTTGCGAATTGCAGAGGGAACAGTGGTCTGGCCACGCGCGGTGATCGTGGCATCCACGGAAAATGTCGGTTTTGCACCCATGTCGGATCTCCTAGATGATCTGTAGATAATGCATTTGCATTGTCCTGGCAACGGGCAATGCAAATGCATTGTCGGTGCGGTCGCGTCACCCCACACCCCACTTCCCCTCCCACCTGGCATGCCCTACAAAACCCGTATGCGCATCCGTTCCGATATCCTCGTCTCCGCTCTCACCCGCCGCGTCTTTTCCGATGGCGGATATGCTGCCGTCGTCCACAAGGGCGCGGAAGCCTCCGGCGCGATTTTCGTGCGCCAGCGGTTTCGCGATGGGTTGGAGACGCTATATGGCCCGGCACCCCAGGCGATGATTGAGACTGAGGCGCGTGACGACCGGTTGTTCGAGGAGCGGCTATCCCGCGCCGAACCGGAGGCGGTCGCTGATGTGATTGCGCGGGAAATGAAGTTCGACAGTGATCTCTGGCTGGTCGAAATCGAGGTCGATGCGATCGGCACTTATCTGGACCTGGCGCCCACCGCAAAGTGACGCGGCGCGAAGCCCTTAGCGCTTGCGGGCGCGCAGCACCTGGCGGCCATGGTCGTCGCCAACGGGGCGGCGATTGCCATGCGACGGGCCGTGGCCGGACAAGGATGCCGGCAGGCCGGCCTCGCCGGTGACGTTCCCGCCATTGGCCGCCACCCGCTCCGTTGCCGGAAAACGGTCGGCTGTGGCGAGCGGTTCGCCAAAGGTGTAGCGGTCGGCCCGAAGCCAGCTGTCGATGCGGGCCTCCGCCTGGCCGGGCTCGATATCGGCAATCAGCCGCACGGCGCGGCTATCCGCCCCGTTCGCCGCCCCGTCCTGCTGGCCATCGTCCCGTTTCGCCATGCGGGCAAGATGCGGATAAAGGGCCTTCAGAACGAACACGGCATCGGCCGTCTCCATGCCGACGCCGACCAGCGTGGTGGCGAGCTGACGGCCGGAAATGTCGATCAGGATGCGCTCGGCAAGCCAGCGACTGGACGAGAGCACATCGGCAAGCGTCGTGCAGAACAGCCCGCCTTCATGGCTGCGGGCAAAACGCACGAGAAGGGCGGCCTGCACCGCACCAATCGAAAAGCGGCCCAGCCGGTCTTGGCTCTCGGGCAGGTCGCGCCTGGCCAGCGTCTTGATCGTCTGGCGCAGCGCCTCTTCGCGCCCCAGCCGGTCGGTGTCGACAGACGCCTGCGCACCGTCCGGAGTGACAATCTCGGTCCGGCGAACGCCCGGCAGTGGTGCGGCGGCAGCGCGGCCGGCCGGTTCGGATGTCGTCGCCTGCGCCATCTCGGCTGCCGGCTGCTCGGGGCGCTTGCCCTCGCTGTGGCGAAGCCCGACCAGCGTGTCGATGACGGTCGGCGAGAGCTTGTCGCGCTTGACGATGGCGCGCGCATGGTCTGCCCCTTGCGTGCGGGCGATCATGATCAGCAGGTCATCGGAAAGGGCGGGCGAAGAGGCGAGGAAGGGCGCGGCAATTGCGATCGGCTGCGAGGCGATGAAGGCGGCAATGGAGAGCGGCAGATTGGGGCTTTGCGAAAGGGCCGCCACCGCGTCGCGCCGGGCCTCGAGCGAGGAGCCGGCAAACAGTGGCTGGAACAGCTCGGCAAATTGGCGAAGCTCGGATTTGGCCGGGTGGGAAAGCGCCTGAAAACTCGTGACCGTGGCCATGAGAACGACATCCTTGTTCCGCGCGCGGCTCGGCCGTTCCAGTTCCCTGAATTCTTCGCTCACGAGCCACGCACTCCAACGCAATACAGATACGCCTCACTTTAGAACGAAATTGTTAGCAGGCTGTTAACTAACCTATGGCTTCCTCGATCAAGGCGGATGGCCAGATCAGGCGATTCGCCACATAGTTCGGAAAATTCGGATATTCTTGATAGTGCATACCCCGTTTCACGGGCTGATCCATGAAACGGGAGCGTTTGAGAAAGGCGCAAGTGATCCCGGTCCGTGGCCATCCATCCGCGACATGAACCGGGCTGTGCCGGGCCCCTTGGGACAGGGGCAGGGTGAGATGAACCCCCTCATCCCTCTCGATCTTTCTTGATGAAAGGAGAACGAGCATGGCGGATATCATCAGGATCGCCGATCGGCGGTGCGAAACACGACGGTCTGCGTCCTCGGCAGGACCGGACACCGGTGCCAGGGCAAAGCCCAAGGCCGGTGCAAAGGCCAAGATCCTCCTCTTCACCGGCATTCGTTACGAGCGCTTGGGGGCTGAACCCGCCTGGACCCGCGTCGAATTGCCGACCTTGCCCGCCCTTCCGGCACCCGCCTGATGGATGCTTGAGACGGCACGCGAAAGTCCGGCTCACCCGGCCGCCGTCACGAGGCCCGGGAAGGCTTGCGTCCTTGCCCATGAGGGGTACCAGCTGAGGGGTACCAGTTGAGGGTCGCCAGTTGACGGTCGGAGGAACGAGGCCGTTCAGCGCCCGGTAAAGGGCAGGCATTCGGCATCGGCCAGAAAGGCCGTGGCTTCGGCCTCAAGGCTTGGCTGTGGCACCATGGCGCGCAGCACCACATAGCCCGTCGTGCCGCGATGCTCGACCAGAATGGTCTGGGCCAGGGCGGCAATCGGTGTCTTGCGCAATTGCGCCACCTGCACCGGCGTTGCCAGAAGCACGTCGAGATCGCCGGCCACCGAGGTCCGGTCATTCATCGAAAACACTTCATTCGCATCGCGGTCATAGATCGCCATCGACCAGAATTCGACGCCACCGGCTGCCGTCAGCGAAAGCGGCTGCGTGCCGATGTCGAAATGGCAGACGGCCAGTCTGAGATAGGGATTGCGGCTCGAGAGCCCCACGGCATCCTCGGTCGCCGAGAGCGGATGAAAGACAAAGGGCTGCCCCTCCGCCGTCACCCGCGTATAGGCGTCCCGTCCGGTAAACAGCGGCACGCCGAGAATGATGATGATGTGCAAGAGCACCGCCCCGATAATGCCGGTCAGGAGCGCATAGACGAGTTTACTCATTGCCGCACCCGATCGCATCGATGACCGGCATGTCGAGGCCGGTGAGCCCCGTCGAGGCCGCCGCTGGCGTGTCGAGCAGCGTCAGCACCAGCTGGAACGAGCCGGTATCGGGAATGGCCAGCCAATTGCCCGCCTGCGCCGTCTTCGACACCAGAATGTCGAAGGTGCCGTCGGTGCGCCTGAGGATCGTCTGGGAATTCTTCGCCACCGGAAGGTTTTCACCCGCCGTCAGCGGCTGGCCGCTGTCATCGGCCGCATAGAGCGTCCAGGCGCGGGCAGCCGGTGTGCGCCCGCTCATCTTGTAGGAACAGGTGCCGGTGAGCGCCAGCCCCTTGGAATCCTGTGTGGCGGTAAACTGCAGCCCCTCGGCCGACCCATAGAGCAAAAGCCCGGCCTTGGCCCGATGCGCCTTGGCATAGGGATCGGCTGCCAGCGTCTGCGCCGCCGGATAGGCCCGCCACCCCGACACATCGATCGCCCCGAAGCCGACCGAGGCATTCAGCATCGACAGCGCCGACAGGATCCCGCCGGCAAAGGCCACGAGAAGCGTGAAGGCGACGATGAGGGGAACACGGAGCACGCTCTGGCAAAACCTTGGTGGCACGAGGCGGCGGATCACCGCAGGGAACTATCGGTCCCGACGGGTATCACTGATTCGGGAAGGAGGGAAGTTTTGAGGGCGGAGAGGCCGTGGCTTAAGCTTCCGCTTAAGCGGAGGTCGCGCGCAGAACGCTCAGCCCTCATTCTTGAGGCGGGAGCCGCAACGATCAGCCC
This sequence comes from Rhizobium sp. AAP43, assembly GCF_001296045.1. Taxonomy (GTDB): domain Bacteria; phylum Pseudomonadota; class Alphaproteobacteria; order Rhizobiales; family Rhizobiaceae; genus Allorhizobium. The sequence continues at coordinate 41,477 of NZ_LJHS01000037.1, read as the reverse complement.
TCACCCTGAGGCGGGAGCCACATCGGTTAGCCCTCATCCTGAGGCGGGAGCGACAGCGACCCTCGAAGGACGAGGGCGGGTGGCTTGCATCCGCCGTTGCGGGCGTAACCGGAGGCCTCGGTCCTTCGAGGCCCGGCTGCGCCGAGCGCCTCAGGATGAGGGGAAACGTGATTGCCACAACGACCAGCCCTCACCCTTGAGGCAAACGGCACAACGATCAGCCCTCATCCTGAGGCGGGAGCGACAGCGACCCTCGAAGGACGAGGGCGGGTGGCACGCAGGGTGGCTTCAATCGATCGGTTTTACACGTCCCCGCCGCGAAAGGTCGGGAAGTGCCTCATAGGCATAGGCGATCAGCGCCTCCTTCTTCGTGCGGTTCCACCCCTTGATCTGCCGCTCCCGCGCAATCGCGTCCAGGATACGGTCATAGACTTCGGTAAAGACCAGCTCCACCGGCCGTCGCTGCGCCGTGTAACCACCGAAGGTTCCGGCATTGTGTTCCCACACTCGCGCTTCGATCGATTGCTTGGTGAGCCCCGTATAATATGATCCGTCGCGGCACCGCAGAATGTATACCGTAACTTCCATAAGCCCTCCTGGCGCAATCATTGCGCGCATTTGTCTGGAAAGCAACTGAATCTCTTTTCCTTTTTTGGTGTGCCAAGTGCCGGGGCCTCGGTCCTTCGAGGGGAGCTGACGCTCCCACCTCAGGATGAGGGGAAATGTTGGCGTGCGCCTCAGGATGGGGGGACGTGTTGGCGTATGCGGTATCAGCCAGCGCGAGGCTCAGGATTGGCCGGCGGCGGGCATAACGACCAGCCCTCACCCTGAGGTGGGAGCGCAAGCGACCCTCGAAGGGCGAGGGCGGGTGGTGGCGCGCGTCATTCAAACTATTCATGAATGCATTTGGTGTGTGCGTTGGATTCCGTTTCCAGCCGGACATATCCTCCGGGTCTGCTCGCCCCGTCATCATTGTAAAAGGTGTTCTCAGTGCCCCTGCTTGATGTCAACGCCGTTCACCCCATCACCTTGCCGGGCGGAGCCCTCTATCGGGATACCGTTTACCTGAAGAATGTCATCAGCCATCCACGGATAGATGTTGGCGACTACAGTTACTTCACGCATGCGGGAAAGCCGGAGGATACAGCCGAGATACTGGCCCCCTATCTGGGGCACGGCGTTCGTGAACGGCTCGTCATCGGCAAATTTGTCCAGATTGCGCGGGGCGCATACTTCATCACGAGCTCGGCCAATCATCCGATGACGGGTTTCACAACATACCCGTTCCGCATCTTCAAACCCGAGACCTTCGGCTACAAAGACCTGCCGGTGCGCGACACGGTCGTCGGGCACGATGTCTGGATCGGCCACGACGCTGCCATCATGCCCGGAGTGGAGATCGGTATCGGTGCGATTGTGGCTGCGGCGTCTGTGGTCGCCGCGAACGTTCCTGCCTATGCCGTCGTTGGCGGAAATCCGGCCAGGATCATCCGGATGCGCTATCCCGCCGAAGTCATCGGCGAACTGCTTGAGATCGCGTGGTGGGATTGGCCCCTTGAGAAAATCGAGGCCAATCTCGGCGCGCTGGAAAGCGGGGACCTGATGGCACTCCGCACGGCTTGACACCCCACGAGTGTGAGCCATCCGTCCGGATCGCCGTCACAAAGCCTCATGCCCCTTGGCAGGATCGCAGTGTGTGTCGAGCCCGATGTTTCCTCGACCGAAAGCCTGGCGACGGATCGACCAGAGCAGCATGTCCCTCTCGCCCTCGATCACCAGAACAAGATGCGGTGAACTCTTGCCTTTCGGCAGGGCGTAGAAGCCGAGGTCTGATCTTGTGACCGTGCTGTCCGGTTTTGTCGGCATGGTGAGACACCAGGCGCGTCCGTTCGCAAGCTCGCTAGCATGGTCGATGATCGACTGGGTCTGCGCGGAACCGACAAAAGACATCATGGCGATCGTCAGCGCGGCACTGGCACCTCCGACGTCGAAATATCCCCTGAGCCGCCAGCCGAGAAAGGCGGCAATCCCTGCCGCCGTGCAGCCGATCACAAGATCCAGCGCGAGACCGCCGGAATGGCCGCCCGTCAATGCTGCCAGGGGGTGGAGCAGCAGCAGACCCGACACGCCGCCCATCGCCACAGCGATCACGAGATCGACCCATTTGGTCCTGGGCTTGCGTTCGCTTTGGCGGCGGCGGACATGGCGGTAGATTGCCTCGATGATCACCCGAATGGTGACGACGATCCCGATGGCGCCGCAGAAATAACCGAAAAAAGCGAAGGTGATCGCATAGCCAAGATCCCGGTTGGACCAATGCACAGGCCCCGTCAGCACCGAGCCCGTCATAAAGGCGAGGCCGGCAAGAAACAGCCCCCGCCACATCAGATGTTGCGGCAGAAAAGGGCTGATCAGAGCGAGGAGAAGCGATGCGCAGATGAAGGATAGTGCGAGTGTGTCGATCATGGCCGCACCCAATCACGATCACCTTAACCGCGCGTAAGCAGTGGTGTCACGACTTTTGATAAGGGCATCGCCGCCCCCAAGCCGGACACCCCACGCCCCTCAGATCGCCACCTGCTCGCCCAGTTCCACCACCCGGTTCGGCGGCAGCTTGAAGTAGCGGGAGGGGTCGATGCCGAAATCGGCCAGCGCGATATAGAGATGCTCCTGACCCCAGGGCAGGCCCTTGCCGGGCATGGCGATCAGGTTGCGGCGGCCGAGATAGAAGGAGGTCTGCATGATCTCGAATTTGAAGCCCTTCTTCTTGCAGAGCGTCAGCGCCCGGGCAACATTCGGCTCATCCATGAAGCCGAAGGTGATGTCGAGCCGGATGAAGCGCTTGGAAAGCCGGATCATCTCGACGCGGTCGGCATCCGGCACATAGGGCTTGTCCTGGGTCCAGATGGTCAGGATCACGTTCTGGTCGTGCAGCACGTGGTTGTGCTTGAGATTGTGCAGGAGAACGGCCGGTGTCTTGTCGGGCACGCTGGTCAGGAACACGGCGGTGCCGGGCACCACGACGGGGGCGCTTTCCGATTGCCGGTCGATCGAGCTTTCCAGCGAGTCGATGAAGGTGTGGATCGGAATGTCGTTGCGGGCGATCTTGTCGCGCAGATATTTCGAGCCCTTGGTCCAGGTCCACATGATCATCATGATGACGATGGCAAGCGCCAGCGGCACCCAGCCGCCGTCATGCACCTTGAGCAGGTTGGCGCCGAGGAAGACGCTCTCGATCACCATCAGCGGCAAGAGCAGCACGGTGGCCCGGAAGCTCGAAAAACCCCAGACCGAACGCAGGAACTGGAAGGACATCAGCGTCGTCACCACCATCGCGCCGGTGACCGAGATGCCATAGGCGGTGGCGAGCGATTCGGAATCGCCAAAGGAGAAGATCAGCACGATCACGCCGATGAACAGGATCATGTTCACCGCCGGCACATAGATCTGCCCGGTATTGGTCTCCGAGGTGAACTTGATCATCAGGCGCGGCAGGAAGCCGAGATGCACCGCCTGGCGGGCGAGCGAAAAGGCGCCTGTAATCACCGCCTGGCTGGCAATGATCGTCGCCATCGTGGCAAGGATCACGATCGGCAGCAGCGCCCAGTCCGGATAGAGCAGGTAGAACGGGTTGTCGATCGCGGTCGGATGGCTGAGCACAAGCGCGCCCTGGCCGAGATAGTTCAGCGCCAGTGCCGGAAAGACCAGGATGAACCAGGCGACACTGATCGGTTTGCGGCCAAAATGTCCCAGATCGGCATAGAGGGCTTCCGCCCCGGTAACCGTGAGGAAAACGGCGCCGAGCACGATCACACCCGCCCAGCCGGCATGGGTGATGAACCACAGAGCCTTGCCGGGATTGAGGGCAGCCAGGATCGTCCAGTCGTCGCCGATATGGATGAGGCCGCCCCAGGCCATGGCGAGGAACCAGGCAACCGTGATCGGGCCGAAGAACTTGGCAACCGCCGCGCTGCCCTTTGATTGCACCGCGAAAAGCACCACCATGATCACCGCCGACAGCGGCAGCACATAGTCCGAAAAGGCCGGCGTCACCAGCTTCATGCCCTCAAGCGCCGACATGACGGACAGGGCCGGCGTGATCATGGCGTCGCCGATGAACAGCGCCGCCCCGACAAGCCCCGCGAAAAACAGGACCGGCATGGAGCGCAGGTTCTTCTTCATCAAAAGCGCCAGAAGCGACAGCGTGCCGCCTTCGCCGTCATTGTCGGCGCGCAGCAAAAACAGCACATATTTGAACGTGACGATCACCGTCAGCGTCCAGATCATGAGCGAAATCAAGCCGATGACATGATCGGGCTGAATGCCGTTTGCCGCAAACGGGCGCAGGGATTCCCGGAAGGCATAAAGCGGGCTCGTACCAATATCGCCATAAACGACGCCGATACTGCCAAGGAGAAGCGAGAAGAATTTCCGCCTTTCCGACTGAACGGGCGATCCGGCGGCATTCGAGGCGGTCATGCGATCTCCTGGCACGGGCGCAGTGTTGCACTGCAACGATTATCACAAGATCCGCGCGACAGACAAACGCGACGTTCTGTCAGCGTGTCCGCCGCTGCCCGGCAAGTGACGAATGCCGAATGACGGGCCTTGGGCAATCCCGGCCGCCATGCGCGGCAGGTGACCTAGCGCCGGTCGCGACAGAAAGCAATATCCACCCCGTCTTGTCCGCCTCGGCGCGCCGGGCTCTGCACAATCGCGCCAAAACGGAAAACCCGGCGGAAGGCCAAAGGTTACACCTAGGATAACTGGGGATGGAGTTTTAACCGGTGCACTGTAACGGTTGGTTTGTGAGTTGCCGCTAATGTGGCTGAATTAACGTCATGCGGTAGGAAATGCGGTGGAAGCGGTCTGGAATCATGTGTTGGCCAATTGTGCCATCATCCTCTTCACGATCTTGGCCTGGACCAACGTGCCCCAGGGGCGCGCACGAAAACCGTTTGTCGAGCGCATCAAGCTTGGTTTTTTCTTCGGTTTCGGAACCTTGCTGGTCATGGCGCGCCCCATCGAGTTCGAGCAGGGCATCTATATTGATCTGAGAACCATCACCCTGTCGATTGCCGGCCTCGTCGGCGGCTGGCCCGGTGCTTTGGTGGCCGCTGTCATGGCCGGCGCCTTTCGCCTGTGGTTGGGCGGGGTTGGGGCCAGCGCCGGGGTTGCGATCATTATCCTGGCCGCCTCTATCGGCGTGGCCGGCGCATGGTGGCTCGCCGGCCGGCTTGCCACCTATCGCGAACTCCTGACCTTTTCCGCGCTGATCTGCCTTGGCAATCTGATTGTCCTTCTGATCATGCCGCAAAACCATCTCACCGAGGCTCTGCATCAGGCCGCCGGTATCTGGATCGGCACGGTCTTCGTCACAACCTTTCTGGCGTCCATGGCCGTCTTCGCCGAACTGCGCCGCCGCGACTTTGCAAAAACGCTGAAAATGTATGAGGCGGTCATCCGCTCCCTGCCGGAAAGCATGAATGTGAAGGATCCCGACGGTCGCTTCGTCATGGTCAATCCGGCCACCGCGAAACTCATGCGCGTGGCATCGGAACAGGATCTGATCGGCAAGACCGACCATGATTTCTATCCGCCTGAAATTGCCGATACATTCCGCGCCGACGAACTCGACGTGCTGGCTGGCAACGACGCCAAGACGGTCGAGCAGATCATCGTCTGGCCGGATAGCGGCGAGATCACGCTGTCGACGCTGAAAGCGGCATTGCGCGATGACGAGGGCACGCTGATCGGCCTGATCACCCATAATCGCGATCTGACCGAAAAGAAGGAACTCGCCTCGGCGCTGGCCGAGAGCGAGAAGCGGGCCAATGCCGCCCTTTCCAACATGGCCGATGGCCTGATCATGTTCGATGCGGACATGAAGGTCATTTTCTGCAACGAGCAGTATCGCGCCATGTTCCCGCTGACCGCCGATATGCGCGTGCCCGGCATGCCCGCACGCCAGATCCTCGAGGCGGCGATGGAACGCGGCGAGATCACCGGCATTCCGCCAGTCGAGGCCAAGAGCTTCATCGATAACGCCATGTCGCGCCTGCGCCAGCCTGGAACGGTCCAGTTCCCGCTCGCAGATGGGCGCTGGGTCGAGTCCCGCACCACCCCTTCGGAGAACGGCGGTTGCCTCGTGGTCTGCTCCGACATCACCCGCGCCAAGCGCGACGAACAGGAACTGCGCGACCTCAACGAAAAACTCGCCGAAATGGCGATGACCGACAGCCTGACCGAACTCCTCAATCGCCGCGCCTTCGACACCGCCCTGTCCACCGAGATGACCCGTTGCATCGGCACCGATGCCGGCCTCAGCATCCTTCTGATCGATGTCGATCGCTTCAAGGCCTATAACGACACCTATGGCCACACATCCGGCGATGATTGCCTGCGCCAGGTGGCGCTGGCCGTCCGCTCCGTCGCCCGCCGCCCCGGCGATCGCGCCGCCCGCTATGGCGGCGAGGAAATGGCGCTCATCCTGCCCAATACAAGGGAAGAGGCGGCCATCGCCATGGCGCATGATCTGCGCATGCGCATCCGGGCGCTGGAGATCCCCCATACCGGCAGCGAAAAGGGCGTCGTCACCGTCAGCATTGGCGTGGCCACCATCGGCAAGCTGGCAAGACAGGTGCCCAGCACGCAGTTTATCAACCGGGCCGACGAGGCACTCTACCGCGCCAAGGCCTCCGGCCGCGATGCCGTGCGCGCCTGGGAAGAGGAGGCCGTGGTGGAGCAGAGCTCGGCGGGCGGCAGCAAGCGATAAGCGGCAGCAAGCGATAGGGGGAAGCGTCCCCCAGCTTGGCATGGATCTCCTGTCGAAACCGCATGCCGGACAATCATGGCCCGGCACGTATCCGGGCATCGCCCCCTCGCGCATATCCAGTGAGATCCAATTCGGATTTCTCGTCCGGAGACTGCGCCAGATCAAGAAGAGAGCCGATATGCGGTGAGCCCGTCTTCACCGCACATCGTCTAGTCTTGGCCCTTGGCGATATAGGCCGCCAGTTCCTCGGAACGCCCTTCGGGAAAGGCCTCCTTCAGATAGTCCAGAAAGGCAGACACACGGGCGCTTAACAGCCGTCGCGACGGATAGAGTGCCCAGAGCCGGGTTTCCGGTCCCTCCACCTCACCCCAGAGAACCAGATTGCCGGCCGCGATGTCGCCGGCGACCAGCGAGGTGGGAAGCCTGGCCGCACCCACACCCATCCGCGCTGCATCGCGCACCATGGTCATCGATGACAGGCTGAGCACCGGATCGATGGCCAGCGATAGAGGCCCGTCCGCCGTTATCATCCGCCACTGTCCGGCCTGGCCAGCCGCGCCGCGCAGCACCACCGGCACGCGCGCGCCCTCGGCAGGGCGGGGCAGGGCGGGGCTCGCCACGACCACGAGCCCGTCACGCAGGAAAACGCGCCCGATCAGGCTCTCATCATCAGGCGGATTGACCCGGATCACCAGATCATAGCCCTCCTCGATCATGTCCACCGGGCGGTCCTCGGTGGTCACCTCCAGCCGGACCTCCGGATAGCGCAGCGCAAATCCGGCGACGAGCCTGCCCATCGCCGTCTGCGAAAAGAGAAGGGGCGCGCTGATCTTCAGCCGCCCCCGCGGTGTCCGCCCGCCAGAGGTGATCGCGGCCGCCGTTTCGTCGATTTCCGCCAAAAGCGCACCGGCCCGCTGATGCAGCATCCGGCCTTCCTCGGTCAACGCGAGGCGCCTGGCCCCGCGCTCGAACAGCCGGATCGCAAGGCTGGCCTCCAGTTCGGCCACCCGCCGCGACAGGGTCGCCTTCGGCCGCCCGGTGGCGCGCGCGGCGCGGCCAAAGCCGCCATGCCGGGCAACGGAGACGAAATCGGCAAGCGCCAGCAGATCCATTGTTCCACCTGTGAGACGGTCTGTCCAAATTATCGGTCTATTGGATCACCTGTGGGTCAGCGATAGTCAAGCCGTCAACACCAACCAACACCAATCCAGCACTTCGGAGAACACAGAATGACCATCCTCGTTACAGGTGCCACCGGCCGCGTTGGCCGCCACGTCGTCGAGCAGCTCCTCGCCCGCAAGGCTGCCGTCCGCGTCCTCGTTCGCGATCCCGCCAAGGCCGATTTCCCAGCCGCGGTCGAAGTTTCCAAGGGCGATCTCCTCGACATCGATTCCCTACGTCAGGCCTTCAAGGGCATCACAACGCTCTTCCTGCTCAATGCTGTGGCCGGTGACGAGTTCACCCAGGCGCTGATCACCCTCAACATTGCCCGCGAACAGGGCGTCAACCGCGTCGTCTATCTCTCGGTTCTGCACGCCGATCACTTCGTCAACGTGCCGCATTTCGCGGTGAAATCCGGTGCCGAGCGCATGATCGCGGCCATGGGCTTCAGCGCCACGATCCTGCGCCCGGCCTATTTCCTCGACAATGATGTGATGATCCGCGACGTGATCGCCGATTACGGCGTCTATCCAATGCCGATCGGGTCGAAGGGCGTGGCGATGATCGATGTCCGCGACATTGCCGAAGTGGCGGCGATCGAACTGGTGCGGCGCGATCAGGCAGACGGGCATCTGCAAAGCGAGACCCTCAATCTGGTCGGGCCGGACACCTTGACCGGCGACGACCTCGCCGCCCTCTGGACCGAAGCGCTGGGCCGCCCCATCGCCTATGGCGGCGATGACCCATCCGGCTTCGAAGCGCAGATGGCCTCCTTCATGCCGAAATGGATGGCCTATGAAATGCGCCTCATGGCCGAACGTTACGTCAGCGACGGCATGATCCCGGAAGACGGCGACGTCGAGCGCCTGACGAAGCGCCTCGGCCGCCCCTTGCACAGCTACAAGGCCTTTGCCGAACGCCTGGCAAAGACAGGCTGATCCCACCCGACGCCACAAGCAGACACGAGCGACGTGCCTTCACGTCGCTCGCCATGGCCCGGACCATGCAGGAGCGACTGACGGAAAAGCGCGAGCGATGATATGTTAATGCGCGCTTGAGTTGATTGTTCGCCTGGGCCATGCCTAGTCTAGGGTGGCGACCGAAACATCTTTCTCTGCTGCCCAGGGTGACCCAATGCGAAAAAATGTAAAGATTGGGTCATTCGTGCTGGCGATGTTCTGCCATGCGAGCGTCGCTTTTGCCTATCCTATGCCTCAAATGATCAACGTAGAGAAGGTCCTCAAGGCTGATGCGGTGGTGATCGGTACCGTGTCCAACTATCAAGGGATCAGGGATTTCGAGAGGGAGCGTCGGCAGGTCGAGTTGATGAAAGACTTTGCCGCCCTGGGTCCGGAGTTTCTTCCACGCCACAAGGACGTGCGCATCATGTCCTCGGCATCCTTTGATGTCGTCACCGAACAAATCCTCTGGGGGGCGGCTGCGCGACAGCTGCATGTGACGTGGGAAACCGGCGTCAGCGGTGTAGCCGAGACCCTCGAACCCGGCCAGTATCTCTTGGTCCTCAATCGCCGCGCCTCCACCGCAAGTCCAGCCGAAGCGGCATCGACCGCCGCAGGTTCGGCAGCGGTCATGACCCTGTTCCCGTCCGATTGCAGCTCCAGCTACATCATGAAGCCGCGAACCGTGCAGGCGAAAACACTGCGCCGGGAACTTCGGTTAGCCAAGGACAGGTTGCCGGTCAACGCTGGGGACGGTGGCGGGTGACACCTGAGGGCCTCACCTCAGGACGCCAGCCCCCTCTACCTCAAAACTGCTGCTGCGAGCGCCCGCTGGATACCGCGCACATCCGTGCCCTTCTTCAGCGTCTTGGTCACAGGCGTCGCAGTGCCGGAAATCCAGATCTTCAATTCGCTGTCGAGATCGAAAGTGCCGGCGGTTTCGACAGAAAAGCAGGTGATCGACCGGTAGGGCACGGAGGTATAATCGACCTTCGAGCCGGTAATGCCCTGCACGTCAATCAGGATCAGCCGTTTGTTGGTAAAGACGAAAATGTCGCGGATCACCTTGAAGGCAAGCCCCACGGCCTCACCCTCGATCAGCACTCCATCCAGGCGCTTGGCAAGATCAGCCGGATCGACGCTCGATCCATGCCCCAGCAAACCGTCGAAAAGTCCCATTCTGTGTCTCCTTTGTCTCCGGGAGACATGGGGTCGAAGCTGTGCCGAGACAAGGGCTTAAGGCAAGGGCTTAGGGCCAGCGCTGAAGGACAAGGGCGCAAGCACAAGGGGCTCAAGCACAGGGGCGCAATTACAAGGGCGCAATTACAAGGGCGGGTCTGGTGGCAATCCTCTCCGCCGCACCTCGCTCAGCGCCTGCCTTGCCGTGCAAATAGCGCGGCAGCCGTCAGGCAGAGCCCAAGCACGACCAGCGGCGGCACGGCATGGCCATATTCGCCATGATAAACCACCGTCGCCACGGCACTCGCCATGACGGAACTTCCCAGAACCGCGCCCCATAGGCGAAAGCGGGTGAGGAGGATCAGGCTGGATGCAAGTTCCACCGCTCCCGTCACCCAGTGGAACCAGGCGGGATAACCCCAGCGCTGATAGTCGGCCAGAATGGTTTCGGAGGCAAACATGTTGCCGAAGGCGCCAATGGCGAAGAAGGCGGCCAGCAGCCAGTTGAGGACGGAGAGCCAGTTCACTCTAGACATTCTTGGATCCATGATAGGTTTGAAACGCGCCGATCAGAAAGACGGAGACGGCATGGCGGACGATGGCGTCGATGTCCGATGGAGAGGGCAGTTTGAGACCGATCAACGCCTTCAGCTGGACATCGGCCGTGGTCAGGCTGATGAAGTCGGCAGCCAGTTGTGCGGCCTCGATATCGGGGCGGAGCAGGCCCGCCTTTTGACCATCCTCGATCCAGCCGGTCAGAATGCGTTGCGCATTCATGTGGCCGGCATGCCAGATCGACTGGGCAAGGCTGGGGAAGCGACGGCCTTCGGCAATCATCAGCCGGTGCAGCGCCAAGGTGCGTGGCTGAAGCGCGATCTCGACGATCTTGCGCCCGAAGAGGGTGAGGGCATTTTGCGGATCGCGTCCCTCGACCTGCAGCAGCCGTAACGGTTCGCCCAGCTCCTCGCAAAGGGCCGTGATCGCCTCGACAAACAAGCCCTCCTTGCCGCCGAAGTGATCATAGACATTGCGTCTCGACCCGCCGACCCGCGCAATCAGCCCGTCGACGGACACCGCCTCATAGCCCTCGACAAGAAACATGTCGGTTGCCGCTTCCTTCAGCGCCCGAATGCGGTCCTCGCCCTTCTTTGTCCGATGCTCGACAGCCATCCACGCCCCCTTGAGCCGTTCCAGCCTTGTTGCGCATTTGGTATGGTACTGTACCGTACCAGTCAAGTCATGCATCGCCCGCAAGCTGCGCCCACTCGCCGCAGGCAAGGCAGGGCAGGGAAGGGAAGGGCAGGCGGGATAACCTTCGGCTTGCGGCGCAAAGCTGCTGACAAACAGAAGGGTAAGGGCAGGGGGCGGCCCGCCTACCTGGAAACGCACCCCAAGCACGGCATCATCCGCGTTCCACCGCATAATCCGGCAGCTCGACATCATCCGAGCGTGACGCGATTGCCTTGGCCAGCAAAGGCTTGATGCCCGGCAGTGCTGCCACTTTCAGCACCGCATGCTGCAGCGCGACCCCGAAGCGGGTCTGCGGCTGCAGGAACTTTGGCCCGGCCTTCGGCACGTTCTGGCCCTTTTCCACGTCGGGCCGCATCCTGTCTTCGTAGGCGCGAAGCGCGCTGCCAAGCTCGGCCTTCGTCGCCAGTTCGCCAGCCAGCACATAGGCGCCGATGATCGCAAGCGTCGTGCCGATGCCGGCAATTGGCGTTGCGCACCAGGCGGCATCTCCGGTCAGCACGACATGGCCGCGAGACCAGTGATCGAGCCGCACCTGCCGCAGCACGTCGAAATAGAGGTCTTCCGTGGTCGAAAGCCCCTCCAGCACCCGCTGAGCCTCCCATCCGGCATCGGCAAAGCGCGTGGTGAGAAAGGCCTTCTGCGCCTCGGGCGACAGATTGTCCTCGCCTTCCGGCGCCTTCTGCACCACAAGGATCGCCCGTGTCGTGCCGTGATTGTCCGGCCGGAGCCAGATGCTGCGACCTTCACCGGCGGTGAAAATCCGGCAATGGTCCTCGTCGGTCGGGCCCTTGGCCAGGGTGAAATACCCCATGATCACATCAAGGAAACGCGGGTCGTTTTCCCCGGCAAAGAGCAGCTCCCGCGTCGAGGAGCCGACGCCCTCGGCGATCACGACGAGATCGAAACGTTCCCGCCGGCCGCTGTCGAAGGTCACGTCCGCATCGTCAGGACCGTCGTCGACAGCCGCAATCCGGTCGCCGAAGCGAAACGCCACGCGATCGCCGCAGGCTTCAAACAGCAGCCGCGCCAGATCGCCACGCAGGATTTCCAGCTCCGCCGTTGGCCCGTCCGCACCCATCTCGTCGACGTCGAAGGTCGCCACGGTCTCGTTGTTTGCGTCGACGAAGCGGATGCCGGTCTCGCCGGTGCCGGATGCGGCCACGGCTGCTTCCAGCCCCATCTTCTGCAAGACGGTGCGTCCCGCGCCGCGCACGTCGATATTCTGGCCGCCATCGCGAAATTCCGGCGCGCGCTCGACGACCGTGACGTCGAAACCGGCGCGCTCCAGCCACCAGGCAAGCGTGGTCCCGGCAATGCTGGCGCCGGTGATGAGCACGCGCCGTCTGATCCTGCGCGCGCTCATTTCAGCCGCTCGTAAAAGGCTTCGATCGTTGCCACCTCAATCCCGAGCTTGGTCAGCGAAGCATGCACGGAGAGATGGCTCTCGTCATGCAGGATGAACCAGTCTTCAAAGCCGAAGCGGGTCTTCGATCCGTCCGCCGCCGGCACGTCGCGGGCATAGGTCCAGCGAAAGGCCGATCCGGCCTGCTCGCCATCGGCGGCCCCGTCAATCAGCGCCTCGCGTCCCTCGTAACGGGTCTCGCTGCGTTTATGGATCGTCCAGCTCAGGCTGTCGGAATGGCCGTCGTCAAAGAAATAGTCCTCTTTCAGCGTCAGCACATTGGCTTCCGCATCAAACGCGCCGCGCGCATCGATGGTGAAGCGGTTCTGGAACCCGCCCAGCCGCCCGATGGTCACGCCCCATCCCCGGATCGGCCCGGTGAAGAACTCTTCGAGAATGAATGCCGGTTGCCTCTGTGCAAAATCGTCAAGTTTCACGCGCGCCTCCATAGTGTCCGGCAGTGAGCCGGATCCGGCTGGGAAACACGGGGAACGGCGGTTCTGTTCCAGCGGAGGGAACGAGGGCAGGCGGTGAGGGGGTGAGCTTAGGATTAGGCGAGCACGCCGATCCCGTGTTTCTGCACGAGCGACAAAAGCTTCAGCGCTGGTCCGCTCGGCCGCTTCGCACCCGTCTCCCATTTCTGCACGGTCGACTCGCTGGTGTTGAGGTAGCGAGCAAAAACTGGCTGGCTGACGCGGTTATCCTCCCGCAGCGCCTTGATCTCGGCAGGCGACATGTCAGGTGGGATGGCAAGGCAGCTGTGATCGAAGCTGCGCATCGTCTGCTTGTCGATGGTGCCGGCCTGAAACATGCCCTCCACGGCGCTATGGATCGCCTCAAAGGCATCGGACTTGTACTCAACCCTGCTCGTCACGGCAGATCTCCTTCAGCGCGCCGGTCAAAAGCTCGGCTTCGAGGTCCGTTGCGGTCTTCTGCCGATAGAGCGCAGCAAGCTTGCGGAAAGCCTGCAATTCGCCCTCATCGATGTTCGCACGGTCCTGCTTTGCGAAAATATAGGTATACACCCAGAATGCATCGGCCTTCGCCAGAATGATTGCGCGGTGGCGATTGTCGTTCAGCCGCTTCTTGAAGACACCGCCGCCCAGATCGTCCGCCTGTCCGAGAGCCACATTGCGAATGGCCTCCAACAAGATGCGGTCGGACAGGCCCGCCTTGCGTGCGGCTTTGTCGAACCATGCCGTTTTGAACACTCTCTCCCGCATCGCGACTATAGCACTTGGTGCTATCCTTCTCAAGCCTCAGCGACAGCCTCTGTTCTTTGTCATCAGGCAAGCCACCCTGCGCACAAATTGCGCGAATCTGCTGGAAATGCAATTCATGATGGTAGCTCGGCACCCCCGTTCCCGCCCCCCAGACGCCTTGAAAAACACCGGTTTCACACCCCAGACATTGCAACGTCCCGTCGCAGCCTTGCCACCGGCCCGCCGCTCCCCCTATACTGGTCGCAGATCGACGGGATCGCGGCGCCATCATCTTTCGGGCCGTACCTCCCGCGGGAGCGGCCGGCTCATCGGCATTCCCGGCTGTGCACGGCGGGAAGCTGCGCGTTGCTTCGACCCATCAAACGGACCCACAGTGTTTACTGAAATTGCTATCGTTGTTTTCCTCACGCTCCTGAACGGTATCCTTGCCATGTCGGAGCTTGCGGTCGTCTCCTCGCGCCCGGTGCGGCTTCGAATTCTCGCCGATCAGGGCAGCCGGGGTGCCGCCATCGCCATCGGCCTTGCCCAGGATCCCGGCCGTTTCCTCTCCACCGTGCAGATCGGCATCACGCTGGTCGGCGTCCTCTCCGGCGCTTTTTCCGGCGCCACGCTCGGCGGCCGTCTGGCCGGCTGGCTGGAGCTGCAGGGCCTGTCGGCCTCGCTCGCAAACGGTCTCGGCGTCGGCTCGGTCGTTGTGGCCATCACCTATCTCTCGTTGATCGTCGGCGAACTCGTGCCCAAGCAGATTGCGCTGCGCGCCCCCGAAGCCGTCGCCGTCAAGGTCGCGCCCGCCATGGCGCTGCTGTCGCGCGTCGCGCTGCCGCTGGTCTGGCTGCTCAATGCCTCCGGCAAGCTGGTGCTGGCGCTGCTGGGCCAGTCCGGCCAGTCGGAAGAAAAGATGACCGATGAGGAAGTCCGCACTGTGATTGCCGAGGCGCATAGCGCCGGCGTCATCGAGGCGGGCGAACAGGACATGATCTCCGGCGTCATGCGCCTGGCCGACCGCACCGCCCGTGGCCTGATGACGCCGCGCCGCGATGTCGAGGTGATCGATCTGGAGCATGATCCGGCCGAAATCCGCGAACAGCTGCGCCACACCCAGCGCTCGCGCCTGCCGCTGCGCAATGGCACATCGGACGAGATCGTCGGCGTCGTCGCCGTCAAGGATGCGCTCGATGCCTGGCTGGAAGGCCGCGAGGTCGATCTTCTGGCGCTGGCCCGCGAGGCCCCTGTCGTTTCGGACCGCTCCTCCGCACTCACCGTCATCGAGCAGCTGCGCAAGGCGCCCGCCCGCATGGTGCTGGTCTATGATGAATACGGCCATTTCGAAGGCGTGGTCTCCTCCGGCGACGTGCTGGAAGCCATCACCGGCGTGCTCGAAGACGAGGAAACCGGCGAACCCGCCATGGTCTCCCGCGCCGACGGCTCCTTGCTCGTCTCCGGCTGGATGCCGATCGACGAATTCGCCGACGAAATCGGCCTCACCTTCCAGCGCGAACCCGACTACGAAACCGTCGCCGGCTTCGTCATCGAAACGCTGCGCCACCTGCCATCGCTCGGCGAAAGCTTTTCCGTCGACGGCTGGCATTTCGAAGTCGTCGACATGGACGGCCGCCGCGTCGACAAGCTGATCGTCAGGCGCCAGGCGGAGTAACGCCCTCAGCCGGCCGGCTTGACATGGCGGAATGACGGGCCACGCCAAGCCTTGACCCGAGAACGGCTGCCTGCCGCTAAACCTGCGTGCAGCAGCCACTCCCATCCGGCTGCCCCTCCGTCACGTGGGCGTCGGTTCAATCTTCCCGGCATTCGGCCGCCGCAGGTTGAAGAGATTGCCGACCAGGATCAGGCCGGCGCCGGCGGCGGTGAAGCCGTCGATCGCCTCGGCGTAGAGCAGATAGCCGATCAGGGCCGACAGGGGCACCCGCAGGTAGTCCATCGGCATCACGACGGTCGCATCGGCATGGGAGAGCGCCTTCGCCATGCAGAAATGGGCAAATGACCCGGAAAATGCGAGCAGGACGATAAAGGGCCATGTCGAGGCCGATGGCCAGGTCCAGACGTTGAGGGCCGGCACGAGACCGACGATCGACTGCACCACGAGCATCCAGAAAATGATCTTGGTCGCACTGTCACGCCGGGTCAGCGCCTTTGTGGCGATGAACGAGATCGCGAAGACGACGGCGGCACCGAGCACGATCAGATGCCCCGGATTGAGCGGGGCGACGCCCGGGCGCACGATGAAGGCAACGCCGGCAAGGCCGAACAGGATGACGATGCCCTTTCGCCATGTCAGTCGCTCGTTCAGGAAGAAGGCGGCCAGAAAGGCAGCCCAGATCGGCGCCGTGAACTCGATCGAGATGACCTGCGCCAGCGGGATCATCGTCAGCGCCATCAGCCAGGCATATTGCCCCACATAGTGGGCGAGGTTGCGGCCGATATGCCGCGGCAGGATTTCGGTGCGCATCGCCCGAAGTCCGCCCTCGCGATAGACCAGGGGCAGCAGCATGAAAAAGGCGATGACGGACCGCATTTCCATCGCCTGGAAGACATTGATGTCGCGGGTGACAACGCGACCGGAAACGGACATGAGGAGCAAAAGCAACACGGATGTCACCATCCATGCTGCCGCCTTGGCGGTCGACCGACTGCTATCCAATGGGGTGGGCTTTCAGTGTTGGAGTGGGGACTCGGGAGGGGCCAAGACTATAGGACCCCGCCGCCAAGCTGTGTCAACGTTCGAAGGTCGAAGATGACGGGCGCAAAACCGACACGAGGGCGCAAACAGGACCTTGCCTGACCTCTCGCCTGTCCTGCGCCTTGCGCCCAAGACCCGGATGCCCGCAAGCACGACATCAGCCGTCCCCTACCACTCCTGGCCGATCCGCGCTATCTGGTCATCCGACAACATCAATCCATGCGGGAGGATCATCATGGGCAAGCGGATCGTGTTTACCGGCGGCAGCGGCAAGGCGGGGCGGCATGTCGTGCCTTATCTTCTGGGAGAAGGCCACTCGGTGCTGAATGTCGACCGCGCCGTGCTGGATGTCGAGGGCGTGCATACGCTCCTTGCCGATGTCACCGATGGCGCACAGGTGTTCAATGCGCTGTCCTGCCATTTCGGCTATGACGGCTATGAAGAGGCGGGCGGCCCGAAGCCGGTTGATGCGGTCGTGCATTTCGCCGCCGTGCCGCGCATTCTGATGAACCCTGACAACCAGACCTTCATCGAAAACACCGTCTCGACCTATAATGTCATCGAGGCCGCCGCCAAGCTCGGTATCAAGAAGGTCATCATCGCCTCCTCGGAAACCACCTATGGCGTCTGCTTTGCCGAGGGGAACAAGGACTACCACGCATTCCCGCTGACCGAGGATTACGACACCGATCCGATGGACAGCTACGGCCTGTCCAAGGTGGTCAATGAGAAGACGGCGCGCGCCTTTGCCATGCGCTACGGCATTGATGTCTATGCCCTCAGGATCGGCAATGTCATTGCGCCGGAAGATTATGCCGCGTTTCCCGGCTATCTCGCCGATCCCCCATGCCGCAAGCGCAATGCCTGGTCCTATATCGACGCCCGCGATCTCGGCCAGATCGTCCATCTCTGCGTCGAAAAGGACGGGCTCGGCTTCCAGGTCTTCAACGCCGTCAACGACACGATCACCGCCACCATGCCCACCCGCGAATTCCTGGCGAAATACGCGCCGAATACGCCGATCACTGGCGATCTCGACGGCTTTGCCGCCCCCTTGTCCAACGCCAAGGCCCGCGATGTCCTGGGCTTCCGGGAAGAGCACGACTGGCGCAAATACGTAAAAGTCTGAGGCAGATCGGGGCGCAAAACTGCAATGCGGTTTTGCGCCCCGAACCTCATTCCATCCGCGTCGTCCAGCGTCCATCCGGCTCCAGATCGACGCGGGCCGATCTTGCCCCCGCGCTGAAATCGCATTCGGCCGCTGCCCCCACTTCGGCGTCAAAATCGATTACATCGCCGGGCATGCGCCGGGGGCCACCCGCCCGCACATAGAAGCGCTGCGAGGGTTTGCACTCAATCTGGCGCATGCCTTGTGCCATGACGAAGCTGGATAGAATGGGGCTGCCAAACGGGTCGATGCCTTGACCCTGCCCGATGAAAAGCGCCTGATCCGGGCTGATGTCGGGAAGGCCGATATCGGGAGTGCTTGCGTCAGGCAGGAGGATGCGGAAACAGCCCGGAAGAACCGAGGGGTCGTGATACGGCATCTTCAGGCCCATCGGCAGGATGTTCACCTCCACGGCATTGTTCGGGTTTGATCCCGCATCCGCTGAGAGCATGCGGCGGGAAAAGGAAGGCCCGCCGGATCCGGGTTTGCCGACCTGCATGGAGAGGTAAATCTGCGCCTGTATCTGGCAGACCAGCACGGCACCCGTGTCGAACAGGCTGCCCAGCTCGCTGGAAAACAGGCAGGTCGCCATGACCGGCGCATCCGTGGCAAAGACGGCCGGCTGCTGAAAGACGTAAAAATGCTGCGCAGACGGCATCCTGTTGGTCATCACAATGTCCAGCAGCTTTGGCATTCGGTAAAACCTCCTCATGGCCGTCGCGGGCGCGGTCAAAACCGGCTGAGCCGGCGGGCGCGACAGAGGCGGAGAGTATGGGCGAGGACGTCAGCGCCAGGCAATCGCCAGGCCCCTGGCTGTCCAGCGCTTTCCCGTGATGCGGGCAGATAGGCCCAGCAATGGCTGGTCCTGGCCATCTGGGGATGACAGAGCGCTCAAGCGCCCGCCATCAACACGGCCTTTAACCGTCATCCACAACCTTTGAACGTAATCCTCTAAAAAGTGAGGGTCACCCTCTTTCCTTACGTAAGCTCATGAAGGATTATGGATATACTCCAAAATAAAAAGGGTTTTTCTGCCCGACATTCGGAGGAGATGTGGCATGGCCGCCACCCCACGCATTCATATCAGCAATATCGCCGAAACCGTCCTTGGCGGCAGCCGCTTCGTGTCTTTTGACGTGGCAATGGAAGGCCGGCTGATTTCGTCGATCGATGCGCCCGTGCTCGGTGGCCGCATTTCCTGGTCGCATGCGGCCTATCTCGGCTTTGCCGATTTCGACCATGCCGCCCGCAGCAATCTCGCGGTCGAGGTCGAGCAGGTGCTGACCCCGCCGCCCAGACGCGGACACTGACCGGACGAGGGGGCGAGGTGGCGTTGCCGCCCAAGCTTCACTCGGACCGCGCTTCAGCTCCGGCCCTGTTCCCCGACCCGCATCGGCCAGTCGACCACGTAATTCTCCAGATCCTCGACATCGAGGCCCTCTTCGGAAATCGTCCGTCCGCGCGCCGAAATCCCGGCCTGGTGCACGGTCTCCGGGCTTCCGGAGACGAGCGGGTGCCACCAGTAGAGATCAAGACCCTCGTCGATCAGCCGATAGCCGCAGGTCGGCGGCAGCCACTGGATCTCGCGCAGGCCCTTCAGGGTCAGCTGGATGCAGTCGGGCACGGTGGCCTGGCGGTTCTCATAGTCGGAGCAACGACAGCTGTCGCCGTCGAGCAGCTTGCAGGCGACCGAGGTGAAGACCACTTCGCCGGTGTCCCAGTCTTCGAGCTTGTTGAGACAACAGAGCCCGCAGCCGTCGCAGAGGCTTTCCCATTCGGCATTGCTCATTTCGGCGAGCGTCTTGGTCTTCCAGAAGGGCTGTTCGGTCATCGCTTCGTTCTACTGGGTGGTTTGCATGATCGCAACGCGTGCGGTGGCATGGCCGCAACGCCGTCTGCAAAAGCGCGTGCCGGAGGCCGCGTGCATTAGCCATTGTGCGCGATTGCGCTTGTCCTTTTTCGGCAAATCGACCATCACTCATGCAAAGTCGGCTGCCGTGTCGTCTCGGTGCTCCTGAGCCCTAACGGCCGTCGCGTCAAGGGACGGAATTGATTTATTTCAGGAAGAGCGACTGTGTCCGGAGACGATCAGCCACAGGATGAGATGCCGAAGATGACGGCACCCGAGATCCGGCCGCCAGCGAAAAAGGCGGCACGGCTGAAGCGCCATGTGCTGCTGCGCATCGACAGCTGGCTCGACTCGACGCTCTGGAATGCCGGTTACAATCTCGCCGAGACCTGGGAAGAAATCACCATCTTCTTCCGCCGCTTCCGCGTGCGCGGCTTGAAGAAACTCGGCTTCGAGATTGCCGGCGAAGCCATGACGCTCGGCACCGCCGGCACGGTCGTGCTTTTGACGCTGGCCCAGCCGGCGCTGGAGGAGACCAAGAAGGACTGGCGCAACCACGACAATTTCGCCGTCACCTTCCTTGATCGCTACGGCAATTTCATCGGCCATCGCGGCATCATTCATGAAAACTCCGTGCCCGTCGATGAGCTGCCGGACCATCTGGTCAAGGCGGTTCTGGCGACGGAGGACCGGCGCTTCTTCGAACATGTCGGCATTGATTTCTTCGGCCTTGCCCGCGCCATGACCGAGAATGCCCGCGCCGGCTCCGTTGTCCAGGGCGGCTCGACGCTGACCCAGCAGCTGGCAAAGAACCTCTTCCTCACCAATGAGCGCTCGATCGAGCGCAAGATCAAGGAAGCCTTCCTCGCCTTCTGGCTGGAAGCCAACCTGTCGAAGAAGGAAATCCTGTCGCTCTATCTCGACCGCGCCTATATGGGCGGCGGCACGTTCGGGGCGGCTGCCGCCTCGCAATTCTATTTCGGCAAGAACATCACCGAGGTCTCGCTCGCCGAAGCCGCGATGCTCGCCGGCCTGTTCAAGGCACCGGCCAAGTATGCGCCCCATGTCAACCTGCCGGCGGCGCGTGCCCGCGCCAATGACGTTCTGACCAACATGGTCCAGAGCGGGCTGATGACCGAGGGCCAGGTGGTGGCGGCGCGGCGCAACCCGGCCACCGTCATCGACCGGGATGAGAAGGAAGCGCCGGATTACTTCCTCGACTGGGCCTTTGACGAGGTGCAGCGCATCGCCGCCCGCTTCAAGGACCACACGCTGGTCGTCCGCACCACGATCGATCTTGGCCTGCAACAGGCGGCCGAAGAAGCCGTTGCCTCGAGCCTGCGCGAATATGGCGAAAGCTACCGCGTCAAGCAGGGCGCGCTGGCCATGATCGAGAATGGCGGTGCCGTCCGCGCCATGGTCGGCGGCCGCGATTATGGCGAAAGCCAGTTCAACCGCGCCACGCGGGCGCTGCGCCAGCCGGGTTCCTCCTTCAAGATGTACACCTATGCGCTCGCCATGGAGAACGGCTACACGCCGCAGACCGTGGTCACCGACGGCCCGGTCTCCTGGGGCAATTGGAGCCCGCAGAATTACGGCCGCAGCTATGCCGGCCGGATCACGATGGAAACGGCGCTGGCGAAATCGATCAACACCATCCCCGTGCGCCTCGCCAAGGAAAAGCTCGGCATCGACGCCATCATCAAGACGGCAAAGGCCATGGGCGTGGAAACGCCGATCAAGAAGGACGTGACCATTCCGCTCGGCACGGCCGAAGTCACCGTCATGGACCAGGCGACCGCCTATGCGGTTCTGCCGGCCGGCGGCCGCGCCGCGCGCCGCCACGGCGTGGCGCAGATCATGAATTATGCCGGTGAAGTGCTTTATGATTTCGAGCGCGACGAGCCGCCGGCCGAGCAGATCCTGACCGAACAGGCCGCGATCTACATGAACGAGATGATGTCGAAGATCCCCTATATCGGCACGGCGCGCCGCGCCGCCGTCGATGGGGTCCTGACCGCCGGCAAGACCGGCACGACCCAGGCCTATCGTGACGCCTGGTTCGTTGGTTACACCGGCAACTACACGGCCGCCGTCTGGTTCGGCAATGACGACTACACCTCGTCGAACAACATGACCGGTGGCTCGCTTCCGGCGATGACCTTCAAGAAGCTGATGGATTATGCCCATCAGGGCATCGACCTGAAGCCGATCTTCGGCATCGACACGCCGATGCCGGAAAAGGAAGCCAAGCCGGAAGAGGCGGTGAGCGAAACCGGCGAGCCCCTGGTCACGCTGGTCAGGCCCCGCTCGCTGTCCTCGCAATCGACCCGGATGATCCGCGAGCTCGGCCAGAGGCTGAAATCCGCAACGCCGCTCTCGCTTCCTGCCGATACGGCCGCCCTTGGCCCGAAGGAAGCCCCGACCGGTGCGACCCCTGCGGGGGGTGCGACCCCTGCGACCGGTGCGGCCATCCCCGTTTCCAACTGATCACCCGACCGGTCCTGCACCATGCCGAGGGCGGGAGGGCGCGCGATTCGCTGCGTCGTGGCCCACTTGATTCGAGAGTTCAACCGGATCTCACCACGCCTCCGCAGCCTCACACCGCGCAACCTGCGACGAAAGACGAAGGACCAATCCTGAATTGAGACGCCTGTCACGTGACGAGGCGGGCAGGATCTGCCAAATTCACGATCAGTAAACCATAGCGCTTGCGAAGCGCCCGCGTTTCCCGCAATGGTACAAAGCCTTCACCCCAAATTAAGGGGGTCGGTTTTAGCGTGGCTACAGGTTTTGAACGATTATTTTTCAATCGGTGATTGGATCTCCATGAAGAGATTGCTCGGTATCCCCGCAATGCCCCGCATGACGCCGGAGCAGAATGCGGCTTTCCTCACCCACCGCGCACCCCTTCGCACGCACATGCTGAAGACGGCGGTCATCACGGTTCTCGGCTTCTATCTCGGCTGCTATCTGTTCGACCTCTTCCTGCTGCGCGACGTGGCGGTGCTCGGCGCCGTGCTGCGCTTCGGCATCGTCCTGCCGCTGGCCATCGGTCTGCTGTTCTATCTCTCCGGCGATCACCCGATCGAACGCAAGGAAATCGCGGCGATCCTGGTGGCCATGTTTGCCAATATCGCCTGGTGCGTGATCATGCTGGCGAGCGACAGCCCGGCCGTGCTCACCTATTTCTATGCCGCATCCACTTTCCAGATGGCGATCACGCTGGCAGCCGCCTCGCCCTTCCGCCCGGCGCTGCGGGCCAGCATCTTCACCTTCTGTCTGAACTATTCGGCCATCTTCTTCCTGGAAGGGGTCTCGCTCGGCTATATCGTGCAGCATCTTGTCGTCTACATGCCGACCGTGGTCATGACGCTGCTGGTCAGCCACCATCTCGAGGTCGAGGGCCGTATCGGCTACCTCCAGGCCTCGGAGAACGAGGCGCTGAAGCGGGAATTGTCGCGCCAGAACAAGGATCTCGCGCGCCTGTCCGTCACCGATCCGCTGACCCGCCTGTCCAATCGGCGCGGCACCGATCTCGAACTGCTGAGGCTGCGCAACGAAGCGCCTGACGATGCGGCCAAGGCCATCCTGCTCGTCGTCGACATCGACCACTTCAAGGCCTTCAATGATGCCTATGGCCATGGTGCCGGCGACCAGTGCCTGAAGCGGGTGGCGCGGGCCATGCGCCGCGCCCTGCCGGTCGATGCGCATTTCGCCCGCCATGGCGGCGAGGAGTTTCTGGCCATCATCAGTGGCTCCACGCCCGATACCGCCACCCAGATCGCCGAAAGCCTGCGCCGCTCGGTGCGCCAGCTCGGCATCGCCCATGACTTTACCGGTGACCGCAACCGCCACGTCACGATCAGCATCGGCGTGACCTCCGGATCTGTTGCCAGCACCAGCGCCTTCGAGCGGCTGATGGAACGGGCCGACCGTGCGCTCTATGCTGCCAAGGCCGATGGCCGCAACAGCTGGCGCGTCGATATTGCCGAGACGGAAGAGGTGACCTTTCCGATCTACGGCCATCCGGTGGTCGAGCCGCAGGCCGGAGATGAAGAAACCCGCGTCGTCGCCTGAGGCGCAAAGTCGGGCGGCGCGCCGTCACGCCCGCTATCGCCTCAGCCGGAAGCCGGCACCTTGGCCTCGGTCGCGGCCTTGCCGGTGATTTCATAGAGGTAGAGCTTGGTGCCGCGCCGGTCGGACAATTCCCAGATCTCGTCGGGATCGCGATCCGGCACGGCAAAACTATTGGAAACGAACAGGCTGCCCGGCTTCATGCCCGTCTCGACCTTGGCAAAGAGCGCCGCCATCGGATGCGGCGACAGGAAGGCATAGACCACATCCTCGCCGGACAGATCCGCCCGGAAGAGATCGCCGCGCCGGATGCGGCCACGGCCGGTCAGCGCGCAGATCAGCGTGCCGAGAAGCACGAGGCCCGGCGCATTTTCCACGCCCTGCGCCCGTCGTCCCTCGCCATCCAGCGCCCGCACGACTCCGCCCAGCCCGCAGCCGAGATCGGTAAAATGCGTGGCCCCCCGCTCGACCATCAGCCGCTTCAGCACGGACGCCGTCTCGCCATTGGTGAGATAAAGCGGCACGCGGCCCCGGGCGGTGTTGGAAAAGACCAGCGCCAGCACGAGAAAGACGATGGCAAAGGGCCAGGCCGGCAATTGCCCGGCCGACAGCGCCAGCGCCATGGCAAGCGGAAAGAGAAAGGCGATGAGCAGCCACCAGCGCGCAAGGCCGAGTACCCGCGACAGGAGCGCTGCGATCAGTCCCTGCAGCACGATGCCGATCGCAATCAGTGCCAGCCGCTCGACCTGTCCCGAGAGCGCACCCGTCACCGCGGCGACCACCGGCAGGGCCACCACCTGGGCAAGGATGGCGCCGAGAATCGGCGTGTTGCGGAAAAGAGCGATCATGGCCTCGGATCTTCCAGGGTTTTAGGGAGGGACGGGCAGCGGTTCAGCCCGCCGGACACCTCGCCCGACACTGGGGCGGACAGTGGCAGGGGGAGGCGCGATTCTCAAGCATTTCAGCGTCGGACGCTGTTCAAGGCCGAACAGGCCAGTGCGTGAGGAAGAGCAGGCATGGCATGGTGCAAGGTGCGGGCCCAAGGTCCACTGAACGCTCTGTGTTCTCCTGGGCATTTGCTCAGTGATCGAAAAAACGCGCTTTTTGGTCGATTTGCCCTGCGAAAAAGCCTTCGATCCCGCTAATTCACTGACGATGCGTTAACGTCGATAGGCGAATATTATCCCATCAAATTGTACGGGTTATATTCATGGAGCATCAAGCTTCCGGAGGCCCGCAACACGAAAGGATGATGGATGTTGGGTTTTGGATCCCGTTCGGATGCGGGCGCAGTGCTGGAGGCGATGAGCCGCTCGCAGGCAATCATTGAGTTCAGTCTGGATGGAAAGATCCTGACGGCCAACGAGAACTTCTGTCAGGCGGTCGGTTACAGCCTGTCGGAGATCATCGGCAAGCACCATCGCCTCTTTGTCGATCCGGCAGAAGCTTCAAGTGCCGACTACACCGCCTTCTGGGCCCGACTTTCGCGCGGCGAGTTCGATCGCCGCCAGTACAAGCGCATCGCCAAGGGCGGGCGCGAGATCTGGATCGAGGCGTCCTACAATCCGGTCATGCGCGGCGGACGGCCATTCAAGGTCGTCAAGTTCGCGACCGACATCACCGCAGCAAAACTGCAGAGCGCCGATGATGCCGGCAAGCTTGCGGCCCTGTCGCGGGCCCAGGCCGTGATTGAATTCACGCCCAAGGGTGAAATTCTGGCGGCCAACGAGAACTTCCTGAAAACACTGGGTTATTCGGAAAGCGAGATCAAGGGCCATCACCATCAGATGTTCTGCGAGCCGGACTATGTCCGCAGCGATGCCTATCGCGAATTCTGGGCTAAACTCGAAGCCGGCCAGTTCTTTTCCGATGAGTATCTGCGCATCGGCAAGGGCGGCAAGCGGGTTCATATCCAGGCCACCTACAATCCGATCTTCGACATGAACGGCCGCGTCTTCAAGGTGGTGAAGTTCGCCACCGATGTCACCGAACGCGTCGGCAATGTCGACAGGCTGGCGGCGTCGCTGAAGGCGATGTCGGAGGGCGATCTCAGCCGTCCGATTTCCGAACCCTTCCTGCCGGCGCTGGAAAAGCTGCGGCAGGACTTCAATCTGGCCTCCGGCAAGCTGCGCGAAACCCTGCAGACCATTCTGACCAATGCCGGCACGATCGCGGCTGCCTCGCAGCAGATCCAGTCGGCCTCGGGCGAGCTGGCCAAGCGCACCGAACAGCAGGCGGCGTCCGTCGAGGAGACGGCAGCAGCCCTTGAAGAGATCACCACCACCGTCTCCGACAGCAGCCACCGCGCCCAGGATGCCGGCCAGCTGGTTCGCCGGACGAAGGACAGCGCCGAACATTCCGGCCATGTCGTTGGCCAGGCGGTCGATGCCATGGGCAAGATCGAACATTCCTCGGCCGAGATTTCCAACATCATCGGCGTGATCGACGAGATTGCCTTCCAGACCAATCTTCTGGCGCTGAATGCCGGTGTCGAAGCCGCCCGCGCGGGCGAAGCCGGCAAGGGGTTTGCGGTGGTGGCCCAGGAAGTGCGCGAACTCGCCCAGCGTTCGGCCAAGGCTGCCAAGGAGATCAAGACCCTGATCACCGCCTCCAACGAACATGTC
Organism: Rhizobium sp. AAP43; assembly: GCF_001296045.1. Classification (GTDB taxonomy): domain Bacteria; phylum Pseudomonadota; class Alphaproteobacteria; order Rhizobiales; family Rhizobiaceae; genus Allorhizobium. The sequence continues at coordinate 15,114 of NZ_LJHS01000037.1, read as the reverse complement.
AAAAGCGGCGTCAATCTCGTGGGCGAAACCGGTCGTGCGCTGGAAGACATCGTCAGGCAGGTGACCGAGGTCGATGCCAATGTCGCCGCCATCGTCGAGGCGTCGAAGGAGCAGTCGGTCGGCCTGAAGGAGATCAACACCGCCGTCAACACGATCGATCAGGGCACCCAGCAGAATGCCGCCATGGTCGAGGAAACCACGGCCGCCGCCTTCAGCCTGGCCCGCGAGGCCCAGCAGCTCTTCGCGCTGCTCGGCCAGTTCAACATCGGCGATACCCCGGCAAAGACACAGCCGACATCGTTCGCCCGCGCCGCCTGAGCCGCGCCACCGCCCTTCGACCGGCGGACCACTGCCGGTCGAGAGATTTGATGCCCTAGACTGTATTGAACACCGTTTACTGCAGAGACTGTTTCATCAAGCCAAGCCGCCGGACTGCCCCAGGTCCGGCGGTTTTGGTGTGTCTGGGGGGAAGCGTAGGCGTCCGAATTCTGACAGCTAGTGAAGTCTAGAAAAAACTAGACATTTTTCTTAGTTATTCCTAGCATTCGCTAGAGATTATTGGAGCGTCGGGGGCTGGACATGGACCCATATCGTAATCCTTTCGCGCCGGGAGCGGGAAGTCGCCCTCCCGAACTTGCGGGGCGAGATGCGATCCTCGAAGCGGGAAGGATTGCCTGCGGACGGGCGTTGAAGGGCAGAAGCGCGCGTTCGATTATGCTGCTTGGCTTGCGCGGCACGGGAAAGACAGTGCTCCTCAACGAAATCGGACGAAATGCCGAACAAGATGGACTTCTGGCTTCAAGAGTTGAGGCACCGGAGGGAGAAAGCCTCGCTCGCCTAATCTATCCGGAAATGCGAAAAGTGCTAAGGTCGCTGTCTGGCGTGCAGGCGGCGAAACAGATTGCCAATCGTGGCCTGAGCGGACTTCGAAATTTTGCATCGATCTTCAAGATTGAAATAGCAGGCGTCGAAGTCGGCGTGGAACCTGAGCCCGGCTTGGCCGATACCGGCGATCTGCAATATGATCTGCCAGATCTGTTTGCACTAATTGGCAAATCTGCGGAAGCTGCCGGACGGGGCTGGGTGCTCCTCATTGAGGAAGTGCAATACCTGTCCGATGCCGACCTGTCGGCATTGATTGTTGCTATACACCGGATGTCACAGGAGGGCCTGCCTGTCCTTCTCGTCGGCGCGGGTCTTCCACAAATTGCCCGGCTGGCAGGCGAGGCAAAATCCTATGCCGAGCGACTGTTTCAGTATCCGCCGGTGGGGCCTCTTGATCCCCTTTCCGCCGCCAAAGCGATAGAAAAGCCGATTGTTGACGAAGAGGCGCTCATAGCACAGGAGGCTCTGAACCTCATTGTGGAGCGCACGAAGGGCTACCCATTCTTTCTGCAGGAATGGGCGTCTGTCGTCTGGAACAACGCGGAAGGACCGGAGATCAGCCTAGCCGATGCGGAACACGCCTACTCGGAAACGCTGGCGCTTCTGGACGCTGGCTTCTTCAAGGTGCGGATTGATCGTCTGACGAAAGCGGAGGTTCAATTTGTAAAATGCATGGCAGGTCTCGGAGACGGACCATACGCCATGGCAGACATTGCTGAGGCAATGGCCCGGACCCAAAAATCGCTGGGACCTGTACGGTCAAGTATTATCACCAAAGGCATGATCTACAGTACTGACCACGGATATCTGGATTTTACCGTCCCGCTGTTCGCGGAGTTCATGCGACGCCAAGGCTAGCCGGATCACCTCAGACCCGCCGCCTGATCAAAAAAATCACCCTCTGCCCCTTGACCCTCCCATGATGGGAAGGTCCATCTATCATGGCAGAGGTGATCGCCATGAACATGCAGTCCAAAGTGAAGACGACCCCGGTGGCGACAGCCGCGCCGATCCTGATCCCCGTCGAGGGCATGACCTGCGCGTCCTGCGTGCGCCGGGTGGAAAAGGCGGCCGCCAGCGTGCCGGGGGTCGAGATGAGCACGGTGAATTATGCCGCCGAGACGCTGTCGGTCACGCCGGGGCCGGGCTTTTCGGCCGCAGCTCTCGTCGCCGCGATCGGCAAGGCCGGCTACGAGGCGCGGCCCGAGACGATCCGGCTCGAGATCGAGGACATGACCTGCGCTTCTTGTGTCTCGCGGGTGGAAAAGGCGCTGAAGACGGTGCCATCCGTCGAGACGGCCAATGTCAATCTGGCGACCGGCGAAGCCGTGGTGACGGTGCTCGGCGGGGTCGCCGCACTCTCTCAAATGAAGGCGGCAGTGGAGAAGGCCGGGTATACCGCGCATCTGGCCGGCTCCGCCGGGGTTGAGACGGCAGGTGGCGCAGGCTTCGGCGGCAAGGGTGGCGGCAATGTTGGCGGCAAGGGTGGCGGTGCCGCCATCTCCGGTGCGGCCACGGTCCCTGGCATGCAAGGTGCAGACGCCGGATCGGCCGATCCTGTGGCGGATCCGACAGCACAGGCGGCGGATGCCCGCAGCCAGCGCAAAGCCCGCGAAATCGCCGGGTTGCAGCGCGATGTCATCCTGGCTGCCATTCTCACGCTGCCGCTCTTCGTGGTCGAGATGGGCGCGCATCTCTATCCGCCGCTGCATCATCAGCTGATGGGAATTTTCCCCGGCAACACGCTGTATTACCTGGAATTTGCCCTGGCGACGGCGGTGCTGGCCGGTCCCGGCCGGCGCTTCTATCAAAAGGGTCTGCCAGCGCTTGTGCGGCTTGCGCCCGACATGAACGCGCTGGTCGCGCTCGGCACGGGCGCGGCCTATCTCTACTCGCTGGTCACCACCTTTGCGCCGGCGCTTCTGCCGGCAGACGCCCGCCATGTCTATTATGAAGCGGCCACCGTCATCGTCGTTCTGATCCTGCTCGGCCGGCTGCTGGAAGCCCGCGCCAAGGGTCGGACGGGGGCAGCGATCCGCAAGCTGGCGGGGCTTCAGGCGAAGACGGCACGGGTCGAGCGGGATGGCGAAACACGGGATGTGGCGCTGTCTGAGGTGATGCTGGGCGACACCGTGATCGTTCGGCCCGGCGAGCGCATTCCGGTCGATGGCCGTGTTCTGGATGGGGCAAGCGCCGTTGACGAGGCGATGATTTCGGGCGAGCCGATCCCGGTGGAAAAGCGGCCGGGCGATACCGTCATCGGCGGTACGGTCAACGGCTCCGGCTCCTTCCGTTTCGAGGCGACCGGCATCGGTTCGGACATGATGCTGTCGCGCATCATCCGCATGGTCGAGGAGGCGCAAGGGGCCAAGCTGCCGATCCAGAAACTGGTCGATGAAGTTACCGGCTGGTTTGTGCCGGCAGTGATCGGTATCGCCGTTGTGACTTTTTTCCTATGGCTGCTGCTCGGGCCGGAACCCGCCTATACCCATGGGCTGGTGGCAGCCGTTGCCGTGCTGATCATTGCCTGCCCCTGCGCCATGGGGCTCGCCACGCCGACCTCGATCATGGTCGGCACCGGGCGCGCAGCCGAAATCGGCGTCCTGTTCCGCAAGGGCGAGGCGCTGCAAACACTCGCCGGCATCGACTGGCTGGTGATGGACAAGACCGGCACGATCACCGCCGGCAAGCCGGAGGTGACGGAGATCGTGACCGCTGAGGGCTTTGCGGAGGAGGAGGTTCTGCGGATGGCGGCAAGCCTGGAAGCCCGCTCGGAGCATCCGCTGGCCGATGCCATTCTACGCGCGGCGGAAGGGCGGGGGATTACGCTTTCGGCGGTGGAGAATGTCGAGGCTGTTGCCGGGTTTGGCGTGACGGGTGTGGTCGACGGGCGGCGGGTTTCTGCTGGTGCTGATAGGTTCATGGTGAAGTTGGGGGTGATGCCACATGGTCACTCAGAAAATCCCCTCCCCAACCCCTCCCCACAAGGGGGAGGGGCTGTCTCCGCCGACGCTCGGCCACACGGTCTCTCCCCCCTTGTGGGGGAGATGGCCGGCAGGCCAGAGGGGGACTTTGCCTCCAGTCTCACAGTTGTAATGACCCGTCTTGCCGATGAAGGGGCAAGCCCGCTCTATGTCGCGATCGACGGCAAACTGGCCGCCGCGATTGCGGTGGCGGATCCGATCAAGGCGACCAGCAAGACGGCGATTGCGGCGCTGAAAGCCCGGGGTCTGAAGCTGATGATGGTGACCGGCGACAACGCCGTGACGGCCGCCCATATTGCCGCCGAGACCGGCATCGACGCCGTGGTGGCCGAAGTGCTGCCTGAGGGCAAGGTGAAGGCAATCAAGGACTTGCAGGCCAAAGGTGGGCGCGTGGCCTTTGTCGGCGATGGCATCAATGATGCGCCGGCGCTGGCCACCGCCGATGCCGGGATCGCCATTGGCACCGGTACCGATGTGGCGATTGAAAGTGCCGATGTCGTGCTGGTCGGCGGCGACCTGATGGGCGCGCTGCATGCGGTGGAACTCTCGGATGCCGTGATGCGCAATATCCGCCAGAACCTGTTCTGGGCCTTTGGTTACAATGTCGCGCTGATCCCGGTGGCCGCCGGCGCACTCTATCCCGCGTTTGGCGTGACCTTCTCGCCCATGCTGGGCGCCGCCGCCATGGGGCTTTCCAGCGTGTTCGTGCTCAGCAATGCGCTCCGGTTGAAAAGGGCCAGGGTGACGGGGTGAGGGGCCATCACCTCCCCCTCAAGGAGAGAGCGGGTGTCGCCGATCTTGCTGTCTCCGCTTGCCCCACCGGGGGAGAAATGTTTGCCGCCGAACGAGATGAGGAGAATGCGCATGAACATTGGTGAAGCCTCCAGCGCCTCTGGCGTTTCGGCCAAGATGATCCGCTATTACGAGGACATCGGGCTGATTGCGCCGGCCGGGCGGACCGCGTCGAACTACCGGGTCTATGATGGAGACGTGGTCAACCGGCTGCGTTTCGTGCGCCGGGCGCGCAGCCTCGGTTTTTCGCTTGAGGAGACCGAGCGGCTGTTGAAACTCTGGGACGACAAGGCCCGCGCCAGCGCCGAGGTGAAGGCGATGGCGATGGCGCATGTGGCCGAACTGGAAACGAAGATTGCCGAAATGCAGGCCATGCGCGATACGCTTTTTCATCTCGCCGAACGCTGCCACGGCGACGACAGGCCGAACTGCCCGATCCTTGCGGATCTCGGCGGGCGCAAAGGTGGCGGGGCATGAGGCGCGGGGCTTGCGATGCCCCGACATGACCAGGACGGCCGGTGCCAGTTATGCGCTGGAAAACACACGATAAAACAGAAGACAGAAGACACAAGACGAAGAGCCAGGAAAGCGAGACACGATGACGACGGCAACCACATTCCAGATCGATGACATGACCTGCGGCCACTGCGAAAAGACGCTTGTAAAGGCACTGGCTGAGGCCCTGCCGGGCAGCGCTGTGACCATTGATCTTGCCAGTCGCAAGGCGGTGGTGGAGGGCGATGCGAGCCTGGCCGAAGCGGCGATCCGCGAGGCCGGCTATACGCCCGTCAGGCAGGGGTGATCGGCAGGCTGTGGCGGCTGTGTCCGGGCCCCGAAACGCGCCCCGAAACGCGCCCCGAAACTGGCCCCGAAACGGGCCCCAAAACGGGTTCTGCAACCGGCCCTGACGCAGGGTCTGAAAAGGGGGCTGACAGCGGCCCCCACGCCGTCTCTGCTGGCTTATCCACTTATTTTTGGGGTGATCCCCCGCTCTCCCAAAAAAGATCAACCTAAATTAGGGATGGATTCACGAAAGCCTTGCCAAGGTCTTCGCACGTGCATGATGGTATTGCACTGCGAAAACCTGGGGTTTGGGATTGCTGCATGATCGCGCCATGGGCCGGCTGGACTGGCTTTTGCGCATGCCGACGGAGGTCGAGCATGCCTATGAGCGTGACTATGGGCCGGATCGCATTACCCATCTGCGCCAGTCGATCCTGATCGGCCTGATCGTCTACAACATCTACAACCTGACCAGCTACGCGCTGATGGCGGATATCCAGCCGATCACGGTGGCCATGCGCCTGCTGGTGCTGTCGCCGGGATCGCTGATCATCTTCTGGCTGGTGCCGCGCATGAGCCTGGCCTGGCGGGAGCGCATGCTGCTGGTCGGCATGCTGGGGGCGAGCCTGCTGCCGCTCTGGCTCTTCTCGATTTCGCAATCGCCCTATGCCGCCTATACGCTCGGCGAGCTGCCGCTCGTTCTGCTCTTCGGCAACATGCTGCTTGTGCTGCGCTTTCGCTATGCGCTGACCTTTACCGGCGTGACCTGCGCCGCAGCCCTTCTCGTCGTCTATACGAAGCCGGGGCTCGACCCGCATCTGATCTTCCCGGTGACCGTGCAGATCGTCAGCGGCCTGTTTTTCACGCTCTACGGCAACTGGCACACGGAGCGCCAGCGCGCCCGCGGCTATCTGGCCCAGTATGACGCCGAAAGCCGGGCGGACGAGGCCGAGCGCGCGGGCAACATGCTGCGCGACATGAGCCGCACCGACATGCTGACCGGCATCGCCAACCGCCGCCATCTCGACGAGCTCCTGCCGGAGCTTCTGGCCGGCCACGAGGATCTCGTCCTCCTGATGGTCGATGTCGATCACTTCAAGGCCTATAACGATGCGTATGGCCACCCGGAAGGCGATGTCTGCCTGACCCGCATTGCCACCACGCTGGATGAATTTGCCGAACGCCACCAAGGCTTTGCCGCCCGCTATGGCGGCGAGGAATTCACCCTCGTCCTGCCCGGCGAGGTCAAGACCGGCGGCGCCTTCCTGGCCGACCGGCTGGTGCGCGCCGTGCGGTCGCTCAGCCTGCCGCATCCCTCGCGACCCGACGGCCTGTCCCATATCACCGTCTCCGTCGGCTATGCCGGCACCGGGCATAGCCGCGACGTGAAAGCCCTGATCGAACAGGCCGACCGCGCGCTTTATGAGGCGAAACGGGCCGGGCGGAATCTGGCGCGGGCTGGGTGAGATGCTCTACAAACAGCAAGATTTGCCTTCAACTTATGGATGTTATCTGATATTGATATTCTCTCATATATAGTAGGAGGCTACCGTATGACTTCGGATAATGTGCAACATTTGCAACAGATATCCTCAACCTTGGCAGCAGCATTAATTACCGTTTCTGGGCGCCCTCATTCTGTGAATGAAGCTATTCAATTGATGAAGGACGTCCAGTTCTCGTTGGCTCCAAATCCTAGCAGTGGGGCTTATGCGAAGTGGCAGGCCGAGTTCGATGGTGACAAGCCGCACACATAAACTGTAGCCTCGCCCTTCGAGGCCCGACGGTGCCGGTGCCTCAGGGTGAGGGGGAACGTTGGCGGAGGGGGCGGCCAACACCGGTATCAAGATTGGCAGGCGGCGGGCACCACGGTTAGCCCTCATCCTGAGGTGGGAGCGACAGCGACCCTCGAAGGACGAGGGCGGGTGGTTTGCTGGGTTGCGGGCGCTGAGGTTGGCGGGTCCCCGATGTCGGGGGCCTCGGTCCTTCGAGGCCCTCGCTTGCGCGAGGGCGCCTCAGGATGAGGGGTGATGTGAGTGGGATATCAGAAATAGGAAAATAATCCTTGACGGCGTGACGGTGGTTTGATAGGGTTCTGCCATGATCGGAAAGCTGCGGCGGTCAGGCTGGCGGCGAATTGGTTAGAGGCCTCTGCCGCTTCCAAGTGGCCGTGTCGTGCAGGACCATATTGTATGGAAATTCTCTTCATCCTCTACGCGCTTGCCAAGTATTCGCCTGTCTCAGCTGCCGCTATCATCCTGATGGTATGTGCCGGTTTTGGTTTCGTGATGAGCCGAACCACAAGCGTGAAATCGCAACGATGGATGCTTTTGGTGTCCACCATCGTGACAGCTCTGTTCCTCGTGTTGATGCTGCCCATGCTCCTGAACACGGCTTCGCCGGGTCAGGGGGCGGGACAAGGCGCTTTCAGCGAGACTGAGCTGGCGATGTCGTACATCGCGGTTTTGCTCGGGATGTTTTTCTTTGTCCCGCTGAGCGGATTCCTGCTGCTGGTATCGTTGTTCGCTTGCATTTTCAGCCGTCTGAAGCCTCGGCGAGCCCCCTTGTCTTCTTTCGAGGGAAGTCATCTGTTCAGGCCGGGCGTTGATGCCAAGAAGGACCAGCGATTTGGACGCAGGTCCAAGTCGTAGATCGGCATTCGATCCGCTCTTGCACACACTGGAACGGCATATCGGTGTCGCAAGCGCTGTGTCTTGCGGCATCTCTTCTATTGGCGTGTGCGAAGGAGTTCAATGCATGACCGACGACCTGATCGCCATGGCTGATGGCGCAACCAATGTTGACTTGCAATGGATGGCACCGGAACGGAAGGCAGCGTCAGGTCATGCCGAGCCAGATTTCGAGGACCTTTTGTCCGCCTTCACCACCGAGATGCGGGCCCAGTTCGACCTGTTTCGCCGGCTTCGCGAGAGTGCCGAGACGCTTTTGCAAGGGGCGGACGAGGCGGCGGCGAAGCTGGCGCGTGCCGATATCAAGGCGGCGACCGATGCGATTGCGCTGATTGTCCGCACGCTGGAGAAGATCGATGCGTTGATGCGCCAGCTAGCCCGCGACCGGGCCGAGGCCGAGGAGCGGCAGCTGGAGGGGCGTGACCCGGAGATTTTGCGAGCCGAGGTGCAGGCGCTGATTGCGGCGCGTGTTGCGGCTGCGGTTGCGATTGCTGAGGGGCGGGGGCCGCCTTGAGGGGGGCGGGGGGATTGGTGATGGGAATTGCCAACGGAACGGATCCCCTCACTTGCGAAATCTGAAGTTTAGGCGGCTTGCGCGCGCCTCAAGCCTCTCAACTGCCTTCGCGCGGCGACGCGCTCAGGCCTTCGTTGGCTGAAATCGATTCACTGGATCGATTTCTGGCCTTCGGCCAAGGCTCCGAACTCTCCCCCACAAGGGGGGAGAGGGACCGCGGGCTTATTACCACATGCACCAGGGAGATTGCCGATGACGCCGAAATCTCTGGCGCGGTTGGGGCGCGATCGTCAGAGAACGGCACTCGCCATCGCGGCTGATGCAGCGGAGGGGCTGGGCGCGATCACGCAGGGGGTGACCATGGTGGCAGCGCGGGGTGCCGCGCTCGCGGACAGCCTGTCCGCTGAGACGCGGGCGCTGGCGGGCATTGCGGGCATTGCGGTGACAGGGGTCTCGCCGTCGGGACTGGTCGATCTTTCAGATCTCACGCGCCAAGAGCTCGCCTTTCTCGCCCGCGATTGGCAGCTCTTGGCGCGGGCGGAGCAATTGCCGCCTCCGGGCGACTGGCAGACCTGGATGATCATGGGCGGGCGCGGATCGGGCAAGACGCGGGCCGGGGCCGAATGGGTGCAGGCCCAGGTGATGGCGGCGGGGGCAAAGACCGATCTGCGCATTGCGCTTGTGGCGGAAACGCTGGGCGATGCCCGCGAGGTGATGATCGACGGGGCCTCGGGGCTTTCGCGGATTGCAAGGCGCCTGCGGCCGGAGGTGGAGATTTCGAGGCGCAGGCTGGTCTGGCCGAATGGCGCGATTGCACAGATCTTTTCCTCGGAAGACCCCGAAAGCCTGCGCGGGCCGCAATTTCATCTCGCCTGGTGCGATGAGCTGGCCAAATGGAAACATGCCGACGAGACCTTTGACATGCTGCAGTTTGCGCTTCGCCTAGGCACGCGTCCGCGCCAGGTGGTGACGACGACGCCGCGGCCAATGCCGCTGTTGAAACGGCTGATCGCGGATGAGGCGACCCGGCTGACGCGGATGGCGACATCGGCCAATGCCCCGCATCTGGCGCCGGGGTTTCTCGCCGCGCTGATGCAGCGCTATGGCGGCACCCGGCTGGGGCGGCAGGAACTGGATGGCGAGCTGATCGAGGACCGGCCGGACGGGCTGTGGAAGCGCGCCCGGCTCGACGAAATCGTGGTGAAGCTGGCCGAACCGCTCACCCGCATCGTGGTTGCCGTCGATCCGCCGGCGGGCGGGGCAAAGGCCTGTTGCGGCATCGTGGTCGCCGGGTTGAAGGCAAACGGCCAGGCAGTGGTGCTGGCGGATTGTTCGCTCGAGGCGCCGAGTGCGGCCGCCTGGGCCCGCGCCGTGGTTTCGACCTTTCGCCGCTTCGAGGCCGACCGGGTGGTGGCCGAAATCAACCAGGGCGGCGACATGGTGCGCGCCATGCTGGAAAGCGTGGACATGCGGCTGCCGCTGACGACGGTTCGGGCGACACGCGGCAAATATCTGCGCGCCGAACCGGTGGCCGCGCTTTACGAGCAGGGCCGGGTTCTGCATGCTGGCCGCTTTCCAGCCCTCGAAGACCAGATGTGCGACTTCGGCCCCGAGGGCCTCGCCAACGGCCGCTCGCCGGACCGCCTGGACGCGCTGGTCTGGGCGCTGACGGCGCTGATGCTGGAGGGTGGGGGTGAGCCGCGCATCCGGGGTGTGTGAGGGGGGGCCTCAAGAACCGATCCCCTCACTGGCGAAATCTGAAGTTTAGGCGGCTTGCGCGCGCCTCAAGCCTCTCAACTGCCTTCGCGCGGCGACGCGCTTAGGCCTTCGGCCAAGGCTCCGAAGTCTCCCCCCACATGGGGGGGAGAGGGCTTGCGGGGCAGGCGGCAGCGTCTCCTCTCCCCTTGTGGGAGAGGTTACAAAATCGAGGGCTTAGCCCTGAGGGGCTAAACCTCAGATTTTGTTGGTGAGGGGATCGGTGTTGGGGATTGCCAACTGAGCCGGTCCCCTCACTTGCGAAATCTGAAGTTTAGGTGGCTTGCGCGCGCCTAATTCTTCGATTTCGCTTTCTCCCCCACAGAGGGGGGAGAGGGCGTGCGGGGCAGGCGGCATCGTCTCCTCTCCCCCTTGTGGGAGAGGTTACAAAATCGAGGGCTTAGCCTGAGGGGGCTAAACCTCAGATTTTGTTGGTGAGGGGATGAGTTCTGTGGGTGTGACGGCTGAGACCGATCTTGATCGGCGCGCCGGTTCAGCTAGCATTTCACTCTCTGCGATATCGTTCCTCGCCCACTGAGGAGGTTCCCCATGCGCCAGCCTACAAGTGCGCTCGCCAGAGCCCGGGCACGCGGCATGCGTTCCGATCCAACCGCACCGGAGGCACGGCTCTGGCAGGCGCTGAAAGATCGCAAGCTTGGTGGCGCGAAGTTCCGCCGGCAAGTGCCGCTTAAAGGTTACATCCTGGATTTTGTCTGTTTCGATGCGAAGCTGATCATCGAAGTGGATGGCGGGCAGCATGGCGAGAGCCGATATGACGAAAGACGGGACGCGATCTTCCGTGCTGAAGGATTTCGGGTCCTGCGGTTCTGGAATGAAGAAGTGCTGACCGGGATCGATGCGGTTTGCCTGCACATTCTGGCAGAGCTGCGGAATACAGGTGAGTAAGAGGCCTGCAGCACGCGCCCAAACTCTGCCAGGGAAACCGATCCCCTCACTTGCGAAATCTGAAGTTTAGGCGGCTTGCGCGCGCCTAATTCTTCGATTTCGCTTTCTCCCCCACATGGGGGGAGAGGGAGCGCGGGGCGGGCGGCATTGTCTCCTCTCCCCTTGTGGGAGAGGTTACAAAATCGAGGGCTTAGCCCCGAGGGGGCTAAACCTCAGATTTTGTTGGTGCGGGGATTGGTGATGCTGGTGCCAACGGAACGGGTCCCCTCACTTGCGAAATCTGAAGTTTAGGCGGCTTGCGCTCGCCTAAGCCTTCGATTTCGCTTTCTCCCCCACAGAGGGGGGAGAAGGAGCGCGGGGCAGGCGGCATCGTTTCCTCTCCCCGTTGTTGGTGAGGGGAAATTTCTTGGCCCCCCCCACAAACGAAAAAAACCGGCACCCTTGGCGGGGTGCCGGTTGATCACGGCGATGCGGTGGATCGGTTACTTGATCTGGATTACTTCGGCGTGCCGGTCGGGGATGACGGCTGGCGGACCTGGCGCCATTCGCTTTCGAGGCGTTCCAGCACATGGGCCGGAATGGTAGCCGGGGCTGCGGTCTTGGGGCTGATCGAAGAATTGGTCTGCATCTCTTCCCTCCTCATGTTGGAAGTCTGACCCTCGAAACGTGGTTGTGAGCGGAAAGTTCCACAGTGTTAAATCTTTGTAAATATGAACGGAACGAGCTCTAAACGATTGAATTTCGTTCAATCGGTTTAAACGTGCGCTTTTTTTCAAGAGCCTTTGGCGCGGCCCGGGCCGCCCTTCGAAGAACCCCCTAAAAATCTGAGGAGAGCAACATGCGGATCGATGGCCGAGTGTTTTTTAACGCCGTGCGCGGCCCGGTGTTTGGCGGCCGGCTCAATCAGGGGCAGGTCGCCGGTACCGAGGCGATCATCGCCAAGGCGGGCGGAACACGGCCGGGTGCGGCGCATTTTTCCGATCCGCGCCGGCTGGCCTATATGCTGGCGACCGCCCATCACGAGACGGCCGGCACGATGCAGGCGGTGCGCGAGACGATGGCAAGCAGCGATGCGGAGGCGGTGGCGCGGCTCGAACGCGCCTTTCGCGCCGGCGAGATGCCGACGGTGTCGACGCCCTATTGGCGGCGCGATGAGAGCGGCCTCAGCTATTATGGCCGCGGCCTGGTGCAGCTGACGCATCGGCGGAATTACCTGCGGATGAGCCGGGTGACCGGGCTTGATCTCGTGAGCGCGCCGGATCTGGCGCTGAGGCTCGATGTGGCGGCGACGATCCTGGTGGTCGGGATGAGCGAGGGCCTGTTTACCGGCTTCCGGCTGGCGGATTTCTTCACCGGGGTGACGACGGACTGGACGGGCGCGCGCAAGATCGTCAATGGCCGCGACCGGGCGGACAAGATTGCCGAGACGGCAAAACGCTTCGATGCGGCGATCCGGGCAGCGCTGGTGGTGTCTAGGCCGGAGGGCAAAGGCGCTGCGCCATCCGAGACATCTCCATCCGCAGCACCCCTTGCCGGAACATCCCTTGCCGGAACATCCCTTGCCGGAATGGGGCGGCTTCAGCGATTGAGCTGGACGGCGCGGGATGCTATGCGCCGGGCACTGCAACAGGACTTTCCGGAGCCGCCATGATCCGCCACATCGTCTTCTTCACCGTGCGCCCCGAGAACCTCGAGGCGGTGCGGGCGGGCCTGTCGATCCTGACCGAAATCCCGAGCGCGACGCGGCTGGAAATCGGCACGAATGTGAAGACCGACCGTTTCGATCAGGGCATTGATCTGGTCGTTTATGGCGAGTTTGAAGACGAGGCAGCACTCGCCGCCTATAAGGCGCATCCGCTGTATGAGGAGAGCATTCGCCGGGTGAAGCCGCTGCGCGAGGAGCGCTTTGCGGCGGATTATGCGGTGGAGACGGCGGTGACGGCGCGGGTGTGAGGGTGGGTTACCGGCCCTCGCGCCACCGCAGCAAGAGGTAGATCCCGGCGAGGATGGACACGCCGAGCAGGAAAAGCCCGGCCTGGTTGAAAAAACCGCTGGTGGCGGTGATGTCCATCATGGTGCTTCCTCAAGGTCAGAGAGAAATGTCCGTGCCCACAAGTGCAATATAACGCCGAATGTTGAAAAGCCCAAGACCGCCAGCGGGCTCAGCGTCCTTGGATCGCTCAAGATTGCATTGATCGTGGGCGTCAGGACCCCGATGGCCACCATGGTCGTTCCGCATGTGTTGACGAAATTCGCTGTCAGTTTCTGTGTTTCATTGCGGACCAGAACCATCAGCCTGTCTCTTGGCGCTTCCATGGATGCTCCTCGATTCCTCTGTCTTTCTATTTTGCCGCATTGTCCGACGCCGAAGCGACGCTGCTTCGGCTGGACATGCTCCAGATTGCAACCCTGGGATGATAAACAAGAGTTGGCCTTAAGCCAATCGTCCGAATTCACGACCATCCGGTCAGACAACCAAGGACACACCTCATGAAATTCCCCTTCCGTCTGCCCTGGGCCTCCGCCCCGGATCGAACCCCCATGCCCGAAGGCAAGGCCTATGCGCCGATGGCCGGCACGCCGCTTGCGCTGATTGCGGGCGAAGGCGAGGCGCGGTGGACGGGGCGATCTTATGCGGCGCTTGCCCGCGAAGGGTTCATGAAGAACCCGGTGGCGCATCGCTGTGTGCGGCTGGTGTCGGAGGCGGCCGCCAGCATGGTGTTTCTCGCCTATCGCGGGGACGTCGAGCAGCCGGAACATCCGGCGCTGGCTTTGCTGGCCAGACCGAATGCGGCCATGACCGGGGCGGATTTTCTCGAGGCGCTTTATGGGCATCTGATGCTCTCCGGCAATGCCTATGTCGAGGCGATCGGACTTGAAACGCCGGGCAAGCGCAGCGCCGAGCTGCATCTTCTGAGGCCCGACCGGGTGAGCGTGGTGGTGAGTGCCGATGGCTGGCCGCAGGCTTATGACTACCGGGCGGGGACGGCCGCGCGGCGGATCGCGCCGGACGGACTTCTGCACCTGAAGATCTTTCATCCGCTTGACGACCACGAGGGCTTTGCGCCGCTTTCGGCAGCGCAGGTGGCGCTTGATCTGCACAATGCGGCGGGGCGCTGGAACAAGGCGCTGCTCGACAATTCGGCAAGGCCTTCCGGCGCGCTGGTCTATCAGCCGAAGGAGGGCGGCAATCTCTCGGCCGACCAGTATCGGCGGCTGAAGGTGGAGCTCGACGAGGGGTATTCCGGCCCGATGCGGGCGGGCCGTCCGCTACTGCTCGAAGGCGGGCTGGACTGGAAGGCGATGGGGCTCTCGCCGAAGGACATGGATTTCGTCGAGGCAAAGAATGGGGCGGCCCGCGACATTGCGCTTGCCTTCGGCGTGCCGCCCATGCTGCTCGGTATTCCCGGCGACAACACCTATGCCAATTATCAGGAGGCCAACCGCGCCTTCTATCGCCTCACCGTGCTGCCGCTGGTGACCCGGACGGCAGCGGCCCTTTCGGGCTTTCTCGGGCGCCTGACCGGCGAGCCCTTGGCGCTGGTGCCAGACCTCGATGCGGTGGCGGGGCTTGTGGCCGAGCGCGACGCGCTCTGGGCGCGGGTGGGGGCAGCGGCGTTTCTGACGGAGGAGGAGAAGCGGGCGGCGGTGGGGTATTGAGGGGAGCGTTGTGGCAACTGAGCTGATCCCCTCACCAACAAAATCTGAGGTTTAGCCCTGTTCGGGCTAAGCCCTCGATTTTCTAACCTCTCCCACAAGGGGGAGAGGGGCCGCCGCCGCTGGCCTCGCGCTTGCTCTCCCCCCA
>NZ_LJHS01000036.1 GCF_001296045.1 Rhizobium sp. AAP43 | reverse complement strand
CCCGGCCTGGTTGCGGCCGCAAAGGAGGCCTGACATTCCAAGCTTTCTGACACTGCATTGCTACACAAGCACCCATACACACCATCAGAAACCGCAAACCCGCTGCCCAAGACCCCCGCTCCGACACCCCCCTTGATCAGCCATGCCCGGCCTGGTTGCGGCCGCAAAGGAGGCGATCGCCAGCACACTAAAGGGCAAGCCTCATGCCAAGGAGCCAGATGAGACGCAGCGCGTCTTTGTGTTCAAGAAGGGCAGCAGCGCGGGCCGCAAGGAGATGAAGGAGCTGCTGGGCGGCAAGGGTGCCAACCTCTGTGAGATGGCGCGCCTGGGCCTGAACGTGCCCCCCGGCTTCACCATCACCACCCGCGTGTGCCAGGACTTTTACAAGGCCGGCGGCCGCCTGCCCAACGGCGTGTGGGAGGAGATCCTGGCGGCTGTGGCCGAGGTGGAGGCCGCCTACGGCGGCAAGTTTGCCGACCCCGCCGACCCGCTGCTCTTCTCCGTGCGCTCCGGCGCCGCCGTGTCCATGCCCGGCATGATGGACACCGTGCTCAACCTGGGGCTGAACGACGAGGTGGTGGAGGGGCTGGCGGCGCGGCGCGGCGAGCGGTTTGCCTACGACTGCTACCGCCGCCTGCTCGACATGTTTGGCGACGTGGTGCTGGGCATCGACCACGCGCTCTTCGAGGCCGAGATCCACGCCGTCAAGGAGGCGCGGGGCCTCAAGCTGGATGTGGAGCTGACTGGGGAGGACCTCAGGGAGGTGGTGCGCCGCTTCAAGGCCGTGTACGAGCGGGCGGGCCAGAGCCTGCCCAGCGACCCGTATGAGCAGATGAAGCTGGCCATCAACGCCGTGTTTGGCTCCTGGAACACCCCTCGCGCCGTCAAGTACAGGGAGATCAACCGCATCCGCGGCCTGCTGGGCACCGCCGTCAACGTGCAGTCCATGGTGTACGGCAACCTCAACGACAACTCGGGCACCGGCGTGTGCTTCACGCGCAACCCGGCCACCGGCGACAAGGTGCTGTACGGCGAGTACCTGCCCAACGCGCAGGGCGAGGACGTGGTGGCGGGCATCCGCACGCCGCTGGACGTGGCGCACATGGCCGACAACTTCCCGGCCGCCTATGCCGACCTGGTGGCCAACACCACCCTGCTGGAGAGGCACATGCGCGACATGCAGGACTGCGAGTTCACGGTGCAGGACGGCATCCTGTTCATGCTGCAGACGCGCAACGGCAAGCGCACTGGCCCCGCCGCGCTGCAGGTGGCCGTGGCCATGGAGAAGGAGGGGATGGTGTCCCGGGAGGAGGCCGTGCTCATGGTGGAGCCCCGCCACCTGGACCAGCTGCTGCACCCCATGTTCGAGGGCGTGGCCAAGCCCGAGTACAAGAAGGCGGTGCTGGGCAAGGGCCTACCCGCCTCGCCGGGCGCCGCCGTGGGCAAGGTCGTCTTCACCGCTGACGAGGCGGAGAAGTGGGACAAGGAGGGCGAGAAGGTCATCCTGGTGCGGCTGGAGACGTCGCCCGAGGACGTGGGCGGCATGCACGCGGCGCAGGGCATCCTGACCGCGCGCGGCGGCATGACGTCGCATGCCGCCGTGGTGGCGCGCGGCTGGGGCAAGCCCTGTGTGTGCGGCCTGGATAAGCTGCAGGTGGACTACGCCAGCAAGACCGCCACCCTGGCGGGCGCCACCCTCAAGGAGGGCGACTGGCTCTCGCTCAACGGCTCCACCGGCGAGGTGCTGCTGGGGCGGCAGCCGGTCAAGCCCCCCGAGATGAGCGGCACCCTGGCGGTGTTCATGGAGTGGGTGGACGCGTTCCGCAAGATTGGGGTGTTCACCAACGCAGACACCCCCGCCGACGCCGCCATTGCGCGCAAGAACGGCGCGCAGGGCATCGGCCTCGTGCGCACCGAGCACATGTTCTTTGCCACCGCCGAGCGCATCTCCGCGGTGCGGCGCATGATCGCGGCGGAGGAGCTGATGGAGGGGGAGGGCAGCAGCGCCGCCGACGCGCTGGCCGCGCTCAAGGTCTTCCAGCGCGAGGACTTTGAGGGCATCTTCGAGGCCATGGACGGCCTGCCGGTGACCATCCGCCTGCTGGACCCTCCCCTGCACGAGTTCCTGCCCCACGAGGGCACCGCGGAGCTGGACGCGCTGTGCGACGCGCTGGCTACTGAGATGAAGGGCCGCTCAGGGCAGCACATGAATGCCGTGCGCATCCTCAAGAACAAGATCCACGGCCTGCAGGAGGCCAACCCCATGTTGGGCCTGCGTGGCTGCCGCCTGGGCATCCGCCACCCCGACATCACTGAGATGCAGGCCAAGGCGATTCTGGAGGCGGCGGTGAACGTCAGCAAGCGGGGGTTGAAGCCCCTGCCGCACATCATGGTGCCCCTGGTGGGCTTTGAGGAGGAGCTGGCGCACCAGGTGCGGGTCATCCGCGAGGCCGCCGAGGCCGTGTTCAAGGCGACGAGCACAACCGTGGAGTACAAGGTGGGGACGATGATCGAGGTGCCGCGCGGTGCGCTGCGCGCCGGCGACCTGGCCAACCACGCCGAGTTCTTCTCCTTTGGCACCAACGACCTCACCCAGATGACCTGCGGCTTCTCCCGCGACGACGCCGAGGCCAAGTTCCTGCCGCTGTACGTGCGCGAGGGCATCCTGCCCGCCGACCCCTTCGAGGAGCTGGACACCAGCGGCGTGGGCGAGCTGATCAAGATTGCGGCGCAGCGCGGCCGCGACACGAACCCCGGCTTGCACCTGGGCATCTGCGGCGAGCATGGCGGCGACCCCAAGTCGATTGAGTTTGTGTCCACCGTGGTGGACTACGTGTCCTGCTCCCCGCTGCGCGTGCCCATTGCGCGCCTGGCCGCCGCGCAGGCCGCCATCAAGCAGAGCAAGAAGCATGGCGCCCTGGACCACTGCCAGGACTGAGCGCCGCCTCTGCGCGGCAGCACACCCGCTCAGCCCCGCCCGCCCGCCCCCCGCCTGCTGGGCCCGACCCTTGACGACAGGACTGTTTATGAGCCGAGCGTTTATGCGGGTGTCGAACGCGAGCACCGGGGCATGAGCGCCGTGCACACACGTCAGCCTCGCCTCAGCTCCCTGGCCCCATGAAGAACATACAAGCTCCCGACAAATGAACTGACGCCCCCACTTTTGCACGTCCGATCTGGGCCCACATCCACCGCCTGCCAATGAACGCCATCTCTCCTTGATCCTTCCCGCCCGCTGGTCCCTCTCCAGCAGCGCACCTCTGCCTCATCCCTTGGCACCCGCCCGTCTGCGTCCGCCGCCATGCGCTCGCTCACCACCGTGCGCCTCCCCCGCCTGCCTGCGCTTGCAGCGGCCCCCACCCCTGCTCCGCACTAGTCTGGGTACTTGCTTGCATTTTCCTCCCTAGTATTTGTTGGTCTGTAATGTTTGCACCTCCACTCGTCACTCGTTGTTGTTGATGTATCCGGCACGTGCCAGCCATCCATCATGCATGTAACAACAGCACAAGTAAAAAAAAA
>NZ_LJHS01000035.1 GCF_001296045.1 Rhizobium sp. AAP43 | reverse complement strand
CAGGCGCGGACATCTATCGGTCCGCGCCTGCCGAACCTCCTTAGCTTTACCGCCTGATGTTGCATTGTCGGCTACCTATGGGACCACACAGATGACCACCACCTACACATTCGAAGAGCTGAAGAAAGACGTCGCCGAAGGGCGCATCGACACGGTGCTGGCGTGCCAGGTGGACATGCAGGGCCGCTTGATGGGCAAACGCTTCCAGGCGGAGTTCTTCGTCGAAAGCGCCTTCAAGGAAACCCATAGCTGCAACTATCTGCTGGCGACCGACATGGAGATGGAAACCGTCTCCGGCTACAAGGCGACGAGCTGGGAAAAGGGCTACGGCGATTACACCATGAAGCCGGATCTTTCGACGCTTCGCCGCATTCCCTGGCTTGAAGGCACGGCACTCGTTCTCTGCGACATGCTCGACCATGCCACTCATGCTGAAGTTCCGCATTCACCGCGCGCGATCCTGAAGAAGCAGGTCGCCCGACTTGAAGCCATGGGCATGAAGGCCTTCATGGCAACTGAACTTGAATTCTTCCTCTTCGACCAGACCTATGACGAGGCGCGTCTTTCCGGCTATCGCGACCTGAAATTGGTCTCGGGCTACAACGAGGACTACCACATCTTCCAGACCACCAAGGAAGAAGACGTCATGCGGGCGATCCGCAAGGGGCTGCAGGGTGCCGGTATTCCGGTCGAGAATTCCAAGGGCGAGGCGTCTGCCGGCCAGGAAGAAATCAATGTTCGTTATGCCGACGCCCTGACCATGGCCGATCGACATGTCATCATCAAGAATGGCTGCAAGGAGATTGCGTGGTCGAAGGGCAAGGCCATCACTTTCCTTGCAAAGTGGCATTACAATGCCGCAGGCTCCTCGTCGCATATCCACCAGTCGCTTTGGTCTGCCGATGGCAAAACGCCGCTGTTCTTCGACGAGAAGGGTCAGTATGGAATGTCGGAGGTGATGCAGCATTACATGGCGGGGCTTCTCAACCACGCCTCGGAAATCACCTATTTCCTGGCGCCCTATATAAACTCCTACAAGCGCTTCATGGCGGGAACCTTCGCGCCGACCAAGGCAATCTGGTCCAAGGACAATCGCACGGCCGGTTACCGGCTTTGCGGAGATGCAACAAAGGGGATCCGTGTCGAGTGCCGCGTCGGTGGATCGGACCTCAATCCGTATCTCGCCATGGCGGCACTGCTGGCGGCCGGCATTAATGGGATCGAGAAGAAGATGGAACTCGAACCCGCTTTCACCGGCGACGCCTATGGTGCCAAGGAGGCGCGCGAAATTCCGCGGACGCTTCGTGCCGCAGCCGAAACCCTCAATGGTTCGGCCATGCTGCGCTCGGCCTTTGGTGACGATGTCATCGATCATTACGTCCGGGCTGCCGAATGGGAGCAGGAGGAATACGACCGTCGGATCACGGACTGGGAGGTGGCGCGCGGCTTCGAACGGGCGTGACCAAAGACGGCATTGAGCCGCAACAGTCCTCGGCGTAAGGGTGGAAACATGGACGGCGGCTTCGGCCGCTGTCATCTCGTTCTAGAACACAGGAAGACGATCATGACGATGATCCAATGCATTTCGCCGATCGATGGATCGGTCTACGCCGAGCGGCCGGCCATGTCGCTGGAGGCCGCGACCGAGGCCGTTGCGCGTGCCCGCAAGGCGCAGAAGGCCTGGGCCCGTCGGCCGCTTGAATACCGTGTGCAGCTCGTGCTGAAGGGCGTTGCCCGCCTCAATGAGATGTCGGACGAGGTGGTGCCAGAACTGGCGCATATGATGGGTCGGCCGGTGCGTTACGGCGGCGAGTACAAGGGCTTCAACGAGCGCTCCAACTATGTTGCAGCCATTGCTGCCGACGCACTGGCTCCGCTGGTCGTGGAAAACAGTGCAAGCTTCGAGCGCCGCATCGAGCGGGAGCCGCATGGCGTCGTCTTCGTCATCGCACCGTGGAACTACCCCTATATGACGGCGATCAATACGATCGCACCGGCGCTGATGGCCGGCAATACGGTCGTCATCAAGCATGCGACCCAGACGCTGCTCGTCGGTGAGCGCATGGTGCGCGCTTTCGTCGAGGCTGGCGTTCCCGACGACGTGTTCGTCAACCTCTTCCTCGATCACCAGACGACATCTGCTCTGATCGCGGCCGGCAACTTCAACTTCATCAACTTCACCGGTTCGGTCGAAGGCGGGCGTTCGATCGAGCGGGCCGCTGCCGGCACTTTTGCCGGTCTCGGCCTTGAGCTCGGCGGCAAGGACCCGGGTTACGTCATGGAAGACGCGGACCTCGATGCTGCCGTCGATACGCTGATGGATGGCGCCACCTACAATTCTGGCCAGTGCTGCTGCGGCATCGAGCGCATCTATGTGCATGAGAGCCTCTACGACGCCTTTGTCGAAAAGTCTGTTGCCTGGGTGTCGAATTACAAGCTTGGCAATCCGCTCGATCCGGAAACGACACTGGGGCCAATGGCCAACAAGCGTTTCGCCAAGGTGGTGCGCGAGCAGATCGCCGATGCCGTTTCGAAGGGGGCAAAGGCGCTGGTCGATCCGAAGCTTTTCCCCGCCGATGACGGTGGCGCCTATATCATGCCGCAGGTACTCACCAACGTCGATCATTCCATGGCCTTCATGAAAGACGAGACCTTTGGTCCGGCAGTCGGCATCATGAAGGTGAAGAGCGATGCGGAAGCGCTCGAGCTGATGAATGACAGCCCCTATGGTCTGACCGCGTCGCTCTGGACCCAGGATCCCGAGCGCGCTGCCCGGATTGGCCGCGACATCGAGACCGGCACGGTCTTCATGAACCGCGCCGACTATCTCGACCCGGCGCTGTGCTGGACCGGCGTCAAGGAAACCGGCAAGGGCGGTTCGCTCTCCGTGCTCGGCTTCCAGAACCTCACTCGTCCGAAATCCTACCATCTGAAGAAAGTTACGAAATGAACATCGTCGCGAACTGGAGCTACCCCACCGCCATCAAGATGGGACGTGGCCGCATCAGGGAACTGGCGGAGGCCTGCAAGTCGCTCGGCATGAAGAAGCCTCTGCTGATCACAGACAGGGGTCTTGCGCCGATGGGGATCACCCAGACGGCGCTCGACGTTCTGGAAGAGGCGGGCCTTGGCCGCGCGATCTTCGCGGATGTCGATCCGAACCCGAACGAGAAGAACCTGGAAGCCGGCATCAAGGCTTACAAGGATGGCGGCCATGACGGCGTCGTCGCCTTCGGTGGCGGCTCGGGCCTCGATCTTGGCAAGTGCGTGGCCTTCATGGCCGGCCAGACGCGGCCGGTCTGGGATTTCGAGGATATCGGCGACTGGTGGACGCGGGCCAATTCCGATGGCATTGCGCCGATCGTTGCCGTGCCGACAACAGCTGGTACCGGTTCGGAAGTCGGTCGCGCCTCGGTCATCACCAATTCCGAAACCCATGTGAAGAAAATCATCTTCCATCCGAAGTTCCTGCCCGGCGTCGTCATCTGCGATCCGGAACTGACTGTCGGCATGCCGAAGATGATCACGGCAGGCACCGGCATGGACGCGTTTGCGCACTGCCTCGAAGCCTACTCCTCGCCCTTCTACCACCCGATGAGCCAAGGCATCGCGCTCGAAGGCATGCGACTGGTCAAGGAGTTCCTGCCGCGCGCCTATAAGGACGGGACCGACCTCGAAGCGCGGACCAACATGATGTCTGCGGCTGCCATGGGTGCTGTCGCGTTCCAGAAGGGGCTTGGCGCGATCCATGCACTGTCGCACCCGATCGGAGCCGTCTACAACACCCATCACGGCATGACCAATGCCGTCGTCATGCCGCCGGTACTGAAGTTCAACCGTCACGTCATTGAAGACCGCATCGAGCGGGCAGCTGCCTATCTGGGTATCGCGGGTGGGTTCGACGGGTTCTACGATTATGTACTGGCGCTTCGCGCCGAGTTGCATGTGCCGGAGAACCTCACGGCCATGGGTATCGCCAATGATCGGATCGATGAGCTGTCGGCAATGGCGATCGAGGATCCGAGCGCTGGCGGTAACCCGATGGCCATGACGCTCGAGAATACGAAGCAGCTTTTCGCCGACTGCTTCTGATTCCCTTTCACACCACAAAAGCGGGCGGTTGCAGGTGCATTTGCCCGCTTTTATCGTGGAAATTAACTTTTCCCCGATGACTGTCTGCTGCTCCTGCTGGTGAAGTTCGCCTCTCTTCGCTCTGAAATCTCTGGCTTTTTTGGGTGTGCCTCCCAAAAATTAGGGAGGGGTAGCTGGGCTCGTGTTTTCGATTTGTTAACCATGTTTAGCAATGATGAACATATGCAGTCGGATATGTGTGACTGCTTGAGAGCGATGAGCCGCTCGGATCCGACATCCAGGGACACAGCATGCCAGTCATTTCATTCGCAAACGCCAAAGGCGGAGCAGGCAAGACCACCGCCGCTCTTCTCCTCGCCACCGAACTGGCACACCAGGGCTATCGCGTCGCTATCCTCGACGCCGATCCGCAGCGCTGGATCACCCAGTGGCACGATATCTCCGGTCCGCAGCGCAATATCGAAGTCGTCTCCGAGGTTTCTGTGGCTTCGGTGCAGGGCCATATTCGCGAGCTCTCGCGCAATCACGACTACATCATCATGGACCTCGCCGGTGCCCGCGATGCCATGGTAACAACAGGTATCGGCCTGTCCGATCACGTCATGATCCCCGTACAGGGCTGTGCCATGGACGCCCGGGGTGGCGCTCAGATCCTGGATCTGATCAAGCTCATGGAAGACGCGGGCAATCTGGTCATTCCGCACTCGGTCGTACTCACACGCGTCACCTCCATGGTCACGACGCGTGCACTACTCGCTATCAAGGGTCTTCTGGCCGCACGGGGTGTGAACGTTATCGATACGCCGATTGCCGAGCGCAGTGCCTTCCGCGAGATCTTCGACTGTGGTGGCACGCTGTATTCCATGGATGCAGCGAAGGTGAGCAACCTCGACAAGGCCCAGGAAAACGCCAGGGTCTTCGCTTCCGAGGTCATGCGTCTGCTCCCGGTTCGGATCGTGCGGTCTTCCGAGCCGCGCCGGCTGTTCCGGCTGGTCCGCAGCGCCGCCTGATAGAATGCCAGGATCTTCAATGCTATAAACAAGGCCGCCGGCATTGCTGGCGGCTTTTTCATGCACTCAAAACAAAAGAAACCGCGGTGGTCGCCGCGGCTTGATTGTTTCTCATCGAATGATGATGCAGGCCAGGTCAGTCAGTCGATAAATTCGACCGTGACACCTGCCTTCACCATCTTGGCCAGTTCTGTTGCGTCCCAGTTGGTCAGGCGGATGCAGCCGTGGCTCTGGGTTCGACCGATTTTCGAGGGCTCCGGTGTGCCGTGAATGCCGTAGGTCGGCTTCGACAGCGCAAGCCATACCGTACCGACCGGGCCGTTGGGGCCAGGCGGGATCTGCAGGATCTTGGTGTTGTTGCCCTGCTGGAAATTGACCTTCGGATTGTAGGTGTATCCCGGATTGAGGGCGATACGTTCAATTGTCACCGTGCCGGAAGGCGAGGGCGTATCGGCAGAGCCGATACTCGCCGGATAGGCGGCGAGCAGGCTGCCATCTTCGCTATAGGCGAGCACCTGTTTCAGGCCCTTGTCTGCCACGATGCGGGCAACGCTCCCGGTCTTGACCTCGCCCGGATCGGTCACCTTGATGATGGTGCCGGGTATGGTGAAGTCAACGCCTGGATTGAGTTCGCGCAGATAGTCTTCATCCATGTGGAAACGCTCGGCGAGCATTTCGGCGGTCGAGGTGTAGGCCATGGCCGGCAGTTGCGCCTTGTGGGCGTAGTCTTCCGGGATCGAGGCAACATAGGGGCCAGCCGCATCGCCCGCCGTGATGGTGTAACTCTTCAAGGCCATGCCGCCGGTCATGCGCAGGCGCTCAAGAATGTCCTCGGCATTGTTTGGGTCGAGTGTCTCGCCGGTGATCTGCTGCCAGGCGACGATGGCCTTGTTGACGTTCTGGCCCATCTTGCCGTCAATCACACCCGGCGATACGCCCTCACGATCGAGAAACACCTGAAGAGCGGTGATTTCGAGGCGCGACAGGTTCGTCTTGACCGGAATGTCCGGCGTCACGACCTTGGCCGGTGCCATGTCATCCGGCGGGGGCAAATCTGGCCCGCCATAAGGCATGTCCTGAGGCAACTCGTCGTTGCCCGGTTCAACGGGCTCGATATCAGGGATCGAGGCGGTTGTTACCTCGTCGCCAAAGCCCCGCTGCGCTGGTGCATCGTCCTGATAAGGATCGTAAACGCCGGGCAGATCGCGATTGCGACCGCGATCACGGGGCGGATAGTAGCTCTCGGCTGGAATTTCTGTTGCGACCAGATTGCCGTAACGATCAACGAGCACGGTGCGGCCCATACGGTCGCGACTGATCGCAACCTCGCCGGATTCCGGGATGTAGTCGAGAATATCGCCTTCCGGCGAGACCAGGACTGTCTGCTGCGATTGCCGGCGATCATAGAATGATTGCGCATCTACGGCCGGGGCAATGGTAAGGGCTGCGGGCGTTGCCGCCAGGATCAAGCCCAGTTTCCTGATAGAGATCACGATTCGGATTCCTCGTCTGTGCGCGCGACAAACGCTAGAAATTTGACACTAATATGGAAAAGATGAATTCATGGTGAACTTGTGGTTAAAACCGTAAAGTGAAGGGCTACGTCTGGGGAGGCGTACGGGCCCGGAAAAGCCGAGGGAGGGCGCATGGAGGAGACTATGCGGTTGGAGGCGTTCTGGCCTTATCGTGTCATGCATCTCGCGGAGGTGCTCGACCGGGCCTTCCTGAGTTTATGTGGGCCGGAAGACGAATTGTCCTGGTCGGAATGGCAGGTGCTGTGGTGTCTGGGGCAATCGTCTCCGGGCACAGCGAAAGCGATCGCACTCAGATGCGGGCTATCAAAGACAAAGATCAGTCGGGCTGTGCGGGTGCTGGAAGACAAGCGCTACCTCACGCGTAAGCGGGATCGAACCGATCGGCGTTTTGAATTGTTGTCTCTGACGGAAGCGGGGGCTGCCCGGTTCGGTCGCCTGGAAGGGCAAGCGCAGCTCTTCCAGCGCTGGCTTGAGCGCAACGTCAACATTGCCTATCTGTCTTCGCTCGACAGCGGGTTGAAGGGATTCGAGGATCTCATCGAAACCGGTCATCTCGACAAGGTATCAGTGTCCGCCGGAGCGCTTTCGCATGATCTACTTCCAGGGGTCTAAGGGTCCCAAACTGGCGCTCGATCCGTCGTCCGTGTTCGACATCGGCGCTTGCATCGTTGAGGGCGTGGATCTTGCTCCTGGCCGCGCCATCCCCGACGATGGTGACCCGCGGATCGACCATTCGCTGGAAGGCTTTCTCTTCACCTGCGGACCCGACCATATCCGTCACCCGGCCGCCATGACTGGTGGTGGTCTTTATCCGTTGCATGGGTCGGCATCGGGGCATGCCGCAGAGGCACTGACATTTGTGGCAGAGGGCGAGGATATCACAGCCAGTGCGCTGATCCCGCTTCGTCTTGCCGGGGGTGAACTGGCCGAATTGCGACGTCAGTGGCGGATCAAGGGCGAAAGCGGCGAAGTGCAGCTCTCCGACGAGATCGTGAATACCGGAGACACGGCGTTCCCGGTCTTCCACATGTACCACATGAACCTTGGTGCACGGCATTTCGACGCGGGAACGCGGATCGAAGGCGCGATGATCGAGGGCGGTGGCTTGCCCTGGGCGTTTGGCGAGGGTGAGCGTGGCCTGTTCTGCGTGCCAGCCGGGCATGGCGGCTGGGCCGAACTGCGGCTCGGGCCGATTGCGGCGATCGGGGCCAAGACGCTGAAGGTCCGGTTTCGCACTGACACGCTCCCGCACCTCCAGATCTGGCGCAACCAGGCGGCCCCCGCCCATGTGCTTGGCATCGAGCCGGTGTCGCATCGGCTGGCCGACCGCGGAGACCTGGATGCTGCTGGCGAATTCTATCAGCTCGAGCCCGGCGCCGGCCGTCACTATGGTCTGGCATTTTCCTTCGTGTAAGGGGCGCTGGAAGCACTGCGGCGTCATTGACGCCTTTCCATGCCCGTCGTAGATGTTTCGCCCACGGAATTTACGAGGTGCGCCGATGAACATCAGGCAGATCAACGAGGAATATTCGGTCAGCGGCCAGATCACGGTCGAAGACGTGGACGCGGTCAAGGCGCTTGGCTTCAAGTCGATCGTTTGCCATCGCCCCGATGGCGAAGAGATGGATCAGCCGGAATTTGCGGCTGTTGCCAAGCGCGCGGAAGAACTTGGCCTCAAGATCAAGCATGTGCCAGTTGGCCCCATGGGTGTAACACCGGATGCGGTCGCTGATATGGTCGATGCTCTGGAAGAGTTCGAGCGACCGATGCTCGGCTACTGCCGCTCGGGTGCGCGCTCGACCGCCACTTACGAACACGCGCTGCGCCAGCGCGGCTGAACCTGATTTCCATTCCCCAGCGGCCGGACCTTTCAGTCCGGCCCGTTTCTTTTCTAAACCAGCCTCAAGCAGGAGTTTTCCCATGACCATCAAGCGTATCGAGCCCGGCAAGCGCATGAGCGGCGCCGTCGTCCACGGCAACACCGTCTATCTCGCCGGCCAGGTTGGCGAAGGCGCATCCGTCACCGAGCAGTCGAAGTCGGCTCTCGCTGAAGTTGACCGCCTGCTGGCGGCGGCCGGTACGGACAAGTCGAAGATCCTGCAGACGATCATCTACCTCTCCGACATGTCGACCTTCGGCGAAATGAACGCCGTCTGGGAAGCCTGGATCGATCCGGCGAACCCGCCGGCCCGCGCTACCAGCGGCGCGCCGCTCGCGACCCCGGACTATCTGGTCGAGTTCATCATCACGGCTGCGATCTGATTTTTCAGAAACGTAGAACAATACGAAAAGGCCGGGAGAGATCCCGGCCTTTGTCGTTTTGGTCGGCTGTCTCAGCGAGACAAATGGCCTCGTTGATCTGCCAAGGCTGCTGGGGCCGGGGTGCGTTATGGATCACCAAGCGGCGAGTGGCGGTGTTGCTGGATATTCTAAATTAACCTTCGGTAATTAATGTTGGCACCGTTTCAATTCTATCGAGGCGACAATGACTGTTTCAGCAGCTCCAAATGGTTCACACGGCCAGTTGATCACGATCGACGCTCTACGGGCGATAGCCACGAAACTCTATGTTCCGACGTTGGTCGTCATGGCGATCCTGATATCCTTCGTTGCCTGGCTCTCCGGACGGAGCATGATGGTCGCCACTTCAGGTGCGCTGATCGCGACCGTTTGCGGTTATGGAGCCATCTGGCTTTATGGCTTCAATCTGCCTGGCCGGATTGTTGTTGCGACGAGTCTTGCTGTCCAGGTCATGTTCTTGACCTATGCTTCAACAGGGCTCGCGCCTGAATATGTGCAAGAAGCGCATATGATCTATTTTGTGCTCAACGTCTATCTGCTTGCTTATGCCTGCTGGCGGTCGCTGCTCGTCTACAATGTTCTGATCGTTATGCACCATGCGGTGCTGACATTCGTGCTTCCCTCGATCATCTGGTCTGATTCTGTTGGGGGGGATGCCATATACCATCTGCTGATTCATGCTTCGATCGCCACGATCCTGGTCGGGCCACTGATGGCGACCGCGGTAAAGCTGGAACAGACTATTGCTGCCAATGCCGCTGCGATTGCAAATGCCGAGGCTGCAACTGAAAAAGCTGTTGCGATGGCCAATGCCGCCGAGGACAGTCGCCGGATGACCGTGGAAGAGCGCAACAAGAATGATGCGCTGAAGGCAAAGGTTGAGCAGGACCGTAAGACGGTCGTAGACAGCTTGGCTGATGCATTGCGCGCCCTCGCACAAGGGGATCTCACCAGGGAGATCAGGCATGGTTTCCCGACCGAATTCGAAGGGCTGCGTCAGGATTTCAATACATCTGTCCAACAGTTGCGTGAGACACTCCGAACGATATCTGACCGCATCCAGCGGATGAACAGAGGCAGTCAGGAAATTCGGGAGGGCTACAGCGAACTTGTCGGCCGCACGAGCCAGCAGGCGGTTTCTCTGGAGGAAACGGCAGCGGCGCTGGACGAGGTCACCCAGAATGTTCATCAGGCCACGCAAAGAACGAGCGAGGCCCGGCTGGCGGCGGACAAGGCGCGCGACAATGCCGTCCATTCCGGCGTGGTCGTCGCGGAAACTGTCAATGCCATGGGACGGATCGAGGAATCGTCGAAGCAGATCTCGAACACGATCTTCGTTATCGACGAAATTGCTTTCCAGACCAACCTTTTGGCGCTGAACGCTGGTGTTGAGGCGGCTCGTGCTGGCGAGAGCGGCAAGGGATTCGCCGTCGTTGCTCAGGAAGTCCGGGAACTTGCGCAACGATCCGCGATTGCTGCCAAGGAAATCAAGGCGCTCATTCAAACGGCCTCAAATGAGGTGACGAACGGTGTCTCCCTGGTCAATCAGACTGGCCAGACTCTCACGGCCATACGCGACGATGTTGTCACTATTAATCGGCAGATCGAGGGAATTGCGGGGGCATCGCAGGAACAATCGCTTGCGCTCGGATCGATCAACAATTCGATCAACCTCATCGATCAGGCCAACCAGCAGAATACATCTCTGGTGGAGGGGAACAGCCGAGTAGCCGACCAACTTGCGGGCGAAAGTGAGAGCCTTCAGGCATTGATTGCCCGGTTCAAGCTGGCGGGGGACGCCCAGAGCGGACCAATGCGGATTGCAAGCTGATGGCCGTCACAGGCGTTTCGACGGCTGGGGAACCTGAATCAGGAGCGATGCCAGCCTGGCCAGCCTATGGGCTGGCTGGCGTTCTCTCCATCCTGGGCATCGGCGTGACGGCGCTTTCGCCATATTTTTCGCTACCGGTGACTGAAAGACCCATCGGCCTCGTATTCGGTCCATGGTCGACGGAGGAAGTCAATCTCCGCCAGACCTTATCGCTTGCCGCCGATGTACGACTGATCGACAGCCAGTATGGTGGCAGGGTGATTTTCGTTCAGCTCGACAGCACTTCCGCCTATGCGGTCTTCGCCATTCCCGGTTTGTTGCATGCCTTCGATGCAGTTGCCGCCGGCTGCCATGGACTGCAGGAGGCGAAGTAAGCTCGATTTCAGTCGCAAACCGCCAACGCCCCTGTGCCGTGTGCGCGTTGGCGAGCGCTTGAAGGTTGGCCCGTCAGAGCCGATCGCGGATCTGAGTCAAGGTTCGCATTGGCGTGATCGCCTCCGGATCGAGCTTGATCTCGATGATCGCAGGCTTGCCGGAGGCGCGGGCGCGCAGGAAGGCGGGGGCGAAGTCTTCCGTCTTCTCGACGGTTTCTCCGTGGCCGCCATAGGCCTTGGCCAGCGCTGCGAAATCGGGGTTGGTCAGGTCGGTGGCGCTGACGCGGCCCGGATATTCGCGCTCCTGATGCATGCGGATCGTGCCATAGATGCCGTTGTTGATGACGAGCGTGATGATCGGCAGGTTGTAGCGGATGGCGGTGGCGAATTCCTGGCCATGCATCATGAAGCAGCCGTCGCCGGCAAAGCAGATCACTTCACGCTCAGGGAACAGCTGCTTGGCAGCGACGGCTGCCGGCAGACCGTAGCCCATCGAGCCGGAGGTCGGGGCAGCCTGGGTGTTGAAGGCCTGGAAGCGATGGAAGCGATGCAGCCAGGTGGCGTAGTTGCCGGCGCCATTGGTGAATATCGCGTCCTTCGGCGTGTTGGCTTCGATCCAGTCCATGATCGGGCCCATCTGCACGGCGCCGGGGCCTGCCTTGGGCGGTGTCGACCAGGCGAGATAGGCGGCGTGCATGGTCGCAGTGCGCTCGGCCCATGTGGGGGCGGCGGGTGCGTCCAGGGTAGCAAGGGCCGAGATAAACTCCTCAGGTGCCGCGCAGATGGCCAGATCGGCGCGGTAGACGCGGCCGAGTTCGGACGGGTCCGGGTGGATGTGGACGAGCTTTTGCGCCGGGTAGGGGATGTCCATCAGCGTATAGGAAGAGGACGGCATTTCTGAGAAACGTCCGCCGAGCAGGATCAGCAGATCGGCGTCCTTCACTTCCTTGGCGAGCGCCGGATTGATGCCGATGCCGACATCGCCGGCGTAGGACGGATGCAGGTGGTCAAAGAGCATCTGGCGGCGGAAGGAGCAGCCGACGGGCAGCTTGAATTTTTCGGCAAAGGCCTGGATGCCGGCGACAGAGGTCTCGCTCCAGCGGGTGCCGCCGAGAACGACCATCGGGCGCTTGGCGGTCTTCAGCATCTCGCCGACGGCGGCGATCTGGCTTGGGCCGGGATGGGCCTCTACGGGCGTGTAAGGCCTGGCTTGCGGGGCGTCGACTTCATCGAGCAGCATGTCTTCCGGCAGCGTCAGCACGACCGGGCCGGGGCGGCCTGATGTGGCGACGGCAAAGGCGCGGGTAACGAATTCCGGGATGCGGCGGGCATCATCGATCTCGCCGACCCATTTGGCGAACTCGGTGAAGGCGCGGCGATATTCGACTTCCTGGAAGGCTTCGCGCTCCTTCATGTCAAGGCCGATCTGGCCGATGAAGAGGATCATCGGGATTGAATCCTGCTTGGCGACATGCAGGCCGGCAGACGCGTTCGTCGCGCCCGGACCACGGGTCACCATGCAGATGCCGGGTTTGCCGGTCAGGCGGCCCCAGGTGTCAGCCATCATCGCAGCGCCGCCTTCCTGCCGGCAGACCAGCGTCTCGACGCCGCTGTCCTTCAGCGCGTCGAGCACGGCCAGATAGCTTTCACCGGGAACGCAGGAGACGCGCTCGACACCGTTTGCCTTCAAGGCTTCAACGATCAGGGCTCCGCCGGTTCTCTTCATCGGGACTTCCTTTCAAGCGCTTCCAGTTCGGCCAGTATTTCGTCGCCATGCTCGTTGATGCGCGGGCTCGGGCGCTCGTAGCGCAGAGGTGTCCCGGACATCAGGATGGGGGTCCGGACACTGGGTATCACGGTGCCCTTGTCATCAGTCAGTTCGATCTTCAGGCCGCGGGCCTTGACCTGCGGGTCGGCGAACATCTCGGCGATCGAGTTGATCGGGCCGGCGGGAACGGCATTCGCCTCGCAGGCGGATAGGAGGTCGCGCTTTTGCCATTTCATCGTCTCGGACATGATGATACGCCGGACCTCGGCCTTGTTGGCTACCCGGGCCTTGTTGGTGGCAAAGCGCGGGTCTTCCGCCACGTCCGGAATGCCGAGGATGGCGCAAAGTCGCTTGAACTGCCCGTCATTGCCGACTGCTAGAATCAGATGCCCATCGGCCGTCTCCACCACTTCATAGGGGCTGATGTTCGGATGGGCATTGCCGAGGCGAATAGGCGCTTGACCGGAGACGAGGTAGTTCATGTTCTGGTTGGCAAGGACCGCCGACATGACGTCGAGCAGGGCCATGTCGATTAACTGGCCAGTGCCGGTCTTCAGCACATGGATCAGGGCAGCCTGGATCGCGGTGACGGCATAGATTCCGGTGAAGATGTCGGCGATCGCAACACCGGCCTTCATCGGCTCGCCGTCCTTCTCGCCGGTGATCGACATGAAGCCGGACATGCCCTGGACGATGTAGTCGTAGCCGGCGAAATCGGCATAGGGGCCGTTGTGGCCGAAACCGGTGATCGAGCAGTAGACGAGCTTCGGATTGATCGCCTTCAGGCTCTCATAGTCGAGGCCGTATTTCTCAAGGCCGCCGCGCTTGAAGTTCTCGATGACCACATCGGCCGTGGCGCAGAGGCGGCGAACTGTTTCCTGGCCTTCCGGCGTCTTAAGGTCGACCGCAATCGAGCGCTTGTTGCGGTTGGTCGAGTGGTAATAGGCGGCGGAGAGGTTTTCGCCATCGGGGGCTTCGACAAAGGGCGGCCCCCAGGCGCGCGTGTCGTCGCCACCTTCGGGGTTCTCCACCTTGATGACATCTGCGCCGAGGTCAGCGAGCATCTGGCCCGCCCAGGGGCCCGCGAGTACGCGGGCAAGCTCGATCACGCGGATGCCGGATAGCGGCGGAGGGGCGGGAGAGGTCGTTGTCATCGGCTTCCTGTCGCGCATGGTCTAGAGCCCGGCCGTGCCAGATTGATGTCGGCCATGAGAATTGCTGCGGTCCAAGAAGCTATATCGGCGGCTCAGGGTCGGCGCACGCGATATTCTCTCATAGCATCATTCCCTAAACGCAAGACCCCGCCATGGCTACGAGGGTGCCTGAGGCAGGATGCGATCCAGCCAGGCAGCGAAACCGGCTGTCGCGACTGCATATCCGATCTCGTTCAGCGTCTCGTGGCGCATACCGGGATAAAGGGTGACTGTTACGTTGGAGAGACCATGGCGCTTCATTGTCTCGCCGAGCCAGGCGATCGCCCGGCCCTTGTCGGTCGCCGGGTCCTGTCCGCCGCCAACCAGATAGATCGGGAGTGATTTAGGCAGTTTGTCGAGGCTGTCGGGTTTGGCACCCCGAAAGGTCAACTCGAAGATCGCGCGCCAGAGCGAGACGCTGGCATCGAAACCACAGAGCGGGTCGGCAATGTAGGCGTCGACCTCGACCGGATCATGCGAGAGCCAGTCGAATGGCGTGCGATGGCCTTCTATCGAACGGCCCCAGGCGCCGAAGGTTGCCATCGGGAGAATGAGCGAGGGAACGTCCGAGCCCTTGAAGGCCTGCTCGAGCTTCAAGACCGCTTGCGCGATCCGACCGGCGGGACCGGGGTGAAAATTCGAATTCCAGACAGACAGTGCCTGGAATGCTGTCGGATGTTCTTCCGCAACATTGAGGGCGATCAGCCCGCCCATGGAATGACCAAGGAGAACGATGGGCAAGCCGGCATGTCTGGATAGGGCCAGATCGCGCATGGCCATGACGTCTCCGATGACCTTGGCAACGCCATCATGAGCGGCAAACCGGCCAAGGGCCGAATCGGCTGATTTTGTTGCGCCGTGGCCGCGGTGGTCATGGGCATAGACGTGACAGCCGGCAGCCGCCATGGCCTTGGCAAAGCGTGCATAGCGGCGAGAATGTTCTGCCAGTCCATGGCAGATCAGCACAACAGCCCGCGGGAGGCCATTTGCCTCTTCATGGTGATAGGCAAGCGTGGCACCCGTCGGAGACAGGTGAAAATTCTGGTTGGTAAACATCGTGTCCTCCGCGACCGTGATAGAAGGATATTTCTCCGTCCGGCGCAATGGCAGGTCTCCCAAGCTTTGGTCGCGCGTCGTTCAGGTTGTCCCGTCTCACCCAGAAGAAGCCGGTTGACGATAACCTGAGATTAAGCCGCGCCCGCCAAAGTGGCCGAAATCACCGAGGGGTCGGGGGACATGAGCATTGTGGACGGGGTGAGCGGCGAGCAGCCGAGGGAGCGGAGAGGCGCAAGCTTCACCGGGCTCCTGACCTTGACCATATTTGCCGTCGGTGTCCTGCTGATTGCGGCGGATCTTGCCGATGGCCAGTCGTGGATCCGTGACGTCGATGACGGGCTGCGCGAGCTGCAGATCAGGCAGTTCCTGTTCGGTGGTGCCGGTTGGTTTGATCTCGGCATGCCGCAGATCCGCACGCCTGAACTCTATGTGTCACCCTGGTCGCGCTTGGTCGACCTTCCCTATGTTGTGCTGTTCGGGATTTTGGCACCGTTGGTGGGGGAAGAACATGCGCTGCCGATGGCGTTTCGCATCTGGCCGCTCGTGATGCTTGTCGCTCAGGCCTGGCTGATCGCTCTGTTCATTCGGCCGCATTTCACCGGTGCACACTGGTCCGGTCTCCGGATCCTGCTGGTATCCGCCATCACTGCCGCGGTGATGATGGTGGCGCTTTCGGAGTTTTCACCCGGCCGCATTGATCATCATAATCTGCAGATACTCGCGGCAACGGCAATCGCGGTCGGCTTGCAGACCTTTGATGAGCGGGGCGCGTTTTTTATCGGTCTTGCTTCAGCAGTCTCCCTGCTTGTCGGGTTGGAATGCCTGCCACTGATCATGGTGGCCTATGGCGGCCTGGCCTTTGCCTGGCTGTTCAATGCGCCGGATTCCGGCCGTGTGCTGTCGGTTGCTGGCGGTGCGCTTGCGTTCTTCTCTCTTCTACTCGGCCTCCTGTTCATCAGTCCGGCCGGCCTGGTCGCCGTCGCCTGTGACAGTTTTTCCGCCCCTTATGCCTATCTGGCCGTGGCCTCGGGCACTGTTCTGTCCGTCGTTCCGGTCTGGTTCAAGCATCAATCGAACCAAGCGCGCTGGGCTGCTCTCCTGCTTCCGTCTGTCGCCCTGGTGGCAATGGTCATCGTGCTGTTTCCCGATTGTCTCAACGGGCCCTACAGTATGGTGGATGACGTGGCGCGCCAGTTTTGGCTTCAGCGGATCCCGCAGGAGCATGGGCTCTTTTTCCACTTGCAGACAGGCGATACTCGCCTTTTCCCAGTCATTCTGCTGTCCGCGGTCGTGGCGATCTGGACCCTTCCGGCACTCGCCTCGCGCTTTCGCGCAGAGCCGGGTCTGTTGATTGCCTTTGGCTTTGCGCTCACGGCTCTCGTGCTGACGCTTCTCCAGATGCGCTATATCCGTTTGTCGGCTGCGCTCATGCCCCTCTTTCTGCCTATGGCGATTGGCTGGGCTCTTGGCTCGCCGGTGCCGACCATGTTGCGACGGGCTGTATCGGCGACAGCCCTGTTGATCGCGAGCCTCGGCATCGCCTTCCTCGTCACGCCGCGAGCGCACGTAGAAACAGACGCTGCTAGCACCATGGGCAACGCCTGTGACGGCGCAGACTTCTCTGTTGTCCGAAGCCTCGCGCCTGGGCGCATTCTGGCGCCGCAGGGGCTTGGTGTGCCACTTCTTCTTGGTGGCGAAGGGCGACATGCGGTGAATGCGATCCCCTTTCATCGTGCAGCCGCGGGCATGAGTCTCGGCTTCAAGGCCTTCCTCTCGACAGACGCTGCAGATCGCCGTCATGCCATGCGCGGTTTCAACTATGTTGCGGTCTGCAAGCTGCCGCCTGACATGACACTCAACAACGGCGGGCTTTACGCGGCGCTGGCGACGGGCGGTATCTGGCCGGGACTTGAGCCGATCGATGCGGGAGCCGGAAATCCGCTCAAGCTCTTCCGCATCGATCCACGCGTCCTGCACTAATCCGTAGCTGAACGCGGCATTTTCCGCAGGCATGGCCGTGCCATGCATTGCTCCGCAGGCCGGTTTCGCTTACATAGCGGCAACTTCCCATTCTGCCCGGAGCAATTCAACGATGGCACGCCAGTTCATCTATCACATGTCGGGACTGAACAAGTCTTACGGCGCCAAGAAGATCCTCGAGAACGTCAACCTGTCCTTCTACCCGGATGCCAAGATCGGTATTCTCGGCCCGAACGGCGCCGGTAAGTCGACGGTTCTGCGCATCATCGCCGGCCAGGACAAGGAATTTACCGGTGAAGCCTGGCTCGCCGAAGGTGCGACGGTCGGCTATCTGGAGCAGGAGCCGCATCTCGACCCGGCCAAGACAGCTTTCGAGAACGTTATGGAAGGTGTGGCTGACAAGCAGGCCGTGCTCGACCGATACAACGAACTGATGATGAACTATTCAGACGAGACGGCTGAAGAGGGCTCCAAGCTTCAGGACATCATCGATAGCCAGAACCTTTGGGATCTCGAGCAGCAGGTCGAAATGGCGATGGAAGCCCTGCGTTGCCCGCCAAAGGATTCGGACGTTACCGTGCTTTCGGGTGGTGAACGTCGCCGCATCGCGCTTTGCCGCCTGCTGCTGTCGCAGCCGGACCTCCTGCTGCTCGACGAACCGACCAACCATTTGGATGCCGAGACGATCGCCTGGCTCGAAAAGCACCTGCGCGACTATCCCGGCGCCGTGATGATGATCACCCACGATCGCTACTTCCTTGATAACGTCACCGGCTGGATTCTCGAACTCGACCGTGGCCGCGGCATCCCCTACGAAGGCAACTATTCGGCCTATCTGACGGCCAAGGCCAAGCGCATGCAGCAGGAAGCCCGCGATGAGGCCGGCCGCCAGAAGGCGCTCTCGCGCGAACAGGAATGGATCGCATCCAGTCCGAAGGCCCGTCAGGCCAAGTCGAAGGCCCGTATCAAGGCCTATGAACAGCTGGTGGATGCAGCCGAGAACATCCGGCCCGGCGATGCACAGATCATCATCCCGGTTTCCGAACGTCTCGGTCAGGTGGTGATCGAACTCGAAGGCATCAACAAGGGATTTGAAGGCCGCACGCTGATCAATGATCTCTCGATCAAGCTGCCGCCGGGCGGCATTGTCGGCATCATCGGTCCGAACGGTGCGGGCAAGTCGACGCTGTTCAAGATGATCACCGGCCAGGAAAAGCCGGATGCCGGTACAATCCGCATCGGCGATACCGTGCATCTCGGCTATGTCGACCAGAGCCGCGACGCGCTGGATGCCAACAAGACCGTCTGGGAAGAAATTTCCGGTGGCGCTGAAGTGATCAAACTCGGCAAGTTCGACATGAACTCGCGTGCTTATTGCGGCGCCTTCAATTTCAAGGGCGGCGATCAGCAGCAGAAGGTCGGCAATCTCTCCGGCGGCCAGCGCAACCGCGTGCACCTCGCCAAGATGCTGAAGGCCGGCGGCAATGTTCTGCTTCTCGACGAACCGACCAACGACCTCGATACCGAAACGCTCGGTGCGCTTGAGAGCGCGCTTGAAGCCTTCGCCGGTTGCGCGATCATCATCTCTCACGATCGCATGTTCCTCGACCGTCTGGCGACGCATATCCTTGCTTTCGAAGGCGACGGCCATGTCGAATGGTTCGAGGGCAACTTTGAAGACTACGAGCAGGACAAGATCCGCCGCCTCGGCCCTGACGCCCTGAACCCCGGAAGCCAGTCCTACAAGCGCCTGACGCGCTGACCCATCCCCTGGTGGCATCACCCGATGCCGCAAGTGGTTTCAGAAGAAGCTCCGGTCACACACGCCGGAGCTTTTTTCGTAGATAGGGCGCCACGCACTCCAGCCGCAAAGAGCTGAGGCAATCGCCGGGGGGGGGCGGATCCCTTGCGTATTCGCTATTCGCGCCGGGGATGCTCGGCCTCTCCAAAAGACATGTGATTTATTGCCCGTCATAAGTTGCGCCGGCGTGATCGAAGACCGAAAAAAGGTCATTCGATGCCTGTTCCCAAATAATCGCGACCTTGCGATGGGCGCCTCTCGTGTTTTCATCCCCGAACGCTTGGTTGCAGGCTGCCACGATTAACCTTGGCTTATTCGAAATATCATCAAATGCCGTTAGATTGACCAATCTTGGGGCGTGTCATGGTTTTCTCTATTCGCAATGTACTCTTCAGTGTTTTTGCCTTGCTCAGTCTGATGCTCAGCGTGCTCGTCGGAAACTCGATGCTGTCTTCCTACCGGAACTATCAGGTCTATGCCGAAGTCTCGGAATTGACGGGTTTCGACAAGGCCTTGTTCAAGGCGCTGCTGGCATTTCGCAGTGAGCGTGGTGACAGTGCTTCGGCTCTTTCGCTGGAGGGCGAGAAGGCCGCTGGGTCCATTGCGTCTGTGACGAAGAACCGTGCGATTGTCGATGCGGGTATGGCGGATGCCAAGGCCCTTGCTGCGGGGATCCATGCCGCGGAGCTATCACAGTCGATCTCGACGGTTATGGCCACCTATGAAAAGGTTGCTGCCTATCGAAAGACAATCGATGCTGAGCTTGCCAAGGCACTTGGTTCTCGCGATGGGGCGGTGACGAAGGCTTCGATGGATCTCGGCCAGACATTCCTGGCTGATCTCGAAAAGGCCTCAGAAGCAGCCGAGGGCCGCATGCGCAGCCTCGACGCAGCCATGATGCCGATGATTCAGATGCGCGCCTATGCATGGTCGACCCGTGCGCTTGGCGGTGGTGGTGCCCTGATCCTCAATAGCGCCGTGACGTCCGGCGAGCCGTTGAGTGCCGAGAATCAGGCCAAGCTTGCTGTTGCCGATGCCAATGTTGCCTATGCGTGGAAAGCCGTCCGGGTGCTGGTGGATCACCCGCAAACGCCGCAGACCATCAAGGATGGTTTCAAGGCCGCTGATGCTGCCTACTTCACCGGTGCATACGCCAGCTTGCGTGCTGATGTCATTGCCAAGCTCAGCGCGGGCGAGAAGGCGCCGCTGACGATCGACGAGTGGCGTGGTCCGACAACCGCTGCTCTGGGCAGTATCGCCGATATTGCCTCGCTGGCTATGGATACCTTGCATGAGCAGGCTTTGGCGGCCAAGTCCGGCGCTTTCACGCAGGCGCTGACTTTCCTCACTCTCTTCCTCATTGTCCTCGGTCTTGCAATCATCGGGATGGCAGTGATCGTGCGCAAGGTGATCCGTCCGATCGGCGCCTTGACCCGCTGCATGGGATCGCTGGCTGATGGTGATCTGTCCGTGGTCGTTCCTGGCGCCAAGCGCAAGGATGAGATGGGTGAAATGGCGCGCTCGGTCGAAGTCTTTCAGATCGCGGCCGTGCGCAACAAGCAACTTGAGGCCAGCGCCGAGGAAAATCGTTTGGCCGCCGAACGCGACCGGATCGAGACGCAGCGTCGTGCAGAGGCGGATGCAGAGGAACGGCTGACCCGTGCAACCGGTTCGCTCGCAGGCGGTCTGCAGCGCCTGGCATCCGGTGATCTTCTTTGCGAAATCGAAGAGCAGTTTGCGCCGCAGTTCGAGGCCTTGCGGCATGATTTCAACACGTCCGTCAGGCAGTTGCGTGCAACCTTGCTCGCGGTGGGCGGATCCGCTTCCGTGGTTTCAAGCGGCAGCAGCGAAATATCGCATGCGTCCGACAATCTCGCCAAACGCACCGAGCAACAGGCTGCATCGCTTGAGCAGACGGCTGCCGCGCTGGAGGAGATCACCGCCAACGTCACCGCAACGTCGAAGCGGACTGGCGAGGCGCGAGACCTGGTGCGTGATACCAGAAGCCGCGCCGAACACTCGGGCGTGGTTGTCAGCAATGCGGTTACGGCCATGGAGCGTATCGAACATTCCTCGCGTCAGATTGGCCAGATTATCGGCGTCATCGATGAGATTGCCTTCCAGACCAATCTTCTTGCGCTGAACGCTGGCGTCGAGGCCGCGCGCGCTGGCGAAGCGGGCAAGGGGTTTGCAGTCGTTGCCCAAGAAGTCCGTGAACTGGCTCAAAGGTCGGCCAATGCCGCAAAGGAAATCAAATCGCTCATTGGCAATTCCGAAGTGGCGGTCAGCGAAGGTGTCAAGCTGGTGAATGACACGGGCGAAGGGCTGGCTGCGATTGCCAGCCTGGTTCAATCGATCAATCAGCATATGGATGCGATTGCCACAGCCGCACAGGAACAGTCCGTCGGACTGGGTGAGGTGAATACGGCGGTCAATCATATGGACCAGGCCACGCAGCAAAACGCGGCGATGGTCGAGGAGATGAATGCAGCCGGCGCCGGTCTGGCACAGGAAAGCGGCAAGCTGACCGAATTGCTCGGCCAGTTCCGCACTGGGCAGGCATCGGCCCAGCCTATGCAGAGGAATCCGGTTGCCTCTCAGTCAGCGCCTGCGCGTCCAACGCAGCCAAGTGCCTCCGCACCCCAGCCACGACGGGCCATGCCGGCGGTTTCGGGCAACACCGCACTGGCCAGTCATACCTGGGAAGAATTCTGATCACGCATTTTAAAAGTTGCGATGTGGCGGCCGCTCCCGGGCGGCCGTTCTTATTTGCATCAGCCAATTCTCACTTTCGGACTTGCCTCGATGTGCAAAGCGACATAAAGATATCTTTATGTGATTATTGGAGTTGGGCGCGCAATGAATTTCGGGCTAGACCGTCTTGTGGATCTTTTGAAGGCTGCTGGTGAGCCCACCCGGTTGCGGCTCCTGGAACTGCTTGCGGCCGGAGATCTCACTGTCACCGATCTTACTGAAATTCTCGGCCAATCCCAGCCGCGCATTTCCCGCCACCTGAAACTCCTGGCCGAGGCTGATTTGGTTGACCGCTACCAGGAGGGGGCCTGGGCCTATTTCCGGCTCAAGCAGGAGGGGGACGGCGCCGGCTTCGTGCGGCAGTTGCTTCTGACGACGGAAGAGGCAGACCCGGTGCTGACACGTGACCGAGACCGCCTCGCTGCCGTCAAACGCGCCCGGGCCGAAAAGGCGCAGGCCTACTTCAGCCGAAATGCGTCCGAGTGGGACGAGCTTCGCCGCCTGCATGTCAATGACGCCGATGTCGAGGCCGCCTTGCTGGCATTGATCGGTGAAGAGCCGGTCGAGGCGTTGCTTGACCTGGGTACGGGCACAGGCCGGATCCTGCAGCTTTTCTCCGAGCACTATCGGCGTGCCGTCGGTATCGACGCCAGCCGCGACATGCTCGCCGTTGCCCGCTCCAATCTGGACAAGGCTGGCGTCATGGCGGCAACCGTGCGCCATGGCGACATTCTCAACCTGCCGCTTGATGCCGGTGACTATGATCTCGTTACCGTGCACCAGGTCCTGCACTTTCTCGAACAGCCGGAACTCGCACTCGCGGAGGCGGTTCGTATGCTGCGGCCGGGCGGTCGTCTGGCGATCATCGATCTCGCGCCGCATGAACTCGAATATCTTCGCGAAGAGCACGCCCATGTTCGTCTCGGGTTTTCCCATGGGGTGATGGAGGATTGGCTCGCTCGCTTCGGCCTCACCGTCGAAAACGTCGTGGATCTTCCGCCCGCCGACGGGCAGGGGAAGGGCGTGACGGTGACCATTTGGCTGGCTAGGAACCGCTCTGACGTAACGGCTGCCGCATCCCAAGAAGCAATTGCACTGACTGGAAGCAGATGATGACTGAAACCGCACCCGCCATCACCGGCACCAAGCCGCCCCGTATCTCGTTCGAGTTCTTTCCACCGAAGTCTCCTGACATGGCTGACCAGCTCTGGCAGACCGTTCACGCCTTGCAGCCGCTCGCGCCCGACTTCGTTTCGGTAACCTATGGGGCCGGGGGCACAACGCGGGAGCCAACGCTTGATACCGTGCGCCGGCTGATTGCCGAAACCCCAATGGCGACGGCGGCTCATCTGACCTGTGTCGGTGCGACGCGTGACGAGGTCCGGGCGGTCGTCGACGAATTCAAGGCGGTTGGCGTTCGCCATTTCGTGGCGCTGCGCGGCGATCCACAGGGCGGCGTTGGCACTCGCTACGAGCCACATCCGGGCGGCTTCGAAAATGCGGCAGCGCTGGTGCGCGGGCTGCGCCACATGGGCGACTTCGAGGTTTCCGTTTCGGCTTATCCCGAAAAGCACCCGGAAAGTGCGGATGCTGGTGCGGATATCGATATGTTGAAGCGCAAGGTGGATGCGGGCGCGACCCGGGCGCTGACCCAGTTCTTCTTCGACAACGATATCTTTGAACGTTATCTGGAGCAGGTCCGGGCGGCCGGCATCACCATTCCCATTGTGCCTGGTATCATGCCGATCCAGAACCTGACGCAGTTGAAGCGTTTTGCTGGCATGTGTGGCGCGAGCGTTCCTGAGGGTTTCGATCTCCGCTTTCAGTCAACCGAGGCAAACCCAGAGGCGCGGGCATCGGTCGCCGCCGATATCGCAGCCGAACAGATTGCCGACCTCTCGCAAAGAGGAATCGAGGAATTCCACATCTACACGATGAACCGTGCACCCCTGACGCTCGCGACACTTTCAAGACTTGGGCTTTACGGCGCCCGCGACCTATCTGGTGCTGCCGCCTGAGTGCCCTTTGCCACAGGGGATCCAACCAAAGGAAAAGGCGTAGGGTTATCCAACCCTACGCCTTTTCAAGTTCCAGTCTCTGCTTTGGAGAGGCCTTGGTCGGCCGTCTCATGGCTTGTGGTTCGACTGATCTAAGCGATCAGATGAACAGCATCGAGGCTATGAAAACAAACGCCGCACCGATGATAAGGACGTTAAGAGAATTGGTCAGTCCCATGTGTGCCTCCTTGCGTTGACCGTTAGATAGTATGTTCGTTTTGTGTCAAAGCAAGGGGTAAACGTTGCTGCACTGCCACTAAGGACGGTGGATAAGGTGTGAAGAACCTCTAATGTTCTCTTTGATTCAATGGTTTATCGGGTTCACGGAATTTAACGAAGTTTAACGTGAACGGAGCACTTCCGGTGCGGATTCCGCCGCACCGGAGGCCTCGCATATCTCAGAGGGCGTTCAAAAACGCCGCCGTCGGCCAGCCGTCGGGGACCAGTCCCAGCCTTTGCTGCTCTTTCTGGATGGCTGCACGCGTGCCGGAACCGAGAATGCCGTCGATCTTGCCGACGTCATGGCCTAGCCCCTCGAGCTTGGTCTGAACCACCTTCATTTGCTCGGTATCGAGACCAGGTTCCGGGTTGCCCTTCTGATAGGGCGGAGCGCCAGCCAGCCGCGTGGCGAAATAGGCTGCCGACGTTGTGTAGATGAAGGACTGGTTCCATTCGAGATAGATGTTGAAGTTCGGATAGGTGATAAAGGCGGGGCCCTTGCGGCCCTGCGGCAGGACCAGCGAGACCTGCAGGTTCTGGAATCCGGTATTGCCGTCACGCGGTGCAACACCCAGCTTGAACCATTCACCAGCCGTCATTGTGCCGCCGAGGCCTGAACGCTCGAAGGGCAGGTTGTCCGGGATCGTTACTTCCTGGATCCAGGGCTCACCGCGCTTGAAGCCCAGATGCTGAATGAATTTGGCGGCAGTGAGAATGGCGTCGGGGCTGCTCTTCTTGACGTCGATATGGCCGTTGGCATCACCATCGACGCCGAATTCGATGATGTCCTTGGGCAGCATCTGAACCTGGCCAATTTCGCCTGCCCAGGCGCCGGTATTGGTCGCGGGATCAAGATCACCGTGTTCGACCATCTTGGTCAGCGCGATCAGCTGCGGGCGGAAGAGTTCCGGACGCCGGCAGTCATGGGCGAGCGTGACGAGGGCGTTGCGGGTGTTGAAGTCGCCCTGGACGGCACCGAAATCGGTTTCCATCGCCCAGAAGGCGGCAATCACGCCGGCGGGGACGCCGAATTCCTGTTCGGCTCGTCCGAAGGTGTCGGCATATTCCTTGATTTTCTTCTTGCCGATGTCGAGGCGAGCCTGGCTGACGGTGCGCTGCGAGAACTCAAGAAATGTCTGGCGGAAGACGCCCTGGGCGCGATCTCTCGACAGCACCTTCTGGTCAATCGCGGCTCCGGCCAGCGCCTTGTCGACGGCCTCTGCTTGCGTGCCTGCAGCGACGGCCTCAGCCTTCACACCTGCAAGGAAAGGCGCCAGATCGCCGCCACATTGCTGCTGGGCGGAGGCGAGCGTCGTGGTTGAGGCGAGTAAGCAAAAGGGGAGGGCAAAACGCAGGGCCGTTTTCATCATGGTCTCCTTCGGTCGGGGGCGGGAGGGGCGTGACCACTCGGTCATCACAGGATTGGTTGGCAGTCGGTGATATCCGTCTTGCCATGGGGCGTCACTAGGGCTTGTTTTCGGTCATTTCGAGACCGCTGCCACCCAGGCGTTCCAGTTTTTCTGTGTTCCAGAAAAGACATTGATGTCCGTGGGCACGTCGATGCCTGGAACCACACCGGTCGAGGTGTATTGCCAGAAAGCCCAGTTGCGGGCGGGGTAGATTTCAGATGGATGCTGCGATACGGCGCGAACCCAGAAGAGATGGTTCTGGAAATGGCCCTCGAGGTTTTCCCGGTGGAAGTCGACCGTGGTGTAGATCAGAGGCCGCTTGCCGTAATGGGCCTCGATTCTGTCCATGAAACGCTGCATCTCCTG
This sequence comes from Rhizobium sp. AAP43, assembly GCF_001296045.1. Classification (GTDB taxonomy): domain Bacteria; phylum Pseudomonadota; class Alphaproteobacteria; order Rhizobiales; family Rhizobiaceae; genus Allorhizobium. Next base: position 104,682 of record NZ_LJHS01000035.1, on the reverse strand, counting down.
GCGCACGACCGGCGGTTCGGGTCTGAAACGACAGGTTTTGGATGTCGGGTTCCATTCTGCGTCGAGGACGGGTGGAAGCATGACCGCATCCTTCGGGACATTGGCGATAAACCAATCTGCCTGGATGTCGGCGGGTGTGCAGAAATAGAAGAAGTGATAGGGCGCGTAGTGAACGCCTGCAGCGCGTGCGCCGCGCCAGTACTCGTGGAAGCGGGCGTCGAGCCTGTCACCACCTTCTGTTGCCTTCATAAAGGCGAAGGATACGCCGGATTTGCGCACGGATGCCCAGTCGACATCGCCGTTCCACTTCGACAGATCGATGCCGTGGACATCATGCCGGTGTGGGGTGCGTCCGGCAAAGTCCTGGGGATCGGTATCCTGGAAACGAGGTGGATGGCCGACACCATCCATCATGTCGGATGCGCCCGATGTGCAGCCGGCGGCGGCAAGGCACAGGCAAAGCGTCAGGGCATCGAGCCACCGCATGTTTCAATCGACCCCTTGCCACGCCTAACCGACTGGTTCAGCCGCATCTTGAATGCGTGAATCGGTCGTTACCCCATATTTGTCTGATCATGGCCAATTTCGGCGTGCTTGCCAATCGTCGTAGGGCAGGATCAACGACGGATGACGAGGTGCCAGGCATAGCCGCGCAAGATCGGCTCGAAGGTCACGATCGAACCCGTCTCTGCGGCCAGTCGCTCGGCCTCGATGTTCAAGTCTGGGCGTGGGGTCACATGAAAGCGATGAAGCCAGCCATGCAGCAGGCGGCGGAACCACGGGGCGAGGTTCTCCTGCTGGCCGAAATCGACGATATGGAGAGAGCCTCCCGGCGCAAGTGCGCCGAAGGCAGTATGAAGCGCTGCCTGCCAGTCGGGAATCATCGACAACGCGTAGGAAATCATGATCCTGTCGAAGCCTTGCTCGCCGAAGGCCGAAGCGTCGAAATCGGTGGCGTCGGCCACGACGAGAACGGGCGCTGTCGCTGCGTCGGTGAATTTGGCGCGGGCCGAGTTCAGCATTTCGGTCGAGATGTCCAGGCCGAACAGTCTGGCCGTCGGATGGTGGCGGCGGGCCAGCACGAGGTTGCGGCCTGTCCCGCAACCAATCTCCAGCAAGGTGCCGCTTGGGGGGACGTCCAGCCCGGCGATCATGCGATCCCGTCCAATCAGGTAGTATTTGCGTGTGAGATCGTAGATGTGCCGCTGATAGCGATACATCCGGTCCATGCGTTCGGCGTGATCGGGGAGGGCGGCTTCGACACTTTGCATCGGGGCGCTCATCCCTCGCGCTTTTCATAGATGTGGAAACCGCCATAGATCGCGGAGCGATCCTGGGTGTTTAGGGCTGCCGAGCGGTCGCCGTCATAGGTCCAGCGGTCGAGCAGTGATGCGGGGAGCCTGCCGTCCAGAACGCTGCATTCGGCTGCGGTGCGGAAGATCACGCGGGCGCCGGGAGCGGCCGTGCGGGTGATCTCGGTCCACAGTGCCGTCAACTGCTGGTCGGTCATCCAGTCCTGCGCGTCGAGGAGGACGACACGGTCCACCGATCCGGCGGGCTTTGCCGCGAGAAGGTCCGTGACGCTTTCATGGTGAACATTCACGCGATCGGCTGAAGCGCGGATCGCCTCGTAGTGCTGCGGCTGGAGATAGGTTGGCAGCACGCCTTCTTCCGGGCGCGGATAGCGGCGCATGAAGGCCTGCCAGGCGAAGTAGTTTTCCCTGAGCGGGAAATGGCAGGCGAGTTTCTCCAACCGGTGGCGCAGGATGGGTGCGATGCTGCCATTGTCGGAAAGGCTTGCGAGTTCATCATATTGCTGCGGTGGGATGCCGAGGCCAAAGAGTGAGCTCTTGCGCGCGGTGATAAAGCGGATCAGCGGCTTGTCGAAGAGCGGTGCGATGCGCGTGTCAAAAAACTGACGCTGGTCGCGCAGGGACCTTGCGGCCGCCATGTCTTCCAACCTGATGCCGTGCAGTTTCGCGATCAAGTGGCCCAGTGCGATGAAGCGCCCGAGCAGGCCAGTGCGATAGATGTTGCGATTGAAGACGCTGACGCGGCGTTTTCCATTCAGACCCCGCTTTTGCCAGTAAGTCCTGGTCGAGGCATCGAGGTAGGGTAGGATGTGCCGCTCATAAAGCTGAATATTGGCGCGATCTTCACTGCCGGACAAAAGCCGGACGACCGAGGCATGATCGGGCAAATGGCGGAATGCTGCGATCTTTAGTTTGTTGAGGGCGATATGGTTGGGATTGAGGTCAACGACGTCTATCGAACCCGGCTGGCGGCTGAGATAGGCGAGCATGTTGCAGCCACCCGAGCCAATGGTGACGATGCGATGCCCCTCCATAAGGTCCATGGCAGCCATGTCTACCTCCGGATCCTCCCAGATCTGGGCATAAACGAGGCCTGAGAACATGAGGCCGAAAAGGCGCTCTGAGAGGCCCTCCGCCGACAGAGGCGCGTGCTGCAGCAGCGCATCCTTCAGTTTCGTGTTCCGGTGGTATCCGGCATCGGGTGCGATCTCTGTCATGGGGCTGCGCCATCCGTTTCGGGTTCGGCGGCTTTAGCCTTTCGCTGCTACAGTTTGATGACGTGGCGGTTTGAGACCTGCGTGGGGTCTCACAAGTTGGGCCGAAGCGATTGATGTGATGGGCGAATCCCAGGAAACGTCAGGACTGCTCTTTCGCTTGTCACAGTTTGCTGTTTGCATAGGTCCTAGTGAACCTGGGAGGCGGTCGAATCATGAAGCGTCGTGTCAAAGCACTTGCTGCAACGGTCTCAGGCCTCGTTTTTATCGGGCTCGGCGCGCTTTGGATGATGCCGCCTGATCTTCTCCGGGTCGGGACTGGCTACGCGGCAAAAATCGTCTGCTCGAATGTCTTCGTTGCGGGTCGCGACGCGGATGACGTGCTTCGCGTCGACGTGCAGGCGCCCGGTCATCCTCTGCTGGGCTATGTTTCCGTCGATGTCGATATCGAGCAAGGTCTGGTGACGGCCTCGATGCCGCTTGGCTGGGCGCGTTCGGTCGCCGTCCATCGTGAGGGCCTTGGATGCGCCAATGTGCCAGATGGCGCGCTGGCTGCGGCGAAAGCGTATTCGGCGCCGGTGGCTGGGGTTCCAGCTGCCGATCCGACCTTGCCCTGGCCTGATGGTGAGCGCGTTAACACCACCGATCTACGCGTAGCCGACGTTCTGTCGGATGAAACATTACTGGGTCCGGGCTACCGCGCAGTCATCGTCATCAAGGACGGGCGGATCATTGGGGAAGCCTATGGCGCGGGGTTCAATGCGGAAACGCCATTGCTCGGGTGGTCGATGACGAAGACGGTGAATGCTGCGCTAGTCGGTATCTTGCAGGGGCAGGGCCGTCTTGATCTCTCCAGCCGCAATTTGTTTGCAAGCTGGACGGACGAAGTGCGGGCGCGCATTACCCTGACGGATCTCCTGGCAATGGAGAGTGGTCTCGATTTCAACGAAGAGTATGGTGACCTCACCGACGTCACGCGTATGCTCTACCTTGAGCCCGACATGGCTGCTTATGTCGAAGGTCTGCCTTCAAGGGCCGAGCCCGGCAGCCGGTTCAATTATTCCTCCGGCGAAAGCGTCCTTATCACCCGCTACTGGATGTCACGCTTCGAGACGCCCCAGGCGGCCCTCGATTTTCCACGTCAGGCGCTTTTCAATCCTCTCGGCATGACCAGCGCCGTCTTGGAGGCGGATGCGGCCGGGACGTTTGTTGGCAGTTCCTATCTCTACGCCACCGCGCGGGACTGGGCGCGTTTCGGTCTGCTGATCGCTCAGCGCGGCGTCTGGAAAGGCGTGCAACTGCTGCCGGCATCATATGTTGACGGGATGTATACGGCTTCGGGGGCGTCGGATGGCGCCTATTCCCGTGTGCAGACCTGGCGACAGGGAGCGGGCGATCTCGGCAACGAGCAGGCGGGGTTAGACCCCGCTACAGTGTGGATGCGAGGTCATGACGGTCAGTCGATTGCAGTGATTGCCTCGCAGGGCCTCGTTGTCGTGCGTCTTGGTCTGACACCCAGCGCTCTCGGCTATCAGCCGCAACCCTTGGCAAAAGCGCTAAGCGCAGCGCTCCAGTAGGCGTTGTAAGGTGCGGACTGCTTCACTGAGTGAGGTGAAGCATGCCCTTTTTCTTGGCGTCGTAATAGTAGCCACGCGAGTACAGGCGCACGGCCTGATCATGGTCGGTATCTGCGACGAGCCAGGCGCCCTTCAGATACTTGACGGCATACTTGATATTGGTTTCGGCGTCGAAAAGCCCGTCTGCAGAGCCATTATATCCCATGGCTTTCGCAGTGTTGTACCGGATCTGCATGAGGCCGTAATTGCCCTTGCTGTATGCCGACGGATTGTAACGGCTTTCGCGCTTGACGACTCGGTGCACGAGCTCCTCGGGGACTTCGTAGACCTTCGAATATTTCTTGATCAGCGCATTGAGGCGCGTTGGGCCAATGGTATCTGCCTTTGACTGAGGCTCAAGCTTATCCTCGGTGGAGGGTGCCGATGTATCAAAGGGGTCGCCGAAGCTGGTCAGGGCTGTTACCCGCAGCGGTGCGGCATAGGCGAGAACTGTCGGGGCTGCGGCCGTTGCCGATGCCGTCTGCGGCTGGGCTGCGGGGGCAACGGTTGCCTGAACTGGCGCTGCCGCGGCGGCTATCTGCTGCTGGTCGGTCGTTGGTGTCGAAGCGACCATATCGAGCGCTTGCGACGCAGGGGTCTGAGGCGTCGCAGCAAGCGCTGATTCCTTCAGCATCGGGACTGGTGCTGCCGTATCCGTGCCCGGAATGATCGGGGCAGGCTGAGTGTCTGCGACAGCGACGGCTTTTGCTGTGGTGGCAGCGCCGCTTGTCGCTGCTTCCGCAGCGTTTGCTGCCTGCATTTCCAGAGAGTTAGGATTGGAAATCGGTTTGGCCGCAAGATCAGCCTTCACGCTGTCGTCGATACCGGTGCAGCCGGTCAGTACGACCAGAAGGGAGGCTGCACAACCATAGGCGACGCCGCGGTCCAATTTGAGGATCATACCATCATCCGTTTTATTTCTTCGACGTCCCCGACGGAGCAAATCACCCATCGTTTCCTTTGGATTTATTAGTCTATGCCTGCCAATGCGGCAAGCGTTGGGCCAAATCTGGCTGCGGCGCCGGTTTTATGGTTCAAGCTGCGATCTTGCGATAGCCGGCCGTCACAGATCGCGCAGCGATCAGCACCGTTCCGCGCGAGCGGTCGACGACACGCCGAGCACGATGTTTTCTAAGGAAATTCCGCACTTCGTCTGCGCCCATCGCGTAGGCAGTGGCGATGAGCATGGACAGGCCGCCCAAGATCGCCACCATGGTCAGGGCCTCCTGAGCCAGGGGAGCGGAGAGCGTCAGGAATTGCGGCAGGAATGCGGCAAGAAGGGCAATCGTTCGCAGGTTCAGGCCCGTTGCGGCGAAACAATGCACCATGACATTCAGCGGCTTTTCTACCGGCAGGTTGTCATTGTCGGCGATCGGACGGTTTCCGCCCGGCGCGCGCCACAGACGCAAGGCTGATATCACCAGGAAACCCAGACCTGCACCCTTCACCACAGAAAACAGGAGGGGGGAGACCAATGAAAGGGCGATCAGTCCCGCAAGCAGAATGCCCGCCGCTGCCATGTAGCCCAGCGCAACGCCTGTGACCGTGGCAAAGGCCGATCGCCGCCCATGCCCCAAGGCATAGGCCGCGACCTCGATCATGCCCCGCTCCGGGATCGCCAGCAATACGATCGAGGCGGCGGTGAACCCTGTCCAGAATTCCATGCTCATTGTCAGCACTCCTCCTCAAAGAGGAAGCCAGTTTTCTCGGCCCAGGTCAATTGATCGGGCGATAGTTCTGGCCGAGATAATCCATCACTTCTGCGAACCACGGCGTAGAGAGGTCGAATGGCTTGCCGCCACGAATGCGCGGAAACTCGATCGTGCGCAGTCGTCCGCCGTGATCCTCGTCATGGCCGGTTACGCCTGAAACGCCGCCCAATCCACTTTCGACCGCAAGGTCCACCATGCTCTGGATCAGGCGTAGATCCTCGTAGTTGGCTGGCGCCGAGCGCGCATAGTAGCCCGACTTCTGAACCATAGAGCGCTCGGCATCGAGCAGCTTGGCAAAATGCTTTTGGAACCAGCTGCCCACATTGATCGTATCGAGCTTCACGTGGCCGAAGGCGTCGCGGCTGACGACGTCACCTGCAGCTTCGCGCTCCTTGACGATCTCATCCATGCAAGCGCCTTCGGAGACGAAGAGGGTGACATAGCCCGTGCGGTCCATGATGTCCTTCAGGCGGGTCGCTTCGGCATCCAGGTCAAAATGCGTTTCCGGCAGGTAGAGACCGTCAATGTTCTTGAGTTCGGCGTTCATCATGAAGCCGTCAATATACTCATTCCCCTTGGTGCGCTGGATGTAGGCGCGGGCCGTGGCTGCGGTAAGCCAGCCGCAATGGCGCCCCATGACCTCGTGGATGACGAGCGTGCGCGGTGCGGCACTCTGTTCGTTAGAGACGTGGTCAAAGAAGCGTGCGCCGACTTCAGCGGCCGTCCAGGCGCCAAGGGTCTGGCGAATCGGGTAAACGTCGTTGTCGACGGTCTTTGGCAGACCGACCACCGTCAGATCGTAGCCATTTGCGCCGAGATAAGCTGCAAGATCTGCCGCCGTCGTGTTGGTGTCGTCGCCGCCAATCGTGTGCAGGATGGTTACGCCATCAGCCGCCAGACGTTCGGCCGCAACTTGAAGCGGAGTTTCGCCTTCATTGACCAGGCCGCGCTTGATGCAGTCGGCGACATTGGTGAGCTTGACGCGGCTGTTGCCGATCGGTGAGCCACCATAGCGATGCAGGACATGCGCCTTCTGGCGCATCTCCTTGGTGATCTCGATCTTGTAGTCCATCAAAAGGCCGCGGAAGCCGGACTTGTAGGCAATGATCTCGGTTTCAGGCGAAATATCCGTGTAGCGCTCGATCAGTCCGGCAACTGCGGACGAGAGGCAGGGAGCGAGGCCGCCTGCGGTCAATAGTGCAACTTTCTGCTTGGCCATCGGACCTCCTCGGGAATGTGCGTGCGGTGTTCGTGCCTTTGTTCCGGCGGTCCATGGATGCGATACCGGCGGCTGGCTGTAAAGTCGAAAAACGCTTTTAAATCCGTCTTTTATCGATCGGTTCGACGTTCCGGCCAATCTAATCGATTCAATCCATGCGCAGCTGTGGGATGGAATTGTGGAAAAGCGAAACGACAGCCTCGACGGCATTCAATGACCGAGACGCAACCACAAGGGATAGGCCGATATCGGTCGCTCTTTCATCAAAACTGACCGGAGATGAAGAAAGTTTAATCTCCGTTTGTTCCCGTTTCGCTTGCTTTTAGCCGAGATTTTTGATCATTCTCGACCATGATTTTTGATTTCGCCTGCGAGCAGATTTCCTCATTCTTCGAACGCTTGCTAGGCGCCGTCGGGGATGCTGCCGGTAACGCCATCTCCAATATTGTCGAAGCCGTTCGGACCATGTTCGAAGGCGATCCTGAGACACGTCGTCGGGTGTCCTTTTCGGTGGCCATCATTGCGCTGTCCGCCAAGATGGCGAAAGCCGACGGCATCGTGTCCGATGCCGAAGTCCAGGCCTTCCGCAAAGTCTTCGATTTTCCGCCGGAGGAGGCGCGCAACGTTGCCCGCCTTTACAATCTGGCCCGGCAGGACGTGGCTGGTTTCGAGACCTATGCGCGTAACCTCGCCAATATGTGCCGGACCTGCGATCAGTATTGCCCTGTGCTTGAGGACATCATTGACGCGCTGTTCCACATCGCCAAGGCTGATGGGCTTGTGCACGAGAAGGAACTGGACTTCCTGGCGCGGATCGCAGAGATCTTCGGTCTTTCGGAGGAGCGGTTCGAGCAGATCACCGAGCGGCATATCCGCCTCGACGGGGACCCTTATGGCGTGCTCGGCGTTACCCCTTCCGACGATTTTGCCACGATCCGCCGCCGTTACAGGGCACTTGCGGCCGAGCATCATCCCGACCGCCTTTATGCTCGCGGCGTGCCGTCCGAGTTTCATGCCGTGGCCCATCACCGCATGGCGCGGCTGAATGCGGCCTTCTCCGCGATCGAGAAGGCGCGCCGCGCGGCATGACGGGTTTTTCGGCCGATTTCAGCGGAGCGGAGATCTGCGCCTCGCCGAATTTTGGCGAGCGGGTTGGGGTTTCGTTCCCCGACATACTCCTCCTGCACTATACGGGAATGCCATCGGCTGATGGCGCTCAGGCTTGGCTGTGCAATCCGGAAAGCCAGGTATCGAGTCACTACCTCGTGCATGAGGATGGCCGGATCGTCCAGATGGTGGCAGAGAGCCACCGGGCCTGGCATGCAGGCAAGAGTAACTGGGGCGGTGAGAGCGACATCAATTCCCGCTCGATTGGCATTGAAATTGCAAATCCCGGCCATCCCGGTGGCCTGCCACCGTATCCCGAAGCGCAAATATCAGCGCTGATCGAATTGTGTCGCGATTGTGTCGAGCGGCATGGGATCCCGGCAGAACGGGTGCTCGCACATTCTGATGTGGCCCCTGTTCGCAAGGTTGATCCGGGTGAAAACTTCCCCTGGGGGACCCTGTATCGCGGGGGCGTCGGACACTGGGTCGATCCAACCCCTATCGGCGGTGGCCGGTACTTCCAGCGTGGCGATGAAGGGCAACCGGTCGAGGCGCTACAATCGATGTTGTCCATCTATGGTTACGGCATTGAGATATCAGGGCATTACTGCGAGAAGACTGAGGGTGTGGTCGCAGCGTTCCAGCGCCATTTCCGTCCGGCCCGCGTTGATGGTGTGGCAGACAGTTCGACGATCGAGACGCTGCATCGACTTCTGTCGAAGCTTCCGCGTTTTTCGTGAGGCTTGACCGGCCGACTTACGTGTCCCGACAGCTCATTTGCTGCGGTGCCACACGAATTCCTTATTAAGCAGCTTTAAGTATGTCGCTGAAACAGCGACCGCCGCCCATGAAGGGCGGAGCGCCAATATCAACATAAAGAGCCAATCGACCGCCCTCTACGAGAAGGGCGAAGGCTATTGCATGCGTATAGGCATGCGTCGATCCGCTCTTTGTTCCGGAGACTAACCTTTCCCATGATGAAACGACTTGTTGCTGCTGCGGCATGCACTGCATTTCTATTGACTCATGCTCAGATGGCGCTGGCAGATACGGGTGAAAAACGCTTCAAGAAACCCTTGAAGTCGATTGAGCGTGATGCGGGATTCTCAATGAAGCCCGCTGCTGCGCGGAGCCCTTACGGGGCGATCATTTCCAAATATGCAAAGGCCTACGGTGTTCCGGTCGATCTCGCACATGCGGTGGTCCGGATTGAAAGCAATTTCAATCCCAAGGCGCGAGGCAGTGCGGACGAGGTCGGTCTCATGCAGATCAAGCCGGCAACTGCGCGCGCCATGGGTTATCGCGGCAAGGTCAAGGGTCTGTATGATCCGGAGACCAATATTCGCTACGGGATGAAGTATTTGTCGATGGCGCATGAACTTGGCGGTGGCGAAACCTGCGGGACCATCCTCCGTTACAATGCAGGCCATGGCGCCAAGCGGATGAATCCGGTCTCCAAGCGATATTGCGGGAAAGTCATTGCTCTGATCGGCGGTTGAGAACTCTGTGATCTCGGCCGGTTTCGAATGGATCTGTCGGCGCAGCATGCTATCAACCTGCTCGGAACGAAAAGGGTGAGAGTATGGTGACGCACTTCAAAACCATCGTCATCGGCCGAGGCATGATGGGAGCGGCGGCCGCCCGCTATCTTTCGCTGAAAGGTGAGGGGGTTGCCGTCATCGGGCCCGACGAGCCGTCGGACTGGAGCTCTCATCCGGGTGTCTTCGCAAGCCACTATGACGAGGCCCGAATTACCCGCACGATCGATTCTGATCCGGTCTGGGCGCTGATGGCCAATCGCTCCATCGCCCGCTACGGCGATCTCGCCCGCGAGAGTGGCGTGGATTTCTACCAAGAGGTCGGATGCCTGATTGTCGGGCCGGCGCGGGGCGGGGCTGATCCCTATATTGCGCAGATCGAGGCTGCGGCCCGCGGACTTGACGTCCCGGTCGAGATGTTCGGATCTGCGGATCTCCGACAGCGCTTCACTTACTTCGACTTTGGCGTCGATTGCGAAGGCGTCTACGAATCCCGGAGCGCCGGCTACATCAATCCGCGCCGTCTGGTCGAGGCGCAGTCGCGGCTCGCCGAGCGGGCAGGGGCTGCGATGATTCGGCAGACTGCGCTCTCTGTCCGCGAAGAAGGGCATCGTGCTGTCGTCTCGACGGATGACGGACGCCAATATAGCGCCGACCGCATTCTCGTGGCGGCTGGTGGCTTCTCGATTGCCGAGCATCTTCTGCCGCGGCCGCTGGATCTCAAGGTCTATGGTCGCACCGTTGCCTTCTTCGAAATTGCTGACCACATTCTCCCTGATTATCAGGGCATGCCATCGCTCATCCACCAGCCCGACGATCCGTTGGATCACATCTACCTTCTGCCGCCTGTGCGCTATCCCGATGGCAAGACCTATCTCAAGATCGGCGGAGACCCGGATGACCTGTTGCTCGGAACGGAACCTGAGATCAGGGCCTGGTTCCGCAGCGGCGGGCGGGTGTCAACCCGGAACCATCTGCAGCGAATTATCCGGGGGCTCGTGCCCAGTCTTGCGGATGCGCCGCTTTCCATGGCGGCCTGCGTCACTTCTTTTACGCCCGCAAATTATCCGGCCATCGGTTTTGCCAGCGAACGAATCGCCGTCCTGACCGGCGGCTGCGGTGCTGCGGCGAAAAGTTCGGACGAGATCGGTCGACTCGGGGCGGAGCTCGTAATGCATGGTCGGATCGATGACCCGGCCTATGGGGACTGCTTCACCCCAGTGTTCAAGACTTAAGCCTGTCTGGGGCTCAGTAGGCGGGCCTTGCGTTTTCAGTGGCTTTCGTCGAGCGGGTCGGCTATGGACCGGCTGCCAGTCGGCCGGGCAGCCGCGCTTTACCAATGCCGAAAGGCGGTAAGGGGAGGAAAGTCCGGGCTCCACGGAAACACGGTGCCGGATAACGTCCGGCGAGGGCGACCTCAGGGAAAGTGCCGCAGAAAGTAAACCGCCCCGCTTGCGGGGTAAGGGTGAAAGGGTGGGGTAAGAGCCCACCGCGTCGCTGGTGACAGGGATGGCAAGGTAAACCCCACCGGGAGCAAGACCGAATAGGGATGACGCGGGCCGCACTCCGGTGTGGCCACAGCCTGTTTCCGGGCCAGTCATCCGGGTGGGTTGCGTGAGGCAGCGTGTAAACGCTGTCCCAGATGAATGGCTGCCACGTTCCGGGAAACCGGAGCCATACAGAACCCGGCTTACAGGCCGACTGGCAATTTTACCTCTGTCATGTCACTGCGGCGACAGAGGCTCCGCACAATTTCTCAAGGCTTTGGTTTCATTGGTGGAACGCAAGGGCAGTCCTTGCGGAGGGCTTCCGCACGTCGTGGCTAATCCGCGAATGGAAACAGGCATTTCTAACGATTTGTTAAGCTTAATCGTCTATTCATTCTTGAATCCCGAAAGGGGTCTGCTGGTCCCAATCCCATTGACGCCCATAGTGTCCCATGGTATCCCATTTTCATGCCGTAACGGAGTTCTTTGTTGCTCCGTCCGATCGTAGAGCGGGCCCAATCAGTCGAGTTTTCGGCTGCTGCTTTCCGGTCGGTTGTGCGGTTGGCGTATCAATGAGTATCCGGAGGCCGATCAGCTGGCCTTCGTCCAATGGGGAGTCGGATTCCAGTGGCGGGCCGCTTCCTGTCCAATGCGACAAACAGGATCGATGCGAAGGGGCGTGTTTCCGTCCCTGCGGCATTTCGTGCCGTGCTTTCGCAGCAGGGAATTCAGGAGCTTTATTGTCTCCAGGATTTCGTCTATCCGGCCATCAATATCGGCGGTCCGGATCTGCTCGATCGCTACGAGCGCAGAATGGCGGCAGAAGATCCATTCGCGTTGGAGGCGAACGAGATGTCGCTGCTTCTCCATGGCGGCGGCGTCTATATGCGCCTCGATGCCGAGGGGCGGTTGCCGGTGACGGAGTTTATCCGGGATTTCACGGGGATTTCCTCGGAGGTCTGCTTCGTCGGGCGGTCGGACCATTTTCAGCTGTGGCAGCCACAGGCGTTTCACGAGGCGCAGGCGAAAGCCAGGGAAATGGTCAGGCAGAGAGGTTTGAAGAACTAGAGAAACGGGGATACGGAATGGCGGCGAATCTTGGCGAAGGTGCTCCCGATGCCAATGGCGGACCGGTTCGCCACATTCCGGTTCTCTTGCATGAGGTGGTTGCGGCGCTGGAGCCTGCCAGCGGAAAGGTCATCCTTGATGGAACCTTTGGTGCGGGCGGCTACAGTGCGGCAATCCTCGATGCGGGTGCGTCCGTCATCGCGATTGACCGCGATCCGACGGCGATTGCTGGCGGGCAGTCGATGGTCAAAGCCTATATGGGCCGTCTTGATCTCAGACATTCCCGGTTCTCCGAACTGGCAGCTCAAGCGCCAGAGACCGGTCTTGACGGCGTTGTTCTCGATATCGGCGTTTCTTCCATGCAGATCGACGAGGCCGATCGTGGCTTCTCGTTCCAGCGCAACGGACCGCTCGACATGCGGATGTCAGCGAGCGGTGTATCGGCCGCCGATGTTGTCAATCGCGCCAAAGTTTCCGATCTGATCCGCATTTTCGGTTTTCTCGGCGAAGAGAAGCACCCGGGTCGTATTGCGCGTGCCATTGAAAAACGGCGTGCGTCCGAGCCGTTTACGACGACCCGCGATCTCGCCAACCTGATTGAGACCGTCAATCCCCGCAAGGCGAAAGACAAGATCCATCCGGCCACGCGTGTCTTCCAGGCGCTGCGTATCTTCGTCAATGACGAACTGGGGGAGCTTGCCCGTGCGCTATTTGCGGCCGAGCAATCTTTGAAGCCCGGCGGGCGTCTCGTCGTCGTCACCTTCCATTCGCTCGAAGACCGCATCGTGAAGAAGTTTTTGACCGAACGGTCCGGCAAGGCGTCAGGTTCGCGCCATCTTCCAATGGTCCAAGCGCGACCAGCGACCTTCGAGCCTGTTGGCAAGGGGATGGTAGCCGCAAGTGACGAAGAGGCAGAGGTCAATCCTCGCGCGCGTTCGGCCAAGTTGCGGGCCGCCATTCGCACCGAAGCACCTGCAGAAAACGCCGACATGTCTATCTTTGACCTGCCGGATCTGACCGCACTCGACAAGATCGGAGGCTAACATGTTGAAAACCTTCGATCTACTTCTGATCGGAACGATGCTGGCAGCAGCCACGATCACCTACCAGATCAAACATGACACCGATAACAAGGCGGCTGAGGTTCGTCGGCTTGAGGCCGAGATCAAGCTTGAGAAGGATACGATCGAGTTGCTGAAGGCCGACCATGCGCTGCTGACCCAGCCCAACCGGCTTGAGCGTCTCGTGCATGCCTATGCAACCGAACTGCAACTGGAACCGACTGCGCCGACCCAGCTGGCGCGACCGGTCGAGTTGCCCATGCCGAAATCCGAGACGCCAGAGTCGAAGCTCGCCGCCGAAGAACTTGCCAAGGCGGAAGCAGCAAGAGCCGAAGCCGCCGCTGTGGCTGCTGCCGAAGCGGAAGCCGAAGCCGCCGAGGCGGAGGCTGCAATGGCAGCCGATGCTGCAAATTCCGACCCCGTCCGGGACCTCATTACGACAGGATCGGTGGATAACTGATGACCTTTCTTTCCCGAATCATGGTCCTGAAGAGCCGTGCCCACTTCTCAACAGACGGTCAGCGCGGTGGCGTCTCAGCCAATAATCTGACAATCAAAGGTGCCGGCAAGCGCAAATCGCAGATGGCCAAGAACCGTGTCGGTCTGGTGATCGCCGGGTTCTGCCTCGTTTACACGGTGATCGGCGGCCGGCTGGTGCAGTATGGCTATGCGCAGCCGGAAACCGTCTCCAGCATTCTGCCGGCGGACCGCCTGATGGCGTCGCGTCCCGACATTCTCGACCGCAACGGCGAAGTGCTGGCGACCGACATCCGCACTGTTTCGCTGTTTGCCGAGCCCCATAAGATCGTCGATGCCGACGAGGCCGTTGAGCGGCTTCAAACCGTGCTCAAGGATCTGGATGTCCGCGACACCTATCGCAAGCTGTCGTCCAATTCGCGTTTCCAGTGGCTGCGCCGCCAGCTGACGCCGAAACAGCAGAGCCAGATCCTGGCGCTCGGTATTCCCGGAATCGGCTTCAGGCCGGAAAAGCGACGCTTCTATCCGGGTGGTCCCACGGCCTCCCATATTGTCGGTTACGTCAACATCGACAATCGCGGCATGGTCGGGATGGAGCGCTATATCGACAATCAGGGCATGGCGGATCTGCGGGCGCTTGGCATGACCAGCGATGCACCGCTGGAGCCGGTCAAGCTGTCGATCGACCTGCGTGTGCAGAACATCGTCCGCGACGTGCTGGTCGACGCCATGGCCAAGTTCAAATCGATCGGTGCTGGCGGTGTCGTCATCGATGCTCATACTGGCGAAATCCTTGCCATGGCCTCGCTGCCTGATTTTGATCCGAACAATCCTGTCGGATCCGAGGACGGTTGGCTGAGCCGTATGGCAAACGGCACCTTCGAGATGGGCTCGACCTTCAAGTCCTTCACGATTGCCATGGGGCTCGATTCCGGCAAGGTGTCGCTCAAGGACAGTTTCGACGCCCGCTATCCGATCCGCATTGGCGGGTTCACCATCAAGGACTTCCACGGCAAGAACCGTGTGCTGACTGTGCCTGAAATCTTCCAGTATTCTTCCAATATCGGTACGGCCAAGGTTGCCGACCTCGTCGGGACCGAAGCACACAAGGAGTTTCTGACCCGCCTCGGCTTGCTGACGAAGATGCAGACGGAACTGCCTGAAGTTGCGATGCCCACTCAGCCGCGCGAATGGAAGAAGATCAATTCGATCACCATCTCCTTCGGCCATGGCGTGTCAACCACGCCGTTGCAAACGGCGGTGGCAGGGGTTGCGCTGGTCAATGGCGGTAAGCTGATCGAACCGACCTTCCTGCCGCGCACCCGAGAACAGGCCGATCTGGTAGCAAAGCAGGTCATCAAGCCGTCGACCAGTGACGACATGCGCTTCCTGTTCGAGTGGAACGGTATAAAGGGATCGGGCAAGAACGCCCGTGTGGAGGGCTTCGACGTTGGCGGCAAGACCGGAACGGCCGACAAGGTGGTGAACGGGCGCTATGTCGGCGACAAGAACTTCAACGCCTTCCTTGCCGCATTCCCG
This sequence comes from Rhizobium sp. AAP43, assembly GCF_001296045.1. Taxonomy (GTDB): domain Bacteria; phylum Pseudomonadota; class Alphaproteobacteria; order Rhizobiales; family Rhizobiaceae; genus Allorhizobium. Next base: position 89,331 of record NZ_LJHS01000035.1, on the reverse strand, counting down.
ATTGATAACCCGCGTTATGTTGTTCTGACATTTATCGACGAACCGAAGACGGACAAGGGCAATGGCGCGGCGCTGGCCGGTAATACGGCGGCTCCGATGGTGGGCGACATCATCCGCAGAAGCGCCGCAATTCTCGGTGTAGAACCGAAATACGGGGAAGACGGGTCAGCTTTGCTCGTCTCATATTGATCAGAATGCAGGTGGACGGGGCGATTCGCCCCGTTTGCCCGGAAGGATGGACTGCCATGTTGCTCGGTGCTCTCGCGGGTGGAGATTTCAAAAATCAGGTCGCGCGAAGTGGCGCAGAGGCGTTGGAGATCAAGGCGCTGTCGGCCGACAGTCGTCATGTCCAGCCCGGAACGCTGTTCTTTGCCCTGAGTGGCAGCAAGACGGATGGCGCAGCCTATGTCGTCCAGGCCGTTGAGAAGGGCGCTGCTGCCATCGTGGCGGCGCAGCCGATCGAGGCGGCCGTTCCTGTGATTGTTGTCGAGGATCCGCGACGCTTCCTAGCTCTGGCCGCCGCGCGTTTCGTGGGCCGTCAGCCTGAAATCATGGTTGCGGTTACAGGCACAGCCGGCAAGACGTCGGTCGCGTCCTTTACCCGCCAGATCTGGGCCGAGGCCGGACTGGCCGCCGCACAGATCGGCACGACCGGCGTGATTTCACCAACACGCAACGATTATGGCTCGCTGACCACGCCGGATCCGATCTCGTTGCACGGGCTGCTTGGCGAACTCGCAGCCGAAGGTGTAACCCATGCGGCGATGGAAGCGTCCAGCCACGGGCTCGATCAGTGCCGCCTCGATGGGGTTCAGCTGTCAGCAGCCGGCTTCACCAATCTCGGCCGCGACCATATGGATTATCATCCGACGGTCGAAGACTACATGGCGGCCAAGATGAGGCTGTTCACAGACCTGCTCCCAAAGGGCTCGCCCGCTGTGATCTTCTCTGACGATCCGTGGTCGACCGAGGCTGTGAGGGTTGCGACCGAAGCTGGCCATGATGTGCGGACCGTCGGACGGGCGGGCAATTTCCTCGCGCTCAAGCGCGTCGAGCACTTCCGCCACAAGCAAGTGGCTGAGATCCATCACGGCGACGACATTTATGAGGTCCATATCCCGCTTGCCGGTGATTTCCAGATTGCCAATGCGCTGGTCTCTGCGGGGCTTGCCATCGCGACGGGTACGCCGGTTGCCGTTGCGCTGAAGGCGCTGGAGCACCTCAAGGGGGCGGCCGGTCGGCTCGAATTGATTGGCCAGACCAAACAGGGCGCGCTGGCCTATGTCGACTATGCCCACAAGCCGGATGCGCTCGAGAATGTGCTGCAGTCCGTCCGGCCCTTTACCACGGGACGCGTCATCGTGGTCTTCGGCTGTGGCGGTGATCGCGACAAGGGCAAGCGCCCGATCATGGGCGAAATCGCCACGCGCCTCTCCGACATCGTCATCGTGACGGACGACAATCCGCGTTCGGAAGTGCCTGCGACGATCAGATCCGAGATCATGGCTGCTGCCCCGAAGGCGATCGAGATCGGTGACCGTGCTCAGGCGATCCGGGCGGCCGTCGCCATGCTGTCGGCGGGCGATACGCTTATTGTCGCGGGCAAGGGACACGAAGAAGGGCAGACGGTGGGGGCGGAGACCTTACCCTTTTCCGACCACATCGAAGTCCGCAAGGCATTGGAGGAGTTCGACCGTTGAGCACGCTCTGGACCTCACGCGAGATGGTTGCCGCCATGGGCGGACGGCCGATCGGCAATTTGCCTTCCGGCATTACCGGGATATCCATCGACAGCCGGAGCGTTTCGCCCGGTGAAGCTTTCTTTGCGATCAAGGGAGATCGCGTCGACGGTCACGATTATGCGACCTTTGCGATTGCCAACGGTGCCTCGCTCCTTGTTGTCAACGAATCGAAGCTTCCTGCACTCGGCCGGCTCACGGCGCCGATGATCGTCGTTGACGACGTCTTTGCCGCGCTCCAAAAACTCGGGCTTGCAGCACGGGAACGTACATCGGCGACGGTCATCGCGGTGACCGGCTCCGTCGGCAAGACAACAACCAAGGAAATGCTGCGTTTGACACTTGAGCCATCTGGCAAGGTGCACGCTGCCGTCGCCTCCTTGAACAATCACTGGGGCGTGCCGCTGACGCTTGCGCGTATGCCGGCCGATACGCGCTACGGCGTCTTTGAGCTGGGTATGAACCATCTGGGGGAAATTGGCCCGCTGTCGCGCATGGTCCGCCCGGATGTGGCAATCATCACAACAATTGCACCAGCGCATCTCGGCAATTTCTCGAGTGTCGAAGAGATTGCCGAAGCCAAGGCCGAAATCTTCGAAGGGCTCGCCACCGGGGGCGATGTGATCCTCAACCGAGACAATCCGCACTATGAACAGCTCGAGGCCGCAGCATATGCGGCCGGCATCGAGAATGTCCATAGTTTCGGCCAGCATGCCAAGGCCGATTTCCGGCTCGCCGAATTCGATGGTGCGGCCGAGCAGTCGACGCTTTGGGCATCCTTTGGTGCTGAAACCTATGAAGTGACGATTGGAGCGCCGGGCCGTCATCTGGCGGAAAACGCCATGGCTGTCTTGGCAGCCGTCGCTCTGGTCGGGGCGGATATCGATGCCGCGATCGAAGCGCTTGGCCACCTGTCTGCAGTCAAGGGACGGGGTGCCCGGCATCGGTTGATGCTGAACGGCGGCGGCTTCACCTTGATCGATGAGAGCTACAACGCAAATCCCGCTTCGATGCGCGCCGCGATCGCGGTGCTTGCGGCGGCCCAGCCCGATGCTGGCGGCCGCCGGATTGCCGTGCTTGGCGATATGCTGGAAATGGGCGCGTTTGCCCCCGCCGTGCATGCCGAACTCTCGGGGCCGCTGCTTTCGGCCGGTATCGAGCATGTTTGGCTTGCCGGGCCGGAGATGGCAGCCCTTCGGGAGGCGTTGCCAGAGACGGTCAACGTCGTGCATTTCGAACGCACCGATGACCTCGTGGCCTTTGTCGTTTCACAGATCCAGACGGGCGATGTTGTCATGGTGAAATCGTCACTCGGGATCGGTTTCGGAAAGATCGTTGCCGCTCTGCTTGACAAGTATCCGTCGTTCCCCGACACGGAGCGCCAGTTTTAATCCGGGCTTTTGGAAAGGGCTCCCATGCTGATTTGGCTTGTGGATCTGGCGAACCACTTTCAGTTTTTCAATCTGTTCCGGTATATTACCTTCAGAACAGGCGCCGCCATGTTTACATCGGCCCTGGTGGTCTTTCTGTTCGGCCCCGCGATGATCTCATCACTTCGGGTGCGCCAGGGCAAGGGACAGCCGATCCGGGCGGATGGCCCTCAGACGCATTTCAAGAAGGCCGGTACGCCGACCATGGGCGGATTGATGATCCTCGCGGGCATCGTCGTATCATCCTTGCTCTGGGCAGATCTCTCGAATGTTTATGTGGTCGCGACCTTGTTGGTGACGCTGGGCTTCGGCGCGATCGGCTTTTATGACGACTACCTCAAGGTGACGAAGCAGACGGAGAAGGGCTTTTCCGGCAAGGCCCGTCTGGGTATCGAGTTCGTGATTGCCGGTGTCGCCGTTTACTTCATGATGTCGACAGCGCTTGCCTCCGGACCTGAAGCCTCGACCTTCGGCTCGTCGGTAGCCTTCCCCTTCGTCAAGGATTTCGTTCTCGATCTCGGCCTGTTTTTTGTGATCTTTGGCGGGTTCGTCATCGTTGCCGCCGGCAATGCCGTCAACCTGACCGATGGCCTCGATGGCCTTGCCATCGTGCCGGTGATGATTGCCGCAGCCTCTTTCGGCGTGATTGCCTACTTGACCGGTAACGCGGTCTTCTCGAACTACCTGCAGATCCATTTCGTGCCGGGGACTGGGGAACTCGCAGTTCTGCTCGGAGCCGTAATCGGCGCTGGTCTTGGCTTCCTCTGGTTCAATGCGCCGCCGGCGGCGATTTTCATGGGTGATACTGGCTCGCTGGCCCTGGGTGGCCTGATCGGTTCCGTGGCGGTCGCAACGAAGCACGAACTTGTCATGGCAATCATCGGCGGTCTCTTCGTCATGGAGACGCTTTCGGTGATCATCCAGGTCGGCTATTTCAAAATGACCGGAAAGCGGGTGTTCCTGATGGCCCCGATCCATCACCACTTTGAAAAGCTCGGCTGGACAGAGAGCCAGGTCGTGATCCGGTTCTGGATCATTGCCGTCGGGCTTGCCATGCTCGGTCTGTCGACACTTAAGCTCAGGTGAGGGCGCGATGATCCCGGCAACCACGTTCAAGGGCAAGAGGGTCGCGCTGTTCGGTCTCGGAGGGTCCGGGCTTGCCACAGCACAAGCACTGCTGGCTGGTGGCGCAGATGTCATTGCCTGGGATGACAATCCCGATAGCGTCACCCGCGCGGCCTCCGTCGGGATTTCGACAGGTGATCTCAGGCAGATCGACTGGAGCCAGGTTTCGTCCTTTGTGCTGTCGCCGGGCGTTCCGCTAACGCATCCCAAGCCCCACTGGACGGTTGCGCTGGCCAGGGCCTCGGGTGTCGAAATCATCGGTGACGTCGAGATCTTCGTGCGTGAACGTCGAGCACATGCGCCCGGTTGCCCATTCATCGCGATCACCGGCACCAATGGCAAGTCGACGACGACAGCGCTGATTGCCCATATTCTTTCGTCTTCGGGGCGGGACACGCAACTCGGCGGCAATATCGGCCGTGCCGTGCTGACGCTCGATCCACCAAAGGACGGGCGGTACTTCGTCGTTGAGTGCTCGTCCTACCAGATCGATCTCGCGCCAACGCTCAATCCAACGGCTGGCATCCTGCTAAACCTCACACCGGATCATCTCGACCGGCATGGGACGATGCAGCATTATGCCGAGGTGAAGGAGCGCCTGGTGGCCGGGGCAGGCACCGCGATCGTTGGGATCGACGACAGTTACTGCGAATTGATCGGTGATCGCATCGAACGGGGCGGTCACAAGGTCATCCGGATCTCGAAGCGCCAGCCATTGGCCGATGGGCTTTATGCGGAAGGCTCTACGATCATGCTTGCCGAGCAAGGCAAGACGTCGATGCTCGCGGAGCTGGGCGGGATCCAGACGCTCAAGGGCAGCCATAACGCGCAGAATGCTGCCGCTGCGATCGGGGCTTGCCTTGCCGTTGGTGTCTCGGTGGCCGAGATCCGCGCAGGACTTGAGAGTTTCCCTGGCCTCAATCACCGCATGCAGCCGGTTGGCCGTCGCCGCCAGGTGCTGTTCGTCAATGACAGCAAGGCGACCAATGCCGATGCGGCGGCGCCGGCCCTGTCAAGCTATGAGCGGATCTACTGGATTGCCGGCGGTTTACCGAAAGAGGGTGGCATCGCAAGCCTCGCACCACTTTTCCCGCGCATCGTGAAAGCCTACCTCATCGGCGAGGCGGCCTCCGCCTTTGCTGCACAACTGGGTGATCGCGTGGCCTTTGAGATTTCCGACCGGCTGGATCGTGCCGTCGCCCATGCGGCGCAGGATGCTGATGAAGACACTGAAGGGTCGGTCGTCATGTTGTCGCCGGCCTGTGCGAGCTTTGACCAGTACAAGAATTTCGAGGTTCGCGGTGAGGCCTTCGTTGCCCATGTCGCGGCGCTCGACGGGGTAACCATGCTGATCGACGTGCCAACAGGAGGCAGATGATATGGTGAGCCGCGTTGAGCGAGGTCCTGTCGCAGACTGGTTCTGGACGATTGATCGTCTGTTCCTGTTCACCTTCGTGCTGCTGATGGGTATCGGGCTGATGCTGTCCTTCGCGGCATCGCCTGCCGTGGCGGAACGTCTGGGGCTCGACAGCTTTCACTTCGTCAAGCGCCACGCCTTCTTCATGATGCCGGCGCTCACTGTCATGATCGGCCTGTCATTCCTCTCGCCACGGCAGGTGCGGCGCACGGCCATGGTGCTTCTTGCCGTTGCCCTGATCATGATGGTGCTGGTGCTGTTCATCGGCATCGAGGTCAAGGGAGGTCGTCGCTGGCTGTCGCTGGCCGGCATGTCGATCCAGCCATCCGAGTTCATGAAGCCTGCCTTTGTCGTGATCTGCGCCTGGCTCTTTGCCGAACATGCACGCCAGCCGGAAATTCCGGGCAATTTGTTTGCCATCCTGCTTTTTGGCATTGCAGCCGCCTTGCTGATTGCCCAGCCTGACCTTGGTCAGACGATCCTGATCGGCAGCGTCTGGGGTGCGATGTTCTTCATGGCCGGCATGCCATGGCTTTGGATCGTGGTTCTCGGATCGCTTGGTGTGTTTGGCGTTTTCGGTGCCTATTACACGCTCCCACACGTCGCAGGTCGTATCGACCGCTTCCTGACCGGGGAGGGAGACACTTTCCAGGTCGATACAGCGCGTGAGGCGATTATCCGTGGCGACTGGTTTGGCCAGGGTCCCGGCGAGGGGATCGTCAAGCGGATCATTCCCGACAGTCATACAGACTTCATTTTTTCAGTGGCGGCGGAAGAATTCGGCATCATCTTCTGCATGGTGCTTGTGGCGATCTTCGGCTTCCTCGTGCTGCGGGGGCTCAGTCATGCATTTCGCGAGCGCAACGATTTCAACCGGCTGGCCGTTTCCGGATTGGTTCTGCTGCTCGGCGTGCAGTCGATGATCAATATCGGCGTCAATCTCGAACTTCTGCCGGCGAAGGGGATGACCCTTCCGTTGATCTCTTATGGCGGCTCGTCGATGACCGCGATCTGCGTCACGGCCGGCTTCATCCTGGCGTTGACCCGTCGACGCCCCGAAAAGCGAGCCCAGGAGCGGAGCCTGTTCCGGTCCGTCGCCGGGGTTCCAGCGGAGTAAGCCCATGTCCAAAGGCACAATTTTGCTCGCCGCCGGGGGGACCGGCGGCCATCTTTTCCCGGCCGAGGCCTTGGCGCATGAATTGAAGCGTCGCGGTTACGGTGTCGATCTCGTCACGGACCGCCGGGCCGAGCGTTATGCTGGAAGCTTTCCGGCTGACACCGTGCATACCGTCAATTCCGCTACGATTGGCTCGAAGAACCCGGTCGCCATTGTCAAAGCGCTGCTGTCGTTGTGGCAAGGGTATCGCCAGGGCCGTGCGCTGGTGTCGAAACTGAAGCCCAAGGCCGTCATCGGGTTTGGCGGATATCCGACAGTACCGCCGCTTTTTGCTGCGGCGGGCCTGGGCGTTCCGACCGCGGTGCATGAGCAGAATGCCGTCATGGGACGCGCCAACCGTCTTCTTGCCTCGCGGGTGAAAGCCATTGCCGGCGGCTTTCTGGCGCCGGCTGGCGATTATCGTGACAAGATGGTGCTGACTGGAAATCCGGTCCGGCCAGCGGTAATCGAAGCGTCAAATGTCGCCTACCAGGCGTCCGGCGCTGGTGAACTGTTCCGGCTTGTCGTCTTTGGCGGCAGCCAGGGCGCGCAGTTCTTTTCCGATGCCATTCCGTCGGCTATCAAGCTTTTGCCGGAGGCCGCACGACAGAGGCTTGTTGTCACCCAACAGGCCCGTCCGGATGATCGCCAGAAGGTGGTTGACGCCTATGCGGCACTCGGCGTGTCGGCTGAGGTTGAGCCGTTCTTTACCGACATGGCCGCGCGCATTGCGTCAGCGCACCTGGTAATATGCCGCTCTGGTGCCTCGACTGTCTCTGAGCTCGCAGTGATCGGACGCCCGAGCATCCTTGTGCCTTACCCCTATGCGCTTGATCACGACCAGGCCGCCAATGCCAAGGCGCTAGCAGCCGAAGGCGGAGCAGAGGTTATTGCGCAATCAGAGCTGTCGGCGGAACGGATTGCGCTGTTGCTGCAGGATGCAATGGATGCGCCGGAAAGGCTGGCTCATACAGCTGCGGCGGCAAAAAGCACGGGCAAGCCGGATGCGGCCAGCTTGCTCGCCGATCTCGTAGAGGCTATTGCCGCCGGCAAGGGCATCGCCCAGTCGAAGGGAGCCACACAATGAAAATGCCGAAAACAATTGGGCTGGTCCATTTCATCGGGATTGGCGGCATCGGGATGAGCGGGATTGCAGAAGTCCTGCACAATCTCGGCCACAAGGTCCAAGGGTCTGATCAATCCGAAAGCGCGAATGTGCAGCGGTTGCGCGCCAAGGGGATCGAGGTTTTCGTGGGCCATAGCGCTGATAATCTCGGCGAGGCCGAAGTCGTCGTTGTTTCGACAGCGATCAAGAAGGAAAATCCGGAGCTGGTCGCGGCGCGTGAAAAGCTGCTGCCCGTCGTTCGGCGCGCGGAAATGCTGGCGGAGCTGATGCGGTTCCGCAATGCAATTGCCGTTGGCGGAACGCATGGCAAGACGACCACGACGTCGATGGTCGCCGCCCTTCTTGAAGCTGGCGCAATGGACCCAACCGTCATCAATGGCGGCATCATCAATGCCTATGGTACCAATGCGCGCATGGGTGAGGGCGAGTGGATGGTGGTCGAAGCGGATGAGTCCGACGGCACCTTCCTCAAATTGCCGGCTGAAGTGGCGATCGTCACCAATATCGATCCGGAGCATCTGGACCACTACGGCACCTTTGACAATGCGCGTGCCGCCTTCCGCCAGTTCGTCGAGAACGTTCCGTTCTACGGCTTTGGCGTGATGTGCCTTGATCATCCGGAAGTGCAGGCGCTGGTCGGCAAGATCGAGGATCGCAAGGTCATCACCTACGGGGAAAATCCGCAGGCTGATGTGCGCTTTTCCAACGTCCGCCTAGACGGCACGCGCTCGATCTTCGACGTGGAGATCCGCCGTCGTCGAACCGGTCGTGTGTTCAACTTCAATGACCTCGTCTTGCCCATGCCAGGGCGACACAATATCTCGAATGCCTGCGCCGCAATCGCGGTTGCCAATCGCCTCGATATTCCGGAAGAGGCGATCCGGCGCGGGCTTGAGGGGTTCGGCGGCGTGAAGCGTCGCTTCACCTTGACCGGAAGCTGGAACAATGTGCAGGTCTTCGATGACTACGGGCACCACCCAGTGGAAATCAAAGCAGTGCTGAAGGCTGCGCGCGAATCGTGCAAGGGCCGGATTATCGCCGTGCATCAGCCGCATCGTTTCTCGCGGCTTGCAAGTCTCTTCGAGGATTTCGCCAACTGCTTCAACGATGCCGACACGATTTTCCTGTCGCCAGTCTATGCGGCGGGCGAAGATCCGATAACAGGCGTCGATTCGGAAACGCTGGTCTCGCGGATCAAGTCGGGCGGGCATCGTGACGCACGTTACCTCCCGAAGTCAGGAGACCTTGCCTCTCTCGTTGCGGCCATTGCGCAACCGGGCGATTTTGTGGTCCTGTTGGGGGCCGGTAACATTACCCAGTGGGCAGCCGCCCTGCCGGCTGAACTGGATGCAATTGCGGGAAAGTCTTGAATGAAACAGGTGGATGGGGAAAAGCTTCTGGCCTCGCTCGGACCGGGGGTCAGTGAACTGAAGGGCCGGCTGACGCCAGACGCGCCGATGGACCGTGTAACGTGGTTCCAGGCGGGTGGCCTCGCCGAGCTCATGTTTCAACCCCATGACACCAATGACCTGGTGACGTTCCTGAAACTTTTGCCGGAAGACGTTCCGCTGACGGTGGTCGGTGTTGGCTCCAACCTTCTGGTGCGTGACGGCGGCATCCCCGGTGTGGTGATCCGGCTGTCGGCCAAGGGTTTTGGTCAGGTCGAGCTTGCTGGCGAGAACCGAATTCGCGCTGGCGCGATTTGCCCGGACAAGCACATCGCCGCCATGGCGATGGACAATAACATCGGCGGCTTCCACTTCTACTATGGCATTCCGGGCTCCATCGGTGGCGCGATCCGCATGAATGCGGGTGCCAATGGCGGCGATACGGCCGGCCGGCTGGTCGAAGTCGAGGCGGTCGATCGCAAGGGCAATGTTCACGTGCTGTCGAACGCCGACATGGGCTACAGCTACCGTCATTCTGCAGCCCCTGAGGGCTTGATCTTCACCAGCGCGCTGTTCGAGGGCTATCCCGAGGATAAGGCCAAGATCCGCGCCGACATGGATGCCGTGCGTCACCACCGCGAGACGGTGCAGCCGGTGAAGGAGAAGACGGGCGGGTCGACCTTCAAAAATCCGGAAGGCCATTCAGCCTGGGAATTGATCGACGAGGCAGGATGCAGGGGTCTGATGATCGGCGGTGCGCAAATGTCATCCCTGCATTGCAACTTCATGATCAATGTCGGCCATGCCACTGGCTACGATCTCGAATATCTTGGCGAGAGTGTTCGCCAGCAGGTCTTCGAGAAAACCGGCGTCAAACTTGAATGGGAAATCAAGCGGCTTGGCATCTTTATGCCTGGTCGTGAGGTCAAGCCGTTCATGGGAAGCGCGGCTGTCTGACTGCCGCGAGTCGCTCTACGACGGTTTTTTAACTCGCGTAACGTAAGCTCCCTCCAGTCCAGGGGTGGTTTATGGTCAGATTTGCGCGGCATTGGGTGATACGGCAGCTAACGCTGGGCGAGTTTTCGTCCCGTGCTGCCGTATGGAGCAAGGCGACCTGGATGGCGGCCAAGATCGCCTTGGTTGCTTATGGGCTTAATCTGCTCGCCCATTTGTTGCTGGTCGCCTTCAACCTCCTGCCCTATCCGCTGGGTCCGGCACTGGTGATCGCGACCGTGCTTACGCCACCCGTCTCGTTTTTGGTGGCGCTCGTTGCATATGCCGTCGTCGGCCTTGCCATTTATGATCTACGTATTTCCCGGCAGAAGTTCGAACTTCTCAGCCGAACCGACATGCTGTCTGGACTGATGAATCGGCGTGCATTCGTCGAGCAGTTTGAGCGGATGAAGGGGCCGGTCTCGATGGTCCTGTTTGATATCGACCGGTTCAAGGCAATCAATGACAACTTCGGCCACAAGGCTGGCGACGAGGTCATCGCTGAAGTGGGCGAGATTCTACGCCGGATCGTACCAGCGGATGGGATGGCAGCACGCCTGGGCGGGGAGGAGTTCGCCATCCTCATTGGCAGTGACGGTGATGCCTCGGTGATGGATATTGCCGAACATGTGCGTCTCGCGGTTGAGTGCAGGGCTTTCTTCGGCCCTGGCGGCCATATCCCGGTGACGGTCTCTGCTGGAATTGCCGAGGCTGCCATGGGGGCGGGGTTTAGTGAAATGTTCTGTCGGGCTGATCAGGCGATGTATGTCGCCAAGGCTGCAGGGCGTAATCGAATCGTCCATGCCGATCAGTTTCTGGATCGTGACACAGGTTTACGACGCGATTTCATGAGCGCTCCAGCGGTTGCCTTGCTGCATTGATTTTTTTTGTGCGAAGCCCCTAAATCGTTCTTATTTTCAGATTGATATCCTCTGATTTTAATTCTCTATCGGAGGATTTTTCGTGGCCTGAAAGTGGCTCTGGTTAACGAAAGTAAACGGTTCATTAACCTTAATGTTGTTCAACTGATCTTGCAGAAAGCCCGTGCGACCTGAGAGTCGCGGGGCAGGTATCGAATTTTGCGAGGCGTTGATGACTGGCAGGCATGTTGCGGTTTTGATGGGTGGATTTTCTTCGGAGCGGCCGGTGAGCTTGTCTTCGGGGGCAGCCTGCGCCGCAGCCCTCGAAACCGTCGGCTATCGTGTCAGTCGCGTGGATGTCGGCCGTGATATCGGCCGGGTGCTCGAAGAGTTGCGGCCGGATGTCGCCTTCAATGCGCTGCATGGGCCTTACGGCGAGGATGGCACGATCCAGGGTGTGCTCGAATACCTCCAGATCCCTTACACGCATTCGGGGGTGCTGGCTTCGGCGCTTGCCATGGACAAGCGCCAGGCGAAGATCGTTGCGGCACAGGCAGGTGTGCCTGTTGCGGAAGCGATTGTTCTCAATCGCTTCGATATCGGCACGGTTCATCCGATGGCGCCTCCCTATGTGGTGAAGCCAGTTCGCGAAGGGTCAAGCTTTGGCGTGGTCATCGTTCGTGAGGATATGACGCATCCACCGCAGATCCTGACGTCGAGCGAATGGAAGTATGGCGACGAGGTTATGGTCGAGCGTTATGTCGCTGGTCACGAGCTGACCTGCGGTGTCATGGGCGACAAGGTTCTCGGGGTCACTGAGATCGTCCCTCTCGGTCATGCCTTCTACGATTTTGATGCGAAGTATGCGGCCGGGGGCTCTGAGCATGTCCTTCCTGCGCAAATTTCACCGAAAATTTACCAAAAAATACAAGACTTAGCGCTGACGGCGCATCGGGCGCTCGGGTGTCGCGGAGTGAGTCGCTCAGACTTTCGCTACGACGACCGGATGTCCGAAGAGGGCGATCTGATCTGGATGGAATTGAATAACCAGCCCGGCATGACCCCGACCTCGCTGCTGCCGGAAATGGCGGCGCATGCCGGTTATGAATTTGGTGAATTCCTGCGTTGGATGGTGGAGGACGCTTCTTGTTCTCGTTGAGCGGCAATAAATCGGTAAACGGCAGGGGCACCAATGCGGTTGCTCATGCTTCGGGTGAGGGTGTCGTGCTGCCGCGTCCTTTGCGTCGCGTTGTGCGGTTTATCCTTAGCCTTTGCGCCGGTCGCATCGTTTTGCCGCGCCATCTCGGCAAGATGTCGCTGATCAGCTTCTATTCTGCCGTCGCGCTTCATGGAACGATCGTTGGTGGCCATTGGCCGGCTGTCATGGAGGCTACGACTTCCGGTGTGGGGTTCGCCGTTGAGGACGTCAGGGTCTCCGGCAATCAGCATACGTCCGAAATCGATATTCTTCAGTTGCTTGGTCTTGATGGCTCGACGAGCCTTCTCGGTCTCGACATTGCCGCGGCGCGCACCGCAATTGCCGAGCTTCCCTGGATCGAATCGGTGGAGATCCGCAAGGTTTACCCGGCGACCGTCGAAATTCTGCTGCGCGAGCGCCAGGCCTACGGCATCTGGCAGCATGGAACCGATTTGTCCTTGATCGAGCGTTCGGGCAGCGTCATTGCGCCGCTGCGCGACAACAAGTTTGCTTCGCTGCCGTTGTTCGTCGGTCGCGATGCGGAAAGTGCTGCTGCGGCGGTCGAGAAAGAATTCTCGGCCTGGCCGGCAATTGCATCGCGGGTCAAGGCCTTTGTTCGCGTCGGCGGGCGCCGTTGGGATGTTCACATGGACAATGGCATTATCGTTCGTCTGCCGGAGGGCAAGATTGCCGACGCGCTGGCGCTCCTCAACCGTTTCGAAGAGGAGCAGTCTGTGCTCTCGCGCGATATCGCCGCAATCGACCTTCGTCTCCCCGATCGGGTCACGGTGCGTCTGACGCCGGAAGCCCAGGGGCGACGTACCGCTGCCCTCGAGGAGCGTCGCAAAACACTCAAGAAGCTGGAGCAGAAGATATGAGCATCTTCGGTGGTTCCTCCTTCGGTCTTCCGCGTTCCAAGCCGCTTTCTTCGAAGCGGGCGCATGTCGTTTCGGTGCTCGACATCGGCTCGACAAAGGTTGTCTGCCTGATTGCACGCCTGACGCCGCGGCGCGAAACGTCCGTCCTGCCGGGCCGCACCCATAATGTCGAAGTGATCGGTCTCGGTCACCAGCGGTCCTACGGCGTGAAGTCGGGCGTCATTGCCGACCTCGATGCCGTCGAGAACGTCGTACGTCTGGCCGTGGACGCAGCCGAACGCATGGCCGGGCTCACGGTCGAAAGCCTGATCGTCAACGTTTCGGCGGGCCGAATCGGGTCTGACGTCTACACGGCAACCATCGATCTCGGTGGCCAGGAAGTGGAAGGCTCCGACCTCCGCAAGGTGTTGATTGCGGCTGGCCAGCAGTCGCAGGGCAACGACCGGGCCGTGCTGCATTCGCTGCCGACAGGCTTTTCGCTTGACGGCGAGCGGGGAATCCGTGATCCACTTGGAATGTATGGCGACGTCCTCGGCGTCGACATGCATGTGGTCACGGCCGAACGTGCAGCGCTCCGCAATCTCGAACTCTGCATCAACCGTGCTCATCTGACCGTCGAAGGTGTGGTTGCCACACCTTATGCCAGCGGGCTTGCTGCCCTGGTTGACGACGAAGTGGAGCTTGGTTGCGCAGCGATTGATCTTGGCGGTGGCATGACCACCATCTCGGTCTTCGCGGAAGGCAAGTTGATCCATACGGACGCCATCGGGATCGGCGGTCATCATGTGACCACAGATCTGGCGCGCGGGCTTTCGACCCGTATCGAGGATGCAGAACGTCTGAAAGTCGTTCACGGTTCGGCTGTCGCCAATGGCGCCGATGATCGCGAAGTCGTGTCTGTCCCGCCGATCGGCGAAGACGACCGCGACCAACCGATTCAGGTGCCCAAGGCTCTGCTCACCCGGATCATCAGCGCGCGCATCGAGGAGACCCTCGAATTGCTGCGCGACCGGATCCAGGCGTCGGGCTTTTCGCCTATCGTCGGCAAGCGGGTCGTGCTGACCGGCGGCGCAAGCCAGCTGACTGGCATGTCTGAGGCGGCACGGAAGATCCTGGCGCGCAATGTGCGGATCGGTCGCCCGATGGGCGTGTCGGGTCTGCCAGCGGCTGCCAAGGGACCGGCGTTTTCGACAGCCGTCGGACTGACGATCTATCCGCAGATGGCGGACCAGGAGACACATGCCGGGCAGGGCGGGCTCTTCTCGCCCTTTGGCAACGGAAACAGCCGCTTCGCCCGTATGGGGCAATGGCTGAAAGAGAGTTTTTGAGTTAGCGGCCGGATCATAAGGTTCGGCCAAGGAAAATCTGTTGAAATACCATGGCCGGCTTGGCGATGCGGCCGGAAAAAGAAGGAACGGGTACCATGACCATCAAGCTGCAGAAGCCAGATATCACTGAGCTGAAGCCACGCATCACCGTGTTCGGTGTGGGTGGCGGTGGCGGCAATGCCGTCAACAACATGATCACCGCTGGCCTGCAGGGCGTCGATTTCGTCGTCGCCAACACGGATGCCCAGGCGCTGACCATGACCAAGGCCGAGCGCATCATCCAGCTCGGCGTCAACGTCACGGAAGGCCTCGGTGCGGGTTCGCAGCCGGAAGTCGGCCGCGCCGCCGCTGAAGAGTGCATCGACGAGATCATCGACCATCTCAACGGTACGCATATGTGCTTCGTCACCGCCGGCATGGGTGGCGGTACCGGTACCGGTGCTGCTCCTGTCGTCGCTCAGGCCGCCCGCAACAAGGGCATCCTGACAGTCGGCGTCGTCACGAAGCCCTTCCACTTCGAAGGCGGTCGCCGCATGCGTCTGGCCGAGATGGGTATCGAGGAACTGCAGAAGTCGGTCGACACGCTGATCGTCATTCCGAACCAGAATCTCTTCCGCATCGCAAACGACCGCACCACCTTCGCCGACGCCTTCGCAATGGCCGACCAGGTGCTGTATTCGGGCGTTGCCTGCATCACCGACCTGATGGTCAAGGAAGGCCTGATCAACCTCGACTTCGCGGACGTTCGCTCCGTGATGCGCGAGATGGGCCGCGCCATGATGGGAACCGGCGAAGCGTCCGGCGAAGGCCGCGCCATGCAGGCTGCAGAAGCTGCCATTGCAAACCCGCTGCTCGACGAAACCTCGATGAAGGGCGCTCAGGGCCTGCTGATCTCCATCACCGGTGGTCGTGACCTCACACTGTTTGAAGTCGACGAAGCCGCGACCCGTATCCGCGAAGAAGTCGATCCGGACGCAAACATCATTCTCGGTGCGACCTTCGACGAAGCGCTGGAAGGCATCATCCGCGTGTCCGTCGTGGCAACGGGTATCGATCGGGCTGCCATGGCTGCCCGCGGTTACGACGCTGCTCCGGTCGCAAAGCCCGTTATGCGTCCCTCCGCGGCCGTTGCTCCGGCAGCGGCCGCATATCAGCCTGCAATGACGCAGGCTCCCAAGACCGGAATGGACCCGGTCGCCGAGACCATCCGTTCGGCTGAAGCTGAAATGGAGCGTGAACTCGAAATCGCCGTTGCCCGTCAGTCGATGGCAGCACTCCAGCAGGCTCAGCCGGTACAGAACGATTTCCGCCCGGCCAGCAAGCTGTTTGCAAGCCCCGCACCGGAGGTCGCTCCTGCCCCGCAGATGATCCAGCCGCAGGCTCCGACCTATGCGCCGGCTCCTGTCGCTCCGGTTCAGCCTGCCATGCAGGCGCCGGTCGCTCCGGCGCCGATGATGATGGATCCGGTCGCCAACATGCAGCGTATGGCGCCTGAGCCGGTTCGCATGCCGAAGGTCGAGGACTTCTCGCCGGTCGTCCGGGCAGAGATGGACCATCGTAACGCGGCTACGGCAGCCCCTGCCGCCCAGGATGAGCGTGGCCCGATGGGTCTCCTGAAGCGCATCACCAACTCTCTCGGCCGCCATCAGGACGAGGAAGTCATGGGCGACATGACGGGTTCGGCTCCGCAGGCTCCGTCGCAGCAGCGCCGCCCGCTCTCGGCAGAGGCCAGCCTCTATGCGCCGCGCCGCGGTCAGCTTGACGATCACGGTCGCGCAACGCCTGCCCGTTCGGCAAGCGAAGGGGACGAGCTGGAAATTCCAGCATTCCTGCGCCGCCAGACGAACTGAGCGATTCTTCGCCACCTTTGAAACCCGGGCCGGTGGCCCGGGTTTCTTGCGTTTTGGAACGGGCTTTTGCGCGGTAATATCCCTATATCTTTCAGGGGCTTGGCTTCGTTACAAAGCGAAAGAAACAGTGATTTGATCTATGCCCTTCAGTCCGTATGTATGACGATGAACAAGGTGCATGATCCGCACCGGGACATGACTTGACGGCAGGCTAGGGCAACCATCATCCCGGCTCACGCGTCGCACAAGACAAGGCTTTATGGAATGGCAATCGCTCTGCTCGGATTTCAAACAACCATCGCGGCATCGCTTTCGCTGACTGGTATTGGAGTTCATTCCGGCAAGAGCGTGACGATCACCTTTCAGCCGGCCGAGGCTGGCACCGGCATTGTCTTTGTCCGCCAACTCGATGATGGCACGACCAGCGAATATCGTGCGGTGTCGGCGCATGTCGGTAACACCGATCTCTGCACCGTGCTTGGCACGTCTCCGGCCCATTCGATTGCGACGATCGAACATGTGATGGCAGCACTCTACGCGCTTGGCCTCGACAATGTCGTGATCGAAGTCGATGGCGCCGAAATGCCGATCATGGATGGCAGCTCGGAAGTCTTCATTGATGCGATCGAGCAGGTCGGCATGACCAATCTTGGCGTCAAGCGTCGCTACATCCGCGTGACGAAGCCGGTGCGAATCGAATCGGGTTCGTCCTGGGCCGAGTTCCGTCCTTATGACGGCACGCGATTCGAGGTCGAGATCGATTTCGACAGCAAGCTGATCGGCCGCCAGACCTGGGCTGGTGATCTCTCCGCACAGTCTTTCAAGGATGAGCTGTCGCGGGCGCGAACCTTCGGGTTCATGCGGGATGTCGAGCGCCTTTGGGCAGCCGGTTTCGCACTCGGCTCCTCGCTGGAAAATTCCGTCGTGATCTCCGATGACGACACCGTCATTAATGTCGAAGGCCTGCGTTACGAAAAGGACGAATTCGTCCGGCACAAGACGCTGGATGCCGTAGGAGACCTGGCGCTTGCAGGTGCCCAGTTCATCGGCTGCTACCGGTCTTATCGCGGTGGCCACAAGCTGAACGCCAATGCGCTGAAGGCGCTGCTCAGCGATCCCACGGCTTATGAAGTTGTCGAGGCGCCGAGCCGCGACATGCGTGTCCGGGCGCGCGAATTCGTTCCCGTCCAGATGGCCGAATTTGCCCCTTGGTCGGCGTGATCTGCTTTTGAAATGTGAATTCACCAGACGCCGGCTTGCACAAGGCCGGCGTTTTTGTTTCGGTGGCGGGCGGCGAGAGCGGAAACTTTCTGGGGCCATGCCATAAAATTGCGTTAAATGGCCATCACTGCGTTGCCCTGATGCCGCATTTGTGGCTAGAAACTCGGTCTGACGCGACGAGACTATGCGGCGCTGCAATCGGGATCTTTGGAATGAATCAAGTAGGATCGGTCGCTGTGAAGAAAGCCGCACGTATTGCAAGCCTCTGTGTCATGGTTTCGGTCGCGGGTGTGCTCGCTGGATGCCAGAGCGACCCCGACCTCGACATCACCAAGCTGGCGGCGGAAACCGACCCGCCGGAAGTGCTCTACAATCAGGGGCTGGCCAACATTAAGGCCGGAAAGATGAGCGAGGCGTCCCGTAAGTTCGATGCGGTCGATTCCCAGCATCCGTTCTCCGAATGGTCGCGCAAGTCGCTGGTGATGAGCACCTTCACCAAATACCGCATGGGCCGCTACGCCGATTCGATCTCGACCGGCGATCGCTACATGAAGCTCTATCCGGAGTCCGAAGATTCGGCCTATGTGCAGTATCTTGTTGGTCTTTCCTATTGGAAGCAGATCTCGAGCGTCACGCAGGATCAACGCAATTCGGTCAAGACGATCGATGCTATGCAGCGCGTGGTCGATAACTATCCGGATTCGGAATATGTCGACGATGCGCAGGCCAAGATCCGCTTTGCCCGCGACCAGCTCGCCGGCAAGGAAATGCAGGTCGGTCGTTACTATCTCGAGCGCAAGGAATATCTTGCTGCCATTTCGCGTTTCCGGATGGTCGTCGAAAAGTATCCGAATACCAACCAGATCGAAGAAGCACTCGCCCGTCTGGTCGAAGCCTATTTCGCCATGGGTGTGGTTCAGGAAGCCCAGACGGCAGCCGCCGTTCTCGGTCACAATTACCCGGATAGCCAGTGGTATGCCGACAGCTACAAGCTTCTGCAGCGCGGCGGGCTTGAGCCACGGGAAAACTCCGGCTCCTGGATCGCACGTGCTGGTCGCAACCTGCTCGTCGGTTCCTGAGGCCATCGCAAGCGAGACGTTGAACTCATGCTGGTCCAGCTTTCGATCCGCGATATCGTTCTGATCGAGCGGTTGGACCTGTCGTTCGAGGCGGGTCTGTCCGTGCTGACCGGCGAAACCGGGGCCGGCAAGTCTATTTTGCTCGACAGTCTGTCCCTGGCTCTTGGTGGGCGCGGTGATGGGTCGCTTGTGCGTCATGGCGAAGACAAGGGACAGGTAACGGCTGTCTTCGACGTTTCGGCTAGCCATGCGGCCCGCACGCTTCTCAAGGGGAATGGCGTCGACGACGACGGCGATCTTATCTTCCGCCGCGTGCAATCAGCGGATGGACGGACTCGCGCCTATATCAACGACCAGCCGGTTTCCGTTCAGCTGATGCGCCAGGTCGGCCAGTTGATGGTCGAGATCCACGGGCAGCATGACGACCGAGCGTTGACAGAAATCGACACCCATCGGACCTTGCTCGATGCCTTTGCCGGTCTGACCGATGAAGCCGTTGGGCTGGGTGAAAGCTTTCGGCGCTGGCGCGATGCCGAGCGCAGCTTCAAGGCGCACAAGGCCAAGGTTGAAGCGGCTGCCCGCGAGGCAGACTATCTTCGTGCTTCGGTCGAAGAGCTCGAAGGCCTGTCACCGCAGGATGGCGAGGAGGACGAGCTCGCCGAGAAGCGTTCGCGCATGCAGAAGTCGGAACGGATCGCCGGCGACATCTCCGAGGCATCCGACTTTCTCAATGGCCATGCCTCTCCCGTCCCACTCATTGCCTCGATGATGCGTCGTCTCGAACGCAAGAGCCACGAGGCACCGGGTCTTCTGGAAGAAACCGTGCAGCTTTTGGGCAGTGCGCTTGATACTTTGTCTGCAGCGCAGATGGAGGTCGAGGCTGCCCTGCGCCGTACCGAGTTCGATCCGCGCGAGTTGGAGCGTGTCGAGGAGCGGCTTTTCGCGCTTCGTGCCGCTGGGCGCAAATATTCCGTTGCGGTGACCGACCTGCCTGCACTTGCGGAAAAGATGGTCGCAGATCTCGCTGACCTCGATGCCGGCGAAGAGAGGCTCGGCCAACTCGAAGCCTCAGCGCGGGAGGCCAGGGCGCATTACGATCATCTCGCGCAACAGCTTTCCGAGAAGCGCCGGAATGCAGCCTCGGCGCTTGCCGATGCCGTCATGCATGAGCTTCCAGCCCTCAAGCTGGAACGGGCCCGCTTCATGGTGGAGATCGCGACCGATCCCGAGAATGGCGGTGCCGAGGGGATCGACACCGTCGAGTTCCATGTCCAGACCAACCCTGGCACGCGCCCCGGCCCTATTCTTAAGGTCGCATCGGGCGGTGAACTTTCGCGATTCCTGCTTGCCCTGAAGGTAGCGCTTGCCGACCGCGGTTCTGCGCCGACGTTGGTCTTTGACGAAATTGATACCGGTGTCGGCGGTGCCGTCGCTGACGCGATCGGGCAGCGGCTGAAGCGCTTGTCGGATACGGTGCAGGTTCTGTCGGTTACCCACGCACCGCAGGTGGCGGCTCGTGCGACGACGCATTTCCTGATTGCCAAGGGCCCGACCGGCGATGCCGGCGACAAGATTGCAACCCGCGTTGCGATCATGACGCCAGAGCATCGTCGCGAAGAAATTGCCCGTATGCTGGCCGGTGCCTCGGTGACTGACGAAGCGCGCGCGGCTGCCGCCAAGCTTCTTGCCGGTGAGGCTTGAACCGGCACCGCCTGCGCCCTTTATGTAGCGGTAGACACTTCTCTTAGCCGGCATGCCATGATCGACGTCATCCAGACCTATTGGGCTGAAACTCTTGCGCTCCTGTCGATCGTGCTCGGATCGCTTGCCGCCGTGCATGCGGCAATGACCAAGCGCGAGGTGCGCTCGGCGCTCGGCTGGGTCGGCATCATCATCCTGTCGCCACTGGTTGGAGCGCTCATCTATGGCGTGGTCGGCATCAACCGGATGCGGCGGGCAGGGGTCGTGCATCGCCGCAGTCTGGCACTCGACGATATCTGGCGGGATCTGTCCCTCTATGCGATCAGCCGTGACGTTGTCGCCGACCACTTTGGCGGGCGCTTCGACCAGATGAAGGGGCTTGGTGACCGGGTGGCGCGTCATCCTCTGTCATCGGGTAATCATGTGGATCTGCTTCCCACGGGCGAAGAGACGTTCGCCGCGATGCGACAGGCGATCGATGCTGCCGAGGCAAGCGTCATTCTCGAAACCTATATCTTCGACCGGGATGCGATCGGTCTCAGCATTGCCGACAGCCTGATTCGAGCCCATAGGCGGGGTGTTAGCGTCAGGGTCGTGGTTGACGCTGTGGGCGCCCGCTACAGCGTTCCGAGTATCATCGGTTATCTTGAGGATGCCGGCGTTCCCGTGGTGTCCTTTAACGGACAGGTTATCGTCGGACTGCGTCTGCCTTATGCGAATCTGCGGACACACCGAAAGATCCTGGTCGCAGACGGGCAGGTGGCCTTTGTCGGGGGCATGAACCTGCGTGAAGGCTTTACCGGCGAAGGTGCGGCACGTGATACGCATTTCCGGGTAACCGGGCCTGTGGTCGCCGACATTCTCGCGGTTGCTGCAGAAGACTGGTATTTCGAGACCAATGAGTTGCTGGTGTCACCCGAATGGCGGGTGCGGCTGCCCGACGCCGTGCCGGGTGAGGGCGCCTATGTCCGGACGATTGTCTCCGGTCCCGATTCGCATCTCGAAACCAACCTCAAGATGCTGCTCGGCGCGTTTTCCGTTGCGGAGGAATCCATTCGGATCGTCTCCCCCTATTTCCTCCCGGACACCACCTTTCTCGCCGCGTTGAACACGGCGGCGCGCCGGGGTGTGCGTGTGGAGATCGTGGTCCCGGCAGAGAACAATCTTGCCATCGTGGCGCGGGCCATGCTGGCGCAGATGAGCGAGGTCCTGAAAGAGGGATGCCGCGTTTATCTTGCTGCTGCCCCTTTTGATCATTCCAAACTGATGATCGTCGACGGTAAATGGTGCTTCATCGGCTCCTCCAATCTCGATGCGCGGTCACTGCGGCTGAATTTCGAAATCGATCTGGAAGTTTTCGATTATGCGCTGGCCGAGCAGATCGGCAGACGGATCGACGGGCTGATGGCGGATGCCGAGGAACTGACACTGGATGCGCTGAAGGCGCGTTCCTTGCCGCTCCGATTGCTCGACCGCTTGTTTTGGCTCGGTTCGCCCTATTTGTGATGTCAGGCCGATCTAGCTTGCGTCCACGCGGGTCTTGTGAGGAAATGAAATGATGGGACGTTGATCAGCGCGATGAAAAAAGCTGCCCCGAGCCTCGCAAAGACGATGATGAATTCGTTCCGCAATCGGCGTCAACGTCCTGACACGATGCGCGAGCGCGCCGACCTCGACGGCGCGATTACGGTCGCATCCTACAATGTGCACAAATGCGTCGGGACAGACGGGCGTTTCGATCCTGGCCGGATCATCGACGTCATCAGGGAGATCAAGCCGGATGTGATCGCGTTGCAGGAGGCTGATCAGCGGTTTGGCGAGCGGTCGGGCCTGCTCGATCTCAACCGGCTTCGGCTGGAAACCGGCTTGGTTCCTGTGCCTGTGGTGACGTCGACGAAGTCGCATGGCTGGCGCGGAAATCTCCTGCTCTTCCGGCAGGGGGCGATTCGTGACGTGCATCAGGTGGCGCTGCCCGGGCTTGAGCCACGCGGTGCGCTTGTGGCGGAGTTCGATTTTCACGGGCGCGCCGGGCTCCGGATCGTTGCCGCGCATCTCGGGCTGTTGCGCTGGGCGCGTCGGCAACAGGCGGATGTGATCCTTGATATCTTGAAGGCGCGCGACCAGCGACCCACCATCCTGATGGGGGACTTCAACGAGTGGCGTCTGGGACCCGGTTCCGCACTGACACGGCTCGAACCGATTTTTGGGCCCCTGCCGCCGGCAATCCCCAGTTTTCCCGCGCGGCTGCCCGTCTTGTCGCTTGATCGCATCATGGGCAATCGGGCCGACATGATTACCGATCTGACGGTGCATGACAGTGCGCTTGCGCGGGTTGCGTCCGACCATCTGCCGCTGACGGCACGTCTGGACATGGACAAGCTTTCGGATTGAAGATCGCCATCTTTTCATTCGCCCGTTTTCGGGTATGACCGGCACGCACAGTTTCGGAGGGCGCCATGCTTGCACAGATCCCTGCAGTCGACGACATGAGCGAGGATGAGGCGCGTGCAGAACTCGAACGCCTCGCAGCCGAGATCGCGCATCATGACGCCCTCTATCATGGCAAGGACAATCCTGTACTTTCGGACGCGGATTACGACGCGCTGAAGCGGCGGAACGACGCCATCGAAGCGCGCTTCCCGCAGCTGGTACGGACCGACAGTCCATCGCAACGGGTCGGCGCGGCGCCCGCCGGCATCTTTGCCCAGGTGGTGCATGCCCGGCCGATGCTATCGCTCGACAATACGTTTTCGGATGACGACGTTCAGGATTTCGTCGCCTCGGTCTATCGCTTTTTAGGCCAGTTGCCGGACAATTCCATCGCGTTCACGGCAGAGCCGAAGATCGACGGGCTGTCGATGTCGCTGCGTTACGAGAACCGCAAGCTGGTGACGGCTGCGACCCGCGGCGACGGCACGACCGGTGAAAACGTAACGGCCAATATTCTGACGATTAAGGATATTCCACAGACCTTGCCGTCCGACGCTCCGGATGTGGTCGAGGTGCGTGGCGAAGTCTACATGGCGAAGTCTGACTTCCTCGCGCTCAATGCGCAGATGGAAGCGGAGGGCAAACAGACCTACGTCAACCCGCGCAACACCGCATCAGGTTCGCTGCGTCAACTCGATCCGAAGGTCACTGCCAGCCGCAATCTGCGCTTTTTCGCCTATGCCTGGGGTGAGATCAGCACCATGCCGGCGGACACGCAATCGGGCATGGTCGATGTGTTCAAGCGCTGGGGCTTTCCGGTCAATCCGCTGACGCGCCGTCTGACATCAGTACAGGAGATCCTCGATCACTATCGGGATATCGGATTGCAGCGTGCTGACCTCGACTATGACATCGACGGTGTCGTCTACAAGGTCGACCGTCTCGACCTCCAGGGACGGCTCGGTTTCCGTTCGCGCTCGCCACGCTGGGCGACGGCCCACAAGTTTCCGGCCGAACAGGCCTTCACCACGGTCGAGGCGATCGACATTCAGGTCGGGCGCACCGGGGCCCTGACGCCGGTTGCGCGGCTGACGCCGGTCACCGTCGGTGGAGTGGTCGTCACCAATGCGACCCTCCACAATGCTGACTATATCGAAGGTATCGGCAATTCGGGTGCGCGCATCCGTGAGGAGGAGCACGACATCCGCATCGGCGACACGGTGATCGTGCAGCGCGCAGGCGATGTCATTCCGCAGGTGCTGGATGTGGTGCCGGAGAAGCGGCCGAGCGATGCGGTCAAATATGCCTTTCCAAGCAAATGCCCGGTTTGCGGGAGCCATGCCCTGCGGGAGCGGAACGAAAAGACCGGCAAGCTCGATTCGGTGACGCGTTGCACAGGTGGTTTCGTTTGCCGCGCGCAGGCCATGGAGCATCTGAAGCATTTCGTCTCCCGAAATGCCTTCGACATCGAAGGCCTCGGAACGAAACAGGTCGACTTCTTCTTCGAGAGCGACGATCCGGCTCTAATGGTCCGGACTGCACCCGACATATTCACCCTGAAATCACGGCAGGAGAATTCCCTGACCAAGCTTGAAAACATCGAGGGCTTTGGTCGGGTAAGTGTTCGCAAGTTGTTCGAGGCGATCGACGCCAGACGCGAGATCGCGCTCAATCGCTTCATCTTTGCTCTCGGCATCCGCCATGTGGGGGAAACGACCGCTAAGTTGCTGGCACGTTCCTATGGCAGCTACCGGGCCTTTGCCGAGGCCATGGCGGCGGCCGCGCCTAAGCATGGCGAGGCATGGAACGAACTCAACGCCATCGAGGGCATCGGCGAAGTCGTTGCGGCCTCGATTGTCGAATTCTTCAAGGAACCACGCAATATCGAGGTGATAGACAGGCTTGTCGAACAGGTGTCGCCGCAGGCGGTCGAAAGCGGTCCGGTGCAAGTCAGTCCCGTCACGGGGAAGACTGTTGTGTTCACAGGCTCTCTCGAGCGTTTTACGCGTGACGAGGCCAAGGCACGGGCAGAGTCGCTTGGAGCGAAGGTGGCGGGCTCTGTGTCGAAGAAGACGGATTATGTGGTGGCTGGTCCGGGTGCAGGCTCCAAGCTCGACAAAGCGCGCGAACTCGGAGTCACAGTGATGACCGAAGACGAATGGCTTGAACTTATCGGACCTTAATTCAGACCAGTCTCAGGGTCTGGCTGCCGGTAAAGAAAGGCTCTTTCGGGTCTGGATCGGGATCGATATCCAGATGTCTGATATCGTTTTCATGCACCATCTGGTTGCGACCGCTGGTCTTTGCCAAATAGAGCGCCTTGTCGGCTGCCGCATAGGCGGCCGAGAAATCCCGAAGGGGCGTCAAATCCGCCAGGCCGCCAGAGACGGTGACAGCGATGGTCTGCTGTACCAGCTGGGTTGTGTTGGATTCCACGATGCGGCGGATCTTTTCAGCGCGGGACAAGGCTTCTGAACCATCGATGCCGACAAAAAGGACTGCGAATTCCTCGCCGCCGATCCGGGCGACCTTGTGCGGCGTGTCGATCATTTCCCGCAACATCGTGGCAACGGCGACGATCACGTCGTCTCCCGCCATGTGACCAAATTTGTCGTTGATCTGCTTGAAACGATCTATGTCGAGCACGAGAAGTTGACCGCGGTCGATACCTGACATCTCTTCAATGAAAGCCCGCCGATTGAGGAGTCCAGAGAGCATATCCGTCCGGCTCAATTGCTGGAATTCAAGGCGTGTCTTGGCCAGATGGATGACGGCATAGCCCATATACATTGATGCGATCATCGTCAGATTGAACCCGACCAATGCTGCGATACAGCAACCGATCGCAAGATCGCGCCACAGGGGATTGAGGAGAAGCTCGAAGTGATGCATCAGCGCAAGAATGCCGGCAACCATGCCACAGGCAACGAGCGCGATCCTGACGGACAAGCGTAGCGCAAAGCGCATGACATTGTCCCAGTTGTCGAACTCGGTCGGGCCAATATCCCGAATGATCCATTCTTCGATACGATTTTTGAGCATCGATCTTCTTCGCGCAATGAAGTTCGTCAACCCATTCGGTCGGCCCTTGCCCCTGCCGCACCGTCTGGTTAGTGATCAATCGCTTTGCAATTTATGCCTTATCACCCGACGAGTTTTGACTGGTCTGGCTGTCATGGGAGTCGAAGCCGACCTGAAATACTCTTCGATGATTTTTAGTGCGGCATCGATTAATACTTCGTAAATTTAAAACTTCAGATTGCATTTCCGCCAGCGCTTTCTCATGGCTGTCGATAGCCGACAGCGCGTAAGGTAAGTTGCATCTCATCCGGATTTTGGAAAAAGATCAGGCCGCCCCGTGCCTTAGATTGTCCGGGGACGTAGTCGACTGTGGCTGATGCTTCTTCAACAGTTTCTCCACTGGCTTCAAGATTGCCTTCAACCTGGACTTCCGCAGCGGTTTGCGAGCCCATGTTCGCGATTTCGAATCGGACAAGCCAACCGGATTCAACTTTGTCGACTGCGGTGACACCCACTGTGAGGTCCGGAGGATTGTCTTTGGCGAAGACCAGATCGACTGCGACCCAGCCAATCAGACCGGCGACGAGAACAAGCGAAACGATGCCAGTGCCCCACTCGATCCACAGGGGATTGGAAGTTTCCGCATTCTTCCCTTTGCGATCAAGTGTCATGGAAACTCCTAGAGGATGAGCCGGGCAGCAGCAGCGCCGATAGCTGCTGGAAAAGTGAGGACGATAACAGCGAGCACGATCTCGATGGCTGCCAGATCGTCCAGCCCCTGAAAGGTCCAAAGGCTGTAGTAACTGACGGCAAATGCGACGACGTAGCCGGGCAAGGTGAAGCGGATGAAAGCGTGCCATCTGTCCGCGCCTTCTTCCACGCTGTGACCGCCACGAAAGGCGAGCGAATAGACGAAGCCGTGCATGACCGACAAGGACAGGACGACCAATGCCAGTGCGTGCAGGTGGCTCATCTTGTAGGCGATCAACATGATCTCTTCGGTCGGCGCAAGGTTAAGCGAGAGGAAGAGCGCACCGACGGCCATCATGAAGAGTTCTGTTGCATAGCTCGTGCCTCGGTCCGCCTCTTCATCGCCTTGCTCTTCGTCTTCCTTATCCTCGTCTGACGACATGCTGAGCTGGCTGCGTCCGAGCAAGGCGCCAATGCTTGCCGGGACGGCCTGGATGCCGATCATGCCAATCCACTGGTTTGGCGGCATGTCCGGCGTCATCACCCCGAGGATGATCAGGATGAAGGCGCTGGCGAGAATGCCCATGGCATAGGCCACGATCGCATCTCGAGCGGATTCCGCCCAGCTGCTCGTTCGCTCAAAGCCAATACGGTGGGATAGCAACAGAAGCAGAGGGAGGTTGATGAGGAGAAGAAGGAGAAGCCGCGCGCGCTCTACGGAGAACCCGAGATGCCACATCTCCATGGTCATCAGCATAGGCAGGGAAAACAGAAGGGCGCCCGCCAGTCCGCGAGCAAGCCCTTTCACGAAGCGGTCGGTACAAGCCGCCTGATCGCGCAATATGTTTTGTGTCAAGACGGTCCCCGCTCGTGCCGATGTCGCACAATGCGGGAGCCACCTTATTGTTCCATTCCATTTGAAGGTGAGATCGTGGACCGCCCGGTCATGGCATTGCCATGTCGGTCCGGCCCGTTGTCTCAGCCTCGCGACCGATTAGCCGCGGGGCTTGGGGCCCTTCTTCGAGAAGCCGCCTGGCTTGTCGGGGCGGCCAGGCTTGGCGCGATCACGCGGAGCGCCCGGGCCGCCTGGCTTCTTGCCAGCATAGGCAGGACGGTCGTCGCGGCCGGCGGGCTTGCGCGACGCCCAGTCCTCGCGCGGCGCACGTGCTGGCGCATCACCCCAGACTTCGGCATCCTTGGCGGCAAGCGGGTCGCGGCGCTTGTCGGCATACGGCTTGTCGCCCATCGGCTTCTTGTCGTAGGGCTTCTTTTCCCCACCGGCATAGCGGTCGCCATAGGGCTTCTTTTCGCCAAAGGATTTCTTGGCCGCATAGGGCTTGTCATCGCGCGGCTTGAAGTTTTCGTCGCGCGGCGGACGGGCAGGGCGATCCTTCTGCGGTGCATTGAAGTCCGGCACGCCTTCCACCTTCGACACGCGCACGCCCCGTTCCAGCGTCATGTTCTGGCCGAGCGTGTTGGTGAAGGTCTCGACGCCGTCTTCAGCGATTTCGATGAAGGTTTCTTCCTGCTGGATGCGGATCGCGCCGATCTCATTCTTGGTGATGCCGCCATTGCGGCAAAGCATCGGGATCAGCCAGCGCGGCTCGGCGCTCTGGCGGCGACCGACGGAGACGGAGAACCACTGGCTGCGACCGAGTTCAGCGCGCGGACGGGGTGGTGCCTTGGACGGGTCGTCCATCTCGCGGGACTTGCGCTGCTGTTCCATGTTGACCGGGATCAGGTCTTCCGGCGGCGAGCGATGGCCGCGCTGTAGGCGCAGATAGGCGGCGGCAACCTTGTCGGCGCCGTGGGTTTCAAGCAGGGTCGCGACCATTGCGGCTTCGTCTTCTGCCGGCGCATCTTGCAGCGATGGGTCTGCAAGCAGACGCTCGTCGTCACGCGCCTGTACTTCGTCGGCTGAGGGCGGCAGGGCCCAGGTCGGGCTGACATTGGCTCCGCCGAGCAGACGTTCTGCCTTGCGGCGTGCGCCGACCGGAACGATGAGGGCCGACACACCCTTGTTGCCCGCACGCCCGGTTCGGCCTGAGCGGTGGAGCAGGGTTTCGGAATTGGTCGGCAGGTCGGCGTGGATGACGAGTTCGAGGCCAGGCAAGTCGATCCCGCGGGCCGCAACATCGGTTGCGATGCAGACGCGGGCGCGACCGTCACGCATGGCCTGAAGGGCATGCGTACGCTCGTTCTGGGAGAGTTCGCCCGAGAGTGCCACGACGGAGAAGCCGCGATTGTGGAGGCGGGCTGTCAGGTGGTTGACCGCAGCGCGGGTCGAACAGAACACGATGGCGTTGCGCGCCTCGTAGAAGCGCAGCGCGTTGATGATCGCATTTTCCTTGTCCGGATTGGCGACGACGAGCGCGCGGTATTCGATGTCGACATGCTGCTTCTTTTCAGAAACCGTCTCGATGCGGCGGGCATCCCGCTGATAGCTCTTGGCCAGATCTGCGATCGAACGGGGAACCGTCGCCGAGAACATCAGCGTGCGGCGATCGGCGGGCGCCTCTTCGAGGATGAATTCGAGATCTTCGCGGAAGCCGAGATCGAGCATTTCATCGGCTTCGTCGAGCACGGCGACGCGCAGCTGCGACAGGTCGAGGGCCTTGCGGGTGATGTGGTCGCGCAAGCGACCCGGCGTGCCGACAATGATATGGGCACCGCGTTCAAGGGCGCGGCGCTCGGTGCGCACATCCATGCCGCCAACACAGGAGCCGATGATGGCGCCGGCTTCGGCATAGAGCCATTCGAGTTCGCGCTTGACCTGCATTGCAAGTTCGCGCGTCGGGGCGATGGCCAGAGCGAGAGGTGCACCAGCGCGTCCGAAACGCTGATCCGAGCCAAGCAAAGTCGGCGCCATGGCAAGCCCGAAGGCTACGGTCTTGCCGGAACCTGTCTGCGCCGACACGAGTGCATCGCGCGTTTCAAGTTCGGGATCAATCATCGCCTGCTGCACGGGCGTAAGGGTGTCGTAGCCACGTTTGCGCAAGGCCTCGGCAATCGCCGGGACGATGCCGTCAAAATCAGTCATCGGTTCGTCTTTCGAAATGGGTCACCAGAGCGGGCCAAGGCACCGCGCCCGCCGATTGCGGGTATGTTGGGCCGTTCCTACTCGCAGACGCCTCGAAAGTATAGGGGGCAGGACGGAAAAGGGAGACTATGGTGAAGGCTGGAGAGCCGCGAGCCGGTCTCCAGCCTGGGGTAATTTGCCATCCTCACAGCTTTCGAAGCCTGGCCATCGCCAGAGCATCGACAAAAGCGCCGTCGCGATATGCGTAAGCTCGGTGAATGCCCTCCCGCTCAAATCCGAAGCTTTCATAGAGCGCGATCGCGGACAGGTTGTCGGTGTAAACGGTCAACTCCAGACGGTGGAGATTGAGCCAGTTTTCGGCAATCGCCACGAGTTCGCCCAGCAAGGCTCTGCCAATGCCGCGCCGTTGGTAGAGATCGTGAACTCCCATGCCTATGCTGGCTGTGTGGCTTCGCCGTCCAGTCATCTGGTTTAGTCCGGCATTGCCGACCATGACGTCGCCTATGAAGCCAACAAGTGAAACGGCATTCGGGGCCATGCCCTCGATATGTTTCTTCACGTTCGGCGCGGAAGGGTATGGCATCCGAAGGGTCCCGCAGCGAAAGCCGGGAAGGCTCTGCAAGGCGGCCATGTCGTCAGCATCTTCAGGACGGATAGCCCTTATACGCAGATCTGCGGGCCATCGGGCGTCAGGGGCAATCGGACTGGGGGATGTCATATCGTTCATCTCTACTCTTCTTGAATGGGACAGGAGCAGAGACAATTTGCGACCCTGCTCGATTGGGCAGGGTTGGCGGGCTATGAAGGCAATTCAGCTTTCAGACACGCGCTTCCTGCACCGTTTTCCCATGAGAACGGTGGTTAGGTGAAGCGTCACGTTTGCCGAGCGGTTTGCAATCATGGCGTGATCATTGTCTGGGTTGCATGCCGTGTCAACTGTGTTGCGCGGTCCGCCTTTTCACCACGGTTGTTGTCCGAATCCTGGTGAAGGTTTAAGCCGAGGTCATGTCGAATATCTCTATTCCCTCCGGCAAAACGATTGCCATCGATTTTGAAACGGCCAATGAGGAACGGGGTAGTGCCTGTTCGGTCGGGCTTGCCTGGATTGAAGGCGGGGCGGTGACGCGCGTCGAAGAGCGTCTGATCCGTCCGAAATCGATGCGGTTTTCGTCGTTCAACATCGCGATTCATGGCATCCGACCCGAGCATGTCGAAGATGCTGCTGAATTTCCGGAGGTCATGGACGAGTTCGCTGATGACTTTGCCGGGGCGACCATGATTGCCCACAATGCGGCCTTCGATTTTTCCGTCTGGCGAGCATCACTGGACGTCTATCGTCTGGCTTATCCGAGTTTCAGCTATCTCTGTTCGGTCAAGATGGCCCAAAAGGTGTGGCCACACTTGCCTTCCCACAAACTCAATATTCTGGCCGGTCATCTCGGTCTGCGCTTCGTCCATCACAATGCCGCTGAAGATGCCGTTGTCTGTGCGGCAGCGTCCATCGCCATGGCTCGCGAAAAGGGCGTTGATCATGTGTTGGATCTTGCGCGCGTTATCAGTTTAACACCGGGAAGGTTGCACCCAACCGGCTATCAGGCTTGCTCCGTTTCGAAGCCGCTTCGCCGAGCCTTGTAACGAAGTCGTGAGTGCCTACGTCTTCATAGTGCAATTCCATGGAGGCCTGAATGGCTGTGAACAATCGCCTGCTGAAATCCGGACTGGTCATGCTGTTCGCTCTTGCCCCCGCTCTGGCGACTGCCGAAGTGGTGGGCCAGGTTGGTGTCGACTGGGTCGGCAACGACATCATCATCGAGGCCGTGAGCGATCCCGAGGTGAAGGGCGTCACCTGCCACGTCACCTATTTCGACCGGTCGATCATTGACCGGCTCAGCAAGGGCAACTGGTTTGAGGACCCCTCCAACAACTCGATCGCCTGCCGCCAGACCGGTCCGATCGAGATTGGTGATATCGATCTTTCAGAAGAGGGTGAGGAGGTGTTTCGCGAGGGCCGCTCGATCATCTGGAAATCACTGTATGTGAACAGGATCTACGACAAGACCAACGACACGCTGATCTATCTCATTCATTCGCGCCAGGTTGTCGACGGTTCAGCGAAAATGGCGATTTCGACTGTACCCCTGTTTGATCAGAAGGTCGTTTGGACCAAGGACAAGCCCTGAGTCGGAGTTGCAAAAGAAACCCCGGAGCCGATGGGCTCCAGGGCTTCGATGGGGAAATGTTCATCGTTACTTGACGTAGACGATCTTGCCGCCGTTTGCAGCCGTTTCAACGTCAATGACATTGGTGGCTTCGACGCTCTGGGCCTGCAGGGCCTGCATCAGGGCCGGATCGGCGCCAACTTCGGACTGGGCTTCAGCCATAGCGGCCTGATCCTTGGTGAGCTGCTCGAGGCGCGTATGCTCCTGGCGACCCTGGTCATTGTCCAGACTGTCAAGGCGGATGATGCTAACGCCATCCGTCATGGTGGTGGAACCAGTGGTGGTTGTCGAGTCGACCATTGGCGCTGCCGGAGCAGTGGTCTGGGCCATGGCTACGCCCGAGAGCGAAGTGATCGACATGGCGCCGGCGAGAGCGAGTTTAACAGCAGAATTCATGGTATTTCTCCTTGGGTTCCGTACAAAAACTTTCGCTTCGTCTGAAGCTATGGAGAAACGTGCGTCTGCCTTTCGAGTTCCACTTCACCTTAAGATATTTATTAATAATAACTAATCTTGATTTGTTGATATATTTGATCGCCGGGGCGATGTGATGCTTTGCGCTTACGGTGCGTTACGCAGAACGAAACACCAGCCCCGCTTTGGGCGAGGCTGGTGTTCCGGGAAGAGCGTCGGATGATGTCAGGCTGCCTGAGCCAGTTCGTCTGCAATGACGGTGTCGAGGTTCAGGAAGCAAACCATCGACTTTTCGAGGGCGACAATGCCGCGGCAGAAGGCGCGCTGGGCTTCCGGAATGATCTCCGGTGCCGGCTGCAGGTCTTCGCTTTTGATCGTCATCATGTCGGAAACCTGTTCGACCAGGAGGCCAACCAGCTTGCCGGCAATGTCGGTGACGATGATGGCAGCGCGCTCTGAGGGTTCGGTCATCTTCATGCCCAGGCGGCACGCCATGTCGATTACCGGGATCACCGCGCCGCGAAGGTTGATGAGGCCGAGGACGTAAGGCGGAGTATGGGGCATCGGCGTCACGGGCGCCCAGCCACGAATTTCGCGGATCGCCATGATGTCGATACAGAATTCCTGGTCGCCGAGATGGAAGGATACGATTTCCAGATAGGCGCCGGATTGCTTGATTGCATTGCTCATTTCAGAACTCTTCCCAGTGTTCTTGCGCCGGGGCATGGTTGGCCGATGCCATGGCGCTACGGTTGTATCTCGGTACCGCGCCAATAGCAGCGCGGGGACGAGGTGCTTCAGGTCTCACATCCGCTCTCGCCGGCTGTGCTCTTTCTGCATGAGCAGGGTCAGTTCCGTTCATCTTGAACTGCCCGACAAGGCGCGTGAGACCTTCTGCGTCGCTCGCCAAGGTATGGCTTGCCGCATTGGTCTGCTCCACCATCGCGGCATTCTGTTGCGTGACCTGATCCATTTGCCCGACGGCTGAATTGATCTCGCTCAGTCCCGTTGATTGTTCACGTGCGCTGGTAACGATTGCCTTAACGAGATCGTTGATTCTCAGAACTTCTTCGCCGATTCCGCTCAATGCTTGTCCAGCGGCGGTCACCAATTCGACCCCGGAGCGCACTTCGAGTGTCGATCTGTTCACCAGGGCCTTGATGTCCCGCGCCGCGTCCGTTGCGCGGCCTGCCAGAGCCCGGACTTCCTGAGCCACGACCGCGAAGCCCTTACCGGCTTCTCCCGCCCTTGCGGCCTCGACGCCCGCATTCAAGGCTAGGAGATTTGTCTGGAAGGCGATTTCGTCGATGACGTTGATGATCTTGCCGATCTCGCTCGACGCATCCTGGATGCGTCCCATTGCAGATGTGGCATCATTGACCACAGCGCCGGATTCCTCGGCTCTGTCCTTGGCCTGTGCCACGAGACGTGATGCCTCTTCTGCACGCTCTGCCGCACTATGTACGGTTGCAGTCAACTGCGCGAGTGCGGCTGAACTTTCTTCCAACGACGAGGCTTGTTGTTCGGTGCGCTTGGCGAGGTCATCGGCTGCCGCACGCATCTGCAAGCTGTTTGCCCGTATCGAGCTGCTGTTGACCGTGATCTCCTGCATGACTGCGCGAAGCTTGATGCTGACGGCATTGAAGTCGTGGCGCAGGCGCTCCAGATCGGTCGGGAAGGGTGTTACGATCTCCGTCGTCAAATCACCATCGGAAAGACGCATGAGGCCTGTAGCGAGCGCGTCTACGGCCGCCCGCAAGGCGCGGGTGTCTGCATCGAGGGCCGCCGCACGGCTTTCGCGCTGCTGTTCCGTGAGAAGGCGCTCGGCGGATGTCCGGCTCTCGAGGGATTGCTTTTCGATCGCTGCCTGTCGGAAGATTTCCGCCGAACGAGCCATGTCGCCGATCTCGTCTTGCCGTTCGCTCCCGTCGACATCGGTTTGATAATCGCCGTCAACGATGCGCTGCATGCTCGAGCGCACGGCTCGGATGCCGTTGACGATGGAATTGCCGTGAAGCAATTGCAGAAGCATAACGGTCAGAAACGCGATGGCGCCGGTCACAAGCTGGAAGATGAGGGACTGGCTGCTGCGCGATGTTGCCTCGGCCACATTTTGCTCGACGAGATTTCCGCCCTCTTTGGACAACTGGTTCAGTGCGTTGGATACGCGCTCTCCGGCTCCGTCAATGGCGTCATCGATAGCGCCGAATTCTGTTTCGGGTGCGCCGGTCTCGATAAGGCGCGGAAGGTCGACCTGGACTGCCTTCCTCAGTTCGGCGATGTCGGCGTCATAGTTGTCGAGGAGTGCACTGGCATTTGTTTCCGCAGCAATCGCCTTGAGGGATGGCAAATTGTCCCGCAGCAGGGTCAAGGCACCATCGATGATTGTCACGCGATCAGGTTGGATCTTGCCTTCACCACGGTCGATAATGCTGTCCATTGCTGCCAGCACCATGTTGGCGTTTGCCAACCTCATTTCATTGATCCGCTCGACCTCGTTCTGGATCTCGATGGAGTGATTGAGTGCTGAATCAAGCTTCGTGTTCTGGTACCAACCAATCCCCAGCATGGTACCTATACCCAGGATTGCGGCTGCTGCCAGAGTCAGTATGCGTTGCTTCACCGACATTCCGTGACCGGATTTGATCTGTGGCATTACGTCCCCATCAAGCTGCGGCATCTCGAGGCGGTGCCGCATACGCCCAAGTTCCAGATCTGGCGGGAAGGCGCGCGTGTTCGCAGCGATTCCCGGCTACGTGAAGAATCGCTTATATTGGTTAAATCGGAGCTAACGGTTGTTCCTGGGGTAGCCTAGTGCCTCCCAGAGTAGCTCTTCAGTCCCATAGTCACGGGTCTGTGGTGACGGCTTTTCGGTAAAGATGCCACGTTGCGTGACCGGCGATCGGCAGTACCACAAGCAAACCGAGGAATGCCGGGACCAGCGCGCCGATGGCGGCCCCGGCTACGATTGCACCGAAGAGAAGCATGGGTATCGGGTTCTCGATCACGCAACGAATGCTGGTCAGCATCGCCGTGATGAAGTCCAACTCGTGCTCCAGGAGAAGCGGCATGGAGACGACAGTCACGCTGAACAGGACGGTCGCGAGGACCGCGCCGACGATGGTGCCGACCAGGAGGAACAGAATGCCTTCCGGTGTCTGGGTCACGACATGTGCAAAACCTTCGAGCGTCGATGGAATGCGAAAGCCAAGGAAGAGGGCCATGAGGAGGCGGACCTGGTAGATCCAGATCCAGAAGATGAACAGCACGACGAAGGCCATCCACGACATCTGGCGTTCGCGCTGGCGGAACACTTCGGCGAGAACGCCGCGCCAGGTGATCGCCTCTCCTTGGTTCCTCCTTCGACTGATCTCGTAAAGGCCGACAGCGATAAAAGGCCCGACAAGGGGGAAGCCGATGGCGACCGGGATGATCATCCACGGCATATGATAGCGCGTTAGCATTACGGCTATAAACAGTCCGCCGAGGGCATAGATGCTGCCGAAGAATATGCCGAACAGGGGGTAGGCGCGAAAGTCCTGCCAGCCTGCGGCAAAACTCGCGAACACGTCGGACACCCTGATCCGATGGATCTGAGGTTTGCGAAGTACGGCGCCGTTCAAAGCCTGCTGTTCCATTTGTCCCTCCCAAGACTCGGATGCGCATCATACTTGGCTACAAAAGCGCATTCTCTTCCTTGATATCAGTCAAATCTCGTTGCCGTTCCGCTTGTTTGCCTTTTCTGCAAGCCTAAATCTTGTAATATGACGCATGTTCAGAACTCTTCAGCGTGACAAGATCCTGACGATCGCCCTGGTTACCACGGCGACATTGCTTGTCTGTGCCTTGGCCTTCATTGGCTGGATGCAGCATGGTTCGGCGATCTTCATTTCGCTGATCGATAGCGGCCTGGCTTACTGTTTGTAAAAGGCTGGCTGCGCCTTTTCTTTCCTTGGGCGTGACAAATGCGCGCCGTCTCGTGGTCCGCGTCGGGTAATTGTTGCGCAGACATCCTGGCGAGGGTATCCGCGAGGCGAAGCATAACAGATACGAGGCTCGCCTAATGAAAACGGTAAGGATCATTCTCTGGGCAGGCGTCCTGGCCATGGCCGGACTGCTCGCATGGCTGACATTTTCCGTCACGCGCTCCAGCGAGCAGATCGCGGAGGGGCCGTTCGGCGTGCCGTTCCAATTGGTTGACCAGCGCGGTCAGCCGATTACCGAGCAGGCGTTTCGCGGCAAGCCGACAGCGCTTTTCTTCGGCTTCACCCATTGCCCGGAAGTCTGCCCGACGACGCTGTTTGAACTCGACAGCTGGCTGAAGCAGGTCGACCCTGACAAGACGGGTCTGCAGGCCTATTTCATTACGGTCGATCCGGAGCGCGATACGCCGGAACTGCTGGGAACCTACATCTCCAACGTTACCGACCGGGTCACGGGAATCGGAGGCGACCCGGCCAAGGTTGCGGAGGTTGTGAAGGGCTTCCGGGTCTATGCCAAGAAGATCCCGCTTGATGAAAAGCAGCCCGACGGCGACTACACCATGGATCACACCGCATCTGTCTTCCTGCTTGACGCTGATGGGCGTTTCAAAGGTACGATCGCCTATGGTGAGAATCCTGAAACGGCGATCAAGAAGCTTGAGAACCTGAAAAAGGGTTGAGGGCGACGGCTGGGCTTTTCCGAAAAATGGAGCATTGGCGCCCGCGAAAATCCGTTCCGATTTTCGCGGCGATGCGCTAGCGGTTGCCTTGCCGGTGCCGGCGTTGTACCGCATGGCGGACCATTGAACTTTAAGGACTGCGCGCTTGAGTGAAATCCGCCTTTACGTCTCCACGACAGAAGATGGTGCAAATCGTATTCTCGACCTGATGAGCCTGGCTTTCGGGGAAGAGGATTTTGCGATCGCAACGACCGAGGTCGATGAAAAGGCCGATATCTGGGAGGCGTCCATCTATATGATGGCCGAGGACGAGGATGAGGTCCGGCCGCGCTTCGAGGGTTGCATCAAGGAGGATTTTCCCGACGCTATCGTGGCGCGCGAGATCATTCCCGACATTGACTGGATCGCCAAGTCGCTTGAAGGCTTGAAGCCGGTGCGGGCAGGGCGCTTCCTGGTGCATGGTTCGCACGACCGCGACAAGGTGCAGCCGCATGATCTTGCGATCGAAATCGATGCCGGTCAGGCCTTCGGTACGGGCCATCACGGCACGACGGCCGGTTGCCTGGAAGTGATTGAGACCGTGGTACGCTCGCGCAAAGTCCGTAACGCGCTGGATCTGGGCACCGGCAGCGGTGTTCTGGCCATCGCGGTGCGCAAGATGATCAAGGTGCCGGTGCTGGCGACGGATATCGATCCGATCGCGGTGCGTGTCGCGCGCGACAACGCTAGACGCAACAAGGTCGTCGAGGGGATCGATTTTCGAACTGCGCCTGGCTTCCATTCCACCGCTTTCGCCCAGCACGCGCCCTTTGATCTGATCATTGCCAATATTCTGGCGCGACCTCTTATCAAGATGGCACCGCAGCTGGTGCAGCATCTGGCCAAGGACGGCTCGGTAATCCTGTCGGGTATTCTGGCGGCACAGCGCTGGAAGGTGATATCGGCCTACAGCGGCGCTGGCCTTTCTCATGTGCGAACGATCTGGCGCAATGGCTGGGTGACCATCCACTTCACGCAAGGCAAGGGTTGATCCCTAACGTCAGTTTGCAAAGCTTGCGTCATGCAAAAGAATAGGCGGCTCATCGCTGAGCCGCCTTGGGCACCACATGTCGAGTGCCATTCCGCGAGCCCAACGACAGCGGCTCAAGCGGATACTACTCGTAAGCGCGCCGGGAGCGCGGTAAGTCTCAGAAAATAGCGCGCTGGGCCGGACGACGGCGGAGTTCTTCGCGGGTGACGCCGATGGCCTTCAACGAGGCGTCGTCGAGCGAGAGCAGGGCGCCGGTGGCATAGAGGTCGGCGCGGCGTTGACGTGCTTCGACAAGATTGTTGAAGGCAGTGCGCAGGAAAGACTGTGCCATCTCTCTGATCCTTTTCGGTTGCAGCGCATCAACAGCGCCGGTGATGACCCTGATATAGGGGAAATGCGGGCGTTCAGGCAGAGGGCTTCCCTCACGGGAGGCCTGCGTATGCTGCATAGCAACATGAGCGATGTTGAAAATTTGGACAAGGGCGCGGGGCAGCCCGATGGACGGCAGGTCCATCCCATGAGGTGGATGGGCAGGCAGGTAGCGAGTTGCTATAAGCGACGCAGGATTCCCATTCATTGTGCAGGCATGTCATGTTTCAGTCATTCGACGTCAAATCCACACCCGAGCACGGCAAGGCGCGGATCGCTGCGCTGAGAGGGCTTTTTACCGAACTGGCGGTCGACGCCATCCTCGTGCCGCGCTCTGACGAATTCCTTGGTGAGTATGTTCCAGCCTCTGCCGAGCGGCTTTTGTGGGCAACGGGCTTTACCGGTTCTGCGGGCCAGTTGTTGGTCACCGAGAGTTCGGCAATCGTCTTTGTTGACGGTCGTTATGTGACCCAACTTGACCAGCAGGTCGATACCACCGTCTTCACGCGCGGGGATCTTGTCGGCGAGCCACCGCATAAGTGGATCCTGACCCATGCCAATGCTGGCTTTCGCCTCGGTCTCGATCCCTGGATGCATACAGGCGCCGAAGTGCGCCGTATAGAAAGGGCGCTGGCGGACAAGGGGGGCACGCTCGTGCTTCTGCCGTTTAATCCTGTCGATCGTTTGTGGACAGATCGCCCGGCCGAGCCGCTTGGACCTGTGTCCATACAGAGAGAATCGCTCGCCGGCATGCCGGCCGGAGAAAAGCTATCGCGCATCGCACGCGAACTTTCGGACAAGAAGCTCGATGCGGTGCTGGTGACCGATCCCTCGTCTGTGGCGTGGATCTTCAATATTCGCGGTGCCGACGTTCCGCACACGCCGCATCCGCTTTCGCGTGCGATCATCACCGCCAACGGCAAGGCCCAACTCTTTGTCGACGGCCGCAAGATCAATTCGGATGTCGGCTTCTATCTCGGCGACCTCTGCGAACTGGTCGATCCAAGCCTCCTTGCCAAACGTCTTGAAGAGCTTGCAGCGGGCGGGCGCCGAATCCTTGTGGATCCCGACCTGACCTCGTTTGCCCTCATCTTCATGATCCGCACCTTTGGTGGAGAGGTCATCGAAGGCGATGATCCGGCAAAGCTTGGCCGGGCGGTGAAGAACAAGACGGAGCTCAACGGGTCCGCTGCCGCACATCTTCAGGACGGGGTGGCCGTCGTCGAGTTCTTGCACTGGTTCGGTGCGCAGCCGCCTGGCAGCCTGACCGAAATTGCGGCTGCAAAGGCACTCGAAGGGAGCCGATTGCGGGTCGGCGAGCGGATGCAAAACCCGCTCAAGGATCTGTCCTTTGAAACCATTGCCGGTGCCGGCGAACATGCCGCGATCATGCACTACCGTGTGACGACGGATAGCGATCGGAGCATCAACGATGGCGAGATGTTCCTGATCGATTCCGGTGCGCAATATGTGAACGGCACGACCGACATTACCCGGACGGTCGCAGTTGGCTCGGTCTCAGACGAGCAGCGGCGTTTCTTCACGCTGGCGCTGAAGGGCATGATTGCGATCAGCACGGCCCGTTTTCCAAAGGGAACGCGTGGCTGCGATCTCGATCCGCTCGCTCGTATAGCGCTGTGGAAGGCTGGAGCCGACTTTGCCCATGGCACGGGCCACGGCGTCGGTTCCTATCTCTCCGTTCACGAAGGGCCACAGCGGATTGCGCGTCTGTCGACGCAGGAACTACTGCCCGGTATGATCCTGTCTAACGAGCCGGGTTATTATCGCCCCGGTAGCTTCGGCATCCGGATTGAAAACCTGATCTATGTGCGGGAGGCTGAGGCGATCGACGGCGGGGATCAGCCGATGCTCGGCTTCGAGACACTAACCTTCGTGCCAATCGATCGTCAGCTGATTGTTGAAGATCTGTTGACGCGGGACGAACTGCGCTGGCTCGACGACTATCACGCCCAGACACGCGCGGCGCTGCTGCCGTTGATCGAGGATGCCTCGGTTAAAGCCTGGCTCGAGCAGGCGACAGAGCCTTTCGGGCGCTGACCGGAGGCTTGGCGCAACCCCGTGCGCGACTAGACGAGAAACTGGCGGGCCAGCATTACCACGGCCCAGCCGGTGATCAGGATCGGGATTGCGGAAAAACGAAAACCGACCAGGAGGGCCGCGAGCATCGCGGCCTTTACATCAAGGCCGCCAGAAAAGAAGGCCGGCGCGACGAGCGTGGTCAGAACGGCTGCCGGCACGGCGTTCAGCGCGGCTTCCAGCCGTGGCGGCATGACTTCCAACCGCTTGACGAGAAAATAACCGCCGATCCTGGTGAGGAAGGTTGCGGCTGCTGCCACTGCAATCAGCATTGTCATGTAAGGGGTGAGAAGGGTGCTCATTGCGCAGCCTCCTTCT
The DNA here is from genome assembly GCF_001296045.1 of Rhizobium sp. AAP43. GTDB lineage: Bacteria > Pseudomonadota > Alphaproteobacteria > Rhizobiales > Rhizobiaceae > Allorhizobium. The sequence goes on along the minus strand of NZ_LJHS01000035.1, from coordinate 48,551 downwards.
GCTCGCGGCGTGGTGGCGGCAAAAGCGCTGCGAGTGCTATGCCGGCAAGTGCTCCGATGCTGATGTGCCAGGGTGAGCCGACCAGATGCTGCGCGAGAATGGAAACGGCGGCACTGACCACGACGATGGTGAGGAAATTGTCACGCCGGCGAAAACTGAGCACCAGTCCCATGAAATAGAGCGGAAGGAGGATGTCGATCCCCCACGATGCCGGGTCTCCCATGATCGATCCGACCAGCCCGCCTACGGAGGTCAGGATCACCCAGGGCATGTAGATCATCGCGCCGAAACCGAAATACCAGGAGAAGGTCACTGGCCTGCCGGCTTCGCCACGCGAGAGCGTTTCGGCAAATTGCGGATCGGTCAGGAGAAAAAAGCTCAGCGCCTTTTGTGGCCCGGTGAAATGGTCCATGAAGGGCGTGATCGCTGCAGAGTAAAGGATGTGGCGAAAGTTCACCGCAAGGATCGACAGCACGATCACCCACATAGGCACGGCTTGGCCGAAAAGCTCGATGCCGACCAATTGGCTGGCACCGGCAAAGACGGTCGCACTCATCAGCGTCGCCTCAGCGACAGTCTGGCCATTGGCGACCGCAACAGCGCCAAAGAGGATGGCGAAGGGGCCGGCGGAAATGATGACGGGCAGGGCGCGGATGGCGCCCTCGAAAAAGTCTGAACGGGACATGCTGTTCTCTCGTGTCGCATCTTCAGCTAACCTGTTCGCCCGTGCTCCGCAAACCAATAGGTTTGATGGAACGGCCAGAAGGATTGATGCCCAGACATGGCTCGACCGCGTTCATAGCGGCAGAAAGGAGATCCGGCATTGGCCCGAGACGGTATCGACAAGACGCTGGACAGGCAGGCGCTGGAAAAGGTCGCCCTGAAGATCAAGGCACATTTGAGCGATGAATTGGCCCTCGACATCGGCCGCTTTGAGGCCGAGGGTCTTGTCGAAGCGGTGGCGGCGCTTATCGGTCCGCACTTTTACAATGAGGGTCTGAGAGATGCTCAGGCGCTTCTTGCGCGGCAAGTTGATGAGATCAACGACGCGCTGTTCGAGATGGAGCAGCCAACGGATCGCTGACCGCTCCGGTAGCGCTTATTTCTTCGTCCGGATCTGGAATGTGTGTTCCGGCCCCGGAAAGCTGCGTGCCTTCACCTCCTCAGCATAGTCAGCGACGGCCTTGTCGATGACATTGGCCAGCGCTGAGAAGTGCTTCACGAAACGCGGCTTGAACTCGTTGAACAGGCCGAGCATGTCGTCGGAGACGAGGACCTGACCATCACAGGCAGGTGACGCCCCGATACCGATCGTGGCTGCTGCAACATTGGCGGTGATTTCGCGGGCCAGCGGCTCCACCGTGCCTTCGATGACCATGGCAAAGGCGCCTGCTTCATCGATGGCGCGGGCGTCGCGCCGGATCTTGTCCTGCTCCGCTTCGCTGTGACCCTTGGAGCGATAGCCACCGGATGTGTTGACCTGCTGCGGCATCAGTCCGATGTGACCGAAGACAGGAACACCGCGGCTGACCAGGAAGGCCACAGTTTCTGCCATTTCCTCGCCGCCCTCAAGCTTGACGCCGTCACAGCCCGTTTCCTTCATCAGGCGAACGGAGTTGCGGAACGCCTGCTCCTTGCTCTCCTGATAGGAGCCAAAGGGCAGGTCGACGATGACGCAGGCACGGGAGGCACCGCGCATGGTCGCCTGACCATGGGCGATCATCATGTCCATGCTGACGCCGACCGTTGTGTCCATGCCGTAGAGCACCATGCCGAGGCTGTCGCCGACCAGGAGAAGGTCGCAGTGCCTGTCGAGAATCCGCGCGACCGGCGTCGTATAGGCCGTGAGCGATACGATCGGCCGGATGCCCTTGAGGGCCGAGATGTCCGCCGGGGTGAAACGCTTCTGACGTGGGGGGGTGCTCATGGTTACGCGGCCTCCATGCCGGTGGCGGCCGCTTGGCCGATAATGCGGTTGTCGAGAAGTCTAGTCGCGCCGAAGCGCACATAGAGAAGCACCAGCGCAGGGCCGTCGATCGTCTCCATACGCTCCAGCGTGCGGGGATTGCGGATCGCGACCACTTCGGGATTGGCCAGGGGTTCGCGGCGCAAGTAGTCGGTAAGTTTTGCTTCCAGCGCTTTCGCATCGCGGATGCCGTTCAAGAGCAGTCGCTCGGCTTCGGCAAGGGCCTTTGGCACGATCACGGCCGCAGCCCGTTCCTTCGCCGACAAATAGACATTGCGGGACGAGCAGGCGAGGCCGTCGGGTTCGCGCACGGTTGCCACCGGAACGATCCTGACCGGCTGGGCGAGATCCTCCACCATTTTCTGGATGATCGTGACCTGCTGATAGTCCTTTTCGCCGAAATAGGCGGCATCGGGCTGGACGATGTTGAACAGTTTCGTCACCACGGTGGCGACGCCGGCAAAGTGGCCGGGGCGGGCTTCGCCTTCGAGCTCCGAGCCGAGTTTCGGCAGGTCAACGACCGTCTGCATCGGTTGCGGATACATGTCGGCGACCGTCGGTGCGAAGAGAATGTCAACGCCACCCTCTTCGAGCAAGGCCCTGTCGCGTTCCAGGTCGCGCGGATATTTCTCCAGATCCTCGTTCTGGCCGAATTGCAACGGATTGACGAAGATCGAGACGACCGTCACGTCGTTTTCAGACTTCGAATTTCCGACCAGAGTCAGATGGCCCTGGTGCAGGTAGCCCATGGTCGGTACGAAGCCGATCGTCTGGCCGGCGCGGCGGTGCGGCTTCAGCCTTTCCCGCAATTCGGCGATCGTGGTGATGACGTCCATATGCGGCGTCCTCCCTCTTAAGTCTTCGGCTGGGCTCTAACGCGTGGCGCAAAAAAAGGCAATCGCACAGATGCTTTGCGCTTCCGCCTACAATCTCAGATGTCGCTGCTCTGGATGATCTCGACGCCCGCAGCGCGCATGGTGGAGAGAGCATCGTCAACACCCTTCGGATCAATGCCACGGCAGCCATCCGCAATCAGGCGGATCTTCACGCCTGGCAGCATGTCGACTGCATCAAGCGCCGAGAATTGCACGCAGTAGTCTGTGGCGAGCCCCATGATGTCGAGTTCCGTGACGTTTCGGTCGCGCAGATACGCTGCAAGGCCGGTCAGGGCGGATCGGTCGTTGTCGCGGAAGGCGGAGTAGCTGTCGACGGCCGGGTTCTCTCCCTTGCGCTGGACGTATTCGATGGCGCTTACGTTCAGCTCTGGATGAAATTCGGCGTCCGGTGTGCCTTGCACGCAGTGGTCCGGCCACATCACCTGAGGTTGGCCGGAAAGCTCGCCCATATCGAAGGGTGTCTTGCCTGGATGCTGAGATGCAAAGCTGCCGTGATTGGCCGGATGCCAGTCCTGCGAAGCGACGACAAGATCATAGTGGCCACTGTTCATCAGGCTGTTGGCGATCGGCACGATGTCCGCTCCCTCTGCGACCGGCAGGTTTCCACCCGGGCAGAAACCGTTCTGAATATCGATCAGCAGCAAGGCCTTGGTCATGTCGCGCTCCATCTGTGTGCGGTGCAAGATGGCAAGTGCCGCTCTTCCAATCAAGGCCGGCATCCTGATTTCTTGCTGCCAAAACGTGGCCTGTCCTGAGGTTGGCGAAAAAGGAACAATTGCGGATTTGCCACGTTTGGCACAGGTCGCCATCGCTTAACGGGGGATGGTCTTATTTCGATATATGATTGGACTTGAACATGCTCCTGACCCTTACTGCGGTCGTCTTCGGCTTGCTGGGCCTTGTGCTCGGCGGCGGCGGCGCACAATTGCTTCTGCTTGGTGGCAGCGCCTATTACTTCATTGCCGGTATGGTGTTTCTGGCTACCGCATTCCTTCTGTACAGGCGGCGCGCTGAAGCGCTCTGGCTCTACGGCACCTTCATCGTTGGCAGCCTCATCTGGGCTGTTTACGAGGTTGGTTTTGACTGGTGGCAGCTTGGACCGCGCGGTGGCTTGGTCGTTGTCCTCGGTCTCTGGTTGATGCTGCCGCCACTGCGCCGAGGTTTGCACCCCGATCGGCAGACTGGCCGCTGGAACGTCGGATTTTTAGCGCTCGGCCTGCCTGTTTTGCTGTCGGTGGTGGTCGCGGGCATTTCACTGCTGAGCGACCCCTATGATCGTCGAGGCCAGCTTCCAACCGATCAGGTCGTGGCCGCGCCCAATCTCGGCAATGACATTCCCGATGGGGACTGGCATCAGTATGGCCGCACGCAGTTCGGTCAGCGCTATTCGCCTCTGACGCAGATCAATACGGAGAACGTCAAGGATCTCAAGGTCGCCTGGACCTATCAGACCGGCGACGTCAAGCTGCCGCAGGATGTGGGCGAGACGACCTATCAGGTGACGCCGCTCAAGGTTGGCAATACCCTCTATCTCTGCACGCCGCACAATTGGGCGATCGCCATCAATGCGGAAACTGGCAAGGAAATCTGGAAATATGATCCCAATGCCGGACTAAACCCGGATCGTCAGCACCAGACCTGCCGGGGCGTGACTTATTATGCTGATCTAACGGCGACACCCGGTGCCGCCTGCGCCACCCGTGTCTACCTGCCGACGTCAGATGCGCGACTGATCGCACTTGATGCGACGAATGGGACCGTGTGCGAAAGTTTCGCCGACAATGGCATGCTGCAGCTCGAAGCAAACATGCCTTTCAATCCTGCGGGCTATTATTATTCGACGTCGCCACCGGTCGTCGTCGGCAACAAGATCATCGTCGGTGGCGCCGTCAACGACAACTACTCAATCCAGTCTCCCTCGGGCGTCATTCGCGCCTTCGATGTCAACACTGGCGAGCTTTTGTGGAACTGGGACAGCGGCAATCCTGAGCGGACAGAACCGCTGGCGCCAGGTGAAACCTATACGGCCAACTCGCCGAACAGCTGGTCGGTCTTTTCGGTCGATGAAGAACTCGGGCTTGTCTACATCCCGCTTGGCAATCGCACGCCCGACCAACTTGGCATGGGACGGACCGAGGCGGTGGAGCGGCATTCCTCGTCGATCGTGGCCCTCGACGTGAATACGGGTCGAGATCGCTGGGTGCGCCAGACCGTCCACCACGATCTCTGGGATATGGATGTGCCCGCACAGCCAGTCCTTCTGGACATCACCAATGCTGAAGGTCAGGTGGTTCCCGCTCTCGTCGGGCCGACGAAGCAGGGGGATATCTATGTGCTTGACCGACGCAGCGGCGAGCCGATCATTCCTGTTACCGAACTACCGGCACCTGGCGGCGCCATCGCGGATGATTTTGCCGCCCCGACCCAGCCGATCTCCGGTTTGACCTTCCGCCCGCCAACGCTTGAAGAGCGCAACATGTGGGGCCTTAGCATCGTCGACCAGATGATGTGCCGCATTGCCTTCCGGCAACTGCGTTACGAGGGTCAGTATACGCCGCCATCGCTTGAGGGCACGCTCGTCTATCCCGGTAATTTCGGCACCTTCAACTGGGGCTCGGTTGCGGTGGATCCTGAGCGTCAGGTGATGTTTGGCATGCCGACCTATCTCGCTTTCACGTCCAAGCTGGTTCCGCGTGCGGACATTCCGCCAAAGGTGGAAGGTGCAACGGGTTCGGAGCAGGGTCTCAATCGCAACGAGGGTGCATCCTATGGTGTTGTCATGGGGCCGTTCCTGTCGCCGCTCGGCATTCCCTGCCAGGCGCCACCATGGGGGACTGTTGCAGGTGCTGACCTTCGTACCGGCAAGATAGCCTATCAGCATCGCAATGGCACGGTTTACGACATGACGCAGCTGCCGCTGCCGTTCAAGGTCGGGGTACCCGGGATCGGCGGCCCCATGATCACAAAGGGCGGCGTGGCGTTCCTCGGTGCCGCGGTTGACGACTATCTACGCGCCTACGATCTAACGACTGGCGACCAGTTGTGGGAAGCCCGGTTGCCCGCCGGCGGTCAGGCAACGCCGATGACCTACGCGCTCGACAACGGAAAGCAATATGTCGTCATGGTCGCGGGCGGGCATGGCTCCGTCGGCACCAAGCCGGGCGATTATGTGATCGCTTATACGCTGGCTGATTAAGCCTTCAAAACCTGACTTTCGACACGCCCGGCCATGCCGGGCGTGTCTGTATTCGGAACACCTCCAAAGGATTGGGTTCGACTCGAAACGGAACGTTAACCATCTGATTCTAAACCCATGCTGTTACCTGAGGATGTTTTGCATGGGTGTATCCGCCATGACTGGCCAGACTGTTTCGACCATCGCCTTCTTTCCACTCGCGAGCCGTCGGGACCTGGTCCGGCGTTCGGCCGTCGAACTCGACAAGCTGAATGGCCATGCAGCCGAACAATTCTGGAAGGCGACCTGCCGCGGGCTCGGTCAGGAACTGCTGGCTCTCGGCTGCCCGGACGACGAAATGCGCGCCGAGGTTATGGACTTTCAGGCAGCAGTTCAGATCGAGCTGATGTGGCTGCACCGGGATGAAGCCGCGCAAGGCTGATATTCTCTCTTCGTCGCCAAGTATGAGCCCCCTTCGACGCGTCGAGGGGGCTTTTGTTTGAATCTTGTGTGCAGTTGCTGTTGGCAACCCGGTGTCGCGCTTGCGCCACGCGGGCCACGTCCTTTATTGGGGCCAGACGGAAACCTCACAGACAGCGAACCCGCATTTGGCCAAGCTCCATTTCATCTATGCCACCATGAATGCTGGCAAATCGACGCTTCTTCTTCAGGCGGCCTACAACTATAAAGAGCGCGGCATGCGGGTCGCGACCTTCATCAGCGCAATCGATAATCGCGTCGGTAAAGGCTGGATCGGATCCCGCATCGGGTTGAAGGCCGAAGCCGATGCCTTCGGGCCTGAAGACGACCTGTTCGCTGCCGTAAAGGCCGATCACATGGCATCGCCTTTGTCCTGCGTCTTTGTTGATGAAGCGCAGTTCCTGACGGCGGATCAGGTCTGGCAATTGGCGCAGATCGTTGATGCGTTGGACATTCCGGTCATGGCCTATGGATTGCGCACCGATTTTCGCGGTGAACTCTTTCCCGGTTCCCAGGGGCTGCTGGCCATCGCTGACGAATTGACCGAAGCGCGGTCCATCTGCCATTGCGGACGAAAGGCGACCATGGTTGTGCGCATGGGCGAGGACGGCAAGGCGCTCAAGGATGGCGCCCAGGTGATGATTGGTGGCAACGAGACCTATATGTCGCTCTGCCGCCGCCACTGGCAGGCCGCGTTTGCGGCCGAGGAAGTGCTGAAGAGCGCTTGAAGCGCTCCTCGGCCTGCGTGCATGTCGTCTCAGACCGGTGCGACGAACCCGTCCAGAACCCGCTTCTGGCCGGCGCGATCAAAATCGATCGTCAGCTTGTTGCCTTCGATCGATGCGATGTTTCCGTTGCCGAATTTGATGTGGAAGACGCGGTCGCCGACTGAATAGCGTGACGGCTCGGATGTGGTTGACTTCGCCACCAGTTCGCCATCGATGGTTTTTGCCCGTGGTCCGCTTTCGCCATAGCCGATGCGCTCGACGGCGTGACCGGAACGGCTCCCCCAATTATCGCGCGTGGCGTCGGTCTTGTTGGCTTGAGCTCGCTTCCAGCCCGGCGTGGAATAGCTGTTCTGGAACGGCTCCTGCTTGTCGAAGCGCGACTGGCCATAGGGGTTTCGGCCATAGCCGCCATAGCTGGTCTCGGTTTCGGCCACCTCGACATGGGCGGGCGGCAATTCGTCGAGGAAGCGCGACGGCATGGTTGACTGCCACAGGCCGTGGATGCGGCGGTTCGAGACAAACCAGATATGGCAGCGGCGCTTGGCACGGGTGATGCCAACATAGGCGAGGCGGCGTTCCTCTTCGAGGCCAGACCGGCCGCCTTCGTCGAGCGCGCGCTGATGCGGAAACAGTCCTTCTTCCCAGCCGGGCAGGAAGACTGTTTCGAATTCCAGACCCTTGGCGGAATGCAGCGTCATGATCGAGACGGCGTCGAGGTTTTCATTGGTCTCGGCATCCATTACGAGCGAGACGTGTTCGAGGAAGCCGCGCAGGCTTTCGAAGGCTTCCATCGAGCGGATGAGTTCCTTCAGGTTCTCAAGCCGCCCCGGCGCTTCTGCGGATTTGTCATTCTGCCACATCGCGGTGTAGCCGCTCTCATCGAGAATCTGCTCGGCAAGCTCGGTATGCGGTGTATTGTCCAGCAGGGATTGCCAGCGACGGAAATCGGTGACGACATCGAAAAGCGCCTTGCGGGCTTTCGGCTTCAACTCGTCGGTCTCGATGATGTCGCCCGCTGCCGCGAGCATCGGGATGTCGCGCGCCCGGGCATAGTCGTGCAGATTGCGGATCGTCGTGTCGCCGAGGCCGCGCTTCGGCGTGTTGACGATGCGCTCGAAAGCGAGGTCGTCGGCTGGCTGACAGACGAGCCGGAAATAAGCCATGGCATCGCGGATTTCGAGCCGCTCATAGAAGCGCGGGCCGCCGATGACGCGGTAGTTCAGGCCAAGCGTGACAAAGCGATCTTCGAACTCGCGCATCTGGAAGGAGGCGCGCACCAGGATCGCCATGTTGTTTAGCGGATGCTGGTTGCGCTGCAGCTGCTCGATTTCCTCGCCGACGGCACGGGCTTCCTCTTCCGAATCCCAAGCGGCGTGAACCACGACCTTCTCGTCATTCGGGTCGACACGGTCGGTGAAAAGCGTTTTGCCGAGGCGGCCTTCATTATGGGCAATCAGATGGCCGGCAGCGCCGAGGATATGTTCGGTCGAGCGATAATTGCGCTCGAGTTTGATGACCCTTGCGCCGGGGAAGTCCTTGTCGAAACGCAGGATGTTGTCGACTTCCGCGCCGCGCCAGCCATAGATCGACTGGTCGTCGTCGCCGACGCAGCAGACATTCTGTGCGACGCCCGGCGGACGCTGGGCAAGCAGCCGCAGCCACATGTACTGAGCGGTGTTGGTGTCCTGATACTCGTCGACCAGGATGTATTTGAACCGCTGGTGATATTCCTTCAGGAGATCCGGATTGGCCTTGAACATGCGGATCGGATGCAGAAGAAGGTCACCGAAATCACAGGCATTCAGCGTCTTCAATCGGTTCTGGTAAGCGGCATAGAGTTCGCGTCCCTTGCCGTTTGCGAAGGCACGGGCATCACCCTCGGGGATTTGCGCCGGGTCCAGGCCCTTGTTCTTCCACCCATCGATCATGCCGGCGAACTGCTTGGCCGGCCAGCGCTTGTCGTCGATGCCTTCGGCCTGGATCAACTGTTTGATCAGCCGGACAACGTCATCCGTATCGAGAATCGTAAAATCCGACGACAGGCCGACCAGTTCTGCATGGCGGCGCAGCAGCTTGACGCCGATCGAGTGGAATGTGCCGAGCCAGGGCATGCCCTCCACCTGTCCGCCGACGAGGAGGCCAATGCGCTCCTTCATCTCGCGTGCCGCCTTGTTGGTGAAGGTGACGGCGAGGATCTGACTCGGGAAGGCGCTGTTGGTTGCCAAAATATGCGCGATGCGGGTGGTGAGAACGCGTGTCTTGCCTGTGCCAGCGCCTGCCAGCACGAGGACGGGACCGTCGACGGTCTCCACGGCCTCACGTTGCTCGGGGTTCAGGCCGGACAGATAGTCGGGTGCGCGTGCCTGATCGCGAGCCGCCATGGCGCGCGCCGCAATTCCAAGACCACCCCCTGCTGCCGGTGGGGCAGGCGCAGGTTCGATGCTCTTCTTGCGTGGTGCCGGCTCTTCGTCGAAGAAGGGAATGTCGTCAAAACCGTTACTCATGCGGCCCAATGTAGTGATTCGGGTTGGAAAGGCCAGTGCGGGCGTTCTGGTTTTATTCCCGTCCACTGCTGATGTGCCATTTTTCTCGCGACCTTGCTGGCCGCATGCTATCGTTTGCCGTCTCCCACTTGCGACCTTGGGAAGGTATGAGGCCGTCGATCACGGCGGCGTGAAATCGCGTGATATTACAAATCAGTAAGCTTGCATTCCATACATTGCCTTTGAGGTGCAACGCACAATACTTGTCTCCAAACGTTTGATGACCGACCGGAGCCCAGCATGCCCTTCTGGAAGCAACTTGCCACGACCTGTCTTCTTCTGCTGGTTGCCCTTGCCGGATGGATCTGGCTTTCCCCCGAAGCGGCCCGGACGCTTGTTCAGATGGGCGCGCCGGAGCGTGTCGTGTCGATGCTGTCTGGTCCGTTGAATGCCGAGGGCAGTGATGCGCAGCCCAAGCGTGGGGCTGGGGCCCCTGGAGGTGCCCAGGGCCAGGCCCGCGGTGCTGGGCAAGGGGCAGGCCAAGGCGGAGGGCAGCGGCGTGGCAATCAGTCGATCTTGATTGCTGCCGAACGTGTTTCCATGGGGGTCGTCAATGACCGACTGAGTGCGATCGGTGACGGTGTGGCGATGGCCGCCGTGACGGTCATGCCGCAGGCTTCGGGCACGATTTCGGAGATTTTGGTCGACTCCGGCAAGCGGGTGGCAAAGGGCGATGTGATCGCCCGACTGGACAGTGAAGAGCAGGTGATCTTGCGTGATCAGGCGGCCGTTGCCCTGCGCAGCGCCACGGAACGCGCCGAATCCTATCGCAACCTGCGGAGTTTTTCGCGCCTTGAGGTGCTGGACGCCGAGATTGCCGAGGAGCAAGCGCAACTGCAGCTGACCACAGCCGAGTTGAACCTCAAGCGCCGTCAGATTGCAGCGCCGATCGACGGTGTCATCGGGATTGTCGCGGTCAATGTCGGTGACAATGTTACCACTTCAACCTCCATCGTATCGCTGGATGACCGCTCGCAGTTGCTCGTCGATTTCTGGGCGCCGGAACGGTTCGCCACGGCACTGCGACCGGGTCTCCCGGTGGAGGCCACGTCGGTTTCGCGTCCCGGGCAGGTGTTCTCCGGTGTAATTGACGCCGTCGACAGCCGTGTCGATCCGGCAAGCCGCACCATGCGCGTCAGGGCACGGATCGACAACGTCGATGACATGTTGCGCGCCGGCATGTCGTTTGGTGTCAGCATGCGCTTCGAGGGGGATCGCTACCCGTCCGTTAATCCTCTGGCCGTGCAGTGGGACGGTGAGGGCGCCTTCGTCTGGCAGGTCGTCGAGGAAAAGTCGGTGAAGACGCGCGTTCGGATTATCCAGCGCAATTCAGACCAGGTTCTTGTCGATGCGCCGCTGAACGAAGGCGATCTGGTGGCGGTGGAAGGCCTGCAGCGCGTGCGCGAAAACGGCCCCGTTAACGTCGCCAATGCTGAAGAGCTGAAATCTACTGCCGAGGTTGCTGTCCGATGAGCACGAGCGAATTGCCCCCGTCTGACGGATCGCGCAGTTTTACTGCGACCTTCATTCGCCGGCCGGTGCTGGCGGCGGTGCTCAACACGCTTCTGGTTGTTGCCGGTCTGGCGGCGCTTGCCGGCGTCGAAGTCCGCGAATTGCCGGATGTCGACCAGCCGGTGATTTCGGTCAGTGTCGATTATGACGGCGCCTCGGCCCAAACCATGGACCAGGAGGTGACAACCGTCATCGAAGGTGCACTCGCCCGTGTCAGCGGGTTGAAGTCGATGTCGTCGCGTTCGCAGTTCGGCTCAAGTCGGACCACGCTCGAATTCAACGACAGTGTCGATCTCGCCGTTGCTGCCAACGACGTGCGCGATGCGCTCGGCAGGGTAACCAACAGCTTGCCTGACGATGCCGAGGAACCGCGCATTGTGAAGGCCGACTCCGATGCGCAGCCGATCATGCGTCTGTCGGTAACCTCCTCGTCGCTGAGCATGGAAGACCTGACTGATCTTGTCGACAACGAGATTGCAGACCGCTTTGCCGCCGTCGAGGGGGTGGCAGACGTCCAGATCTACGGTGACCAGGAGAAGGTCTTCCGCATCGACGTCAATCAGGCGGCGCTTGCAAGCCGCGGCTTGATTGTCGCGGACCTCTCCGATGCTTTGCAATCTGCATCGCTCGATGTGCCGGCTGGCTCCCTCGAATCGATGACGCAGGACATTGTGGTGCGTGCCACCGCAAGCCTTTCCACGATCGAGGATTTCGAAAACGTACTGATCGGCGATCGCGTGCGTTTGCGCGACGTTGCCACGATCACACTTGGCCCGGACGATGGGTCGACGTCGCTTCGGTCCAACTCCGTTCAGGGTGTTGGCCTCGGCATTTTGCGCCAGGCGCAGTCAAACACGCTCAGCATCTCTGCGGGTGTGACCGCCGCCGTCGAGGAGTTGAAAGGCGTGCTGCCCGACGGCACTCGCATCGTCATCAGCAGCGATGATGCCGTGTTTATTCAAGGGGCGCTGCACGAAGTCGAACTTGCGCTTTTGCTGTCGGCTGCCATCGTCGTCGTGGTTCTCTATCTTTTCCTGCGCGATTGGCGCGCCACGCTGATCCCGGCCCTTACCATGCCTGTTGCGCTGATCGGTACATTGGCGGCGATCTATGTCGCCGGCTTCTCGATCAATATCCTGACATTGCTGGCGATCGTTTTGGCGACGGGCCTCGTCGTCGACGATGCGATTGTCGTTCTGGAAAACATAGTGCGAAGACGGGCTGAAGGCATGGGACCACGGGCGGCGGCCGTGCTTGGCACGCAGGAAGTGTTCTTCGCCGTCTTGGCCACGACCGCGACCCTTGCGGCTGTCTTCGTGCCTTTGTCTTTCCTGCCCGGTCAGCTGGGCGGCCTCTTTCGAGAATTCGGCTTCGTGCTGGCGCTGGCCGTGCTTCTGTCATCCGTTACGGCGCTCACGCTCTGCCCAATGATGGCGTCTCGCATGCTCACTCGTGCCCATGCGCCAAAGCCGGGTTTGTTGACGCGCTTTGGTGACGGTTTCGCCAACCTGTATCGCCGGACGCTTGGCGCCTGCCTGCGCAATCCGCTGATCGTTGTGGTGGTGGCCGCGATATTTTCTGCCGCTGCTTTCATGACGTTCCAGACCATTCCGAACGAACTGACGCCGCGCGAAGACCGGTCCATGGTGACCATGCGGCTCTCGACGCCGCAGGGGTCCAGCCTTGCTTACACCCGTGACCAGTTGCAGAGGGTTGAGGAAAACCTGCAGCCGCTGGTGGATGCCGGCGAGATCGCCAACGTGTTTTCGATTTCGGGGCAGGGGGCGACCAACAGTGCTCTCCTCATTCTGACGCTCGCTCCATGGGAAGACCGCGAGCGTTCGCAGGATCAGATCGTTCAGGACGTCAATGCCGCCGCCGCCAGCGTGCCGGCGCTCCGCGGCAATGCGATCCAGGCAAACAGCTTGCGCATTCGCGGTGGCGGCAACGGGCTGCAGATGGCGATGGTTGGAAGCAGTCATGAGCGCCTGACCGAAGCTGCGATCAAGGTTGTCGAAGCCATGCGCGATAATCCGATGTTCGACACGCCGCGGCTCGATAACGAACCGAACCAGGCGCAGATCTCGGTGACCATCGATCGTGAGCGCGCCTCTGATCTTGGCGTGGACATTGATGCAATCGGAACTTCGCTCCAAGCGCTTCTCGAAGGCCGCTCGGTCACTGATGTCTTCGTCGACGGCAAATCAATCCCCGTTCGGCTCGTCTCCAGCACCCAGCCAATCAATGATCCGACTGATCTTGAAAACATCTTCCTGACCACTTCTGACGGGCGGGTGGTGCCGATGTCGACCATCGCCAAGCTTGAGGAGCGGGCGGTCGCGCCTCAGCTCTCCCGCGAACAGCAGTTGGCTGCAGTGTCGTTTTCCGCCGGTTTGCCGGAAGGCGTTTCACTTGGGCAGGCTGTTGAGGCACTGGAGCAGATTGCCGAACCTCTTCTGCCGCCAGGCTCCCGTTTGATGCCACTGTCCGAGGCGGCAACGCTGCAGGAGAATGCCTCTGGCATGGCGCTGACTTTCGGCTTCGCCATTGCCATCATTTTCCTCGTGCTCGCCGCGCAATTTGAAAGCGTGATCTCCGCACTGATCATCATGGCAACGGTGCCGCTTGGTCTCGCCTGCGCTGTCTTTGCATTGCTTGTCACGGGCTCGAGCCTCAACGTCTACAGCCAGATCGGCCTCGTGCTTCTGGTCGGCGTCATGGCGAAGAACGGGATCCTGATCGTCGAATTTGCCAATCAGCTGCGTGATCGCGGGGCAGGGGTGCGTGAAGCGATCGAAAGCGCCTGCGCGATCCGCCTGCGGCCGGTGATGATGACGATGATCGCCACTGTGCTGGGCGGTTTCCCGTTGGTCCTGGCGCAGGGCGCGGGTGCCGAAGCGCGTATCGCGCTTGGCTGGGTTATCGTTGGCGGCCTGGGCCTTGCGACGGTCGTGACGTTGTTCATTACCCCTGTGGCCTATCTGCTTCTGGCGCGGTTTTCGAAGCCGCATGCGGATGAGGAAGCGAAGTTCCATTCCGAGCTGCAGGATGCGACCTTGCTTGGGGCGAACGATCCCGGTCTGCCGGCGCGCGCGGCGGCCGAGTGATAGCTGCCGTCCTATCGGTTGGATGCGGGTGGACGAATCGGTATGCCTATCCCATAGCTTGGCGCATGCCCGAGCGGGCAGCTGCCAAGCATGAATGTGGGAGTTTCGAACCATGGCCCGAAAGGACGTGATCCAGGGACCGCGCAATGAAGAAGGGATCGCCGCCGTTCTGGACGCGCTGGCTTCCTTGTTCGGTTCGCGATTTCAGACAGGCCAGTCGTTTCGCGAGCAGCATAGCCACACCACGACCTATCTCTCGTCCCAGTTGCCGGACGGCGTTGTCTTCGTTGAAAGCACCGAAGACGTTCAGGCGGTTGTCCGGCTTTGCGCCAAACATCGCGTGCCGATCGTCGCCTTCGGCACAGGCACGTCGCTGGAAGGGCAGGTCAATGCACCCTCCGGCGGGATTTCGGTTGATTTCAGCCGCATGAACGCGATCCTGAGTGTCAATCCGGAAGATCTCGATTGTACCGTCGAACCCGGTGTGACGCGCGAGCAGCTCAATACCTACCTGCGCGATACCGGATTGTTCTTTCCGATTGATCCGGGTGCCAATGCCTCGCTTGGCGGGATGGCGGCCACGCGGGCCTCCGGCACCAATGCCGTGCGGTATGGCACGATGAAGGACAATGTTCTGGCGCTCACAGTCGTCACGGCCAATGGTGAGGAAATCCGCACCGCGCACCGGGCGCGCAAATCCTCGGCCGGGTATGATCTTACTCGACTTTTCGTTGGCTCTGAAGGCACGCTTGGTCTGATCACCTCGATTACGCTCAGGCTGCAGGGCATCCCGGAAAAAATCAGCGGTGGCGTCTGCGCCTTTCCCTCGCTCGAAGACGCCTGCAATGCCGTGATCATGACCATCCAGCTTGGCATTCCCGTGGCGCGCATCGAGTTACTCGACGAGATGCAGATGCGGGCCTGCAATGCCTATTCCAATCTAAGCTACCCCGAACAACCGACCTTGTTCCTCGAATTTCACGGGACGGAGGAGTCGGTAGCGCTGCAATCCCAGCAGTTTGCCGCAATCGCGGCGGATTTTGGGTGCAAAGCGTTTCATTACACGACCAATGCCGAGGAACGGGCGCAACTCTGGAAGGCAAGGCACAACGCCTATTGGGCGAGCCGTGCACTTCAGCCGGCTCTGGCCGCGCTGTCGACCGATGTCTGCGTGCCGATTTCGCGGCTGGCCGAGTGCGTGGCAGAAACACAGGCCGACATTCGCGCCGAAGGACTGCTCGCGCCGATCGTGGGTCATGCGGGCGATGGCAATTTCCATGTATTGCTGCTGTTCGATGACAAGGATGCCGCAGATGTTGAGAGAGCGGAGGCGTTTATCGGAAGACTGAATGCGAGAGCTTTGGCAATGGACGGGACCTGTACCGGCGAACATGGCATTGGTCAGGGTAAGATGAGCTATTTGGCCGAGGAACTCGGATCTGCCTTGCCGGTCATGCGCTCGGTTAAAAAGGCGCTCGATCCGGACTCAATTTTCAATCCGGGAAAAATCTTTCACACCTGACTGCGAAAGTTCGCAGGTTGCCCGGCAGGTGAATTTCGTTACCCTGCGCGGGACAGACAAGGGAGCTGCATTCGGTGCTTGGACGCATTCTGGTTACGCTTGGCGGCCTTCTCGTCATTGCACTCTTCGTGGCCCTTTTCGCGCCTTTTTTCGTGGACTGGACGAGTTTCCGCCAGGAGTTCGAGGATCGTTCGAGCCAAATTCTCGGCAAGAAGGTTACAGTTCACGGTGCGGTCAGCGCGCGGTTGCTGCCATTTCCCTCCCTGACGATGGAAGACGTGACCGTGGGTACGGATGTCGACGGTTCGCCGCTCGTCCATGTCGCGCGATTTTCGCTCGACGCAGAACTGGCCCCCTTGCTTTCGGGTGAGGTGCGGATTTTCGACATGCGCATCGATGAGCCAAAGGCTCGGATCCGCCTTCTGCAGGATGGTACGCTCGACTGGTTGCGCGGCAGCAAGCCGAGCATGCCGGCCCGCATCGTCGTTCTGGAAAAGGTCACCGTCACCGGTGGTCAGATTGAATTCATCGACCAGCAGACTGGTCGCAACCGCTTGATCACCGGTCTCGACGCGAATGTCTCTGCACGGTCGCTCGCTGGCCCATGGGCGATTGACGGGCGCGCCGTCCTGGACGGCGAGGCGAGTCATTTCACGCTCAACACCGCCGAGATCGCCAGTGACGCCTTGCCCCTCAGGCTGCGCCTCGAGCCAGACGCCCGTCCCTTCAGCGTGCAGGTTGATGGTTCGCTGGCCTTGAGGGAGGAGCGCCCTGTCTATCAGGGCCGGTTCGACGCACAGCTGCGGACTTCCGTTGGTGAGACAGCCGAGAAGGGTGATCCTCAGGTTCCGGAGCCGCGCATCCGCGGTGATGTCGAATTGACGAATGAAAGCATTTCCATCGCCTCGTACCGCATGGAAATCGGCGATACGAAAGACCCTTACGTGATTACCGGGGAGGCTAAACTCGATACCGGTGCAAAACCCGAATTTCGCCTGGTCGCGGAAGGGCAGCAGGTCGATGTCGCAAAGCTTGCGGCTGAAGGAACCCGCGCGAAAACCTCGCGGGTCGGCACAATGTCGCTGCAGCGCAGGCTCGACATCCTGCTCAAGACAGCAGCCGAGATCCCGATCCCGAAAGTGCCGGGGCAGGCGCGTTTACGCCTGCCGGCGATCGTTGCCGGGGATTCCGTCTTTCGCGACATCCAGCTGGATGTCCGCCCGGATGGACAGGGCTGGACGGTGGAGAATGCAGTTGCCGTATTGCCCGGACGCACGCAGGTGGAAGCGAAGGGTCGGTTGATGCTTGCGGGTTCGCCTTCGTTCGAAGGGGATCTGCTGATTGCCTCGACCCAGCCTTCCGGACTCGCGACATGGCTCTCGGGCCAAGTCGATCCCGCTATCCGTCAGCTGAAGTCGGCCGGCCTTTCGGCCAAGGTCAACCTGACGCCGGAATTGCAGCGGTTTGAAAATCTTGAATTGGCGGTCGGTGCGGATCCGTTGAAAGGTCGTCTTGAACGGGAATCGCCAAAGAATGGCGAAAGCAGCCTGTCGCTTGATCTGGCGGGCAAGATGCTCGATCTCGATGCGGCACGGGCGATTGCCGCCCTCGTAACCGGCCAAGACGATGCCGAGCAGATCCTGGCGAAGAAGGTCGCAGCACGGCTCGAAATCGATCAGATGGTTGCTCTGGGCGTCACGGCTGGCAAGGTCGATGCCATCCTGCGTTATACAGGCGGTCGTCTCGATGTGGAACGCCTGAACATCGGGAATGTTGAAGGTGCTGCCTTAAGAGTAACGGGCATGCTTGAGGGCAGTCGTGCGCAGCCCAAGGGTAAGGCTAGAGCAACGTTCACCGCAACTGATCCGAGCCGGTTCATCGAGCTCGTAAAGCAGCGCTTCCCGGAAACGACGGTGTTGGGGAGACTGTCCGCTGCCGCACCATTTTATGCAGACACGGATGTCACCTTCGACGTGGTGGTGGACGAGGCATCGTCACTGACGGTGACGGGCAATGGCCGAGCGAACGCAAGTCAGGTTTCCTTGCGCTATAGCAACAGCAATTTCCGCCAGCCTGATGCTGCGGAGCGAGTGCTGGATGTTAGTCTTCAGAATGACGACGGATTGATCCTTCTCGGTCAGATGGGTCTAGACCCATTACCCTATCCAATCGGGGACGGCGGAACGTTGACCCTCAAGGTCGATTCGACAGATCCAAAGCTTGCCGCGGTTACACTCTCGTATGCGGGGCGTGAGACGCGCGTTGCGCTGAATGGCGAAGCGGCTGGGTTTGACGGCGCACTGCCCACGTCCGGCAACTGGACCATTGGTGTCGACAGTACCGATTTTGCTCCTTATCTGATGGCGCTCAAGAGCAATCTTCCCGCGCTGGAAGTTGGACTGCCCGTCAAGGGGAATGTCGCCTTGCGTTTCGATGCGGGCAAAATCGTGCTGGATGATTTTACCGCGACGATCGCCGACCAGCCGGTGAAGGGCAAGTTGCAGGTCGACCTCACCCAGCCCCGTCCGATGCTGATAGGAACGCTCGCCGCCGACCAGATTGATTTGGATTGGCTGGCTGAAACCATCATCGGCCCACTGCGCGATCCCCAAACTGGCGCATTGTCCGGCGCGCCGCTCGGGCGATCCTTGCCGCCAGTCGACGTTGCCGTTGAGCTGACCGCCGGCCGTCTCTGGATCGGGATGCTTGAGGCGGTGGCGAATTTTTCCGGTTCCCTCAGCCTTAAGTCGGGGGAGCTCGTTTTGCAGGCCGCCAAGGGTGAATGGCTGGGCGGTGCTGTGGCCGGACGGGTGGCACTTTCCAATGCAGATGGGGCAGGGCTTATGCAAATGCGGCTCGACGTGAAGGGTGCGGACGTGGCGCGCACCATTGACAGTTTGCGCACAGAGCGTGGCTTGGAGCGTTCATCTGCTCTGGTTGGCCGGGCAGACCTTACCTTCAATGCGGAAGGCGCTGGCGCTAGTGCCAGTGAATTGATCGGTGCGGCCAATGGATCAGGCCAACTGCAATTCCCGCGCCTTGAACTGTCCGGTGTAAATTTCGCCATCATGCCGGAGATCATCAAACAGGCGGATGCGCTCGGAACCAAGATCGACCAGACCGCCGTGCAGGGACTGGTTGAAGCGTCAGCTACGCAGGGTGGAAGCAATCTGGATGGCCTGCAGCTGTCTGTCGCCTTGTCGGATCGGGTTCTTCGCGTACAGAACGCGTCGTTCGAGACAGAGGCCGCCAAGCTCGCCGGTGACCTCCGGATCGATCTGTCGACAGGTGAAGTTGAAGCCGCATTGCGGGCGGCACTTGCGGCAGGCGATGCGGCCATGGAGGGGGCGGAACCTGCCCTCCGTCTCTTCGTCACAGGCCAGGCCGTCAATCCCGCCGTTGGTTTCGATGTTACGGAACTTACCAATTTTCTATCTCTGCGGGCCTTTGAGGCCGAACGTCGTCGTGTCGAGGCGCTTCAATCCAGCGTCTTGGAGAAGCAGCGCTTGAGGCGCGAGGCGGCGCTCACGCGGTCACGCGTTGAAGAGCGAGCTCGTCTGGACGCCGAGCGCGCGAAGCGGGAAGAAGAGGCAAAGGCCGCTGCGGAGAAGCAGGCAGCCGAGGAGGCTGCCGCTGCCCAGCAGCAACAAGCAAACCAGGGGCAGGCTCAGCCAGCGCCGCCTGCTGCCGAACCAACGACACAGAGCGTGATACCCGCACCTGCACTGCCGACGCCGCCTGCAGAGCGTGTGGTGCGGCAGCCATTGCCGGATGTGCGTTTCGAGGGGCTTCCCGGCGTCAACTGACCGGGGTGGGGAATGGCTGGTTAGGTGCTGCAGCGCGGGCTTTGACGACATTGAGGACA
Organism: Rhizobium sp. AAP43; assembly: GCF_001296045.1. GTDB lineage: Bacteria > Pseudomonadota > Alphaproteobacteria > Rhizobiales > Rhizobiaceae > Allorhizobium. The sequence continues at coordinate 28,757 of NZ_LJHS01000035.1, read as the reverse complement.
TAAAGCCTCAAGGCCGATGAAAGATTGGCGCCGTCTGGGCGATTTTCATCGACCTCGGCCACAAGCGCTGCAAAGCTCAGATCGCGCTCAGTTGCGATTGCGCGCAGCTCATCGAGAAACGGACCTTCAATCGAGAAGCTGGTGCGGTGGCCATGAAGGGTGATGGACTGCTTCCGAGGCATTGCTCATCCCTTGTGGAAGATCCTGTCGCGCACGTGTGCGTTGGCGTGGCGCTCAATCGTCCGAGGACTTTTCGAGCCGCCCTTGCGCATGATCCCGGGCAGCCTTTTCATTCAGCGTCCGGGTCAGCGTCTTTTCGTCTTTGGTCCGGCCGAAGGTTATGCGGTTCTGCTCGGCAAGCGCCTGCTTTTCGTCACGGGCCTTTGCCTTGCGAAACTGTCGGAGATTGACCACGTCTGCCATAAAGGCTCTCCCGATCCTCAGCCGCTGCGCGTCCGTACGGCTATTGCTTCTTGCGGAAGGCGTCGAGTGATACGACGGAGCCTTCCTTCTTTTCTTCAGACTTGGGCGCTTCACCTTCTTCCGTCTTGGCCACAGCATCGACAGGGTAGGCGGTGATCTCTGCGCTGTCTTCTTCTTCCTCAACCAGCGGCACGTCGAATTCCAGTTCGAAATTCACCGACGGGTCATAGAAGCCACGGATCGCATTGAACGGGATAACGAGCTTCTCGGGCGTGTCCGAGAAGGAGAGGCCAACTTCGAAGAGACTGTCGGTGACCTTCAGTTCCCAGAACTGGTGCTGGATCACGATTGTCATCTGCTCGGCATATTTCGACTTCAGGTGCTGGGAAATACGCACACCGGGCGCACCTGTCAGGAAGGTGATGAAGAAGTGATGATCACCCGGCAACCGGCCGGTGGCAGACACCTCGCTCAAGACCTTGCGAATGACGCCGCGAAGCGCGTCCTGGGCCAGAATGTCGTAGCGAATGTGGTCGTGCCCCATCAGAATCTGTCTTTCTCTGTCATGCCTGTTTGCGGGCTATATGCCACGGCGGACGATGCTGGAAAAGCCCCGCCGAGAGGATTGCGTCGAGACAGGATACACCATTTTCCGAACCGCTGATAGGCGGGGCGGCATGGAGAAAATGACGGAGTGAAAGTCGGGAAAGGTGAAGGCTTCTGTTGCCAGGTGCCTTCGGACCCCGCCTCAAGGGGCTAACCTAGAGGACTTGGTTCGGATTTCCCGCACCGCCATTAGGCAGCGAGAGCATAACCCTTAGCGTTGTTGTCGTTTGCAACTACACTTGTGACCCGATAACGGCGGTATCATGCCGAGCAAAAGTTCGATCTTTACGCCCTTGTCGATCCTATTTCGCCCCCATCAAAAGCCGGCCTGATAAGAGATCAGATCCGACCGGTTTTTGGTGGAGGCGCCGGGTACCGCCCCCGGGTCCAATAGGTTTATTACACCGACCGTTTATTGCCATAGCCGGAGCAAGCCCCGGCACGAGTGATATAGGTGTTTCACGCGGCGATGAAAAGAGGGATGCGAAAACTTCGCGAATGGGACAAGCGGTGGCCGGGGATAAGTCCTGCTGCAGCTTGGTCTCACCGGCGCTTGGCGGTATGGTAGGGGCCGAAAACGAATCCGGACGGGCTCATGCAGCAGTATCACGACCTTCTCAAACACGTGCTCGAAACGGGTACCGATCGCGGCGATCGAACTGGGACCGGTACGCGGTCGATCTTTGGGCACCAGATGCGCTTCGATCTGTCTGAAGGGTTTCCCGTCATCACGACGAAGCGGCTGCATCTGAAGTCGATCATTCACGAACTCCTGTGGTTCCTGAAGGGCGAGACTAATATTGCCTATCTGCGTGAGAACGGGGTCAGCATCTGGGACGAGTGGGCCGATGAGAACGGTGACCTTGGGCCGGTCTATGGCGCGCAATGGCGGTCCTGGCCTGATTATGACGGGGGGCATATCGACCAGATCGCCCAGCTTATCGAAGGGCTGAAGACCAATCCGAATTCGCGCCGCCATATCGTGTCCGCCTGGAATCCGGCCCTCGTCGATGACATGGCTCTGCCGCCATGTCATTGCCTGTTCCAGTTTTATGTCGCCGATGGAAAGCTTTCGTGCCAGCTGTATCAACGATCTGCTGACATCTTTCTCGGCGTGCCCTTCAACATTGCCTCCTATGCTTTGCTGACGATGATGATCGCTCAGGTCACGGGGCTGAAGCCTGGCGATTTTGTCCATACGCTCGGCGATGCGCATCTCTATGCCAATCATTTCGAGCAGGCTCAGCTGCAATTGACCCGCACGCCGAAAACACTGCCGGTCATGCAGATCAACCCTGATGTCAAGGATATATTTTCATTCAAATATCAGGACTTTACGCTCGTCGGTTATGAATCTGATTCAAGCATCAAGGCGCCGATCGCTGTTTGATGCGGCGACGGGGGTGAAAGCATGACCACGATCAAGACGGCCATCATCGTCGCGGTTGCCAAGAGCGGCGTGATCGGGCGTGACGGGGACATGCCGTGGCGCTTGTCTACCGATCTCAAGCGCTTCAAGGCACTCAGCATGGGCAAGCCCCTGATCATGGGGCGGAAGACCTTCGAGAGCTTCGGGTCCAAGCCGCTGCCGGGTCGGCCGCATGTGATTGTCAGCCGCAATGCGACGTTCGCCATGCCGGGCGTCGAGACGGTGCGGAGCGTGGAAGAAGGGTTGGAGCGCGGGCGTGAGCTGGCCCGGGCCGCAGGTGTTGACGAGATCTGTGTCATTGGCGGGGGGGAGATCTATCGCCAAACCTTGCCGCTGGCTGATGTGCTTTGCGTCACCCATGTCGAAGCCGATCTCGAGGGAGATACGCATTTCCCAGCGATAGATGACGCTGTCTTCGAAATGGTTAGTGAAATGCAAATTCCGGCCGGCCCAGTCGACAATTACCCGACGAGATACGCGATATACCGTCGCAGAATGCCCCGATAACGCAAATTTTGCCTTGTGACTGCAAGAAGTTGAGCGGCTCGCGTTGAAAGCACGATGCCGTATACCTATAACCTCTTCAACCTTCCGCATGGCGCGTTTCGATGATGCCGGGCGGCTCGAGGACTCGGGAGCGAATTTTTCACACAAAGAGGTATGAATGCCCTGGAGCAATCAGAACGGCGGCGGCGGCGGTCCATGGGGCGGCGGTGGCGGCAATAATCAGGGTCCCTGGGGCCAGGGGCCGAACCGCCCGCGCGGCGGTGGCGGTGGTGGCGGCAATCAGCCGCCAGACCTCGAAGATCTGATCCGCCGGGGTCAGGATCGGCTGAAGAACGTCGTGCCGGGTGGCTTCAACGGCGGCGCCTTTGTGATCGTGGGTCTCGTGCTGGTCGCTTTCTGGGTCGTTCAGTCGATCTATACCGTCCAGCCTGATGAGCGCGGCGTCGAACTTCAATTCGGCAAGCCGAAGGAAGAGCTTGCCATGCCGGGCCTGCATTTCCATCTCTGGCCGGTCGAGCAGGTCGAGATCGTCAAGGTGACCGAGCAGCAGCAGAATGTCGGGAGCCGCGCCACGTCGAGCAATCCGGGCGCAGGCCTGATGCTCAGTGGCGACCAGAACATCGTCAGCGTCCAGTTCTCGGTTCTGTTCACGGTTTCTGATCCGCAGGCCTATCTGTTCAACCTCGAAGATCCGGCCCAGACGCTTCAGCAGGTCTCCGAAAGCGCCATGCGTGAAGTGGTTGGCCGTCGTCCTGCACAGGACGTCTTCCGTGACAATCGCGAAGAGATTTCGACCCAGGTTCGTGCTATCATCCAGGGCACCATGGACAATTACGGTGCTGGCATCGCGATCAACGCGGTTCCGATTGAAGACGCCGCGCCGCCGCGTGAAGTGGCCGAGGCCTTTGAAGAAGTACAGCGTGCGCAGCAGGACGAAGACCGTTTCGTCGAAGAATCCAACCAGTATTCCAACCAGCGCCTCGGGCAGGCCCGTGGTCAGGCAGCCCAGATTCGGGAAGAAGCCGCCGCCTACAAGGATCAGGTGGTGAAGGAAGCGGAAGGTGAGGCTCAGCGTTTCGTCTCGATCTACGACGAATATCGCAAGGCACCTGATGTGACCCGTCAGCGCATCTATCTCGAAACCATGGAAAACGTGCTGCGCAACTCCAACAAGGTGATCATCGACGAGAAGCAAGGCGTCGTGCCTTATCTGCCGCTCAATGAGATCACGCGCCAGCCGGGCAACCAGCCCGCCGGCCAGACCACCACGGGAGGCAACTGACATGTCGAACCGCCTTCCCTATTTCATCATCGCGCTCGGCGCCGTTCTGTTCTTCGCCTATTCCTCGATCTTCGTGGTCAACGAGCGTGAACAGGCCATCGTTCTGCGTTTCGGCCAGATCCAGGACGTCAAGGCAGAGCCGGGTATCTACTTCAAGCTGCCGTTTGCCTTCATGGACGCGGATCGGGTCCAGTATGTCGAGGACCGTGCACTGCGCTTCGATCTTCCGGACATTCGTGTCCAGGTTCGCGGCGGCGCGTTCTATGAAGTCGACGCATTCGCCGTCTACCGCATCACCGATGCCCGTCGCTTCCGCGAAACGGTATCGGGAGACCGGGAGGCCGCAGAATCGCGCCTTCGTACCCGCCTCGATGCGGCTCTGCGACGGGTCTACGGCCTGCGCAACTTCGATGCTGCGCTTTCGGAAGAACGCGGCTCGATGATGTCGGATGTCCGCAATGATCTGCAGGCGGCTGCCGAGAGCCTCGGGCTTGCGGTGACCGACGTGCGCATTCGCCGGACCGATCTGACGCAGGAAGTGTCGCAGCAGACCTTCCAGCGCATGAAGGCCGAGCGTCTGGCTGAGGCGGAATTCATCCGCGCCCGCGGTAATGAGGAAAGCCAGCGCCGTCGCGCGATCGCCGACCGTCAGGTCGTCGAATTGCAGGCGGATGCGCAGCGCGATTCGGAAATCCTGCGCGGTGAGGGCGATGCTGAGCGGAACCGCATCTTTGCCGATGCCTTCCAGCGCGACCCGGATTTCTTCGCCTTCTACCGTTCGATGCGTGCCTATGTCGGCTCCATGAGCAATCAGGGCACGACCATGGTGCTGTCGCCCGATTCGGACTTCTTCCGCTACTTCAATAGCGGTGCAGGTTCGAGCGGGACGACGGGTGGTGCGGCTCCGGTTGCTCCAGCCGCTCCTGGTGCACCGGAAGCGCCGGCCAGCAATTAAACTTTGACCGGTGCGGCTCTTGCCATGGGGCGGGAGCTATCATTCAAAACATCGAGGGGCTGGCCCTGCCGCCAGCCCCTTGTTTCGTTCTGGGGCCTGTGGATTGTCATGACGTGGGGATTCACTTTCAGAAATCGCCACGATCCCTGACGCCTACACGCCTCCAACGATTTTCATCTCTCCGGGCAAATGACAAGATCTGGTCGCAAGCAGGTTGTAGCGTATTCCGGCAATTGTGATTTTGCCATTGCTCTTTCCGCCTTATGTTCGCAATGAAGTCTGACAATTCAACGAGGACGCCGATGTTTTACTCCGCCCGTACGTCGCGAATCATTCTGCCGGCTCTGATCCTCGGCAGTGTGCTGGGTGGGGGTACCGTTACTGTGCCAACCGCCGTTGAGGCGAAAGGTCCCGAGTCTGTCGCGGACCTGGCATCCGGTCTTCTCGGCGCGGTGGTCAATATTTCGACCTCGCAGAGCGTCAAGGAAGAGGGCGAGGGACCGGTGCCAAAAGTGCCGGAAGGGTCGCCTTTCGAAGAATTGTTCGAGGACTTCTACCGAAACCGGGAAGAGGGCGACAGCGACAGCCGAGTGAATTCGCTCGGTTCCGGCTTTGTGATCGATCCGGCCGGCTTCGTCGTCACCAACAATCACGTCATCGAGGGCGCCGATGATATCGAGGTGATCTTTTCCGACGGTTCAAAACTGAAGGCGAAACTGATCGGGACCGACACGAAGACCGACCTGTCCGTGCTCAAGGTCGAGCCGCCGCAGCCGCTGACTGCCGTCAAGTTCGGTGATTCCCGCAAGATGCGCATTGGTGACTGGGTCATGGCCATCGGCAATCCCTTCGGTCTCGGAGGCTCGGTCACAGTCGGCATCATTTCTGCTAGCGGTCGTAACATCAATGCCGGCCCGTACGACAACTTCATCCAGACCGATGCAGCCATCAACAAGGGCAATTCCGGCGGCCCGCTGTTCAACATGGACGGCGAAGTCATCGGCATCAATACGGCGATTATCTCGCCAAGCGGTGGATCGATCGGTATTGGCTTTGCCGTACCGACAGAGCTTGCTGAAAACATCGTCAAGCAGCTGATCGAGTTCGGCGAGACGCGCCGCGGTTGGCTCGGCGTCCGCATCCAGCCTGTCTCCGACGAGTTGGCCCGCAGCCTTGACCTGCCGCGCCCCAAGGGGGCGTTGATCAGTGGCGTGGTTGAGGGTGGTCCGGTCGAGAAGGGGCCGATCGTCGTCGGTGACGTTATCATCCGCTTCAACGGCCGCGATATCGGCGAGACCCGCGACCTGACCCGGATCGTGGCCGAAAGTCCGATCGGCGAGGCGCTGGATGTGGTCGTGCTGCGCGACGGCAAGGAGCAGTCTCTCAAGGTCACGCTCGGCGAACTGAAAGACGACGCTGCCACCAATGCCAGTGACGAGCCATCGACGCCTGCCGAACCCGAGACTGACGGTTCCAATCCGGATGCAGATCAGGGCACAGATCCCAATGCCGATCCCGGTGTAGAGCCTGATGGCGAACAGGTTCCTGGTGACGAGACTGAACAGGAGGTCACTGAGCCGCAAGCGCCCGACGCTGCCAACGCAGCACCCGTCACGGAGGGTCTGATAGGCGTCGAGATCTCGATCCTTGATGACGCCAAGCGGACGGCTTTCGGGATCTCCGAGGGCGTTGAAGGTGTGTTGATCACCCGCGTTCTGCCCGGTTCCAAGGCCGAGGGCAAAGGCCTCAAGGTCGGTGACGTGATTGTTGAAGTGGCGCAGGAGTTCATGCGGACGCCCCAGCAGGTTGCCGAGAAGCTGACCTCCATCAAGGGCGAGGGCCGTCGGAGCGGATATCTGATGATCGCCGATAAATCCGGCAATCTGAAGCTTGTCGCAGTGCCGCTGGAATAGCGTTCAGGCGGTCAGCCGCTTGACCGGTGCCAGAGCCAGCTGGTTTGCGACATGGGCTTCGAATTCTGATACCGGCATCGGTTTTCCGAGAAGGTAACCCTGGAGCTGTTCGCAACCGAGCGTGCGAAGTTGTTCGCGCTGGCCCTCGGTTTCGATGCCTTCCGCCACCACCACCATGTTCAGATCTCGGGCCAGCCGGATGATCGATTCGACGATTGCCCGTCCCTCCCGATTGGTCTCGATATCGGAGATGAAGGACTGGTCAATCTTCAGCTTGTCGAAGGTGTAGCGTCGCAGATAGCTGAGCGAGGAGTAACCGGTCCCGAAATCGTCCAGGGCGATCTTTAGCCCCAAGCCGCGCAGCGCCTTGATCGTATGCTCAAGACCAAGCGTTGAGTCCATCAACAGGCTTTCAGTCACTTCCAGTTCGAGGCGTTCGGGTGGAAGCTGGCTGTTTTTCAGGGCGCTCTCGACCAGTGGCAAAAGCCCGGGGCTCAGGAACTGCCGGGAGGACAGATTGACGGCAACACGAAGATGGGATGGCCAGCGTGCGGCAAGTTTGCAGGCTTCCCGAAGGACCCAGGCGCCGATGCTGGTGATCATACCGGTTTCCTCAGCAATCGGTATGAATTCCGCCGGGCTGATCGGTCCAAGTTGCGAGTGACGCCAACGCAGCAGTGCCTCCGCACCGACCACTTGCCCGCTTTGTGTGGATACGAGCGGCTGGAACCTGAGTTCGAGTGTGCCTTGGGAAACGGCGAGCGCGAGCTCGTTTTCGATCAAGTTGCGGCGGCGGGACGCTGCGTCAAGCGACTGGTCGAAGAAGTGATATCTGTTTCGACCGTCCTCCTTTGCTCGATAAAGAGCGAGGTCGGCGTGGCGCATCAGTTGGTCGCCGCTCGTGCCATCAGTGGGCGCGAAGGCAATGCCGATACTGACGCCGATCATTGCTGTGCCCGTGCTCAGGTGGAAGGGCTTCTCGAGGCGCTCTATGATGCGAGACGCCAGAAGACTTGAGGTGCGCGCATCGTTGATGGACATCTGCAGTATGGCGAATTCATCACCGCCAAGGCGGGCGAGGGTACAGTCTTCTCCGCATAGCTGCCTGAGCGTCTTGGCGATTTCGCGCAGGAGTTCATCGCCACCGGCATGCCCGTGGGTATCATTGACCTGTTTGAACCGATCGAGATCGAGCAGGAGCACTGAAAAGCTGTCGCCGAACCGTTCAAGTCTCGTGACTGCGCGCGCGAGATCTTCTCCGAGAAGGACACGGTTTCCGAGTTCCGTCAGCGAATCGTGTCTGGCGAGATGCTCTATGCGCATCCTTGCCTCACGGTTTGCCGTCACATCGCGGCCAACCCCGCGATAACCCAGGAATCGCCCTTCTGCATTCGTGACCGCCTTGCCGGTCATCGACCATATGGCCAGTTCACCGTTGATCTCGATGCAGATGTCGATATCGCGGAACGACTGACGCGCTTCCAGGCGAATGATGAACTGCTCGCGACAGTCCATGCCTTCCATACCGTTCAGGCTCGAACTCGCGAACGGCATGATATCTTGCAGTCGCTTGCCGAGGAGGAGGTTTTCCGGCACGTCGAGCTGTTGGCTCAGTCTGTTCGAAATCCGTGCGAGATGCAGGTTGTCGTCTGTCTCCCAGAGCCAGTCGGCGGCGTTTTCCTCAAAGTCGTTGAGGAGCAGCCCAATAACGTCACGCTGTTCATCTGCTGCCATTTTGGCGCGGACGCGTTCGGTCAGGCTGTGGCAGACGCTGAGGGACGACCTGATGATGATGGCGGCAAAGATGACATACAGTGCGACAAGGTAGATGTTGAATACCGATGGCGAACTGGCGAGTGCAAGGACGGCACCGGCCCCGATCGTCACGCAGAAGACAATCGACGCTGGCGGGATCGTGGCGAGAGCGAAGCCGCCGCCGCCAGCCATACCCACTGTCAGCGCCATCAGAATCAATCTTTGCGTCTCGTCTGCTTGCGCGTACGCGACCACGTCGATGGCGGCCCACAACCCGCTGAGAAGGGCGGCATGCATCACGGCACGCCGTGTTCCGCGAATGCTTGCGGTGTCTCGTGGCGGCAGATGACGGCGACGATGTGATGACCAGATTGCCAGAAGGGCAAATGCAACAAGGATGGAGCAGACAATATTCACACGAAGTGCTGCGGGGCTATCCCAGAAGGCCCCCATCGTGACGACCGCATTCAGGAGGTTTGCGGCCATCATCCAACGCGTATTTCCAGCAACGATCGCCATGCGAATCGCCCGGACACGCGGAGCCTCGTCCCGCGACTGACCTTCTTCCCCCAGATGGAGGAAGCGCTGATACCAATTCGCCATGGTGCCTGGCCGAGCGTTCATTGTCGGTGTTTGCATGGGGTAATTATAGGAGGGAATGCTTAAATGCGTCTGAATTCTTCCGTTAGCGTTGTCGGCTTTTCGGATATTTCACGCATTATTGGGGGTGGCCCTGTAGAGAATGTGGGGTTTCAGCTGCGGATGGGAAACTGGCACAAGGGGATGATCGAAATCCCTGCCCTCCAGTCGGTGCATCCCGATCCGTTCCATGACGGCAATCGAACGGCGATTATGGGCAACGGCGAAAGCAAAAATTTCCTTCAGCCGGTGATTGTTGAAGGCATGGTCAAGAACAGCCGACGCTGCTTCCGTAACAAAACCCTTGCCCCAGAAACGGGTGGCTGTGCGCCAGCCGATCTCGTAGGCATCGGCTGGAAGGATACCCGGAAGAACGGCGGGGCTCACCCCGCAAAAACCCATCGCTTCATTGGTATGGCGGTCGGCTAACGCAAAAAGGCCGAGGCCGGATTGCGCAATCTGGTCTCGAATCCTGTCCATCATCATGTCGGCCTCGCCATGCGTCCGGCGATATGGAAAGAACTCCATCACTTTGCTGTCCCGGTTGATCTCGCGGAACAGGTTCCGGTCTTCCTCCTGCCAGTTTCGAAGGACAAGACGTTCCGTGACGATCTCCATGGAATGTCTCAGCCGGAGACGAATTCGGACTTACGATAGCCTTGCAGGTAAAGGAGGGCGGTGAGGTCGCCGTGGTCGATGCGGATCTTCGCCTCTGCGGCGACGGCTGGTTTGGCGTGGAGTGCGACGCCGGATCCTGCCACGCCCAGCATTCCGAGGTCATTCGCACCGTCGCCAACCGCGATGACGTCTGCCGGCGTAATGCCGAGGCGTTCGCTGATCTCGAGCAGGGCGTCGACCTTGGCCTGACGTCCGAGGATTGGCTCGGCGACTTCACCGGTGAGAACACCGTTCTCCTCGATCAACACATTGGCTCGATTTTCGTGGAAGCCGAGCGTTGCGGCGATGCGTGAGGTGAAGACCGTAAACCCGCCTGAGACGAGGGCGGTATGGTATCCCCGGGCGCGCATGGTTGCGATCAGTTCCATGCCGCCTGGCGTCAATGTGATGCGGTTGGCGATGACCTCATCGACCACGCCGATCGGCAAGCCCTTCAGGAGTGCAACGCGTTCGCGAAGCGCCGGTTCGAAGGCAATCTCGCCATTCATGGCCCTGGCGGTGATGTCAGAGACTTTATCCTTCAAGCCAACTTCTGCGGCAAGTTCATCGATGCATTCCTGGCCGATCATAGTGGAATCCATGTCGGCAATCAGGAAAGACTTGCGCCGGTCTTCTGCGACCTGGACCGCGATATCGACGGGCAGGCCCGCAACAATCTCACGCAGGATTTTGTCTGCCCGCTCTCCATCTGTCCCATCGGGAAGTGCAATATCGCAAGCCACGCCGTCGGCCAGCCAGTAGAGGTAGCGCGACCCGACTGCGTCTGCTGCCTTTTCGGCCAGCGCGACGCTCAGAATGGGATTTGACGGATTGGCGATAAGCGTGGCAACGAGAGCCATGATGGAAGATCCTGACGACAAAAAAGATGCGATCCTGATAACCGGGCCGACCGCGAGCGGCAAGTCTGCAATTGCCCTGGCCTTCGCCCGTCGCACCGGCGGTGTGGTCATCAATGCCGACAGCATGCAGGTCTATGATACGCTGCAAGTCGTGACTGCGCGCCCTGATGACGCGGAAATGCAAGGCGTTGATCACCGTCTGTACGGCCATGTGCCGGCGTCCAGGCCCTACTCGACAGGCGAGTGGCTTCGGGATGTCACGGTGTTGCTCGAAGAGCTGCGGGATGTGGGGCGATTGCCTGTCATCGTCGGTGGAACCGGGCTCTATTTCAAGGCGCTGACTGGTGGTCTTTCAGACATGCCGGCAATCCCGGCCGATATCCGCGAGCGATACCGAACCCGTTTGCTTCAGGAGGGGCCGGAAGCGCTCTATCAGTGCCTGATTGAACGCGATCCGAGGACTGCCGAAAAGCTTCAGGCCCGCGATGGCCAGAGGATCGTCAGGGCATTGGAGATCCTAGAGGCGACCGGGTCTTCGATCCGCGAATTGCAGGCAAAGACCGGTCCTTGCCTGATCGATCCGGATCGGGCCGAGAAGCTGGTGGTCCTGCCCGACCGCGCGACACTCTACGGACGCATCGACCGGCGTTTTTCAGTCATGATGGACAGTGGTGCGATTGATGAGGTCAAAGCCCTGCTTGCCATGCAGCTTTCGCCTGACCTGCCAGCAATGCGGGCCATCGGCGTCAGCCAGATCCAGGCGATGTTGAGGGGGGAGGTCTCCCGTGAGGAAGCCGTTGTCTCTGCAGCGACGGCGACTCGCCACTATGCCAAGCGGCAAATGACCTGGTTTCGAAATCAAATGGATGACAGCTGGCGGCGCGTTGACCCGGCCAGCATCTCGCTCGACTGATTTCTCAATCCCGTTTGTAGAGCGTCGAAAGTGGCTTCTTGAGCAGGCTTTCCCGCAATGACGGACCGTTCTCGCGCCGCACGGGAGCGCTGCCGAAAGCCGGTTCGCCACCAGTCAATCCCGATAACGCCGATCGTGGGCGCAGGTCCTGCTGGCCGACCTGAGGCAGCATGTCGGGTCGATAGGGTTCGATTGGCGGGGTATCTGCGGCGCTGAATGTGGTTCGCGGTGTACCACCATAGGACGGCGGCTGAGGTGCCGGTGCTTCAGGGGCAGCCATGGAGCCGTATTCATCCGCGTCATCATCGTCATAGGATCCGCTGCGGGCGCCTCGACCCGCAGCAGAGGTGGATTCGACGCTCTGCTGGAATGCGGCAATGTCCGGCTGCGCCACCGAGCGCATGCGTCCGACAATCGAGCGAAGGTCAACGGTATCCGGCGTTTCGTCGCTGGATTTGACCGTCAGGCCGTTCGCCTTTGGCAATTGTGACTGCTCCACCCGGCTGAAGCGCATGCGCATCGGCACCGAAATGGCTTCCCCGAAGGCAATGGCCTCTCCATTGCCAATGGAAGAGATGAAGCTGGTGGTCGAGATCGAGCTGTCCGGGATGGCCGAGCGGATGATTTCCTGGTCGCGATCATTGGCAAGGCGCATGGCAAACAGCGTCGAGCACTGCGACAGGATGGTTTGGTCAAGCTCGCCCGGGCGCTGGGTGATGACGCCGAGGGACACGCCGTATTTACGACCTTCCTTCGCGATACGGGCAATCGCCTGTCTCGTCGGGAAGAAGCCGAGGCTTGGATCTGCTGGCACGTAGCGGTGTGCTTCTTCGCAGACCACGAGCATGTGCACCGCACCGTTGGACCACAGCGCCAATTCGAAGGCCATGCGGCACAGAACCGAGGCAACCGAATTCACGACTTCCGAAGGAATCCCGGCCAGCTGGAAGGTCGAAATCGGCCGGTCGTCTCCGGGGATGCGGAAGACATGGGCGATCGTCTCCATGATCGTGTCGCTGATCGTGTTGTTGGAGAACATGAAATGATAACGGGGATCGTTGATCGCCGACATGATGCGCATCTTCAGCGAGCGCAGATGCGGCTTCTCGTCCCGGCCTTCGAGGCGCCCGATGCGTTCATCGATCAGGGCCAGAAGGTCTGCCATTCGGTAGGGCACGGGGGTGTCAGCCGTCATCGCATTGCGATCGGCCATGCGCCGCATCAAGGCGTTTTCGTTGCCGCGGAAGCTGCGCTTCGCTTCAGGCAAAAGGTCGCGGAGCGCATCGAGCTCTTCGGGGACCGGTGGCCGGCCGCGAAAGAGAACCTCGGCAAACTCGTCGAGCCGCATCAGCCAGAAGGGGAGGTCCAGCGTGTCGGTGTCGACGACGACCGCGAGGTCTGGAAAGGCGGCGGCAAACTCGTTGTGCGGGTCCAGAATCAGGATGCGCAGTTTTGGATCGCTTTCGATCGCCTTGCGCAGCAGGAGAGAAACGGCTGTCGATTTGCCGACGCCGGTCGAGCCGACAACGGCGAAGTGCTTCGACAGCATGGATGGAATGTGGATCGTGGCGTCGATGCTTTCGTCCTGGGTAAGCTTTCCTATGACGCAGGTGTCGCTCTGGCCGGAATCGTAGATGCGAACGAGATCGGAGGCACGGATGCGGTGGGCTACGGCGCCGAGATAGGGATAGCGGGAAATTCCCGTCGAAAAGCGTTCGGAGCCGTTATCTCCGACGTTCACTTCACCAAGGAGCTCGACTTCGATGAGGAACTGGTTGTCGGCTGTCTCACCCCAATCCTTGCCTTCGGTCTGCATGGAATAGGCGAGGGCAACGACCCGGTTGCGACCCACATCGATCGAGATCAGGCGCCCGACGGACCACAACTCCGTGAGGTCGGTGCCGCCTCGCTCGGCGACGGCTGCAATCGTTGCGCGCGAGCCGCTACAGGCGACGACACGGCCGAGCATCCGGTTGCCCGGGCGCATGCCATCGCGGCGATCCTGATCGCTGACCGCGGCGGAGTCGTGTTGTTCGTTGTTCGGCACTTATCATTCTCCCTGCTCGCCTCATGATGAAAGAAGCCGTTTAAGATTTTGTGTAGCCGGTGTGAGCTTGAGGCGGACACAGGGGAGGGGAAGAAAGAAAACTGCGCAAAAGGGCGAAAATAATCCTGAAACATGCGTTGACGCTTGGGCGCTTTCTGTCTAACACTTCGCGCATGAAAAACTCGATGGTACTTATCGTGGTGGGAAAGCGCATGGGCAGGATGGTGTGACCATCCGGCGACAGCCACCCATGCGCTAGAAGACAGGCTCCTCAAGGGGCCTTTTTTTATGCCTAAAACCGGGCTTCGTGCCCCAAATCCACAAAGGCGGACGGAAACACAGCATGACGGGCAAAGACAATCAGATGACGGGCGCCGAGATCGTTCTGCGGGCGCTGAAGGACAACGGCGTCGAGCACATCTTCGGCTATCCCGGCGGTGCGGTCCTTCCGATCTATGACGAAATCTTCCAGCAGGACGATATCCAGCATATTCTCGTGCGGCACGAACAGGGTGCGGGCCATGCCGCAGAAGGCTATGCACGCTCGACCGGCAAGGTCGGGGTCATGCTTGTCACTTCCGGTCCCGGTGCCACCAACGCGGTAACGCCGCTGCAGGATGCGCTGATGGATAGCGTTCCCTTGGTCTGCATCTCGGGTCAGGTTCCCACAGCGCTGATTGGTTCTGACGCCTTCCAGGAATGCGACACCGTCGGCATTACCCGGCCCTGCACCAAGCACAATTGGCTGGTCAAGGACGTCAACAAGCTTGCCGGCATCATTCATGAGGCCTTCCGGATTGCAAAGTCCGGGCGCCCAGGTCCCGTCCTCGTCGATGTCCCCAAGGACATCCAGTTCGCTACGGGTACCTATACGCCGCCCGAAACACACGAGCCGGCCAAGAGCTATCAGCCGAAGCTGTCGGGCGATGCAGGCGCTATCGCCGCTGCCGTGCAACTGATGGCTGGTGCCCGTCGACCTATCATCTATTCCGGCGGCGGTGTCGTCAATTCCGGGCCTGAGGCGACCAAGCTGCTGCGCGAGCTTGTTTCGCTCACCGATTTTCCGATCACCTCGACCCTGATGGGCCTTGGCTGCTATCCGGCTTCGGGTAAGAACTGGCTCGGCATGCTTGGCATGCACGGTTCCTACGAAGCGAATATGGCGATGCATGATTGCGACGTGATGCTCTGCATCGGCGCGCGTTTCGACGACCGCATAACCGGCCGCCTCAATGCGTTCTCACCGAATTCGAAGAAGATCCACATCGATATTGATCCGTCGTCGATCAACAAGAATGTCCGCGTCGACGTGCCGATCCTCGGCGATATCGGCCGCGTTCTCGAAGATATGGTCCGAGCCTGGCGCGCCTTGCCGAAGAAGCCGGAAGCGAACCAGACCGCTGACTGGAATGCGAGCATCACCAAATGGCGCGCCCGCAATTCCTTCGCCTATTCGCCGTCCAAGGACGTCATCATGCCTCAATACGCCTTGCAGAGGCTCTATGAACTGACCAAGGACCGCGACACCTACATCACGACGGAAGTCGGTCAGCACCAGATGTGGGCAGCCCAGTTCTACGGTTTCGAGCAGCCGAACCGCTGGATGACCTCGGGCGGCCTCGGCACAATGGGTTACGGCCTGCCGGCGGCACTCGGCGTGCAGATCGCGCATCCGGAAAGCCTGGTCATCGACATTGCCGGCGACGCCTCGATCCAGATGTGCATTCAGGAAATGTCGGCGGCCATCCAGTATAATGCGCCGATCAAGATCTTCATTCTGAACAACCAGTACATGGGCATGGTACGACAGTGGCAGCAGCTGTTGCATGGCAACCGCCTGTCAAACTCCTACACGGAAGCCATGCCTGATTTCGTCAAGCTGGCGGAAGCGTATGGTGCCGTTGGCCTGCGCTGTGAAAAGCCCGAGGATCTCGATGGGGCCATCCAGGAGATGATCGACGTGAACAAACCCGTCATCTTCGATTGCCGTGTCGCCAATCTCGCCAACTGCTTCCCGATGATCCCATCGGGCAAGGCGCATAACGAGATGCTTTTGCCGGATGAAGCGACCGACGAAGCCGTTGCCAATGCCATCGATGCCAAGGGTCGTCAGCTCGTCTGACCGGGAGGAAAACACCATGAACGCACATCTTCAACCGACCGGTTCGGCCTATTTCATCGCGAAGGAAACCGCAGCCATCGAGAGCCATACGCTCTCTGTGCTTGTCGACAACGAGCCGGGCGTGCTTGCCCGGGTCATCGGCCTGTTCTCAGGTCGCGGCTACAACATTGAAAGTCTTACGGTTTCCGAGACGGAGCATGAGGCGCATCTGTCGCGTATTACCATCGTGACTCGCGGCACGCCGTCGGTTCTCGAGCAGATCAAGGCGCAGCTTGAGCGGATCGTGCCTGTGCATCGCGTCGTCGACCTCACAGTCCGCGCCCGCGAGCAGGGCCAGGAGCGGCCGATCGAACGTGAAGTGGCTCTGGTGAAGGTTGTTGCATCAGGCGAAATGCGGGCCGAAACACTGCGTCTGGCCGATGCCTTCCACGCCAAGGTGGTGGATGCGACGGTCGATCACTTCATCTTCGAGATCACCGGGAAATCCTCCAAGATCGACCAGTTCGTCTCCATCATGAAGCCGCTTGGTCTGAACGAAGTCTGCCGCACCGGCATCGCCGCGATGAATCGTGGCGCACAAGGCATGTAAAGAATTCGGTTATTGCCGAAACGTGAACGGGCGATCCTGCGGGGTCGCCCTTTCGCTTTGGTTTTCAAGCCTCCATGCCGAGGAGGTCGAGCAATCCCATCTGTTGCGGTGGCGAAGGCGGCGCGACGTCCGCTTTTGTGGCCTTCTCTTTGGCGCGTTTCGCTGGCTGTCCTGCGCTCTCTGATTGCTCCTGCTTTTTGCTGGACTTGTCTGGTCGAGGGCGCTTGGCTGATCCGATGACAGGGGCTGCGGCTACGACGTCGTCTTCTCCGACGGCGTCTGCGGCATCCGCTGGCTCAAGCGTCGACAGCATGGCTTCGAGCGCGTGGCGCAGAGACTGCGGCTTCAGGCGGTAGTGAATAAACTGGCCCTTTTTCCGGCCTTCGATGAGCTCGGCATTTTCCAGAATCGAGAGATGCTGCGAGATTGATGGCTTGGCCATGTCGAAGCGCGCGGCAATTTCACCTGCGGTCAGCGATGATTGCGCGAGATGTGCGAGCATCATCCGGCGCGGATCGGATGCCAGTGCGTGAAACACGCGTGATGTCGATTTGTCCAAGATCGGGTGGATGCCACCCTTGTTGCGCTTTGCCATGTAGCCCCCTGCATGAAATCGCGAATCCATCCGGCCCCTATTCCGGATTTCGTTAAACTCCTAATTTTCTCAGCGACTGAGGTAAAGGGCCTGTCATCCAGAGGCTGCGGGCTGTTTGCTGTTTTCTGTACCTTAGAGGCCGATTGCGATGTTCGGCTTGGTCAGCATCAGCCAAAGGATGGCCATGACAGAGAGGAAGGCCGGGAAACCACAGGCGAACCAGATCCGGAAAAGCCTCACATAGCGCGCCGGGAGCGCTGTGCCGGAAGCCGCAGCTTGACGGGCGAGATCGCGCAGCTGGATCTGGATCCAGACGACCGGCAGCCAAAAGAGGCCGACGACGACATAAAGGATGAGCGATAGGAAGACCCAGCCCGAGGTGAGGTCCCAGCCGATTTCTTGGGCGAGCCATGCCCCGGTGATCGGCTGCAGGATCGCCGCGGTCGCCGTGAATACCGTATCGGCAATCACCACGGTGCCGGCGACATGGGCGATATGGGATGGGTTTCCCGTGCGATGGGCCATCAGCATGAAGAAGGCGATGCCAGCGCCGGTGCCGAGAAGCACGGTTGCGCCGATGACGTGGACGAAGCGGAGGATTTCTTCGAGCATGTCAGCGCTCTTCCAGGACAGCGAGTGTTGCCATGGCCAGCAGGATGGAGGGGAATACTTTGACGAGAGGGCCGAGCGGATCGAGCCAGAGCGCAGGTTCGATGAGTGTGCCCCCGAGGAGGTACGACAGCGAGACGAGGATCATGCCTTGCAGAGCGCGCTTTGCCCAGGGGTGGACGAGGATGGCAAGACCGAGCGCGATGTCGAGGAGCGAGGTCAGGATGGTGACGGCAAGAGCGGGTGTCTGCGGCAGGTTGGAGCCGAAGCGGAGCGATGTCTGAACGGGATCGAAAAGAGGCACCACGCCGGAGGTGATCCAGAAGAGGGAAAGCGTCAGGATCATGAGCGGCTTCAGAAGATAGAGCCTGGCAAACCAGAGGTCCTGAACGGCTGCCGGCTCTGACGAGAGCCTGACGATCGGGTCCGGTGCCCAGCGTGTCGGCACATCCGGTGCCGGTGCCACGCCAATGCCGCTGATACGGGTCGCGGTGCTGCGCAGCGGAGAGCGCCAGCCGAGACGTCCGGCCATGTCCGCGAGCCACGACAGCGGGCGCGTCAGGCGTGTTGGTATGTTGACAACCGGTGCCTCGGGCAGCCCTAGCCAGCCACGGTAGAAGCGCGCCATCTCCTTGAGCGTTCGTGTTGGCTGCCCGGCCACCACAAGATCCGAGCCATCATCCAGTCGCCCCTCCACGGCATCGACGACGGCCTTGGCGACGTCGGTAACGTGGACGGCGTTCAGGCTGGTTTCCCCGTCGACCAAGGGCAGGATGCCGGGACAGGAGGCTATGGCACGCAGGAGCGCTGTACCGCCATAGGCATTGCGGCCAACTACTACCGTCGGGCGCAGGATGACATGCGGCAGGCCGGACGCTTTCAGCGCGCGGTCGGCTTCCAGCTTGGTTTCCATGAAGCGCGTGCCCGCGGGGGCAAGATTTGCAGGTGCCGATATCTGGACGATCAGCGGCTTTATCGGCAGCGTATTTGCGGCAGCCTGAAGGGCCAGCATGGCCTCTGTCTGTACGGCTTTGAGATCATCGCGCAATCCGTCCTGCAGGGCGCCGGCGCAATTGATCACCGCAGTCACACTCTTGAGCAGCGGAAGCCAGCTGGCGGCGTCACGCAGAGATTTGAGGTCGCGAGCTTGCCAATCCGCCCTGGGGAAGGCTGCCTGCGGGAAACGCGCCTTGACCTGGCGGATATCGCGGCCAAGGCCGATGGTCTGGTGTCCAGCCGCCTGAAGGGACAGCACAACTTCCTGGCCGATAAAGCCGGTCGCGCCGAGAACGAGGATTGTCATTGCGGGGAATTCCAGTCTTGCGCGTGTCGGATCAAAGCATCGCCAACGGCTGTTTGGCTTGAGGCGGTGGGAATGCCAGGTCGAGCCTTTCCCAGTCTTCGTCGGATATGTCCAGATCGACAGCCTCGCGATTTTCCTGCAGGCGTTGCAGGTTGGAAGTCTTCGGAATGGGCATGACGCCATCGCGTTCCAGCAGGAAAGCAAGCGCCACCTGGGCAGGTGTGGCCTGATAGGCCTTGGCGATATGGATGAGTTCGGGGTGATCGAGGATCCGGCCCTGCTCGATTGGCGAATAGGCCATGACGGGCATATCCCGCTGCTGGCACCAGGGAAGAAGATCAAATTCCACGCCCCGGCGAGAGAGGTTGTACAGGACCTGGTTTGTAGCGCAGTGCGATCCGCCCGGCACCGAGACCAGTTCCTCCATGTCTTCGACATCAAAATTCGAAACACCCCAGGCGCGGATGTGTCCGTCTACCTTCAACACTTCCAGGGCCGCAACCGTGTCTGCGAGCGGATGTTCGCCCCGCCAGTGCAGGAGGTAGAGGTCGAGATAGTCTGTCTTCAACCTATCCAAGCTGTTGTGGCAGGCCTTGATCGTTCCGTCGAAGCTCGCATTCCAGGGTAGGACTTTGGACACAAGGAAGGCGTCTTGACGTCGATCCCTGAGGGCCTCGCCGACGATCCGCTCGGCGCCGCCGTCCCCATACATTTCGGCCGTGTCGATGACACCAATGCCGAGATCGAGCGCACGGCGCACGGCCGCGACCTCGGCCTTGGCGTCAACCTGCTGCTCTCCCATCATCCATGTGCCGCAGCCAAGTGCCGGAACTGTCTTGCCGTCCGGAAACGTAACGGTCGGGATCGCATCATGCATGGCAAGCTCCTCGGCGTGGTTGCGGTTCGAGGATAACGACCACTGATGTCGAGGCAAGCCAAAGCTTCGCGTCCCATGCGGTGCAATCTGTCACGAAGACAACAATGCCACTGGCGCCCGGCGACAGGTCAGCTACGGTACCGGAAAATCTGTGGGAGACTGCATCCATGTCGGCGGATACCATGCTGGCCCTCGTTCTTTTCGCCTTCACCACCTCGATTACGCCGGGACCGAACAACATGATGCTGTTCGCCTCCAGCGTGAATTTCGGTTTCCGTCGGACCATTCCCCACATGGTCGGGATCGGCGCAGGCTTTCTGTCGCTGCTGCTCGGTGTCGGCCTCGGGCTGGGCGCGGTGCTTGCTGCCTATCCGCCAGCTTTTATCGGCCTCAAGATTGCCGGCGGTGCCTATCTTCTCTGGATTGCCTGGAAGATCGGTTCGTCGCGCCAGATGAGCGACGGTGAGGCAAAGGCCGAACCGATGTCCTTCTTCGGTGCTGCAGCCTTCCAATGGGTCAACCCCAAAGCCTGGGTGATGGCGGTGACCGCCATGGCCGTCTATCCGAATCCGGAGCAATATGCTTTGACAGTGGCTATCGTCGCCCTAGTCTTTGCCGCTGTTAATCTTCCGAGCGTGTCGACCTGGGCGGGCTTCGGCTCGGTTCTGAGAGACTGGCTGTCCGTGCCAGTGCGGTTGAAATGGTTCAACATCACCATGGCGATTTTGCTGGTCCTCAGCCTCTGGCCCATGCTGAAATAGGAGCTTCTCATGTCAGGCCATCATCATGACCATGATCACGATCACGATCATCACCATGACAACCACTATTCCGATATGCAGGCCCGGGTGAGGGCGCTTGAAACCCTGCTGACGGAAAAGGGGCTGATCGATCCGGCGGCCATTGACGCGATCGTGGACACCTATGAGACCAAGGTAGGGCCGCGCAATGGCGCACGAGTTGTGGCCAAGGCGTGGAGCGACCCCAATTTTGCCGACTGGTTGAAGCGTGATGCGACCGCCGCAATTGCAAGTCTGGGTTATACGGGTCGGCAGGGCGAGCATATGCGTGCCGTATTCAATACGCCGGAGACTCATAATCTCGTCGTCTGCACGCTCTGCTCCTGTTACCCGTGGTCGGTGCTTGGCCTGCCGCCGGTCTGGTACAAGGCGCCTGCCTATCGGTCTCGCGCCGTCATCGATCCGCGCGGCGTGCTGGCCGAGTTCGGTACGCATCTGCCGGATAACATGGGGGTGCGCGTCTGGGATTCGACGGCGGAGCTGCGCTATCTCGTCATCCCCATGCGACCCGATGGCACCGAGGACCTTGATGAGGACCAACTTGCTGCACTCGTGACGCGCGACGCCATGATTGGGACCGGGCTTGCACTGTCGCCGGAGGTGAGGTGATGAACGGCCCCCATGATCTTGGCGGTCAGATGGGCTTTGGTCCGGTCGCCCCCGAGGTGGACGAGCCCTGGTTTCATGCCGAGTGGGAAAAGCGGGCACTCGGGATTACGTTGTCGTGTGGCGCTTTCGGCGCCTGGACGATCGACGAAAGCCGGCATGCGCGCGAGAGCATTCCGCCCGCTGCCTATCTGTCTGCAAGTTATTACGAAGTGTGGATACGCGGTGTCGAAATGCTGCTTGAGCGGCACGGTTTCGTCTCGGCGGAGGAGCTGGCCACAGGCCAGAGCCGTATGGATGGGCGCGAACCGAAGCGTGTCCTGAAGGCCGACATGGTGGCTGGCGTGCTGGCACGTGGTGGACCGTGCGATCGTGTTGTGGAGACCGCGCCTCGGTTTGCCGTTGGAGATCACGTGCGGACGAAGAATTTCCATCCGACCGGTCACACGCGACTGCCGCGTTACGCGCGGGCGAAGTTGGGAATCGTTGAGGCCGTGCAGGGCGGTTTTGTCTTTCCGGATGACAATGCCCATGCGCGGGGTGAAAACCCGGAATGGGTTTACACCGTAGTCTTCACAGCGCCTGAAATCTGGGGCGAGGGGGCGGATCCGAGGCTGACCGTCTCGATCGATGCCTGGGAGAGCTATCTTGAACGCGTGTGACACGATATCGGATCTTGTCCTGTTGCCGGGATTGCCGCAGTCGCCGGAGGGCATCCCCACCTTTGCCGAGCCGTGGCAGGCGCAAGCCTTTGCGATGACAGTTCATCTCCACGAGAGGGGCGTGTTCACCTGGGCTGAATGGGCACAAGCGCTTTCGGTTGAGGTCCATAAACCCGCGCGGGCCGCGGATGGCTCCGATTATTTCGAAGCGTGGGTCGCGGCTCTGGCAGGTCTTCTGGAGCAGAAGGGCATGGCGGAGCGGGACACTGTCGAGGCTTTGGCCGAAAGCTGGAAGAGGGCGGCGGAAGCGACGCCGCATGGGCAGCCGATCGAACTCGGCAACGATCCGCTGCGGGCCTGATGTCCTTGATTTGTTCTTGTTTGGGCGGCTTTTGCCTTGCAAGTCGCCCACGAATCCGCGCATGACCTATGCATGCAATTTGCCCCGCAACAAGATGAGGCTCTCAAGGCCGTTTCCAAGTGGTTGAAAGACGGAAAGACTCCGGTCTTCCGCCTGTTCGGCTATGCGGGCACCGGCAAGACGACGCTTGCCAAGCATTTCGCCGAACATGTCGACGGCGAGGTGCTGTTTGCAGCCTTTACCGGCAAAGCCGCGCAGGTGCTTCGGTCACGCGGTGCCTCCAATGCCAAGACCATTCATTCGCTGATCTATCGTCCGCGCGGAGAAGAGGCCGTCGAGGACGAAGATACTGGCAAGACATCGATTGCGCCGATGTTCTCGATCAACCGCCAGAGCCCGGTTGCCAAGGCGGCGCTGATCGTGATTGACGAATGCTCGATGGTCGACGAGCAACTGGGACGGGATTTGATGAGTTTCGGGACGCCGATCCTGGTGCTCGGCGATCCGGGGCAGCTTCCGCCGGTCTCCGGTGGCGGTTTCTTCACCGATCAGGAGCCGGACTATCTGCTGACCGACATCCACCGTCAGGCACGAGACAATCCGATCATCCAACTCGCGATGCATATCCGCGAGGGCAAGGAGATCATGCATGGCGACTATGGAACGACAGCGCGGGTGATCTCGAAAAACGAGGTGACGCAAGAGCTGGTGTTAAACGCTGATCAGGTTCTGGTTGGAACCAATAAGACACGGCGGCGCTACAATATGCGCCTGCGCGAGTTGAAGGGGTTCACGGCCGAATACCCCCAAGCCGGCGATAAGCTGGTCTGCCTGCGCAACGATCAGGTGAAGGGGCTTTTGAACGGCTCCCTCTGGCAGGTTATGACGTCGTCGCGCGAGACTGTAAAGCCGGGCATCAATCTTCTGATCAAGCCGGAAGACGACGATATGGATCGGGGTGCGGCGAAGATCAAACTTCTCAAAGCTGCCTTCGAGGAAATCGACACGGAGATCCCGTGGTCGACGCGCAAACGTTACGATGAGTTCGACTATGGGTATGCCCTGACCGTCCACAAGGCACAGGGCTCGCAGTGGAACGACGTCGTGCTTTTTGATGAGAGCTGGGCTTTTCGCGACACCCGCGAGCGCTGGCTTTATACCGCTGTAACGCGCGCGGCGGAGACGCTCACCATCGTCCGGTGAGCGCCAAGTTTTCTGAATGATTTAGGGCTTGTTGCCCATGGCGCTCAGGGTTGCCATCAGGGCCATGGTATCCTTGCCGGAGGCTGAGGCGATTTCCGAGAGAGGTTTGGTCGCCTCGGCGGCGGTGAAGCCGCCGTCCTTCAGTGCTGTGACGACCTCGGCTTCGGATGTGCCGAGCAGAGGTGCGACCTGACCAGGCGTGCCTGCGGCGACGACGTTGATCATGGCAAAGGCGGGATTTCCGCCGGCACCGCTGGCCGAGCCCGTGATCGCCGGCCAAGCGAAAACCAGACCGGCGACGAGACAGAGAGCCAGTGAAAGGGACATCGGCAAGCGCTTGAAATAGCTGAGGAACGGGCGCCAGTTCTTCCAGATGTGCAGCAGGAAGGGCAGGATCAGCACCATGCTCAGCCATTCGTGCATCTCCCGGAAGGCTGTGGTCCCGACGTGAAAGAACAGCGCAATGCCTGAGATCAGGGAAACAAGAAAGAGGCCCGTCGTGAGCGGGGTCGCGTAGCGAGAGAGAAGTGAGGACATGATTAGCACCTGAAATATTACAACACGTGCCTTCTAGTCGCAGCAACGCGCCACGTCCCGTTACATTTCCTCCATTTTTGACAGGTGGCAAAAGCAGTCGCGCAGCGCTGGTTGCCACGTCTTTCTGCAACCTGCCGGGCCGCTGCCGGCCGGTTGTTGGAGGCATTCGCTTTCAGTTTGCCACAAGCCCGAGCAGGACAGCCTTGGCGACGGCCTGAAAGCGATTTTGTGCCCCGATCTTTGAGATCACATGGCGCTCAATTTCTTCGGTTTCGTCGAACTTCAAGTCGAGTTTCCGAGCGATGCGTGTTGTGGTGAAGCCTTCCGCCATCAGGTGCAGGCAGGTCAGTTCCGCATCGCTGAGGTTGGATGTAGCACGGATGGCTGCCGGTTGATTGTCGTCCTCCCCTTGGACCAGAAGCGAGCTGATCTGTTGAAGTTGCCGGTGGACGGTCGACAGATGGGCGGTCAATTCCCTTCGCCGAGCGGACAGAGCCTCTTCAAACATCTCATTGGCTTGGGTGACGGAATTTGCAGTTGCCAACGACTCAAACAGATCCTGGATGACGGAAATCGGCATTCCGATTTCACGGCAGGCATTTATCAGCGCCATTCTCAGCACATCACGGCGGCGGTATATCCGCATCAAGCCAATCCGTGATGCCTCTATCAGGCCCTTCTCTTCGTAAAAATGCAGCGTGCGATGTGTGACACCGAAATATTCGGCCATGTCTGCGATGGCCACCGGTTCGGCCGGGGCATCTAGAGGCAGTGTAATTTCCGGCAGGAAAATATCGTCAGTCGACTGATCAGCCTGCTTTCCGACCTTTTTCAGTGGTTTTGCCCCGTTCATCTTGCCCCTCCCCAATAGGCCCTATTCGTCATCTTCCTCTTCGTCGTCGTATAATCTGACATGATGCTCCTCCGATCCGCCGTTCAGGGATTCGCTTCATGGTTAAGGGTACACATATATAAGAGATCGGTAAAATAAATTCGTGAATGCGGGGTGTTGAGGTCGGATTCAGTTTGCCAGGCAGGACAGTGTAATCAGGCGGGGTATTTCGGTAATCAGCTCCTTGCTTGCGCGCATGCCGGACCAGCGCTGCTGATGGCGTCGCGCCTGCTGGAAAGCGTCATCTGTCTGTTCGAGCTTATAGCGGTAGGTCGCTTCTAGGCAGAGCATCAGTCCGCTTGAGAGGCCCCGTTTGTTGCAGAACCGGTACACATGGCCGGGGATGGTCAGGTTCGTGCTTGCAAACTGATTTGCGGCCATGGCCAGCACCAGATTGTCCTCCGTTATGTCAATCGACATGCGAGAGCTTGGAACCTCTATGTTGCTCGCCGTGTGGCGCAGCCAGACACTGAGGCGGTCTGATGCATCATCGGTCACTTCGATATGCAGTTCGAACTGCAATGCGGCTGACCCAGTCTGATCTCGGCCTTGCCGCTCTGCCTGGCGACCATTCAACGCAACGGCCCAGTGACTCTCGGTGCCCAAAGCCTGCAGGAAGATGCCGGCCCGACGGTCAGAGCGCTGAGCATTGACGACCGTGATGTTGGGAAGGTCGGCAATGGTTGTGCTGTGTGAGGTGAAAGCCGGCATGCCTGACGACATCGGGATGGCGACGGCTGACAGGGGCTGTGCCTCTCTGTCCCAGTTCGTATCGAGTGTATCCTCGTAGACTGGAACATAACCACCAAGCGGTATGCGGATGCGCAAGGTCTCGTTGCGTCCTTCATCGGCGTAGAACTGGTTCAGCAGTTTGCGCAATTTGCCTGCGTGGACGCGCACAAGCGGGTCAGTGCCTGGATCGAAGCCCTCGTCACGGCTGAAGACGTCGATCCCGATCGTGTAGCCTTTGAGCTGATGCGCGAGGCCCAATTGTTCCATTTCGACGACGAACTTCAGGAAGGAGCGTAAGCGTTCGGAGCGTGCAAATGTCCGGCTGGCCAACACGTGGCGCAAGGCTTCCGCAACCCTGGTCTGTTCGATCCTGGCTGTGTTGGTCATTCCTGTCCCGTTCGTTTCGGTTCATTCCGAGCGTCGCGCATGCGCGATTGTGCGATTTGTCACAATTGTTAACTGAGTAGCGGATGGGCAGGGCTCGTCAATACCCTAAAGTCTAGGAGGTTGGTCTTCCTCGCCACCCATCAAAGTCTTCAATCGTATGATTTGCGATTCTCGTTGGTCTTCGTCGGTCCGATGTCCTACAGATGCTGCGTGTAACGCTTCATTCTTTCATGCAGGACAGTCAGTCGATCATGCCGACCCAGCTCTCCGTCAATCTCAATGCCATCGCCATGCTCCGCAACCGGCGTGACCTTCCCTGGCCCAACGTGGCCGATCTCGGCCGCGTGGCGCTGGAGGCCGGCGCCAGTGGTCTGACCGTGCATCCACGGCCCGACCAGAGGCATATTCGATTCAGCGATCTGCCGGTGCTGCGTGCGCTGATCGACGACCTTTTTCCGCAGGCCGAATTCAACATCGAGGGCTATCCGAGTGAGGATTTTCTCAGTCTCTGCGAAGAGATCGAGCCGGAACAGGTAACTCTCGTACCCGATGATCCGTCCCAGGCGACGTCCGATCACGGTTGGGATCTATCGCTCCATCAGACCGAACTTGCACGTGTCGTGGCGCGACTGCGGGCAAAAGGTATGCGGGTTTCGCTGTTCGTCGATGGGGATGGCCGGCCTGAGGCCATGGCGCTCGCTAAGGCCACCGGTGCTGAGCGTGTCGAGCTCTATACGGGGCCTTACGGCGGTTGCTTCGATGATCCTCAGGCAGCGTCTCGCGAGGTGGAGCGTCTCGGTCTGACTGCTGATGCTGCGCTTGCGCTTGGGCTTGGCGTCAATGCGGGGCATGATCTGACGGTTGCCAACCTGCCGGCACTGGTCAAGAGAATTCCGGAGCTGGCGGAGGTCTCTATCGGCCATGGTCTGACGGCCGATGCGCTGCAATACGGCATGGCCGAAACCGTCAGACGGTTCCGGCGTGCCTGTGGCCAGGTTGTGTGAGGCAGGGCTCAGGCCGCGCGTATGGCGGCTTTGCCGGCCAGCGAAAAGGTTACCGCCGCCGCGGCGTGGATGGCGGTGGAATCGAATCCCGGTAACGGCAGTTGCTCTGGATTGAGGATGAGGCAGATTTCTGTGCAGCCGAGGATCACGCTATCTGCGCCTTTGGCTTTCGCGCTTGCGACGATCTCCAGGAGCGCTTCGCGTGAGGCCGGACGGATCTCTCCGGCGCAGAGCTCATTGAAGATGATGTCGTGTGTGGTTGTGCGACCATTGGTATCCGGTACCATGATTTCGATGCCGTGACGGCGCATGCGCTCGGCGTAAAAGCCGTGCTCCATCGTGTAGCGGGTGGCAAGAAGGAGAGGTCGGTTTGCGCCGTGCGCTCTCAGGGATGCCGCTGTTTCGTCGATGATGTTGATCAGGGGTACGGAAAGTCGGCCCTCCACCGCATCTGCGACCAGATGCATCGTGTTGGTGCAGATGAGAACGCAGGAGGCGCCGGCCCGTTCTAGCCCCGCGGCGGCTGCTGCAAGGCGATTTGCGGCATCGGCCCAGCGTCCGGCCTTCTGCAGACCAACAATCTCTTCGAAATTCACGGAATGCATGATGACCTCGGCAGAAGAGAGTCCGCCGAGCTGCGCGCGGACGGCCTCGTTGATGAGGCGGTAGTAGACCGCTGAACTCTCGAAACTCATCCCACCGATCAGGCCAATCATCCGCATCTTTGTCTCCCATATCTTGAATGTCCTGATGATGCCCGAGGCTCCGCGCGATCAGGATGCATTGTGAAGTCAGATTTCGATCCTTGTCGCGTCGTTACAGCGACGATATCAGTGTTTGGCGCTGAATTTTTGCGCGCTTGCTGTGACTCGCGGGAGTGATGAGCGTGATTGATGAAAGAGACAGGAAGATTCTGGATATGCTGCAAAGGGATGCAGGTGTCGGCGTCGCGGACATTGCCGATAGGGTCTCACTTTCGGTCTCCGCCTGTTCTCGGCGAATTCAGAAGCTTGAGGAGCAGGGCTATATCACCCGGCGCATCGTTGTCCTGGACCGAGAGAAGACGGGTGTTCCAACCACCGTCTATGCCCTGATAAAGACGGCGCATCATGCGGATGAATGGATCGAGGAATTCCGGCGTGCAGTCAGTGACATATCGGAGATCGTTGAGGCGCACCGTTTGACGGGGCATTACGATTATATTCTGAAGATCGTCCTGCCGCGGGTGGAGCACTATGATGTCGTTTACCGGCGCCTTGTAAAGCGCGTCGAGCTCTTTGATGTCTCTGCGTCCATCTCGATGGAGACGCTGAAGAATGGCCTGACCATTCCAGTCGACTATGCAATCTAGGTCATTGCTTGCATAAAAAATTGGCCCCGGGGCCGAAGCCCCGGAGCCTCACGTCGCCCGAGGAGGTCAGGAGGCGTTGGAGATCGTGCGGTTGACGAGGGTCACCGACTTGTCGGCGTTGACCTTGTAGACTTCGCGAAC
>NZ_LJHS01000034.1 GCF_001296045.1 Rhizobium sp. AAP43 | reverse complement strand
ATCCAAACATAAATACGCAAAACCGCCTCCATCCAATGGGGGCGGTTTTTGCGTTTATGCGGTATGCAAATCGGCGCCGCCGCAAGCCGGCCAGTTCATACCACTGCTTGTGTTGACCTGATCCCCTTGAGATTTCGGTAAGCGATGTTCTGATCGCACCTTCCGGATCAGCGCTTGATTGCCAACCTCGGCCCAAATCGATTTTCAGCTTACGCTCAAATCCCAGGAGCCAGTGCGCCGGGTTGAGGTCTTTACCAGCGGCCGGCGGTTCGTTATGAGGCTGACGACTTGTCTGGCGGCTTCCAGCCCAGTTCAGCCATGACGAGTCCATCGTACCGCTCGCGGACGACGGCGCGTCTCATATTATGGGCAAGCCGATCTTGGAATATTTCGAGCGCTCGTGGAGTCTCTTCATCCGAAAGCCAGCCATCGGATAGTCGCCAGCGTCGATAGAATAGCCCGTCGAGTTCGCCCGACCGGCTTTGCTCGACGCTAGTACGTGCGCGCGCCCGTTCAATGTCCGGCGGGAGAATTTCGGGAGGCGCGACGTCCCGGCCACGTCGCTTGGCGTTGGTATAGTTCATTTCTCTGACCTTGCGGATACGCACCACACTCTTTTCGACATCATCGTCAGCGATCGTCGCGAGGCGGTCCGTTTCGTCCTTGATGTCATCACGCATCGTCTCGTAGGCAATTTTGACGCTTCCCTAAAGCGAACGTCTTGGAGGCGTGAAGGCTTCCAACCGTCCGCATATCGCCAGTGGATCGTCTCTGAAGCCTGTGTCCATTGCCCATTCTCCGTAAGACCGAGGCTATCGAGCAGCGGTAAAATAGTGGTGCTAGCCAGTGCCGCATCCGCTGTCTTGTAGGCAGCCATATTCGCATCTGTGGCTGTCCAAACCGGTAGTTATCCCGGGTGGCGCACGCCCTACTCACAAGAGCTTTACATTCGCCAGGCCCAGGACCGTCAAGCATAAGTCATCTCAGTGCGGCAGAATTCCGGGGTGTTTTGGGCAGTCCTTCGCCAGCGCGCCTGACCCAATGCGCTCCGCCTGTCCCAACGCCACCAACGCATTGCACCCGTTCTGAAAGGCTGTCATGCTATCATCGGATCATGTAAGCGGAGATCGACTGGCCACCGGCAGACTTTCCTCCAGGAAGGCGATGACAGCGCTTGGCCAATCGTCGTTCGGTCCATTCGCACTCATTCGCTTCTCGCCACCTTGCCTGGATTATGCAACTATTGAATGTCGTCGGCCGCCCGTCATGGGTTTTGGCGTTATGCGATGGACCCCGGAAAATTTCAGCTCCCGCTGGTCCAAATTCTGGGTGCACGTCACAAAACCGCTCGCGGGTTAGTCTCAGCCTATCGAAAGGTTTGCGACAAGCCCCGGTTATTCCATCATCGATAAAGGATCCGTGCACCAGCGCCTCTCATGGGTGTTGATCCGGGACATACGACGAAGTCGTCAATGTCACCGGTCAATATGGCACGCTGCTTGATTGTATTTTTGTCTTCGGAGTTCGCCGTGGTCCAATCCGTGTTCGTATCGGCCCTAGCCAACTGTGACCACCCAGCATAAACATGACCTATTCTATCATGTTTTTTCGAGGTCGAACGATGGCAATCCATGCAGAGCTGGGCGACGACATGGGCGATGCTGGTCGCGCGGCCCGGCGCCAGCGACGGCTGTTTGCGGTGCTGGCCGCGCTCTACCTCGGCCAGGGCATCCCTAACTATCTGCTGCTGGTGGCGTTGCCGCCGATCATGCGTGAGGCCGGCGCGTCTCGGACTGCAATTGGCCTTTTCATGTTGTTGATGCTGCCAATGCTGTTCAAGTTCGCCGTTGCCCCCTTCATCGACCGTCATGCTCTCTTGCCGGCGCTTGGCCATCGCCGCTGCTGGATCATCGTGATGCAGGCTGCCGTCAGTCTCGGGATTGCCATTCTTTCACTCGTGGGGCCGACCGACACGGCAGTGTTGTTTGTCATCTGCGCCATCGTCGTCGTTCTGTTTTCCCTCCAAGACATTGCAACTGACGGATACGCAATCCGTACTCTTCGCTCAGAAGACAGAGCGATTGGCAATGCCATACAGGCCGGCGCCATCGCCCTTGGGGTGATCATTGGGGGCACCGTTTCGCTGGTTCTCTACCACCATATCGGCTGGCAAGCGACCATGCTGACCATTGCAGTCATTTCGCTTGCGCCGCTCGCCGCCGCCGCCTGGATGCGCGAAGAGCCGGACGCGGAACCGAAGGACGCGCGCCCACGACCGAGCATCACCGCTTTCTTCCGCCGCCCGCAGGCATGGCTTTTGCTTGGCTTTGCCCTTACCTATCGCGCCAGCGAAGGCCTCGTTAAGGGGATGGAAGGGACCTATCTCGTCGATCTCAAGGTTCAGACAGACTGGATTGGCTATCTCACCGGCTCGGCAGCCGCCACGGCCGGCCTTGCCGGGGCTGCGATTGCCGCCGCAGTCATTCGTCGCTTCGGTCTTCCGGCGACGCTTGTCCTGCTCGGCAGCCTGCGCACGCTCTGCTTCATCGGATTTTCATTGAGTGCCCTCGGTATCCTTCCAGCGGTCGAGACAGCAATGACCGCATCGGCCTTTCAGACGCTGATCCGCTACATGGAACTCGTTGCCATCTATTCCTTCTTTATGGCTTCCTCCTCTTCGGATCAGCCCGGTACCGACTTCACGATCCTCAACTGCGCAGAGCTCTTGATCTACCTCATAGGCGGTTCAATCGCGGGCTACTTTGTTGATCGCCTCGGCTACTCCGCGCTTTTCGTCACGGCGACCGTGGTCTCGCTGATCGGCATTGCGCTTGCGGTCTGGTTCCTCCGCCGCATTCCTGCGGCGGCGGATCAATCCAACGAAGGTGTCCTCTGTCCCCCCTGAGTGTTTCGGGATGAGAGGAGGTCTTCATGTCTTTTTCAGGTGCCTCGACAAATGAGCACTATCTGGAGCGCCAGAGCCGGCGCGAGTCAAACGCGCGGAGTTATCCAAGGCGCTTCCCGGTCGCGCTCCAGTCAGCCAAGGGCTGCATCGTTACGGATGTCGATGGGCGTAGCTATATCGATTGCCTTGCAGGGGCGGGCACGCTGGCCCTTGGACATAATCATCCTGAGGTGATCGAGGCCTTACAACAGGTGCTTCTGTCGGGCCTGCCGCTGCATACGCTGGATCTGACAACACCGGTAAAGGACAGGTTCGTCTCAGATATCTTCGACACCCTGCCGTCAATCCTGAAGGAACGGGCCCGCATCCAGTTCTGCTCCCCGAGTGGCACGGATGCGACTGAGGCGGCGATCAAGCTGGCGAAGACGGCAACAGGGCGTGATAATGTGATTGCCTTTCGAGGCGCCTATCACGGCATGTCGCAAGGGTCCCTGTCGCTCATGGGATCGCTCGGCCCGAAGGCCGCTCTTGGGCATCTTGTACCTGGTGTCCACTTCTTTCCCTATCCCTACAGCTTCCGTTGCCCCTTCGGACGCGGTCCGGAAGAAACGGCGGATCTAGCCGCAGATTATTTCGAGCGGGCGCTGAACGACCCGGAGGGCGGTATCCCGCTGCCAGCAGCAGTCATTCTCGAAGCCGTGCAGGGGGAGGGAGGTGTCATTCCGGCGCCAGCCTCATGGCTACGCCGCATTCGCAAGGTGACGCGTGATCTCGGGATTCCGCTCATCATCGACGAGATCCAGTCGGGCGTTGGGCGTACCGGTACGTTCTATGCCTTCGAAAAGGCCGGGATCGTTCCGGATATCATCCTCATTTCCAAGGCAATCGGAGGCGGTCTGCCCTTGGCCGTGATCGTCTATGATGAGGCGCTCGATCTCTGGCAGCCGGGCGCGCATGCCGGCACCTTCCGCGGAAACCAACTCGCCATGGCGGCCGGATCAAGGACGCTGGAGGTCATGCGTCGGGACGCGCTTGTCGAGCGGGCGACACAGGCCGGTGGCCGGTTGCGTGCCCATCTCGAGCACATCGCTGCCGGTTCTGCCTATATTGGCGAGGTGCGCGGAGAAGGATTGATGCTGGGCGTTGAACTGGTCGATCCCTTTGGGCGACCTAACCTCCAGGGCCATCCGGCGCATGGGGGCGCCTACGCCCGACTGGTCCAGGCCGATGTCTTCCGATCCGGCCTTATCCTGGAAACCGGTGGTCGCGATGGCAGCGTGCTGCGCTTCCTTCCGCCACTGGTCATTTCTGATGCTGAAATCGACCGGGTTGCCGACATTGTAGGTTCCGCTTTTGCGCGATTGGAGCGCCAGGCGGCATGACTGGAAACATCGTGAACGTGAAAACTCCGGTCGAAAGCGACCGGGGCATAGACCTCCTTGCCCATGAGATCCTCGGATCCGCCCCTCAAAGTCTGGCGCGTTATCGCGATGCCTTGCTCGCGGTTGCCGAACTGATCGGGGCCCAACAGAGAAGCGGTCCTTATGCCGGACGGCATGCTGACGATCTTGCGGAGGATATTTCGCTGATCGATCCCATGCCGGACGAAGGAACGGGGCTCACTCGCGCGCTTGAGGATATTGGTCGACCCGCGGTCGCCAATGCCCTGAATGTGGGGTCTCCCGTCACCATGGCGCATCTGCACTGCCCGGTTTCAATCAGTGCTCTGGCCGCCGAAGCGATCGTTGCGGCCACGAACCAGTCCCTGGACTCCTGGGATCAGTCGCCCTTTGCGACCATGGTCGAGGAGAAGGTCTGCACTTGGCTTTCCTCCCTTTGCGGATTGCCAGAGAGTGCTGGTGGCAGCTTTACCAGCGGTGGCACCCAGTCGAATATGACGGCCCTTTACCTCGCGGCGGAACAAGGGGGGCCGGAGAGCCGAAAGCGGGGCGTGATCTTCGCGTCGGATCAGGCGCATTTCAGCATCATCAAGAGCGCTGAGATACTTGGCTTTCCCCGAGGAGCGATCACGCTCGTTCCGACGGATGACGAGGGTCGGATGGAGCCGGATGCGCTCGAGAGAGCGGTCGACCAGGCGATTGCAAACGGCATGATACCCGTAACCATCGTCGCAACCGCCGGGACTACCGATCTTGGCGCGATTGATCAGCTCGACGCGATTTCAGACATAGCCATGCGTCGCGACATCTGGCTGCATGTCGATGCTGCCTATGGGGCCGGGCTTCTTTTCACTCGTTATCGTGGTCGGCTGAGCGGGATCGAGAAAGCCCGATCGATCACCCTCGATTTCCATAAAATGCTGTTCCAGCCGATCAGTTGCAGTGCCGTCGTCCTGCGTGACGTGCGAGATTTCGCACCGCTGGCCAGCAAGGCTGACTATCTCAATCCCGAAGAGGAAGTCTTCAAGGGCGTACCAAACCTGGTTGAGCGCTCTTTCCAGACCACACGCCGCAGCGATGCCCTGAAGGTGCTGATGACGACGCGGTCACTCGGAAGGAGCGGGCTTTCCACACTGCTTGAGCAGACGCTCGCCAACACTCAGGCGATCGCAGAAGAGATCTCCCGGCACGACGACTGGATCCTCAGCAGGATGTCCAGTCTTTCGACGGTTCTCTTCCGGCCGAAACTCGACTGCGACGGCGAACGACAGGATCGCCTGGTCATGCTGGCCCGTGCCGAGCTTATGCATCGGGGCATTGCCGCTGTGGCAACAACTGTTCTCGATGGCCGGGTCCACTTCAAGCTGACCCTGCTCAATCCCGCATCCACCCTTGATGCCGTCCGGCCTGTGCTGGATGCGCTGTCTGTCATCCTGAAGGAACTGGAGGCTCAATATGCACAAGCATGATGCTGCAATCCTCGCCCTGCGGTCGCTGATCAATTGCATTGCTCGCGAATACGCCGATTTGACTGATTGGTCGTTCAACGAAACGACGACATTCTCCGTCCGCTTTCCCGACAGGGGTGGGCGCATCACTTTGCCGGTCCTGCATCATTCCGCCACGGGCCATCACGTGTTCGGGGAGCCGCTCCTGCTGGAGGACCTGACGGGCTCTCGTCTCATCACGGTCGTCGAAGCCTTGCCAATCATCATCACCCGGCTTGCACCGGAAGACAGCCAGCGCGAGGGGCGGGAAGAAATTCTGGAGCGCGCCCTCTCGAGCCGCGCGTTGATTGCAGAGGCACTCGATGCGCGTGCTGATGATCTCGACGGCTTGAGAGCGGAAATGCTGAGCTTTATCGAGGCGGAGCAAGGGCTGCTTGCAGGGCACGGCATCCACCCGTGCCCGAAGAGCCGCTCCGGCATGACGGCTGACCAACTTGCGCGCTTTTCTCCGGAATTCGGGGCGGGCTTCCCGCTGCACTGGTTTGCCATTGCGCCTGAGCTTTACCGGACAGGACATTCCGAAGGTATTCCCGCGGCACAGGCCTGGATTGGGGAAGCACTCGGGCCGGAGCTTGCGGATCTGAAGGCTCGACTGCCGTCGGATGACTTCGCGCTTGTCCCCGTCCATCCCTGGCAGGCAGCGCATCTTCTCGAATCCGGTCGCATTGATCCCCTCCTGTCATATGGAGGCGTCATTGATCTCGGCGAGGCCGGGAAAGAATGGTTTGCAACGTCTTCTGTGCGCACGCTCTACCGGCCCGACATGCCATTCATGCTCAAATTGTCGCTCGGCATTGGAATTACCAATTCGGTCCGCATCAATCTGCCTAAGGAACTTTTGCGCGGAGACGACATGGCGCGGTTCCGCACACATCCAGCGTGGTCGAGATTTTCCGAAAACTTCCCTGGTCTGACCTTCATCCCTGATCCTGCCTGGATGGCGGTCGCGGACACAAACGGAGAGCTAGTCGACGACCTCTCAGTGTCGGTACGCGAGAATCCCTTCGTCGGGCCGGGTGCAGAGCGGAACGTATCGGCACTCGCCAGCCTGTGTGAATATCTTCCGGGTCGTGGAAGCCGCGTTGGTGCGCTGATCCGCAATCGTGCGGCAGCAGAACACCGCAGTGTGGACCTCGTCGCACTAGACTGGTTCCATGCGTTCCTTGGCGTCTTCACCCGTCCGGTGGTGGCGCTCTATCTGACCCATGGCATAGCGCTTGAAGCCCATCAGCAAAATGTTCTTCTGGAAATCCGCAACGGATATCCGGTGGGCAGTTTCTATCGCGATAATCAGGGCTTCTTCCACCATAGCCGAAGCCATGATGCGTTGACTGCGATCCTGCCGGGCCTCGGTGAAGCCAGCCAATCGGTCTATGACGAGCTGCCGGTCGACGAGCGTGTTATCTATTACAGCTACATCAACTCTATGCTCGGTATGGTCGGAGCAATTGGTCGCGAAGGGCTGATTTCCGAGGAGCGATTGCTGGCGGCGTTGCGTGACGAGCTGCTCTCTCTGGAGCGTAAAATCGGCGGCCAGTCCCGTTTCGTGCGCAAGGCCCTTCATCCCATCCTCAGTTGCAAGGCCAATCTGCGAACCCGGCTGGCAAGAATGGACGAGCTTGTCGGTCCGGTCGAGACCCAGTCCGTCTACCTCGACATCGTCAATCCGATCACTCTCGCCGATGTGGAGCGCGCCCATGCTTGACCGGATCGGAGACAAAGCGGATTTCGCCTACTGCCGTTTCGATCCGGAAATCGGGGCGACTGTGGCATTTAGGCTGCTGGACAAGGAGAGCGATACGGAACTGCTCTGGCGGTGGATGAACCAGCCGCACGTCGTGCCGCAGTGGAAGATGGCCAAGCCGATCGAGCTGATTGCGGACTATATCGAGCGCAATCTCGAAGATCCGCATCAGGATCCGTATATCGGTTTCATCGATGGCGTTCCAATGAGCTATTGGGAGGCTTACTGGGCGAAAGAGGATATTCTCGGCCAGCATTATCCGGCCCTCGAAAAGGATCGTGGCTGGCACATGCTTGTCGGTGACCCCTCCTTTTTCGGTCGCGGCTTTGCTCCGGCGGTCATCCGAGCCTTCACGCGGTTCCTGTTTCTGGATGATCCGCAAACCGCAAAGGTTGTCGGTGAGCCGGCCGTCTCGGCCCGACGTCTCCTGCGCTACGCGCCAGAGTGCGCATTCGAGGAACAGGGTGAGATCGAACTCCCCGACAAACGGGCAAAACTGATGTTCTGCCACCGCGAAACCTTTCTTCAACGATTTGGGATCTGATCCATGCAAACCCTTGATCTCGCCGGTATAGGCATCGGCCCCTTCAATCTGGGGCTGGCTGCACTTGCCTCTTCCCACGCCACAATCGATTGCCGCTTCTTCGAAAAAAAGAGCAGTTTTCGCTGGCATGAGGGCATGATTCTGCCTGGCACGACCCTGCAGGTGCCCTTCCTTGCCGACCTTGTCACCATGGTCGATCCCGCGCATCCACTTGGCTTCCTAAGTTATCTTCGGGACCAGAAGCGGCTCTACAAATTCTACTTCTACGAAAACTTTTTTATTCCGCGCGAGGAGTACGACCACTATTGCCGGTGGGCCTCGGAACGGCTCGCAAGTTGCGTCTTCGATGAAGAGGTGACCGGTCTTAGCTTTGATCGGGATGCTCATCACTTCGTCATCGCCAGCCACCGGGGGGCGCAGGCCCATCAGGCTACGGCCCGCAATATCGCCGTGGGTGTCGGCACAGTCCCAGTGCTCCCGCAATGGGCACGTGCTCGGCCGGGGTCTCGGCTGATACATTCGAGTTCGTTTGGCTTACGGCGCGATGAACTCGGCAAATGCCGCACGATCACCGTTGTCGGCTCGGGGCAGAGTGCGGCCGAATGCGTTCTTTCGCTCTATGCCGATCTCACGCCGGAGAAGATTGCAGCGGGGTATTCCCTGCGCTGGATCACCCGATCGGCTGGCTTCTTCCCGATGGAATATTCCAAACTTGGACTGGAATACTTTACGCCGGATTACATGCGCCAGTTCCACCGCTTGGCTGTCGATAAACGCCGTGAGGTCGTCGCAGGGCAGGGGCTTCTCTACAAGGGCATCAGCTTTGCTACGATCGCTGAGATCTTTGATCTTCTCTACGAACGCAGCGTCGGAGGGCAGGATCCAGGGCTTTCGCTCTATTCCAACTGCGAGGTTACCTCCCTTGAGGCAGCGGCGCCAGGAACTGCGGGCGGCTTCGTTCTCGATATCCGCCATCTGCATCTCGACGAGCAAACGACAGTCGAGGCCGACGCGGTGATTGCTGCAACCGGTTATCGTCATGTCTGGCCGAGTTGGCTTGAAAGCCTGAAGGGAGAAGTACTCGCGGTGGATGACAACGGCGATTTCATCGTTGACGAAACTTTCCGGGCGACCACGGTTGCTACGCATCCTGCCGCCAACAGGGTCTTCGTGCAGAATGCCGAAACGCATCAGCATGGTGTCGGCTCCCCGGATCTCGGGCTCGGCGCATATCGCAACGCCATCATTCTCAACCAGCTTCTCGGGCATACCCATTACCAGGTGGACCATCCGTCCGCATTCCAGAGCTTCGGCCTCCCGGGTAACCCCAAACGCTCCACTCACGAAGGAGAACGCTATGCAGGTGTTTAACGAAACCAATGTGCCGCAGGCCTTCAACAAGGCCATCTGGCACGAAGCGTCACGCCGCCTTCTGGCCAAGGTGATCGAAGAGTTCGCTTATGAACGGGTGTTCGAGGTGATCAGCGAACAGCCGGGGTCCTATGCCGTAGAGGTCGGCCCCTTCCGATATCGCTTTCGTGCAAAGCGGTACGTCTTTGACAACCTCGTGGTGGAGCCTGATAGTGTTGTGAGGACTGCCAATGGTGTCGACGGGCCAATCCACGATGCGATGGCATTCGTGGCGGAGGTACTTCCCCATCTCGGCGTCAAGCCAATGACCACGGCCCATTTCCTTCGTGAACTCGGCAATACCCTGACCGCCGATGCCCATAGTCTTGCGACCGCGACCAAGACTGGCGCTGAGCTGGCCCTTCTCGATGATGTCCGGATGGACGGTGAGCTTACTGGCCATCCCTGGGTTACTGTCAGCAAGGGCCGTATCGGCCTTGGTTACCGCGACTACGCGCATTACACACCGGAAAACCGGACCCCCTTCCGGGTGGCATGGCTTGCCGTCAGCCGGGTCCGCGCGCGGTTCGTTGGCGAGGAGGGGCTGTCCAATGAAGGACTGGTGCGGGAGGCCGTGGGTGAGGAGAGGTTCGCAGCTTTTCTCGCAACACTGCACAATCGGGGCGGTTCTCTCGAAAGCCATCTTCTGATGCCGGTTCATCCCTGGCAGTGGGATCAGGCGATCATCCCGAACTTTGCCGGTGATATTGCAGAGGGCCATATCGTCTATCTCGGCGAAGGTGAGGATCTCTACCTAGCCCAGCAATCGGTGCGCACCGTTTCAAATGTCAGCGATCCAGCGAAATCCACGCTGAAGCTTTGCATGAATATCCTCAACACCGCTGTTTATCGTGGCATCCCGGGCAAGCGTGCCCTGACGGCTGCGCCTCTGACGACATTCCTCGACCAGCTTGTGCAGCGGGATGCCTTCCTGTCGGCAACGTGCAAGTTGGCACTGCTTGGGGAGCGTGCTGGCATGCATTATGTCCATCCTCTCTATTCGACAGTGCCTGGCGCGCCTTACCAGTTCAACGAGATGCTCGGCTGCTTGTGGCGCGATAGCCTGTCGGATCACCTCGCAGCAGGTGAGACCGGGATGCCGCTCGCAGCCTTTGCGCATGCCGGATCCGACGGCCAGCCTGTTGCGGTCGCACTTGCGAAGACGGCGGGCGTGCCGCTCTCGGTCTGGATGGAACGGTTCTTTGATGTTGTCCTAGTCCCTGTCTATCATCTGCTCGTTAAGCACGGTCTCTATTTCTCCGCGCACGGGCAGAACGCCACGGTGATTCTGAAAAATGGCATGCCGGAGCGGCTGGCGCTGCGGGATTTCATCGACGATGTCATGGTCTGCGACCGCGCGTTTCCCGAGAGCGCGGGCATCCCGGAGGGGCCTGCCGAAGTCCTGCTTCATCTACCACCCGAAGTTCTGATCCACGGGATCCAGACCACGCTTTTCGTCTGCGTTTTCCGCTACATGTCGGTGTTGCTCGACCAGCGTGCAGGATTTGGAGAGGCGGCGTTCTGGGCGGCCGCCAACAACAGCGTCCTGCGTTATCAAAGAGCCTTTCCGGATCTTGCCGAGCGCTTTGCGATCTTCGACCTCTTCGTAGACGAATATCCGCGCCTGTGCCTGAACCGTGTGCGGCTGTTCACCCATGGCTATGCCGACGACGATGAACGTCCCGTTCCGGATTTTCAGGGCATGGTCGCCAATCCGCTCACTGCGCTGAACCTGCGGGACCATGCGGCCTGATGGTTTCTGGCCTTCGCAGCCCGCCGGGCCAGGCGGGGGCAATTTGAACACATGACTTCACGCGGCCGGCGAGGTGCCGAATTGGCGCACCTCTGTCGGCCGCGTACCGTAGCGCCGTCGGAAAGTCCGGTTGAAATAGGACAGGTCATTAAAGCCGACGCCGTAGGCGATGTCGCTGATGCGTGCGTCAGGCGGAGACGAGAGCAGTTGTGCCATGGCAAGCGCCAGCCTCTGCTCGAGGAGATATTTCGAAAAGGTCGTTCCCTCGCGGTGGAACAGCTTTTGCACAGCGCGTGGCGTCACACCCTCATAGGCCGCGATGCTGCCAACCGTGAGCATGCTGTCCGAAAGGCGACGGTCGATTTCCGCTTTCACGCCATCGATGCGAAGATGCGGTCGATTGGTCGGGGCGGCCTTGCCAAGGTTCTGGGCCAGAACGGGGATCAGCGCATAGAAATGGCCAATCATCATCTGGGCTTCCATATCCGTTTGATATTCGTGACGGAGCAGATAACCAGCATAGCTGCACAGGAGCTGCAATGGCAGGCATTCGGCAGATACAGTCCTGCCGATCAGCACGGCGAGATGATCACGCTGACGCGCCAGAGCGTGCGCCGGCAAATGGGCGAAGTCCAGACGACCGCCAGCTTCCAGCTGGAATTGTACGTCTTGGCCGGCGCTGATAAAGGCGACATCTCCGGGCCGCACCGTGAAGTTGCCGGTGCCACAGGCGACCTCCAGCGGGCTTTCCACCGGTCGCACGATGACGACATCATCCAGTGCACCATTGGTCGCCTCCAAGATCAATGGTACCGCCGGAAAATACAGGGTCGCAAGGGAAAGGTGCTGATAATTCCAGTAGAGGCCAGTTAGGCCGGACAAGTCGCTCATGCCAAGCGAGATTTCAAGGTCGCCGAGCATATCCTTTAGGATGCCCTGGCACATCAGGCGCGCTTGCTGGTCCGGTTGGGTCGCACTTCCCAACTTCATCACTCTAACGATTTCCAAGGCAATGGTCCCTTTCGGACTGAAGTTCGCTTTCGGACTAATGACGTTCGCTGGAATCCAAGATGTCGGACTGGCGCCGCTTTAAACATGATAAAATTAGTTATGTTTAAGCCGACTTGCATGGAAATGCAACTATACGTCGGTGTGGCGTGGGGACATGATGCAGAAGAGTTTGAAGGAAACCAAAGCGTTGGCGTTTGCCAGCACGGCTATTGTGATGGCGTTTTCCGGCCAGGTTTGGGGACAGGACGGGCAATCGCCGCCAACTGCGGCGAGCGGTGAAGGCACGGTGCTGCAGGAGATTGTTGTAACTGGCAGCCGTAAGCCGCAGCAGGTGTCACAGACCGCACACACAATACGGGTCGTTGAGGGCGACGTGATTGCCCGCCAGGCCCGCATGGGGCTATCCCTGCAAGAAATTCTCGGTGAGGAGATCCCGAGCTTTGATCCCGGGAGCCAAGGCGCGCGGACCAGCTATAGTCAGAACCTTCGCGGGCGGACCGCGCTCGTCCTGATTGACGGGGTCTCCATGAATTCCGCGCGGGGTCTCAGCCGGCAATTCGACTCGATCGATCCATTCAACATCGCACGCGTGGAGGTTTTGTCCGGCGCGACCTCGATTCACGGCGGCAATGCGACCGGTGGTGTGATCAACATCATCACCAAGAAGGGCAGCGATGCGGAGGATGGCCTGCATGGCGAAGTGCAGGGCGGAGTCGCAAGCGGATTTGCCGGAAGCTCCGATTTTGATCGCAACGCTGCCGGGGCCGTGACCTACAAGGCGGAAAACTTCGACGCTCGCCTGTCCGTATCCGGTACGCGCAATGGTGCCTTCTACGACGGTTCCGGTACGATGGTGATCCCGGACATCACCCAGACGTCGATGGCGTTCAATGAGCGAATCGACATCATGGGGTCTGTCGGCATCCAGATCGACGATACCCGCCGACTGGAGATCGGCACGCAGTATTTCGACAGTCAGCAGCAGTCGGATTATGGGCTGTTTTACGGTGTCAACTTCGCGGCGCTTTTCGACCCGAGCCAGTTCGAGACCCGTGACGGTTATTCTTCCGATGTTGATCCTAGAACAACGCGGCGAATGATCAATTTGACCTATACCGATGATGACTTTCTGGAGCAAGAATTGCTGCTACAGGCTGCCTATCGGAGTGAGGCCATCACATTCAATCCCTTCCCGGGGACCAGCCCCAGTCTGTATTTTGGTGCCAGTCAGCAGGACACCGATTACTTCGCCGTCAAGGCAGCCATGATCGCGGAGCCGCTGGATGGGCTGACGGTGACCTATGGGGTCGATGCAGACCACGATTCCTTCTCGGCAACGCAGTCGATTTTCGATCTTGCCACCGCTGCTGCGACCGGAGGCATGACGTTCGACGTGATCGGCGAAACGGGTCTCTATCCGGACATCGATGTAAGCACTGTCGCTGGCTTCGCCCAAGTAAGCTATGAGGCAACCGATCGGCTAACCCTGAGTGGCGGTACACGTTACCAGTTCGTCCAAACTGAGGTCTCCGATTTCATTGGAGCGGCGCAGCAGATTGCAATTCTTAACGGGACAGCGACGGGTGCCGATACAATTCCCGGCGGTGAAGTTGATTATGCGGCGTTTCTGTTCAATGCCGGAGCGTCCTATGAGTTAAATGAGACAAGCCAGATTTACGGCAATTTCAGCCAAGGTTTCGATCTCCCTGACCCCGGAAAATATTATGGCGTTGGCAATTATAGCCTCGCCAGTGGATACTATTCCCTTCTTTCGAGCGTAAATGTCGAAGACTCTCCGCTGCAGGAGATCAAGACGGACTCATTCGAGTTGGGCTATCGCCTGGATGACGGCACCTACAATTTTGACATCGCCGGCTTCTATTCACGGTCTGACAAATCGATCACCCTGAACCGTACCGCCATGACAATCAGCCTGACCGACGCGCCACGTCAGGTGTATGGGGTTGAAGCTTCAGCAGGAGTGAAATTCGACAACGGTTTCGATGTCGGCGCCAATGGCCAATGGATTCGTTCCGAGGTCAAGGATGGCAATGACTGGGTCAACGAAACCGTTGGAACGGCGAGTGTCTCGTCGCTTGGAGGCCATGTCGGCTGGACGAATGATGTCTGGCGCTTGAAGTTTGCCGGACAGCACGTCTTCAGCCTCGAAGACAACGATGGCCACGAAATTGAAGGCTACACACTTTTCAACTTCGGCGGCAGCTACACATTTGCCGATCAGGCGACGACCGTTAATTTCGGTATCCAGAACGTCTTCGACACCCAATATACGACGATCTGGGGTTCCCGCGCCAAGGCTCTCTACGGCGCGCTCGCGGATGAAGCGGTCTTTGATTATCAGGGTCGCGGTCGCACGCTGGCACTGTCCATCACAAAGACATTCTGAACAGGCGACGTCCGGGCAGGTTTGCCCGGACGTCCGCACGTCTTGGAGGATTACCGGCGAACACCGGTTAGCCGCCGATGCACCAACTTCCTGTTTTAACGCATTTTCCGGACGTGAAATCGGATCTGGAATTCAGTGGAAATGCTTAAGATCTGACCGGACAGCCTGGAGGACTACCAAAATGGGGAGATTGGCCGAGGCCTCGGCATCCATTGCTTTCATCAACAAACATTTTCGGTGTTTTGCTGTGTCGTCTTCCGGCCCGGTGACGGTTCGGCGGATATCGGAGCAGCTTCTCGTCGTCGCGGCCGATAGTCATGCGGCTACGATGGACGTTGGCGAAGGGCCGATACACTCGCTAACTGCACGTCGGCCATTGCCGGATGGCAGACCCGGCTTGCAAATGGCGCTTGCGGTTTTCGAGACCTTATTGTCTACCCTGCCACCGACAAGCCGCCTTGTCCTTCATGGCGATGGCTGGACCTCGCAGATGGCGGCGCTGGTTGACCTTGGCGTCGTCGCTCACGCGTCTGAACCGGTGATCTCTTCCGAGGGGCTGTTCCAGCGCTCCGAGCTTTGGATGGGGCCGCAGTCTGTTTACCCCATACGCATGACGTCGACCGACGGGGTCAGCCATCCGGTCCGCCCGCCGAAACCTCAGGCGCGGATCTATTCCCGGTTCATCCCATGGCTCGGCGGCTGTCTTACGTTCGACGTGGCAACCACGCGCGATACCCAGACCTTGCATCGTTGGATGAATGATCCTAGAGTCGCTGAGTTTTGGAAGGAAGACGGTAGGTTCGAGCACCAGTTCGCCTATCTTCGGCGCGTGATTGCCGATCCGCACATGATCCCGCTAATTTGCCGCTTCGAAGGGGTGGCTTTCGGCTATTTCGAGATCTATTGGGCCAAAGAAGATCTGATCGGGCGCTACTATGCCGCGGATGATTACGACCGTGGATTCCATGTGTTGATTGGTGAGGACGCCTATCGCGGCAAAGCGTGGCTCACGGCATGGATGACATCCATCCTGCATCTGATGTTTCTTTCCGACCCGCGCACCAATCGTCTTGTTGGCGAACCTCAGGCGGACCATCACCAGCAACTCCGCAATCTCCTTCGTTCAGGATTCACTCATGCCTCGACCGTGAATTTTCCAGGCAAGCAAGCGGCGATCGTCCATTTGGACCGCCAACACTATTTCGCCAACCGCCTCTGGCA
Organism: Rhizobium sp. AAP43; assembly: GCF_001296045.1. GTDB lineage: Bacteria > Pseudomonadota > Alphaproteobacteria > Rhizobiales > Rhizobiaceae > Allorhizobium. The sequence goes on along the minus strand of NZ_LJHS01000034.1, from coordinate 47,073 downwards.
GCCTCGGGAAGAGGACGGCAAACGTGGAAACCTCTGAGCATTTTCCATGGCGTGCCTCCGCCTCGGTGCCGCTACAGGAAGCCGTGTTCGTATTCGAAGCGCTTGCAGAGCATCTCGACGAGCACCTGGAGTTGACGAGAAAGGATGGGACCATCCGTGCGCTGACACCTGAGGGAGAACTCGTCCTAAACCTCCGCCCATCCACAATCGATGTATCGATCAGGGCGATCGACACGCTGACCGTGGGCCGTGCCATGGAATTGGTCGCCACGCATATGCAGGAATTTTCGCAGGAGCAATTGGCGGAAATTTCCTGGCGGGGGAATGCCGTGGCTGCAAAGCACGCGCGTTGCTTTCGCATGGTCACGGTGACTGGAGTAGTCGATCTTTCGTCGAACATTCGCCGCCTTACCTTTCGGGGGGAGGAACTGCAGCCCTTTGCGCAGGGATTGCATGTACAGCTGTTCCTTCCGAGAGTGTCGAACGCACTCCTCCCGGACCCGGACACGGTTGTGCAGGGGAAGCCCATCTGGAGAGATTTGCAGGAAGCGCCCTTTGTTCGAACTTACACAATTCGTCGTCTGGATGTCGCAGCAGGCACCCTTGATATCGATTTCGTGCTTCACCACTGTCGAAGCCCGTATACCGATGCCCCCGGTGCGGGGTTTGCAGCGATCGCGGAGGTCGGAATGCGGGTTGGAATGTTCGGGCCGGGCGGGCGTTCGCTTCCGCCAGCTCGCCACTATGTTCTGGCTGGAGACGAAACGGCACTACCGATGATCGCACGTCTGCTGGAAACCATGCCGGCGGAATCACGTGCCGACTGTATCATCGAAATCCAAGGCATGGCGGACAGGCAATGGCTGCCAAGTCGAGCGGACTGTCGAATTCGCTGGCTAGAACGAGACGAGACTGGTGATGATCCATCGGATCTTTTGCTCAGCCAAGTCCTCGCGCTCAACATCGGTCCAGACGATCCTGAGCGCTTTATCCTGTTCGCCGCGAAAGCTGAGGCAAGCCGACAATTTCGCCAATACTTGCGCGACGTTTTGCACCACTCTTCGCGACGTTATCTCTGCGCAGGTTTCTGGTGAAAATCTGACCTGATGGGGTTGTCTAGTCGCGGCATTGTAAAGTTAACGCAACGGCGTGCAAGATATGCGATGTAGGGGCATGAAACCACAGAGTGGGGTCGTCGGCGTGTATTGCTCATGCCCGAGCGATCGTCGCCCACAGGTTCATCGCCGTTGCGCGCAGTTCGCGATGATGGTCGGAGGGGATGTCGTGGCGGAGGATGTGGAACAGGTTGACAATCGGATCATGGATCGAAACGAAGCGTTGGCCTGCTGCCGGTTTGGCATTAGGGACGGCGGCATTGGAAACGGTTACCAGAAGCGCGGCCGTCGGACAGATTTCATGGACGATCCGGAAGTCATCGCCAAAAGGAAGGAAGCTTTGGCGCGCAAGGAGGCCGCAGAATGACGTTTGCCAGTTTAAAAGCCAAAGCCGAAGCGGTGCGTCCCTCCCGCCCCGATCTGATCTTGAAAGAGGGCCTGTCGCATGGATCGGGGCTGACCGGCAGCCCCGGTGTCGCGTTTCTAACTGGTTAGCAAGTGCGCGCCTCTATCCAGCTTTGACAAAGGGCTAGATTTTAGCGCCCTCGACGCGGGCTTTATGCAAGTCTCCGCGTAATCAGGCCGCCGCAACCAAATCAAACCATAAATACGCAAAACCGCCTCCATCCAATGGGGGCGGTTTTTGCGTTCTGGGGGGCTGATTAGAGCGTCTCCTCCTCTTGATGGATCGTAGCCGCTTGGTATTGGGAAGTTTTTGGCCTCTTGAGGTTCTATGCGGTCGCCAAATTCTCCGACCCTGTCCCAAAGGCCGGTCACGGTGCGTTCTGCCGCCTTTTGCAGAAGCGTTTTCAGTTCTGAAAATGCCTTCTTGGCGCTGAATGCGAAAAATTAGTGCTCGGACCTAATACATGCATCGAATTGTCAAGTTTATATTGCGCGTCCTTGTCGATCGTAATATTGGGCGATCATTGGATGACAAAACCAGTTTGGTTCAGAAGTCCCGTCCAGATCATTGGCCACGAGCCAGAGGCGGGCATTCGTTCCGGGCGGAGATCTTGGCCAGGCAGGCGAAACAGGGCAGTTGGGGCGTGGTAGAGCGGTCGGGGAGTGGCGCAAAGTTTCCAGTTGATGCTCTGTCGACCTGCGGGAGGCATTCGACTTGCCTGCCATTCTGAACGCAATTTTTGCAACTCACCGACGTTCCCTGTTGTGGACCGTCATGCGCATCGTCCGCGATCCCCAGACGGCGGAAGACCTTGCGCAAGAGACCTATCTGCGGGCTCGTAAGGCCGTCGAGAGCGGACGGGTCGAGCATCTCGAGGGCTTTCTGCATCAGACGGCGCGCAATCTCGCGCTCGACCATCTGCGGCGCCGCAAGACGCGGGCAGGGGCGGAGGTCGAGGGACTGGATGACGGTTTGCTTGCGGGCATCTCGGCTGACATTCCCTCGATCGAGCAGGCCTTGATTGAAAAACAAAGCTTTGGCGCGTTTCAGAACGCGCTTTCCACCCTGCCGAAACGCGCACAGGATGTGCTGGTCCTTAGCCGTATCGAGGAATGGTCGAATGTGCGCATTGCCGAACATCTGGGCATTTCGGAGCGTACCGTGTTCAACGATCTGAAGCTCGCCATGGCCCATTGCCGGGATACCCTGGCGCGTCTGGACGGAAAGTGAGAAACACAATGGCGCTTTCATCGACCATCCGGGCGGGTACCGTCGCCGTCGCGGCGACCGCCGCCTTGTGTCCCACGGCCGATTTTGCCGGGTTTGACATCGCCAAACGTCAAGCTATCAGGACCCCGCAAACACGTTTCGATCGGATCGGCTGAGTGGGACATCAGGACGCGCATGAAACCGGGCAGACCGACAGCGAATTGACCCATGCCGATCCGGTGGGGGATCAGGCGCTGGACTGGTTTGTCCGTCTTCGAGGGGCTGAACCGGACGGCGTGACGGAGGCCGCTTTCAAGGCATGGCTGGGTGAAGACCCGCGCCATGAGGCGGCATTCCGTGCGCTGGAAACCCTGTGGAATTCGAAGCCTTTTCTTGATGCGGTCAAGGCATTGCCCGTCGATAAGTCTGCCCTGATCAGGCCGAAGCGCCGGTTTCCGATGCGAGCGGCCGCGATGGCCGCCTCAGTTCTGCTTGCTGCCGGCGTCTGGCAGTATCCGGCACTCATCATTGCCTTCCAGGCGGATTACCTGACCGCGACCGGCAGCCAGACGACCGTTTCCTTGCCGGATGGTTCGACCATGATGCTCAACACCGGCACGGCGGTGGCGCTGGATTTTGATGCCGGCAAGCGTCACATCCGGCTGCTGCGCGGCGAAGCCTTCTTCGATGTGGTTCATGATGCCGCCCATCCCTTCACTGTCAGCGGCCAATACGGTGCGGTGGAAGTTCTAGGCACGGCCTTTTCCGTGAAAACCGGCGATGACGAGGATGAGGTCGTTCTGGAGCGGGGCCGTGTTCAGGTTCTCTGTCTGTGCGAGAACCAAGGGAAGGCGGAGCTTGCGCCTGGCGAGGCCGTCAGCGTCACTGCATCCGCCGTTTCGCCTGTGCATGCGGCAGACCCGTCCACGGCACTTGCCTGGCGGGATGGGCGCATCATCTTCGAAAACGCCCGGCTCGGCACAGTTCTGCAAGAACTGCGGCGATATCACCGGGGGCCGATCATGGTCGCGGATGAGCGGGTGAACCTAATGGTGGTCACCGGCAATTATCGTCTCGATGATGTCGAGGGCGCGCTGAAGACCCTGGCCGATGCCGCGGGCGTTGGATTCTACCGCATTCCCGGCGGACTGATAATCCTTCGATAGAACCTCAACTTTTTTTTGCCGGTTTGAAAACCCTGCTGCGTCCTTGCTGACAGAAGGGCTGGATGTGCATGACGCGCAACCGGCCGGGCGTCTGTAAAGAGGGTTTGGACGAGCATGGTTTCGGGGAAACATTCACGCGTAGACATGACGGCTGGAGAGCGCCGCCGCTGGAGAACGAACCTTCTTCTGGCGTCCAGCATGCTGGCCTGCATGGCGGGCTTTGCGCCAAATGCCGCGCATGCGCAGGCGCGCGCTGTTGCCGGCGCCACGGAAACCGTCAGCTTCCAGATCCCCGCCCAGCCGCTGTCTGCCGCCATCAACGCCTTCATCCGCCAGAGCGGCTGGCAGATCAGCTATTCCTCGGCTCTTGCGGCGGGCAAAACGTCGACCGCCGTCTCCGGCAGCCTGACGCCATCTGCTGCTTTGCAGCTTATGGTGCAGGGCACGGGCGTCACGGTGCGGATCAGCGGGCCGGGCTCGGCCGCTCTCGTCAATCCGCATGCGGCGGATGCAGGTGGAGCTGCGGCGGACGGTTCGACCGTGCTCGAGACGATTACGGTTCAGGGGCAGGGTGGTGGCACCACGGAAGGATCCGGGTCGTACACCACGGGTCAGATGAACACGGCGACGGGGCTTCCGCTTTCCATCCGGGAGACGCCGCAGTCCGTCACGGTGGTCACCCGCCAGCGCATGGAGGATCAGGCGAGCAGCTCGCTGCAGGATGTTCTGGAAACTTCAAGTGGCATATCCATCCAGAAGTACGACAGCGATCGGACCGAATATCTCGCACGCGGTTTTACCGTGGGCGAGTTCCAGTATGACGGTGTCGTGATCCAGAATGAGGGCGTCTACGACTACGGTCTGACCAATCCTGATACGGCGATCTATGACCGGGTCGAAATCGTGAAGGGGGCAAATGGCCTTTTGCAGGGATCAGGCAGTCCCGGTGCTGCCGTCAATCTTGTCCGCAAGCGGCCGACCGACACGTTCCAGGCTTCCATCACCGGAACTGCCGGTTCCGGGAATGCCTACCGGACGGAGGCAGATGTCTCGGGGCCTCTCAATCCCGATGGCTCGTTGCGCGGTCGCCTTGTGGGCTCGTTCGAGGATGCGGAATCCTACCTCGATCATTACGAGAAGAAGTCCTTCAATCTCTATGGCATTCTGGAGGCTGATATCACCGACAACACAACCTTGTCGCTGGGTGCAGACTATCAGCAGAACAGGCCGCGCGGCTCGAGTTGGACGGGGCTTCCCATGTTCTACAGCGACGGGACCCGCACCGACTTCGATGTGTCGACCAATCCGGCGACGGACTGGAGCCGCCGCGACACGTTCACAAACAACTTCTTCGTTACGCTCGATCATGAATTCGACAATGGCTGGAAGACCGACCTTACCTACAATCATCGCCGCAACGGGCATGACAGTGTGCTGGGATCCGCAGGGAGCGGCTATCCTGATCCGGTGACTGGCGCAGGGGTCTACCAGTATGTCGGCAAATACACCGGTCGGCTGGTCCAGGACACTCTTGATGCCAAGCTTTCCGGTCCCATCGAGCTATTCGGCCGTGAGCACGACCTGATGTTCGGCGCAACAGCGTCGCACAAGACAACCAAAGGCCCGCTCTATGGCTATGGCGGCGTCAACTACGATCCAGCGGTGCCGGACTTTTTTTCCTGGGACGGCAATACCGACGAGTCCGATTTCGACCTGACAGGCCGATATGAGAACAGCCTTACTCAGTATGGTGCCTATGCCGCGACCCGACTTCGGCCGACGGATGATTTGTCTTTCATCCTGGGCAGCCGTTTCAGCTGGTATGACTACGATGACCAAGGCAGTTACGACAATGCGACAGCCACCTGGAGCGGTGCCAGCCAAATTTCGGCGAATGGCAAAGTGACCCCTTATCTCGGTGTGGTTTACGACGTGAACCAGGACTGGTCAGTCTATGCGAGCTATACCGGCATTTTCAAACCGCAAGGAATTCAGGACGTAAACGGCGCCTATCTCGATCCTGAAGAAGGCCATAGCTATGAAGCTGGCGTGAAGGCCGAACTGTTTGGCGGCAGGTTAAATACAAGTGCTGCTGTCTTCATGATCAAGCAGGATAACGTTGCGGAGCGTGCCGGAACTGATCCCAATACGGGGGAAGACTACTATACGGCGGCCGATGGCGTCACGACGAAGGGTTTCGAACTTGAAGCATCCGGCGAGATCAGGTCGGACTGGAATGTCTATGCGAGCTACACCTATTCTCACGCTCGGAAGGCTGACGGAGAAAGGGTCTATTCCTTTATCCAGACAACGGCTCCAGAGAATGTTGTCAAGCTCTACACGACCTACACGCTTCCCGGTGAATGGGACAAGCTGACCATCGGTGGCGGTGTACGTTGGCAGGACAAGATCTACGGCTATGTCTACAGCCCGGCCAATGTCTATGAAGACATCACGCAAAAGAACGTGTTCCTCGTTGACCTGATGGCGAAGTACAAACTGAACGACAAGGTGGACATCACGTTCAACGTCAAGAACCTGTTGAACGAGAAGTACTATGCCGGGCTCGGCAACTTCGACACCGGCTATTACGGCGAGCCGCGCAGTTTCAGCGTTTCAACAAAATTCAAGTTCTGATCGTGGGCCTCCTGACCCGACGTGCCCTGACCAGAAGTATGGCGGCAATGCTTTTGCCGCCTCCTTTGGCGTGGGCGCACGTCGGAGCCTATCCACGAGTGGTCGATCATGCCTTCGGGCGGACCGAGTTGCGCTCGCAACCGCAGCGGCTCGTCACGATCGGGTACGGCGACGAGGCGCCGTTTCTCGCACTCGGGTGTAAACCCATTGCCATCGCCTATTCCGGCATGTTTGCGAGCGGCATGACGCCTTGGTGCGAGCCACAATACGGAGCGCAAAAGCCTGAGCTTCTCGATGGCAGCATGATCGATTTCGAGCAGATAGCGCGCCTGAAACCGGACCTCATTGTCGGCGTCTTTTCGCAAATCGATGCCGTCTCCTACAACAGGCTGAGCCGGATCGCGCCGACGATTGCTTATCGCAGCGGGCCATGGCGGGCTGGGTGGCGTGAGCAGACCGAAATCGCCGGCGCTGTCCTCGGGCTCGATGAGCGAGCAAAACAGCTCATCGCCGAGACCGAACGGCTTTTGGGCAGTTACGGCGACGTCTATTCTGATCTCAAGGGAAAGAGCTTCACCTTCGGCTCATATTTTGCAGGCAGCAGCCGGATCGTCGTTTACCTGCCGGGTGAGACCCGGGTCGATTGGATGATCGAGATCGGTATGCGACCATCCCCGGGCGTTCAGCTGCTTGCCAAGGCCGCCGATGGACATGTTGCCGCCGATGCCAGCCTCGAAGACCTGGAAAGTGTTGCCGCCGATCTCCTGGTCATGTGGTACGAGCCCGGTGCCCGCGCAGCGCTGGAAAGTCAGCGCCTGTTTCAGAGGTTCTCGTCCGTTCGCGAAGGTCGATATGTTGCGCTGGAGGATCCGACAGAGATCTGGGCGGCCTCCTGGCCGAGCGTTCTGGCCATTCCCTATGCATTTCCCGAATTCCTTCCACGGATGGAAACGGCCGTCACACAGAAGGTACGTTGACATGCATGCAAACGCACACGCTCTTTCAGGCGCCGAGGATCACGATCACGAAGCCTATGTGGAGGACAACTTCCTGGCCTCGGTGGTGGAGATCGGGCATCTGACGCCGTCGATGATCCGGGTGGTGCTAAAGCTGGATGGCGGAGAGCGGTTGTTGCCGAGCGGGCATCCGGATGAGTGGGTGCGCCTTGCGGTGCCCGCAGATGACGCAACACCGGTGGTGCTGCCGGTGCTCCGCGAGAACGGGCGGTGGGAGATGCCGGAGGGGACGGATTATGCGCCGAACCGGCCGTACACGGTGCGCCGCTGGAAGGCAAAGACCTGCGAGATGGTGCTCGACATGGCTGTGCATGAGGGCGGTGTTGCGGCCAGCTGGGCGATGAATGCGAGGGTGGGCGACATTGTCGGCATCTGCAACCCGGAAGGCCGGTTCTGGTTGCCGAAGGGCAGCCGGTGGCTGTTGATGTTGACGGATATTACCGGCCTTCCTGCCGTGGGGCGGGTGCTGGAGGAACTGCCTGAAGGGTTTACAGCAGTGGTGCATGTCGAGATCCCGTCCGATGCCGATCGTCAGGAGATCGGGCAGCTGATCGAGACGGGGGCCAATGCTGATGTCACCTGGCATGCCTGTCACGGGCTGCGGCCGGAGCGACCCGGCTATACGGAACTGCCGCGCATTGCGCGTGAGATCACCGCGCTGCCGGAAGGGCCGGGCTATATCTATATCGCCGGCGAGGCCAAGGCCGCCGCCGAGTGCCGCAAGCATTTCCGCGATCAACTCGGTTTCGACAAACACCGCATCGATGCTGTCGGCTACTGGATCGAAGGGCAGGCCCGGGTGTGAGGGGTGCGAGCACGGCCCTGTCGATCGAAGCCGGTGATCGAGCCGCCAGCGTCCGTCTTGGGCGCGGCCTCGTCATGGCATTGGTCGGCGTCAGTCTCCTGGCATGCCTGTCGCTGGCGAGTCTTGTGCTCGGGGTCAGGCCCATCGCGGTATCGACGGTGGTTGACACTCTTCTGGCCTATGACGACGGTTTGGTCGATCATATCGTCATCATCGACTATCGCCTGCCGCGCACCCTGCTGGCTCTGCTATGCGGGTCAGCCTTCGGCGTGTCGGGGGCGTTGATCCAGGCGGTCACGCGCAATCCGCTGGCCGATCCGGGGATCGTCGGCGTCAATGCGGGCGCGGCCTTCTCCGTGACCTTGGCAATCGGGCTCTTCGGCTTCCACTCGATCGATGCCTATCTGTGGTTTGCACTCATCGGCGCGGTGCTGGTGACGCTGGCCGTCTACGGGCTGGGCATGGCAGGACGAGGCGGTCCAGCGCCGGTTCGCCTGGTGTTGGCGGGTGTGGCACTGTCGGCGGTGCTCGGTGGCATTGGCTCCTCGATCACGCTGACCAACCCGCAGGCCTTCGATACGATGCGCCAGTGGTCGATAGGCTCGGTGGCCGGGCGCGATCTGGCGGTGGTAACGGCGACCGCACCATTCATCGGGATCGGCCTGCTGATTGCGCTCTTTAGCGCCCGCGCGCTAGATGCCGTGGCGCTTGGCGAGGATCTGGCCCGCTCGCTCGGGGCCAGTCTTGTTCGCGTCCGGATCCTTACGCTTGTCGCCGTCACGCTTCTCGCCGGGGCGGCCACGGCAGCATGCGGTCCGATCGGTTTCATCGGGTTGATGGTGCCGCATGTGGTGCGCTGGTTTACCGGGCCCGACCAGCGCCTGATCCTTCCCATGACCGCGATCTATGCGCCAGTGCTGCTGCTGGCGGCCGACATCGCCGGGCGGCTTGTGCTTTATCCGGGCGAGCTGGAGGCGGGCGTGGTGACCGCCTTTCTCGGGGCGCCCGTGCTGATCGTCCTGGCGCGGCGCAAACAGGCGGGGGGACTGTGACAATGCCACGGGGCTCCCACAGGCTGGATCACGGTCGCGCCATCCTGGCCATTCGCCTCGCGGGGGGCCGCCTGTCCTTTCTCCTCGAGGCGCGAGTTCTGGCCGTGCTTCTGGTCCTGCTGTCGCTGATCGCCACGCTCACCGCCCTGTCGCTGTTGAGCGGCAAATATCCAATCGCGCTGGCCGAGGTGCTCCGGGCTCTGGCCGGGCGAGGAGAGCCGATGGTTCGGATGATCGTGGTCGAATGGCGCCTGCCGCGCGTAGCACTCGCCGTTTTGCTCGGTGCGGCACTCGGCACGAGTGGAGCCATCTTTCAGAGCCTGACCCGCAACCCGCTCGGGAGCCCCGACATTATCGGCTTTTCCGCCGGGTCCTATACCGGTGCGCTGCTTGTGATCCTGCTCTTTTCCGGCGGTACCTCCGAGACGGCGCTCGGCGCGCTGGTGGGCGGAATCCTGACTGCGATCATGGTGTACCTCTTGGCCTATAAGCAGGGGGTAAAGGGCTTAAGGCTTATCATCGTCGGGATTGGCGTGGCTGCCATGTTGTCGGCCTTTAACGCCTGGATGATCCGCGAGGCGGAGCTTCAGGTGGCGATGTCAGCCGCCATCTGGGGGGCGGGCTCGCTGAACGGCCTTGGCATCGAGCAGCTTGTCCCAGTCGCACTGATGCTTGCCATCGTGCTGCCGCTGACGCTCCTGTTGTCGCGCCCGATGCGCCAGCTGGAACTGGGCGAGGATGTGGCCCGCGCCTCTGGTGTCGACGTGAACAGGATCCGTGGCCTGCTGATGCTTTCCGGCGTTGCGCTGACCGCGCTCGTTACCGCGACGGCTGGGCCGATTTCCTTCATCGCGCTCTGTGCGCCGCAGATCGCCAGGCGGATGACACGTTCGCCGAGTGTGGCACTTGTTCCCTCGGCGCTGACCGGGGCGCTCCTCTTTCTCATTGCTGATTGGACCGCCCAGCATGCATTCGGTCTCCAGCTTCCCGTCGGCGTCATGACAGTCAGCCTCGGTGGGATCTATTTTCTCTGGCTTCTGATACAGGAGGGTCGCAAATGACCGAGAGCCCTTGCCACCCGATGCACCAACGCGCAGCCGACAGACTGTACGCCGACAGTGTGACCCTGCGTTACGATGCGCGCACGATCTCGCAGAACCTCAGCGTGTCCATTCCCGATGGTGGCTTCACGGTGATCGTCGGTCCCAATGCCTGCGGCAAGTCCACGCTGCTGCGCGCCCTGTCGCGCCTGCTTGCACCGTCGGCGGGCCAGATCGTCCTCGATGGACGCTGCCTGCGCGATATGCCGTCAAGCCAGGTTGCTCGCCTCCTCGGCCTCCTGCCACAGTCCTCCACCGCCCCTGAAGGTATCACGGTGGCGGATCTCGTGGCACGGGGGCGCTATCCGCATCAATCCTTCCTGCGCCAGTGGTCTAGGATGGATGAGGAGGCGGTTATGGCTGCGATGGAGGCAACCTGTGTGACGGAACTGTCCGGGCGGCCGGTCGACGAGCTTTCCGGTGGCCAGCGGCAGAGGGTTTGGATTTCCATGGTGCTCGCACAGCAGACGCCGATTCTGCTGCTGGACGAGCCGACAACCTTCCTCGATATCGCCCACCAGATCGAGCTCATGGACCTGCTCGCCGAACTCAACGCTGAAGGCCGCACCGTGGTTGCCGTTCTCCACGATCTGAACCAGGCCTGCCGTTATGGCACCCATCTGATCGCCATCAAGAATGGCGCAATCGCAGCCGAAGGCCGACCATCGGCCATTGTTACCGAAGATCTGGTGGAGGAGGTCTTCGGCCTGCCCTCTATCATCATCCCGGATCCCGTCACCGGCACACCGCTGATCGTGCCGAAGGGGCGTTTGCCGGTGGCAGACACCCAACGGGGCCCGTCTTTCCTCAAGAAAGGGCTGGCCCAGTGACAGATCTGCCGAAGCGTTTTGCTGCATATTACCGGCCGCATCGCGGCTTGTTCGCGCTCGATTTCTCCTCCGCCGTTGCCGCCGGCCTGCTGGAACTCGCATTTCCCGTCGCCGTGACGCTGTTCATCGACAGACTGCTGCCGACCAACCAATTGGGTCTGATCGTTCTGGCATCTCTTGGTCTGCTTCTCATCTACATCGTTAATGCCGGTCTGCAGGTTATCGTCATGTATTGGGGCCATATGCTGGGTCTGAGGATCGAGACCGAGATGCGCCGCAAAGCCTTCGATCATCTGCAAAAGCTCTCCTTTGGCTTCTTCGACAACCAGAAGACCGGTCATCTGGTAGCGCGCTTGACCAAGGACCTGGAGGAGATCGGCGAGGTGGCCCATCACGGACCGGAGGATCTGTTCATCGCCATCATGACACTGATCGGCGCGCTGGTTCTGATGTTGTGGGTGCATGTGCCGTTGGCACTGATGACCGCCATCATCGTCCCCGTCACCGCGATCCTCACGGCCGTCTACGGCAAGCGGATGACCGCGACCTGGCACGCGCTTTATGGCCGGGTGGCGGAGTTCAACGCGCGTATCGAGGAGAATATCGGCGGAATCCGCGTCGTGCAGGCTTTTGCCAACGAGGATCACGAGCGCGCACTTTTTGCCGAGAACAATGGCAATTACCTTGCCACGAAGCTTGAGGCCTACAAGGTGATGGCGGCGTCGATGTCGCTCTCCTACCTCTCCATGCGTTTCGTGCAGGTGGTGGTGATGCTGGCAGGTGCCTGGTTTGTGGTTCGGGGCGAGATGACCGCGGGCGGCTTCGTCGGCTTCCTGTTGCTGGTCAACGTCTTCTTCCGCCCGATCGACAAGATCAATTCGATCATCGAGACCTATCCCAAAAGTCTTGCCGGATTTCAGCGCTATTGCCAGTTCCTCGATACGCGGCCGGATATCGCCGACCGTGATGATGCAAAACCCGTCGAGCGGCTGAAGGGGGCGATCGATTATCGCGATGTTAGTTTCGGCTATGGTGCCGAAAAGACCGTGCTTTCGGAGCTGAACCTGGCGATCAAACCGGGCGAGACGATCGCCTTCGTCGGGTCCTCGGGTGCCGGCAAGACCACAATCTGCTCGCTCCTGCCGCGCTTCTACGACGTGACGGGAGGTGCGATCCTCATCGACGGCATCGATATCAGGGACATGACGCTGAAGTCGCTGCGTTCCAATATCGGAATCGTGCAGCAGGACGTCTTCCTGTTTGCGGGAACGATCAGGGAAAACATCGCCTATGGTCGTCTCGATGCGACCGAGGCGGAGATCGTGGAGGCGGCCCGAGGCGCACGGCTCGAAGATGTGATTGCAGCACTTCCCGCAGGGCTGGACACGATCGTCGGCGAACGCGGTGTCAAACTGTCCGGTGGTCAGAAACAGCGGCTAGCCATTGCCCGCATCTTGCTCAAGAACCCGCCTATGCTCATCCTGGACGAAGCCACCTCGGCGCTGGACCCCGAGACGGAGCGCGCCATTCAGCAGTCCCTGGCGGAGTTGGCAAAAGGCCGCACGACGCTGATCGTCGCGCACCGACTTGCTACCATTGCTCATGCCGACCGGATTGTTGTGATCGAGGAGGGGAGGATCGCAGAGCAGGGACACCATGCTGATCTCATGAGCCGCAAAAACGGACGTTATCGCGACCTGCACAATATGCGGGACGCGTATGGTCTTGGTGCCCTGAGTTGAGGCGAAGTTCTGAGCCGCGCCGGCGGTCGCCAAACAAGCCGGATGAAGCATACGCTTGTGCTGTCATATAGCGAAGCGGTGTTGCTCGACCAAACCAGCTTCGCCTTCGTGTTGCGGGTGAACAGGAGACGCAATCTCAGGATTGCAGCCGCACCTGCCTGACCCCGGCGGCGGAATTACAAGTCTCCGCGCAATCAGGCCCCCGCAACCAAATCAAACATAAATACGCAAAACCGCCTCCATCCAATGGGGGCGGATTTTGCGTTTGCGACAGGTCGAAAACACGAAACAAGCGAAGTGAACTGCGAAACGGGGAATCTATACCGCCAATGGCTCGCGCTCCCCGCTATCGAGAAACACAAACGACCAGAGTTACAAATAACCTGCCATCATCCCCGTCCGTTAACACACATACTAGCTCCGCTCACATATGCAGCTTTTAACGGCAGGGGGCACAGTATCGAACGACCGACGGAATAAAGCGTTTGCAGGTGACCCAAAGCTAACACAGGGATGTTGAAGTTGCAGTACCTGGCTGCGTGAGCAAGCTGTTTCGTTGGGGCACGACCCTCTGCCGGATCGGGGCGCCGTCGATGCTGGTATCGAGCGCATTGGTGCCCGTGGTTGGTTCGGAGTGCGGTCCCTCAAAGAACCCTCCTGCTTCGATCCTTTCTCTTTTCGATTCAGAGACGTTCCGTGGCCTTAAGCCTTGAGAGTTGTGGCGGGGGGTATCAAGCGAAGGGGGACGTGTGGGTCTCCATATTCTTGCATGCATTTTGATCGAATTGTCAGATTTTGATGATTCTTTGAGCAACGGAGGCAGATTGTAATTGGCTCTTTTTTGGAAAACCCTAGGGGAAAATTGCAGATGTCCTGCCGGCTTTGAATTGGCACGGTGCTTGCTTCCCTAATCTCAGAGTTTGGACGCTAGGGTTCCGATACACTTGAAGTGTGTGACTGGTCCGAGAGCAGCCACTGGGCGGAGGAGAAATTCTGTCCAGATGCACGGCGGGAAAAAAGCCCGGGAGACCTCGTTAGCCAAGGGATTGGCGGCGCTGGTCTTCGCCATTCCCTTTTTGAAAAGCGCAAAAGGGGAATGCTCATGATGAACTTCAAAAAAACTATCTCTGCAATTGCGGCAGCGACGCTGGTCGTTGCGGGGATCTGCTCATCTGCGGAAGCTGCACAAAAGAAAGACTTCAAAGTTGCCTGGTCGATCTATGTCGGCTGGATGCCCTGGGGCTATGCCAATGACACCGGCATCGTGAAGAAATGGGCTGATAAATACGGCATCAACATCGAAGTCACGCAGTTCAACGACTACGTAGAGTCGATGAACCAGTACACCGCTGGTGCCTTCGATGCGGTGACGCTGACCAACATGGACGGCCTGTCGATCCCCGCCGCCGGTGGCGTCGACACGACTGCCGTCATCGTCGGCGATTTTTCGAACGGCAACGACGCCCTCATCCTGAAGGAAAAGGACAAGCTCGAGGATGTGAAGGGCCAGAACGTCAATCTCGTCGAGTTCTCGGTCTCCCATTATCTGCTGGCCCGTGCGCTCGAAAGCATCGGCTCGTCCGAGCGGGACGTAAAGGTGGTCAACACCTCTGACGCCGACATGGTCGCTGCCTATCAGACCCCCGATGTGAACGCCGTCGTGACCTGGAACCCGCTTGTCTCTTCCATCCTGGAGGACGCCTCGGCCAAGAAGGTTTTCGACAGCTCGCAGATCCCGGGAGAGATCATCGACCTGATGGTCGCCAACACCGATGTGCTCAGGGACAATCCGGACTTTGGAAAGGCGCTGGCCGGCATCTGGTACGAGACCATGGCGGTCATGACTGCGCGGACGGACGAGGGTAAGGCAGCGCGTACAGCGATGGGCACTGCCTCCGGCACCGATTTGGCAGGCTTTGAAGCGCAGATGGCGGCGACAAAGCTGTTCGACAAGCCGGCTGATGCAGTTGCCTTTACGGCTTCTCCGAACCTGTCCAAGACCATGGACCTCGTCCGCAACTTCCTGTTTGAAAAGGGCCTGCTTGGAAGCGGTGCGCCCTCCGCCGATGTCATCGGGATTGAACTGGCAGACGGCTCGGTGCTTGGCGACAAGGAAAACGTCAAATTCCGCTTCACCACGACCTACATGGACGCTGCCGCCAAGGGTGCGCTCTGAGCGTTGATTACCGCCCGGAGGATAATGTCTTCCGGGCGGTTGCTGCCTCCCTGAAACCCTGGAGTGGTCGATGCGCTGGATCAATGCTCATCCCGGAAATGGCGCGCGCCTGACGCTGGTGCTTCTGCCTTTCGTGCTGGTGCTTGGCGCCTACATGATCGGTTCGGCCGAGCGGCTCGCGGAAAACCCGAATGACAAGTTGTTGCCCGGTTTTGCCGCCCTGTGGGAAGGCATAAGCCGCATGGCCTTTACGGCTGACGTCAGAACTGGCGAATACCTGCTCTGGTCGGATACCTGGGCGAGCCTGGGGCGCCTCTTTGCCGGGCTTGGCATCGCCACCGCGATCGCGCTGCTTCTCGGCCTTGTCATCGGTATCCTGCCCTATGCACGGGCAACTCTGTCTCCCTTCGTCGGTGCCATTTCCATGGTTCCACCGCTGGCGCTGCTGCCGATCCTCTTCATCGTCATGGGGCTAGGCGAGGCGTCGAAAATTGCGCTGATCGTCATCGGTGTCGCCCCGATCATGATACGTGATCTGGCGCTGACTGCGATATCGCTTCCGCGCGAGATGATTGTCAAAGCGGAGACCCTGTCGGCCTCGTCCTGGCAGATCGCTTTGCGTGTGGTGCTGCCACAGATCTTGCCGCGCCTGATCACCACGCTCCGCCTGCAGCTTGGCCCCGCCTGGCTCTTCCTCATTGCCGCTGAAGCGATCTCCTCCGACAGCGGCCTCGGCTACCGGATCTTCCTGGTCCGTCGCTATCTCTCGATGGATGTCATCTTCCCCTATGTTCTCTGGATCACGCTGCTCGCGATCCTCACCGACATCCTGCTCGATCGCCTGCGCATCGCGGTCTTCCCCTGGTCCGAACTGGAGAAGGGCAAATGAGCGCGCTTTCCATCAAGAACCTCTGGAAGGAATATGGCGACCAGATCGTGCTCGAAAACGTTTCGATCGAGATCGAATCGAGAGCCTTCGTCGCGCTGGTCGGCCCTTCCGGTTGCGGCAAGTCCACCTTCCTGCGCCTGCTGCTCGGCCAGGAGCGTCAGACCAAGGGTGAGATCGTGCTCGATGGTCTGGCCTTGCCGAAGGAGCCAGGGCCCGATCGCGGCGTCGTCTTCCAGCGCTACTCCGTGTTTCCGCATCTGACCGTGCTCGGCAATGTCATGCTCGGCAAGGAGTTGAAAGCCTCCCGCTTCGCCGCCCGGCTGTTCGGTGCCGCGAAACGCGCGGTTGAGGACGAGGCCCGCGCTATGATCGCGGCGGTCGGGCTTGCCGGCTCCGAGGACAAGTATCCGGCCCAGCTCTCCGGCGGCATGCAGCAGCGACTGGCGCTCGCCCAGGCGCTGCTCATGCGGCCCAAGGTTCTGCTGCTCGACGAACCCTTCGGCGCGTTGGATCCGGGGATCCGCGCGGAGATCCACACGTTGATGAAGACGCTCTGGCACGAGGCGCCGATGACCGTGGTCATGGTCACCCATGACATGCGCGAGGCCTTCACGCTGGCTACCCGCGTCGTTGCCTTCGAGCGTCCCCGCGACCGCCCGGAGGAAAAGTTGCGCTACGGTGCAACGATCACCCGCGACATCGCCATATGGCCGCCCCGCAAGGCGGGCGAGGCCTCCTTCTTTCGCCCCGACCGGGACGGCCCGGTCTCTTCAAAGGGTCAATAGCCGGGACGACCCGGCCAACGAAACCACTGGAGATGACAATGCATATCCGACGTTCCCCCGAAGAGATCGCTGCCAACCGGGCGCGCTACGAGGAGCATCAGAAGAAGGGGCTGGAATTCGCTCCGAAGGCGTTACCGGCCAAGAGCGTAAAACCTGCACCCGCAATCGCTGCCGACACGATCGTCCACCAGGAAAAGCTGCCCGGCGGCTGGTATTGGTGGACCCGCGTCAAGGCCAGCGAGACGCTGCGCATCGCGCTCGATGAAGGTTTGTCGACCGTCTCCGTCGTCGCCTGGAATGCCGAGGACCCGACCGAGCGCATGAACCTGCCCGATACTGTCAAGGTGCAGTGGACCACAGGGCTTGGAAAGGGACGTGTCATCTTCTCCGACATGGGCAAGGTCATGTTCTCGATCACCGAGGATAGCTCCGGCGCTCATGACGTGTTGATGGGCGGCTCGACCGCCTCCTCCAACGCGAAGAAATATGCCGGCCAGAACGGTCCTGATCTGCGCAACACCCGCGACAACTTCGTGCTGATCGCCACCAAATCAGGCCTCGACAAGCGCGACATTCCGGCAGCACTTGCCCTTTTCGCACCCGTCCGTGTCGATGCGGATGGCAAATTCGAGTGGAAACCGGATCTCGTTTCCGAAGGCGACTATGTCGATCTGCGTGCTGAGATGGACATGATCGTCGGCTTCTCCAATTGCCCGCATCCGCTCGATCCAAACCCGGTCTACGCACCCAATTCCGTCAGCATCACCCGCATTGCTGCAATCGAGCCGGCGGCGGATGATCTGTGCCGGACCGCAACCGCCGAAGCCATCCGTGGCTTCGAAAACAACGCTTTTGCGGCACTTTGAGAGGAGAGGCGATCATGACCAGATTCATCCAGACCTCTCCCGCCCGCACGCTCGCCAACACCGCGCAGGATCATTACATCGCCGCCGAAGCGCCCTTCTCGACCTTCATCAAAAAGGGTCAGGTGGTGCGCATCGAGGACAGCTATGGCCAGCAGGCCGTCGATACGCTCTTCTACAACGCCCATGATTTCTCCGAGCGCTATTCCAGCCAGGACACCATGCGCGAGCAGGGTGCTGCCTACATCTCCACCGGCACCAAGGTGATCTCCAACGAAGGTCGGGTGATGCTGACGGTCACCGCCGACAGCTGCGGCCGGCACGATACCTCTGCCGGCGCCTGCTCCTGCGAGAGCAACACGGTCCGCTTCGGCCATTACACGAAATACCTGCATGCCTGCCGGGACAACTTCGTCATCGAGGTTTCCAAACATGGCATGAGCAAGCGCGACGTCGTGCCGAACATCAACTTCTTCATGAACGTGCCGATCGAACCCTCAGGCGAAATGACCATCGTCGACGGCATTTCCGCCCCCGGCGACTATGTCGAGCTGAAGGCGGAGATGGACGTGCTGCTCGTCATCTCCAATTGCCCGCAGATCAACAACCCCTGCAACGGCTTCGATCCCACGCCGATCCGGGTGCTCGTCTGGGACGACGAGGCGGCCTGATGTTCAACAAGGTTTTGATTGCCAATCGCGGCGAGATCGCCGTGCGCGTCATCAAGACGCTTCAGAAGATGGGGATCGCAAGCGTTGCGGTCTATTCCGATGCCGACCGCTTTTCGAAGGCCGTGCTCATGGCCGACGAGGCGGTGCGCCTCGGCCCCGCACCCGCCAGCGAAAGCTATCTCAACGTCGATGCCGTGATTGCCGCCTGCCGTCAGACGGGTGCGCAAGCCGTGCATCCCGGCTATGGCTTCCTCTCGGAGAACATCGGCTTTGCCGAACGGCTGAAGGTGGAAGGCATCACCTTCATCGGCCCGACGCCGGACAACATCTCCGCCTTCGGCCTGAAGCACACGGCCCGCGAACTGGCCAAGGCGAGTGGCGTGCCCTTATTGCCCGGCTCCGGCCTGCTCGACAGCCGGGAAGACGCGCTCTCCGCAGCGGAGCAGATTGGCTATCCGGTGATGCTGAAATCGACAGCTGGCGGCGGCGGTATCGGCATGCAGCTCTGCGACAATGCGGAGGCTCTTGCCGCTGCCTTCGACACAGTACAGCGCACGGCGAAATCCAGCTTCGGCGATGCCCGCGTCTATCTCGAACGCTTCGTCTCCAAGGCCCGCCATGTCGAGGTGCAAATCTTCGGCGATGGCAGGGGCAGGGTGATTGCGCTCGGCGAACGCGACTGCTCGCTCCAGCGCCGGAACCAGAAGGTGATCGAGGAAACACCGGCACCTGGTCTGTCCGATGCCGTGCGCCAGCGCCTGCACGCCGCCGCCGTGTCGCTCGGCCAGCAGGTCGCTTACGCCTCCGCCGGCACCGTTGAATTCATCTATGATCCCGCCCGCGAAGAATTCTACTTCCTCGAGGTGAACACCCGACTGCAGGTCGAACATCCGGTCACGGAAGCCGTCTTCGGTGTGGATCTGGTCGAATGGATGATCCGCCAAGCTGCCGGCGAAGATGTGCTGACGGGCAAGGAAAGCCTCGTGCCGAGTGGGGCCGCGATCGAAGCGCGCGTCTATGCCGAAATGCCCCATGCCGGCTTTCGCCCGAGTGCCGGTCTGCTGACCGAAGTTGCCTTCCCCGATGGCATCCGCGTTGACGGTTGGGTAGAGACGGGAACCGAGGTCACACCCTTCTACGATCCCATGCTCGCCAAGGTGATCGTCTCGGGCGCGGATCGGGATACGGCCATTGCGGCGCTCTCCTCCGCGCTGGAAGAAACCTCGCTTGCCGGCATCGAGACCAACCTCGAATACCTCAAGGCCATCGCCGTCTCCGACCTGTTCCGAAGCGGTGATGTCGCGACCACGGCCTTGAAGGATTTCGCCTTCGTGCCCGATGTCGTCGAGGTGATCGCCCCTGGCGCGCAGTCGAGCCTCCAGGAACTGCCGGGCCGTCTCGGTCTCTGGCATGTCGGCGTCCCGCCATCGGGCCCGATGGACGAACGCTCCTTCCGCCATGCCAATCGGCTGGTCGGCAACCACGATCATACGGCGGCCCTGGAACTGACCGTCTCCGGGCCGGTGCTAAAATTCTTCTCTGATACGGTGATCGCACTTGCGGGCGCCGTGATGCCGATGAAGCTCGACGGCGTCGAGGTGCCCCACAATCAAACGGTCCAGGTGAAAGCCGGCCAGACGCTGGCCATCGGCAGCATCGCCGGTGCCGGTCAGCGCGCCTATCTGGCGGTTTCCGGCGGCTTCGATGCCCCCGTGGTCATGGGCTCCCGCGCCACCTTCGGCCTCGGCCAGTTCGGCGGCAATGCCACCGGCACTTTGCGGGCGGGACACGTTCTGCGATTGGCGCGCCGTAACCAGACCGATGTCCTGCCGGCAACCGAGCCTGCAGAACTGACCCGCGAATGGTCCGTCGGCGTGCTCTATGGTCCGCATGGCGCGCCTGACTTCTTCCTCGAAGAGGATATCGAGACGTTGTTCTCGACGCCTTACGAGGTGCATTTCAACTCGGCGCGCACGGGTGTGCGGCTGATCGGTCCGGCCCCCAAATGGGCCCGCACCGATGGCGGCGAGGCGGGGCTTCACCCGTCGAACCTGCATGACAATGCCTATGCGATTGGCGCGATCGACTTTACCGGCGACATGCCGATCATTCTCGGCCCCGACGGCCCCAGCCTCGGCGGCTTCGTCTGCCCTGCGGTGATTGCCCGCGACGAGCAGTGGAAGATGGGCCAGTTCAAGCCGGGAGATAGAATCCGGTTTCATGCGGTGACGCGTGAGGAGGATGGTGTCCTTTCCGCAGGTTCCGTCCCCGGTTTACCCCCCTCTGTCCTGCCGGACATCTCCCCCACAAGGGGGGAGAGTGGTCCATCGCCGGCCTTGCCTGAGACTGCAAAAGAGCTCACGTCCAATTCAACCGATGCGGCAGGCGAGACGGCCGCCTCCCCGCTCTCCCCCCTTGTGGGGGAGATGCCCGGCAGGGCAGAGGGGGGTAAGGCTCGGCACACCGCCTTCGGCTCCCCCATCCTCGCCTCCCACGATACCGGGCCCATCCCCGTCGTCTACCGCCGACAGGGGGACGACAATCTGCTGGTCGAATACGGCCCGATGCAGCTCGATATCGGCATCCGCATGCGCGTCCATCTGCTGATGCAGGCAGTCAAGGAGGCGAAGCTTCAGGGCCTGATCGATCTGACACCCGGTATCCGATCGCTGCAGATCCACTATGACAGCACCACGCTGTCGCGCTTGAAACTTCTCGCCGCACTCGCCGAGATCGAGAAGAGCCTGCCTCCGGTCTCAGCCGTCAAGGTGCCGAGCCGGACCGTCTGGCTGCCGCTCTCCTGGAATGATCCGGATGCGGAACTGGCCATGCGCAAGTATCAGGAACTCGTCCGACCTAACGCGCCATGGTGCCCGTCGAACATCGAGTTCATCCGCCGCATCAACGGGCTCCCCGACGAGCAGGCGGTGAAGGACACGATCTTCAACGCCTCCTATCTCGTGATGGGCCTCGGCGATGTCTATCTCGGCGCGCCGGTTGCAACCCCCATCGATCCCCGCCACCGGCTGGTGACGACGAAGTACAATCCGGCCCGCACATGGACGCCTGAGAACGCCGTCGGCATTGGCGGGGCCTATATGTGCATCTACGGCATGGAAGGGCCGGGCGGCTATCAGCTCTTCGGCCGCACGATTCAGGTGTGGAATACCTGGCGGCAGACGGATGTCTTTGCCAAGGACAAGCCCTGGCTGCTCGATTTCTTCGACCAGATCCGCTTCTTCCCCGTGAGCCACGAAGAACTTACAGAGGCCCGCGCCGCATTCCCGCATGGCGGTTATCCGATCCGGATCGACGAGGGCACCTTCTCCTATGCCGACTACGAGGCGGAGATGGCCCGCAATGCAGAGAGCATCGGCGCCTTCAAGCAGGGACAGCAGGCGGCTTTCGAGGCGGAGCGCAAGCGCTGGAAGGACGAAGGGCTCGATAGTTTCCAGGTGGATGACGGCGCGGGCGCAAGCCTCGGCGGCGATATCCCCGAGGGCTGCTTCGGGGTGGAGACTGCCGTGCCCGGCAATGTCTGGAAATTGCTGGTCGAGGAAGGCCAGTCCGTGCAGGCAGGCGACACGCTTGCCATCATCGAGTCGATGAAAATGGAAATCACCGTCACTGCCCATGCCGCTGGCCGCGTCCGGGACCTGCGTGCCGGGCCGGGTCGCAACGTCAAGGCCGGCGATGTCCTGGTCATCTTGGAGGATCTGTAATGCTGCCGACTATTCTCGATCTCGCTTCGCTCAAGTCCGCCTATGCCAGCGGGCTCACCCCACTCGATCTCGTCGAGGAGGTGATCACCCGCCGCAAGGCTTCAGACGATCGGGCGGTCTTCATCACGCAGACGCCGGAGGATGACTTGCGGGCAGCCGCAAAGGCCCTGATGGAGCGCGCGCCGGAGCCGAACAGTTTGCCGCTCTGGGGCGTGCCCTTCGCGGTCAAGGACAATATCGACGTCTCCGGCCTGCCGACCACCGCAGCCTGCCCCGCCTTCGCCTACCAGCCTGAGAAGGACGCAACGGTCGTCGCGAGACTGAAGGCTGCGGGGGCCATCGTCATCGGCAAGACCAATCTCGACCAGTTTGCGACGGGCCTGAACGGCACACGGTCTCCTTATGGTGCTCCGCGCTCCGTCTTCGACAAGGACTATGTCTCTGGCGGCTCCTCGTCCGGCTCGGCCGTCACGGTTGCGGCCGGCCTCGCAAGCTTTGCGCTCGGCACCGATACCGCCGGTTCCGGCCGCGTGCCCGCCGCCTTCAACAACCTTGTCGGCATCAAGCCAACGCCCGGCCTCGTGCCGAATGTCGGCGTCGTGCCGGCCTGCCGCAGTGTCGACGTCGTCACGGTCTTTTCCGCGACCGTCGGCGATGGTGTCGCGATCCGCAAGGTCATGGATGGCTATGACGCCGGTGATCCCTATTCCCGCAGGGCGTCGCCAGTGGCCCTGCCGGGTTCAGGCCTGCGCATCGGTGTGCTCGAAGGAGCCGAGCGCGAGTTCTTCGGGAACAAGGCCGTTGAAGCCCTCTACGATCAGGCGATCGAGCGGGCGAAATCACTCGGGGCCACCATCGTTCCTTTCGACTACGCGCCGTTCCGGCAGGCCGCCGAACTGCTTTACAACGGCCCCTGGGTGGCCGAGCGTCTCGCAGCGGTAAAGGAGTTCATCGGCACCAATGCCGCTGATTTCGATCCGACGGTGCGCACCATCATCGAAGGTGCCAGGGGTTATGATGCCGTCGCGGCTTTCGAAGGCCAGTACAAGCTCGGCCATCTCCGCCAGAAGGCACTTGTCGAATGGGAGAAGCTCGACGTCCTGATGCTGCCGACCTCGCCCACGACCTATACGGTCGAGGCGATGCTGGCAGACCCGATCGTCAAGAACAGTCATTTCGGCCGCTACACAAACTTCGCCAATCTTTTCGGCTATGCGGCCATCGCCGTGCCCGGCGGCTTCGGCTCCGACGGTCTGCCCAGCGGCGTCACCTTCTTCGGCCCCTCCTTCTCCGACGATGCGCTGGCGCCCTTTGCCGATGCCATGCACCGCGCCGCTCAGTCCGGTATGGGCAAGGACAAGACTGTAGCCCTGCCGGAAGCCTCGAAGGTTGCCGAGCCCGACGATGGCCTCGTCACCATCATGGTTGTCGGCGCGCATCTGACCGGCATGCCGCTCAACCACGAACTGACGGGTCCCGGCGGCAAGCTGGTGAAGACCTGCCGCACCGCCGGCGACTACCGCCTCTTCGTCCTGCCCAACACCACGCCACCCAAGCCGGGCCTGATCCGTGAGCCGGGTTTTGAAGGCAAGGGGCTTGAAGTGGAAGTCTGGAAGGTCACGCCCGCTGCCTTCGGCCGCTTCGTCCAGAACATCCCCGCACCGCTCGGCATCGGCAAGGTCACGCTCGATGACGGCGCCCAAGTCTCGGGCTTCCTCTGCGAGCCCTATGCCATCCAAGGCGCGCGGGAAGTCACGGATCTCGGCGGCTGGCGCGCCTATGTATCGGCGGAAAGGAGCAAAAAATGAAAAAGAGAGTTTTCCAAACTCTACAGAATTTTTTGCAGCTATTCGTTGAATGCCTAGAGGCGCGCAGTGCAATTCGTGGATTTGGGCGGGAAAAATTCTTCAGAAGGCATCGTTGAGTGCTCATCGCAATTTTTCTGCGATCGCTTCAATATTCCTTCGCCTTGAATGTTCTCAAGACAAATCGTCTCTGACGCCGTCCAAATATCGCGATGACGCCTCGTTCTCTTCTCAGGGAACGTGGCTGTCTCTACGCGGAGAGACTTGCCGCAATTGCGAGCATTTGCCTGTCGGCCCAGGGGGCGGGAAAGCAGTGGCGTTCAAACGTTTGAAGCGGGACAAGCCCGATAGCTTGACTGTGCCGGATGCGCCGAACCTGGTTTGGTCCAAGGCCTTCATGACAGATCGTTCGGAAGACGGCATGCAATACCGGCTACTGAATGGTCAGGACAACATCCTCACCCCGGTCAGTGAAGCGTGCGTTGGCAGCCCCGCAATAACAGGATCAAGAATGCCATCCCGATTCTGTTTCGTGCCGTGCCGGGCTATATGGCCTTCTCTTGAGAAGACTGCTCTTGAAGTCCTCTCAGTAGGATTTGCCGCGCATGCGCAACTCGAGGATGGCGCAGAATCGTTGGAAGCCAGACCAGCCAGTAGGTATTTGTTGTTGCGCGTCGGGGAGGCGGAATGACGTGAAGCCTTCCTTCCGCGATGGCGTCCTGACACAGATACTTCGGCAAAATCGACCATCCCATTCCGCCGAGCAGCAAGTTGCGCAGAACACGCAAATCGGGGCTTGTAACGGATGGAGACGCTTGAACGTCCTCAAGACCATTGCCTGCAAGCCAGACATCGATCAATGGCAGGTCCAGGCTGTAGGATAGCAATGCCTCGCTCCGTATCCCCTCCGACAGGCTTGGGTTGGCCTTTATCCGCTCCGCTACGGCTGGAGCGGCCACGGCGACCACGGGTTCCTCCCGGATCAATTCCGTGCGCAGGCGCGTGTCGGTTATGGGATAGGCGGAAATTCCAAGGTCGAAGTGACCCTCGATCAACATCTGCTGCAGCATGTCGCGATGAGCGGGCTGCAAGCGGATGCGAATTCCGGCATCCACCAGTTTTGGAAGGTGCAAGGTCAGCACTTCCGCCATGAAATCAGCATGACCGATGATGCGGATTGCTCCGACGAGTTCCGTGGATCGCGCTCGTGCTTTCGCCAGCGCCTGTTCCGACAGGTCCAGATGATCCGCAAGGTCGGCTGCGAGTTCTTCTGCAGTGATTGTCGGGATGACCCCCCGCGCGCCGCGCTCGAACAACTTGCGACCCAGTGCCACTTCCAGTCCCGCAATATGCTGGGAGACGTTCGATTGCGTCAGGTTGAGGCTGCGCGCTGCAGCGGAGAGCGATCGCAGGCGATACACTTCGACAAAGCTTCTAAGACGGATGAGCGACATCACGTAGCCATCATATTTTTGATGGCAGAAAGCAAGCGTCTTGTGAGCCCGGGCGAACGGAAGAGTGTAGACAAAAGTTCAGACGGTTGATGCTTCGAAGGAGTTTTCACGATGCTGACAAAAACGCTCTACACCACCTCCGCCACAGCGACCGGTGGTCGTGACGGTCGAGCCCGCACGGCGGACGGTTCGCTGAATGTGTGGCTAGACATGCCTGTCGAACTGGGCGGCAAGGGGCATGGCAACAATCCCGAGCAACTCTTCGCCGCGGGCTATTCGGCCTGCTTCCTGTCCGCAATGAAAAACGTGGCCGCTTCGCAGAAGATCACTCTTGCTGCCGAAACGGCGGTTACGGCTGTTGTTGGCATCGGCCCGCGGGCGGCAGGCGGTTTCGGTATTTCGGCTGCCCTCACCATCGACATTCCCGGCATGGACCGGGAGGCCGCACAGTCGCTTGTCGAAGCTGCCCACTCGGTCTGCCCCTATTCCAATGCGTTGCGTGGCAATGTCGATGTCGCATTGAACCTGGCTTGAGGAGTTGTGAACAATGTCTGATATCAAAACAGAGCTGTCGGGTATCCTGCAATCCATGAAGCGGGCGCACCTCGCCCAAGGTCCGGCCAGTCCAGAGACGCGGCGTGACCGTCTGGAACGTGCGGCTCGACTCCTGATCGACAATCGCGAGGCGCTGGCCCGTGCCATCAGCGCCGACTTCGGAAATCGCGCGATCTATCACACCCTCGCCGCCGATATCGCCACCACCGCAGCCGGTCTGCGCTATAGCGCCGGAGGCCTTGAAAAATGGATGGCTCGTGAGGTCGTCACTCGTCCTGAGGACGATGTGCAGGCCTGGATCGAGCCGCAGCCGCTTGGCGTGGTCGGCATTGTTTCGCCGTGGAATTTCCCGCTCAACCTTGCCTTCGCGCCCTTGGCTGGCGTCTTTGCAGCCGGAAACACGGCATTGATCAAACCGTCGGAGTTTACGCCGCGCACCGCTGATCTGCTCGCAGAACTCGTCGGCGCTAGCTTTGACGCCGATGAACTTGGTGTGGTCATCGGTGGGCCGGACGTGGCGAGTGCCTTCACTTCGCTGCCTTTTGATCACCTTGTATTCACAGGCAGCACCCAGGTCGGCAAGATCGTGATGCGCGCGGCAGCCGAGAACCTTACTCCTGTAACCCTGGAGTTGGGTGGCAAGTGCCCCGTGGTCATCGAGCATGGCTTTGATATCGCGACGGCGGCTGAACGCACGCTGACGGTTAAGACCTTCAATGCCGGACAGATCTGTTTAGCGCCGGATTATGTGATGCTGTCTGCCGCTGACCTGGATGCATTCGTTGCCAGCGCCCGCGCTTTCGTGGCACGCGCTTTCCCGACCATCCAGGCCAATCCCGATTACACTTCGGTAATTGCTCCACGTCACTACGACAGACTGATGACGCTGATTGCGGATGCTGAAGTAAAAGGCGCGACCGCCATTCCGCTTGCTGCAGAAGGTGAGCCATTCCATTGCGCCGACGGCCGTAAAATTGCGCCCGTCTTGCTGGTGGGGGTGAATGAAACGATGCGCGTGATGCAGGAGGAGATATTTGGCCCGCTTCTGCCAATCATGACAGTCGCCTCGCTTGATGCGGCCATCGACCGCATCAATGCGCATGACCGACCGCTCGCCGCTTATCTGTTCAGCGACGATCAACAGTTTCGCGACCGATTTGCCCAGAGCGTCACGTCCGGTGCGCTGGTGATCAACGACATCATGCTGCATGCCAGCATTGATACCTTGCCATTCGGCGGCGTGGGGGCCTCGGGAACTGGCGCCTATCATGGTGTACATGGCTTCCGACGCTTCAGCCATTTTCGTCCAGTCGTGGTGCAGGGGGCAAGCGGCGCAAGCGGCGCTCGGCTGCGCGCGCCTTATGCCGAAAAGCAAACGGCACTGGAAAAAGCTCTGGCCGGCCAAGCCTGACACCGAGCACCTATGAAATCAACGATCTCAAATCTAGATGGAGTAAATAGCATGAAAGTACTGATGGTTCTGACCAGCCATGACACGCTCGGCAACACTGGAAAGAAGACCGGGTTCTGGCTGGAAGAGTTCGCCGCACCTTACTACACCTTCCTGGATGCGGGTGCCGACATCACCGTCGCATCCCCGGCGGGCGGGCAGCCGCCGCTCGATCCAAAGAGCGATCTGCCTGATTTCCAGACCGAATTGACGCATCGCTTCAAGGCAGATGCAGCCGCACAGGCCGTTCTTGCCAATACCGTGAAGCTTGATGGCCTGCGTCAGGACGATTTCGATACCGTCTTCTATCCTGGCGGCCATGGCCCATTGTGGGATCTGGCGGAAAGCCAGGCATCGATCAACCTCATTGAGAGCTTCGAGCGGGCTGGCAAACCCATCGGCTTTGTCTGTCACGCGCCAGGTGTACTCAAGAATGTCAAAGCGGCCAACGGCGATCCGATCGTCAAGGGACGTACCGTAACCGGCTTTACGAATGGCGAGGAAGCCGCCGTCGAACTGACCGATGTCGTGCCGTTTCTGATCGAGGACACCTTCATCGCCCAGGGCGCCGATTATCGCAAGGGTCCCGACTGGGCGCCGTTCGTGCTCGAAGACGGCAAACTCGTAACCGGGCAGAACCCGGCGAGCAGTGAAGGTGTCGCCAAGGCGCTGATTGCTCAGCTGCGTTAACCGTTCTGAGTGCGCGGTGGAAACACCGCGTACCTCTTGCTGCCAATGGGAAACTCCCATGGCCAAATTCGTGACACCGGCCTGCAGAACACATTGAATGATGTGATCGAGCCGTCGTGGGTGGCCCTTGTCTAGCAGTCACATCACAACCCGCCAGCGGCTTGGGTGTGGGAGGCTGGCGGCATCCATGCATGAGCATATTGCCGAAAAGCCTGAACCCATTGCGGCACTGCAGAGGCTGTTGCTCGATCTCAACGGTGCACTGAACCTCCACCGACGCCGACATCTGCCATCGAACACCGAAAATCTTGACAATCGTAAATACGAATATTAGTATATATGATGAAAATTAGATTTGGAGGAGGATCGAGATGGTTACGGTTGTCGTGTTGGGGGCAGGGCTAGGTGGGACGATCATGGCATACGAGCTTCGAGATCGTGTACCGGCGGAGACCGAGGTCGTACTGGTCAACAAAGGCTCAATCTATTCATTCGTGCCGTCCAATCCCTGGGTCGCAGTTGGCTGGCGGGAGCGAGAGGATGTTGAAGTCGATCTGCATTCCGCCTGCGCACGGCGCAAGATCACGCTGATGCCGCAGGGAGCAGAGCGTGTCCATCCGAACGAGAACCGGATCAGCCTGCTCGATGGCAGTTCGATTGCCTATGACTATCTGGTCATTGCGACAGGGCCCGATCTGGCTTTCGACGAGATCCCGGGCTTCGGCCCTGATGGCCACACCCACTCCGTCTGCCATATCGATCATGCTCTGATGACCCGTGAGGCGTTTCGCAGGCTGGTTGACAACCCGGGACCTGTCGTCATCGGTGCCGTGCAAGGCGCCTCGTGTTTCGGTCCGGCCTATGAGTTTGCCTTTATCCTCGACAAGGCGTTGCGAGATGCAAAGGTGCGGGACAAGGTGCCCATGACCTTTGTCACCTCCGAACCCTATATCGGGCATCTGGGGCTCGATGGTGTCGGCGACACGAAGGGACTTCTGGAAAGCGCGCTGCGCAACCGCCACATCAAGTGGATCACCAGCGCCCGCGTTTCGCAATTCACTGATGAAGGCGTCACGGCCGAGGAGATCAGCGAAGACGGCAGCGTCAAGGTAAGACATCAGGTGCCGTCGACTTTCACGATGATGCTTCCGGCCTTTCGTGGCGTTGCAGCTGTGCGCGACATCGAGGGTCTAACAAATCCCAGAGGCTTCATCCTTGCCGACAAGCATCAGCAGAATCCGAGGTTCTCGAATGTCTTTTCGGTCGGTGTTGGTGTTGCGATACCCCCGATGGGCAAGACGCCGGTGCCTGTCGGCGTGCCAAAGACGGGCTTCATGATCGAATCCATGGTGACGGCGACCGCCCACAATATTGCGCACCTGATGGAGGGCAAGGCGCCCAATGCGCAAGGCACCTGGAACGCCGTATGCCTGGCTGATTTCGGCGACGGGGGAATTGCATTCGTGGCCCAGCCGCAGATCCCGCCGCGCAATGTGAACTGGTCCTCGTCCGGCAAATGGGTTCATGCCGCCAAGATCGGCTTCGAGAAGTACTTCCTCTACAAGGTCAAACTCGGCAAGTCGGAGCCATTCTACGAAAAGCTCGCGCTTCAGGCGCTCGGGATCGACAAGCTGAAATCCATCTCGCTTGATGCAGGCTGAAGTAACCGAATGGGTCGGCCTTGCCGCGGCAAGGCCGTTTCCTGCCGTTTTGCAGTGACGCGGAGCGGTCACTCGGTGTTAGCTTCCCATCAAAGGGAGCCTGACCATGACGCTTGAACAGATCAGCCCAATGCCAACGGAGCCGGGCATTCTCGCATTTCACCAGCGCTGCGAGAGTTTCTATCCGCCCGATGCCGTGGATGCCTCGATTGCTCAGCAGCGGCAGTGGTATGATGCGCTCTGTGCCGAATTCTCACCGCCTCTGCCAGAAGGCCTCGTCCGCCAGGATGCGCTGGTGGCGGGCCGCATCCCGGTCCGGCATTATCGGCCAAGCGTGGTCGAGACACCCGTCCGCATCCTCTATATCCATGGCGGTGGCTTCATTGTCGGTTCCCTCGACAGCCATGACGCCATCTGCGCGGAGCTGGCTGATGGTGCCAAGGCGGAGCTGGTTGCGGTTGATTACCGGCTGGCACCGGAGCATGTCTGGCCGGCAGCCTTTGAGGATTGCCGGGATGTTCTTTCAGCGCTTCTCGCGGACGGGCGCGAGGTGGTGGTGGCCGGCGATAGCGCTGGCGGGAACCTCGCCGCCGGTATCACGCTTGAGGCATCTTTGGCGGCGCGGCGCGGCATTGTCGGCCAGGCGCTGATCTACCCGGCCCTTGGCGGCGATCTCATCAGTGGCTCCTATCTGGAGATGGCCAACGCGCCCGGGCTTTCCACCACCGATGTTGCCTATTATCGAGATGTACTCCAGGCACCTGATGACGATCCGGTTGCCTATCCATTGTCGGCGCCGGATCTGTCCGGCTTGCCACCAACCTATATCTCGGCGGCCTTCTTCGACCCGTTGCGAGACGATTCCAGACATTATGCCGCGCGCCTGGCGTTGGCCGGCGTGGATGTCATCTTCCGCGAAGAAGGCCAGATGATCCATGCTTGGCTTCGGGCGCGGCATATGAGCCCGGGCGCTGCAGAGGGGTTCCGCCATCTCGTCCAAGCTTTGTCAAAGCTCGTTGGCACCGTCTGACCGTCGAGGAGGCCGGCGGGTGGCTCAATCCCGCCGGATGGTGTGTAGCGACATCGCGTTTGACGGCATGTTTACATCAGGTCGCGCGGGATCCGCTTGGCAAAACGCTTCTCGAATATCGTCTCGTCGCCTTCAAATGCCTGAACGCTTGCTTGCGTGATCCACGCATCAGCGGTGCACGACAGGCTCGCGGTGGAGACCGTCATCACCGAACGACCATGGCCTTGCGCCCTGCATGTCCATGTTGACGTTCCGGTCATGGACAATGGGTCATTCGCGGCGATCGACCAGACCTCGTCGCGGATGTCTTGCGTGACATTACCAGTCTCAGGATGTTCAATGAGCCCGGTGTCCTCGTAGATTCGATAGTGGGTCAGGCCATGGGTCATGTCGCGCTCGACGGTCCGGCGGGTGATAGACGGCGAGTGCTGGTCATAGTGTGGCAGGGGATCGGGATTTGCCGGTTCCGGCAGGTCGATCTCCTGATGGTCGCCGAGGCGTGGAAGGGCGAGCGTCAGCGATGCGGTATCGATGGTGAGGCCTGGATTTTCAGGCGATGGCAGCACCATTGGCCAGTAGGCCGTGGAAAGCGCAAGCCGGATGCGATGACCTTTGCCGAACCTGTAGCCGCAGGCATCGAGCCTGAGAGAGATCTCCGTCATGAGGCCTGGGACCATGGGAGAGGGCTCCGCATTGCCGTTCCGATGGCTGAGGTTCAGCACGCCGAAGGCAACGCGGGTGGCAGTTCCGTCCGGATGGATATCGACGATCCGGGCGATGAGATTGGCAGTCGGGGCGTCACAGGAGAGAGTGAGCCGCAGTTCGGGCTGGCCCAGATAATCTTCAGGTTCGGACAGGACAACACTGTCGAAGACCAGCGATCCGGCATCGTCGATGCGCTGGTCTCCGGCCATCTCGGCATCCGGTTTCAGGGTGAAGTATTCGCCGGATGCCGTGCCGGTATCGAGCGGCGAGCACAGATAGACCTCGCCGACGCCGACCGGATTGGTCGAGACGGGACCAAGCTGTCCGTTGCCGGATATGCGAAGCTCGTTCATCTCCGGCGTCGACCAAGTCTGCTTGGTAATCCACCGGCCTGGGTCGCGGTCGCGCCTCAGCGCCGGCTTCGGCCCATCGAGAATATAGGCGCGCATCTGGGGGAAGTGTTCGGCACCATTGTCTTCGTCACGCAGCCAGCGGTTCCACCAGGCAATTGCCTCGCCATGAAAGTCCGCCCGTGGTTTCGGCCAGGCGAAATGCGGGTATTTATGCACCCAGGGTCCGATCATCGCCTTGGCCTTTTGCCCGAGACCTTCGATCGCCTTGATCGGCGTGTTGCGATAGCCGTCTGCCCAGCCGGCAATGACGAGGGCGGGCACGGGAAAGCCGTCGAAATCCTCGCAGATCGATCCGTGCCGCCAGAAGTCGTCGCGGCGCTGATGTTCGAGCCAGTCTTCGAGGAAGAAGGGTTCGTTCTCCAGCCGCTTGAGCCACATGTCTTTCCAGTGGTCCCCGACCAGTTGCGGATCGGGCGAGCGCGACTGGTAGGCGAGCATGGTTGCGGCCCAGGACAATTGAGCCGACAGATGGCAGCCGTTCTTGTAGTGGATATCGTCATTATAGCGATCAACGGTCGAGGCAATCGAGATGACCGCCTTGAGCGCCGGTGGTTTCAAGGCCGCAATCTGCAGGCAATTGAAGCCGCCCCAGGAAATGCCCATCATGCCGACCCTGCCGTTTGACCAGGGGCGGCTTGCGATCCAGTCGATGATTTCCAAACCATCGGAGAGTTCGCGCGGCGTGTATTCGCCGTCGATGACGCCGTCGGATTCACCAGAGCCGCGAATATCGACGCGGACGCCGACAATGCCGGCTGCAGCGAAGATCGGATAGGTGGATTCGTCTCGGGGTGCGGTACCATCGCGCTTGCGATAGGGGAGATATTCAAGCACTGCCGGGCAAGGGGCCTGTTCGGCGCCGTCGGGCATCCAGATGCGGGCTGCCAGACGCGTGCCATCCTTCAGCGTGATCCACTCGTTTTCGATGACGGTGTGTGTGTGGTTCGAATGGCTCAATGACCTGCCCCTTCCATTCGGCGCGTGGCAAGCACGCTTTCCAGCCAGCCGATCTTCATTTCCGGCACGGACTTCAACAGGAGGTCGGTGTAGTCGTCGAAGGGGGGCGACAGGACTTGCGTCTTGGGGCCGAACCGGACAAGGCGACCCCGATTCATGACGGCGACGGAATCGGCAATTGCACGGACAATGGCAATGTCGTGGGTGATGAACATGTAGGAGACCTGTGTTTCGGCCTGCAGCTTCAAGAGCAGTTTCAGAATGCCCTCGGCCACCAGCGGATCGAGAGCGGAGGTTGGTTCGTCACAGAGGATGATGTCCGGCCGGGCGGCGAGAGCGCGTGCGATGGCAACACGCTGTTTCTGGCCTCCCGACAATTCTGCGGGATACCGATCGGCAAACCCGCTGCCCATTTCTATCTGCTCCAGAAGTTCGTTGACGCGCGCCGTCTTCTGTTTGCCGCGCAAGCCGTCATAAAAGGTGAGCGGGCGGCCGATGATGTCACGCACTGTCTGGCGCGGGTTCATCGCCGTGTCAGCCATCTGGTAGATCATCTGGATGCGACGCAACTGGTCCTTTGTGCGGTCTTTGAGTGCCCTGGGCAGAAGTTTTCCATCAAAGCCGATGTCACCTGTGAGCGGTGGCAGAAGACCGGTGATGACCCGTGCCAGGGTCGACTTGCCGGAACCGGATTCGCCAACCACCGCAAGCGTCTGTCCCTTGGGCAGGTGGAGCGTCACATCGCGCAGCACCTTGAAGCCGTTGGAATAGCCGGCCGTGACGTTCTTGACGGTAAGCAGCGTGTCCGATTGGTCGGCTGCTTCTTCCCGCTTGGTGCTGCGGACATTGACCAGCGCGCGCGTATAGTCTTCCCGAGGTGCCTCGATGATCTGCTGAGCCGGCCCGTATTCCACCATCTTGCCGTGTCGGAGAACCAGAATGTCATCGGTGATCTGTGCGACGACGGCAAGATCATGGGTGATGTAGAGCGCTGCCGTCTTGGTCTCTTCGATCGCATGCTTGATCGCCGCCAGCACATCAATCTGGGTCGTCACGTCAAGCGCCGTGGTTGGTTCGTCGAAGACGATCAGTTCCGGGTTTGGGCAGAGCGCCATCGCTGTCATCGCCCGCTGCAACTGGCCGCCTGAGACTTGGTGCGGATAGCGCTGCCCAAAATCTTCCGGGTCGGGCAGGCCGAGTACGGTGAACAGGTACTCGGCGCGCTTTTCAGCGTCTGCTCGCGACATCAGGCCGTGCTTCAGCGAGGCTTCGATCACTTGCTCGCCAAGCCGATGGGCGGGATTGAAGGCCGCTGCCGCAGATTGGGCGACATAGCAGACCTTGCAGCCGCGGATCTGGCGAATGCCGGAGGAGCTCAGCGTCAGCAGATCTTCGCCGTTCAGCCTGACTTCGCCACCGGTGATACGGACCCCGCCACGACCATAGGCAAGTGCCGTCAGGCCGATCGTCGATTTTCCGGCACCGGATTCGCCGATCAGCCCGAGGACCTTGCCCTTGGCAACGTCGAAGCTGACGCCTTCGACCAGCGTTACCGTTTTGGGTGGCTCGCCCGGTGGGTAGCTCGTCGCCTCGATCTTCAGGTTCCTGACGGACAGAAGTTCATGCATCGCCGCGTCCTCCCTTGAGGCTGGATGTTCGCTTCATCAACCAGTCGACCACCAGGTTGACGCAGACGGCGAGGGTTGCGATCGCCGTGCCCGGAATGAGAGCGGCCGATATGCCGAAGATGATGCCGTCTTTATTGTCTTTCACCATGCCGCCCCAGTCGGCGGCCGGCGGCTGGATGCCGAGGCCGAGGAAGGAAAGGGTGGAGAGAAACAGGATCGAGAAGGCAAAGCGCAGGCCGAATTCGGCAAGCAGCGGCGACAGCGTATTGGGCAGGATTTCCTTGAAGATGATCCAGAGCGGACCTTCGCCGCGCAGGCGCGCCGCCTCGACGAATTCCATCACCGCGACGTCGAGCGCCACGGCACGGCCGATGCGGAAGACGCGGGTGGAATCCAGCACGGCCATGACCAGGATCAGGATCCACAGTTGCTGCGGAAGAACGGCGAGCACGACCAGCGCAAAGATCAGTGTGGGGATGGCCATCATCAGATCGTTGAAGCGGGAAAAGATCTGATCGATCAGTCCCCCCCGAACCGCTGCCGTAAAGCTCAGCAGCATGCCGAGTGCAAACGAAATAACCGTTGCGGCGAGTGCGACGAAGATCGTCGTGCGCGCCCCGTAGATCAGGCGCGAGAGAAGGTCGCGCCCGAGATTGTCCGTGCCTAGCAGGAAGTCGCCGCCGGCCGGAAGCCAGATGTCACCGACAATCTCACGCTCGCCGAAGGGTGCGATCCATGGGGCGAAGAGGGCGCAGATGAGGGCAATGACGATGCCGGCGAGGCCGATCCAGGCGCTCAAGGGGATGGATTTCAGCGTCATCGCGGGTGCCTCAGTCTCGGATTGGCCAGAATGCCGATGATATCGGCGGCCATGTTGAGGAAGATGTAGAAAGCCGCGAAGATCAGACCGCAGGCTTGCACGACGGGCATGTCGCGCACCGTCACGGCGTCCACCATATACTGGCCCATGCCGGGATAGACGAAGACGACCTCGACCACGACGACACCGACGACGAGATAGGCAAGGTTGAGCGCCACGACATTGACCACGGGTGCGACGGCGTTGGGGGCCGCATGCCGAGCGATCACGCGGAAGGTGCCAAGACCCTTCAGCTCCGCCGTTTCGATATAGGCCGAGGACATCACGTTGAGGATGGCGGCCCGCGTCATGCGCATCATGTGGGCGAGCACCACAAGAACGAGGGTCGCAACGGGAAGCGCGATGGCGGACAGGCGCTCGGTCAGCGACATGCCGTCATAGACGGTGGACGGGAAGGTCGCGACACCGAGATCGATGGCGAAGACCATGATCAGCAGATAGCCGATGAAGAATTCCGGCAGGGAGATCGCGGCCAGCGAGATCACGTTGATGATCTTGTCTGGCAGCCGGTTGCGGAACTGCACCGCGACCATGCCGAGCGCGATTGCGAGCGGCACCGAGACAAGGGCCGCGAAGAAAGCGAGGAACAGGGAATTGCCGAGTCTGCGACCTATCTGTTCGCCGACCGATTGCTTGCTTGCCCAGGACGTGCCGAAGTCTCCCTGGACCGCGCCACTCAGCCAGCTGACGTAGCGTTCCGACCATGGGCGATCGAGGCCGAGATCCTTGCGAATGTTCTCGACAGCCTGCGGGGTAGCGGATTGCCCGAGATAGGTCGTGGCAAAGTCGCCGGGGAGTGCTTCGACGCCGCCGAAGATCATCAGCGAGACAGCAAACAACAGCCCGACGCTCAGGCCAAGGCGCTGCAGGATCAGCGCCAGGAGGGGGCGGCGAAAGGCGAAGTGTCGCCAGAAGGTGCCGCCGATTTCGCCTGCGTCTTCGAGGGGCCCAAGCGTTGCGGGCAATCCGGAAACGGCAGGGGTCCGCGCTTGCGGCGCGGCCCCATCCGTCGTGTCCGGACCTTGGTTCGGTCCGTGCTCCGTCATCAGGCTTCCAGCCAGACCCGGGTTGCGACATAGCCGTTCGACATGTCGTTGCCGATGTCGTGTACGTAGCCCTTCACCTGCTTGGAGGCCGCGTTCACGAAGTCGTTGAACATCGGCAGGATCAGCCCGCCTTCATCCCGCACCATCATGGCCATGGTACGATACATGTCCTTTCGCTTGGCTTCGTCGAGTTCAGAGCGGGCTTCCAGCAGGATCTTGTCGAAATCCGGACGCAGGAAGCGGGTATCGTTCCAGTCTGCACTCGAGAGATAGGCCGTCGAATACATCTGGTCCTGCGTCGGGCGGCCGCCCCAGTAGGAGGTGGAGAAAGGCTGGACGTTCCAGACATTCGACCAGTAGCCATCGCCCGGTTCGCGCTTGACCTCGATCTCGATGCCGGCCTTCTTGGCGCTTTCCTGATAGAGGACAGCGGCATCGACGGCGCCGGGGAATGCGACTTCCGAGGTGCGCAGCAACACCGAGCCAGAATGGCCTGATTTCTTGAAGTGGAAGGCTGCCTTGTCCGGATCATAGGCGCGCTGTTCGATGCCTTCGGGGAAGAGGGCATAGGTGTTGTTGATCGGGAAGTCGTTGCCCACCTTGCCGTAGCCGCCGAGCACGCGTTCGACCATGGTTTCCCGGTCCATCGCATATTTCAGCGCCAGACGCAGATCGGCATTGTCGAAGGGGCCCGTGTTGCAATGCATGATGAAGACATAGTGGCCGCGTCCGGAGGTGCTCAGGATCTCGACATTTGGCGAACGCTTCAGCATCGAGACCGTCTTCGGATCGATACGGTTGACATAGTGGACCTGACCCGAGGCGAGGGCTGCGATACGGGCCGTCGCGTCGTTCATGTTGATGATCTCGATGGAGTCAACATAACCACGGTCGGTGCGCCAGTCGTCTGCATTGCGCTCGAAGGTCGCGCGCACACCCGGCTCGAAGCTCATCATCTTGTAGGGGCCGGTGCCAATCGAGGCGAGCGGGTCGTCATAACCGCCGTTCGGCTGGATGACGAGGTGGTAGTCGGTGAGAAGCAGCGGCAGGTCGGCATTGCCCTCGGTCAGCACGAGGACGAGGTTGCCACCGTCGGCCTTGATTTCCTTGATCGACTTCATGACGCCGAGCGCGCCCGATTCCGACTTCTCGTCGGTATGGCGCTGAAGGGTCTTCACAACGTCCTCAACCGTCAGCTCCTTGCCGTCGTGGAACTTGACGCCCTTGCGGATCTTGAAGGTCCAGGTCGCGGCATCGGCCGAAGGCTCCCAGGATTCAGCCAGGGCTGGCACCGGCTGGCCGGTCAGCGGCTCGGATTCCACTAGCATGTCGCCCCAGCAGCGACCGATGCAGAACATCACTTGGGACAGAAACTTCGCCGGGTCCTTGCTATCGGTGGCCGAGCCACCTTCGAGGCCAAGCTTCAGATGGCCGCCGCGTTTCGGCTCCTGTGCCGCAACGGTGGTCGCAAACAAGGTGCCTGCGGTCGATGCCGCAAGACCAAGCGCTGCCGCGCGGCCGAGAAACTCGCGTCTGTTCATTGCGCCCAGCATGACCTGGCGTGCGAGATAGTCCTTGTAATCGCTCATTCCACTGTTCCCTTGTCTGCGCGGTCTTTGCCGCTTGTTGTGATTGGTCGAGCTGCTGCCGATTTCCGTTTGCCGAGGCGTCGGTTCGCCTGAAGTCAGTGTCTTTCGTCCTCCTGTTCGCCGCGGCCTGGCCATCAACCTGTGCCGTTCCGTGCCCTTCATTCGTTCTTGCGCCGTGCGCCTGGTCGGTTAGCCTATCACCGGCCCTTCCAAACTGGGTCACGCTTTTCAGCAAAGGCGCGGGCGCCTTCCAACTGGTCCTCGCTGGCGTAAAGTGTATCGACTGTCTGCAGCTGGCGTCGGGTGACCTTGTTCATCACCGTCTGGAAGTCGCGGCCTTCTGCCTCTCGCACCACTTCCTTGATCGCGGCATAGACGAGGGGTGGGCCGCTTTCGAGCAGACGTGCCAGATCCCAGGCGCGCGCCATCAGATTTCCGGCCGGCAGGATTTCGTTGATGAAGCCCCAGCGATGGGCCTCGGCCGCGTCCAGCCAACGACCTGTCAGCAGCATCTCCATGGCAATGTGATAGGGAATGCGCTTCGGCAGCTTGATCGAGGCAGCGTCGGCCACGGTCCCCGAGCGGATTTCCGGCAAGGCGAAGGTCGCGTGTTCGGCGGCGAGGATCAGGTCTGCCGATAGGGCGATTTCGAAACCGCCACCGCAGCAGATGCCGTTGACAGCTGCGATGATCGGCTTGTTCAGGTCGCGCAGTTCCTGCATGCCGCCGAAGCCGCCAACGCCATAGTCGCCGTCGACAGCATCACCGGCTGCGGCAGCCTTCAGGTCCCATCCGGCGCAGAAGAATTTCGGTCCGCTGCCGGTTACGATCGCGACACGCAGATCCGGATCATCGCGAAAGCCGCGGAAGATCTCGCCCATCAGCCTGCTCGTCGCAAGATCGATGGCGTTCGCCTTCGGTCGGTCAATCGTGACTTCGAGGATTGCGCCTTCGCGGCGGGTGAGGATCGGGCCGGACATGCAGTCACCCTCTCAGACGGATCAGGGCGTCGACAGCGAAGGCCCCCGAGCCCTCCTGCAACACCATGACGGGATTAACGTCGAGTTCCTCGACGATTGAAGCGTTTGAAACGACATAGGATGCGACCGATGCGACGGTGGACACAAGGGCGTCGAGGTCGCCTTTGGGATGGCCGCGATAGCCCTCAAGCAGTTTTGCGACCTTCAACCTGGCTATGGCCTCACGAATTGCACCGTCGTCTGTGGGGAGTGTCAGGATGGCGACATCCTCCAGTAATTCCACGAGAATTCCACCAGCGCCGATCGTGAGGACCAGTCCGGCGACAGGGTCACGCACTGCGCCGATGATGAATTCTGCAATAGGTTTGTCGATCGTTTCTTCGACAAGGAATCCGGCGGCGACACCTGCCATGGTGTCAGCGGCTGAGCGGACCGCGTCAGGCTCGGTCAGGCCAAGCACGACTGCGCCGGATTCTGTCTTATGTGCGACGCCGAGGGCCTTCAGAACCACGGGGAAGCCGAGACTTGCTGCGGCATTGGCTGCGCCCTCTGCCGTTTCGGCGCGCAGACCTTGCGGAACTTTGACGCCATGGACAGCGAGGGCGCTCTTGGCCTCCTGCTCGTTGAGCGTAATGACCTCGCGCCCGGTTGCCTGGACCTTGAGGAGAGGTGTCGCCTCGGGCGCATTCCAGCACGCGCCGATCATGGCGGCCGTTTCGGCCGCAGCCAGTGCGTCGTCGATCCCCAGTAATGGAACGACACCAGCCTTCATCAGCCTCACGGCTATCTCTTCCGGCATGTTTTCTGCCATGCTGGCGACGATAGCAGCCTTTGCCCCGGTCTCAACAGCGGCATCGATCACGGCGTCGGCGGTGGTCATCCAGTCGGCGGGATCGCAGCGGTCCAGTCGCGGGAAATCCAGGACCACGAGATTGAGCGCGTAGCCGCCCCGCATCATGGCGGCAAAAGCTTCGACCTGTCTTTGCCGGTTGCCCCAGACGAAGGTGTGGTAGTCGAGTGGATTGCCCAAAGTGACCATGGGGCCGAGGGCCTGGCGCAGCGGTGCGTATTGGGCAGATTGCAACTCGCGAAACCGGATGGTTCGCGCAGTTCCTGCATCGGCCATCAGCGAGGCCTCGCCGCCGGAGCAGCTCATCGAGGAGATGTCGAAGCTGGAGAGGGGCCCGTGCAGGTGCAAAAGCTTCAGCACTTCCAGGAATTCCGGCAGGCTGTTAGCGCGTCCGATGCCAAGCCGGTCGAACAGCGCAGCCATCACGGCATGATTGCCCGCAAGCGATGCGGTATGGGATACGGCAGCCTGGCAGGCGGCTTCCGACCTGCCAACCTTGAGAGCCACCAAAGGTTTTCTAAGCTG
The DNA here is from genome assembly GCF_001296045.1 of Rhizobium sp. AAP43. Classification (GTDB taxonomy): domain Bacteria; phylum Pseudomonadota; class Alphaproteobacteria; order Rhizobiales; family Rhizobiaceae; genus Allorhizobium. The sequence goes on along the minus strand of NZ_LJHS01000034.1, from coordinate 6,671 downwards.
CCTTGCCTTCAAGGCCAGACGCTCAAGCAAGGCCGGGCTGTCGATGCCCTCGATATGCAGTCCGACGGCAGTCACGCGCGGATCGTCGAGAACGGCCATGGCGAGATCGGACAGGCCGCATTTCGCCTGGTTGCCCGCCGTCAGCACATAGGCAATGGGAAGCCCGCGTGTCTGCATGGAAATGTTCAAGGCGATGTTCGAGGATTGCGTCAGGATCGCAACGCCTCGATTGACCATCGACAGTCCCTGTTGGTCCGGCCAGAGCAAGACACGATCCAGCATGTTGATGAAGCCGTAGCAGTTAGGGCCGATGATCGGCATATCGGCTGCGGCTGCAACCAGCGTGTCCTGCAGGTCTGCCCCGTCGGGAAACTCGGCCACGGCTTCGCGAAAGCCCGAGGCATAACAGATCGCGCCGCCTGCCTTGCGCTCTGCCAGGTCACGGACGATGTCGATCGTGGCGGCCCGGTTTACACCGACAAAAGCTGCATCCGGTGGAGCCGGCAGGTCATTCACGGACCGATAGCAGCGCTGCCCGCCGATTTCGTCTTTGGTTGGATGTACGGGCCAGATGGGGCCATCAAAGCCGATCTTCCGACATTGCTCGACCACACGCGCCGCCTCCTTGCCGCCGAAGATGGCAATGGATTTCGGGCGAAGCAGGCGGTCGAAGGAGCGGGTCACCGTGTGCTATGCCCCCAGTGGTCGAAGGAGATCGCGGCTGATGATATGCCGCTGGATCTCGGAGGTGCCATCCCATATGCGCTCGACCCTTGCGTCGCGCCAGAAGCGCGCCAGCGGCAGGTCGTCCATCAACCCCATGCCGCCATAGATCTGGATGGCCTCATCGGTGACGCGCGCCAGCATCTCCGTTGCATAGAGCTTGGCGGAGGCAATCTCGCGATTGGAGGGCAGGCCCTGGTCGAGGCGGGATGCGGCGGACAAGGTTAGAAGGTCGGCGGCGTCGATCTCGGTGATCATGTCGGCAAGCTTGAAGGATACGCCCTGATTGACGCCGATTGGTTTGCCGAATTGCTTGCGCTCGGCGGCATAGGAGAGCGCGAGATCGAAGACCCGTCTTGCGCGGCCAACACAGCTCGCGGCAACCGTGAGGCGGGTCGAGTAAAGCCATTGATTGGCGATGTCGAAGCCCTTGTGCACCTCTCCGAGAACCTGGGCATCACTCAGGCGACAGTCATCGAAGTTCAGCACGCAGTTCTTGTAGCCGCGATGAGATACCGAGCTGTAGCCTTCACGGATCTCGAAGCCGGGCGTGCCCCGGTCCACAAGAAAGCAGGTGATACGCTTCTTGCGGCCATGCGGCGTGTCTTCTTCTCCTGTCGCTGCGAAGAGGATGACGAAGTCGGCGATATCGGCGTGGCTGATGAAATGTTTGGTGCCATTGACGATCCAGTCGTTGCCGTCCTTTTTGGCCATGCACTTCATGCCGCGCACATCCGAGCCGGCATCGGGTTCGGTCATGGCAAGAGCGTCGATCTGTTCGCCCCGGATGGCGGGCAAAAGGTAGCGCTCGCGCTGTTCGTCATTGCACGCCATCAGGATGCCGGAGGGGCGGCCGAAAAAGACGGTGAGCGCCATTGAGCCCCGACCAAGCTCACGCTCGACGAGCGTGAAGGTCGCGTGGTCGAGGCCGGCACCGCCGAGTTCCTCGGGAAAGTTACAGGCATAGAAGCCGAGTTCGCGACATTTGGTGGCGATCTGCCTGCCGAGTTCCGGCGGGACATGGCCGCTGCGCTCGACCTCGTTTTCGAAAGGGTAGATTTCGGCCTCGACGAAAGAGCGAACCGTCTCCACGATCATCTGCTGTTCGTCGGTCAGTGCGAAGTTCATGGGCTACCCTCCTTTCTATGAATGCTTCTCACTCGGCTGGCATGACCTTTTCCCCAGAGCCGGGAGAGTATTTGTGTTTCATTGTGCCTTCCTCTGTCCCACGCTGCGCCCCGCACCATCGGGCATTGGCAGATTGGCGTGAGCCTCTGCGATCACTGCCGTCTTCGCCTGTACGTCGGCCGGTGCATCGACGCTTTTGCCGGCTTTGGAATCGACATGGAGCATCAATTGTTCGGCCGTCGCGATCAGATCGCCGCTTGCCTGATCGTGAATACGAGTGAAGAAATGCAGCCGCTTCCGGTCCGAAGACAGGAGCTGCAGCGTCGTGTAGAGTCCCTGGCCGAGCTTCGCCTCGCCGAGATGGCGGATATGGGTTTCGACCGTGTAATAGCTGTGGCCCGCTTCCACATAGGCCATGTCGACGCCAACAAGGCGCAGCAGGGCATCGGCGGTATCGCCGAAGAGCTGCAGATAGCGGTGTTCGGTCATGTGGCCGTTATAGTCGACCCAGGCGGCGTTCACGCGGGTCTCAAGCAGCCGGAGGGGCTCGGTTGCCGAGACCGTGGTCTCGGTCTTTTCGGCACTTTGCCAAAGATGTTTTTCGAAATCCGCGAGGATCTTGCCGGTGCCCCAGCCGCGTCCGTCGTCTCCGGCTTTCAGCGCATGCATGATGCCGACGAGGTTCTGGTCGCGGATGCGCTCCAGCTCGCGGATGCCGCGGGCGCCCGATTGAGCGTCGGATTGGGCCGAGATCTTCTCGACCAGCGCGTCATCCAGGTCGACGACGTCGGTCAGCTTGCTCCAGGGCCAAGCGAGACAGGGACCGAACTGGGCGAGGAAATGCCGCATTCCTGCTTCGCCGCCGGCAATGCGGTAGGTCTCGAACAGACCCATCTGGGCCCAACGCATGCCGAAGGAATAGCGGATGACGTCATCCAGCGTTTCAGTGTCGCAGATGTCGTCCTTGATCAGCCACAGCGCCTCGCGCCAGACGGATTCCAGCAGGCGATCGCCAACAAAGGCCTCGATCTCCTTCTTGATGATCACGCCCTTCATGCCGATTGGTACGAGCTTGGCCTTGGCATCATCGAGCACGCTGCGGGCGGTCTTTTCGCCGCCGACGAGTTCGACAAGCGGCAGAAGGTAGACGGGGTTATAGGGATGGGCGACGAAAAGGCGCTCGGGGTGGCGCATATCCCGCTGCAATTCGGTTGGCATCAGGCCGGAGGTCGACGAACCGATCAATGCTGCCGGCTGGGCTGCGGCGTCGATCTGGGTCAGCACACCGCGCTTCAATTCCAGCCGTTCGGGCACGCTTTCCTGGATCCAATCGGCGTCGCGGACGGCGTCTTCCAGGCTGTCGCAGAAGGTGACATCGCCCTTTTTCGGAAGCGGTGCGGTTGTCAGCATGCCATAGGCGCGCTCGGCATTGGCCAGCACTTCACCGATGATGCGTTTCGCGTCCGGATGGGGATCGAAGACCTTGACGTCGATCCCGGCAAGCGCAAAGCGGGCGATCCAGGCGCCACCGATAACCCCACCGCCAATGCAGGCTGCTTTCTGTATACGGCTCATTTCGGCGCTCGCTTGGTCAGTTTCAGTTTCTCGCGCACTTCAGCCGGGCCAATGACCTTGGCACCCATGCCCTCGATGACGGAGACGGCCTTTTCGACCAGCTGACCATTGCTCGCGAGCTGGCCCTTACCGATGTAGAGATTGTCCTCGAGGCCCACGCGCACATTGCCGCCGGCAAGCACCGCGGCCGCTGGATAGGCGAGTGCATTGCGACCGATCGAGAAGGCCGAGAATGTCCAGGACGACGGCACGTTGTTGACCATGGCCATGAAGGTGTTCAGGTCGTCGGGAGCTCCCCACGGAATGCCCATGCACAGCTGGATCAGGACCGGATCCTCGATCAGGCCCTCTTCCGCGAGCTGCTTGGCAAACCAAAGATGACCAGTGTCGAAGGCCTCGATTTCGGGGCGGACGCCGAGATCGGTCATCATTTTTGCCATGGCACGCAGCATCGACGGCGTGTTGGTCATGACGTAATCGCCGAGATTGAAGTTCATCGTGCCGCAGTCAAGCGTGCAGATCTCCGGAAGGCATTCGGCCACATGGGCCATACGCTCCGTGGCGCCGGCCATATCCGTGCCAATGGGATTGACGGGCAGGGGGCTTTCAACATTGCCGAAGACAAGGTCTCCGCCCATGCCGGCTGTCAGGTTGAGAACAATGTCCACCTCGGCGGAGCGAATGCGGTCCGTCACCTCGCGATAGAGGTCGAGCCTGCGGGATGCAGCACCGGTCTCCGGGTCGCGAACATGGCAGTGCGCGACGGCAGCACCGGCCTTGGCCGCTTCGATCGCGGCTTCTGCGATCTGTTTCGGGGTGATGGGAACATCGGAGGATCTCGATACCGTATCACCGGAACCGGTGACGGCACATGTGATGAAAACCTCACGGTTCATACTGAGTGGCATAGTTGTCTCCGTCTTGCTGATCACATTACGCGGCAGGAGCGACAATTCTGCTTTGCATTATCGGAACCATTTCATACATTCTCGGAGGTATGCGGAATGAGGTTGGATGGCGATGGATGTTTCGGCGGCGCAGCATTTCGACCTCTTGATCTTGCCGCAGACCAACCTGATCCTGCTCGCCTCCGTCATCGAGCCCTTACGCGCCGCCAACCGGATTGCGGGGCGCACGCTTTACACGTGGCAGACCTACAGTCCGACTGGTGCTGCGATCGAGACCACCAGCGGTGTGCCGATTGCGGTCTCGGGCCCTTTCCGGCCGGGGCGCGAGACAGATCCGCTTTTTGTCGTGGCGAGCTACGAGTGGCGGCGGAGCCTGACCTCACAGCTTAAAATGCTGCTTTCTCAGACGGCACGTCACCGGGACTTCGTGGCTGGCATTGAATCCGGCTCCTGGCTGCTGGCGGAGGCAAGCTTGCTGGATCGCGTTCAGGCGACGGTTCACTGGGAGGATTTCGAGGATTTCGTCAGCGCCTATCCGCAGATCAAGCTGGTACGCGGCCGTTTCGTGATCGATGGAAAGCGCATCACGACAGGGGGATCACTGCCGACCATCGACCTGATGCTGGAGCTGATCCGGCGGGCGCATGGCTATTCCATGGCGCTCGAAGTGTCGCGTCTGTTCATCTACGAGCAGGAGCGGATGGAAGGAGATTTGCTGCAGGCGCCCGCCATCGGCAATCGGCGCATGCTGGATCATCGCCTGGAAGCGGCCGTCAAGCTGATGGAAGAGACGGTGGACACGCCGCTGACGTTGTCCCGTCTGGCGCGGCGGGTCGGTGTGAGCGCCCGGCATCTGCAGGACCTGTTCAGTCTGGCAATGGGCGTCGCGCCACACCAGCACTACTTGGCGCTTCGTCTCAATGCTGCCCGCCGCAAGGTGATCGAGACGAGGATGGAGTTCGCCGATATCGCAGCGATCACAGGCTTCAACTCATCCTCATCGTTTTCCCGCACCTATCGAGCCCACTACCGCGAAAGTCCGACGGAGACCCGACGACGCCTGAAGCCGCGTGACGGTTAGGCTGTGGTCATTCAGTGAACCGGAGCGGGTATCCTTAGGTTTCCACCCAGACACCGCTTTGGGCCGATCTGGCCATCGCGTGAACGATTGTTTCGATTTCAAGCCCGGTGTCGAAGTCGATGACATGGGCATCCCTGTCGCCACCGATATGGCGCAGGAGTTCACGGCATTCGATAACCTTCAGTTCGTTGAAGCCGAGACCATGCCCGGGGGCTGGGATAAATTGCTGATAGGGTGGATGCGAGGGTGCTGCGAGCAAGGTCCGGTAACCCTGGGCATCGCCGCGATCGGTTCTCGTAAAGACCTGCAACTCGTTCATCCGCTCCTGATCGAACAGGATCGAACCATTGGAGCCAAAGATCTGCAGGGCGATGCGTCCCTTCCGGCCCCAGGCAGATCGGTTGACCATCAATACACCGGAGGCACCTGCCTCAGTACGGAAGAGGGCCTGCGCAATGTCGTGGTTCTCGACCGGACGGCTGCCGCCACCGGCGACGGGTCGCTCGGCATAGGGCTTGGCCATGTCGGCGACGAGTGAAGTGATTTTCCCGTGGAGCACGGTGAGCAGGGAAAGCGGATGGACGGCAAAGTCGTCCAGAGCGCCATAGCCTGACGTCTCGGCGCTCTTCCAGTAGAATGGCTCGTCCGGATCGGCCATGTAATCCTCGTCCATCTCCAGGCGGATATGATTGACGTTGCCAATCGCGCCTTCGGCGATCAGCCGGCTGGCCTGACGGATCATCGGGTTCTGGATGTAGTTGTAGCCGAGGATGGCTGTCTTTCCGGAGACGCGGGCTGCATCCCGCATGCGCGTCGCGTCCGCAAGCGACGTCGCCATGGGTTTTTCGCACCAGACATGTTTGCCGGCCTCAAGGGCGGCGATGGCCATGTCGGCATGGAACTGGTTCGGGGCTGCGATTGAGATCACGTCGATTTCGGGATTATCGACAAGCTCCCGCCAATTGCCGGTTCCCTGCGCAAAACCGAAGGCCTTGGCATGACGGGTTGCAAGCTCGGCTGTCGCGTCGCCCAGTGCCACCAGTCTTGGCCGATCGACGTCGCCGAAGACGGTCGCCACAGAGTTCCATGCCATGGCATGGCATTTGCCCATGTAGCCCGAACCGATCAGTCCAATTCCCAATCCCATGTCTTCCTCCGCAGATCGCAGTCGATTTCGTGAATTCCGTTCAGAACCGCGGAGCGTCCTCGCCAGCGCGGCGATAGGCGGCAATGACGGTATTGGCCATCAGCATGGC
>NZ_LJHS01000033.1 GCF_001296045.1 Rhizobium sp. AAP43 | reverse complement strand
CACCTCCCGCTGGAGTCTACAACTTCCCCTATCGCCTATAAAAGCCCCTGAGTGAGCCGTGAAGTCAATATCCCGCACTTTGCAACTATCTCCTCATGCTCGCTCTTGCCCCCACCCGTCCTGCTCTGACTGTGCGCACCGTTGCACGCAAGGCTCAGCGCTCCTCGTTCGTGATCAAGGCTTCTGGTGACAAGGGCGAGACCTTCACCGAGCGCGCCGAGAACGCACTTCACGCCGCCAAGGAGAAGCTCAGCGACATGTCCAGCAACGTCCGCGAGACTCTGCCCGGCGCTGCCGACCGCGTCAAGGACGCCACCGGCAACGTGGGGCAGGCCGTGAAGGAGGACGCCATCAACGCTAAGGACAGGGCAGCTGATGCCGGCGCCAGCGCTCGTGATGCCGCCGCGGAGAAGCTGGGCAATGCCAAGGACCAAGCCGGCGATGCCATGCAGGGCATGAAGGAGCGCGCCACCGACGCCCTTCACAGCGTGCAGGACGGTGCTGCCAACATGGCTGAGCGCGCCAAGGAGACTGGCAAGAACATTGCCAACGGCGCTGCGGACAAGGTGGACCAGGCTGCCGACAAGATGCGCCAGTGAGCAGCTTGCTCAGGCCTGATGGGCTGAAGGCAAGGCAGCCAAAAAGCGCGATGCTTATGATGGACGCCTCCTCCTCGCCCCCCTTATAGCCCATGTATGAACTGCAGTTATGTTTCACGCCGGTGCTTGTACCTGACCCCGCCCATTCTGCGCGGCCGCTGCACCTAGGCCCCTGCTTCCCCAACTATGAGCCTGGCATCCTGTCCCAACAACCCTTTCGTCCTGTCCGGTTCTGCGCCCCAGCAGCCGGCTTGCCTCGAAAATAAACATACATTTTGAGGTTGCCTGTGCAC
>NZ_LJHS01000032.1 GCF_001296045.1 Rhizobium sp. AAP43 | reverse complement strand
CGTCTCGGTCGAGCCGCTCGGCGAGCCGTGTTGCGGCGAACTCAGCGATCCAGGCGGCGTCGGAGCCGTAGTCTTCCATAAACTGACGATCGCCGAGACCGGTTGCGCCGTCGAAGATGAAGGCTGAGGTCTCGTTGTAGCCGAGGCGATCCTCATTGGCGCGGCCTTCCTTTCCCGGGTCGGAAAGGCTTTCGATAATGCTGATGCGAGGCGCCATGGTCTGCTTTTCTTTGCGGTTGCGGGTGTTCAAGCCGCCGGATCGATGATGGTGATACCGCTCTCGGCGAACCGATCCATATCGGCCAGCGCCTGGGGCGCGTCGTTGAGGCCGATGTGGCGGCCGATCAGCTTCTCCGGTGCAAGTCTGCCCGAACGGATCATCTCCAGCATGGCGTCGTAACGCCAGGACTGCATGCCGTGGCTGCCATAGATCTCGAGTTCATGGGCGATCACCCGCGCCATCGGGATCTGCGGCATTGCGTGGTCTGCGAGCATCAGCCCGACCTGCACATGGCGGCCGCGACGGCGAAGATTGGAGATTGAATTGCAGCAGGTCTGCGGATGACCCAGCGCATCGACGGAGACATGCGCTCCACCGCCGGTCAGGTCCCGCACGGCTTCGGCAACATCTGAAACATTGCGGCTGTTGATGGCGGCTGTTGCGCCAAGGGCTTTGGCCAGAGCGAGCTTGTCCTCGGCGATATCCACGGCGATCACATTGGCGCCGAGGGCAGCGCCGATCATGATGGCAGATAGGCCGACACCGCCGCAGCCGTGTACGGCCAGCCACTCGCCACCCTTCAGCCGGCCCTGGTCGACGACGGCACGGAAGGAGGTGGCGAAGCGGCAACCGAGGCTGGCGGCCGTGTCATAGGAAACATCTTCCGGCAGAAGGACGAGGTTCTGGTCGGCATATTCGATTGCGACATAGTCGGCAAACGAACCCCAATGGGTGAAGCCCGGCTGAAACTGTTCTTCGCAGACCTGCTGGTTGCCCGATCGGCACTCCATGCAGTGGCCGCAGCCGGAGACGAAGGGCACTGTGACGCGGTCGCCGACACGGAAGCGCCTGACATCACGACCGACGGCGGCAATGGTACCGGCGAGTTCGTGACCCGGCACATGCGGCAGGCGGATATCGGGGTCATGACCTTTCCAGCCATGCCAGTCGCTGCGGCAGAGGCCAGTGGCCTTGACCGCGACGACGACACCTGATGGTGTCGGGGTCGGATCGGGCAGGGTGCGGATCTCCGGCAGAACACCGAATCTTTCGTAATAGACAGCTCGCATCGGAACCTCGTTTCCCGAACGAAAGTGGCTTTGCCGGTGATTATTCAGCGAGTACGATCAAAGCCGATGGATCGATCTTCACGCCGACCGTGGTGCCGACCACGGGCGGCGGCGTGCCGGGATCGTTGAAGGTGTCGAACGAGATCGTCTTGCCATCGACTGCCACCCGCGTGCGGATGACCGAGCCGAGAAACTGGCTGGAGGTCACGGTGCCGGCAAAGGTGGCGTTGGCGGTATCGGAAAGCGAGCCTGCTTCCGGGCGCATGGCAAGCTGGATCGCCGTGCCATTGGCGGCGGGAATGGCGTCCTTGATCGTGAGCGTCTGCTCGCCGATCTTCACCAGTCCTGCGCTTTGGTCGGCAACCACGGCCTCGATGACATTCAGCGTGCCGACGAAGGAGGCGACGAAGCGGGTCGTCGGGCGGTTGTAGATCTCGAAGGGCGTACCGATCTGGTCGGCCTTGCCGGCATTCATGACGACGATGCGGTCGGAGATCGATAGCGCCTCTTCCTGGTCATGGGTGACGAAGACGGTGGTGATGCCGAGCTTCTGCTGGATCTGGCGGATTTCCTCACGCAGCGAGACGCGGATCTTGGCATCGAGCGCCGAGAGCGGCTCGTCGAGCAGCAGCACTTGCGGCTTCGGAGCGAGCGCACGGGCAAGCGCCACGCGCTGCTGCTGGCCGCCGGACAGCTGGTAGGGATAGCGTTCGGCCAGATGTTCCAGATGAATGAGCGCCAGCATTTCCTTGACGCGGCTCTCGATGTCGGCCTTTGGCATGCCCGCGATCTTCAGGCCAAAGCCGACATTGTCGAAGACGTTCATGTTGGGAAACAGCGCATAGGCCTGAAATACCATGCCGATGTTGCGCTGGTTGGGCTTCAGGCTCGTCTGGTCCTTGCCATCGACGATTATGGTGCCGGCAGACGGGGTTTCAAAGCCCGCCACCATGCGCAGCACCGTGGTCTTGCCGCAGCCCGACGGACCGAGAAACGAGACGAATTCCCCCTTGTCGATCGCCATGTTGAAGTCGTGCACCACCTGGGTGGCGCCGAAGGATTTCTTGAGGCTGTTCAGTGTCAGAAAGGTCATGAAAAGAAATCCTCAGGCCTGGCGAGGGGCCGTTTTCTGGAGGCGGGAGACGAGCTGCATCAGGCCGAGGCAACCCCAGGTGATGCCGAAGGCGATCACGGCAAGGGCCGCCGGCTCATAGGCGCGGTTGGCGCCGAGCAGCTGCATGTAAGGTCCGAAGGCAGGCTTGTTCAAAAGGGCGGCCATGGTGAACTCGCCCATGACGATGGCGAAGGTCACGAAGGCGCCGGACATCACAGCCACCGAAACATTGGGCAGAATAATGCGCCCGATGATCGTCGCCCAACCGGCGCCGAGGCTCTGGGCGGCTTCGGTCAAGGTGGTGACGTCGATGGTGCGCAGGCCCGTGTCGACGGCGCGGTACATGTAGGGCAGGCCAAGCGTGGCATAGCCGAACATCAGCAGGATGTTTGTACCGGTGGACGAGCCCGTCAGCGGCAGCCAGCTCGATGTGTTGTAGAGCCTGATGTAGCCGAAAACGATGACGATTGCCGGAATGACCAGCGGCAGCAGCGTGACGAATTCGATATAGGGGCGAAGACCGGGCATCTTTAGCCGGACCCAATAGGCGGTTGGAACGATGAGCAGCACGCCGAAGACGATTGTCATCAGTGCCATCGTCACCGAATAGCTGAAGGTCTCCTGAAAACGCGGATCGGCGAGGACCTTGCCATAGGCGTCAAATGAATATTCGCCACGGCGCATCTTCAGGGAGAAGTTGGTCATGCCGATCAGCGGGAGGATGAAATAGAGGAGGCCGACAGTCAGCGCGGCCCAGGCCCACAAGCGCTTCATTTCATCCACCTTTCGCTGCGGGCGCGCAGCCAGATATAGAGCCCGTTGGCCACGCCGGTCACGGTAATCATGCCGAAGGCGAGCGCATAACCGAGATGGGGATCGCCCAGCACGTCGCCGCGGATCTGGGCAAAAAGCAGGATCGGCACAATGTTGAGCGAAGAGCCGGTGAGCGCGATCGCGGTTGCGACGGCGCCGAAGGCGTTGGCAAAGAGCAGCGCAATGGTGCCGAGGATGGATGGCAGCAGGATCGGGAAGGCGACCATTCGCCAATACTGGAAGTTCGTTGCGCCGAGGATCGAGGCCGCTTCGCGCCATTCGCGCTTCAGGCCGTCGAGGGCCGGCGTAATGATGAGCACCATCAGTGGGATCTGGAAGAAGAGGTAGGTAACCGTCAGACCCCAGAAGGACAGGAGATTGAAGCCGAGCAGGCGCAGGTCGATGCCAAGCTGCGTTTTCAGGAAAACGGTCAGCAGACCGACGGGACCGAGCGTGGCGAGGAAGGCGAAGGCAAGCGGTACGCCGGCGAAGTTCGAGGCGACACCGGAGAAGGTGAGAAGCGGGCTGCGGATCCACTGCGGCAGCCCACCCAGCACAACGGCTGCGGCCACGGAGAAGCCGATCAGGCAGCCGAGCAAGGCGGATGCCAGGCTGATTTTAATAGAGATCCAGTAGGCAGCCATGATCGAGGGCGTGAACAGACCTAGGACATTGGCAAAGGTAAAGCTGCCGTCCGGGCGCTGGAAGGCGCCAATGACGATCTTCATCGTCGGCATGATGAGAAACAGAAGAATGAAGATGGCAAACGGCAGGACGCCGAGCCAGTGAAGCGGAAGCCGCGTTCGAGGACGGGCAAGCGGTCCCGTACCGGCATTGTCTATTGCCATTCTGTCTGCCCCTCTTCCTCCGTGTTTTCCACGGTTCTTCTTGAATAAAAGGCGCCGCCCCGACCCAGTAAGGCTCGGGGCGGCTCCTCAAGTTCGGTCCTTACTGAACGTTGGCGCCGACGACGCTATCCCAGCCGGCGGTGACCGCGGCCTTGTTAGCGTCGACTTCTTCCAACGTCGGGAAGTAAGCCTTTTCGTAGGAATCTGCCGGCGGCAGAGCGTCGAGCAGATCCTGCGGAACCTTGCCGGCCTTTACCATGGCGTTGAAGCGTGCCGGGTGGCAATAGCCCTTGAGCCAGCCGAGCTGACCTTCGTCGGAGTACAGGTGCTCCATCCACAGCTTGGCTGCGTTCGGATGCGGCGCGTAAGCCGAGATGCCCTGAACGTAGACGCCTGCGAGAACGCCCGAAGCTGGAACGACGACTTCAACCGGCGGGTTGCCGGCCAGCGTGTTCTTGGCCGAGAGGGCATTGTAGTCCCACATCACGACGATCGGGGTTGCGCCTTGGGCGAGGGTGCCGGACTTGCCGATGACAGGCACGAAGTTGCCGGCCTTGTTCATTTCGCCGAAGTACTTCAGGCCAGCTTCGCCAGCTTCCTTGCCAGCCTTTGCGCCACCGGCCATGCCGGCTGCGAGAACGGCGAGGATAGCCTGGTTGGAGGCGCGCGGATCACCGGCGAGAGCGACCTGACCGGCATATTCCGGCTTCAGAAGGTCCGACCAATCCTTCGGAGTGTTGGCCACGAGGTCCTTGTTCACCAGAAGCGACATGACGCCGTAGTAGTCGCCATACCAGTAGCCTTCGGCGTCCTTGACGTTTTCAGGAATCTCGTCCCAGGTCGAGACCTTGTAAGGCTGCAGAAGACCTTCGGCCTTCATCTGCGGGCCGAAAGCGAGACCGACGTCGACAACGTCAGGCGCCTGCGGGCCCTTGTTGTCCTTGTTGGCCTTGATGGCTTCGACTTCGTCAGCCGAACCGGCGTCCGGGTTCAGTTCGTTGACGGTGATTTCCGGGTACTTCTTCTTGAAGCTGTCGATTACCGCGCCATAGCCACACCAGTCGTGGGGCAGGGCGATCGTCGTCAGCATGCCTTCCTTCTTGGCGGCTTCGATGAGCTCTGCGCTTGGTTCAGCATAGGCGACGGCCGAAGTCGTCATGACGAGTGCGGTCGTCAGCGACAGCATTTTGCGGAACTTGGTGGTCACTGTGGTTCTCCTCTGAGGTTGGCAGCGATGGCGATCAATTAGGGGTGATATGTTATGGTTATGTGACGGAACTCCCACCCAAATTTCCGCCCTTTGCCTGAGACGGGGCTGGCCCGCGTCTCAAATTTCTGTATCGAGCCCTCTTCGCTCATCGAGGTTTTCGAAACAGGCGTGCCTGCTCGAACAAATCCTCCAGCGTGTTGATGCGCTCACGCGTCTGGTCCCAGGACGAACTCTGGACGGCCTCAATCAGCGCTTCGACGACGAAAAGTGTCACAACGGACGAGTCCCATGCCGACGGTGCTTCGATGTGCAGCTTGAAACTCGTACGAGCGTGCTGTGCGACCGGTGACGTCCACTGATCGGTGAACAGGATGATCTCAACGCCGCTCGCCTTCGCTACCTTCGCCAACGTCGTCAGGTCGGCCTCGTAGCGACGGATGTCAAAGATCACCAGCACGTCGCCTTCGTGCATGTTCAGCACGTATTGCGGCCAGGCGCTCGCATTCGATGACATTAGCGTGGTCTTGGGCCGGATGACCTGCATATGGGTGAAGAAGTACTCGGCAAGTGCCCCGGTGATGCGGCCACCGACGAAATATATGTCTCGGTTGCGGTCGCCCAGCAGACTTGCTGCATCATCGAAGCTTGCTGTCTTCAGTTCGCCCAGTGAACTCCTCAGGTTGTTCATCACGGCTTCGGCGAAGCGGTTGAGAATGTGCCGGTTGGGCGCGTCCGCCGCCCAGCGGTCGTGTTTCGCGATCGGGTTCGATATGGTGGCTTCAAGTTCCTGGTGCAGGTGCGCCTGGAATTCCGGATAGCCCTTGTAGCCCAGCTTCTGAACCATGCGGGCGACGGTCGGTGTCGATACGCGGGCATTCTCGGCCACAGTCGTGATGCTGCCGAGCCCGGACACAGGATAGTTGTCCAGCAGGCTTTCCGCCAGCTGCCGTTCAGCACGCGTCAGCCCATCGAAATGAGCATGGATCACGTCCGACACTGTCTTGGACGCATTGAGCAAGGACTGATTGTCTCCCCTAAGCCGGTCTTTGCCAGCTTTATGACAAAGATTAAGCCCCCGCCCTTGCTGGCTGTCAACTGGCTTTTGAAGAGAAATTTTCAGAAGCGGATTGACACTGCGGGCTCCGTGAAGAATTCTCTTCGTTAAATACAGAGGCCATCAGGCCCGGGGGAACAGCATGCTGCTGAGGTCAGGAATTCTGGCGCCAGCCGACGGTGAAGCCGTGGCTGTCGAGAACGAACGCGCGGCCGGCACGGTCGTGCTGGTCTGCGAACATGCATCTCACCGCCTGCCGATCTCGGCGGGACAGCTGGGGCTGTCAGAGGAGGTGCTGGTCAGCCACATCGCCTGGGATCCCGGTGCGCTTGAACTTGCCCGTCTATTGTCGACGCGGCTTGAAGCAGCACTGGTCCATCAGCGTTTCTCGCGCCTGCTCTATGACTGCAACCGGCCGCCGGAATCGCCGGCCGCCATGCCGGAAAGCAGCGAAATCTTCGAGATACCCGGCAATCGCGATCTTGCGCCGGCCGAGCGCTATGCCCGAACTGCTGCGATCTATGTGCCGTTTCACGATCGCGTCAGCGCGCTTCTTGCCGCTTATGTCCAGGAGGGACGCCGGCCGGTTGTCGTGACTGTGCACAGTTTCACGCCGATCTATTTCGGCAAAAAGCGCGATGTGGAGATCGGTATCCTGCACGATACGGACAGCCGGCTTGCAGACGCAACGCTGTCGGCCGCTATCTCCGGGCCGTATCGCGTCGAACGCAACGCGCCCTATGGGCCGGAGGACGGCGTAACCCATACGCTTCGCCTGCATGCCTTGCCCGCCGGTCATGCCAACGTGATGATCGAGGTGCGCAACGACCTGATTGCCAATTCCGTCGACCAAGAGGTCATGGCCGACTACCTCGCCGGGCTGATCGCAACTGCGGTCAGTGTCGTCGAAGGAAAATAACAGAACGACCTCACGGGGAGCAGCTTTGCTGCCACTAACCGCCAAAACAAGCGGCGGGCCAGGTACATGATCGCCGCAATCCCGCGGCCGATCTTCACATTGGGGGATGCCATGTCAGATTACTCTGATTCAGACAAAAAACAGGATATGCACGTGCTGCATTCCATGGGTTATGCCCAGGAACTCGAACGCAGCATGAGTTCATTTTCGAATTTTGCGATTTCTTTCTCCATTATTTGCATTCTGTCCGGCGGCATCAATTCGCTGGCTCAGGCGACCTCCGGTGTCGGTGGCGCCGCGATCGGTATCGGCTGGCCCGTCGGCTGCATCATCTCTGGGTTTTTCGCGCTCGGCATGGCGCAGATCGCATCGGCCTACCCTACGGCGGGCGGGCTCTATCACTGGTCGTCAATCCTCGGAAACCGCTTCACGGGCTGGCTGACGGCCTGGCTCAACCTCCTTGGCCTCATCACCGTTCTCGGCGCAATCAACATCGGAACCGCTCTTTTCCTGGGTGGCACGTTCGGTGCCCAGCTGGGTCTGTTGGGCGAGGATGGTCTGGTCTCGCCTGCGACCCAGGTCTTGCTCGTCGCCGGCTTCACTTTGATCCAGGTTCTGATCAATCACTTCGGCATCAGCCTGACAGCAAAGCTCACGGACTTTTCCGGTTCGCTGATCCTCGTGACGGCTGCCGTGTTGACAGTGGCCTGCCTCTATTTCGCGCCGACCTGGGAGATCAGCCGTCTGTGGACCTTCACCAACAATTCGGGTGAAATCGGCGGCAATGTTTGGCCTCAGTCCGACAGCATGTGGTACATTTTCGGCCTCGGGCTGCTGCTGCCGATCTACACGATCACCGGTTATGATGCCTCGGCTCATACGTCGGAAGAGACGAAGAAGGCGGCCCATTCGGTGCCCCGCTCGATTGTCATGTCCGTCCTGTGGTCTTCCCTTGCAGGCTGGATCATGCTCAGCTCCTTCGTCATTGCCATCCCGGATATGGCCGAGGGTGCAAGGCAAGGCTGGAACGTGTTCTTCTACACGGTCAACACGATCATGCCGGCCTGGCTGGTGACCATCTTGTATGTCGCCATCTTCGTCGCGCAGTTCATCTGCGGTCTTGCAACGGTAACCTCCGCATCGCGGATGATTTTCGCCTTCTCCCGCGACAAGGGACTTCCGGTTGGCTCGAAGGCTTTGTCTTCCGTCAGCCCGAAGTATCGGACCCCCGTAACCGCGATCTGGACCGCCGGCATCCTGGAAGTGCTGTTTGTCTGGGGGGCATTGTTCATCTCGGTCGGTGAAGCCAGCCTCTATGTCACCGTCGTCAATGCGACCTTGATCTTCCTCTTCCTGTCCTTCCTGTCACCGATCGCCCTTGGTATTTTCGCCTTTGGAACATCGAAATGGCCGGCAGCAGGACCATGGGACCTCGGCGCTGGACTGTTCAAGGTCATCGGTGTCCTCGCGACCATCGGCATGCTGATCATTATCTACATCGCCATCCAGCCACCGAATGACAAGGTTCTCGCGGTCACCGTCGGCTTCATCGTTCTGGCCGTCATCATCTGGTTCGCTTTCGAGGCCAAGCGCTTCCAAGGCCCGCCAATCGGCGACATGATCGAGAAGCGCAAGGCAGAGATCCTCGCTGCTGAAAGAGCTGTGGGCGAAATCTAAAATCCTGCGGCAGGCGCGGACATCTATCGGTCCGCGCC
>NZ_LJHS01000031.1 GCF_001296045.1 Rhizobium sp. AAP43 | reverse complement strand
CCTCTCGTTCGGTGAAGCGGCTTATACGGCTCGAGCCCTATACCGTCAACAGTGGAAATTGGAAAAAATCGAAAAAAGTGTCATCCGATTGAAATAATGACAGAATTTGCGCATTCCTAATGTAAGCTTCCGCTCTTGCCCAAAGTTGCGAGCGTTTCCCGTCCAGGCCAATCAGCCGCCATGTCCGGCGAGATCGGTCTTTGCCCTCTTTATAGGACAAGATCGCTCCTGCCGCGTAATCTCCTTATTCCGATGCTGTCTATAAGGATCACAGCGATCGGGCATCCCATGATCAATTCGGATCTTCGGCTCGGCAATGAGTCCGGCGCAACCCAAGCCTCTGACGGCCAGGATTTGACGAATGCGATCTGACATGAGACATGATTGCCACTTCGCCGATGACAGGTACCGATTACTCATCCTGAAGCAGGGGTTGGACAACACTCTATGACGCCAGACCGTGACATGATCCGCTCGCTGGGCAGCGATGCGCCGATCCTGGCAGATGGCTTTCGGGCACCGGATCGCCGCGAGATCTCGTTGCGCTGGCTCTCCGGTACGTTTCTCACCGGCATCACCTCCTGCATTCTCATGGGCGTCGCCCTCTTTGCGGCCCTTGATGGCCGCCAGCAGCTTGCCATCCCGGCAGAGGCCTATGCTGCCATCCCCCCCGATGAAGAAGCCGCAGAGACAGAAGATGCCGTCCGCGGCAATCGCTTGATCGCACCCAAGATCGCAGCGCGACCGGTCGACAAGGCCATTCTCGATGTGCCCACGGTCTTTCGGGACGGCGATCGTGAAGTGGTCCGCAAACTGCCCTTCGCCCATGTGAAGATGACACTTGCTGCAGACTATCCCGTTCAGGAGCGCTATCCCGCCTTCGATCCGTTGACGATCTTTGCCGTTCCCGAACAGGAACACCAGCTCGCGCCGCGCACGGGCACACTCTATGGCTCGGATGTCGAATCCGAGGTGACCCTTACCTCCAGGCCCTTCCCGACCGCGCCGGACAAACCGCTGGCCGGTGACATGACCTTTGACGAAGTTGAGGAGAATGTCCGTTCGAACGGCTCGGTTCTGACCACCGGCGACACACAGGTCGCAGCTCTCTACTACATCGATCCCCGCCGTTTTGATGCGGATGACAGCGACCTCGGTATCGCTGTCGGTCTGAGTGCCCGCGTCGTCGAGGAAAACATGAGCGTCTCCGAACCGGAGATCATCACGCCCGAGACACCGGAATATGCGGAGGACATTCTGCCGGTCCGCCGTCGCCAGACTGTTTCCGCCCTGATGATGGCATCCGGCTATCCACAATCTCGCGCAGACAGCGTCGAGAAGTCGCTCGCGCCTTTTGTCAAGGAAAGCGGGCTCGAAGAAGGCGATGTACTGCGGATCGGGCTTATTCAGCGCGGCGAAGAAGTGCGCCTCGTCCGGTTCACTCTCTATCATGCGGGACGTCACGTCGCGACAATGGCGGTCACGGATGGAGGTCGTCTGATCCGTGGTGTCGAGCCCCCGCAGCTCGATGCGGTCGCCGGCGCCTTTGACGGCGCGCGTCCGGCTATTGCCTCTGGTCGGGACTTGCCACGGGTCTATGACGGCATCTACCGGGCAGCACTCTCCTATGGCATGAGCACGGACCTGACCGCACTTGTCATTCGTCTGCTCGCGGCCAATGTCGATTTCCAGGCGCAGCTGAAGCCCTCGGACACGTTGGAAGCCTTCTTCTCGGTCTCCGACGAGGAAGGCCGCGCTACGGCTGATTCAGAATTGCTGTATGTTCGGGCGCGATTTGGTGACAATCTGACCCAATTCTATCGCTTTCAGAACCCGGACGACAATTCCGTCGATTATTACGATGAAAACGGCAAGTCGATCCGCCAGTTCCTGCTGCGCAATCCGCTTCCCGGCGGCCGCTTCACATCGTCCTTCGGGATGCGGCGCCATCCCATTCTCGGCTATTCCCGAATGCACACAGGCGTCGACTGGGCCGCTCCGCGCGGAACACCCATCATTTCTGCAGGTAATGGCGTGGTCGAAAAGGCCGGTTGGGCATCAGGTTACGGCAACCAGACCCTGATCCGCCATGCCAATGGCTACGTCACCTCCTATAATCACCAAAGCGGCATCGCCAAGGGCGTCGTCCCGGGTGCCAAGGTGACCCAGGGCCAGGTCATCGGTTATGTCGGCTCCACGGGAGCCTCGACCGGCACCCATTTGCACTACGAGCTGATCGTCAACGGAACCAAGGTCGATCCGATGAAGGTTCGCCTTCCGGGCGGCAAGACACTGGAGGGCACGGCCCTGGCGAATTTCCAGACGGAGCGGCAGCGGATCGATACGCTGCTTCAGGGGACGGGCCGACCTGCCCAGGTTGCCAATCGCTAGATCGGTTCCAGCTAAATTGCAGAGCCGTTCCGCCTCCCGACTGGCGCGAAGCGAACGAGATCGAGCTCTTCCACGATACCGTTTAGCCCGAAAGGCGGGTGTGTCCTTGGCCGCCCCTGCCCGCTTTGTCTCGCAAGCGGTCAAGATCTGATTGCGAACGCCATCCCTTGCAGGCGCTACCCGACATAGGGCTGTTGCGTGTCGATACAGAAGTCAGCCTGCCCTTGAAGTTTGGCTTGAGCACGAGGGCGCGGACCTGGCGAAGTCGGACGCCACTTAAAACTATCCAGAAGGAACCGCCCTTTCTCTCAAATACCAGCTTTCAGATTCATCAAAAAGAATGAGTTGCATGATGTCATGACCTGCAATTTCTAGCAGGGATTGATTATGATCGAAGTCCTTTTCATGTTTCGCGGTCGCCTCAACAGACTCCAATATTTTCTGACTGGTCTCGTCGCTCACCTGGTGGTCGGCGGTGTGGCAGTCATCGGAATCATGTCCATGCGGTCAGGCAGTGGAGTTCAGATACTCCTACTCTTGGCCCTGTTCGGTCTCGTCAGCCTCTGGATGTCACTCAGCCTCCAGGCGGCCAGAATTCGTGACATTGGTCTGAGCCCTCTCCTTGTGATGCTGGGTTTCACGGCGGTCTTCGTGGTGGCCTATGGTGCGGAAGCTCAGATGGTCGGTACGCCGATCGGATCGCTGCTTTCAGCGCTCACGATAGGACTGCAGCTCGTTTCCGGGTTATTTCTACTATTCATGCCGGGCGATAGCTTCTCCTGGACGGCGCCTGACGCTCCGAGACCCGACCACCCGTCTCTCGACCGGCGGACCGTCGCGGCTCGGAACGGGTCCCCGACACCGACGCGATCAGGCGTGACGCGGTCATCGGATCCCACCAGCCAGCGGTCGTCGGGAACGGCATCTCAAGCGGCACAGGCACGGCCCGCCTTCGGCCGCCGGGGCATGTGAACCGTCTGGGAAAACTGAAAAAGGGCGGCCCATTGAGCCGCCCTTTGTTGCTTGCGTGCCGGCGGATCAGGCCGCCTGGCTGATATCCCTCTCGGGCGAGATCAGCAGCCGATCACTGCCGGCTTCGACCTTGACGCGGGCGCCGTCCAGCACCTGACCGGACAGGATCTGCTCCGCGAGCGGGTCCTGCAGATATTTCTGGATGACCCGCTTCAACGGCCGCGCTCCATAGACCGGGTCGTAGCCCCTGTCGGCAAGCCAATCGCGCGCGCCGCTTTCAAGATCGATCACGATCTTGCGCTCGGCCAGAAGCTGCACGAGACGCTTCATCTGGATATCGACGATCGCCCCCATTTCGCCGCGCTGCAGCCGGTGGAACAGGATGATCTCGTCGACGCGATTGAGGAATTCCGGCCGGAACGAGGCCTTCACCACATCCATCACCTGATCGCGCACCATGTCGGTATCCTGACCCTCGGCGAGACCCGTCAGATAGTCTGCCCCGAGATTGGAGGTCATGATGATGATCGTGTGCTTGAAGTCGACGGTGCGGCCCTGGCCATCGGTCAGTCGCCCGTCATCAAGCACCTGCAGCAGCACGTTGAACACATCCGGATGCGCCTTTTCGATCTCGTCGAACAGGACGACCTGATAGGGTTTGCGCCGGACAGCCTCCGTCAGCGCGCCACCTTCATCATACCCGACATAGCCCGGAGGCGCCCCGATCAACCGTGAGACCGAGTGCTTCTCCATGTATTCCGACATGTCGAGCCGCACCATCGCGCTTTCGTCATCGAACAGGAAACGGGCAAGCGACTTGGTCAGCTCCGTCTTGCCGACACCGGTCGGCCCGAGGAAGATGAACGAGCCAATGGGCCGGTTCGGATCCTGCAGGCCAGCACGCGCCCGGCGAACGGCCCGCGACACGGCTTGTACGGCATCGCCCTGGCCGACGACGGATTTCGCCAGCTCGTCTTCCATCCGAAGCAGCTTGTCGCGTTCGCCTTCGAGCATCTTGTCGACGGGAATGCCGGTCCAGCGCGACACCACATGGGCAATCGCATCCGGGTTCACGACCTCCTGCACCATGGCATTGCTCGAACCATCCTGTGCTTCCGCGGCAGCCAGAGCCTTTTCAAGGTCCGGGATAACACCATAGGTCAGTTCGCCAGCGCGCTGGAACTCTCCCTTGCGCTGGGCAATGGCCAATTCGTTGCGCGCCTCGTCGAGCTTGCCCTTCAAATCTGCGGCAAGGCCGAGCTTCTGCTTTTCCGACTGCCAGCGGGCGGTCAGCGCATCCGCCTGTTCTTCAATCGAGGTCAGTTCGGTCTCAAGACGCTTCAGCCGATCGACGGAAGCCGTGTCGGTTTCCTTCTTCAATGCTTCTCGCTCGATCTTCAGCTGCATGATCCGGCGGTCGAGTTCGTCAAGCTCTTCGGGCTTGGAATCCACCTGCATGCGCAGCCGCGATGCCGCTTCGTCCATCAGGTCGATCGCCTTGTCGGGCAGAAAACGGTCTGTGATGTAGCGATTGGAGAGCGTGGCAGCCGCAACCAGGGCCGAGTCCGAGATCCGGACCTTGTGGTGCTGCTCATATTTCTCCTTCAGCCCGCGCAAGATCGAGATCGTGTCTTCGACCGTCGGCTCATCGACCATGACCGGCTGAAAGCGCCGGGCAAGGGCTGCATCCTTCTCGACATGCTTGCGATATTCGTCGAGCGTCGTCGCACCCACGCAGTGCAACTCGCCGCGTGCCAAAGCTGGCTTCAACAGGTTGGACGCGTCCATCGCGCCATCCGCCTTGCCGGCACCGACCAGCGTATGCATCTCGTCGATGAACAGGATGATCTCGCCGTTTTCGGACTGGACTTCGTTCAGAACCGCCTTCAGGCGCTCTTCGAACTCGCCGCGATACTTGGCGCCGGCAATCAGGGAGCCCATGTCGAGCGCCATCAAACGCTTTTCCTTCAGGCTTTCCGGCACGTCGCCATTGACGATACGCAGCGCCAGCCCCTCGGCAATCGCCGTCTTGCCGACGCCGGGCTCACCGATCAGGACGGGATTGTTCTTGGTGCGGCGAGAGAGAACCTGGATGGTGCGGCGGATCTCGTCATCCCGGCCGATGACCGGGTCGAGCTTGCCGTCGCGCGCTTCGGCAGTCAGGTCACGGGCATATTTCTTCAAGGCGTCGAAACCCTGTTCGGCATTGGCGCTGTCGGCTGTCCGGCCCTTGCGGACCTCGTTGATCACCTGGTTCAGCCCATTGGCCGTAACGCCGCCCTTCTTCAGGGATGCAGATGTCGACGCCGAGCTTTCAATGGCGAGCGCCAAGAGCAGGCGCTCGACGGTGACGAAACTGTCGCCGGCCTTTTTGGCGGCCTCTTCAGCCGTCGAAAACACCTTGGCGAGCGGCTGTGCCAGATACACCTGTCCATTGCCACCGGACACCTTGGGCAGTTTGGAAAGGGCAGCATCATTGGCAAGCCGGACGGCCTTCGCGTCACCACCGGCACGCTCGATCAGCGAGGAGGCCATGCCCTGCTCATCATCGAGCAAGACCTTCAGCACATGTTCCGGCAGAAACTGCTGATGCCCCTCGGAGAGGGCATTGGTCTGTGCCGACTGCAAGAATCCGCGCACGCGTTCGGAATATTTCTCGATATTCATGGTCAGTCTCCGTTTCCCCGCACTGCCCGCAATCGGCACAGGCGGATGGTTTGGATCAGGCCCCCGTGTGGCAGGCCCCGAAGCGACTTCGCCGCTCCCTTGAGCGAGATATGGGAGCGGGAATTTTCCCTTTAAAGAGGCCGTGAAACGAAAAACTCCGGGACATGCCCGGAGTTTCGCAATCGTCAAACTGAAGAGGAAAATTATTCGGCGACAACGTCCGCCAACGCCGGAGCCTCACCTTCGTCATTGCCTTCACCACCCTCGTCCGAACCCGCGCTGCGGCGCGGCTGACGGCGGGGACGGTTTCCGGCGTTGCGACGGCGCGGCTGGCGTTCTCCTGCCGCTTCTGCCGTGATTTCGGCAGCAGCAGCGACGGCTTCCGCCGGCATATCTTCGATCACCGGCTGCGGGCCTGAGCCTGCGATATCCGGCTGTGCCTGCGGCTGCGGCTGGGCCTGAGGCTGGGGCCGATGCTGCCTCTGCGGTCGGCCCTGTTGCTGCGGTTGCGGCTGGGACTGCACGGCCTGCTGATTCCCACCGTCACCGTTGTGGCCGTGGTTATCGTCCGAACCGTCCATGTCCTCGCCGTCCCGCTCGTTGTAGTCCTGACGGTCGTCGCGATCGTCACGGTCTTCACGCGGGAAGCGTTCCTGCATCTGCTGCTGGGCAGCAGCGATGATGCGGTTATAGTGCTCGGCGTGCTGCAGGTAGTTTTCGGCCATGACGCGGTCACCAGAACTCTGGGCATCGCGTGCGAGCGCACCGTATTTTTCAGCAATGTGCTGGGCCGTACCACGAATCTTCACATCCGGACCCGAGCTATCATAGGTCCGGGTCAGCGGGTTCTGGCCCTTGCGGTTGAAGTTGCCTCCACCACCGCCATTGTTGTTATTGTTGTTGTTACGCCCCCGACCACGCTTGTTCTGCTGTCCTGGCCTCATAGATAATTCACCTGAATGTCTTTGTTGTGCTGATGAAGGGGCAACGCTATTGGCTCTGGTTGAACCGGCCAAGTCCCAGCGTGCCGTTGGCAGACCGCGCCCTCGCCTTGCTTACCGCTGGTGAAAGTCGAGATTACTGAGTTACGCACCGGCCTTGCGAGCTTGGCGGAGTTCGATAACGAACCAGTTCCGAAGCCGGTCGGGACATGAACGAATCTTCGTTCTTTCTCCGCCACCCGTTGCGTGCCCGCAAGCTATCCCGCTTCCCGCGCAAAACCAAGTGTTTTTCTTGATATCCTCCAAATATCCTTAGCAAGCGCAACAAAACCGTCAGCGACGATTATGGGTGAATACCAATACCCGATCTCTTCCGCCCAGATCCTTGCGCTCTTCGAGAAGTAAAAAATCTTTTTCGCCAAAGACTTGCACGACTTCGTCTCGCTGGTCAAAGCCGATTTCAACACCAACAAGACCACGCTCCAGGAGATGGGAGGCCGCCTCGTCCGCAATGGCGCGATAAGCCTCCAACCCGTCGGGCCCGCCATCAAGTGCGCGATGTGGATCGTATTTCAGGACCTCAGGCTCCAGATCGACCATAACCGCACTGCGAATATACGGTGGGTTCGAGACGATGATGTCGAACCGCTCCGGCACACGAACGAACCACGGGCCTGCACGGGTCTCGAAACGGGACGCCAATCCCAGCCGCTCGGCATTGCGCGCCGCCGTCGACAATGCATCCTCGGAGATGTCGACGCCAACCGCCTGCGCCTGGCCGCATTCGTGCAAGAGGGCCAGCGCGATGGCGCCCGTTCCTGTGCCCAGGTCGAGGATGGAGGCACGCCCCTTCTCGCCAGCGATGCGTACAACGTGGGGAAGCATCGCATCGACAAGCACTTCCGTGTCGGGGCGAGGCTCAAGCGTCTCCGCAGACAGGCCAAGCTCTAGCCCGTAAAACTCCCGTGCCCCAAGAATGCGGTGGATCGGTTCGCGCGCCAACCGTCGCAGGAACCCCTGCTCCACGGAAGCAGCAATAGTCGTGTCCAGCACGCGATCACCATCGACAAGCAATTGCGTCGATGTGAGCCCGGCAATCCCGCCAACCAGGATTCGCGCATCGGAAGCAGGCTCGGGAAGGCCCGCCGCCTCGAAGCGCCGCCGCGCGTCAAGGATCAGAGCGCGCACCGACGCCGTGTCCGTCATGGCTGCACATCACCCAGTTGCGCCAACTGGCCGGCCTGATAATCGGAGATCAGGGCATCGACCATCTCGTCGATTTCACCTTCAATCATCCGGTCAAGCTTGTAGAGCGTCAGGTTGATGCGGTGATCCGTGACGCGGCCCTGCGGGAAGTTATAGGTGCGGATACGTTCAGAGCGATCGCCGGAGCCAACCTGGCTCTTGCGGTTGGCTGAACGTTCGCTGTCCGCCTTCTGGCGTTCAATGTCATAGAGCCTGGAGCGCAGCACCTGCATCGCCTTTGCCCGGTTCTGATGCTGCGACTTCTCTGACGACGTGACGATCAGGCCCGTCGGCAAGTGTGTGATGCGAACGGCGGAATCGGTCGTATTGACATGCTGTCCGCCCGCGCCGGATGCGCGCATCGTGTCGACACGAATATCTTCCGGCCGGATTTCGATATCGATCTCTTCGGCTTCCGGCAAAACGGCGACCGTTGCGGCGGATGTATGGATGCGGCCGCTAGCCTCCGTTTCCGGAACCCGCTGAACGCGGTGCACACCGCTTTCGAACTTCAGCTTGGAAAACACGCCCCGGCCGCTGATCGTCGCGATGATTTCCTTGTAGCCGCCGGCTTCCCCTTCGCTGGCCGAGAGCACTTCCACCTTCCAGCCCTTGGTCGACGAAAAGCGCTCATACATGCGAAACAAGTCGCCTGCGAACAGGGCCGCCTCAGATCCGCCGGTTCCGGCCCGGATTTCGACAATCGCGCTCTTCTCGTCGGCGGCATCCTTCGGCAGGAGCAGGATCTGGATGGCGCCTTCTAGCGCCTCGATGCGGGCATCGACCTCCGGAAGCTCCATCTCCGCAAGATCGCGCATTTCGCGGTCCGTCGTCTTGTCGGAGAGCATGGCCCGCAGGTCGGCAGCCTCAGCGGTCGCTGCCTCATAAACCCGGATCTGTTTTACCACAGGCTCGAGTTCAGAATATTCCGACGCCAGTTTCACATAGACGTCCGCAGCCGGGCCCGCCGACATCCGCGCCTCGATCTCGCCGAACCGGCGTTCGAGTTCGCGCATTTTCTCGACAGGAAGCTTCGCCACCCACTACTCCAGGATCTTCGTCAGGTTCAGACGGAAATGTCGTTGGCACCCGCAAAGCGGATAAGCCAATCGCGGACTGACACACCCGGTGCATCGTCGTCAAGCACCGCTCCGAGCTCGGCTGCGAGGGTGCCCACATCGAGACCAAGCAACATTGCTTTCACCGGGCCAATCGACGTCGGCGACATAGAGATGGACCGGAAACCGATCCCGAGCAATGCCATGGCCGAAAGCGGCTTCGACGCCATCTCACCGCAGAGCGTCACCGGCGTATTGTTGCGGTCGCCTGCGCGCACGATATCGCGCAGGATCCGCAGGAACGGACGGCCGAGCACATCAAAGCGATCCGCTACCCGCGCATTGCCACGATCCACCGCCATCGAGAACTGGAAGAGATCGTTGGAGCCGACTGACACGAAATCGACCTCGTTCATCAACTCGTCCAGCTGCCACAGCAGCGCCGGCACTTCGAGCATCGCCCCGAACTGCAGCTTCTTTGGCAGTTGATGGCCGAACTTCGACAGGTGCTGCACTTCCTTCTGCATCAGTTCACGCACAGCCCGGATCTCCGAAACCTCGGTGACCATGGGCAGCATCATCTTCAGCTCCGCCCCGGAAGCCGCCTTCAGCAGAGCCCGCAATTGGGTGCGCAACAGGCCGGGCCGATCGAGCGAAAGGCGGATGGCACGCCAGCCGAGTGCTGGGTTTTCCTCTTCCTGAGACCGGAAGTAGGACACGACCTTGTCCCCGCCGATATCCAGTGTACGGAAAGTGACCGGCCGTCCGGCCGCCTGCTTCAGAACGCTGCGGTAAAAGCTCTCCTGCTCCTCGCCCTTCGGCATGGTGGAGGAAATCATGAACTGAAGTTCGGTCCGGAAAAGGCCAATGCCATCGGCACCGGAATCGGCAAGCTGCGGCAGGTCGACCAGAAGGCCGGCATTCATCTGCAGCTTGATCCGGTGCCCGTCACGGGTCAAAGGCTCGACATCGCGCAGTGCCCGGAACTGTTCCTGCCGTTTGGCCCGCAGCTTGACCTTCTCTTCATAGGCCTTCTGCATCTCGGCGACCGGGCGCACATGCACCTTGCCGTCATCGCCGTCGATGATCACTGGATCGCCGTTTTCCGCCAGCGCCACCACGCCCGCCGCCTGTCCAACGACCGCAATGCCCATGGCGCGCGCCACGATCACCACATGGCTGGTAACGGCGCCCTCTTCCAGCACCAGGCCCCGCAGGTTGGCACGCGGATAGTCGAGGAGTTCCGCTGCCCCCATGGCGCGGGCAAAGACGATGGCGTCGTTAGGAAAACCGTTCGCCGAACTGCGCGGCGAAAATCCGGTCAGCTGACGCAGCAGGCGGTTCGCCAGATCGTCGAAATCATGCATCCGCTCGCGCAGATAGGGATCGGTGAGGCGCATCATGCGCGCCTTGGTGTCGCTCTGCACCTTCTCGACCGCAGCTTCCGCCGTCAGGCCGTTGTGGATTGCCTCCTCCATGCGCCGCACCCAGCCCTGGTCATGGGCGAACATGCGGTAGGTCTCGAGCACGTCGCGGTGCTCGCCTTCCATGGAGATCTCGCGCCGCGACAGCATGTCGTCGATCGAGATGCGCAGCGACCCCAGCGAATCGGCCAGCCGGCGGATTTCCGTCTCGCTGTCTTCGTTGAGCAGATTGGTGACAACGATGCGCGGCTCGTGCAGCACGACATAGCCGAGGCCGATGCCTTCCGAATAGCTGTCGCCGTCGATGGTCACCGGGCGCGTCAGGTCAAGCTCAAGACCCGGCCGGGTGATCTTCTTCAGTTCGCCCGTCGCGATCATCTCGGCCAGCACCATGGCCGTGGTTTCGAGCGCTTCCAGCTCGTCCTCGCGGTAGTTGCGCTGGGCCTTGTTCTGCACGACGAGAACGCCAAGGCTTCGCCCGGCGCGCAGGATCGGCACGCCGAGGAAGGAATGGTAGATCTCTTCGCCGGTCTCCGGCAGATAGCGGAAGGCTGGATGCGCCTGAGCATCCGAAAGATTGAGCGATTGCGCGGAGGCCGCGATCGTGCCGACCAGACCCTGGCCCATTTTCAGCTGGGCCAGGTGAACCGAGTCCTTGTTCAGACCCTCGGTCGCATAGAGCTCGAGAACGCTGTCGGAGCGCAGCACATAGACCGAGCACACCTCGGCAACCATGTTGCTCGCGATCTGGCGAACGATCCGGTCTAGACGCTCCTGCGGCTCGAGCGGCTCCGCCATCAGTTCGCGCAGCCGCTTGAGGAGGACGCGGGGACCCGCAGAAAGGTCTCTCATCGCGCTTTTTGCTCCACTTCCCATTGGTCAGCGGCTTGTTACCCTTACCTTTTCAGGGGTTCGGTCACGCGTGTCCGCTCTCAGGAATCAATTCTTATCCAGACCGTAGCAGGAATGCAAAGTCCGAACCGCAAGCTCAGCATAGGGACCGTCGATCAGGATGGAGATCTTGATCTCCGAGGTGGTGATCGCCTTGATGTTGATGCCCTTTTCAGCCAGCGCCCGGAAGGCGGTTGCAGCGACGCCAGCATGGCTGCGCATGCCGATACCGATGACCGAAACCTTGACCAGACCCTTTTCGCTCTGGAGAACGTCGAAGCCAATCTTGTCCTTGTTGTCGTTGAGAACAGCAAGCGCCTTGTCAACGTCGCCCGAAGGCACGGTGAAGGTCATGTCGGTCTTCGAGCCGTCCTCGGAGATGTTCTGGACGATCATGTCGACATTGATATGCGCTTCGGCCAGGGGCCCGAAGATGGCGGCCGAAACACCCGGACGGTCGGACAGACGACGCAACGAGATCTGCGCTTCATCCTTGGCATAGGCGATACCGGTGACTACTTCCTGTTCCACGATCTCTTCCTCATCGCAAATCAACGTGCCGGGCGGGTTCATCAGATCGCCCATGCCCGGCGCATCGGGATCTTCAAAGCTGGAGCGCACGAAGGTGCGAACCTTGTGCACCATGGCAAGCTCGACCGACCGCACCTGCAGCACCTTGGCGCCGAGCGAGGCCATTTCGAGCATTTCTTCAAACGCAATCTTCTTCAGGCGACGCGCCTTCGGCTCGATGCGCGGGTCGGTCGTGTAGACGCCATCCACATCGGTATAGATATCGCAGCGGTCCGCCTTCACGCCGGCAGCAATCGCTACGGCCGAGGTATCCGAACCACCACGACCGAGCGTCGCGATGCGGTTGTCAGGACCGATACCCTGGAACCCGGCGACGACAGCCACCTGGCCCTCGCCCATGCGGCGGATGATCTCGGTGCCGTCGATGTCCTGGATACGGGCCGCGCCATGGGCGTTGTCGGTCTTGATCGGGATCTGCCAGCCCTGCCAGGAGCGGGCATTGACGCCCAGCGACTGCAGCGCGATGGCGAGCAGTCCTGAGGTCACCTGCTCACCGGATGCAACAATGGCATCATATTCGCGGGCGTCATAGAATGGCGATGCGGCACCGGCAACTTTGGGCATGTTCTGAACCCAGTCTACCAGCTCATTGGTCTTGCCCGACATGGCAGACACCACAACAGCCACTTCGTGGCCTGCATCGACCTCACGTTTGACGTGGCGCGCGACATTGTGGATGCGTTCGAGATTTGCGACGGATGTACCGCCGAACTTCATGACGATGCGAGCCATAGACTTTAAACCGTATGCCTTGAGAAACGCCGGACCCCGGCGGAGAAAACACCGGCCTGCGCTGAAAGCCACAGGTTGCGGGGCTTTTAGTCCATATGTTCCCTCTGCGCAACGGCCACATCATGCCCAAACGGTACGCTAGGCAACGCTTTTTCGCAGACAAATAATTGCTGACTTTTGCGCAAGACGATCGCGGGCTCGCTGATGTGAAAAAGGGGCGCAAAAATGCGCCCCTCTCCATTTCCCGAGCATTCCCCTGTCGCTCAGCGGCAGGCGTTCGGATCTTCCTTGCAGCGCTTTTGTTCAATCATGCGACGCAGCGGACTATTGTCGCGGTCGTTACCGCTTTGCGCGCGCTCCGGCCGGGGGCGACGCTCCTCCTCGCGCCGGCGGTCATCGCGCCGGCCTTCGTCCCGCCGGTCACCATCGCGCCAGTCGCGGTCCGGCTGGCGTCGGTCATTGTCACCGCGCCAGTCCCGATCACGATCACGGTCGCGGCGGTCGTTGTCACTGCGCCAGTCGCGATCACGGTCACGGTCACGATCGCGCCGATCGTTATCGTCGCGCCAGTCCGGACCATTGCTCCAGCGATCGCGCTCACGGTAGAACGACCGCCCGCGGTAATGATCATCCCAATAACGTCCGACACTGAACGTCACGGTTGGGATGCCGAGTGGGCGATAGTATTCCGGCTCAACATAGACGCGGCGTTGTGAGTAGCTCGTCTGGAGATAAGAGCCGGAAATCCAGCCGCGATAACCAGCTACGGACACGTCACACCAGTTGGCACTCGACAGACATCCGCGAATATCGACGCGACTGCCGGCTGGAACGACGAAAACGGCCGGATAGCGGGTGCTCGGGCCCGACCGCATGTTAACATTGGCGGTTGAAAAAGCCGGTGCAGCCTCGGCGATCGCCGGCAGGGCGACGCTCGATACCGCAGCCGCGGCCATGAACCAGAATTTATGCATTCTCTGTCTCCTGATAGTGGACGACGGTAAGCCGTGATGTCGCGCTCTAAACGTCAAGCATCGATCTCAGGTTCCGTTGACCGGCGAAAGGCGCACTGCGACCTCCCATACCCTTGACTTCGCAGCCCATTGAGACGACTTGAAGGCCAAGGCAGTGCAGGAGTGAAAAGCATGAGCGCAGAGGCACGCACCACCATTGATCAGGCAGAAGTCGACCGTTTCTCGGCCATGGCGGCGGAATGGTGGGACCCGACCGGCAAGTTCAAGCCGCTGCACAAGATCAATCCGGTCCGCTTGGCTTATATTCGCGACAAGGTTTCGGCACATTTCGGCCGCGATCCCTTGAGCCATCGCCCGCTCGAAGGGCTGCGCATTCTCGACATCGGATGCGGCGGCGGCCTCCTCTCCGAGCCTGTCGCCCGCATGGGTGCAAACGTGCTCGGCGCAGACGCCTCGGAAAAGAACATCAAGATCGCCATGACCCATTCGGCCCAGAGCGGCGTCGAGGTCGACTACAGGGCGGTTACGGCAGAGGCGCTCGCCGAAGCCGGCGAAACCTTCGACGTGATCCTCAATATGGAAGTGGTCGAGCATGTTGCCGACGTAGACTTCTTCCTGTCGACCTGCGCCTCCATGGTGCGCCCCGGTGGCCTGATGCTGGTCTCGACGATCAATCGCACGATGAAGGCGGCGGCACTGGCGATCTTCGGTGCGGAATACGTCCTGCGCTGGCTGCCGCGCGGCACCCACCAGTATGAGAAGCTCGTCCGTCCGGAAGAGATCGAGGGACCGCTTGCCAAGAACGGCATGCAGGTCAACGAGCTGAAAGGCGTTTTCTTCAATCCGCTGCAAAACCAGTGGAACCTGTCGAGCGACATCGAGGTCAACTACATGGCGCTGGCCAGTCGCCCGGCTGTCTCGTCATGACGGGTGCGGAAGCCGTCGTCACCTTCTGGCGTGAAGCCGGACGACAGAAGTGGTTCACCAAGGACGACGCCTTCGATCAGGCGATCCACGATCACTTCCGCGACCTTCATTTCCGCGCAGCCCGCAACGAATTCCCGGACTGGATCGAGACACCGGAAGGCGCGCTCGCCCTGATGATCCTGCTCGACCAGTTTCCGCGCAATCTCTTCCGCGGCTCCGGCCATGCCTTCGCAACCGATCCGCTGGCGCTCTCTTTGGCAAGGGAGGCCATCGCACGCGGCCACGACCGCGCCGTCGAGCCCGAACTTGCAGCCTTTTTCTACCTGCCCTTTGAACACTCCGAGGATCTGGCAAACCAGGAGCGCAGCGTCGAACTCTTCAAAGCCCTGCATGAACGGGCTGGCGATCAGGACTATCTCGACTATGCGATCGTCCACCGCGACATCATCGCCCGCTTCGGGCGCTTCCCCCACCGCAACGCAGCCCTCGGGCGGGAAACGACGGCTGACGAGCAGGCTTTTCTCGATGAAGGCGGCTTCAAGGGCTGAAGTCGACAGGCACAGCCGTCAATTCACGTCATCCGGCAAGACCGGAATGGGCGCAATCTCGATGCCTTCGTCGATCAGGGACTTGACCTCAACGGCGGATGCTTCGCCGATGATGCCACGCGCCTCGGCCTCGCCATAATGGATCTTGCGGGCTTCTTCCGGGAAACGGGTGCCGACATCCTCGCTGCTTGCGCGAATCTCCCGGATCGCCTCCTTCAACTTGATCATGGCCTGCTTCTGGACGGCAGACACGGCAAGCGCTTGGGTCGCTTCCCGGGCACGCGCTGTCGAGACCGAAGGCGCCATCAGCACCTTCGACACATCTTCGGAACCGCAGATCGGGCAGGTCAGAAAGCCTGAGGCCTTCTGCCGATCGAACTCCGCACTTTCCGAGAACCAGCCATCAAATTCATGGGCCTTATCGCAGCACAGGCTGTAACGGATCAAACCGTGACGCCTCCCTTCGCCAGAACAGGCGCGATATCGAGCTGGAAATCACGTCCATTCTTCAGGTTCGGGATCTTGGCGCGGCAGGCCTTCACCGCTTCGGTGTCGATCTCGGCCATCACCACAGCCTCGCCCGTGCCGCCGGCCGCAGCAAGAATCTTGCCCCAGGGTCCGACGATCATCGAATGACCAAAGGTCTCGCGGCCATCTTCATGCAAACCGGCCTGGGCAGCAGAAATCACGAATGCCCCGTTTTCGATCGCGCGGGCGCGAAGCAGGATTTCCCAATGCGCCTCGCCGGTCTGCTTGGTGAAGGCGGCAGGCGTCGTCAGGATCTCGGCACCGGCCATGGCTTCTGCCCGAAACAGGTGCGGGAACCGCACGTCGTAACAGACGCCGAAACCGATCTTGGCAAACGGCAGATCAGCGACCAGGGCCCGCTCGCCTGGACGATACACAGAGCTTTCCCGCCAGCTCTCGCCATTGTCGAGATCGACATCGAACATGTGGATCTTGTCATAGGAGGCGATTTTAGCGCCATCAGGTCCGAACAGGAAAGCGCGGTTGGCGATTTTGCCGTCGGGGAGCTTGATCGCGGTAGACCCAACATGCAGGTGAATGGCGAGTTCGCGCGCCAGATCCGAAGCCGCTTTGACGATCAGGTCGTTTTCCTCGTCGCGCAAGACCCCCATGAGGCCCGGGCGATCCTTCTGCACGGCCCCGGTCATCTCCGGAGTCTGCACATAGATCGCGCCGCGCGCGGCTGCATCCTTCACAAGACGCGCCATGCTCTCGGCATTTCGCTGAGGATCGACGCCGGAACACATCTGAACGGCAGCAGCCTTGAATGTCATCGGTCCGAATTCCTTATCGTGCGAGCATGGGGTCGAGTTTACCGGCGCGGTCGAGGGCATGAAGGTCGTCACAGCCGCCCACATGGATGCCGTCGATGAAGATCTGGGGAAAGGTCGATCCGCCATGCGCCTTTTCGATCATCTCTTCACGCAGCGCTGCATTTCCGGTCGCGTCATGCTCGGTATAGGAAACGCCTTTTTCCTGCAGAAGCGACTTGGCACGGGCACAATAGCCACAGCCTTGTCGGGTATAGATCGTCACTTGCGCCATCAGGAACTCCACTGCTCATCGGCAGGACACTTGTGTTGTTTCAATTCAATCATATAGGACCGGAAAGAGCCCTTGCAAAGGTCAAAACAGTGACCTCTGCGGCACCTGCCCGCTTCAGCACAGAAGTCGCAGCGCTGACGGTTGCCCCCGTCGTATAGACGTCATCAATCAGCACGAGACGCCGTCCGAAGACGAGATCGGCATGCGCCTTCGGCACCTCGAATGCACCGCGAACGTTGAGCGCGCGCTGCTTCGCCGTCAGCCCCACCTGTTGCTCCGTCCGCCTGCGGCGCACCAATACCTCCGCAAGAAAAGGCTTGCCCGACTGTCGAGCCAGATGCCTTGCCAGCTCGGCCGACTGGTTGAACATCCGCCGAAACATCCGCATGCGGTGCAAGGGCACCGCGACCACGCCGTCTGCACCGGCCACTTCCGGGGCCGCCGCTCGCAACATCCAGGAAGCCATCATCGGGGCGAGATCTACACGGTCGCGATACTTGAGGTCGTGCACCAGCTGTCGGGCCATCCCTTCATAGAGTGCGACGGATCGGAGCCTATCAAAAACAGGCGGATCGGCGATTGCCTCCGGTGACACTGCCCCCTCCCCCTCATCATAGGCAAAGGGTGAACCGAGGATCTCGCAATAGGGTCGTTCGATCTGGCGAAAGCCACTCCAGCAGTCCGGGCAAAGAGCATGATGGCGTAACGTCAGGACCTGACATCCGGCGCAGGTCGGCGGATGAATGAAGGAAAACAGCCCGCGCATCAGTGTCGCGGCGCGGACCCTGCTGACGGAAGCCGATTTCTGCACTATCTGACCGAGCATGCCTTGACTTTAAGCGCAGCCCCGCGCCTTTGCCAATGCCTGTTTCCGGAAGGCCAATCATGAACGAAATCTTCGACGAAACCCTCATTGCCCACAACCGTCACCGGGCGATCACCCGCTTTGTGCAGGGCAGCGATTTCCTGCTTGGCGTGGCGGCACGCGAGCTTGGAGAACGTCTGGCGCTGGTCGAACGCCGCTTCGAGGATGGAGTGGAACTCTTTGGCGCAACCGGGCTCGCAGCCGGCGCCGCCCTCGAAACGGGCAAGATCGATCGGATGCGGCGCGTGGAAACCGACGAGGCTTTCGCGGTGGCCGGTACGCCTGTTCAGACGAGCGGTTTCGAAACGGTGCCGCTTGAGCCGGAAAGCACCAACCTCATCCTGTCGCCACTGTCGCTGCATCTCACCAACGACACGCCGGGCATGCTGATCCGCATGCGTCGTGCCTTGAAACCGGATGGCCTGCTTTTGGCAGCCATCCCGGGTGCCGGCACCCTGGCGGAATTACGTGATGTGCTGCTGGCCGCAGAAACGGAACTCTATGGTGGCGCCAGCCCCCGCGTGATCCCCTTCCCCGATATCCGAGATGTTGGATCCCTGCTGCAGCGCGCGGGCTTTGCCCTGCCCGTCATCGACGAGGAGAGCTACACCGTCCGCTACGATCATATCTTTGCGTTGATGCGGGATTTGAAGGCCATGGGCATGGCAAATCCGCTGATCGGCCGCAGCAGGCGGCCTGTATCACTCAGCTTCTTTCTGCGTGCCGCTGAACTCTACGCCGAACGCTACGCCGATCCGGATGGCCGCATCCGGGCCACCTTCTCGATCATCTTCGTCTCGGGCTGGGCACCGCACGAAAGCCAGCAGAAACCACTCAAGCCGGGATCAGCCAAGATGCGCCTTGCCGACGCACTGGATCCGAGCCGAACCCGTGATCTCTGACTTGAAAGCTATTAGTCGGCCATCTTCGCGTTGGCATCCGTGATCTGTGTCTCAACGGCTTTGAGTGTGCCGGTGAGAGAATTCGTGAATGCACCATAGCCGCTGATCAATGCAACGCTCATGATCGCGGCAATCAAGCCGTATTCGACGGCAGTCGCGCCTTTGAGGTCAGCTATCAACTCGTGGAAGAGGCGCATTATAACTCCTGATCAGGATCGGGGCGGAGCGTGGCTAGCCAACTCCAGGTGGAGGGTTTGGGTCTAGCAGGACTGGCCGGATCCATAGCCATTGACGATGCAGACAGACCCGGGGGTTTCCTGAAGAACGCTGCGGCGCACGGTATAGCGTTTGCCGTTGTCGTCCTTCGGAATGGAGCCCGTCGAGATCATGTCGATGTCTTCAGGTTGAAAGGCGAGCGTCTTGCGGTCGATCCGTTCGGAAAGCATGGGGGTGAGAACGAGCGAAAAGGCGATCGCCGCTGTTGCAAACAGCAGGGCGATGTTCAGCACGCCGACACGGCCGACTCTCGGAAGAGACCGTTCCCGTGGCTGTGCAGCCTTCTGAAATTCCTCGTTTACCATAATATACCCCGCACACGTTCAACACGCATGAACAGGCTCATTCTGGCCCGAGGGGTATAAACGTTTGATTAATGAGCGCCGTTAAATGCAAGCTTCCTTAAAGAAGATCCTGCAAGAAAGGGATCAACGGCTCGTCGGCCGGCGGCATCGGATAATCGCGTAGCGCTTTAGCGCTCACCCACTTCAAAGCCTGCCCTTCGAGCCCCTGTGCGATGCCTTCGTACCGGCGGCAAATGTAAAGCGGCATCAACAGGTGGAAAGTCTCGTAGGTATGGCTGGCAAAGGTCAGCGGCGCGAGGCAGGCGACCTTGGTCTTGATGCCGATCTCTTCTTCGAGCTCCCGGACCAGCGTCTCCTCCGGCGTCTCGCCAGGCTCCACCTTGCCGCCGGGAAACTCCCAGAGGCCGGCAAGCGACTTGCCCGGCGGCCGCTGGGCAAGAAGGATACGGTTGTCGGCATCGACCAGGGCACAGGCTGCGACCAGCAAGATGGGCTTCTTCTGGTCGCGGATTTCAGTCTCGTTCATGCGCCCACCTTCCGCCAATAGGCATAGCGATAGGCCTCGGTGAAGCCCATCCTGGCGTAAAGGGCAAGCGCCTCGCGATTGTCCGACACCACCTGCAGCCAGGCGCTCCGCGCGCCGCGCATCCGGGCCCATCTGAGTGCAGAGGTCAGCACTTCGATTCCGAGCCCCCGGCGACGACGATCGGCGCGCACCGCGAGCGACATGATGCCCGCCAGATCATTGTCCTGCACACAGAGCGCCACGGCCTGCGCGCCGTCCTCGGCATCCTCGATGACAAAGAGCCCCGTCGGCGGCTGGATGCTCGTGATGATCTCGGCCAATGCCGGCTTTCCCGCCGCATCGCCTGCATGGACCGCAATGTCCGCATCGACATAACGCCCGACGTCCTGGGTGGGCAAATGGTCGAGGGTATCGGGCAGATCGAGGTGTGTGAGGTCAACGGTCATCGTGACCACCTCCTCGAAACGCTCCCAGCCATCCGCAATCATGAAGTCGATCAGCGGCTTGGGCGTCAGCGGCGTTTCCCGGACCAGAAGCGGACGTCCATGCGAGGCAAAGCGCCGCCCCGCCTTCTCGATGCGAAGGGCGATATCGCGGCTGTCGGACGGGTCGAGTGCGACAACACAGTTGATCCGCTTCGACGCATGGCTTCCGGTCAAACGGATCTGCCAGCTACCATCATAAACCACGCTGCTGGCCGGCCAGGCGCGGAAACCCACGGCTTCCAGGCGCCGCACCAGCGGCAGATTGGGATCGCTTATTGCATGCATGCCGGTATCAGCTCCGGTAGTCGCCGTTAATCGCGACATATTCCTTGGTCAGGTCGCAAGTCCAGACGGTGGCAGATCCCGAGCCAAGCCCGATATCGACAATCACCGGAATGTCCTCGCGCTCCATCACAGCAGTCGTCGCATCTTCGGAATAGGCCGGATCCCGCTCCCCGTTGACGGCGACGCGCACATCGCCGAACCAGATCGCCAGGCGATCACGATCCGCCATCTCGCCGGACTTGCCGACCGCCATGACGATACGGCCCCAATTGGCGTCTTCACCGGCCACGGCCGTCTTCACCAGCGGCGAATTGGCGATCGACATCGCGATCTTCTTTGCGGCAGCGTCGTTTTCGGCACCCTTGACGGTGATCTCCACCATCTTGCGCGCGCCCTCGCCGTCCCGCACCACCTGCAGCGCCAGATCCTTCAGCAGATCATTGAGGGCGGCGCGGAATTCCGTCAGCCGCGCATCGTCTGCCGTCTCGATCCTGGCCTGGCCGTCTGCCGATGCAGCACCGGTCGCAAACAGCATAAGCGTGTCGGATGTCGAGGTGTCGCTGTCGACCGTGATCGCATTGAAGCTCGGCTCGACACCGGCCGAAAGCATCCCCTGCAGTGCCGCGGAGGAGATATCGGCATCGGTCACCACGAAGGACAGCATGGTCGCCATGTCGGGGGCAATCATGCCTGCACCCTTGGCAATCCCGTTGATACGGACGCTCACACCGTCGATCGTCGCCGTGCGCGTTGCGACCTTCGGATAGGTATCTGTGGTCATGATGGCCTTGGCGGCCTCAAGCCAGAAGTCACCGGTCGCATCCGCAGCCATCTGGTCAAGCACGCCGGAAAACTTCGAGGCATCCAGCGGCTCGCCGATCACGCCGGTCGAGGCAAGGTAGATTTCATCGACGCCGCATCCGAGGGCAGCGGCCGCAGATTTTGCCGTAAGCTCGGTGGCCGCCTTACCCTTGACGCCGGTAAACGCATTGGCATTGCCGGAATTGACCACCACGCCGCGCGCCACGCCATGCCCGAGATTCTGCCGGCAGAAATCGACCGGCGCAGAGGGGCACTTCGACTTTGTGAAGACACCTGCGACAGCCGCCGGCTGGTCAAAGGCCATCAGCAGCACGTCGGTGCGGTTCTTGTACTTGATGCCGGCAGCGGCAGTCGCCATCCGCACACCGCGGATCACAGGCATCTCGGCATAGGATTTTGGAGCGAGCGGAGAAATGGTGGAGGTCATCGGAAAGGCCCTAATGGAAGGCCCGCAAACTGCGGGCCTTTGGATAGAAACATCGGGTGGCGGAGCTTACTGCTCCTGCTTGTTGGCCTCTTCATAGCCCTTGCGCAGAGCTTCGTCGACGATCTCGACGGTCTGGTCGGCCTTCGCCTTGGTGATGAGCTCGAGATACTTGTCGCGCATGACCAGCTGGCGGACCTGCTGGGCAACGTCGTCATAGGACGGCGGCGGCGCATCGCGCTTGTCTTCCATCTTGATGACGTGGAAGCCGAACTGCGTCTTCACCGGGGTCTTGGAGTAGGCACCCTTTTCAAGCGCAAAAGCGGCTTCTTCGAATTCCGGAACCATGCGGCCCTTGGAGAAATAGCCGAGGTCGCCGCCTTCCGTCTTGTTCGGGTCGGTCGACTTTTCCTTGGCGAGTTCGATGAAGTCCTTGCCGGCATCGAGATCAGCGATGATCGCCTTGGCTTCTTCCTCGGTCTTGACGAGGATGTGACGTGCACGAACCTCTTCCTGCTTCGGAAGGGCTGCAATTTCCTTCTCGTAGCGGGCCTTGACCTCGTCATCCGTCACAGCATCGACGACGTTCTTCTTGAAATAGATGTTGTGCAGTTCGCGCTCGGCGATGAAGTCCATGCGACGCTTGTATTCGGCATCGTCCTTGAGGCCGGCAGCGGTGGCGGTCGCCGCCAGCAGCTTCACGTCGATGGCGCCGGAGAGCGCGGCGACTTTCTTCTGCTCGTCCGGCAGCTGGGAGAGCTGCGGATCAAGGTTTGTCACGGCAAGATCGAGTTCGGATTGAGTGATCTCCACGTCGCCAACCTTGGCGACCACGGCATCCTCTGCAAAGGCAGGAGCGCAGAGAGCCAGTACGGAGACACTGGCGGCAACGAGAAACTTGTTAAGGCGAAGCATGAAAGACCTTTCGGATGGTGAACCGTTTCAAGACCGCTCGAATCGGGCAAAAAATTGTCCGATGCCCGGCAACTGCGGGGCTTTGGCACCTGCCTGCGCCGTTGACATCATTCGACCCCCCTCTTATCTGTCACGCAACCTCGCGTCCAGAGAAGTTTAGGGGCGAATTGTACCGAGCGATCCGCGTTTATTGTGGTCGTCACGGTACGTCAACGATATGACGAAGGTCAGAAAGGACCATCTTATGGTCAGTCTTGGTGGACTTGCGCGCAAAATTTTCGGCTCGTCAAACGAGCGTCGCGTGCGTTCCTATCAGTCTCGCGTCGCCGCCATCGGCGCGCTCGAAGAGCAGATGAAGGCGCTGTCCGATGCCGAACTTGCGGCAAAGACCGAACAGTTCAAGGCCGAAGTCGCCGGTGGCAAGTCGCTGGATGACATCCTGATCCCGGCTTTTGCCGTTGCTCGCGAAGGCGCACGCCGCGCGCTTGGCATGCGTCCCTTCGACGTGCAGCTGATCGGCGCGATGATCCTCAACGACAACGCCATTGCCGAAATGAAGACGGGCGAAGGCAAAACGCTGGTCGCGACCCTGGCCGTCTACCTGAACGCGCTCAGCGGCAAGGGCGTGCATGTCGTAACAGTCAACGACTACCTCGCCCGCCGCGACGCCATGACGATGAGCAAGCTCTACAGCTTCCTCGGGCTCACCACCGGCATCATCGTGCATGGTCTGTCGGATGACGAGCGCCGTGCGGCTTATGCCTGCGACATCACCTACGCGACCAACAACGAACTGGGCTTCGACTATCTGCGCGACAACATGAAGTATGAGCGCGGCCAGATGACGCAGCGCGGCCATAACTTCGCGATCGTCGACGAAGTGGACTCGATCCTCGTCGACGAAGCTCGCACGCCGCTGATCATCTCCGGTCCGCTCGATGACCGTTCGGATCTCTACAACACAATCGACGCCTTCATCCCGCTTCTGTCGGAAGAAGACTACGAAATCGACGAGAAGCAGCGCTCGGCCAACTTCTCCGAAGTCGGCACGGAAAAGCTCGAAAACCTGCTGCGCCAGGCCGGTCTTCTCAAGGGTGAGAGCCTCTACGACGTCGAAAACGTCGCGATCGTGCATCACATCAACAATGCGCTGAAAGCCCACAAACTCTTCACCCGCGACAAGGACTATATCGTCCGCAACGACGAGATCGTCATCATCGATGAATTCACCGGCCGCATGATGCCGGGCCGCCGTTACTCGGAGGGCCAGCACCAGGCCCTGGAAGCCAAGGAAAAGGTCCAGATCCAGCCGGAAAACCAGACGCTGGCCTCGATCACCTTCCAGAACTACTTCCGCATGTACAAGAAGCTCGCCGGCATGACCGGTACGGCAGCGACCGAAGCGGAAGAATTCGGCAACATCTACGGCCTCGAAGTCGTCGAAGTGCCGACCAACCTGCCGATCCAGCGTATCGACGAGGACGACGAGGTCTACCGGACCGTCGAGGAAAAGTTCAAGGCGATCATCGAAGAGATCAAGGTCGCCAGCGAACGCAACCAGCCGGTTCTCGTCGGCACGACCTCGATCGAAAAATCCGAGCTTCTGGCAAACATGCTCAGCCAGTCCGGCTTCAAGGACTTCAAGGTCCTGAACGCCCGCTACCATGAGCAGGAAGCCTATATCGTGTCCCAGGCCGGGGTTCCCGGCGCCGTCACGATCGCCACCAACATGGCCGGCCGCGGCACCGACATCCAGCTCGGCGGCAACCTCGAAATGCGCCTCGAGCACGAACTGGCCGAGATGGAGCCAGGTCCCGAGCGCGACGCCAAGGCTGAAGCCATCAAGGCCGAAATCGCAGCCCTGAAGCAGAAGGCGCTCGAAGCTGGCGGTCTCTATGTCATCGCCACCGAGCGCCACGAAAGCCGACGCATCGACAACCAGCTGCGCGGCCGCTCCGGCCGTCAGGGCGACCCGGGCCGCTCGAAATTCTACCTGTCGCTCCAGGACGACCTGATGCGCATCTTCGGCTCCGACCGTATGGACGGCATGCTGCAGAAGCTCGGTCTGAAGGATGGCGAGGCCATCGTCCATCCGTGGATCAACAAGGCGCTCGAACGCGCCCAGAAGAAGGTCGAAGCCCGCAACTTCGACATCCGCAAGAACCTTCTGAAGTATGACGACGTCATCAACGACCAGCGCAAGGTGATCTTCGAACAGCGCATCGAGCTGATGGATGCCACGGACGTCTCGACGACGATTGGCGACATGCGCCACGAAGTCATCGAGACCATGGTTGCCATCCATATTCCGCCGAATGCCTATGCTGAACAGTGGGATGTCGCCGGCCTGAAGCAGAAGGTCGCGATGACCCTGAACCTCGACCTGCCGGTCGAAGTCTGGGCAGCCGAAGAAGGCATCGCCGAAGACGACATCTACAACCGCCTGATCGAAGCCGCCGACAAGGCCTATACCGACAAGGCAGAGCGCTTCGGCCCCGAACTGATGGCCTATGTCGAGCGCTCGGTCCTGCTGCAGACAATCGACAATCTGTGGCGCGAGCACATCGTTAATCTCGACCATCTGCGCTCGGTCGTCGGTTTCCGCGGCTATGCCCAGCGCGACCCGCTGCAGGAATACAAGGCGGAAGCCTTTGAACTCTTCCAGGCCCTGCTCGCCAATCTGCGCGACACCGTGACCACCCAGATGGCGCGTGTCGAGCTTGTTCGCGAACCCCAGCCGGCCCCGGAATTGCCGCAGATGCAGCTGCATCACGTCGATGCAACGACCGGCGAGGACGAGGTGGCAGATATCAACCGCGACCCGAACGACCCCTCAACCTGGGGCACGGTCGGCCGCAACGAGCCTTGCCCCTGCGGTTCCGGCAAGAAATACAAGCACTGCCACGGCACGCTGGAAGCCTGAAATCCGATCTTCCCGGCTTGAGGCTTTCTAAACCTTTGCCTGCAACATTGCTGACTTGAATGAGGGGAACCGGTGCATTGCGTGCCGGTTCCCTTACTCTTTGGCGAGGACGGCATGGCAACGGCCACGGGACGGGAACACCACTGGGACGGCTTGCGGGCTTTCCTGATGCTCCTCGGCATCCCCTATCATGCAGCCATGGTCTACGACATGCGGACGGCCTGGGATGTGCAATCCCCGGTCGGAAGCGAGGCGCTGACCCTGCTCAGCGGCTTCCTCGTCACGTTCCGCATGCCCGCCTTCTTCATCGTTGCCGGCTATTTCGCCGCCCTCACATTGTCCCGTCGCCCGCCCCAGACATGGCTGCGCGGCCGCGTCATCCGTCTTGGCATACCTTTCCTCACCGGACTTGCGTTGCTTTCCCCCCTGCAGATTGCCCTGGTGGATGTGGCCGACGCCTTGCGCGGCATTACCAGCATGGACGGAGTGGCGGCAAGGACGGCCTTCGACGTCACCCATCCAGGCATGCACTGGATCATGCATCTCTGGTTTCTACCGGCGCTGCTCGCCTATAGCGCCCTCCTCGCAGCCCTCTGGACGATGATGCCCCGCACCGCCTCGTCGCTTGGGTTGAGGCCACGGCTCGAAGCCTGGGTTCACCGGCTCGGCAGCGGACTGCTTCCGCTGATTGTCTTCCTATCGATCATCTGGGCCCTGTTTATTGACCTGTCCCATCTCTTCCTGTCGACGCTTGACGGGCCCCTTCCCTATCTCCTGGCCCACGGGGTCGACCCTTATCTGCGCTATCTGCCCTTCTTCCTGCTCGGCGTTCTGCTCCGCATCGTCCCAAGCGTCGCCGGAGCCTTGGTCTGGCGTGCGGGTTGGGCATTGCCTGCCGCAGCTCTTCTGTCGGCGGTGATCGCCGCTGCCCTGCGCGGCCGCCAGGGTCTTGAACCTGTGCATGCGGCAGCGGATGCCACCGCAGCCGTTCTGATGAGCTTCCTGCTGATCGGGCTCGCCCTGCGCCTGTGCAGATCAGGAGACGCCCGCGTCGATGCTGTCGTCGATGCCTCCTTCAGCATCTACCTCTTCCACCATCCGGCGATCTACGGACTGGCGAGCGCCTTCCTGCTGGTTGCCTGGCCGCCGATCATCGAATTTCTCCTCATCGCCGCGGCAAGCCTTCTCCTCTCCTTTGGCTTGCATCGCCTGATCCGGAAAAGCTCCCTCGCACTCTTCCTGTTCAACGGCGCCAGGCCCAAGGTGGCAAGTGGTGAAAAGCCGATCTTCACGACTGAAGATCGCTCACAGGGCACACTTCGTTAACCCTGTTCTGTCAACACTGGACGCTGGTCCGTTCCCGGTGAAGAGTATTGCGTTTGTCACGATGACCATTCAGGAAACAGCGGAATTTGGTGTGCCTTCCGGCCTGGCCCCGGCCAGTCTGCGTCGCCTTGCCGCGACCGGTTCCCTGCGCGTTCCCGGGCCACCTGCACGTCACAGACACACCCTCGGCGCAGCCCTGATGATCGCGGCCGGCAAGATGGAGGCCATCTGCCGATGAGCGACCGCGTCTACGACGAGAGTATGAACAGCGGCGCCAACCGCCTCATCGGCAGCCTCACCGGCGGCCAGATCCGGCCTGCTGCCGAAACCGAAATCACCGTGGGCCGTCCAGGCCGTAATCTCAGCCTCTATCCCAGCCAGATGGGCTATGAGCTGCAGGACGAGTTGGAATACCTGACCTACCGGGTGATGGAGGCGAATGTCTTCTTCGCTCCGCGCTTTCTCGCCCCGGC
This sequence comes from Rhizobium sp. AAP43, assembly GCF_001296045.1. Classification (GTDB taxonomy): domain Bacteria; phylum Pseudomonadota; class Alphaproteobacteria; order Rhizobiales; family Rhizobiaceae; genus Allorhizobium. The sequence goes on along the minus strand of NZ_LJHS01000031.1, from coordinate 9,717 downwards.
CATGCCGCGGCTGGAGGAACGTCAGGTGCGTTTCGCGGTCATTCGTGACGAGGATCGCAATCGCTCGCGCCTGCGGCTCCTCTTCCCCTATTCGGTGGAGAAACCCGGTTTCTCGGTCGGCCCCTCGATCATTCGTGTCTGGGCCAATCCCTTCGGTCCACTCGGCACCCCGCTCGTTGATGCGGAAGGGGCAGCCGAAACCATCGACAACCTGCTGGAAGCGCTCTCCCGCCCGGAAGCCCGCCTGCCCGGCGTACTTGCCATTCCGGACCTGAGGCTCGAAGGACGCTTCGCCCAGCTCGCCCGTGCCGTCGCAATCTCCCGCGACCTGCCGCTGACCGTGACAAATCCTTACGAGCGCCCGATGCTGGACAGCCTTGACGACGCGCAAGTCTATCTGTCGGAAACCGTGGCCAAGAACCACCTGCGGGAAATGCGCAGGCAAGGCCGCCAGCTCTCCGAGCTTGGGACCGTCACCTACAATGTCGCCCGCCAGCCGGAGGAAATCCGCCTGCGCATGGAAGAATTCCTGGCGCTGGAGGCAAGCGGCTGGAAGGGGCGCAAGCGCTCCGCCATGGTCAATGACCGCCTGCGCGCCGCCTTTGCCCGCGAGGCGATCACCAATCTGGCGGAAGCGGATGCCGTGCGTATCCACACGCTCGACCTCAACGGCCGGGCCATTGCCTCGATGGTTGTCTTCATCATGGCCGGTGAGGCCTATACCTGGAAAACGGCCTATGACGAGGCCTACGCCCGTTTTTCACCGGGCAAGCTGCTTGTCGCCGAACTGACGGAATGGCATCTCGACGATCCCAACATCGAGCGTACCGACAGTTGCGCCGTCTCGGATCATCCGATCATGAGCCGTTTCTGGAAAGAACGGGAACCCATGGGCACGCTCGTCATCGGACTTCGCCCCAATGCCGACCGCGATGTGCGGCAGGTCGGCGCCCAGCTGCATATGTATCGCAACACCCGCAACATCGCCCGCCTTCTGCGCGACAAGGTCCTGAACCGCCGCTTCGGCGGCTGATCAGCCCGCCCTGTCGATCTCCCGATCGCGCAGCAGGCGACGGATCACCTTGCCGCTTGTCGTCAGCGGAAGCTCAGTGACGAATTCCACCTCGCGCGGATATTCATGCATCGATAGCCGGCTCTTGACCCAGTCACGGATTTCGCCAGCCAGCGCCTCGCTGGGGGACACCCCCTCCTGAAGCACGACGAAAGCCTTGACGATTTCGGTCCGCACAGGATCGGGTTTGCCAATCACCGCTGCCAGCCGCACGGCCTTGTGGCCGACCAGGCAATCCTCGATTTCCGCAGGCCCGATCCGGTAGCCGGACGAGGTAATCACATCGTCGTCCCGACCGAAGAACTGCACATAGCCGTCTGGATCTGAAACGCCGAGATCACCCGTCGTCATCCAGTCGCCGACGAATTTTTGCGTTGTCGCCGCCTCGTTGTTCCAATAGCCGAGGAACATCACCGGATCGGGCCGACGGATTGCCACTTGCCCCGTCTTTCCGGGTGGTAACACCTGCCCCGCCGCATCGATGATCGCAACCTCATGGCCCGGCACCGGCTTGCCGATGACGCCCGCCTTCGTCACGCCGAGCGATGCAGCCGAGGACAGCACGAAATTGCACTCGGTCTGCCCGTAGAATTCATTGGGCACGATGCCCAGAGCATCCCTGACCCATTCATAGGTTTCGCGCCCCAGCGATTCCCCGGCCGAGCCGATGCTGCGCAGGACAAGATCATACTGTGCCCGCGGGCGCTCGACGGCCTTGAGAAGCCGAAGCGCGGTCGGTGGGATAAAGGCGTTTTTCACCTTCATCTCGGCCATGATGCGGAAGGCCATATGCGGATCGAATTTCTGCGCCGGCGAGGAGACCACCGGCACGCCGAGCATCAGCGCCGGCAACAATGCATTGAGAAGGCCGCCCGCCCAGGCCCAGTCAGCCGGCGTCCAGACCTTGTCACCGTCTTGCGGCAGGAAGTCATGGGCCAGCTGAAACCCCGGAATATGGCCGGCGAGCACGCGGTGGCCATGCAGGGCTCCTTTGGGAGCACCGGTTGTGCCCGAGGTGTAGATCATCAGCGCCGGCGTATCAGGCCCGCTCGGCGCAATATCGAAGTGGCTCGGCCGCCCTTCGGCAAGTTCCGCCCAGCCGGTCACACCGGGCTCCGTGCCATCGATGGAAACGATCGTCCGGAGCGTGGCAAGCTTTTCTCGAATGGGCTTGAGCCGCGACAGGCCGAAACCGTTGGTGATAACGAGCTTGGCGCCCGCATTGTTGAGCCGATATTCGAGCGCTTCCTCACCGAAGAGCAGCGCCAGCGGCAGCGCGATTGCGCCGATCTTGTAGATGGCCACATGCGCCACCACCGTCTCGAAACACTGCGGCAGCAAAAGAGCGACGCGATCACCCGGCCCGACGCCGGCTTCCACCAGGCCATGGGCCAGCGCCGAAGACCGGGCGGCAAGCGCACCATAGGTCATGTAAAGATGCTGGCCATCCGCCGAGAAATGCTCCAGGCAGATGCGGTCAGGCGCCCGTGCGGCCCAATCATCCGCCACAACGCGACCGATGTTGAAGTCGTCAGGAATATCCCAGCGGAAGTCGCGGCGGAGCGCGTCGAAACTATCGCGCTGCGCCAGAAACATGGTCGCCAACTGGGTTGCCGGAAGGGGCATAGGTCCGAAAGATCATGCCGCAAGTGCTAGCATTCAATTCGCACATGCACAATCCGCAGGCAGAAGCAGGCCGCGTTCGGGGCCGGATGCCCGACCGAAAACGAGCCGATGGAGGGCCGGAGCAGCATCAAACGGGTAAATCGTCTTGTGATGTTCAGAGGCACGGCATGCTCGGTCTGCCCCGACCGATTGCAAGCAGCCGGCCGTCTCAACGCTTGACCGGTTCAAGCCTTGGCGGCAGTCACCGCAGCGGCAGCCTCGGCCTTCATATGCTCGATCAGCGCCTTCAATTCGCCACCGCGAACCATCTGGGCAGCGGTGCGACCGCCGAAAGCTTCGATGTGATGGCTGCGATACCACTTCTCGGCCGCATCCTGCGAGCCGACACGCCGGACGGCCAGCGCCAGAACCAGCTTCTTCGCATCCGCAGCCGACACCGTTCCAGCCTCGATGGCCTCGTCGATCTTGGCGATGGCAACCTTGGCGGACTGCTTGCGCATCTGCTGGCGGGCGGCTGCGATCTTCGGCGCAACTGGCGCCACGATATTGACCTTAGCCTCGCCAGAAACCGGCTTTGCCGACGACCCTGCCTTCGGCAGGATCCCGGCATCGACAGTCACCCGCTTGACGGGCTGAGGAATGCGGATCTTGCCGGACGTGGTCATCGCTTCTGCCTTATGTGAGATGGTGGTGCCCCATGCCGGAATCGAACCAGCACTCCTTTCGGAACTCGATTTTGAGTCGAGCGCGTCTACCAGTTCCGCCAATGGGGCACACGAGCGTCGGATGGACTGCGCCGGACTATACGAAGCAGGGTGGAGCGGTCAACGCCTTTTTCGCCTGATATGCGCAGACACCCATTCACGTGAATGTTCCAGCTCGGGTGGCTGTCGGGGCGCAAGCGCCCCATTTACAGCACAGGATGGCTTGCCTAAAACGCGCAAGCACATGCGGCGGATCTGGCGGCATGGGCTGGGCAGCCTTGTTTTCACCCTTTTGGTGGTGCGACTGTCGGGGATATCCAGATCGTCGACCTCCAAATCCGAGAGCTACCGCGATGAACGCCATCCTCACCCCCTTCAAGTCCGACAGGATGCTTGCCGGCCTTCTGACCTTCGGCATGGCGCTGGTCGTCGGCTCGGCACTCGGCTTTGAGCATATCGGCGGTTACATTCCCTGCGCACTGTGCCTGATGCAGCGCAATCCCTATTACATCGGCGTCGGTGTCGGCATCGCTGCCATGCTCTCGTCGATCCTGCGCCTGCCGCCGATGGTCACGAAACTGCTGTTCCTTGCCATCGCTATCCTCATGCTGGTCGGCATGGGCATGGGCATCTACCATTCCGGCGTCGAATGGAAGTTCTGGGAGGGTCCTGCCAGCTGCACCATCGGTGCCACCGGTGGCGATACGCCGGTCAATGTGCTGGATGCGCTGAATGCCACCAAGGCACCGTCCTGCACCGAAGCGACGCTTCGAGTGCTCGGCCTCTCGTTTGCCGGCTGGAATGTGCTGACCAGCGCAGCCCTCGCCTCCCTCGCGCTCTGGGGCGGTTTCCGCAAACGGAGCGCGTAAAGAGGAAGGACCAGCCGACGATCAAATCGCCGGTCCCTCAAGAGAAAGCCCTGGCCAAGCCCTGGCGGTCAGCCCTTTAAGGCTGAAGCTCGGTATCCCAGTAAAGATAGTCCATCCAGCTTTCATGCAGGTAGTTCGGCGGGAACAGCCGGCCATTATTGTGCAGGTCCTGCACCGTCGGCCGATAGGGCGATTGATGCGGATGCATGCCCGCCTGTTTCGGCAGCTTGGAGCCCTTGCGCAGGTTACAGGGCGAGCAGGCCGCCACGACGTTTTCCCAGGTCGTTTCGCCGCCATGGGCGCGCGGAATGACGTGATCGAAGGTCAGGTCGTCATCCGAGCCGCAATACTGGCACTCGAACCGGTCGCGCAGAAATACGTTGAAACGGGTGAAGGCCGGGTTGCGGGTCGGCTGGATATAGGTCTTGAGACTGACCACGCTCGGCAGCTTCATCGAGAAGCTCGGTGAGCAGACCGAGTGATCATATTCAGCGATGATGTTGACACGGTCGAGGAAGACCGCCTTGATCGCGTCCTGCCAGGACCACAGCGACAAGGGGTAATAACTCAGTGGCCTGTAGTCGGCATTCAGGACGAGTGCCGGAAGGGCCTGGGGAGAAACTGCAATCGTCAAGGCGAACTCCTGATCGATTCTGCATCTGCATCTCTATATTAGGTCTCTTGTTACAGCATTGTGAAGCCTGAATCTTCGGCGCGATCCGAGGCGCGGCGGAAGGTCGCTCAGCGCGGGAGGGCAACACGTCCCGTGCGCCGCGCATAATGGGCCCAAAACAGCCTGGCTGCGACCGAACGCACCGGGCTCCAGGCTTTGGCACAGGCCGCAACCGCATCCGGCAAGGGCCGCTCCCCGCCGAAGAAGACATCGCCGACGGCGATCCTCAGCGCCACATCGCCAACAGGAAAGATGTCGGGATGGCCACCGCAGAACATCAGGTAGACTTCCGCTGTCCAGGGGCCGACGCCCTTGAGGCCCGTCAGGGCCGAGATCGCCTGGGGACCGGGCATCTCCGTCAGTTCATCGAGCCGGAACGGGCCGCCGAGATCGGCCTTGGCAGCCGCATCAAGCGCCTGGGCCTTGCCCCGCGACAGGCCGAAGGTCGATACCACCTCCACCGGAAGCGCAAGGTAATCCTCCGCCGTCGGCCGATGCCCGAGAACAGCCGTCATCCGCCGCCAAATCGCATCTGCACTCGCCCGCGACACCATCTGTGAGACGATGATCGAGGCAAGCCCGGCAAAGCCGGGGGCCGAGAGGCGCAGCGGCAAGGGGCCGCAGGCATCGGCGATCGGACAGAGCCGCGGATCCCGCTGAAGCAGCATGTCCAATCCTGCCGAAAGGTCCGCCTCGTTGCGGATCATCATCACGCCATCCACCCCTTTTCCTTCTCGTCCCCACATGCGAAGGAAAACCATGAGCGAGCGCATCCGTCAAATCGCCAATGGCCCACCCGTCTTCCGGTTTGCCCCAAGCCCGAACGGGCGGCTGCATCTCGGCCATGCGCTGTCAGCACTTCTCAATGCCGATATGGCGAAATCCTGCGGCGGCCGCCTGCTGCTCAGACTGGAGGATATCGACCTCACCCGGTGTACGCCGGAGTTTGAGCAGGCAATCCTTGCCGATCTCGACTGGCTGGGCCTCCGTTACGAGCAGCCGGTTCGCCGCCAGTCGGAGCATTTCGCCCTCTACCGCGCGGCCCTCGACCGCCTGATCGAGCGCGGCCTGGCTTACCCGGCCTTTCTCACCCGCGGCGAGGTCAAGGCGCGGGTTTCGGCCTACGAGCGCGAGGCAGGCCCCTGGCCGCGTGATCCCGACGGCGCACCGCTATATCCGACCGAAGAGCGGCATCTCGACGCCGGCGAACGCGAGGCGCGCCTCGCCACGGCCGAGCGTTTCGCCTTTCGCCTCGACATGGAAAAGGCAATCGCCTGCCTCGACGGCCCACTTTGCTGGCAGGACAGCGGTGATGGCGAGCGGGGAGACATCACCGCCGATCCGGCGGCCTGGGGCGATGTCGTGCTGTGGCGCTCGGATGCGCCGGCAAGCTATCATCTGGCGGTCACTGTTGACGATGCGGCTCAAGGCGTTACCCATGTGGTGCGAGGGCTCGACCTCTTCCATGCGACCGCCGTGCACCGTCTGCTCCAGGTGCTTCTCGGCCTGCCCGCGCCGCTTTACCATCACCACCGGCTGATATTGGGCCCCGATGGCCGAAAGCTCTCGAAGAGCCAGGGCGACACCGCGCTTGGCGCCTTGAGGGAAAAAGGCATGACGCCCTCAGATATCCGCAGCCTGGTCGGGATTTGATATCCCCACATCCGGCTGGCCCTTCACCGGCACCACCTTGAACTTCATCAGGGCTGCATTGAACTCTGCCCCGATGATGAAGATCGCGCCGACCATGTAAAGGAAGACCAGCACGATCATGATCGAAGCAAGGCCGGCATACGTGGCGGCATAATTGGCGAAAGTGCCGAGATAGTAGGCGAAGAGCAAGGCGCCGATCAGCCAGAGCGCCAGCGTCAGCAACACGCCGGGAAGCACATCGATCAACCGGCGGCGCCCGGCCGGCAGGCCGAGATGGAACACGACGAGCGCCACGATCAGGAAGGCGACCGTCCCATAAACCCGCCAATTGGCCACCGTCGCCAGAAAGTCTTTGAGGAAAGGGAAGAGGTTTTCCGCATAGGCGAGAGCCACCGGTACGGCGACAAGCAGCGCGCTGATGGCCGCCAGGATCACCACGGCGGCCAGCACGAAGCCGAGGCTGAGCAGCCGGGTGAGATACCAGGGCCGCGTTTCATAAACACGGTAAGCGCGGTTGAGCGAGATGCGCAGTGCCTCCACCCCGTTCGAGGCAAAATAGGCCGCCGCCAGCACCGAAATCGTCAACAGACCGCCGCGCGGGATGGTGAGTACCTGCACCACCTGTTCGGACAGCGGCGTGGCAATCGTCTCGGGCCAGGTGTCGAAGATCAGATGCACGGCCGTTTCGGCAAACTGGTCCGCGCCGAGAAAACTGGCGAGCGCTGTGCCGAAGATCAAAAAGGGAAAGAGCGCCAGGATGGCCGACAGCGCAACATGGCTGGCCATGGCCCAGCCGTCATCCTCGGAAAAGTGCCAGATCGCGTCGAAACCGACCTTGTAGAGCATCCGCAGGAAAGTCGGCATCCAGTCTCCTTCTTGGGCCCGCCCGATTGTCACATGCGGCCGAATATGGGAAACCCGACCGCATTTGTACAGGAACGGCAGGGGAATAGCGTGCGCAGCATCATCGTCACAGGCTGTTCTTCGGGCATTGGCGCCTATTGTGCAAGCGCGCTGAAGCGCGACAGCTGGCGGGTGTTCGCAACCGTGCGCAAGCCGGAGGACGGCAAGGCACTCGAAGCGGAGGGGATCGAGGTTCTGATCATGGACTATACCGATCCTGAAAGCATCGAGGCTCTTGTCGGAGACGTCTTCGCGCGCACCGGCGGCCGGCTCGATGCCCTGTTCAACAACGGCGCCTATGGCCAGCCGGGTGCCGTGGAGGATCTGCCGACGGAGGCGCTCCGGGCCCAGTTCGAGACCAATCTCTTCGGCTGGCATGATCTGACGCGCCGGGTGATCCCGGCCATGCGGGCGCAAGGCTCGGGCCGCATCGTGCAATGCTCCTCCATTCTCGGCCTTCTTCCCTATCGCTGGCGCGGCGCCTACACGGCCTCGAAATACGCCCTTGAGGGCCTGTCGCTGACGCTCCGGATGGAGCTCGAAGGTTCGGGCGTACAGGTAAGCCTGATCGAGCCCGGTCCGATCGATAGCCGTTTCACCGCAAACGCCCTTCACCACATCCAGGCTGCGATCGATCTTGAGAATTCGGTCCACGCCGAAGACTATCGCCGCCAGCTGGCGCGACTGAATGGCACAGGCCCCGTAAATCGCCACAAACTCGGGCCGGAAGCGGTCTACAAAGTCTTGGACCACGCCTTGACCGCAAGGCGCTCTCGCCCACATTACGTGGTGACCAAGCCGGCCAAGCAGGGTGCGCTGCTAAAGCGCCTGATGCCGGCGGATCTCTTTTACCGACTGATGCGATCGCTGGACTGAAAAGCACGACCAAGAGCGCTTCCTCGACGAGGCGCAGCAGAGGCCCAGCACCCAACAAAGGCATAGCCACTCATGTCCGCTTTCCTCACAACCCTCACCCTGATCGTCATGGGCCTCGTTGCCCTGGTGCTGATGCGCGGCCTCTTCGTCATGATGAAGGGCGGCAACGGCAACACCTCCAACAAGCTGATGCAGGCGCGCATCGTGCTGCAGGCCGCCGCCATCGCGCTGATCATGCTGACCCTCTGGGTCACCGGTGGCGGGCGCTGAAGGAGGCGATCATGGTCAAGCTCAACAAGATCTACACCCGCACCGGCGACGACGGCACGACAGCCCTCGTCACCGGCCCGCGCCGCCTGAAACACGACCTGCGCGTTGATGCCTATGGCACGATCGACGAAACCAATTCGGCAATCGGCATCGCGCGGCTGCATACGGCAGATCTGCCCGAACTCGACGCCATGCTGATGCGCATCCAGAACGATCTCTTCGATCTCGGCGCCGATCTTGCCGCTCCCGAGACGGGCGAGGTTCTGCCTTACGAACCCTTGCGCGTCATCGAGGCTCAGGTCGACCGGATCGAAACGGAAATTGACCAACTGAATGCCAACCTCGACCCGCTGAAATCCTTCATCCTGCCGGGTGGCACCCCCGCCGCCGCCTATCTCCATCTCGCCCGCACGACGTCGCGACGTGCAGAGCGCATCATGGTGGAATTGTCGCGCTTCGACGGCGAAGAGGTCGGCGAGCCGGCGCTGAAATATGTCAACCGCCTGTCGGACTTCCTGTTTGTTGCAGCGCGATTCGCCAATGATGGTGGACGGGCGGATGTCCTGTGGGTGCCGGGGAAGAACAGGTGAGGATGGGGTCTAGTCTCCCTTGGTGCGTGCTGCGGTATGCGGTGGCCCCTCTCCCCCTTGTGGGAGAGGTTACAAAATCGAGGGCTTAGCCCGATTGAGGGCTAAACCTCAGATTTTGTTGGTGAGGGGATCGGTGATGGTGGCACGACGAACGGCCCCCCTCACTAGCGATTTCTGATGTTTAGGCGGCTTACGCTCGCCTAATTCATCGAAATCGCTTTCTCCCCACCAAGAGGGAGAAGGGCTCCGCGCTTGCGGCCCGCTTTCTCACCCCTCAGGAACCTATCTTTCAAAAACCCCAAGCTTCGCCGCCGGGCGGGATCTCTCCCTCCGGGTGTGCCTGAAACTTGTCTCGGACGGGGCGCCAGAAGCAGCCTGTCTAAGTAGTAGTATGTGGCTCCTTCCGGCGCCCCGTTCGGCGTCTGTTCCCGCTTGCATGCGTCTCTCTGGCAAGGCGGCGACGGTCTTTGAGTTGCCCCAA
>NZ_LJHS01000030.1 GCF_001296045.1 Rhizobium sp. AAP43 | reverse complement strand
AGCGGCAGGATATCCAGCCAACGGCGCGCGGCAAATGCGATTGCGATCAGCACCGCCGCGACGATGACTTCCACTTGGGCCGTAGTGCCATTGACCAGATAAGTCGAACCGCTCATCCAGCGCATGAGCAGGACGGCTCTCGGATCTCCGGTTGAACTGAGAACGCCGACGGCCGCGTCAACCATGGCGCTCAGTGCGATGCCGGCCAGCAGCACCCGTTCCGGGGCGAAGGTAGAACGACGTGCAGTCAGAAGTATGACGCCGAGAACCGCAACAGCGCCAGCGACGGCGAAGACAAACTGCCCTGAAAGACCGGGGCTGACGGCAAAAAGCGCGATCGCAACGCCAAAAGTTGCGCCAGCGCTGATACCCAAGACCTCGGGGCTCGCCATCTCGTTGCCGGTCAGTTTTTGGAGAATGAGGCCAGCAACGCCAAGCATTGCCCCGGATGCAAAAGCCGCAAATACCTTCGGCGCCCGGATGGCGAGAATGTCGCCGAGGAACTCTCCGGAGACAACAACCCAGGCGCTGCCGGGACCGCGACCCACAAAGAGGCTGATGGCGAGAATCATCAGGATACCGACGACAGCAACGATGACGGGGACTTTCGAATTCCACCGGCGCAACCTTTGACGCGCCGCTGCCTGATCAACCCTGTGGCGGATCTTCAATCGCGGCAGAAGCGCCAGAAGCAATGGCGAGCCGAAGATGGCGGTGACAGCACCCGTTGGCAGGAAGTCTCCTAGACTGCCTGCAACGTTTTGCAGCACGGAGTCGGCGAGAAAGAGAAGTCCAGCACCAATCACCGGGGACCAGACGATTAGTTGCACCGGCCGGCGGGCCCCGCAAAGGCGCGCAAGCGTCGGTGCGACCAGCCCGATGAAGCCGATGACGCCAACCGCGCTGGTGACGAAGGCGGCCAGTGCGACCGCGCAGGCGACGACCACGATGCGAAGCCGAGCAAGCTTGACGCCGAGCGCTACCGAACTGCTCTCACCAAGATCCAGCAGTGAGAGTGGCCTGATCACCAGCGCCGAGATGACGGCAACGCATCCCAGCTTCCAGAGAAGCGAAAGGGGAATGACCCAGCTCTGCTGCGCCAGAGAGCCAGCACCCCAGATGAACAAGCTCGCCAGGTATCGCTGGTTCAGATAGGTCAGAATGGCAGCCAGACCGCCGCACCAGAGGCTCAATACAAGGCCCGAGAGAACCAAGGCGAATGGGGAAAACCCACGCCTGGCCCCGAGACCAATGACGATTGCAGCAGCAACGGTGCTCCCCAGCAAGGCGACCATGTCGCGCCCGACGCCAAGAAGGCCGGGCAAGAAAAGCGACACTATGACCAGTGCGAGATTGGCGCCCGCCGAAACACCGAGCGTCGTCGGATCGGCCAGCGGGTTTCGCAGAACCTGCTGGAACAGGGCACCCGACAGGGCAAGTGCTGCCCCGGCGATGAGCGCGGTGGCGAGCCGGGGTAATGTCGAATGGTAGAGCACCATACGCCCGATGTCGTAGCCCGGTGTGATCGCTTGCGAAAGCGCCGGCTCCACGAGAAACCAGGACGCGAGGCATCCGCCGCAAAGCAGCAGAAGAGAGAGCAGCGCGGGCCCGAGATTATCACGGCTAAGGACACTCATGCGTCTTGTTCCAGAAGGTCGGTCACCAGGCCTGCGAACCGCACGGCCTCGTTGACCATGCCAAACATCAGCGCCGGCGGGATAACGGACACATGGCCGGGCCGGGAGAATGGCAATGATTGCCATAACCGGCTTTCGACCAGTTTCGGCAGAACATCCGAAGGCACGGGCTCAAGCGCGATCAGCCGCGCGTCCGGGTCACTCACGGTGGAGAGATCCTCGATCCCAATCGTCTCAAAGCCCCAATAATTCGATTGCCGTGTCCAGGCGTTCCGCAGCCCAATGCGCTCGAGCGCGTTGTGAAACAGACCAGGGGCCGAGTAGATGCGCGCATGGCGGGCATCCATGAAGCTCACCAGGGCCAGTGAAGGAATGGACCGGCCGGCGAGCCGCGCGCGGCATCCGTCGAAAAATGCGTCTGACCGCTCAAGGAAAAGCTCCGCCTCGCGTTCGCGGCCAAGCTCTGCTGCCAGCTTGCGCGTGGCTGCGATCGATGACGGCAGGATGGGGCCTCCGTCGGGCGTGAAGATTTCAAGCCGCAAAACTTTCGCGATCGGTTCGAGCCTGGGCAGCAGTTCGTCCAGGTAAGGCGTCGTCAGAATGATGTCCGGCTTCAATTGGAGAAGGACCTCGAAATCGACCTCATATGAGCTGCCGATGTCGACAACCGAGTCTGGCATGCGCGGCTCGACCACCCATCGCCCCCAGTCTGCAAGATCGGATATTCCAACCGGAGGCAGGCCGATCGACAGGAGTGTCGATGCCAGCCCGTAGTCGAGGCTGACGATCCGTTTCCCGTCAACACCCGCAAATAGCGGTGTCGGAATCGTTGCGGCTGTAGCTGCAGCTGCGGCACAGTTCAGGAATGAGCGTCGTGAAATCCCCATCACGTGTTCGACCTCAGCAGGCATAGGCAAGCGGATGAGGGAGATGCGGAACGGAAATCACATCCATGTCGATCCCGTAAATGGCATTGAGTGTGTCCGGACGCAGGATTTCGCCCGGCTTGCCGCTGGCAACCACGCGCCCGCCTTTCAGGGCATGGATCCGATCGCAGAAGCGTGCGGCCATGTTGATGTCGTGGAGGACGATGACGACACTCCGGCCGGCTTCATGCGCTAGTCTCCGCACCAGAGACAGCACTTCGATCTGATGCGCGATATCCAATGCCGCGGTCGGTTCATCGAGCAGCAGACAGCGGGCATCCTGTGCAATCAGCATTGCAATCCAAGCGCGCTGGCGCTCGCCGCCGGATAGCGTTCCGACCACACGATCGGCATATCTTTCGATATGAGTTGCTGATATCGCGGCGTCGACCATACTCCTGTCGGTATCGGAGAAACGTCCGAGGGCGCCATGCCAGGGATAGCGGCCACATGCGACGAGTTCACGGATCGTCATCTCAGCACCCGTTCCCAGATCCTGGGGCAGATAGGCGACCGAACGTGCGAATTCACGGCTGTGATATAGATCCAGATCGCGACCGCCGTAATTGACCGATCCGACAGTCGGCATGAGCTGCCGCGCCAAGATTTTCAAAAGGCTGGATTTCCCCGAGCCATTGTGGCCTACAAGAGCCACCACTTCGCCGGCTGGAAAATCGAGGCTGACGTCCGAGAGAATGGCATTGCCTTCGATAGAGAGCCCGATGTTCTCGACCACGAATGTTTGCGTCAATTTGGGGGTTCCACCGGTGTTTTGCGCCGAGGTCATGCCGCCTCCTTTTCTTGCCGTGGCGGGGAAAGGGCGAGCCCGGGACCTGTTACGCCTTGCGCCTCACTGAGCATTTGCATGCGATTCTTCGATCTCCTGCGCAACGGCGAAGGCGATGCTCACGGCCCGATTGACCGCCGGCCCGAGCACGGACATGTGGGTCTGTCCGGTAAACAGCTCGAACTGGGTTCGAATTCCGTCATCGGAACCATCAAGGCGCTCTGCCATCTCTAACGCCAATGCAACCGTCCGTTCGATCTTCTTCTTTTCGAGGCGAGCGGCGGCATCTTCATTGCTATGCTGGAAGGGGGCCAGATGATCGCCTTCGAACTCGCCGGCTGACAAATGCAGGAATGCCGTGTTGCCCGGGACACGTTGGCGAGCCGTCTCATTGTTCAGGATTTCACTGCCCTCCCAGTAGATGGTCGGGCTTGCAGCAATCCAGTTGGCAAACAGTCCAGGCCGCTCAAAAAGGGCGTACAGCGTGAAGAGACCACCGAACGAGTGCCCGAAAAGCGACCGCCGCCTGATGTCGAGCTTCACCATTTGGGCAAGCCGCGGCAAGAGTTGCATCTCTATGAATGCAAGCAGTTCTCCCGTCCCGCCAATGCGGACCGGAGGGCCACCTTCGAAATAGGGGGGATAGGACTTGATCGGCGGGGGGCCCAGGTCCCATGCCCGTCGTTGGGCATTGTAGGGCTCATCACCAGGATATCCGATAGCGGCGACGACACCCCAGTCGATCCCGGTTCCGCTCGGGTAGGGCGCTTGCGTCACAAGGCTGGACACGGCGAAGGGAAAGGTCGCGTTGCCATCTGTCGTCAGCAGCAGCGGCCAACCTTCGGCAGGTGGTTCTCCTTTTGGCACAAACAGGAGGATCCGGTAAGGCTCGCCGCCCGAAACTGGTGCCAGATCGAATTGGACAGTTCCGGGCAGAACGAAGGCGTTTTCAGTCATGGTCGCTCCACAGAAATGTTCAGGCGACGACGTCGTTCATTTCTTCATCCTCAGCTGCGCCTCTGTAAGCGCGGCGGGACGATTGCGAGGAGACGACCGCCCAGGCCGATGATTACCACTGGTACTTCAGCGAGCCGAGAACTGTGCGGTTCCTGCCGGTATAGCAATAACCGTCAGTGCAGACCTGTTCGAGCCGGTTGGCAAGGTTGCTGGCGCTGATGGACAGCGACAAGCCTTTGAGTTCCGGTGACGTGACGCCGAAATCATAGGATAGGGCCGCATCGAAATAGGCGGAGCCAGAGTTCTTGCTGGTATTTGCGTCGCTGGTGAAGGAATCGCTCATGGCGCGTATGCCGGCGCCGATGCTGAGACCGGCCAGGGCCGTATCATCCGGAAGCGCGTAGTTCACCCACAGGGACGCGACATGGCGCGGAACCGTGGACGGCGTGTTGCCGATAAGTGTTTGGTCGATGTTGCTGGTGATTTCGGCATGCGCGTAGGTGTAGGCGGCGATTAGGCTGATGCCGTTCTCGAACTCGGTGCGGCCTTCGAGTTCAAATCCGGTGTAAGTGTTTTCGCCCGAGTTGTGGGAGAACAAGTAGCTAGAATCGTACTGCGGTTTGCCGGTTTCGACCAGCCGATAGACGGCGCCGCTCAACGAGTAGCTTTCGCCCTCGGGCTGGTACTTCACGCCCGCTTCGATCTGGCGGCCTTCGGTTGGATCGAGAACTGAGCCGTCTGCTGAAAGCGCGGTCGAAGGCACGAAGGATGTGCCGTAGCTGAGATAGGGGGCAAGACCGTTGTCGAAGAGGTAGAGGAGACCGAGTTGACCGGAGAGGACGCCATCGTCTTTCTCGCTTGTCGAGCCACCGGGGCCCTTTACGACGGATTCCTGATGCGCCCAGTCATAGCGCAAACCGGCCACGGCACGCCAGTTTCCGAGTTCCATTTGGTCCTGGGCGTATATTCCGGTTTGGCTGAGGTCGCTGCCGGTGAAGTAGTTGAGCGCAGGGACCGGGATAGCAGAGGCGGCCGTACCGGGAGCTACGCTGTCGCTGCCCATGGCAAAGTCCGATGTGACATAGGTGTAGTCGAGGCCTGCGAGCAGCGTGTGTGAGATGCTGCCGGTATCGAACTGACCTTCAACCTGGTTGTCGATCTGGTAGGTGCGCATGTCGTCCGTCACCGCGGTCGTCGGCCAGTCGCCATTGGTGTCGAGGTTTACACGATCGAGATAATGCGCCTTCAGCTCGACATCCCCAGCTCTGGCGTTCTGGCGGAAGGTCAGGCCGTTTTCGAATTCATGCTCCAGCTGGTAGCCGAGCTGGTATTGGTCGACCTTCTGGCTGTTGAATTCCGGGTCGGTATAGAGGAAGACGTCATCCCCCTGCAGATAGCTCCAAGCGCTGGCGCCTGTCTCGCCCTTCTGTGCCAAACCGTAGACGGTGAACGTCGTACTGTCGCTCGGCTTCCAGGTGAACGACGGCTGCAGGAGATAGCGATCATCTGCGATATCGTAGCTTCCTTCACCCTCGCGGGTGAGGCCAACCACACGGTAGAACATCTCGTCATTGATGGGACCGCCAAAGTCGAAGGCGGCCTGCTTACGGCCGACGGTGCCATATTGCAGCTCGACCTCGTGATGGGCTTCCTCGAGCGGCAGCTTGGAAATACGGTTGACAATGCCGGCTGCACTCGCGGCGCCGTACATAACAGAGACCGGCCCCTTCAACACCTCGATGCGATCCAGTGTATAGACCTCGGTCGCGAAAGAGCCATAGGTCATGATCGGCTGGCGCAGTCCGTCTCGGAAGTCACCCGCAGTCGTGGTTTCTATTCCGCGGATGTAGATCTGGTCGAAACGCGGGTCGTAGCCAAAGGCACCGGTGGTAACGCCGGAACTGTAGCGGGTCGCCTGGATCATGTCGGTTGCTGCGCGTTGCTCCAGTTCCTCACGGGTAACGACAGAAATCGCACGGGGTGTCTCGACGAGTGGCGTGTCAGTCTTCAGGGCAGAAACCGAGCGTTCTGGGACGAGGGTGTCATTGTCCTCGCTGATTTTCTCGGCACCGGCTCCATTGACTATGATCGGCGCCAGCTCTGTGACGCCACTGGTGGCATCCTGCGCAAATACCGTGGTCGGCATCAATGAAACAATTATCACACCAATAAGTGCGGTAGATCCGAGCAAATGGTAGCGCAAGCTCAACTCGCGATTTGAAAAAATCATTGCCCGGTCCTTTTTGGCAAGCAGAAAACTTTGGTGAAACATCCGCGAAATCACGGATCTGGAGCAGCGAGGGAGGGGCGCTGGGCGACAAGTCTCGCCGGGCCCATCTATAGAAACTGAATTTCTGGTGATCAATATAATATGAATGACATTATCAACTTTTTTCGCGGATGCGCCCTTAAGGTTGATCTGCTTCGCCAACCATCTTCAGTCGCCGCTTCTCTTGGCTCTCTACACACGCGATTGCCAAAGGAGTGCGTATGTGGCTTGTGCCGTAGATAACTGATGGTGACGTTCAGAAATGAAATTCGATCTTTGCTGCGCTGAGCCTTCAGCTTCACGTATGTTCCATAATATATGTTACGCGACATTCAGTAAATTATTGCAAAACAAAGATAAAAGGTCGTATGTATGATCGTGCTCAGCGGCTCAGTTCACTGAGCTGTCCGGATGTGCCGGTACCGAATGCTTAGGCTTCCACTTCGCTAAAGGGAAGCTCGATATCCTTGGCGAACCCTCCTGGTCCCCGCTCCTATTGATGCCCGTAGAACGCTTTCCCAAGGCCGCAAGCGGTGCGGAAACACCGGTCTCAAACACTATCGTTTCGTCTGACCAAGACGGTGCTCTGCGACTGCTTTGGCGAGACGTTTACGGATTTCGAGGAAGAATTCCTCAGGTATCATTCCGTAGTCCACTCGTGATGGATCATCAGGGCGGGGGCGTATTTCTGGGCTAGGCCATTCGAATTCATTCACTTCTGAAACGCGCACCCAGTTCCTGTCTTTATCCAAGCCGATCGCGGCACAAATTTCCGCAGGAATTTCAAGTGAATCATTTTCTTCTCCTACCTCTGGGTAGGAGTGTGAAATGGGCACCACCAAAGTCTTGTTGGTTTTCTTTGTGTATAGAACGATAGCACAAGGCCTCTCTTTGTTGCTGCTAAAGAGGCCTTTTTGATTGTCAACGTCCCAGAGATAATCGAAGCGGATCACCAGACCCGGTATCGGCTCGGGATAATTCACTCTGATGCTTTACCGTATTCTGCGCTCATGATTGCTGCCAGCATCTCGTCATCCATGTCTCTGGCATGGATCGCTCGCCGCTCCTTACTTTTCAGCCGCTCGTAGTTTTCGAGTTCCTTCAAGCTGATATATGCGCCAATCGGACGGCCATGAGATGTGACCTCGACGCCACCCGAAGCCGTCGCCTCGTGGCTGTATTTGCCAAACTCTTTAGCGAAGGTCGTTGCTGCAACCTGAATTGCGTAACCCATGGGCTAACTCCTCATTTCGCCCTAAAATACGGAAATTCCGTATTTTGTCAATTCGAAGACCAACCGTTTGGTTCCCAAGCCCTCCTGAGCAGACGTTTGAGCGCCTGAGCTTGCTGTCGTTACAGAAGTCAGTGCCATAGCACCTGCCGCTGACGCCTTCCAGTTCGACGGATGCGCATGTGGTTTTGCTACATATCCGGGTTTACGTCGCCACGATGCGCTGGCGTGCTCATTGCCTGGCCCTGGACACATAGCCCAACCGCCGACCATGGCGCCCTCCCCGAAGCGTCGGCACAGTCGAATCCAGCAAGGCCGGTGAGAATGCCTGGTTACTCTCCGTGATCCGGCAGAGGATTCTGATCACCTGGCTCTCACACAAGTCACGTTAATCCCTCCAACCGCTCATACGCGCAGTGGCCAGCGCACCAGAAATCCGTGCATCAGGCATAGGCGACCTGTTCCGACCGAGTGGCACATCTGGGCACCAGCCGGAAGCAGATCAATCCCGCTCTCATTCGATGGCTTCCTGGCCCGGTTCCGGATCTTCCACGATCAACCCGCAAGGGGTCCGCTAGCAAGCTGCGGCCGCTTTCGGCTGCGCCTTCACGGTGATCGCGCCCGTTCCCGGGCCTTTGAGGGAGCCATCGAGCGGGAATTGACCCGCTCCCGGATGGAGCCTCTGAAATGTCACACGATCTCGCTCTCGCACAATCCCATGCCTTCCAGCTTTCCCGCGACCTGATGGTCCCGGTGACCGTCTTCGAAGTCGACGGCGAATACGGCGTGCTTCCTTCTGACGAGATCGACTGCGACGATGACCTGGAGATCCTCCATGAGTTCTTCCCGTGGCCGGCCCATTGAGCCGGCCTGCGCCGCTTTGGCGGCGAGCGTTCCTGCCACTTGCGAGGCAAGGGCCGCAAGGGAGGCTCTGCCGCGGCTGTGCTTTGACACCTACCACTTCTGGCAGTTGTCAGCCGCGCCCTTGCGGCCTTTGCTCTTCGTGGCTGGCCGGAACTGACCCGCAAACTGCGGGAGATTAGATGTGAGAGGACCGATCGGAAGGCGCTCGGCTGAATGAGGAATAGAAGAGAAATAGAAGAACTGCGAAAC
The DNA here is from genome assembly GCF_001296045.1 of Rhizobium sp. AAP43. Lineage (GTDB taxonomy): Bacteria > Pseudomonadota > Alphaproteobacteria > Rhizobiales > Rhizobiaceae > Allorhizobium. The sequence goes on along the minus strand of NZ_LJHS01000030.1, from coordinate 32,202 downwards.
CGGGTTCCATGCTCAACGGTGCTCGAGGCATCCGGCTTTGCAATCGACGTCAAGGAAAGCACGCGCCGGGCGGTCAAATTCCGGCGAGCTGCCGAAATCATCATCGTGACCCATGAAGGTCGGGGATGGTTCGATCCGTTGAGCGACGCAAAAGGCGATGTATTCTCGCTTGTGACGGCTCTTGAGAGTGTTGGATTCGTTGAAGGAGTGAGCCGTGTCGCTGCTCTCTCCGGATATTCTCCGTCCTCCCCTGCGTGGCGCGATACTGAAGGAAAAACGCCGCAAGCGTCCGTGCTCGATAGGTGGGAGCAGCGCAAGCGCCCGAAGCCTGGGTCCGATACCTGGTGCTATATCTGCTGGACCCGTGCCCTTCCGGATGCCGTCGTTCGCCAGGCGGTCCAGGCGGGCGTCCTTCGCGAGGGACCATTCGGAAGCATGTGGGCTGCGCATACGGACAAGGATGGCGTTGTCTCCGGTTGGGAGGAACGAGGCCCGGATTGGCGTGGTTTCGCGTCCGGAGGGATGAAAATCCTGTTCCGGTTCGGCGCGGTCGCTCCCATCCGGCTCTGCGTCACCGAGGCTGCCATTGATGCGATGAGCCTTGCGGCGATCGAGGGCGTTCGGGATGGCACGCTCTACGTCAGCACCGGCGGAGGCTGGTCGCCGGCAACTGAAGCCGCCTTAAGACTGCTCCTATCCGACACTGGCGCACAACTCGTTGCCGCCACCGACGCCAACCCTCAAGGGGAAAGCTTTGCCGACCGTCTCCGGGCCTTAAGCGATGAGATGTCGAGCGACTGGTTACGCCTGCGGCCGCCGGCGGACGACTGGAATGCGGTCCTGCAGGAAAGAAAGAAGGAGAATGCGAATATGGAGAGTGGAAAACGACGTGCCGCATCTCCATCGACCGCATCAAGGGAGGCTGCGCCCGGCTGACGCCGGCCCTTGACCCGGCCAAGCGGAATGGCGGCGGCCCGGAAGGTATCACGAGGGACAGAAGAGGAAGATGATCAAGTGGTCATCGCTTCGGTCCGGATATCTTGAAGGAGCCGACAATGAATGCTGCAAACTCAGTCCGGAAAGTCTTCGAAGGGGTCGCCACTCGATCGCAGATGTTCAAGTTGTTTGACCGACACTACCAGAGGCCTGACAGATGGGAGGCAGACCCTACTCCCCTTTACAGCGGTGAGTGGTTCGAGATCGACGAGACGCTCTATGACTACATGCTCGAAATCCTGCCTCCGCTCTGGATGCGCGGACCGATTTTCGCCCTGCGCGAATTCTTGACCGGCTCGATCACCAGCGTCTTTTTCGGGCTGCGTATCGATGACAGAACCCGCTATTTCCACGGCTACTGCGATTTGTCCGATGGGACTACCGTCGAGACGATGCGCAAGGCAATCGTTGAGCGAGAGACCCGGCCTGTTCGCGCCATGACGCGCCAGGAGCGGCTTGAGCATATCTGGAGCAGTACAGCCGACGCCTATCGCGGCTATGCCGGCGATGGATTTCCGCAGGCGGTGCGAGGAAGGCGAACCGTGATGTTCTGGAGTGCCGGACAAGGCACCCTCCTGAAACTGCTCGACCATCTGACAGACGAAGAGATCGCCGCGAAGCTGCCGGTTCACATGCGGCACTTGCCTGCGATCGCCGCCTAAGCCCCCACCAATCGAACACTTCCCGCGCCCGTGAACCGCCAATTCCAGACGGGCGATGGATGGCGCTCGCCCATGAAGGAGAATAACGATGAGCAACGATCCCTTTTCGATTGGTCAGCCTGGCACTTTCGACATGTTTGGCAGTTCGGCCCTTTCATCCGGGCTCGGGCTTGGCCTCAACGGTCTTGGGGGCTTCGGTCCCATCGCTGCCAATGACGACGATCCGGATCCCACCCCACCCTCGCCTGCACCATCAAGTGTGCTTCCAGATGAACGACGACCCATGGTCCGCAAGCAGAGCGCGCGCGCCAATTTCTACCTTGATGACGGGGATCGTTCTCTCGCCTCAAGCTGGAAGGAGCGAGGGCGGATCAACATTGCAGCCATCCTCACGGCGAACGAGATCGAGCGGCACCATGTGCCGGTCACGCGCGAGCATCAGGAACGGCTGATCCGCTTCACCGGCTTCGGTGCGTCAGATCTGGCGAACGGAATGTTTCGGCGCCCGGGCGAGGCCGAATTTCGCGATGGTTGGGAGGATCTTGGTGCTTCGCTTGAAACCGCGGTCAGTGAGGCGGACTACGCGTCGCTTGCTCGTTGCACCCAATATGCGCATTTCACGCCGGAGTTCATCATCAGGGCGATCTGGACAGGTCTTCAGCGCCTTGGCTGGCGGGGTGGTCGGGTTCTCGAACCGGGTATCGGCACGGGACTGTTTCCTGCGCTGATGCCGACCGAGTACCGCGACTGCGCCTATGTCACCGGTATCGAGCTCGATCCCGTCACGGCCAGGATTGCAAGGCTCCTGCAGCCCCGAGCGCGGATCATCAACGGCGATTTCGCCCGCGCCGATCTGACCGCGATCTATGATCTTGCTGTCGGCAATCCACCCTTTTCCGATCGTACGGTCCGTTCGGACCGATCTTATCGTTCGCTTGGCCTGCGGCTGCACGACTACTTCATTGCACGGTCGATCGATCTCCTGAAGCCGGGCGCGCTGGCGGCCTTCGTCACCAGTGCCGGCACGATGGACAAGGCGGATACGACCGCGCGGGAGCATATCGCCAGGTCCGCTGACATGATTGCAGCGGTCCGCCTACCCGAGGGCAGTTTTCGTCGCGATGCCGGCACTGACACAGTGGTCGATCTCCTTTTCTTCCGAAAGCGCAAGATCGGTGAGCCTGAGGGCGATGCTCTGTGGCTCGACGTCGAAGAAATAAGGTCAGCATCTGATGATGAAGCTGTGATCCGCGTGAATCGCTGGTTTTCCCGTCATCCTGAATTTGTGCTCGGAACCCACGCGCTGACCTCAGGTCCCTTCGGCGAAACCTACACCTGCCGGCCGCGTGCCGGTGGTGATCTTGTAACGCATCTGCACGCCGCAATCGCGCTTCTTCCCGAGGGGATCTATGACGGCGAGCCGACGCCAATCGATCTCGACCTTGAGGATGAGTTGGGCGCTATCGTCGATTTCCGGCCCGCGACCTCCCAGGTTCGCGAGGGTAGCTATATGGTCGATCAGCGGCATGGCCTGATGCAGATCGTCGACGGTGCGCCTGTGGCGGTCACCGTTCGCACTAGCCGCACCGGCGACGGCATCCCGGAAAAGCACATCCGTATCATCAAGAAGCTGATCCCGATCCGGGATGCCGTGCGCGACCTTCTCAAGGCACAGGAAACTGATCATCCCTGGCGTCACGCACAGGTGCGGTTGCGGATTGCCTGGTCGAGCTTTGTGCGCGAGTTCGGCCCCATCAACCACACAACTGTCTCGATCCAGGAGAACCCCGAGACAGACGAGGTTCGAGAATCCCACCGTCAGCCCAACCTGCATCCGTTCCGGGACGATCCCGATTGTTGGCTGGTGGCCTCGATCGAGGACTATGATATCGACACTGATACAGCCAAGCCGGGTCCGATCTTCTCCGACCGGGTCATCGCTCCCCCTGCCCCACCCGTCGTCACCAGCGCCACAGATGCACTGGCCGTCGTGCTCAATGAAGCAGGCCGGGTCGATCTCGATCACATCGCCGAGCTTTTGCACTGCGATCGCGATACCGTGCTCGATCAACTGGGTGAGGCGATCTTCCAGGATCCGGCTGACGGCGTCTGGCAGACAGCCGATGCTTATCTTGCGGGCCAGGTCCGCACAAAGCTTGCAGTCGCTGAGGCCGCCGCCGCACTCAACCCCGCCTTCCAGCGGAATGTCCGAGCGCTGCAGGACGTGCAGCCGGCTGACCTGCGTCCGTCCGATATCACAGCGCGCCTTGGCGCACCCTGGATCCCGGCTGCCGATGTCGCCGCCTATGTGAAAGAGATGATGGAGGCCGATATCCGGATCCACCATATGCCAGAACTTGGCTCCTGGACTGTCGACGGACGGCAGCTTGGATACTCCGCCGCTGGCACATCGGAATGGGGCACGAGCCGTCGCCATGCGGGCGAGCTTCTGTCGGACACCTTGAACAGCCGCGTGCCGCAGATCTTCGACCTCATCAAGGACGTGAATGGCCAGAGGCGGGTGCTCAATGTGATCGATACCGAGGCCGCCCGCGAAAAGCTGCAGAAGATCCGTAGTGAGTTCGAACGCTGGGTCTGGACCGATCCGGATCGCACCGACCGGCTGGTGCGGGATTACAACGACCGCTTCAACAACATTGCGCCGCGCAAGTTCGACGGCTCGCATCTCAAGCTTCCCGGCGCCTCTGGCGCCTTCGTTCTTTATGGACACCAGAAGCGCGGCATCTGGCGGATCATCGCTGACGGCTCGACTTATCTCGCCCATGCCGTTGGCGCTGGCAAGACGATGACCATGGCGGCTGCGATCATGGAACAGCGGCGGCTCGGTCTGATTGCCAAAGCAATGCTGGTCGTTCCCGGCCATTGCCTGGCCCAGGCCGCCCGCGAATTCCTGGGCCTCTATCCAGGCGCACGCATCCTGGTGGCCGACGAAACCAACTTCTCCAAGGACAAGCGGGCCCGGTTCCTCAGTCGTGCCGCAACGGCAACCTGGGATGCGATCATCATCACCCATTCGGCCTTCAAGTTCATCAGCGTCCCCTCCTCCTTCGAACAGCAGATGATCCAGGATGAGTTGCAGCTTTACGAGGATCTACTGGTCAAGGTCGACAGCGAGGACCGCGTATCGCTCAAGCGCCTTGAGCGATTGAAGGAAGGTCTGGAGGAGCGGCTGCAAGCACTCATCACGAGGAAGGACGATCTGCTGACCATCTCGGAGGTCGGAGTGGACCAGATTGTCGTCGACGAGGCGCAAGAGTTCCGCAAGCTTTCATTTGCGACGAACATGTCGACGCTGAAGGGTATCGATCCGAACGGCTCGCAACGTGCCTGGGACCTCTATGTTAAGTCGCGCTTCATAGAAACGAAGAACCCAGGCCGGGCGCTGGTGCTGGCCTCCGGTACGCCGATCACCAACACACTCGGTGAGATGTTCTCGATCCAGCGCCTGCTCGGCCATGCCGATCTTCAGGAGCGCGGGTTGCATGAATTTGACGCCTGGGCATCGTGCTTTGGAGATACGGTGACCGAGCTCGAGATCCAGCCATCGGGTAAATACAAGCCGGTCAGTCGCTTTGCTTCGTTCGTCAATGTCCCGGAGCTGATTGCGATGTTCCGCCGCTTTGCGGATGTGGTCATGCCGTCTGACCTCAGGGGCCATGTTCGGGTCCCGGATGTTTCGACCGGCCGCCGGCAGATCGTGACCGCCTCACCGACGCCGATGTTCCAGACCTATCAGCAGCTCCTCGCAACGCGGATCAAAGCGATCGAAGAGCGTGAGGGTCCGGCAAAGCCGGGTGACGATATCCTGCTTTCCGTGATCACGGACGGACGGCACGCCGCGATAGATCTCCGCCTGGTCATGCCGGCGAGCGGTGACGAGCCGGAAAACAAGCTCAATCTCCTGATCGGGAATGCGTTTCGCATCTGGCAGGAAACATCTGAGAACACCTACCAGCGCCCCGATGGTAAGCCATATGACTTGCCCGGTGCGGCGCAAATGATCTTCTCCGATCTGGGTACGATCAATGTCGAGAAGTCCAGAGGCTTCTCCGCCTACCGCTGGATCCGTGACGAACTGATCCGGCTTGGTGTACCGCCGTCAGAAATCGCCTATATGCAGGACTTCAAGAAGATAGACGCCAAGCAGCGGCTGTTCGGCGATGTCCGCGCCGGCCGCGTTCGCTTCCTGATCGGCAGTTCCGAGACCATGGGTACCGGCGTCAATGCTCAACTTCGGCTGAAGGCGCTCCACCATCTCGATGTGCCGTGGCTGCCCTCTCAAATCGAGCAGCGTGAGGGCCGCATAGTTCGCCAGGGCAATCAGCACGACGTCGTCGATATCTTCGCCTATGCGACGCAAGGATCTCTTGATGCCTCGATGTGGCAGAACAACGAACGCAAGGCCCGCTTCATCGCGGCCGCCCTTTCCGGCGACACCTCGATCCGGCGTCTTGAAGATCTGGGCGAAGGTCAGGCAAACCAGTTCGCCATGGCCAAGGCGATCGCGTCTGGCGACGAACGCCTGATGAAGAAGGCGGGGCTCGAAGCCGATATCGCACGCCTTGAACGTCTGCGCGCCGCCCATGAGGACGACCTCTGTGCGGTGCGACGTCAGATCAAAGATGCGGAGCGGGATATCCAGCATTCAACGCAGCGCATCGAAGAGATAGGGCAAGATATCTGCCGTCTCGTTCCGACAGAGGGGGACGCCTTCACAATGACCGCACTCAGCAAGGCCTATACCGAGCGCAAGGAGGCGGGCCGAGCAATTATGAAAGAAATTCTGACCCTGGTGCAGCTCCAGCAGGAGGGTGAGGTCCACCTTGCGACGATCGGCGGTTTCGATCTCGTCTTCGATGGAGAGCGGATCGGCAAGGACGGTTTCCTGTACCAGACCCTTCTCAAGCGCACGGGCACCGACCATGAAATCGATCTCGCCGTCACGGTCACGGCTCTAGGAGCGATATTGAGGCTGGAACATGCACTCGGCGGGTTTGACGAAGAACAACGCCGATATCGCCATCAGCTCGATTGCGCTGAACAGCGCCTGAAATCCTATCTGTCTCGTGATGGTGGCGTGTTTGCCTTCGCCGACGAACTCGCTGAGAAACGCCGGCAGCTGCGGGAAAACGAAGCGCTGCTTGCAGCGGATTTCGACACTGATACAGACCAAGCGTCCGCCGGATAGCTGCACTGCGCAAAATTTAGGTGCAATGCGATGAGAAATTCATCATAGTGCACGCAGCTGATGCACATGGCGGCTTCCTCCCAGTTCCGCCGCAGCAGCTGTTCCCCTCTGGAGGTTTATGATCTCCACACTTTATGGGCCGCGGCTTATGCCGGTGGCCCTTTTTTTTGGCCATCGTTTGACTAGACCCCCGGTCCAGGACCGGGCCTGCGAAAGCAGAGAGCAGACGCTTGCATCATTGCGCGGTCATGCGTTCGCCGTCCGCGCTTGAAACAATGAAGCCTCCTGCAAAGGTATGGCGGAACCCCTCTTCGTGACTTGGCGCGACACCTGATAACCGTCCGTCCGATCCGGAAGCTGGCACTGTCTGCAACAGGGACGATGGTGAGTCAGAAGGAATGAGAGGGAAGGAGGAAGAGAGGACAACCGCTCGCAGATCGGTCCTCCGGCCGTCGCTGTCGCTCAACCGCCGCCTGCGCAATCCCGGTCGGTTATCCATCGCAGGGCAGATGCCCCGCTTGTCCCTCCCGACAGGGATGCTCGACCGCAGTTGCGTTCGTCCTTCCGCCCCGCGGTCCGGGAGATGTCTTCGGAAGGAATGAAGACAGGAAGGGCTGGCAAGGCGCCGGCTCGCATATCTCCTGAAAGGACCGTCCCATGCAGATCATGAAAGTGGATCCCCGCGCGCTGAAGGAAAATCCCGACCGCATGCGCCAGACGAAATCGTCACCGCAGGCAGACGCCCTGATGCTGGCCACGATCAAGGCCGTTGGCATCGTGCAGCCGCCAGTTGTTGCGCCGGAATCGGGTGGTGGCAACGGCTACATTATCGATGCTGGCCATCGCCGCGTCCGGCTTGCGATCGCAGCTGGCCTGGACGAAATCGAAATCCTGGTCGTGGATGCCGCAAACGATAACGGTGCCATGCGCTCGATGGTCGAAAACAGCGTGCGCGAAGCCTTGAACCCCGTCGACCAGTGGCGCGGTATCGAACGGCTTGTTGCTCTCGGCTGGACAGAAGAGGCAATCGCGGTTGCGCTAGCACTTCCCGCCCGCCAGATCCGCAAGCTACGCCTGCTTGCGAACGTCCTGCCGGCCATGCTTGAGCAGATGGCACTGGGCGACATGCCCTGCGAACAGCACCTGAAGATCATCGCGGCAGCCACCGAGGTCGAGCAGGGCGAAGTCTGGAAGGCGCACAAGCCGAAGAAGGGAGACACCGCGGCCTGGTGGTCGATTGCGAATGCGCTGACGAAAAAGCGGATGTATGCCAAGGATGCAAGCTTCGGCGACGATCTGCGTGAAGCCTATGGCATTGCATGGGTCGAGGACCTCTTCGCTCCCGCCGATCAGGACGGCCGCTACACCACCAATGTCGAGGGCTTTTTAGGCGCCCAGCACGAGTGGATGACGTCCAACCTGCCGAAGCGCGGCGCGCTCGTCGAGGTGAACAGCTGGGGGCAGCCGGAACTGCCGAAGAAAGCCACCCAGGTTTATGGCAAGCCATCAAAGTCCGATCACGCTGCGCTCTATCTGGACCGCGAGGGCAAGGTCCAGACTGTCCATTACCGGATGCCGGAGGCTTCAAAGCCGAAAGGTGGAGTTGCAACGGATGCCGATGGCGCCATTGATGATGCACGCGACCTTGCGCCGAAAGCACGCCCCGATGTCACGCAGAAGGGCCACGACATGATCGGCGATTTCCGCACCGATGCCCTCCATGATGCGCTCGGCCGCGCGCCGATCGATGACGACACGCTGATGGCTTTGCTGGTGCTGGCTTTTGCAGGGCAGAATGTCCGGGTCGATTCCGGCGCTGAAGGCGGCTTTCATGCCGGCAAGCGCTTTACTCGCCACGCGGTGACCCTGTTCGATGAAGACGGGAAACTGACCGCCGACCGGGATACACTGCGAATTGCTGCCCGCTCGGTGCTGATCGATGCCCTGTCGTGCCGCCGCGGCATGTCCAACAGCGGGTTGGTCGCGCGTCTGGCGGGTGAAGCGATCGGCGCGGATGCATATCTACCCAACATGGGATCTGAGGAGTTCATCCTATGCCTGTCGCGCCAGGCAATGGAGGCATCCTGCGCAGAGGCCGGCGTGCAGCTGCGGCCGAAGGTGCGCGAGACCCGTGCATCGCTAATCGAACATTTCGCGACGGAGCACTTCGTCCATCCGTCTGCCCGCTTTGCACCGGGGGTCGACGAAACCCTCGAATGGCTCCGGGCCGGCGCGAGCCCCGGCGATACTGCAGCAGATGCGGATGCAGAGAACGATGGCTTAGCCGCTGAGCATGGTGTGGACGCTGTGCACGATCACAGTCGTGAGGATACCGCAGACGATGAAACGGGTGGTCAGGATCCGGTCGATGATCACGGTGATAAGCATCGCGACTTCGAAGAGAGGGCTGCGGCATGAGCGCCTCCCCCGATGCCAATGTTTCCGCCTCCGCTCCCGATCTCTCGGGGGTGGAGTTTGCGAGGAGCGCCGACGGCCTGGCTGTTGCTCGTATCAATGATCTTGTCATAGCAATGGTGCCCGGGCCGGACGGCTTCTTCCATCTCGCGAGTGGATTTACCCGGAGCCGTCCACTGGAGACGCTGACACGCGCCGATTTTCTCGGTCATGACGGCCGGATCGGCGATGAAGCGGCGTTCCGGGCCCGGGTTCTGGAAACCGCGGATCACAGCCGCGAGCTTGCCGAGCTGAAGCGTGTCCAGGCCCGGATGTCCGCCAGCACGCCCTGGGGTGGATCGCAAATGGCGATCCAGTACGGTGAAGGGGTGGTTGCGCATACGACCGCCAGCCATGGCGGGTTCCATCTGTCGCCCGACCGCAATGCAAGGACTCACCCCGCTCTGAGGAAAGAGGTCCGCTGGTACGAGGAAGATGTCGAATGGGCGGCTGTGGCGATCAGTTTCCCGGCACTGTTCACGCGCTTTGAGCGACAGATCGCGGACAAGGTCGTCCGAAATACCTGGCCCGAGGCCTGGGAAGAGATCCACGGTCGGGCACTGACTGAAGGCGAAAGCCGGGCAAAGGATCGCGCGGCCTTCGATATGGCACACGCGGCCGACCTCGTCGTCACCTCAGCAATCCGGTCAGACGTTCACTTGGGAATGACCGAGGTGGTAGCGACAATAGGCGGAGACCGGAGCTGCGAGTGCGAGGAGCGCCGTTTCCTGGTGCCCTGCGACGAATATGCGCTTCGAGGCCAGTTCGGCTTCGTGATCGATCCCACGCGTCATTGGCCCTATGATGGGCCGTCCTCGTTCCTCGGTTGGCGTGAGCCGGAGGGGCGGACATGACTCTGAAACCAGATCCGTCATCGTTGTCACGTGCACTCGGCGCTCGCCGGCAGACGCAACCGCACTTCGACCGCCTCAATCGCCAGATCGCAGCACGGGCCGGGCGTCAGGCGCAGACGGTGCGGGCGGCGAGACGGTTGCCGCTAGGTCATTGTTCGCGGCTGGTCCCGTCGGATAAGCTGCTGTGGCTGGAGCGTGTCGAATGCCTGACCTTTGAACGGTGGAACGAGTTCGACGCACTCGCAGTCAGGCTGCTCCGGCATGATCAGATGATCGAGTTGCTGCGGCAGGGCGACCTTGGCGGCAAGGGGCATCTAGCAGGAGTTGGCGGACACTCACTTGCCAGGCCGATGGATGGCGACGGGGATGAAGTCTAGGGCATCCTGGATGCGGGCTCGGTCAAGGCGATGCCTTCGGGCTGAGGTTCGAGCTCGGTCCCGTGCCGATCTGTCCTTCTTCTGGTCCGCGGTTTGAACCGGCGACCGGTCGTTTCAAGGCCGCTTTGCGCCGCGGGGCGGCCGGCTCAACCTCTCTGCGCAGGGCAATCCCGCGGGCTCTGCGGTGCTTCACCCCGCTCGCCCGCAAGCCTGCCCTGCTGGCTCAGTCGATCCGGACCTGTGAAGCCGTCCGTCCTTTGCCGGTTCTGGTCAACCGCATCGAAGGACAGACCGGCACGGGGCCGGAACCGCTTCGGCAGCCTGAAAGGAAGTCATCATGGCCAAGCCCGCAACCTCCAGAACCGCAACCGCCCGCCAGACGCAGTTGCGCCGCGGCGCAACCCTCGAAATGGTTCGCCTCACCTGCCCCGATGCGGCCCAGGCGATCAAGATCGCTGAAAGCTTCGGCACTGCGATCATCGACAGTGACGGCATCCGCAGCCTGCATGAACGGCAGATCGTCGAAGCCGCCGACAGCCTGTCCGAAGGACTGGGCGAAAAGGCCATGCAAATCCATCTCCAGCGCATTGTCGGAGCTTTCATCGGATCGGCACATGGCGCCGGCCAATTCTACTCCCGCGCCGTCTCCGAGGCTCGCGACGCAACCGCCAAAGCGTCGAATGACGCCCGCGACGAGGATCTCGACGGTCCGGTCGGCTATGACAGCGGCGCACAGCGCAAGCGCGAGTTCGCAGCGGATATGGGGGTTCAGTCCCATGCCCTGCGCATGGCAGCCGAAGGTGCGGTCGCCGCCTACGAGCATATCGTTGGCGAGCCTTGGAAGCCCTTCGACCGTCCGGTTGAAAATCCCGGCGCTTCACTGGACCGCAAGGCGGCCGAGACGCAAATGGCGGCCTTCGGTTGATGCACAACGGCGGGGCTTCGGCTCCGCCTTCCCGCTTGTCGCAAGGCTGGCGCCGATCGGCGCCGCGTTTTGTGTGTTGTGATGAATGAGAAAGAGCAGGGCACGGCCGCCCAATCGCAGCTCGTCCCGGTCGGTGGTCCTGCAGGAACCAGGCTGTCCCCGCAACGGCTTCGCCGTCCTCCACTTTGTTGCGGCCGTTCCGGTGCAGGGACAGCCGGCGGCTCCTGGCATCGGACCTCCGTGACGGACTGCGATCGGCGCGGTCCTGAAATTGGAGTCTGAAGATATGAGCGCAAAAGCAGAGGAAAATCGCGTGGACATCTATACCCGGATCACTGATCGGATCGTCTCTGATCTTGAGAATGGCGTCAAACCATGGACCAAACCCTGGAGTGCCGCCAATACGGACGGCCGGATCACTCGGCCGCTCCGCCACAACGGACAGCCCTATTCGGGCATGAACATCCTCCTGCTCTGGTCGGAGCAGATGGCGCGTGGGTTCAGCTCGTCAATGTGGATGACCTTCAAGCAGGCGCTCGAGCTAGGTGCTTCCGTGCGAAAAGGCGAGACCGGCTCCACTGTGGTGTTCGCCAGCCGCTTCACCAAGTCGAAAATCGATGGACACGGAAACGAGGTCGACCGGGAAATACCGTTTCTGAAGGCCTACACCGTCTTCAACATCGAGCAGATCGACGGCTTGCCGGATCACTATCATCAGAGTTCCGAGCCTGTCATTGATCCGGTTGCGCGCATCGAAACGGCGGATCGCTTTTTCCGGAATACGGGCTCAGTGGTTCGCCATGGCGGCAATCAGGCTTTCTATGCGCCGGGTCCCGATCTGATCCAGATGCCGGCGTTCGAGACCTTCAAGGATCCGGCCAGCTATTATGCTGTCCTCGGACATGAGCATGTGCATTGGACCGCGGAGAAGAGCCGTGTCGGCCGGGACCTCTCACGCTACGCTAAAGACCGCACTGAGCGCGCGCGGGAAGAGTTGATAGCCGAGCTCGGCAGTTGTTTCCTCTGCGCCGATATTGGCATCGTACCCGAGCTGGAGCCCCGGCCCGATCACGCATCATATCTGCAATCCTGGCTTTCGATCTTCGAAGGCGACAAACGCGCAATCTTCCAGGCCGCTGCCCACGCGCAGCGGGCAGTCGCCTATCTCCACAATATGCAGATGAAGGGAGAAATTGAGAGGCAGGCTGCTTGAACATGCCGGTTACCAGGCTGGCGAACCATCGCCGGCTTGGCGATCGATCAGGACCGACCGATCTTGATGGTGGCTGAGGATGCCGGTGCTTCGGACAGAGCATCAGAAGCCGGATCCGGTTTCAAATCCAGCGATCCCCATATCGAGGGCTTTCTGGTATCCGGTTTCGGTTTCCTCGACGGCTTGATCTCGACGATGAACGGCTTTGTCTGCTTTGCCATTGTTCCTCCGGCTGGCGAATCGCAGGCGCCACGATATAGCGCCCACTGGCCGCGACAAGCTGTCCATGAGGCGGGATGTCCTCCAGGAGATGGCCAGGGCCAAGGTTGATGTGACCGGACACGGCCGCCGAGCCTTTTCCAACTGATCCGGTTGGGAGCGGTTTCCATATGCCGGTTCTCCAATTGGCTATTGCCGGCGACCCATCTGCGGGCTCGATGAGGCATGTCTGACCGAAGACCGGCTTCGCCTCGATCGTAGTCCCGCAACGGCGCTGCAACACTTTCATCCCCTGTCGGCTGCGCCGCCATTCCTCGCGCATCAAGAAAGTGTCTTCGTGCCGCCCTTCACGGTGTTTCGGCCCTCCAGGTGCGGTCTGATCGTCCCCGGTCTTTGCGACTGCCATCGAGGCCGCGATGGGCGGCCCGAAAGCAAAAAGGAACCTGAACATGGCAACCATCGGCACCTTCACCTCGAACGAAAATGGCTTCACCGGCTCGATCCGCACCCTCGCTCTCAACGTCAAGGCTCGCATCTCCAGGATCGACAATCCCACCGACGACGGCCCGCACTTCCGGATCTACGCAGGCAATGTCGAACTGGGCGCCGCTTGGCAGCGGGTCTCGGAGCAGAAGGGCCGCGACTACCTCTCAGTCAAGCTGGACGATCCGAGCTTCCCCTCCCCGATTTACGCGAGCCTCGTGGAGATCGAAGGCGAGAAGGAACTTCAGCTGATCTGGTCTCGCCGCAAGGACTGAGGCGATCGAAGGCCCCGCCATCAAGCGGGGCCAGCCAATCGGATGAAACGCCAATGCCGGATCGGGCATCGAGCCCGAACCGGCTTTCTTGGTGCCACACGATAGGTGTGGTGAGCGGCTCAGATCCTGTCGAGGATACCGGTCGGCAATGACGGCCCCAAGGATGAGCGGTTCCCCCAATTTACTCCAGCTGCCGAGGGCGGCCTGCGCAAATCGGCTCCCCCACTCCCCGGCTCCGCCGGTCGCGTTCGCGATCCTTGACCCCGCCATCACCTCGCTGGTGCCCGTCATTGTCTTTCACGAACTCAAGGAGATGAGACGATGACGTTTTCCCTGGAACAGCACATTGAAGAACTGTGTGCAGAGCTGAAGAACGCCTTCAACACTGGTGAGCGCCGCGTGATTGCGGCCGAACTCGAACTAGCCCAGGCTGAGATGATCGTTACCATGGCCGAGCAGGACGGCTTTCTCGACGCGGAGCCGCCGTTCTGAGGGCGGTAGACCACACAGATCAGGCTGCGTTTCAGGTGTCTGGGAAAACGGTGACCATCGCTCGCAGGCCAGTCAGCCATTCGACATCCGGGTCCCTTTGTAAAATGGGTGAGACCTCATATTCGGCATTTACAGCAATGCTGTATTTGCTGTATTTCTGTTCCCGTCCTATCATGTTGCTACTGACGGCAATTTCATCTCGCGGAGACTTTCAAATGGCCAGCAGCACCGGTTCCTACACTACGAGTGACCTGTCGCGGAAGTCAGGCGATATAATCGCCGAAGCGCTGCGCCATCCGGTTACAATCACTCAGCGCAACAAGCCGCGACTGGTGCTGCTCAACATCGAAGACTACGAGCGTCTGATGCGTCAGTCCGAATTGCGCGCCACTGGCACGCTTCAGACCATGCCCGATGAATTGTTCGCCGAGTTTGAGGGGGCTGTCGACGCCTACGCCGATAGTGATGAGACGAGCCGATGAGTGGGTATGACGAGATCCAGACAGCGGCAGTTATCCGCTATCCGTATCTCTGGAGCCGTGAAGCCGGTAAGGGCGAAACAGAAGGGCGCAAAGACCGACCGGTAGCCGTCGGTGTCCGGATCTCTCGAGCGGGTGGCGACCTCGTGTTGTTCTTCCCCATCACGACGAAGGAGCCGGAGCGAAGCCGGTTCGCGGCGGAGATACCAGCGATCGAAAAACGCCGCGCCGGTCTCGATGTAGATTTGCGGCTTTGGATCATCCTTGATGAGTTCAATAGCGACATTATTGGACAGTCGTTCTACCTCGAGCCTGAACCGCCCATCGGTCGCTTCAGCAAGGCATTCTTCCTGCCGCTTCTCAGGGAGTTCATCGCACGCCGCAGGTCATTTACCGAGGTCAGGCGATCCAGGTAGTACGGCAGAATTGTCAGCGGCTTGAGTGTTGCAGCGAGTGAGGAATGGGATTGCTGAACGAAAGGGTTCTGTATCCTCGGCTTTGCTTCTGGCGGGTAAGATCGAGGAACAGCACCACGGCGTCCCGTTCCCGCTCAAAGTGATGGATCATGGTCTGGCCCTTTGCACCGATCCGCCCCCATCTCCGTATCAGGCAGGCTTCGCCAAAAAGGTTTGGCTCGATCGACAGCGCATAGAACCGGAACATATTTTTCGTCCGGTCCCTTCGTTCCACATAGAGTTGGTAGGGTTGTGCGATCATGGTGACAGAATCGCGCTTTCAGCGATGAGCGTCCAACGAGAGTTTTGAATCGGTCAGCGACCATTGATTCATTTCCGTGAAGTGGCAGATAACATGGCGGTCCGCCCACGGCGTACGGCTCTATTCGCTAGACGCGAACGAAGCCCGCATGCGGTCTTCGGCCATACGGGTGATGATCCTCCCGCGAAGGCGTCTCTCGACGCAATCACGGCTTGCCTGGTGGGCTGAACCGGCTCTCCGTCACGCAGGCCTTCATATCTTCCCGTCTAAACCACATTGCGCGTCCGCAACGAAGCGGTGGATTGCCAGCGGTGAAAACGATCTGCTCATCGGTCCGCATTCGTAGCACCTCATGAGGCTGGATCAATGGTCTTGCCGCAAGCTGCTTTGAGCGCGTGCGCGACGAGCCGCGTGACTGAAAACTGCGGCTGACCTGGTCTATCTCGACCGTCGTCATGCCGCAGCGGCGCGAGATATAGTCCGCCGTTTCGGGATCATTGATCGCGGCAAAGGATATCCAACTCGCGCTTTCGAACCACTTGCTCGACGCGTCGCGTCCTCCATAGGTTTCCCGCAACTGTCCGAGGGACTGATAGATCATTGTCAGCGTGATGCCATACTTCCGGCCTGCGTCTCGCGCGGTTTCCAGGACCCGCATGTAGCCAAGCCGGGCGACCTCATCGAGGAGGAAAAGCGTTCTGCCCTTCATGGCTCCATTTCGGTTGTAGATGGCGTTCAAGAATGAACCGATGATGACCCGCGCCAGGCCCGCATGTGTCTCCAGCGTCTTCAAATCGACATTGATGAAGACGTCCGTATCGCCGTCGCCAAGGGCATCGGTTTCAAAGTCCGAGCCAGAGACCAAAGCCGCGTAGTTGGGGTAGCTGAGCCAATGGGTTTCCTTGATGGCGTTTGCATAGACGCCCGAGAATGTTTCCGGCGTCATGTTGACGAAGGCGGCTACATTTTCCCTGACGAAGTCCGATTGAGAATTGTCGTAGATCTCTTGCAGCCTGCCACGAAGTTTTGGTTCGGGCTCGGACAGGTTCGTCCGCACCTGGCGCAGCGTCTGGTTCTGTTTGTCGGTGTGACCAGACAAACAGACATCGGCGATCATCGCAGTCAAAAGCTGAAGGCCCGACGCGCGGAAGAAGTCATCCCTGACGCCGGGTGCCCGACCCGTATCGCTCATGATCCAGGATGCGACTGCGGCAACATCCTCTTCCTTTGTGCCGCCGTGGCTGCCAATCCAGTCTAGCGCATTGAAGCCTGTAAGGGAGCTCTTCGGATCCAGCACGATAAACTGGCGATTGGCTTGCTTCCGGTGCTCCATCACCATGGGTGCAATTTCGTTTGACGGGTCCAGCACAATAAGCGAACCGCCCCATTTGAGTGCGGTCGGCACGGTCACCGAGGTCGTCTTGAAGCCACCCGATCCTGCAAACACGATCCCATGCGATGATCCGAACGAGCCATCGAAACACAGAAGCGGAGCCTTGCCGCCCTGCCCCCAGCTCGTTTGATTATCGGCCCGGAATGCGGTCATGGAAGTGCCGTCACGATCGACCCGATAGCGCTCGCCAACCACGATGCCTCCGGTGGCTGGAAACAGCTTGCTTGCGTCTGTCATCGTCATCCAGTCGGAGTCCCCATGCAGTGCGCGCCGTCCGTGAACGCGCTTCGGCCCACTCGCAGCAAATGCGCTATTACCGAGCCTGCCTACACGCAAGCCGAACGTCATGGTCAGGAGTGCCAGAGTGGCGCCGACCACCGTCGGCGGGTCCAGATAGGAGACCACGCTCTCAATGGCTGGGATTTGATGTGCCAAGCCCATCAGGCGTGATCCTTCCCGAGCCACTGCGATAAGGATGGTTGAAAGCCCGCCTAACGCAACGCCGTGTCCGACCATCTTGATCTCGATCGATCCCTGGATCGCGAAGAGAAGCCCTATGCCGCTGATCGAGGCCAGAGCATAAGGCAGGCAAAGGCCAATTCGCCCAAACGCCATTCTTGCTCCGGGTGTCGTGCCGAACTCGGCAAGCCATTGCTCAATGCCCGATGTGCCAAGCGTGATTGCAACCATCAGCACGGCTGGGATCAGGGCAAAAACCAGATGTTTAGGCATCGTCACCAAACGCGCTGGCGCCCAGATCAAGTAGACGTTGGCGTTCTCCATCGTCGCCTTTGATCCGCCCGGCAGCATCGAGCAGAAGACCATATAGCAGAGCGCGTTTTTCATAACGCAGGCCTGCCTTCACGATCAGTCCTCCAAGCTCGATCTTATCTCTGGCATCTTTCTTTCTCGCGTCAGCAGCCGTCATCTTGATCATGCGTTCAGCTTTCTGCAACCTGCCCCTGAGCTTCGCCAGGGCTGAGCGTCGTGGCCTTCGCGCCCTTGCCGCTATCTGCTCGTTTTCCAGCGGTTCCTCGAAACCGCGCAGCAAGCTCCTCGAATGATGCAAGGAGCTGGGTTTCTTCGAGGTCTATCTCACCAAGCCCCGCGCGTAGGGCAAGGCGACCGATGCGCTCGGCATCGCGGGTTTCTGCCTGCTTGAGCTGTTCCTGCAGGCGCGCGATCTCTTCCCTGATCTTTGAGGTAGGCTTCTTCATCCCTTGTCTTTCCGCGATCTCGTTGATGCTGTCCTGGATCGGATTGGACGCAGAGTCCTCCAATTTTTTTCCGGTTGGAAGGTGCAGATCTGCACCTCGCCAAAGCGTCAGCATTTGGCCAATGATCCCGCCGGTTCGAAGAAGCGGAGCTAAGGGCGCAATTATACGTCGCTAACGCGACGTCCTGATTTCAGTGATTGCGCCTGCCTTCATTGCTCGACGAACCGCCTGGATTGTTTCGTTCGAAGGAGGTGTGCCGCCGTGGCTGTCCCGCATTTCTCGGTCAGCATCGTTGCTCGCGGCTCCGGTCGCAGCGCCTTGCTGTCGGCGGCCTACCGGCATTGCGCCAAGATGGATTTCGAGCGGGAAGCGAGGACCATCGACTATTCCCGAAAGCAGGGCCTGCTTCACGAAGAATTTGTCATCCCAAAGAACGCGCCAGAGTGGCTGCGGCTGATGATTGCCGATCGATCGGTATCAGGCGCATCGGAAGCCTTCTGGAACAAGATCGAGGCTTTCGAGAAGCGCGCCGATGCCCAGCTCGCCAAGGATGTCACCATCGCCCTGCCGATCGAGCTTTCGCCTGAGCAAAACATCGATCTTGTGCGCGACTTCGTCGCAAGGCACATCACGGACAGGGGCATAGTAGCCGACTGGGTCTTTCATGATGCTCCCGGCAACCCGCACATCCACCTGATGACGACATTGCGGCCGCTTTCTGAAGACGGATTCGGGGCCAAGAAGGTCGCGGTTCTGGGACCAGGCGGCAGTCCTCTGCGCAATGATGCCGGCAAGATCGTCTATGAGCTTTGGGCCGGCGGCACCGATGACTTCAACGCGTTTCGTGATGGCTGGTTTGCCTGCCAGAACCGGCATCTTGCGATGGCCGGTCTCGATGTTCGCGTCGACGGTCGATCTTTTGAAAGGCAGGGCGTAGCGCTTGAGCCGACAATTCACCTCGGCGTTGGGACGAAAGCGATCGAGCGCAAGACGGATGGTAAGCGAGAGGCGGCCGCGCTCGAGCGGTTGGTGCTGCAGGAGGAGCGACGCGCGGAGAATGCACAGCGCATCGAACGGAATCCGGAGATCGTCCTTGATCTGATCACCCGCGAAAAGAGCGTCTTCGACGAGCGCGATGTCGCCAAAATCCTGGCTCGCTACATCGATGATGCGGCTGTCTTCCAAAGCGTGATGGCGAAGATCCTGCAGCACCCGCAGACGCTGCGCCTCGACCGCGAGCGGATTGGTTTCTCGACCGGGATGAGGCAGCTCGCGAAATTTACGACCCGGGAACTCATCAGGATCGAAACCATGATGGCCAACCAGGCGGCCTGGCTGTCTCGGTGCTCGTCACATGGGGTCAGTGGCACCGCCCTTTCGGTCGTCTTCGGACGCCACAGACATTTGTCGGATGAGCAGAAGGTCGCGATCGAACATGTCTCCGGCCCGCAGCGCATCGCCGCCGTTATCGGTCGCGCCGGCGCCGGCAAGACGACTATGATGAAGGCTGCCCGTGAGGCTTGGGAGGCAGAAGGCTATCGCGTTGTTGGTGGCGCTCTTGCGGGCAAGGCGGCGGAAGGGTTGGAAAAGGAAGCTGGCATTGTCTCCCGCACATTGTCGTCCTGGGCGCTACGCTGGAGCCAGGGTAAAGACCAGCTTGATGACAAGACTGTTCTGGTGTTGGACGAGGCCGGCATGGTCTCCTCCCGGCAGATGGCACTGTTCGTTGAAGCCGTGACCTCGTCCGGTGCCAAGCTCGTTCTGGTCGGCGATCCCGAACAGCTTCAGCCGATTGAAGCAGGTGCTGCTTTCCGCGCCATTGCAGACCGGATCGGTTATGCGGAGCTTGAGACAATCTATCGTCAGCGCGAACAGTGGATGCGCGATGCATCCCTCGATCTGGCGCGCGGAAACGTCTCGGCAGCACTCGACGCTTATGCAGAGCGTGACAGCGTGCGGACCGGCTGGACCCGGCACGAGGCTGTCGCTGCATTGATTGCCGACTGGGACAACGAATACGATCCGACCAAGGCTGCACTGATACTAGCCCATCGCCGCGTTGACGTCCGCCAACTGAACGAATTGGCACGTGGCAAACTGATCGAGCGAGGCCTGATCGAGGCTGGCCATGCCTTCAAGACAGAAGACGGGATACGGCATTTTGCGGCCGGTGATCAGATCGTGTTCCTGAAGAATGAAGGATCGCTTGGGGTCAAGAATGGCATGCTGGCGCGTGTCGTCGAGGCGGAGCCCGGCCGGATTGTTGTCGAGATTGCCAAAGGTGAAGATCGGCACCAGATCGTGGTCGAACAGCGGTTCTACGCAAATGTAGATTACGGTTATGCCACCACCGTACACAAGAGCCAGGGTGCCACAGTTGATTGCGTCAAGGTGCTGGCGTCGCGCACGTTGGACCGGCACCTGACCTATGTCGCCATGACACGCCACCGCGACACAGCGGCGCTCTATGTCGGGCTGGAAGAGTTCGCGCAACAGCGCGGCGGCGGTGTTCTCATCGCCCATGGCAAGGCGCCATACGAACACCAGTCGGGCGACCGGGAAAGCTACTATGTGACGCTCGGCTTTGCCGATGGTCGGGAGCGAACTGTCTGGGGTGTCGATCTCGCCCGGGCGATGGAAGCGTCGAACGCCAGGATTGGTGATCGCATCGGCCTTAGGCAGGTTGGCTCTGAGCGCGTGATGCTCCCCAACGGTACTGAAGTCGAACGCAATACTTGGAACGTTGTGCCTGTCGAGACGCTGGCGATGGCCGGGCTGCATGAACGCCTTTCGCGTGCCGGCTCAAAGGAAACGACGCTCGACTATCAGGACGCCTCGCATTACCGCGCAGCACTTCGTTTTGCCGAGGCACGTGGCCTCCATCTGTTGAATGTCGCCCGCACGATCGCACACGACCGACTCCAATGGACCATCCGTCAATCGACAAAGCTAGCCGCGCTCAGCGCGCGCCTCGTCGCTGTCGGCGCAAGGCTCGGCTTGGGCAAAGCGACATCGGCTGTATCGACACCATCTGCAAAGAAGGAGATAAAACCCATGGTCTCAGGCACCACGATCTTCCCCCGATCGATTGGTCAGACTGTCGAAGACAAGCTCTCGGCCGATCCGCGCCTCAAGGACAGTTGGCAAGAGGTTTCGTCTCGCTTCCATCTCGTCTTTGCGGACCCGCAGGCGGCCTTCAAGATGGTGAATGTCGATGCCATGCTGGCTAACGCGACAGTGGCAGCAACGACCATCGCACAGATCGCCGAACAGCCTGAGAGCTTCGGTTCGTTGAAGGGGAAGACCGGGCTGTTTGCGGCTCGCGCGGACAAGCAGGCCCGCGACATAGCTCTGGCCAACGTGATCGCGTTGGCCCGCGATCTCAAGCGGTTCATTGCGAAACGTGCGGAGGCGGTCAGTCGCTTTGAAGGTGAAGAACGCGCGGTCCGCGCGAGGCTGTCGCTCGATATTCCCGCTCTGTCGCCATCGGCAAAGCGGGTGCTTGAGCGAGCGCGAGATGCGATCGATCGAAACGACCTGGCCGCCTGCCTCGCATACGCCTTCGAGAACAGAGATGTGAAGGCCGAGCTTGAGGATTTTGCCAAGGCCGTAGCGGAGCGATTTGGGGAGCGAACCTTTCTTCCGCTTGCGGCCAAGACCGCGGACGGAAAGGCATTTGAGAAAGCCTCCGCAGGGATGCAGCCCGCCCAGAAAAATGAGCTGCGCTCCGCCTGGGACACGATCCGGACCGTGCAGCAACTGACAGCCCATGAACGAACGACAGTGGCGCTCAAACAGGCCGAGGCGCTGCGGCAGACGCAGTCAAAGGGAGTGACCTTGAAATGACGACCTTGGATCTGGCGCCAAGGCGACAAGGTCGCCCTGCATCAAAGCTACTTGGCGTGGTGACAGCCCTCCTTGCGGCTTTTGCTGCGTTTGGTTTTTTCGGCAATCTTCGCATCAACACTACACCAAGTGAGCCGCTAGGGCTCTGGCGGATCATGCCGCTGAAACGACCAGTCAAAAACGGTGATCTCGTATTCATTTGTCTGCCGGATACAAGGATGGTGCAAGATGCGAGGAGGCGGGGATATCTTCGATCAGGTTTATGCCCTGGAGGCATTGGACCCCTGATCAAGACGGTAGTTGCAACATCAGGACAAAGGGTAGAAATCGGCGCGGCCGTATCGGTCGACGGACATGAAATCGCCAGTTCGGTCGTGCTTCATCGAGACGGGAAAGGACGACTGCTCGTTGCCGACCAAGGCGGCGATGTACCAGTCGGCCACGTCTTTCTTCATTCCGAGTTCACAGCATCCTGGGATTCTCGGTACCTTGGATCAGTCCCTGCCGAAGGTGTCCTTGGTCTAGCGCAGCCGGTGCTCACCTATGCGCCGTGAGTGGATGTTTGTCCCCGCGCTCGTGATTGCCTCAGCGCTTACAGGCTTCATTGCCTGGAGTGGGACGGCGCTTGCCCTGCCCGTTTCCATCGCAATGCCCGCGCTATGGTCGATGGCACGTCACCGATCGACGGCGGCACTGGTCGCCGCCACCTATTTCTTGGCTGCGTCCCACGGGTTGCCGCAAGGGGTGGCGACGTATTTCCAGGCGGATCTGTGGTTGGGAATTATCCTGTGGCTGTCCGCATCACTTGCGTTTGTGTTTGTACATTGGTGGCTTTGGACGGAGCGCGACGATTGGTCGGCGGCATTCCGATATGGCCTGATAATGTTGCTCCTTGCCGTGCCGCCCTTCGGCATACTGGGCTGGGCGCATCCGATCACAGCGTCTGGTGTCGTGTTTCCTGGCTGGGCTTGGTTAGGACTTGCCGCAATGGCAGCCGGCCTCGCGTTGATGACAACGCGATACTGGCCGGCTGCAGCCGTGACCCTTTCGGGCTTTTGGCTGTGGTCCGCCGCGTTCTGGTCTCCTTTGCAAGTAGGAGAAGCGTGGCAAGGTGTCGACTTCGCAAAAGGAGAAGATCTCGGCCGGGAGATGACCCTCAAGCGACACCGTGATCTCCTAGCCTCTGTCGTCACCGGCAGATTGCCGGAAAGGCGTGTGCTGGTTTTGCCTGAGAGCGTCATGGGTTTCTGGACACCGACCGTTTCTCAATTCTGGCAGGAGAAGCTTCGTGGGGCTGAGGTGACCATCATAGCTGGCGCGACCATCGTTGCGCGTGATGGTTACGACAATGTCATGGTATCGGTGACGGCCGATGAGGCCGCGGTCCTTTATCGTCAACGGATGCCAGTGCCAGTGGCGATGTGGCGCCCCTGGTTGCCCTGGACAGGTGAAGGCGGTGGTGCCCAAGCTCATCTGTTCGGCCCTGCAGTCGCCGATATCGCTGGTAGCCGCGTCGCCATCCTGATCTGCTACGAGCAATTGATCGTCTGGCCGATCCTCCAATCCATGCTTCACGCACCTGATCGCATCGTCCTTGTCGGCAATGGCTGGTGGACGGCTGGCACCAACATTGTCGACATTCAGCGCGCGAGTGCCGAGGCTTGGTCCAAGCTATTTGCGGTTCCGCTCGTCCTGTCGTTCAACACCGAAACTTCGGAGCCTTGACCATGGATCTCGCATTCATACAGTCATGCAGTGATCCGGCATTGAAGCCAGCCATTATTCAGCGGTTTCTCGACGAGGTGGGCTCCCCCAAGCCGCTGGCCGTAACGGTGAACATGAGTGGGAAGGCTGTTCTTCTCCCGGAGCCTCGATCTGTCGACGAGGCCATGGCAACAATCCAACACTATGCGGGTCAAGCCATTGTCCGCGTTGGGGTCACGCAAATGCCAGCTGGCATTGGCGTCAAAGAGATCGGCGATTTAGATCCGGCCCTCCTTGACCCTTGCGAAAACCTCCGCATCGGGACCGGGCTATTTGCCAAGATCATTCGGATCGTCACGAAGTGGTATGGCAATCCGCAGGGCGAAGAGGGGTTGCCACAAGTATTCGACGATGCCGTCTATGCATGGAGGACCGGGGAGTTCGAAGGTGTCTCCGTGTTTCAGGCGCAGGATCCGGTGCCTGTCAACGAGGTCCCTATGAAGGAGAAAAACCTCGACATGTTGGAAGGAAGCGGGGCGGCGCCTCAAGAGGTTACGTCGGACACGGAACCAGTGTCGTCAGAAGACGCGGGGATGCGGATCAATCTGAGCAGGCTTGGGGGCAACGTACAGGAGCAGTGACGTGTCATGCTGTCTGAGCAGACAGGCCTTCCATCAATGTGACGCCGCCATGCTGCTGGCCATTTAGGTCATAGATGCAGCAATCGATCAGAAGCACTCTGTCGTTGCGAGCCTTCTCGACTCAACTTGTACTTCGTCACTCTGCGTTATTTGTCAGTCACTTATCCATATCTGAGAGGGGCTCGTTTCCCAAAAAGGACAAATTAACGGGCGGTAGCTTGGATCGGCGGACATTAAGCTCTTGTCCAGAATGACGGTCTCCCACGCGTCATTCCTGGGCCGGATCCAATCCAACCTTCACGAAGATAGAATGCGAATACATATGGATGACATGATCGCCACTCCTGCCAGTACCTCGCGAGGCGGGCCTGGATTCCTCGAGCGAGTCCCATCGGGTCTCGGTAAATCGTCGATGGCTGTAAGCCGAGCTCACGGTCACGGGACCACGAAGGGGGTGAACACGGTCATCGGCTACATGCCGAGATGGGAGTTGGTCAATGGATGAGTGCCTCGAACGCATACTAGATCTGACCGCGATTGCCCGCGATGAGATGACGCTGAAGACAGCGCTAACAGAAATTGCGGAACGTTACGATTTTACGGGCTATGCCTTCGTCAGCCTAAGGCCTGGCCATTCCTATGCGGCGTCGGATTACGACACCACCTGGCAGGAACGCTATCACAAGGACGAATTGCGGTTTGTCGACCCCGTGATCCGACAGGCGCAACGATACCGTCGTGCGTTTGCGTGGTCCGGCGAAAATGAGAAGTCATCGCTCTCTGTTGAAGAGCGCCGCTTTTTCTCAGATGCCGCTGACTACAACATCCGCTCGGGCATAACGATGCCAATCGCCACGCCGAATGGCGCCGTGTCCATGCTGACTCTGGCATCGTCAAAGCCTCAGTTGACCCCGGAAAGGCACATCGATGCCATCGCCGCTGCATCAGCGGTCGGGCAGCTTCACGCTCTCATGGAGCAGCTGCAGGTGACGCCAACCATTGAGGAGAAGATTTATCTCAGCCCAAAGGAGGCGACGTTTGTCCGCTGGATCACACTCGGCAAGTCGATGGAGGACATCGCGCTACTTGAAGGCGTGAAATACAACACAGTCCGTATCGCACTAAGTGATGTCCGACATCGCTATGGTCTATGCAACAACTACGAGCTGATTGGGCTTGCACTCCGCCGGGGTCTAGTTTGATCGAGGGGGCTCACACCTCCGGTGTATGGCCCGAAATAGCGATGAGGCTCGACAATGCGGCCATTTGCGCATGCATCTCGATGGTTGCTTTCAAATAAGCAAGGTGCTCGGTGCTGCCGGCCACCTTGCCTGTCTTTACGTCCGCAGGGAGTGCTTGAAACAGGCTTTCAGCCTTGTCGACCAAGTCGCGGTGAATCCTGATTGCGTCTTCCGCTAGATAACGGATCAGTTCTGGAGGCACGTCCGCCAAAAGCCCCACGAGAGGCCTTAGCTCGACCCGAATTTTATTGCTGCCTGAACCTGTTGCCACGTAAGCTCCTCCCTATAACCTGTGATGTGCACAGGTTGACCGTTCTCGTTCAGTCTGCGGCGATCCGGAGAATGGTGTGGAAGTGTTTATCTTGTCGGAATTGAGTCGACCATCACAGATCTGACGGGTGCGAAGCCGGACCGCAGGTTCACTCTCTGGTAGCCGCACATGGCAAATCACTATTCCAGGAAGCACACTATGACTGCTTCGGGTAGAATACTATTAGTGGCATTATCTTG
This sequence comes from Rhizobium sp. AAP43, assembly GCF_001296045.1. Lineage (GTDB taxonomy): Bacteria > Pseudomonadota > Alphaproteobacteria > Rhizobiales > Rhizobiaceae > Allorhizobium. The sequence goes on along the minus strand of NZ_LJHS01000030.1, from coordinate 6,295 downwards.
TTTGATGTCCCTTAGCGCTCAAAGAATCAAACATTGGACGCTCCTTTCGGGCTCTATTGCCGTCGCGGAGTAGACTGCATCAACCGGCCTGTGCGCAAATTGGACCCCCACCCGGGGCTGTGTTCAGTCTTCGCCAATCCGGCAGGGTGTAGGATCCCGCAAGGTTCAGCTCCATGCCGACAGCCAAGAGCTCACTGACAACAAGGAGGGCAAGCTGGTGGAGCATGGTGTTTGCGCCTTACGAGCACCGGCAGGGCAACCGCGACAGCTACTTCGTGACGCTGGAAAACGCCAAAGGCGAGCGGCAGACGACATGGGGCGTCGGGCTGGAACAGGCGATGAAGGAGGCTGCGCCGGAGATCGGAGCAACAATCGGCCTTCGCCATGAGGGATCAGTCCCCGTCACCCTTCCGGATGGCACGCAGACGCATCGCAATGCCTGGAAAGTCCAGGATGCCGGCGAACTGGCTTATGAACGGCTGGAAAGCCGCCTGTCGCGATCCGGGGCGAAGGAAACGACGCTGGATTACACCCGCGCGTTTGCCGAGCGGCGCGGTATTGTCGAGGCGATCGGCATTCGCAGTGAGATCGAGATCCCGACGGGGCGGCAGGTGTTTAAACGCGGGTCCTCACCGAACATGGGTGCTGATCTTGCCGCCGATCGCCACGGGCAGCACCAGGCCGACAAACCTGCCCCTCTCGTGCTGGCAATTACGCGCCATGACAGGACCATTGATAACGTGGCCCGCGAAAACGCCATGCTGGCGTTCGAGCATGGATTTGAAGCCGTGGAATCTGTTGCGCGGTCTGTCTTCCGTGACCCCGCAGAGGTTGCCGGTCGGCTTCGGGCTGCGATCACCGAGAAGGAGGGCAATGGTGCACTTCTGGCGAAGACCATGGCTGAGCAGCCTGAACGGTTCGGTGCGTTGCGTGGCAAGTCCGGCGTGTTCGGTGACAACAAAGAGCGGAAAGCGGCCCTGCATTATGCAAAAGCGGTTGCCTCCCAGATTGGATATTCTTCCGAGAGGTGGGTGCGCCGCATTAGTGAGGAACGCAAGTCAGAGCAATGGCAGCGCGACAAGCGTGATGTCGTTGAAGTCCCCGGCCTCACGCCACGCAGCGCCGAGATCATCGCCCAGGTAGAGAAGACGCCGACAGACAAACGCGGGCAGTTCATCGAGGATCTGCGATCGACCCCGGATGGCCAGGCCGCGCTTGAGGAGGTCAAGCGTGTTGCCAATGCGCTGACACGCCGGTTCGGATCTTCCGATCCTCGCGAGTTTGGCAAGGAGCTTGAAAGGCGTCCGGAGCTGGCGAAACAGGCCGAGCAGATCAAGACGGTCGGCCGAATGGTCGAACGCACCCGCATGGCCGAATTGAGCCACGACCATACCCTGAAACAGCAGCGCAGCCTCTCGCAGGGGCTTGGATTAAGCCGATAGGAAAGACATGAACAGGAACACTCCCAAAAGGCTGGCTCTTGCCCGGATTTATGCGTTGGCGGCAGAGCACGGCATTGTTTCCGAGCGGCTCGCGATCGACGATTGGGCCGACCAGATGACAGAGCGTTCAGGCGATGCTGTCGTGCATGACCCTATAGAGGATCTGCTTGTGACCTTGCAGCGAAAGGGGTTCGATCACAGATCGCGAGGCGACCGACCTGTACGCTGATTACCTGCAGGAGGTTCAGCCAGAAAGTTTTATCGGTGCCAGGGCCACTTAGAATGGAACCGATGGCACTCTACATTGATGATGCCGAGGTTGAGCAGCTAGCCGAGGAGGTTGTGGCGCTCATGGAGACCACCGTCGAGGTCGCCATACGGACGGCGATCGTTGAAAAGATCGAACGTCGTAAGACTGAGTACGCGGAAGAGATCGACAGCACAGGTCGGCAGGGCTAGCAGTGACGTGCCTTAGGTCTCTTGAGAGAAGCGAGTGCAGATTGTACGGCTGGGATCGATATATGGAGCGCTCATGAAACGTAATCTCGCATTCGCCGGGGTGCTGCTGGTTCTTGGCAGCTGCCAGGCCGACAATTCCAAGAGTAAGCTGTCTGCAAGTCCGAGCTCAGTCGTTCCCACTTCGCCAGCTGTGACACAGCAGATTGTGCGGATGACCGGGCCATTTTTTGGCAATACCGATCTCCAGAACGCGCAGATATCCTCGACGCTCACATTGGCGTCGTCCCGGTCAAGCGAGATCGTTTGCACCCGCTTCATCGCCTTGGATGGCTACGGCAAACATAACGGTTTCACGTATAGCGCATTCGAGGTCACCAACAATCGTGTATCCGGTCTCCGCAAGACCGGTACACCGTGCGAGGATCCGCGACTCCAATGGCAAAGACTGCCGCTCTGAGAAGATTGCCGCTCGTCCCCTCACCCGCCGAGTTTGCTCAGTCAGTCAGCCCGTAACGTGATGCGGTGCTGCGCAGCCAGAATGGCTCCGCACCGCAACACGTCCCTACCGCCCACAATGCAGCAACCCAAAACCGCCGGAGCGAACTCAAAGCGAGACAAAGCTTGGGGGCAAAAGTCATTGACTCGCGCGTTTGTCGAAGAGAAACTCCGAGAGGGTTTCAGTCCTGCTGAGATCGACGCCCTGTATCCGGTTGACCTGCCGGTCCTGTTCGGATACCCGTCGACGGTACCAGTATCCGGCCACACTATGATGCGCAGATCGTAGAGCGTCAGGGCTGATGCCATGTCCTAGCCGAAAGATAGGCCGCCTCCGGGCGGCTTTTCATATTGTGATCCGTGGTCTATCAATCGCTTGGGTTAAACTGCGGGGATAAAAATGAAATCTTGGATTGTGGCTGCAGCGTTGACTGCTTGGGGAGCCCCCAGCGCCCATGCGCAGGCCTTCGATTGGCCGGCGCAACTCACAGTCAGCACAGCAGTATTCGAAGCGTCGCTCGGATCCAGTGCAAAATGCACTCGAGGCGGCTTTTCTGTACCAGTGAAGTTTGTCGATGCGACGACATCTCTTGCTCCAGACCTCTTCGACCCCGTCAAGAATACGAGTTTTAAGCAGTATCGGCCGATCAACTCGGATCCAGACCTCACGATCGATGAGGATGATGAGCGCCGCTATGTTGTCGAACAAATCACGACCATCCACTGCACCATAGGCAGAGAAGCGAGTGCCACAGCCTATGCTTTTCAGGACCATATTTTCCGTATCACGCTGGTGTTCGATCGGTGTAATACCCGGGAGGAGCGCAAGGACAGGTTCCTAAGCACAGCCACCAGCCCATTTGTCTACCTAGCCTGTGATGGCATAGACATGACCGAGAAGGATTTCGACACCTCTCTGTTCCAGGCGATCAAAGTGCGGAATACCTACGGCTATACCAAGCAAGGTAAACCCGGTCTAATGGACTTCGAATGGTCGAAAACCATACGCGGAGAGTTCGAAAGCGCAGAACGCGAGATCATCATAGGTTTCGGTTGTTCTGGGCGAAATGAGTTCGATAGCCAAGTCTCACGTCGTTCCGAAGAAGAAGCATTTCGCTGCCTGATTGATGTCGACAATGCGGATCCGAGGCGTTGGTCGGCGACAGCTATGTACGAGTTATTTCGGCCAGGTCTCCTGTCCAACGACGTGACGACGCGACTGACCGCTCGCCGTCTGTTCGTTGACATGCCCTCTGAACGTGCAGCGGCTCAGGCTATGCTGCCTGGGCTACAGAACATGGTCAATGACATCAAGGCTCAGATTGAGAACCGGGTTGCGACGAAAGTATTAGACGAGAAGGCGGTCTCCAACATCTTGGGGGCCGGAAACTGATGCTCACAAAAGACGAACTTGAGTTCTTAGGGACGCAAGGTTTGTCGACCGCCGATGTCTATGACGGACGCGGTCAGTCCTCTGCAGCTTGGAAGGCGGGCGTCCGCTGAGTAGGAAAGACGGTTGTTCTCGGATCGCCGTGCTCCTCGAAAGGCTATCGGCTGCGCACGCGATCGGGACATTGCGCCCAGTGCGACACCGCAAAGCTGTCCTACCAGAAGCGATATAACACCGAGGGCTGCATTTATATCGCCGGATCAAAGGCAGCGAGGCTCCTGGAAGTCGGCACCTGTGTCGACATCGAGCAGCGGCGCCGTAATCTGCGCAATCTGATCAACAAGTGGCTAGGTTTTGTGGTTGGTGCGGTAATTTTCTATCAGGCCTTTAGATGGGCTGAAAAATTGAAAGATCGCTCGTCACCAAACGCTGATCAATGACCGCTTCTGGCGCGAAGCGGAAAACGGCGCACTGTGCGTATCAGTCATTCGTCGCGCCTCCAGATGTATGACCACCCATCGCTCCTTACCCCGGTCGGCCTCATCTGCAAGGCCGCTGGGATGAATTGATTTCGCTGGAGGCCAATCTTTTCCAAAACGCGGCAACTTGCATCGTGATCAGCGGCGCAAATTGTACGAACCTCAGACAAATTTGATTGCTCCGCAATCCAGCGCATGACGGCCGAGCCAGCCTCGGTGGCTAATCCATGCCCCCAGAAGGCGGGTCCCAATCCATAGTGTATCTCCGCCGCTTCATCATTCTGATTGAAGAGAAGAAAAAGTCCTATGGGCCTGTCGGTTCGTCGCTCAATGATGGTCCAGACGAAACGGTTGCTAACATTCCAGTTGGTCTCGCCCCATGCGCTGATAACGGCCTCAGTTGCCGACTGCGAAAGATGCGGTCCCCTTGGCAGAAATTCCGCCGCCTTGATGTCTCCGGTATAGTCCTCGAACACGACCGCCGCATCCTCGGCGCGCGCGGCGCGCAGCACGAGACGGTTTGTCAGAATTCGAGATGGTGGCGGTTTCACTATAAGAGCTCACGTTCGCCGGACCGACACGGACCAACTTCCGAGCTAACGCTACTCAAGACGACTGGATATGTCAGGTGCCGGCATGACTGCAAATGGCGCGAAGCTGCGTCATGTCTGGCAATCGACCGTTTTCCTTACAAGTTCCCCTGCCCCACATTCAGCCCGCCCTTTCGGCGGGCTTTTTGTAAGGAAAATATGTCTGGAAATCATTTGACAGGAAAACGCTGTAAATTTACTATCCTAACATGAAGATCGGATATGCGCGTCTTTCCACCGTCGACCAGAATCTTGACATGCAGCGAGATGCGCTGACCCGTGCCGGATGCGAGAAGATCTTCGAGGAGAAGAAGTCGGGCAAGGCTGGCAGCAAGCGGCCTGAGCTCGAAGCGGCTCTCGCCTATCTTCGTCCCGAGGATGTGCTCGTCGTGTGGAAGCTGGACCGGCTTGGTCGCTCCCTGGTCGAGATGATGCGCACGATCGACAAGCTCCGCGGCGATGGCATCAAGTTCCGCAGCCTGACCGAGGAACTGGACAGCGAAAGTGCGCAGGGTCGGTTCTTTCTGCAGATCCATGGGGCGATGGCCGAGTACTTTCTCGACCTCAATCGAGAGCGGACTATGGAGGGCCTGAAGGCCGCGCTCGCCCGTGGCCGCAAGGGTGGCCGCCTGCCCAAGCTCAACGAAGACGACAAGAAGGCGGCGCGCGCGATGCTGGCAGCCGGCGATATCTCCGTCGCCGAAATCGCACGCCGGCTCGGGGTGAGCCGTGTGACGTTCTACGATTATTTCCCTCAGGCGCGGGCCAAGGCGCAAGCCGGCAGCCGCACTCCTTCTATTGAATAGACCAAAGCGTTGCCCAAGAAAATTGCCACCTCAAAAGGAAAAACTAGGCCCATCCGCCCAATTAATTCGGCGGATGGGGGTGATGATAGCGAGCCCCCCGTTCAGAACCTTTGGACTCAACCGTCACGGACGAGCACAGTAAGATTGTCAAAAATTACACAAATCCAAAGTTTGCCGATGTCAGGCCAGGTACAGTTTGCTGAAACCGGACGACACTGGTGGCGGCTTGACTACCCGCACCGTCTGAATCCCATGTCACTCCGTTCTGACTAACCAAGAAGTAGCCATGGGTAGCATCTGGTGCGGAAGAAGTGAACGCGAGATAATCAGCGACAGACGAGTGTCGATCTAACCCGAAGGATCCTGCGTCAAACACGACTCTCTCTCCCAACGATATGGCGAAATCCTGTATGAGGTCTGCTGAGCCATCGAGAGCGATCACGAAAGTATCCGAACCTGACCCGCCAATAAGCGTGTCTGGCCCTCCGGAACCAAACAAGGTGTCGTTGCCATTCGTGCCAGATACAGCATTGGTCGCCGTGGTTCCGCGGATCCATGCGTTTGCAGTCATTTCAACGGAGGTCCAGACGGTATTGTCCGCGAAGACAATTTGTTCAACTGCTGTTGCTGCGCC
>NZ_LJHS01000003.1 GCF_001296045.1 Rhizobium sp. AAP43 | reverse complement strand
CTTCGCGAACGTCACGGCCGTCACCGTTGGAGAAGGTGTGGAAGAAGGTCGAGCCGACCGGTGCCTGTTCAAGATGAACGTTGGCGTTGTTGTAGGTGATCGAGCCCGGGATCGGCTGGACATTTGCGTAAGCAGCCGAACCGGCAGCGAGAGCGATCAGGGCGGCGGAAAGAATGGTCTTCATGGTGTAACTCCTAGTCATGGTCGCGAGACTTGATTCTTGTCCCGCATAAGTTGTGCTTGTGCCGACACCCTTTCAGAGAGGAGATCGGCGTTTTGGCGACGGGTTGGTCGATAATGAAGCTCGTCCTCTTGCTGTTTCGATCGTGGTGACCATCTCTAATCACTGCGGTCGGACTTGGCCGGGCGAGTTCCACACGACGTCTCGTCTGGTGAACCTCAAGTCGAACTGTTCGGTTCGATGAGCTGGATGTGGCCCATCCGATTTCGTTTTTCAATACCGAATTGCGCACAATCGAACTGATTGGTTCGGTGAAAATACTCGGTACCATGATGGGTACTTGAAATTATTATGATGCAAAAACAGGCGTTTGCGCTAAAAAATGAGCGTCATTTTGCTGTCGTATATAACTGTTATTTTTTATCTCAATCAACCTTTTGTGACTGAGGGTGATCCTGGAATTCGGCCTGAAGCGGCATGTGCCGCAGGTGAGTGAGCCGGATATTGCTTGTTGATGCTCCAGATTCTTGCGCGAACCCCTTGACCTCTGCGCTTGAGCATCCGATAAGAGGCGCGAACCGTACCGTACGGTACATGGAGGCCCCTGTGTCGAGCGACAACAGCCAAGCATCAGAATTTTCGCCACGCCAGAGCGCCGTGCTGGCGGAAGCCTTGCGTCTCCTGGTCGAGGGGGGAGACAAGGCAGTCACGACTGCCGGTCTGGCGCGGGCCGCCAACTGCTCGAAGGAGAGCCTCTACAAATGGTTCGGTGATCGCGACGGTCTCTTGTCGGCCATGATCTCCTATCAGGCGAGCAAGGTCCGGACCGTGGAGCGGGCAGGAGAGCGTCTGACGGTCGCAACCCTTGCCGAGCATCTCGAGGTATTTGCCCGCGACCTTTTGGAGGTGCTGGCCGGCGACGTGTCGCTTGCCTTGAATCGTCTTGCTATCGGCCAGTCGAGCCGTGATGGCTCCAAGCTCGGTACATTGTTGCTGGAGCGTGGCCGTCGGCAGATCGACCGGCGTGCGCGGGCGCTGCTGGATGCCGGGCAGCGGGACGGTCTCCTGCGCTTCGGTGACGGCGAGGAAGCCTACCGTACACTCTATGGTCTGATCGTCACGGATCTGCATGTGCGTCTGCTTTTGGGCGATGCACCGCAACCTCAGAAATTCGGTGCCCGCGCAGCGAAGGCAGTTTCTGCGTTCCTGACCTTATTCGGCACTGATCGCGTCCTGGCGGATCTGGATGGGGCGTCTCGTCCCGGTCAGCCGCTGAGCAACATTCACCACAACTGACAATCCTAGGGAAGGACACTACCATGCGCGTTTATTATGATCGTGATGCCGACTTGAACCTGATCAAGTCCAAGAAGGTTGCCATCATTGGCTACGGTTCGCAGGGCCGCGCCCATGCGTTGAACCTGAAGGACTCTGGCGCCCAGAACCTTGTCATCGCGCTCAAGGCCGGTTCGCCGACCGTCAAGAAGGCCGAAGCCGACGGCTTCAAGGTCATGACCGTTGCCGAGGCGGCGGCCTGGGCCGACCTGATGATGATGGCGACGCCTGACGAGTTGCAGGCCGACATCTACAAGGCCGACATTGCCGGCAACATTCGTGACGGTGCCGCCATCGCGTTCGCACACGGCCTTAACGTTCATTTCGGTCTGATCGAGCCGAAGTCGACCGTCGACGTCGTCATGATTGCGCCGAAGGGCCCGGGCCACACGGTTCGCGGCGAATACCAGAAGGGCGGCGGCGTACCCTGCCTCGTTGCCATCCATCACAATGCCTCGGGTAATGCGCTGGATCTCGCTCTCTCCTACGCCTGTGGCGTTGGTGGCGGCCGTTCGGGCATCATCGAAACCTCGTTCAAGGAAGAGTGCGAAACCGACCTCTTCGGCGAACAGGTCGTTCTCTGCGGCGGTCTGGTCGAGCTGATCCGCGCCGGCTTCGAGACGCTGGTCGAAGGCGGCTACGCGCCTGAAATGGCCTATTTCGAGTGCCTGCACGAAGTGAAGCTGATCGTCGACCTGATCTATGAAGGCGGCATCGCCAACATGAACTACTCGATCTCGAACACGGCCGAGTGGGGCGAATACGTCACCGGTCCGCGCATCATCACGGCTGAAACCAAGGCTGAAATGAAGCGCGTCCTGCACGACATCCAGACCGGCAAGTTCACCTCGGACTGGATGCAGGAATACCGCGCAGGTGCTGCCCGCTTTAAGGGTATCCGCCGCATGAACGACGCTCACCAGATCGAAGAAGTCGGCGCCAAGCTGCGCGGCATGATGCCGTGGATCGGCAAGAACAAGCTGGTCGACAAGGCTCGCAACTGATTTTTTTCGCATTTGATGAAAGGGCCGGGGAGGAAACTCTCCGGCCCTTTTTCCTTGTCGAATCCGGGCAAACGGGTGTTTCGATCGATCTAAATCACGATAGGTCAGCATTGTTGACCTATCGGCTGTTTCGTGTTCATCTGGGGCTAACGAGAAACATTGAGGAAACCCCATGCTGGACTGGAATGAAGTTTTCGCCACCCGCTCGTCGCGGATGCGGGCGTCAGAGATCCGCGAGCTTCTGAAGCTGCTGGACAAGCCGGACATCATCTCCTTTGCCGGCGGCATTCCCGATCCTGCACTATTTCCGAAGGACGCATTTCAGCAGGCCTATGCGGAGATATTTGCCGGCGGCCAGTCGACCGCTGCGCTGCAATATTCGGTTTCGGAGGGGTATATGCCGCTTCGACAATGGTTGTGCGATGAGATGGGTCGGCTTGGGATCGATTGCGGCGTTGACAACATCTTCATTACATCGGGCTCGCAGCAGGCTTTGGACTATCTCGGCAAGCTTTTCCTGTCTCCCGGCGATACGGCGATTGTCACATGGCCCACCTATCTTGGCGCCCTGCAGGCCTTCAATGCCTATGAGCCGACCTATGACCAACTCAGCTTCGGCAACCGGACACCGGAGAGCTATCGTGCAGCGGCGGAAGCGGCAGGTGGCCGGGTAAAGTTCGCTTATCTGTCGTCTGATTTTTCCAACCCGACGGGTGAGACAGTATCGCTTGAAGAGCGGCAACAGGTTCTGTCGCTTGCAACCGAACTTGATATCGCGGTCATTGAAGATGCCGCTTATCAGCATCTGCGCTATGACGGCACCGGTATGCGGTCGATCCTTGCACTCGATATCGAGAGGGCTGGGTCGATCGAGGCGACGCGCACCATCTATTGTGGCAGTTTCTCAAAGACGCTGGCGCCGGGTCTGCGCGTGGGTTTCGTGGTGGCCGCGACGCCGGTCATCCGCAAACTTGTCCTGATGAAGCAGGCCGCCGATCTCCATTCCTCATCGATTAACCAGATGGCGGTCGCGACCGTCGCCGAGCGGCACTTTTCAGCCCAGGTTGAGAAGATCAGGTCAATCTATTCAGCGCGCCGTGATGCAATGCTGGCAGCACTTGCTGTTCATATGCCCCCTAGTACCTCCTGGACACGACCGGATGGCGGCATGTTCATCTGGGTCACCTTGCCGGCGGGCATGGATGGAGCCACCCTGCTTGCACGGTCGATCGAGACGGAGAAGGTGGCCTTCGTGCCGGGCCAAGCCTTCTTTGCCGACAAGTCCGGTGCAAACACCTTGCGCCTGTCTTTTTCCTGCGCCAGCGAGGAGATGATCGCCGAAGGTATTTTGCGACTTGGCCGCCTCATCGCCAAGGCAAGCCAGAAGGCGGCCTAAGGACGCAAGTGTGCGACGCTTGCGGGGGCATTCCAGGCGTGGTTCATTGCAAGCGGCCGCTGCGTCCGGCGGCCGTTGTCATGCAAGGCCGAGATGACCGTCCGTATCGCCACTTTCAATATCGAAAACCTGATCACACGTTTCGATTTTTCCGGCTTTCGCAACCAGTTGCGCACCGATCGGGTGATGAAGCTTTTCGACATCAAAACTGAAGCCATCTACCAGCAGCTGGAAGCGGCGCGCGTCATTGCGGCCGCCGATGATAACCGGCAGATGTCGGCCTTGGCGATTGCTGATACCGACGCAGATATCCTGTGCCTCCAGGAAGTCGACAGCATGGAGGCTCTGCAGGCGTTCGAATATGGCTATCTGTTTCGCATGGTCGGGTCCGGCTATCGTCAAAAATACCTGGTCGAGGGCAATGATAGCCGAGGGATTGATGTTGCTGTCTTGATGCGCGAGGAAACCCGGCATGGCGAGAAGATCGAACTCAAGGATGTCAGAAGCCATGCGGCCCTTACCTATCATGATCTCGGGCTCTACACCGAGGCGCTTGGTCCCGGCTTGCGTCCCGAAGACCGGATCTTCAAGCGGGATTGTCTCGAACTTGATCTGCGCATCGGGGGACGGGCGCTCAGACTTTATGTCGTTCATTTCAAGTCGATGACCGGCGGACGCGGGGATGTGGACGGACGCTCGGCCACAATGCCTGTGCGTGAGGCTGAGGTGAGGGCGGTTCGCCATATCATTGAAAACCAGTTCGGAGACCGATGCGACCAGCAGAACTTTGTCATCTGCGGCGATATGAACGACTATCAGGAACGGGTCGACGTGATTGGTGATCGGCGTCGCGGGTTTCGTTATGAAGTGCGTGCGGGATTGGAGAGTGCACTCGATATCTTCGCGCAGGACGGCTTTGCCGAAAACGTCATGCGCCGACGCGATGCTCTTGATCGCTGGACGCTTTATCATGCGCGAGGTCCGCAGGAGCAGCATCTTTGCCAGTTAGACTATATCTGGCTCTCGTCTGCATTGGCGGCTGCCAATCCGGTAGCAGTGCCCGAGATCATCCGGAGTGGGCAGCCTTTCCGCACGCCTTTCCCGCCCGGCCAGGAAGTCGAGCGATACCCGCGGACAGGATGGGATCGCCCCAAGGCATCGGACCACTGCCCGGTGGTCCTCAGTTTCGACCTGCCATGAGAGCGCGATGACTTCGGCAAACATCATAGGTCTTCCCGAGGACGGCCGGGTCGTCGAGATTTCTGGCTACACGCTCTCGGTCGAAGATGGCATGCATCCGCTGGATCTGGAATACGCGGCAGCCATCGCCGCCCATTGGGAGATAGAGCGCGGGGCCAATCCGGCCCTCTTCAACGGTCCTGTCGTCCTGCAGCGCGCGATCACCTGTCGCGACGGCTGGATTTCAGCAGTCGGGCACGTCTCTAGCTTTGCAACCTTTCTGTGGTGGCGCCAGCGACCGATGCTGGCGGGTGCCAGTCATGTTTTCGGCTATCCGGTGATTGCCTCTTCCGACGGCGCACTGATTGCTGTCAGGATGGCGGCACATACCGCAAATGCAGGTCAGGTTTATTTCGCGGCGGGTTCGTTCGACCTCGCTGATATCATCGATGGGCGTTGCGATCTTATCGGCAACATGCACCGTGAAGTGTCGGAGGAGACAGGCCTTGATCTCTCGGATGCCGCAACCGACGGCCGCATCTTTGCCAGTTACCGCATGAGCAAGCTCGCCTTGCTCCAAATCTTCCGGTTTGAGCTCACCGCGGACGAAGTCCTCGCTCGGATCGGCCGGTTTATTGGTTCCGGTCATGACGAGATTGACGGTGCCGTCGCCATATTTGATCCCACGCCTTCAGCGCACCGATACAATCCAGCGATGTTGCCGATTCTGCGCTGGTATTTCGCCGCAGACTGAACCGCTCATTGCCTTTTTTCGACCGTGATTGCCATCACGTACCGGTGTTCACCCATCGTCGCGGGGCATGTATCCCTGCAGCGTGCCGCAATTGCGCCTCACATGTTCAGTCGGGCGGCGTCTGATCACATTTCGGCCGTGAAGTCTCCGCAAACCCATTCGTAGATTTGGTGCGGCTAATACTTGCCGCAGTCTCGCCGCGTTCCGCCGCGCAAAACGCCGCATTTTCCCGTCTCTCCTGCCTTCTTGGTGCCTCGCTTTCCCTGAAATGCGACCAAACCATGGCTCGATTGTGAGTATAGATTGCGTTCGCAATGTATTGTTGTGTGACGCGAGCCAACAGCAAATCACAAGTTTATTGAACTGACGTAACGTGAGCCGTAGTAAACCCATGCTTGTTAAGGGGCTGGTAACCAAATTAACTGGAGCAGTCAGTTGAAGAAAATGATTTTCTCTGTGGCACTTGTCGCCACTACTCTGCTTGGAGGGGTCTCTTCAGAGGCTCTGGCCGGCCGAGGTGACCGCGGTGGCCATGATCGCGGCGGCAGCGATCACGGTGGTCGTGATGGTGGCGGTCATGATCGTGGTGGGCACGATCGCGACAGTAGCGGTCGCGGTGGCCATGATCGTGGCGGCAAAGACAAGGGTTCGCAGGGCTCTTCCACATCTTCGTCCAAGTCCAATTCCCATTCCGGATCCTCCAAGTCCTGGTCGGGCTCGAATGGCGGCTCCAAGTCCGGCTCTAAGTCCGGCTCTGGCTCGTTCTCCAATTCCTGGTCGGGCGGCGTGTCCAAGGACATGGACAAGGGCCACGGCAAGGACAAGGGTAAAGGCAAGGATCGCAACAGGCACGGTCATAAGACGGTGTCGCTCGACGTCAACAAGCCGAGCACTAACGGTCCGTCGCATGGGTTCGATCCGCACTGTGGCAAGCCGCCAGGCGGTCATCAGCCTCCGGCAGGACCGACACCGCCAGGCCCATCCGTTCCGACGCCGCAGCCTCCCGTGACCGACAATAAGCCGCCGGTTTCGAACCCGCCGGTGACAACGCCGACAGTGCCGACGCCTCCGGTGACAACGCCTCCGGTTACGGCGACCCCGGTCAAGATGCCGCCGCGTCCCGATCGGGATCCCCAGTCGGTTGACCTCTCTGGTCGCCCGAATGTCCTCTGCCGTCTGCCTTTCCCCTGGGCGCAGAACCATTGCGACAAAAAGGTGCGTGGCGAGGCCTCAGCCGTCATCCGTTAAATCACGTCTCATCTTCCGAGACGGGGGACGCCGTTCGTAGCAGTCCGCCCTCGCGCACGGCACAACCTCCCAGAAGGCCCGGACCGCCTCCGGGCCTTCGTTATTTTCGACCTGCTTTGAGGTTCTCCCGCTTGCTTGCCTTGCTCGTTCGTGTCGGGCAGTGTTGAACCTCAAGCGAGTTGTTTCGGAGATACCTGTGGCAAGAAACTATGCGATCTATGACGTCTTCACCGACCGGAAGCTTGCCGGCAATCCGCTGGGCGTGATCTTCGACGGGGAGGGATTGTCTGATGAGGCGATGCAGGCCGTCGCCAGTGAATTGAACCTGTCCGAAACGGTTTTTGTTCAGCCGGCCGATCACCCTTTGCATACGGCTCGCATCCGCATCTTTACGCCGGCAAGGGAATTGCCTTTTGCCGGGCATCCGACTGTTGGGACCGCGGTCGCGCTCGCCGAACGGTCGCACGATCTTGGAACCAATGGCCCGCTCGACCTGGTCTCTGTGCTTGAAGAGCAGGTGGGTCCGGTCCGGTGTGCGGTGAAGCTGCGCAAGGGGGAGGCTGGCTTCGCCGAATTTACCCTGCCGCGCAATTCGTCCCAGCATGATTTTGCGCTCGACAGGCAGGCCATTGCCGATGCCTTGTCCTTGAATACCACGAAGGTCGGGTTTGAAAACCATGTGCCAGCCGTGTGGAGCGCCGGTGTGCCTTTCCTGTTGGTGCCTGTGCATGACCTCGCCACCATGGCCGCACTCGAATTCGATCCAGGCCTCTGGGAGCGCATGGCGCCGATGTGCGATGGGCATCTGACATCCGCCTATGTCTATTGCCGGGGCGGCGTCCATCATTCAGCCCGGTTCCATGCCCGCATGTTCAGCGCCGATATGGGGATCTCGGAGGACCCGGCGACTGGCTCTGCCGTCGCTGCGCTCTCTGGCGCAATCCATCAGTTTGACGGCTTGCCGAATGGTCACCACGCATTGCTCATCGAACAGGGAATCGAAATGGGCCGACCCTCGCATATTCATTTGCATATTGATGTTGAGGACGATCAGATCGCGAGGGCGCGGATCGGCGGGCAGGCGGTACGCATCGCGAGCGGAATCCTCGATCTTTGAAAAGCCCGGAAATGGTGGCCTCGATTTCTTTTTTGACCGTTTGACAAAGATTTTTTGACTGGGCGCTAGACAAGCAGGAATATCCTGTTTATACGCCCGGTCACGCCACCGGAAACGGCGGCGGACGTACCGGAAGCCGGTGCAGGCGGGTGATTAGCTCAGTTGGTAGAGCAGCTGACTCTTAATCAGCGGGTCGTAGGTTCGAGCCCTACATCACCCACCATTTTCAAGCACTTACGGGTTGTTCCGGTAGCTGCATTTTACTCCAAGTCCTCCATTTTACATTCTGTTCGCTAGTCGTTCGTTTCACTTGGCCACGGCTAGCTCGTGTCGCGTGGTCTGCGGCGAATCGCGGGTGGTTATTTCGATCTGCCGCGGCTGATGGCGTCGATGATTTCGTGGCCGGCGAGGTAGTGGCGGCGGATGACGGTTTCGGCTTCGTCGCGGGAGTGTCCAGAGATCTCGGCAATGAGCTGGATCTTCTCTTCGTGCGAGCGATCGAGCATGGCGTAGGCATACGTGATCGCCGTTCCGCGCAGGTCGTGGAAGGTAACGCCCTCGATGCCGAGCCGCGCCATTTCCTTGCGCCAGGAGGCGCGAAAGCCGTTTGAGGTCCAGTTCTGGCCGAATGAATTGACCAGCACGCGCTGACGTCCCTTTTCCCTTGCTCGCCGCAGGATCGGCAGGATGTCGGGCGCAGCCGAAATCCGCACTCTGGCGCCCGTCTTTTGCTGTTTGATCGACACGCGGTCGCCGTCAAAGGCAAGGGTGGGCATGGTGAGGAGATCTGCCTGGCGCTGCATTGTCCAAAGGGCCATGCTGGCCACGTCGCGTATATGCGGGTGCGCCTCGTTCAGCACCTTGTTGATCTGCTCCGTTGTCCACACAGCATCGCGCCGACTTCCTTCGTGCAGGCGCTCTACCCGCTCCAGCGGATTGCGCAGAATGATCTCGTTATCCTTCGCCCAGGCGAAGACGCGCGCCAGCAGGCCCAGATGCATGTCAGCTGAGCGGGGCGCGTCCTTCATGGTGTCTCGCCACTCCAGAAACACCCGGCGGCTTCCTCGGGCCTCTACGGCGGAAATGGGGAAGGTATCGAATTCCAGCCGGATCACCGAAAACATGCGCTCGTAATCGCGCCGCGTGCTGGCGGCCAGTGCGCGGTATTTTGCCGTTGCGCGGAAGTCTTCCACGACCGAGCCAATCGTGCCTACCTCGGCCTTCTTTTCCGGCCTGTCGCGGATGAGCCGCAAATATTCCTGGGTGAAGGCCTTGCTGCCTGGCTTCGCCATGATCCGCGGCGCGCCCTTGCCGCGCCATGCATAATAATAGGTCGCCGTTTCACCGCCTGCGAGCTTCACGTTGATCTTATGCACGCCCACGAGCTTTCCTTCCATCCTGCCAGTTCCTCAATGCTCTTTCCGCAGTGTCTTCTTCTCGATCGACCGCAGCAAAGCTTTTGGGAGCGAATTCAATCTCTCCCGAGGGGTGCATGACCACCCTGATATTGTGCAGTGCTGCGGCTGCGGCAGCATCGCTGATCTCGGACTTTGTGTAAGTGCGCGCGCGGCTCATGGTGCTTTGTCCACATTGTTTCCACAGGCTGGGCTGAAATCTCGATGGCTCGTTTGGGGCGTGGTCATGGCGAGGGTGCCTCCCTCGGTTGGGGCGATGGGTTGTCAGCTTCCATCTTCGCCATCTCAGACATGCACCAATCGTCCAGCGCCTTTGCCTCGGCGCGAGCATCAGCTGCGACCAGTTCACAGGCTCGGCCTGAAGTGTCCCACTTGACCCCAAACGGATTGAGGCTGCTTTCATCATCGCCTGCGCAGTGATAATCGCCATCAATGCCTTGCGTTGCGCTGCACAGTTTTTCAGCTTCATCAAGCGTTCTGGCCTTGCACTGCGGGCATTTGGACGCCTTGTAGCGCCGCTTTTCCAGCATGTTTTCGCTGTAACGGTCTCGTCCGATCACGGTCATTGCTGGCCCTCCGTGGTTAGAACGGCAATTACCGCCTCGGCCTGCTTGCGCTGTTTGACCTTCCTGATAAGGGCGTAGCAAAGGTCAATGGCATCATCTTCGTCGGTGTCGGTGATCTCCTCAACTGCGCCGTCCAGCTCCAATCGGTAGGTGGAAACGCCGTCGACAAGCCGAATAAGGCGCATGCTGTGGCTGAGGTCCACACTGTCGATAGCGGTTGCGACTTTCTCAATCGTCTGCTGGTCAACCATTGTCTTTGCCCTCCGTGCTGGAAAGGCCCTTGGCGATGATGGCCTGCCAATCGGCTCTAATCTCTGCTTGCACTTCGAGGTCGAGCCCGCGCAGTTCTTCGCCGTTGTCAAACCGGCCAATCAGATTTGCGTCTCCGTCGCGGTCGAAGAGCCATTTGAGGAAGCGCCGGTCACGCAGGTCGGCAAAGATTGCCTCGACTGCCTCAAGCGCCTTCGCGTCTGCGTCCACCCGCAAATGTGATGAGGGTGGCGGGGTCTCTGGCTTCCTGCCACGGGCCTCTTGCCATTCACGCACGGCTTCCGGTCCCTTGTCGAAGACCTCGTCAGGCGTGGCAAAGTCCAGGCCGTCTGGGCTGCGACCGAAGCCGGGATCGACCAGCGGGATGTTCTGCCACAGAGCCTCGTTCCAGTAATGCCAGCCAGAGTTGATGACCTCGTCCTGGTATCCTTGGCCGACACGCGCCAGGCATTCCGTGCGGATCTCGACTTCAAGGAAGCCGCTTTCCTGCAGGCGCTTCACGACTGCGGCTTCGAACTTGTCTCGCTGCTGCCGCCCAGGCTCAATGATCTCGCGGGCGAGGAAGGTATCGACCCTGCCGTCCGGCAGCTCCTCGCCTGTATCTAGATCCACGACCGGCGACCCTCTCAGGCATTCGGCGTGGCAGGTGCCTTCGGTGATGTCAGAGGCGCAGAGGTCGTCCGGACGCAGCGGCTCGGCGCAGATGGGGCATTTACCTGCGTCAGCTGCCGGCACGTCAGGCCGCTGAGTTTCGCCAAAGCTCGACCGGCTCATCACGTCTTCGATGCGGGCGCGGAACCTGTCCTTGTTGGGGACGAAACCATCTGCAACGGCGCCGCTTGCGGCGACATTCCAGGCCGCATCCAGCATGAAGTTGGCCACGGTCGATGTTGCCTCCCGGACGCTGTGGCCGAGCGTGACGAATTCGTCAGCCTGATTGAAGGCATAATGCAGCAGCGCTTCCGACAGAAGCGGAATGCGGCTCGCCGCGCCGGGCTTGTAGTCAAAAGTGTCACTCATCTCTGTCTCCTCTTGAAGCTCTCCAGCAGGCTTTGCCAGCGGCGGGCGGCGGCGGGGTTGGTGTCCAGCTCGGCGCGGCTTTCGATCTGCAGCTTGTTTCTGATGTGGCTGGCCACGCGTTTGTCATCGCTGATGTCAGCGCCGTGGAAATCGCGCAGCCAGTAGCGGAAGGCCGGGTCGTTGCAGTAGCGCCCGCATTGCTGGGCGTGGCTGAAGGACTTGGCGTCCGGATCGGGCTCGCCGCGCAAATGGCGGATCTCGGCCTTCAGCTCGGCCACCCGCCATTTCAGCAGGCGGCCGGCGGCGACCAGCGCCCGGACCATCTGCGCACCGCGCACGATCATCTCGCGGTCGGCATGGCTTGCCTCTTCGGTCAGCGCCAGAATCGGCGCATTCTCCGCATCACCCTCGACCATGACCTCCGTGCGGCCTTCCTCGATATTGCGGAAGGACACCCAGCCGGGGGAGAGCAGCGGCTCCAGCTCTGCCGCCCTGGCGCAGAGGGTTTTCTGCGCCGGGGTCAGGGCTGGCGGGGGTGAGGGGGTGTTGGTGGTGGCGCGCTGGTTCATTCGGCCGGGCTTCCCTTGATCATGTCTGCCCATTCGCGGAAGCCCGTGAGTTTGCGGTCACTACGGGCATTGTGGGTTTCGATATCGAGGTCGAGCAGCTCGAAGAGCCATGAGATTGCCGCGTCGACATCGGCCAGTTCTTCTGCCAGCCGCTCGCGGTTGGGCTGGCCGGTCTTCGGGTCGCGGCCTTCAATGCCCTGGATGATGCAGCGGGCGAGGATCTGGGTTAGTTCGCCGCATTCCTCCGCTGCCTTGCCTAGCGCCTGGTGCGTGACCGTGTCGCGCTCGGGAAGCCAGAGGGTGATGTCAGCCATTGCGCGTTTCCTTCACAATCCAGTCGACAAATTCGGCGGTGGTGGCGCTTTGCTGAGGGGCGCCGCGCCAGTCGAATTCGGCGTTGCACCTGACTTCAGCATCCAGCTCTTCCTCAATCGCCATCAGCAGCTCGATCAACTCCAGGCTATCGTCCCAAAGGTCAGCGCAGGTCTCCGGTAGGGTCTCGGCGCCGCGATGGTGCAATTTCTTCAGCGCTGCATGCAGGGCGCTTGTCACCTGGGCGCGAGTCGGAGGGGTTCGGGTGATGTCAGCCATGTTCGCCGCTCCTGTCGCGTTTGACCTTGCGGATGATGCCCGCACGCTGTTTTCCGGCCTGCGCCCGGGCGGTTGTGGCGTCCGGGGCGTGTGTGATCAGGCTCTCGCCGTCTTCGAAATGGACGCGGAAGGGCAGGAGCGGGGCTTCGGGGTTTTCCGGCTTGCTCATCGCGGCGTGCCCCATGTGAGAATGGGAAGTATGACCAGGCACCAGAGGATGAGGAAGGCCGCGACGAGGGCGAGGATGGTGATTGCGCGAGAAGCGCGGGTGTCGGGGCGGCTCATGGCTCACATACTCCCGCGCAGGAGGCCTGCTTGCGCCAGCATGCTGATCTCGCCGCCATGATCGATCGGCTGGAGCAGCGACCAGGTGAGGGCGACAAGCACGATGAGGATGGCGACGAGCGCTGAGGCCAGGGCAAGGCCGGTGAAGGCGATGAGGCGAATTGTGTTGCCGTTCATGCGCCTGCCCCCTTGTTGATCGATACGACCACGCGCAGAAAAAAGGCGATGACCAGAAACCAACCCCAGCCGCCAATGCCATTGACCACCATGTAGAAGGCGAAGAGCAGGCATAGGATCACCGGGAGGTTGGCCAGGAGGTGGGTAAGGACGGCCTTCATGCTGCCTCCTTCCGATCAAACCGGACGCGGGTGCCATCCGGGCAGACCATCTCAAGTTCGTGCGGTAGACGGCGGCATTCGGCCTCGGCTTCTGCCTTTGTGTATCGGCCAGCCGCCGCGCTGTCGGTAGTGTAACCGGCGTATTGGGATCGGTAATAGGCAGCGTTTCCGCGTGCCCAGATCATGTAGGTTTGCTCGTTTCCGAAGAGGATCGATTTCAGAATGTGGGCGCGCTGGAAGTCCATGCGCTGGACCGCAGTTTGCAGCTCCCGCTCAAGGCGATTGCGGCGCTCTCTGGCGTTTCGCTTCGTGCGCAGGTTTTCCGGCTGCGATGCGAAAAGCCTGCCGCTCGACTCGTTGTGCAGTTTGCCGCCCGCGACCACCCACCACATATTGTTGATGTTGTAGTATGCCGTGCCGCGCAATATCCGGCCGCCGGGGCCTGCAAACCAGACTGTTTGCCCGTGCTCGAGCAAGCTGCCGTCTGACGATTTGCGGTTGCTGTCGCACGTGCAGATAGGGCGCCCGAGATGCTTGTCGGTGTGCCAGCTCTCCGCATAGCGCTTCTCGATGCGGGCCAGTGCCGGTATGCCAGCCTCGCCGCTTCGCTTGACCTCAATCTGCGCCAGGCCTTCCAGCCAGGTGAGAAGCCGCCTGAACTCCAACTCAACGCGTCTTGCGTCCTGCCGTGACATGCGCTTCAACTTGTCGAAATCGTAAAAGCGCCCGTAGGTGTTGATCTGCGGCGCGGTCTCGGACCAGAACTCGATCCTAACCACCCGGCCCGTAATCTCGATGGCGCAACGCAACGTGCCTTTCGCGCCTTCTCTCTGGCTAGGGCTTAAGCTTGGGTAGCGCTTGCGGGTTTCCCGATCTGCCCGAATCGACCAGCCGCGACCTCGCATCCGGCGTATCAACTCCGCGTAGATCTCAGACCTGAAGGTTGGATCGTGCGGATTGTCCTGCCAGATACCGAATGAGGCATCATGAATGATGATCGAGAGGGGTGCGCGCATCGCTCAAACCCCTGTCGCAATGCGTGCGGCGAGCCAGACAAAGGCCAGCACGGACAGGGTGAGGATCAGAAAAGCCTGGGCGCTGATGGCGAAATGGATGGTGGCGGAGTGCTGCAGATGATCTTCCGTGCGGCGCATGGCGAGCGCGCAATCGATCTCGAAGCCCAGCATCTCCGCCTCGAGCTGTTCTTCAAGGCTCATGGCCCGCGCCACCGGGGCGGCAAGCGGGCGGCCCTGCTGCGACAGGCGGGTGATGGTGACGCCCGGCTTCGCGCTGAGACGGCGAAAGGCCTGGTATTCTTCCATGGCCCGTTCGCGCTGTCTGCGCTCCAGTGTTGGTTGTGCGGGTGATGGCATGGTGATGGAGGTCATGTCGGTTCTCCGGCCTCCCGGCTCTCCGTCGCCGCCGGCCTCGCAGGGAGGAGGAGTGGCCGGCGGCGGCGGTCTTGCGGTTTCCGCAACTGGGAGGAGGATCGCTGCGGATGTAATTACGCTAACGGGTAATAAATTACGCGTCAAGAGTACGGACGTAATAAAATACGCATTATTCAAGCGGCGTTTTGGCGGGTTGCGC
The DNA here is from genome assembly GCF_001296045.1 of Rhizobium sp. AAP43. GTDB lineage: Bacteria > Pseudomonadota > Alphaproteobacteria > Rhizobiales > Rhizobiaceae > Allorhizobium. Next base: position 60,266 of record NZ_LJHS01000003.1, on the reverse strand, counting down.
CGGCCAGCGCTGCCGCTTAAGGTGGTGCTGCCGCGAGTGGGGGCGAGTTATGAGGGCAATTCTGGTTTTTGCTGTTTCAGCCGTTTTGGCAATTCCGGCGCAAGCGGATGATCTCCGCGATCTTGCGCGGGCCCTGGGCGAGATCATGGCGTCGGAGGCGGCGTGCGGACTGAAGCTGGATCCGGACGCAATCCGCGCGCTTGTGCGTTCGAGGGTGCCCGCCGACGATCTGCGTTTTATGAAGAACGTAGACAATGAGGTCGTTCTGTTTCCGGGACGCCTCGAAGATATGACAGAATCGGTCAAGGCCGCGCACTGCGAGCAGATGGGACGGCTTGCTGTTACTCTGAAGATTGCCAAGGCAGGCTAAGCGGCTGCGGTTGGCGCCGTTGTCTAGGGCGGTGACTTCGGCTGTCAGACGCCGAACAGCTCGTTGTTCGACAGCACCTTGTGGATGCTCTTAACTGTCTCGCGGCTGATCTCGATATCTGCGACAGGATTGCGCTTGCCGATCACGACAAACTTCGTGTTTGTGCCGCGAAAGATGCCGAGTGTCGCTTCGCTGGGTTCGTTCGCCGAATTCCTGCACTGGATGACGACGATGTCACCTGAGCGCGGTGGCTTGTGCGGGTTTACGTAGATCAAGTCGCCGGGAAAATACTGTGGTTCCATCGATACGCCCTCGACGAACAGGGCGTAGATATCCCGAGTGCCGACAAGAGCCGGTGGGCGGCGCACGTAATCCACGATTCCACCTTCGAATTCAAAGGCACCACGAAGATGAGAGCCAGCGGCGGTGCCCATGACGGGTACGTCCTGGAGCATTGTGGTGCGTGCCGGCAGGGAAGGCGCGGATCGCGGCGATGTCACGCTGTTGGATTCTTGTTGTCCCCGCGTTTCGTCGTCGTCGCCCATCAGGTATTGCGGCGTTACGTTCAAGACAGCTGCGAGCTTCAGGATGGTGTCAATGCGCGGGTTCTTCGACGTTCCGTCCAGGATCTTGCGCACGGTTTCCTTTGCGCCAGTCGCCTCAATAGAGAGGCGCTGCGCGCTCATTCCGGACTGTGCCAAGAGCTGATTCAGCCGCTCAATCAATATCTTGTTCATGGTGCGTATCATAGTACGCGGCCCTTTTCTGCTGGTAGCGTATTTTGTGGCGTTGACAGGCGTAATTAAATACGCGTATTTTGGCGCATGACCTTACGCGACCAATTGATCCTGACGGCTGACAAGTTCTGCGCCCTTACCGGCATGAGCAGGTCTCGGCTGTCCACGCTGCTGCTGTCTGGTGGCAAGCGGCTCGATATGATCCGGTCTGGTGGCGATATCGGTACGGCACGCTTTGAGTCCGCCATGTCCTGGTTCTCTGACAACTGGCCCGCTGGCGCCGAATGGCCTGCCGATGTGGCTCGCCCGATCCAGTCCCTTCAGGAGGCCGCCGAATGAGCGCGCTTCCACACATGTCCGTCTCTGTGGAGATGACGGATAACCCATCGCGGCGTGCGGTCGTCGCCGCCATCGAGGACAGTCCCGTCGCGGTGGGTTTGCTTCTTTCTCGCTCGCGGCGCGAAGCGCCTGCGCGGGCACCTCGCACAAGCTCGGACGGCCTATCGGCCTGTACGGGCGCATTCTCCCTGCTGCGCGGCTTGATGCTGGCCGCGCCACCTGCCCGGAGCGCCGCATGGCGGCGGACCTCATCGGCTTTGCTGGCAGCTCCGGGCGATTTTTATTCTGCATGCGGGCCTCCCTGAGGTTCTGATCTGCGGCCGGTCTGGCGCTGTCCATGACTGGTGTTTTCTCAAGTCCTGATCCTTCCCGCCACGGGAAACGACGCCGGGTTTTCCCGGCGCGGGAAACCTTTTGTCTCTGGAGATCATCGCCATGTCCGATGCCATTCACTATCGCCTCAAGGCCGCGCAGCGGGATCTGATCGCTCGTTGTGGCGGCATTGCCCGCTGTGTCGAGCTGACCAGCTTTTCTCAAAGCCAGGTGGGCCGCTGGAACAACCCGAACGATCCGGAGCTGATGCCGCTGGGCGCGATCGTGGTGCTGGAAGGTGATTGTCGGCACCCGCTGGTGACGGCCGTCCTGGCCGACAATTCGGGCCGTCGGCTGACGGTCCCGGATGTCGAGTTTCAACAGGAAATCGGCGTGCTGACCTCGCATGCCGAGGTGATGCGGCAGAGTGCCGAGATCTCCCACACACTGGCGCAGGTCATTTCCGATGGCCGCGTGACGCCGTCCGAAGCGCAGACGCTGGACCGGCCGGCCGCCGCCATGGAAGCGAGCCTTTCAAAGTTCCGCATGTCGCTGGCCGGCATCAAGGCGCGGGGCGGCGAAGCAGCCAGCCTTCGCATTGTCGGGGACGCTTGAGCCATGATCTCCGGCCAAGTCGATCATCGCCGCCGCAGCAGCGCCGCCATGTCGGGCAAGGTTTCCGATCTTCAGGCGCTTGCCGCCATCGTGCTGTGGAATTCCGGCCATTTCGACACTTTGGAAATCTCCCAGGTGATCGGCGCGTCGGAAGACGCGGTGTACCGGACGCTTCATGCGGCCCGCCATATCGCCAAGGGGGGCCGTCCATGACGCTCGTTCCCTACGACCTGCATCGCCCGCTCGACCCCGCCCGCATGATCGAACGCGCCGCACTGCCGAACGTTGGCGGCGCCGACCTGATGGCCATGGCCGATATCGAGAAAATGACCGCTCTGAAAACCGACTGGCGCAAGTGCCGGGGCATCGAGGTGCGGGATTTCAACGGAACGATCCAGATCTCCAGAAAAGGAAAAGCGTGATGGGCTTCGTCAAGATCCAGCCTGCGGCGAAGGTATCCGCCGGCTCCTTCAAGGTTTCCACGGTGCAGAGAGGGCGCGCCGATCGGGCGCGATGGCGGCTGCAGATCAGCATTCCCTCTGCCGAGTTCGGCGTGAAGTTCGGCGCGGCTGAGCAGTTCGACGTTTTGCTCGGCGATGGGCCTGACCTCGGCAAGATGATGATCCGGCCCGACGAGGGGGGGGCATTCAAGCCAACCTTTCTGAAGCATTGCGTGCTCTTCCTGCTGCCGCCAAGCGAAACAACGCCGGAGCTGCAGTTTCATGGCGAAGACCCGGTGCGCCGGATGGCGGGCAACGCGATGCTGGTCGATCTGCCGACATGGGCCTGGGAGCCCGGTCGCTGGCAGGCGATTCGCGACGCGCGCAGCGTGGCCCGGCGGCAGGACGAGGCGGAAAAGCTGACGCGCCGCGAGGTCTTGGACCGGGTCGGGAGGGTTAAGCCATGAGCCGCGGCGCAAACGAAAAACCATGGAGCGAGGCGGAAGACAAAACCGCGATGTCTCTCTGGGTAGATGGCAAGTCTGCTTCCGAGATCGGCCACACGCTGGCGCGCTCGCGCAATTCGGTTCTCGGCCGCATCCACAGGCGTCGGCACGCAGATGGTTCCGCGAGCACGATCGCGAGCCGGATCAAGGTCAAGCTCGAAACGCAAAAGCCGGAGCCGAGGCGAGCAAAAGCCTCTAGCCGAGTGGTCACGCTGCCGGTTGTTTCCATGTGGGCGCTGACGGACCGCGACGAGGGCGCTGATGTCAGCCTGCCGCATGGCTGGGTAAAGCAGACCGGCTATCACCGCGATCTCGACCGCTTTGCCGTGCCGGGTGCCGAGCCTGTGCGCTTTGGCGATGTGGCGCGTGAGCAGTGCCGGTTTCTGCTGTCGGGTTTTCTCGCCGATGATGGCCGGGATACGCCCTGCTGCGGCCAGCCGGCGCTCTCCGGCAAAAGCTGGTGTGCGGATCACAGCCGCCTTGTCTGGGCGAAGCGCCAATGACCGGCACCCTCGTTTCCCTCATCGACTTTCTCGGCACCCGGCAGGCCTGCCCCTGCTGCGGCGCGGCGCGCACGGAAGCGCCCAAGGGGCAGCCGGCGCAATGGCATGCGCATCGCATCGCCTTCACCTGCGGCGCGAGCTTCGTGGCGCTGGGCGAGAAGATCCGTTGTGAGGTGGCTTGCCCGGATCGGTCTCGGCTTGCGGCGGAGCTTTGGACGAAAGAGGGCCGGTTGCCCTGTCCCGAGGCGGAAGCGCCGAGCGAGGCGAGCGAGCGACTGCGGCTGATGTGGCGAGAATTGACGAACGCCACCGTCGCGCTCGATGCGGCGCAACTCAAGAGCAAGATGCTGGACCTGCTTTCGGCGTTTCAGATTGAGGGCCAAGCCGATGCGTGAGCGGGCGGAAAATGAGACGGTGCGGGCCGCGCTGCTGGTGAAGCAGGCGCGGCTTTCGCGTGTGCTGGAGCTGTGGCGCGACGGGGTTTCGACCGACTGCATTGCCGTCCGGCTGGAGATGGATGAGCGCGCGGTTTGCGCGCTCCTGGAAGAGGTGAGGGAAGCATGAGCGATCTCGCGACACTCGAAACCTCCGAACTGGTTGCCACGATTGCCCGCGCCCGGGTCTGCCTCGACGAGGGCGATGCGCAGGCGGCACTTCTGCTGTCGTCCGGTGCCTATGACAAGGCGCGGGCGGCGGGGGCCTATGCCGCCCGCGTGAAGGCCAGCCGGTCGCTCGTCGACAAGGCGCGGCTGATGCAGGCGGATGCGCTGAAGATCGAGGCGCTGGCCTATTGCGCGATGGCCGATACCGTCGACGAGGCGCAGGCCAAAGGCGCGATCTCGCGCGGCGGACGACCGGAAACGGTCCAGGGCGAGGACCGTTTTTCGCTGGCAGAGGTCGGCATCGACAAGCGCCGGCTGCATGAGGCCCGCAGCTTGCGCAATGCCGAGCGCCAATCACCGGGCTTTGTCGAGCGTATTGTTGAGGCGCGGCTAGAAGAGGGGCTGGAGCCCAGCCGGGCGAGCCTGAAGGCGGCGGCCGGGCATGCGATCGGCACCAAGACGGCGACCAAAGAAGAGCGCGGCGACGACCTTTACGAGACGCCGATCGAGGCCGTGCGGGTTCTTCTGGCGCTGGAGAGTTTCCGCCGCACCGTTTGGGAGCCAAGCGTGGGCAAGGGGGCAATTCTGCGCCCGCTGGAAGCTGCGGGCTATGATGTCCGGATCTCGGATTCTGTCGATCGTGGCATGACCACCCAGCACGGCGAATGCCAGAGCGTGGCCGATTTCCTGAAGATGATGCCGGATGCCGACTTTGCCGCCGGCACGCGCTGCGGCCCCGATATCGTGACCAATCCGCCCTATGGCATTGCCAATTCCTATATCGCGCATGCACTGCGCGCATTTCGCCCCGGCAAGATGGCGATGCTGCTCAACCTGAACTTTCTGGCCGGGTTTGAAGATCCTGACCGCTGCTTCGTGATGGATGAGAACCCGCCAAGCCGGATCTACGTGTTCACGCGCCGTCTGCCGATGATGCATCGAGACGGCTGGGACGGGCCGAAGGCCTCCAGCCAGATGAACACCGCCTGGTTTGTCTGGGAGCGGCAGATGGGTGGCGAGCGATATGGCCACAAGGGCTATCCCGAAATCATCCGTGTGGACTGGCAGGCCTTCGCGCATGCCGAGCCGCTGGCGCCCGGCGAGGGCGGCCATGTTGCTCCGACTGTGGTGATCCGCGACGACGAGGATTTCACCCGGGAGACGCCGCGCAAGACGCTGGATGAGCGGGTGGATGAAGACATGGACCGGGCGCTCGCCTGGATCTGCGACACGCCTGCCAGCTTCGACAGCCGGGCGCTGCGGATGGCGATCGCCGTGCGGCCCACCACTGCCGATGAGATCATTGCACGGCTTAGCGCCGATGGCCGGATTATTGCGGTCGATGGCGGCTGGTGCTGGGCTGGCGACGAGAAGGCGGTGGCGGCATGACGGACCACCTCGACTTCAACCGCCAGGACCTGGCGCTGTTCCTCACCGCCAGCATTCGGCAGGCGGGCCATGAGAGGGCGTTCTTTCCACTTGGTGACGGCGCGCTCGATCTTGGCCGGGTGGATGGCGAGCGGCGGGAAGAGATGCGGATCCGCAGATATGCCCGCGTCTCGCCCGCGATCCTGGCGCTGGCACTTTCCGGAGAGGGCACGCTGCGCGAGGAGACGCAAGCCGCCCTCTGGCTGGCGCTGGGCATCAATCCCGACATTCGCCGCGACACACGCGAACTGCAGAAATTCAAGGCCAGCGGGCGAAGCCCGCGCCGGCCGGAGACAGATGGAAAGGTGGCGGCATGACCATTCACACCCTCTTCGACACGGCTTCGCCGGTCGTCATGCCGAGCCTCTACAAGGGCCGCCCGATGATCGTCGACAGCTTTGCCGGCGGTGGCGGGGCCTCGACCGGGATCGAGATGGCGCTCGGTCGTTCGCCCGATATCGCGATCAACCACAATCCGGCAGCCCTTGCGCTGCATGCGGCTAACCATCCGGAGACGCTGCATCTTTCGGAAAATGTCTACAGGGTCGATCCGCTGGACCACATGCGCGGGCGGCATATCGGGCTCATGCATTTTTCGCCCGATTGCAAGCATTTTTCCAAGGCCAAGGGCGGCAAGCCGGTGGAGCGGAATATCCGCGATCTCGCCTGGATCATTCCCGGCTGGATCGAGCGCATCCAGAAAAGCGGCGGCAAGGTCGATGTCGTGACCATGGAAAATGTCGAGGAGTGGAAGGATTGGGGGCCGCTGGTCGAGACCGAGCGCGGGCTGATGCCTTGCCCTGAGCGGCGTGGGCAGACCTTCGAGGCCTGGTGCAAGAAGATCCGCAAACTGGGCGGCAAGATCGAGTGGCGCGAGCTGCGCGCCTGCGACTACGGCGCGCCGACCATTCGCAACAGGCTGTTTCTGGTCATCCGGTTTGACGGCAAGCCGATCGTCTGGCCCATGCCGACGCATGTCGCGCCGAAGAAGCTGCTGCGTGACGGTTATGGCAGCCCGGATGATCCGGCCTATCTGCCGGTCCCGCTCAAGGCATGGCGGACAGCGGCCGAAATCATCGACTGGTCGTTGCCTTGCCCTTCGATCTTCGACACGAAGGCAGAGATCTTCGAAAAGCACGGGCTGCGGGCCGTGCGGCCTCTGGCCGACAATACGATGGCGCGGGTGGCGCGGGGCATGAAGCGCTATGTGCTGGATGCGGAGCGGCCGTTTCTGGTCCAGACCGGATATGGCGAGCGGCCAGGGCAGGCTCCGCGCTGCATGGATGTCGACGCGCCCCTTGGCACGGTCGTTGCCAGCGGCATCAAGCATAACGTTGTCGTTCCCCATGTAATGACCATGCGCAATGCCCAGAAGCCGTTCAACGGCGCTGACGAGCCGTTGCATACTATCACGGCTGGCGGGGCGGGAATGACGCTGGTCGCTCCCGTGCTGACCTATGCGCAGCAGGGCGGCGGGGTGCGTTCGGTCGAAGATCCTCACCACACGATCACGGCCAGCGGCAAGGATCAGAATGCGGTGATCATTCCGCATCTGACAGCCTTCTATGGTCCGGGGGCAGGCGGCGAGGATCGCTCGGCCAATGTGGCGGAGCCGCTGCGCACGATCACGACGGAAAACCGGCATGCGGTTGTCATCCCGACCGTGGTCGGCTGTGGCGGCAGGGCGGGGCAAAGCCGCCCGCGTGGGGGCGACGAGCCCGTCGCAACGCTGACCACCAAGGCAGATAACTGCGTGGCGACGGCGTTCATTGCCCAGCAGAACAATGACAGCCGTCGCCTGGGCGGCGTCAATCCGGGCCGCGGGGTCGACGAGCCGCTTTCAACGGTGACGGCGACCGGTGCGCAGCAGATGCCGGTCACGGCCTTCATCGCGCGCCAGTTCGGCGAGAGCACCGGTCACGCGATCGACGAGCCGCTAGGCACGGTGACGGCCGGTGTGAACAAGTCGCAGCTGGTGACGCCCTATCTGTCGCATCTGTACACCTCCAACACGGCAGGCGGGCAGGGCGACCTTCGCATGCCAATCAAGACCGTCACGGCCGGTGGCGGGCATGCGGCCTATGTCGCTCCATACCTTCAGAAATACTATGGGACCGGCGACGGCTCGCGGCATGACGAGCCTTGCCACACGGTGACCACCAATGACCGGTTCGGCCATGTCGAGGCCTCGATCGAGGTGCCGCCGTTCCGGCCGGAACAGGAGGGCCGGGCCCGCGAGGTGGCGGATTTCATGCGGGCGCATGGCTTCTGGGACAGCCGAGAATTCGTGACGCTCGATATCGCCGGCCAGACCTTCGTCATCGTCGATATCGGCATGCGCATGCTGACGCCGCGCGAGCTGTTCAACGCGCAAGGCTTCCCGTCCGACTACGTGATCGACGGCGCATGGCAGGGCGAGGGCGAGGACCGGCGCTATGTGGAATTTCCGAAGGATGTGCAGGTGAGCTGCTGCGGCAACAGCGTCTCGCCCTATCCCTATGCCGCGCTGGTGGCGGCCAACTGCGGCGAACTCGCCGAAATGCGGGAGGCTGCGGAATGAGCGGCGAACAGACAATCCGCCGCGGGGTGCGCAATGCGCGCTATGCGGCCATTCCAAACCATGTGTTCGAAGACGATCGGCTTTCGATGGAGGCTCGGTGGTTGCTGGGCTATCTGCTGTCCAAGCCGGACAACTGGACCGTGGTCATCGGCGACATCGTAAAGCGGGGCAAATGCGGGCGCGACAAGGCCCGAAAGATGATCGCGGAGCTTGTCGAGGTGGGTTATGCCGACCGCGAACAGACACGTGAGGACGGAAAGTTCTCGGCCTCTGTGCTGGTCATTTATGATGAGCCGATGGCCAGAGAAGGTGAGCGAATTCAGACGACTAGAGATGGTGTTGCATTTCTACCGCAGACTGATTTGCCGGCGACGGCAAAACCGTCGCCGGATTCACCGGCGCCGGTAAAGTCGGCGCTTAGTAATAACTCAGGTCTAACAAATACTGATGATAGCAATCTGAGAGAGAGCGCGAGCGAGCGTGAGGGACAAGAGGAAGATAATCCTCTTGCCGTCGAACGAGCCTTCAAGCGCTGGTATCCGTCGTGGCCGACCTATGTCGACGACAGCGAGCCGAAGGCGCGGTTGGCATGGCAGCGGCTTTCTGCGACTGACCGGCTGAAGGCTGCCGAGATGACGGCGGCCTACCTTGAGGCCGTCAAGGGAAGCGGTCGGAAATATATCTGCTCCTCGCAGGTCTATCTTGCCGAAAAGCGCTGGGAGAAGCTGGCCGAGCTGCCGAAGCCGGCTGCCGCGAAGAAGGGCGGGCGCATCGTGGTGAAGGCGTTGGGACGCGAGTTCTCGGCGGCTTACTTCGAAGCCGTACTTTCCCGGCCGCAGGCTGTGCGGCTGGCTGATGGCATTCGCCAGACCGTGCTTGCGACCTATGAGCGGCGGCGCAAGCTCAACCCGGTGGGTGCGCAGGATTATCTCGACGCCAAGGGCATCACCTTCGATGCCGAGGGCACGGCGATCTTTCCCGACACTTTCGAGCGCGACGAGGAACGCAAGCTGCGCCTGGCCGAGGGCTATCCCATGGCCAACAGGCTGGCAGCGCAGGCGCAGAACAGCGGCGAAGTGGGCCTGCCGGAGCGCTTTGAGGGGCTGAAGGAGGCCATGGAATTCGTGACCACGGACAGCGTGGTGATGGGCGCATGGCGCGCCTGGTTTGACGACAACTTCCTGCCTTTCCCGCCCATGGGGCCGAGAGGCGGATACTTCCCGGCAGGCGGGCCGGACAGGCTGGACGATTTCAGGGCGGCATTGGCAACGGGAAGCGACGAGGGCGAACATGATGCAGCATAGGCACATTGAAGGGCAGGTGATCGAGATCACCGAACGGGCCATCGCCAAGCGGGAGAGGGCCATCTGCGAGAAGGCGAATCGGGAGGATCGATTCGCGGCGGCGATCTCTGCTGCTGATGATTCGCCATGGTTCGCCGTTCGCACCATGACGGGATGCGAGCAGACTGTGGAAAAGGTGTTGCAGGATCACTCGATCGAGGCACTGGTGCCGATGCGCAAGGGCAAGACCTGGAGGCGTCAGGGCCGCATAGTCGAGGGCCGATCCATGCCCGTGATCCATGGCTATGTGCTGGTGCGCTTCATGCCGCACCCGACCGCCTTTGAGGCGATTTCGAGCATCGATAAGGTGCTCGGCTTTCTTCGTGCAGGAGAAGAGGCAAAACGCATAAGTCATTACGAGGTCAAGCGTTTCTATCAGCGGGCCGTGGCTGGTGAGTATGACTGGAAGGGTTCGCAGATCACCTACGCAGTTGGTGAAAAGGTGCGGATCACAGACGGTCCATTTGCGGGCCATATCGCGGAAGTGGTCACTCGCGAGACGCGAAAGGGTGACGTGGGCAAGGATGCCGCTGACCTGATCGTGGTCAACGTCGAGATGTTTTGTGCCGAGCACGCGGTGACGCTTCCTCTTGCGCTCATCGAAAAGTTGTGAGAGTCATCCTTCCACTGGACGCGCTGATGATCCTGCTAGTGAGCCTCTGAAAACGCACGAGAGTGTGGGGAGAAATCCTGAGGTCGGTACACCGGTCAGCCCCAGCCTTGACGGTTCGCAATGCGGACATCGACTCAAGGCCAGTGCGAAAGCTATGACCAATCACATCGACGCCACAGGATATTGGATCGCGGTTTCTCTCGTAGATGATGTCGGTCGAGATCCTTCATGGGTATTGATGGTGATGCGGGAGAAGGGCCACGGTGACATCGACCTCGATGAGGCGAGGCAGTGGCTCAAGGACAATCCGAAGGCGATGTGCTCTTGTGCGCGATGCTCGCCTAAGGTCGAGAAGGCTAAGCCGCAACCAGTGCAATTGAGCTTTCTGTAAAGCCCGGTGATGAGCCGGGCTTTCGTGTGTCTAGGAGTATGGGCAAGCTCAAGACAATGGCGCCTCGGATCGGTCGGCTTGCACCTCGCATTGGGCGTGCGCCCGGTGATGAGAAAGCCAGACTGAGAGAGCGAGATCAGACCGTCGACTGGCGTAGCTGGTATGGCACTGAGCGTTGGAAGAAGCTTCGGCGTCAGGTCTGGGTTCGCGACAAGTTCATCTGCCAGAAGACGGGAAAGCTTTGCATCGGACGGTATCCGGCGGGCAACAGTCCGGTCGCTGACCACAAGATCCCCCATCGAGGCGATGAGCGGTTGTTCTGGGACCCGGACAACATCGAGACGGTCAGCAAGGCCTACCACGATGGCGAGAAGCAGAGGCAGGAGCGAGCCCTCCGCTGAAGGGGGGGGGGCGAAAGTCTGGGGCCTTTAGAACGCCCCACCCGCGACCCCCTCACTCAGGTTTTTTATTTCCTGTGAGTTCACAAAAATGACTGTTCAAACTGCAGCAACCGAGGTGCTCGACTTGTTCGGGCAGCCTGTCCAAGCGCTCCGTGATCCACGGGGGCGGAAGAGCTACAAGAAAAGCGCTGAAAATCAGCAGCTTGTCTCCGTCCTTCGTGCTGGCGGGTGGAACCATGAACGGATTGCTGCCGTCTTGCAATGCGACGAGAAGACTCTGCGGAAATATTTTTCCCGTGAGCTGGACGTGGGCAAGGACATCGTCGAGGCGGAAACGCTGATGGTGAATTATGCGCAGATGCGCCAGGGCAAGTCGGGTGCGATTAGCCGGCAGATGAAGATCCTGGAAAATTCCGCGCTCGCAGCACCTCGGAAATCAGACGCGAAGCCGAGACGGGAGCCAAAGCCGGAGCAACTGGGCAAGAAGGCGCAGTTGGACGCCGATGCGCATAGCGGTTTGCGGTCGAGCAGCTGGGGTGATGTTCTGCAATGACGCTCGCCGTCGATCCGAACGACCTTTCGCCTCGCTGGAGCTTCGCTTGCCCTGACTGGTTCGAGCGTCTGCAGGCCGGCAAGCCGCCGTTTGCTGACCTGCCGATCGATCAGGCAAGGGCGCGGCAGGGTCTGCAGATCTTCGAAAAGCTGCGCATTCCTGATATCGATGACAAACCAACGTTCGGTGAAGCCTGCGGCCCATGGTTCAAGGAGATCGTTTCTACGATCTTCGGCTCCATTGCGGATGACGGGTCCCGGTCAATCAGCGAAATCTTTGCCCTGATCGGCAAGAAGAATTCGAAGACGACCAATTGCGCCGGCCTGCTTCTGGCATTGTTGCTGAATAACAAGGTGCCGCGCGCCGAAATCCTGTTCGTGGGGCCGACGCAGGAGATTGCCGACACAGCGTTTCAGCAGGTCGTCGGCATGATCGAGGAAGACGAGGAAGGTTATCTTCAGAAGCGGTTTCACATTCGCGACCATGTGAAGATTATCCGCGACCGCGTGACGAAAGCCTTCATCAAGATCAAAACCTTCGACATGAAGGTTATGACCGGCTCAAAACCGATCATCGTGCTGCTCGATGAGCTGCACCTCATGGGCTCAATCTCTTACGCCTCGCGCGTTATCCGCCAGATTCGCGGTGCATTGGTTCGCCGTCGTGATGGTCTCCTGGTGATTATCACCACACAGAGCGACGAAGAGCCGGCCGGCGCGTTCAAGAGCGAGCTGGAATATGCCAGGGGCGTGAGAGACGGGAAGATCACGTCGCATGTGCGGACTCTGCCGATCCTCTATGAGTTTCCGGAGGCGATGCAGATCGACGAAAAGAAGCCGTGGGAAGATCCGCGCAATTGGCCCCTGGTCATGCCCAATCTCGGACGGTCGCTGCATCTGGAAATGATGATCGCTGACTATGAGGCCGAGCGGCTGAAGGGCGACGAGGCCATTCAGCTTTGGGCATCACAGCACCTGAATGTTCAGGTGGGGCTTGCTCTTCACGGTGGGCGTTGGCGCGGGGCCGATTACTGGCCGCAGGCTGCCGATGCGCGGATCTCGATCGAGTACATGATCGAAGTCTGCGACGTGATTGTGGGCGGGGTCGATGGCGGCGGCCTGGACGATCTTCTTGGCGCAACCGTGCTCGGGCGTGTGGCCGAAACCAAGGAATGGCTGTGGTGGTCAAAGGCATGGGTGCAGGATGATGTCCTGCGGCTGCGCCCGCAGCTCGCCGAGCGGTTCCGAGATTTCAAGCTGCGCGGCGACCTGGTGATCTGCGAAGATCCTTCACAGGACATCGAGGAGCTGGCCGATCTCTTCGAACGCCTCTGGGAAAGTGGCCTGATGCCGGAGGCCGGTGCAATCGGCCTGGACCCACAGTCAGTCGGCGCCCTGGTTGACGAAATCACAGGGCGAGGCCTGCCGGACGATGCTCTTGTGGCGGTCAGTCAGGGTTACCGGCTTTCACATGCCATATGGGCTGCTGAGCGTAAGCTGAAGGATGGCACGCTCAAGCATCACAATTCGCCGATGCTGAACTGGTGCGTGGGCAATGCCAAGGCCGAGCAGGCTGGCAATGCCATCATCATCACCAAGAAAGCGGCAGGTAAGGCGAAGATTGACCCTCTGATCTCAGGGTTCAACGCCGTGTCGATCATGTCGCGCAACCCGGTTGCGCGGGGCCACAGCATTTACCAGCAGCGCGGCGCGCTCGTCATCTAGGACAATTGCCCATGCAGCTCCGTGACTTCTGGCCGTTTCGCGGCAAATCAACGGCCGGGCTCGAAGTACGAAACGCTGTGCAAGATAGTGGCGGCGGTACGATCATCGCGACTTCGGACCAGTTGGAGCGCGCAATCCGCGCTGCTGTCGTTTCATCCAGCGGCTCGATCGTGTCGCCCAATACTGCGATGAAGGTCGCCACCGTTTTTGCCTGTGTCCGGATCATTTCCGGCACGATCGCAAATCTGCCCATACAGGTGAAGCGTCGCATTTCCGCCGATGTGCGGGAAGACGCTTCCGATCATCCTCTCTGGAAAGTTCTGGCGCGCCGGCCAAATCGCTGGCAGACGCCGTCGCAGTTCAAGCGGATGATGCAGGCTCACCTGCTGTTGCGCGGTAATGCATACGCCCGCATTCTCAAGTCTGTGGCGAATGATCAGGTTATCGAGCTGATCCCTCTTCACCCTGACAGGGTCGAGGTCAGGCAGCGCAACGATCTTTCGTTGGTTTTTGAATATACCCGCCCGGATGGCGGGAAAGTTACGCTAGCTCAAAGTGAAGTGTTTCATCTGGTTGGCCTCACGCTCGATGGCGTCAAGGGCGTTTCCGTCATCACCTATGCTCGCGAAACCATCGGTATGTCGTTGTCGATGGAAGATTACGGGGCAAAACTGTTCAAGAACGGCGCCCGTCCTTCGTCCGTGCTCACTCATCCGGGCCGGCTTGGTAAAGAGGGGCTGGAGTTCCTGAAGGCCTCGCTTGATGATTACAAGCTTGGTGGCGACAGCGAAGGCAAATCCCTCATCCTCGAAGAGGGGATGAAGATGGACCAGGTCAGCATGACGTCGGAAGACGCTCAATGGCTTGATAGTCGCAAGTTTTCTCGGACTGACATTACTATGTTTTTCGGCGTCCCTCCGCATATGATCGGCGACACCGAAAAGTCGACAAGCTGGGGTTCCGGGATTGAGCAGCAGTCGATCGGTTATTCGACTTACACGGCTGAGGATCATCTCACCTGCTGGGAAGAGGCCATTGATCGCGACCTGATCACCGATGACGATCAGGTCTACGCGAAGTTCAATCGGAAGGCCCTGTTGCGCAGCGACATGAAGTCCCGCTTCGAAGCCTATCAGATCGGGCGCGCGATGAAGGTCTACTCCGCAAACGACATTCGGCGATTCGAAGACGAGAACCCGATCGAGGGTGGTGACGTCTACGAGAACCCGAACACATCAACCGACAAGGCGGGCAATTCCAATGACCCTTCGAAATCTGCCTGAGGGCAAGACCTTCCAGCGTCCGCAAAACTTCCAGTGGGACGCGCCGAGCGATGTCTTGGCAAGCTGGGCAGATTCGCCGCGCGCGGCTGAAAGCTCCGGTGATAACGTCATCACTATCTTCGATGTGATCGGCGAGGACTGGTGGACGGGCGGCGGCTTCACGGCCAAGCGGGCATCGGCTGCGCTGCGTGCGATCGGTGAGCGCGATGTTCGGGTGCAGGTCAATTCGCCCGGCGGCGACATGTTCGAGGGCATCGCCATCTACAACATGCTGCGGGCGCATAAGGGCAAGGTAACGGTCGAAGTGATGGGCTGGGCTGCCAGTGCAGCCTCGATCATTGCCATGGCCGGCGACGAAATCGTGATGGGCCTTGGCTCCTTTATGATGGTCCACAATGCCTGGGGCATGGTGGTGGGCAATCGCCATGACCTGGCCGAAGCGGCGACTTTGTTCGAGGGGTTCGATGCCGCCATAGCCGACATCTACGAGGCGCGCAGCGGGGTCGCCCGGAAGGACATCGTCAAGTTGATGGACTCCGAGACCTTCATGGGCGCATCGGATGCCGTCGCCAAAAAGTTTGCCGATCGGGTTGATGAAGGCCTGAAGTTGGACCAACCGGCGAAGAACCAGGCCGACGACGACCATATTAGAGCAAAGCGCCGTATCGAGGCCGCGCTCGCTCACAACGGCATCCCGAAAGGGGAGCGCCGAAAACTCTTTGCAGAACTTACGGGCGGCATGTCTGGCGCTGCTGTCCCTGATACCGGAGGCACGTCTCGCGCTGCCCCGGAGGCCACGTCTGGCGCTGGTCAAACCGCTGCTTTGACGCAGCAACTCATCGACATTTTCAAGATCTAGGAGATCTACCATGAAGATCGCATTCATCGGCGCCCTGGGCGCCGTCCTCTGCGCATGCGCGCTCGTCTTTCTCGCAAGCAACTCCTTCCATGCGGATCACGTCGCCACGGTTCTGTCTGCCCCCTTCAGTCTTCCCCATTTGGCAATGGTCGTGGCACCCGCGCTCAACCACCGCGCTCGTGGCATTTTCTCGGCTCGTGCCGAAGGCGATGCCAATGCGCTTTTTGCGGAATTGAAACAGACCGTCCAGGCATTCAAGGAAGCCCACGAGGCAGAACTCAAGGGCATCAACGCCAAGTTTGCCGACGTCGTCCAGGCGGAAAAGGTTGAACGCATAAACGCGGATATTTCCAAGCTGCAGAAGGCGCTCGACGACCTCAACGCCTTCAAGGCGGCAATCGAGATCGGCGGCGGAGCTGGCGAGCCCACTGCACCGGCCGCCAAGGAGCATCAGTCTGCCTTCAACAAGTGGTTCCGCAAGGGTGTCGATAACGGCCTCGCCGATCTCGAAGTGAAGGCCGCCCTGACGACGCAGTCGGACCCTGATGGCGGCTACCTGGTGCCGAAGGAAACCGAGACGCAGATCGACCGGGTTCTCGGCACTGTTTCGGTCATGCGGCAGATCGCCAACGTGATGCAGATCGGCACCGACACTTACAACAAATTCGTTAGCATGGGCGGCGCCGGTTCTGGTTGGGTCGGTGAAGAAGAGGCGCGCCCCGAAACCGGTACGGCGACGCTGCGCGAACTCGTCTTCACAGTCATGGAAATGTACGCGAACCCGTTCACCACGCAGAAGATGCTGGATGACGGGATCGTCGACATCTCCGCATGGCTGGCAGACGAGGTCCAGATCGCATTTTCCGAACTCGAAGGCGCTGCCTTCGTGGCCGGCAATGGCGTTAAGAAGCCGCGCGGTATCCTTTCCTACGATACCATTGCCAATACCAGCTACACCTGGGGCAAGCTCGGCTTTGTCGTCTCGGGCGCAGCTGCCGATTTTGCCACCACTGCACCGGCCGACGCTCTGATCGACGTACATTATGCTCTGAAGCAGGGCATGCGCCAGAACGCCTCCTGGCTGATGAGTGACGCCACCATGGGCAAGGCGCGAAAGCTGAAGGACGGACAGGGCAACTACCTCTGGAAGGAGCCCTCTGCGGCAGCCGAGGTCGCGACGATCCTCAACAAGCCTGTTTACACCGACGACAACATGCCGGCGGTGGGCGCCAATGCGTTTCCGATCGCCTTCGGTGATTTCCGCCGCGGATACATGATCCTCGACCGGACTGGCATCCGCGTTCTGCGCGATCCCTACACCAACAAGCCGAAGGTCGGGTTCTACACGACCAAGCGTTGCGGTGGCGGCATCGCCAACTTCGAGGCGATCAAGCTTCTGAAGATCTCGGCCTGATCGCGGGCGCTTCGTTCGCTGCAACTTGAACAGCATGCCGGGCGCCTGTCCGGCATCCCTTCATCCTTCCCAACACAAGGATCTGTCCCATGAAGGATATCCATTCGAAGATTACGCGCTCGGTCCTGATCGGCTGCGCCGTCCTTTCTGCCGACAATACGCCTGCCGCCGTCGACCTGCAGGGTTATGAGTCCGCCGAAATCTTGCTCGATATCGGTATTGGCGGCATCACGTTCTCCGGCACCAACAAGGTCGAGTTCAAGCTCACTCATTCGGACGATGACTCGACCTATACCGACGTCGTCACTGCCGACATGGACGGTGTTACCGTCGCCAGTGGCGGCATCATCAAGTCCCTGATCGCGGCCCATGCAGCGGCTGCCGTCTACCGCTGCGGCTATATCGGCGGCAAGCGATACCTGAAGCTCCTGGCGGACTTCTCCGGCACCCATGGTTCGGGCACGCCGATCGCGGCCAGCGTGCTCAAGGGCAACGGTTTCAGCAACCCGCAGGCCGATCAGGCCTGATCAACCGGATGAACCAGCCGGGCCGCTTTGTCGGCCTGGTTCGGCTCTACAGGAGACACGTTCATGGAAGCGAAAGTCACAAAGAGTTTTCCCGGCCGTCCGGATGACGAGGTCATGACACGTCAGTTCGAGGTCGGCGATATCGTCAAGGGCGATCTTGCCCGCGTGGCCGTCGAAAACGGATGGGCTGAGGAGGTCGAGTCTCCCGAGGTCGATGATGGTGGCAAGAGCAGCGAGCTTGCGAAGCTCACGGTTCCTCAGCTCAAGGCAATGGCGACAGAACTCAATGTCGATCTCGAAGGGGCCGAGAAGAAGGCTGACATCATCGCAAAGCTCGAAGCCGCCACCGCTGCCTGATCAGCGATGCGTCTGCGGCGGGGTCGAAAGGCCTCGCCATTTCCCTGGGAGATATCAATGCTTCGACCGCTTCGTACCGTCGCACCATTGTCGAGCCTCCTGGATCTCGAAGAGGTAAAGAGGCACCTGAACGTCGATCACAGCGATGATGATGAACTCGTCAGCGCCTACATCGATGCGGCGACAGCGCACTTCGACGGGTATTCCGGCATCCTCGGTCGCTGCCTGATCAGTCAGACATGGGTGCAAAAGTTTCATTGCTGGCCCGCCTGCGGGATGCGTCTTGCCTTTCCAGACGTGCAGTCCGTCGAGATTGCCTACTTCGACCCGCAAAACGTGTCACAGACGCTGTCGGCTTCGACATATCGTCTTATTGAAGGCGCCTCCGGTTCTTATGTCGAGTGGGACCAGCAGTTTGCTAGTCCCTCAATTTATGACCGAGCCGACGCGATCTCGGTCACGATGGTTTGCGGCTATGGAACGTCGGATACTGATGTTCCGGCCTCGATCAGCATCGCCGCAAAGATGCTGGTCGCGCATCTCTACGAAAACCGTGAGGCGGCTGGTGCCGCGCTCTCCGAGACGCCGTTTGGCGTGATGGCGCTGGTTTCGCCCTATCGCCGCATCGGTCTTTGACCATTCCCATTCGCTACAAGGAAAATCGCCATGGCTGATATCAGCATCACTGCCGCTTCCGTGATCTCCGCTGCGGCGGCACGGCGCAATCGAGGTGTGTCCGGTGCGACTATCGTTGCCGGTGATTTCATCTATCTCGATGCCGACACGACTGGAAAATATCAGCTTGCCGATTCCGACGCGGCTGCTGCGGCGGCGCGTGGAGCGACCGGCAAGCTTGCCGTCGCGCTGAACGGTGCGGCTGATGGCCAGCCGCTCGAAGTCCATGAAGAGGGGCTTCTGACGGTTGGCGCCGTGCTGACCGCGGGCGTCACCTATTATCTGTCCGATACGCCCGGCAAGATCTGCCCTCTCGCCGATATCACCGGCGGCGATTACTACGTCATCGTCGGCGTGGCCGTTTCGACCACGCAGTTGAAGGTCGACTTCCAGTATTCCGGTGTCGCGAGCTGACCATGGCGAAGGCAGCCGGAGTTGGTGGCGCTGGGAAGCTTCGTGAGCGGATCTCGTTTGCGAAGCGGATCGACAGCGAGGATGGTTATGGCAACGGCCAGGGTGACTGGGCAAACCAGTTCACCGTAGCCGGTGGCTATACCCATCTGCGCGGCGGCGAAACCGTCATTGCCTCCCGGCTCGAAAACCGCCATCCGGTGGTGATCCGCGTGCGGGCTTCGTCCGACACTCGGCAGGTCACAGCAGACTGGAAGGCCACCGATAGCCGGTCGGATATTGCCTACGCCATCCGCGACGTGACGATCGATCCCAAGGGTGCGTTTATCGACATGCTCTGCGAAAGCGGCGTGCCTATCTGATGGTACAAGGCATCCGTGAGTTAGAGGCGAAGCTCGCCGCCATCCCGCCCCGCGTCGTCAAGCTGACGCGCAAAGCTATGGAGAAGAGCGCGCAGGAACTTGTCGACATGATGAAGCGATTGGTTCCCACCGAGAGTGGCGACCTGCGCGACAGCATTGGCTGGACCTGGGGCGACGCACCGACGGGCTCATTCACGATCTTTCAGGTGCGCAATAGCAAGGCCGAGGAGGCGAGCTACGGCGCGCTGCGCATCACGGTCTTTGCCGGGAACAAAGAGGCCTTTTACGCCCATTTTGTCGAGTTTGGCACCGCGCCGCATAATGTGTCGCGCGGCGGCGGCAACAAGAGTTTCAAGGGCAAGCCTGTACCCCATCCCGGCGCCAGGGCACAACCGTTCTTCTACCCAGCCTGGCGGGCACTGCGAAAACGCATCCAATCGCGCATCAAGCGTGAAATGAAAAAAGGCATCCGGTTCATTGGACCGGATCTTCCTGGGGATGATTGATCGATGAGCGCGTCGGCGGAATTCCAGAAGCTCGTGCATGACACGATCCGTGGAGACAGTGCCGTGATGGCGCTGCTTGGCGATTTCTACGATGTGGTTCCCAAGGAACCGTTTAAGGGACGGACGGCCTATGGGTCGTTCGGACCGAGCGATGTGGTCGACGAGAGTGCCGATTGTATCTCGATGGGCACGCATAATCTGCAGCTCGACGTCTGGAGCATCGCGGTCGGGCAGGTCGAGGCCAAGCGCATCACCGATCGCCTTTACCGTCTGTTTCATGACCAGGATCTGGTGCTGACAGACAATGCCCTGGTGAGGATCAGCGTCCAGACCCGCCGGGTGATGCCGGATCGTGATCCGAAGATAACCCACGGAATCGTCACGCTCTCGGCAACGATCGAGGAGCCCGAGTGATGGCCTGGATGGTGGTTCTCCGCGAGGTCAACTGGGCGCGGCCGAAATCCATGCTGTCCTTCAATGCCAAGGCGGGACCGCAGCGCCAAGAGTGGCCGCAAGACTTCGTCGATTATGCCGTCAGCATTGGAAGGGCGACCCGCTGCGCCAATCCTGACCGGAGCCAGGCGCGCAAGGCGAAACAATCAAAACCGCCGGTTTCCGGCAACTGACAGGAGACAGGATCATGGTTGCACCCACCTCTGCCGAATTCAAGGACTTCGTGCTGGAAGTCGAGATCACATCAGGTTCTGGCGTCTACACGAAGGTCTGCGGGTTGACTGCCCGCGACATCAAGCGGAAGGCCAATATCAACTCGAACGAGGTGCCGTCTGACTGCAGCGACGAAAGCCTGCCTTCCGAGATCAAGAAGGGCGTGCAGAGTCAGGAAGTCATGGTGGGCGGCTCCGGTGTTTGGGCCAAGCAGAGCCATGAAATGATGCTGGACTGGTGGTACAGCGGCCAAACGAAGAATATTCGCCTGCAGCACGTCAACGCTGCCGTTGGCGACACCGAATACGAGTCCGGCCCGGCCATCCTGGCAGAACTTAACAATGCCGTTGAAAAAGGCCAGGTGGTCAACGCCGAGATCTCAATCGAGTTCAACGGCCTGCCGACGCGGACGGCCAAGGCCTGATGCGTCCGGCGATCGAAAAGACCTGGCCGGGTGGCGAGGACAGATTCCGGCTCGGGATCGGCCACCTCCGCGCGATCGAGGACCGCTGCGATGCCGGCTGTGCCGTCGTGCTGCTTCGCCTCCTGAAGCAGCAGTGGAAGGTCGACGATGTTCTCGCGCCGATCCGGCAAGGGCTGATAGGCGCTGGAATGTCGGACGACGATGCCAGAAAGAAAATCGACAAGGCAACCGAGGCGGCAAGCCTCTATGCCCTTGCGCTCGTCGCCGCTGACATCCTGCGTAATTTTATCATGTGGGAAGGTGGGGACCAGCCGGGGGAGGGCGAAGCGGGGACAGTGATGAGCGAGAGCTGAACCCGCTACCGAATGGCCGCACACGCTGGTCAAACTATTTCATGCTCGGCACCGCGATGGGCTTTCCGCCTGGTGCCGTGAACGAGATGACACTCTGGGAATTCGCATGCTGCGCGGAAGCATTCCGCAAGATGCACGCTACTGACGAGGCCCCGCCGACCATGTCGGCAGAGCGGGCCGCCTCCCTCGGAATTGCAGGATTTTGAACCGTGGCCACCGACGACACCGCACGACTGCTCGTCTCGATCGAGGCGACACAGGCCAAGTTTGCCAAGCAGCTTGCGTCCATCGCAAAGGATGCTGGCGCGACCGCAACGTCTATCGAAGGGCGGTTTAGTCGGGCGAACGACAATGCAGCGAAGTCCTTTGATAATGTTGGCCGGCGAGCCGTGGCGTCGCTTGGATCTCAACGGGCGGCGGCGCAGAATCTATCATTTCAGCTGAACGATATCGCAACCCAGCTCGCGGGCGGACAGTCTCCGTTCCTGATCGCCATGCAGCAGGGCTCGCAGATCAGCCAGGCCCTCGGGAGCGCAGGCGCGGGCGGGGCTGTGTCAGCACTGTCGACGGCCTTTGGCTCCATGCTCAATCCGGTCTCGCTTGCCACGTTTGCCATCATCGCGCTCGGTGGGACGGCGATTCAGTATTTCACCAGTCTGCTCAGCGAAACGGATAAGTCCGCGGAGGCCTTGCAGAAGCAGGCGCAGCTCATTCAGCAGGTGGCGAAGGAGTGGGGTGATGCGGTTCCGGCGTTGAAGGCCTATGCCGACGAACTGGAGCGCACTCAGAAGATTTCCGATCTTCAGCAGGGCGCGCAGATCATCAATGAAGGCACGCTCGAAGGGACGCGGGCCGCTATTGACGACATCCGGATTGCTCTTGCAGACGTAAACTCTCAGCTTCAGGGACAGGACCCCGAGGTTATTCTTGCACTTCAGTCCGCCTTCGAACAATTCGCGGCGGCTGCGGAAGATGGCTCGCTCAAGGTCGAAGACGTCCAGAACGTCCAGGATGCGTTGGCATCGGCAATCAATGCGACGGGCATCCCTGCGCTGGACGGTTTTCGCGCAATGTTCGATCAGCTTGCCGCATCGGCACTGCAGGCCGCCGGTAGCGTGCAGCAACTGAATGCCGCAACCGGTGCGGCGACGACTGCGCTCTATCCTTCGCAGGGGGCTTATGGCGGGGTTACTCGCAGCCCTGATGGGAATATCCAGAACGGCGGCTTCATGACGCCGGAGAATGGACCTACGCCGGATTCTCGGCCGCTGATCGAACTGACCGGCCTTCCGAAGGCAGGAGGCGGCGGGCGGTCCAAGGCTGCCAGTGAGGCGGAGCGTGAGCGAAAGGCGGTAGCCGAGCTGATCGAGCAACTGCAGTTCGAGCAGACGCTGATCGGTATGAGTGACCAGGAGCGGCAGGTCGCAAACGCTTTGCGGCGTGCGGGAGCTGCCGCCACTGACGAGCAACGTGCAAAAATAGAGCAGTTGGTCGAAGCGACTTATGCCGAGCGTGATGCCTTAAAGGCCAGCCAGGAAGCGATGAAAGAGCTGCAGGCGATCGGCAAGGACGTCTTGCAGGGAATCGTTTCGGATCTTCGCGCTGGTAAGAGTGGGGCGGAAATCTTCGCCAACGTGCTCGACAAGATCATCGACAAGCTTGCAAACATCGCCATCGACTCGATCTCCTCTAGCCTTTTCGGCGGTGGCGGTTTCCTTAGCTCAATTTTCAGGGGTTTTGCCGGGGGCGGATATACCGGCAATGGCGGTAAGTATGAACCCGCAGGCATTGTTCACAAGGGGGAATATGTCTTCGATGCCGAGGCCACGCGACGCATCGGCGCTGGCAATCTCAAGCGTCTCGCTGGTTATGCGAAGGGTGGCCTGGTTGGTGGGGGCGCGAGTGGCCAGGCGGCCGGCGCTATCGGCGGCGGTGCTGTCATCACCTACGCTCCCGTCATCGATGCGCGCGGGGCCTCCGTCGAGGCTGTGGCACGTCTGGAGCGGACAATGCAGCAAGACAGACAGAACCTGACCAAGGTGATCGATAGCAGAATGTCTGTCTCCCGCATCCGCAAGACGAGGGCATGATGGCACGTCTTTTGTCCTGGCCACTTGGCCTCAAGTGGAACAGATATAAACTTCTAAGCGGTCCCGAAACGATTGGAGCTGGTTCGAATTCATCGATCGGCAACGTCACGCAGTCGATTACGTCGCCCTTTGGTGCGCGATACATCCAGCTCTCGTTTCCCAGTCTGCGAGGTGTCGAGGCGCGTCGGGCGCGCGGGTTGGTCACGGCACTGCACAAAGGTGCAAATGCTGTCCGCGTTTCATTCTGCGATTGGGACGGGATGACCTTTTCCGAGGCGGGACTTCATGTCCCTGAGACTGAGCGCCGCGATGGTGTGCCGTGGAGCAATGGGCAGTCGTGGAGCAATGCTCGCAACTGGGGCATGTCGAAGCCACTCGTTGCTGTCGCTGAACCTGTTTCCTCGGATGATTCCGTTGTCGCTCTTGCAGGCGATTTCTGGGGTGGTTTGCTCGGTATCGGGGATTGGGTCGGCTTCGCACCCCTGCATTTCGGCCTCTATGAAGTTACCGAGGTGATTGAGCCCGGGCGATACCGTATTTGGCCGCCGTTGCGAAAAGCGCTGACGACGTCAGATTTCGCGACCTTGCATCCCGTCATGGCCATGCGCTTTCTTTCCACGAATCTTCCTGATGCGGAAAGGGGTCCGGCATTTCTCGATGGGCTGACGCTCTCGCTGTTCGAAGTCTTCGACTACGACGTGCGTGACTACTTCACCGAATGAGTGGTTGATCCATGCCAATTTTCTCTGAGGCTGATCGGGCGTTTCTCAGGCGCCCGCACATTGCGCGTGCCTGGTTCGTGGAACTGCAGCTGCCGTCCGGCACCTGGCGCCTGCACAATGGCGTTGGGCGAAAGACGGTCGGCGGGGTGGAATGGCGCGGGGTTTCCGATCCGGGCGGCAGGCAGCTGGTATCGCTCTCTGCTGTCGAAGATCCGCGATTTGGCCAAGCGGCGAAGCTGGATATCGTCATTTCGGGCGTCAATGTGGATTTCGTGCGCTCGGTCAAGGATCAGGCGCGGCTGATCGAGGGCGCGCCGGCTGATGTCTACTGGTGCGCTTTTGATCAGGAAACCCAGGAAGTCTGGTCGGGCGGTCTCAAGAAGCTGTTTCCCGGCTATCTGTCTTCACCTCGCCGGCAGAGCCAGGGCATCGGTATCCGGACAGTGTCCTTCACCATCGAAACGCTGTGGCAAAGCCAGAACTTCGTGTTCGGCGGGGCCTGGACGGATGCAGCACAGCAGATGCGGTATCCGGGCGACAAGGGCCTGCAATATGTCGGCGTCAAGGTGACGGAGATCATCAAGGGATGATTGAAGATAATCTCGCAGCTTATCTCGATGCGGCTATCGACCAACCTATGATCTGGGGTGAGAGCGACTGCACGACCTGGCCTGCGCGCTGGATCGAACGGGTGCGGTCTTGCCCTCTCGATATGCCGCGGTGGTCGAGCCGTGGTGAGGCCTATTCGTTGATCGATGTTTCCGGCTCTCTGCTTGCTCTTTGGGATGATGTGTTGGGGCGGGCAGGTTTGTTCGAGACCGGATCGCCGCTAGCGGGAGACGTTGGCGTCATCACCAGTCATGCCCATGGCCAATGCGGCGGGATTTTCCTTGCCAACGGTTTCTTTGCCTGGCGTGCGGAGCCGCAGGGCTATCGCATTCTTCGGCCTCGCGCCGATGCCATCCTCAAGGCCTGGTCCATCCGATGAAGCTCATCAAGCTCCTGATGCATTGCGGTGCGTCCTACATCGCCATGGTCTCTCATGCCTCGGCGGACCCGATCTCCATTATTGCTACGGCCATTCACGGCTTCCTGCTGTCCAGCACTGCGATTGCCGCATCTCTCACTGGCACGCTCGCAACGATCGCGGCCAATGCTCTGGTGTTCGGTGGGTTGGCGCTCGCATCCGGTCTGGCGGGCCGGCCCCGGGGTGGTGCGGTGAAGCCATCCGATGCCAAGAGCAATTTCGAGACGGGTGAGAGCTCCGTCATCGAGGGGGTGGGGCGTGTGCGCGTGGGTGGGCTGAAAGCCTTTGGCAATTCTGACGGCAGCACCCGCGCTCGCCTGATCTGCCACCTGCAAGGCCCAATCGACGCAATCGAGGCGTATTACCTCGGTCAGCGCGAAGTGACGGTCGAGGCCAATGGCGACATCAGCTCACCGCCGTGGGTCAAGCCTGGCGGAAGTTGGGCGAACTGGCTGACCAAGGCTGGCACCGGATCTGAAACGGCGTGGTCTGGCCTGATGGCGCTGTTTCCAACTCGCTGGACTTCAGCACATAGGGTGCGTGGGATCGCGCAATCGCAACTGCGTTTTTACAATCCTGGCCTGACCAAGCCAAAATATCTCAGCCTCTACCAGAATGGCGCGCCGGATGCGGAGGTGATCGCCCGCGCTTCGCTGATTTACGATCCCCGCACCGGGCTTACGGCCTGGACCGACAATGGCCCGCTGATCTGCGCGCATGTGCTTCGTCGTGATCCAGCATTTGGCTTTGACCGGTTCAACTGGACCAAGATCGCGGCGACTGCCACTGCAGCCGACCAGCTGGTAACGACGCGCAGCGGCACCGAAAAGCGTTGCCGACTCTGGGGCATCTGGGCCTGGGAGAGCGAGCGCGGCGAGACGATGAAGCAGTTTCTCGAATCGGCAGGGCTGGAAATCCGCCTCGACGAGAATGGTCTCATCTATTTCGAGTTCATCGATGACACGCCCACGG
Organism: Rhizobium sp. AAP43; assembly: GCF_001296045.1. Taxonomy (GTDB): domain Bacteria; phylum Pseudomonadota; class Alphaproteobacteria; order Rhizobiales; family Rhizobiaceae; genus Allorhizobium. The sequence goes on along the minus strand of NZ_LJHS01000003.1, from coordinate 34,181 downwards.
CAGAAATCGCGTTCACGCCTGAAGATATCTACGATTACAGCTGGTCTTCAGGGCCGGAGGCCGTAGAGCGGCCGAATATCTGCCGGGTCAAATACTATTCACCCGAGCGTCTGTTCGAAATCGCCGAAGTCAACCTCGACGGGATTGCCTGGGCTCGGATTGAAGACGAAATCGAGCGCTACGGGCCGAAGTATTTCGATATCGAGTTGCCTTTCTGCCCCTCGGCTGCACAAGCGCAGCGCATTGCGCGGCGGCGGTTTCTCATGGAGCGTGCCGATCGCGGCACCATCGTCACAAACATGGTCGGGCTTGCGGCCTGGGGGCTTTTCTATGCCGATATCACCGAGCCCGATCTCGGCGATACTTCGGTCGTAAGAATGCAGCCGCCTCGGGTGGATGACGAAAGCGGATCGGTCGAGATCCCCTTTGTCGCCTGGCCTCAGCTGACCGCCTGGGTTCCGGCAACCGACGAGGCTCTGCCGCCTGAGGTGGTTCCGGAACTGGGTTACGAATCCGATCTCCTCACACCGAATGCGCCGATGGTTGCGTTGCAGATCACCTATCCCGGGGGCGGCAAGGAATTGCGCATAGGCTTTGCTTTGCCGGCGCAATCCTACGACACGACCGAGGCGACTTATCGCGCCTATTCTGCTGGGCTTCCCGGTGCCTGGGAGAGCATGACCGAAGGGCCTGCGACAAACGCAGCGACTTTCGCCTATGTGGCCGGGGATTTCGAAGGCGCGACAATCGACGCCCGCGTGCGCGTCTTCAAGGATGACGAGGGCAGTTACAACTCGGCAAACCTGAACACCGTTGTCGCTGTCGACAACGCAGCGCCTGCGGCTCCCTCCGTGGTAAGTGCCGAGACCGTCGACTTGAGCCTCAATGCGGTTCTCAGAACCTCGCAGATGCGCGTTGCGGCCTTTCATCTGGAGCGCCGAACGAAGGCCAGCGCGTTTGTCGATTTCGGCCCCTGGGCCGCCGTCAACACCTACGCCGCACGTCCGGGCGTCGATGTAACCATCAGCAACTCGGCGAGCAGTTCCTACAGTGTGCAATGGCGCATCCAGGCGCTGACCAGCGACGGCACTGGCAGCGGTTACCTCAGCTACAGCGGCTCGGCTCCTTAAGGCATCCCGAACTATTCATCATACGAGGATCATCATGGCAGTTTTGACCAAACGCGCCTCCAGCATCTTTGCGCCTGTGAACGCGGATGGCTCGCCACGCGGCGCAGACCTGGGCGAAGCCTCGGTCTGGGGGACAGAGGTAGAGCGCGCGCTTGCGGCAGTTGGCGCGGACGCGCTTGAGCCCGGCGATATTCCACCGTTCTACGTCGATGCTTATGACGCTGGCGCCGGTGCGGCGAATGCGATCGAGGCCACAACCTCCGGCCCTGTCGCTGAAGGTGTGCCAGTCTTCATGAACATCTTCGAGACCAGTGGGGCAGGGCCGGTCACCGTCCGGTTCAACGGGGCAGGGCCGGCCTATACCATCAAGACAGCCAGCGGCAACGACCCGGCGACAGGCGGCCTCCCGGCTGGCATGCAGGTGATCGGGCGGATTTCGGGAACGCAGTTTCGGCTCTACACCGATCAGGTGTCGAGTGCGATTGTGGCAGCGGCGGAAGCAGCGGCGCAGCGGGCTGAGGACGCACTTGCTGATCTTGTCGCCGGCGCGGTCCTTGATGGCTCTGTCACCAACGCGAAAGTCGCTTCAAATGCTGCAATTGACGCGACAAAGCTCGCATTTACGCAGGCAGTCGCGGGAGCGGTTCCCCGCTCGATTCAACTGAAACTGGCTGATGCGATCAGCGCCAAGGACTTCGGCGCTCGTGGCGACGCCGTAGTGCAGCGAGCGACTGTGAGCATTGCCAGCGGCGCCGCTGTCCTTACGGTCGGGGCAGCCTTGTTCTCTGCCGGCGACGTTGGAAAATCCATCGCCGTTGAGGGCGCGGGGGCTGCCGGCGGCATACTCAACTCAACTATCTTGAGCTTCACGTCATCGACGCAGGTTACGCTTTCCACGAATGCCTCCACGACGCTATCCGTGTCGACAAACAAGACCGTGGCATTCGGTACAGACAATTATGCAGCTATCGTTGCGGCGCTTGATGTGGCGGGTTCTACAAGAACCGTAAACGTCCCTGACGGGCTGTATTATGTCAGTCAGGCAATCGTCCGAACCACTCCATTCAAACTTGCCGGTTTTTCTGACGCTGCCGTTCTTCTTCTTCCAAGAGCAGGCGCTCTCCTAAACATTGACGCAACGTCAGCAAGCAACAGCGGGGGGGCAATCTCCAACATTCGCTTTGCATCCATCACCAACGCATCCGGTGCTTATGGCATCCGTGTGACCGGGGCCGCATCAAACTTCGTCGCCCTTTGGAACTTCACGAATGTTCGGCTCTCCGGCTTCAATCAGTCTGTATCAATCAGCAAGGGACACTCTCTCAGCGGTTCGTGGTACGTTTCGTTCTTCAGCGCCAACACCTTCGACAACCTCATTGTCGACGAATACAATGGGAACCGCGCTCAGTACGGCATTGCGGGCGACGGCGCGAATACGCTGACTGTTTCAGGCGGGCTCATCCGAGCAGACATATCTGGGATTTCTCTCGGGAACGGCTCGATCGGCTTCGGCGATATTCTGGTGGTTGGCGTGCACTTTAACTTCTGCGATGTCTGTGTGACGCTCACGGGCTCGACAACGTCGAACTTCTACAAGCACAACATCGCGATCGTTAACTGCCAGTTTGATGGCGAGGTTTTGGGAATCAGAAGCCTGACGAATGTCGACACCTATACGGAGGTAGGCTGCAACTACGGCGGCGCAGGCGTCTCACCACCATCTTCAGTGTTCTCTGGGTGTGTTCGCGTTTCAATCATCCAGACTTCCCTGAAATCCGAGTTGGGTAACCGCAAGACATTCACAGGCGGAGCGATGACACTTGATGTCGTCCAAGTCCTTGCAATGGGCGCAACCTACAAAAGCGCCCGTGTCGAGGTGGTCGCAATGGGGACCGTGACTGGGGTGGGTGAATGCATCAGTCACCAAACTTTTATGGTGATCAGAGACAACGTGGGTGCCATGTCTGTTACGGCTGGAACGCAGACACAGGCCCCCGGATCTGGTGACCGGTTTTCGATTGGCATGACCACGGGAACAGGCTTGGCGAACGTGAGGATCACACTGCCTGCCGCGCACGACGGGACGGAGGTCTCTGTGCAAGTGACGCTGATTTCTGACGACTTTGTAATGTATGCGCTGTGACTTGTCGCCCGTGAAGGTTGTGGTAAACCGCAACCATGACGACGAGCACAATGCGAAACGACATCACGGGACTGAGAGCGATCGCGGTTCTCTCAGTCCTGTTCTATCATGTTGGCGCGCCTGTCTTCCCCGGCGGTTTTGTCGGGGTAGACGTGTTTTTGGTCATATCTGGTTATCTTATCACCTTGAAGATCCGGAACGAAATCGAGCGCACTGGGCGCTTCGATTTGAGCGCGTTCTATACCGGCCGGGTGCGTAGGCTTTTCCCTGCACTTCTGGCTACGGTCACGGGATCATCCATTGTTGCCTGCCTGATCTTCCCGCCATCTCTTTTTCAGGAGTTGGCCGGGTCGGCCGTCGCGGCGGTTTTGAGCTTTTCGAATTTCTTCTTCTACGGTGAAAGTGGATATTTTGACACCTCAACGAGGTTGAAACCTCTGCTTCACACATGGTCGCTGAGCATGGAGGAGCAATTCTATCTTGTATGGCCGGTCGCGATGATCTTTCTGATGAAGGTCAGGGGGGGAGGCGTTCGTCTGGCCGTGATTGCTGCACTCTTGTCGGCAAGCCTGCTGCTTAGCATCGCCAAAATGGCTGATCAGGCGATGATCTACTATTTGCTTCCATTCCGCGCTTTCGAATTGCTGATCGGCGCCCTACTGGCGCTTACAGAAAGGAAGTCCGGAGCAGACAAGGCTTTCGGGTCGTGGATCGGCTTGCTGGCGGGCTTAGCCTGCATCATCTGGCCGGTGTTGTTTTATTCCAAAGAGACGGTTTTCCCGACCTACAACGCTGTGCTGCCATGCCTTGGTGCGGCCTTGGTGATATTCTCCGGACAGTGCAAGGCCGGTCGGATCATCATTGGAAATCGCCCGATGGTCTATTGCGGGTTGATCAGCTACTCGCTGTATCTCGTTCACTGGCCGGCAATCGTCTTTTGGGAATATGCATCTGGCAGTTCGCCGACCCTGTGGGGACAGGCTGCGATCTGCGCGATATCTGTTGCCCTCGCTTCGGCAAGCTATCATCTCGTAGAGACGCCGTTCCGGCACTCGAAGGCGATAAGCTCAAGAATGGCCATGTCGGCATGCTTCGTTGGCGCGTCACTGGTTATCGCCCCCGCCGTGGTGGTCTGGTCTGGAGACGGGTGGCCTTGGCGCTTTCCCGGTGCAGCGATGACACTGATTGATCCGACCCGGTTCGACGAAGGCGTTACACATTACCCTCGCGATTGTTTCGCGCTCCCCACTCAGAAGCCAGACGAGAAAGACCCAGCCTGCTTCACAGCGGCAAACAACGGGAAAAAGAACGTGCTGCTGCTCGGCGACAGCACCGCCAATCATCTCGCCGCAGGACTGCATACCCTCCTTGCGGAGGAGGCCAACGTGTTGATCTGGGCCTCGTCTGTTTGTCCTCCTGTGCGAGGCGTTGCCGCAAAGGACAACCCAAACTGCCGGTCCAACATGGACCAGTTTTTTGACGAAATTCTGCCCGCGAACCACTACGATCTGGTCATAGCTGCGAGCTTCCAAGAGTTGGATGCAATGCGTGCGGGGTTCGGCGAAACACTGGAGACATTCAGGAGGGTTGGAACCCCTGTCGTTCTCGTTGGCCGTCCTCTGCTGTACCGGGCGAACCCATCGGACATCATCGCCCAAAACCTCCGTAGCGATGACTTTGGAACGTTGCTCGCCTCCAGGCTCCGCATTGGATGCGATGGGGAAGATGGGCTAGACCAGCTTGTAGCCCCCGATCGGTTCTTCTCGATGAAGTCGCATCTGTGTTCGAACGGCCTCCCAATTTATCAAGTGGGCGGCACCCTCATCAATGCGGATGTTCTTCATCTCAACGGACGCGGGTCTCTGATGATCGCTCGTAACCTCATCGCCTGGCTTCGTCAGCATACGCTACTTTGATCCGAAACGCTGCGTCATGTCCGCTCACGGATAGCGAAATTATCCCTGATGAGTTTCAACGGTATCCAGCATGGGCTCGCTTCGAGCCCCTAATTCACTTCCATAAACTTCGTTAGTCCTTGGTGGAGCCACTCCCATGATCACGACCACGTCACCGCGTGGCCGCGCCTTTACGCGTGGCCATGAAGGCATTGTTTTGACCTGCTATCTCGATTCCGTTGATGTTCCGACCATCGGAACCGGCTTCACGATGCGCAGCGCTGCCGTTCGGCGGGCGCTCGCCAAGATCCGGATCACCAAGCTGGTGCCCGGCAAGACGAAGATCACCATGGCGCAATGCGATGCGATCTTTGCCGAGGTGCTGGCGGCGGAATTCGAGCCGGCTGTTGTGAAGAATTCGCCCGCTGATCGCTCTCAGCAGCAGATGGATGCGGCGACCAGTGCGATCTTCAACCTGGGCACGGGCGCCATGGGCTGGCGCTGGGCTGAGGCCTGGCGGCGGGGCGATGTCTCCGGGGCAGCCTCCATTCTCGGCAGCAACTATAACACGGCCAAGGGCCGGAGGCTGCCGGGGCTGGTGCGCCGGCGGAAGGAAGAGGCCGCGCTCTTCTTGCATGGGGATTATGGCGACCACCGCCTGACCAAGCCTGAAGGCGTGCAGCGGACTGAGCAGGCAACCCAGCCTTCCGGGCCCGACGAGGTGGTGCGTGAGGTGCAGGGGCTGCTGGTCAAGGCTGGCTTTGATCCCGGCAAGGTTGACGGCTGGATGGGCGCGAAGACGACAGCTGCGGTTCTGGCTTTCCAGAAGGCCCATCCGCACCTCAAGGCAGACGGCATCATCGGTCCGGCGACGATTGCGCAGCTGCGGCGCGAGGCAGCCGTTGCAGGCGAGGCAACCACGAAGAGCGTTGCGGGCGGTGTTGCTGCCGGCGGTGCGGCTCTCGCCACGGGCTTGCCCTGGGGCTGGATTGCCGCGGGTGCCGCTGTCGCTGTTCTCGGCGTGCTGGTCTTCGTGGCCTGGCGCAAGCGCGACGTGATCGCGCGCCGCTTCAACACCTGGAGCGGCCGTGAAGCCGTCGTCTGAGTTCATCTTTCCAAGGCTCTGATCCGATGAGGAGATCAACACATGAGTGTCGTCGCGTCCATATTGATCGACGTTGCCGCAAAGGTTGGCGCACCGATGGTCAAGTCAATCCTCGAAAAGCATGTCGGTGGCGTCGCCGGATCGGTCGGCGGTGCCGTGATCGACGCGATCGCCGGGCAGGCGGGCGTTTCACCGCAAGACCTGCCGAAACTGCCTGAGCTGCAGCTCGAGGCGGCGATTGGCGCCGTGGAAGCATCGCCGGAAATCATTCTTGCCTACACACGCGGCCAGGAGCTTTCCAACGAGCTGATGCTGGCCGAGATGAACTCGGAAAGCCGGTTCGGCTGGATGTGGCGGCCGGCCGGCATGTGGCTCATGCTGTTCCTCACCGCGTGGTTTGCCTTTCTGCGGCCGGTCGTTAATGCGGCGTTGTGGTCGGCAGGGACCGCCATCCAGATCGAAATCGGTCTCGATCTCGCAACCTTCCTCGGCATCTTCACCATCTATACCGGCCTCTATATGGGCGGGCATACGGTGATGAAGGCGGTTGCGAAGGCGAAAGGCGCATGATGGCCGCGCATACGGACCTTTGAAACAGGAGATCTGAACTATGCCTTCTTCCACGCTGACCAAGTATCAGGACTTTTCCGAGCAGCTTGCCCGGGGCGTCCACAATTTCGGTGCGCACACGATCAAGGTCGCCTTTACCAACACGACCCCGAATGTGGCAACGCACACGGTGCTTGCCGATATTGGCCAGATCGCCACGGGCGGCGGCTATACCGGCGGCGCTGGTGGCGGGTTGGTACTCGACACCGTGATCGTTTCTGAGGCAGCTGGGATCGTCACTATTGACGCGGCCGATGAGGTTTTCACCGCAAGCGGCGGCAGTGTCGGGCCCATCCGCTATTTCGTGTTCTACAATGACACCCCGACATCGCCGGCCGATCCGCTGATCGGGTACATCGACTATGGCGCGTCCATTGTCATTGGTGATGGCGAGGCCGTCGCGATTCCGATGCCGTCCGGCTTTCTCACCATTTCCTGAAGGATGGCCCGATGGCTTGCCTTGCCAACATAGTGTATGACCCGACGACTGCCGTGACCTGGGCGACGACGGCGAACCTCGCGATGACCGCGATGAGTACGACCAATCTGCGCAACAGCTTCACTGTGCCAGCAAACGGCAAGGTGATGGTTCGCCTGGTCTGCACCATTCATGGTGCCGTTACCATGCCGAGCATTCTGCTTGGGGTGCTGCAGGGCTCGACCATCATCGGTCGCGTTTCGCCGATCGGCGGGCTGAAAAACACTGCCGTGGCAACGGCAATGGTGACGCAGGAGGCGACCTTCGTCGTTTCAGGCCTGACGCCTGGGGCTTCTCTGACCTGGGATATGGCTTACGGCGTCGAGACGCTTGTCGCTTCCACGGCGATCAAGGCGGGCGGGCCGAACGATACCACAAGCAATAACGCCTTCGGGGCTGCCATCTTCGAGATCTGGGAGGCCTGATGCCCGGCTCCAGCCTCAGCCGGCTGATTGCGCCGGCCACGCAGCGCAAGGTCTATGGGATGATCGCGCAGCCGGGTTCGGTGGCGATCGGGGGCGGCTCGATCGGGCTGCGGGCAACCCGGGTCCTCACTCTAGGCGCGGCCTCGACCGCCATCACTGGTCGCGCGCTTGCGGCCAACCGGCAATACGGGCTGCCGCTGCAGCCAGCCGCACTTGATATCACGGGGCAAAGTCTGGCGCTGACGCTGGCGCGGCGGCTCTCTGTCACTCCGGGCTCTTCCTCCCTTGCAGGCGCGTCCCTCTCGATGCGCGTGGCGCGGCGACTGGTAGCGCAGCCTGTTTTGCTTTCGTTGACGGGCGGCAGCCTGGGCATGCGGATCACACGGCAGATTGGATTGCAGCCGGCGGCAGTTGTCGTCGCTGGCGCCGATATCGACATGCTGGCGCTTCGCCAGACGATCCTTGCGCCGGGCGCTGTCTCCGTCACCGGGGCCGAAGCGCTGGTTCGCGTGGTCAGGCGGCTGGATGTCGTGCCCGGCGAGATGGGGACGGCAGGTGCGCCCCTTTCCGTCACCTATCAGAGCAACACGGTTTCCTATTCGCTCTTCGTCGCCCGCGCGCCGCGCGTAACCGAGCGACGGGCTATCCGCCCCTCCAACTTTCCTTTCATCGAAACAGGGCGGCGGCCGGCGGAACTGCTGCGCACGGCGCGAGGCCCCTGGGGTTCCATATTCATAGCAAGGCGGCCGCGATGACTAATACGATTGACAAGGGTTATGGCTTCGGGATGCGGTTCCCCATTCTCGACGAGTTGGGACAAAAGGAGGCGCTCACGGGCGCTGCGATAGAATGGAAGCTGGCGGCAAGCGCAAGCGGGATGCCGCTGATCGAGCGCGAGACTGGCGACATGACTATCTCGACGGCGGCTGGGACTGTGGAATTTACATTGACGTCGATCGAGACGGGCGCGCTTCAGCCCGGCCGCTACTATCACCAGCTCGCGGTGGCGCCTGCGGGCAAGGAGCGAAAGGTCTATTTCTCCGGCTTTTTGAAAGTGGAGGCGCGGCTGTGATGACGGCAAACAGCCAAGCGCTGGTGATCGAGGCGCTGAAGGGACGATGACGGATGGCTGATGCGGAGCAGACGGTTTGGGAACTCAAGGGGCAACTGACCGGGATTGAGAAGCAGTTGCAGCACATTGCCGAGGACTTAAAAGCTTCGCGGCAGGAATCCAGCGACAGTCGCCGACGCATGTATGCGCAGATTGACGCAGTGAAAGACGAGGCGGCAGAAAGCCGGGCGAAGATCGAGCGCGTGGCGGCCGATCTGCAAGAGAACAAGCCAATATTCATCGAGATCCGCGCATGGAAGGAACGCTTCATCGGCATGCAGATGCTGCTGGGGGCAGGGGCTGCCGTGATTGGTGGCGTGCTGGTAATCTTCTGGAAGTGGATCGGGCACAAGCTGGGGGTGGGCTGATGCGGGCGATACTGTTTTGGTTGGTGCCATCGCTTGCGCTTGCCGGCCTGCCGCCCGAGATCCCCGAGGATCAGCCGGAGCGGACAAGGATTGTGGCGGCGGCCGTGCCCTGCCTCAGGGGCGAGACGGAGCGGCGCTATGTCGTGCATTGGTGGGTTGTCAACGAGCGCACGGGCGAGCGAATGCAGGTGGGCAGTCGTCAGGTGCGGCTGCGGTGCTGACGGATCAATAGAGGTTTCCTAGCTTAACGTTCGCGGGTACCATTGGGGAAAAGATCACCTGAAACAATTTTGCATTTCATATGTTTGGCAGCTTTCCGGGATTATTTGGGAGGGCGGATGCACGGGTTGTTGGCGGGACATGATGCCCGGCGGTTTAACGAGACGCTCAGGCGGCTTTCTGAAAAGTTGAAAGCTGATCCTTTGGCTGAGCTTTGGGCTGAACTTGATGGGGTCGACCCGGCGCACCGCCGCATTATCGACCTCCTTGTCACGCTCGCCAAGATCGAGGGGCAAGCTGTGAGTGCCTTCCTCGCTGAGGCGGTGGACATGGCCGCTGATGGCGAGCCGCTTCTGCGGCTGGTGAAATGAGAGACTGAGAACCCCCACCTGTTGAAGGATGTCCCGGAATGTGACGGTTTCCTAAGATTTCCTCTTCAACAGAGGAGATACACATGTATCGGGAACTTGAGGGAATGCTTTGGGTGGCCATGATCGAGGCGCAACGCCTGGGTGATGGGTTTGTAGCGCATCTGGTGCGTATGGCGCTGGTGGAATGCAGAAGCCGCGAGGAGGGCGACGACGAACCGCAAGGTGAGGGCGTGCTGATCGACGAACTACAGTCATAGCGCTGCTGGGCCCCGCGGAAGAAATTTCGCGGGGTCTTTTTCGTTCATGTCTCGACCGGCAGCAGCACCAGATCCTTGTCGGGCAGGGGCCGCTGCAGCGCCTTGGCGCTTTCCCACGGTTCTGACAGCCAGCGGTCCACTTCTTCCTCGGTCGTCAGGATCACCGGCATCGCCTTCGGGTGGATCGGCTTGACGATCGCATTCGGCTCGCAGGTGAGAAAGCTGAAGAGCTCGTGTTCGCCCGGCCGGGGATTTTTGAGCGAGCCGCGCTCGCCATGCCAGCCGGTCCACATGCCGGCGAAAAAGGCGAGGGGCTTTTCTTCATTGATGGCAAACCAGCGCTTGGTTTTCTTCGGCTTGGTGTCTTCCCATTCGCAGAACGTTGTCCACGGCACGACGCAGCGGTTCTCGACACCCAGCCATCGGCGCCAATGGGGCGACGCGGTGTTTCTGATGTTGGTGACGCCGCTATCCGGTTTGCCTTGCGTGACTGAGGGTGGCGAGGGCATGCCCCAGGTGAGGTTGGTCAGCTCTCTGCCGTTTTCCGTCGCGCGCACCACTGGCGCCGGCCGATCCGGATAGACATCTAGCGATGGCTGAAGATTGCCGAGCTTATCGGCTATCGCGCGGGTGAGGGCGCGGATCGCTTCCTGGTTGGTGGTGATGTTGTAGAGATTGCACATGGAAAGGCCTCCCGGAGGAGGCCAATCGTGAGGCTCGATGGGTCTATTTGCAACCCTTGCTCTTCAGAGAGTTTTCAATGGATTGCACCTTGCCCTTGGCAACTGCGACCTGGCCCTCCTTGTCGCCGCCTACGGCTGAGGACATTGGTACGCCGATGAGGAACACGCCGAAAGCATCCCCATTTGCGGCGTCATTCTGCGCCTTGGACACTGCCGCCAGGTTCTGTTGTTCCTTGATCATCTCTTGGCCGAGCTGCTGGCAGGTTTGACCTTGGTAAACAGCCATCGGAATATCAACGGGCACGATTGCGTCCGGACGCTTGGCGCAGGACGACAGGGCGGCGAGTGTCGCCGCTGCGAGTACGAGTTTCTTCATGAGGCTCCCCAGCTTCGATTTACGGTGCGACCATATCTAGGCGCTGACGGACAGGGAAGGGTTGAGCTGCGTCAGTCAACAATTCTAGCGCGAGCGGTCAAGGGTAGCCAGTTTGCCGGAAGACAACGGGAACAGGCGTGGCTAACCGGCTGCTAAATGCCTTTGAAATCACCGAATATTGGTGGGCCCGGAGGGAGTGCCACGCTGGAGGCTTCTAAATCGTCCTGCTTCCGCGTAACTATTTGGGGGACTGATCTCAGATGTAGCCAAGGGGGGCATCCATGGGAGAGCTGCTTGACAGGGAACTTCAGAAACGAATTTTAGCGGATGCGGCCGAGCGGTATCCCGGTAAACTAAGGCTTGAGGGTCTGCCGGGGGGCGAAACACGCGAGAATGTGGTGAACTCGGTCTATCTTCATGAACATGACATGCTTGCTGTGACATGGAAGGGAAACGTCGTTTGGGGATCTCCGCAATACGTGAGGATCACGGCAAAGGGGCTTGATTTTCTGGCCAACGATGGAGGGTTGTCCGCCGTCTTGGGCGTTGTCACTGTAAAACTTCACGATGATACTATCAGGGGTTTGCTGCTAGCTAAGCTGGAAACATCTAGCGCACCGATTGAGGTCCGCCAGAAACTGGCAGAGCAGATCAAGACACTTCCTGCCGAAGCCCTAAAGGAGATCACGCTTTCCGCTATGAAGTCTGGATTGCAACAAATCCCCGACGTCGCCGTCTGGCTTGCAAAGCATCTAAGTGAGCTTTTTTGATTCATCACGCTAGAACGGTGCGACCTGGGTCCGAAAAATCCTAAATGTTTCTATAGAGTAGGGTGCGACCAAGGGCCGGAGCCAACCGCTTGAAATTCCCTCTAGGTTATTCACCTGCAGGTATTCGCACATAGGCGGCCTCTCATTTCATTACGCCAAAGAGCGGCAACCTGCCGGTTATCCACAGGTGTCGATTTCAGTGGATTTCATTTTACAATTCCAACTTGACGACACGGAAAACGCTTCGTTATTTGGGGCGGCATTTTACAGCAGCACTGCTCCTAGTTGCTTGAAAAGCATCACCATGCGCAGCAACTCTTAATCAGCGGGTCGTAGGTTCGAGCCCTACATCACCCACCATTTTCTCCATGCCATTATAATTTCAGAGTCTTTGCAATTGCCGAGCTCTCGGCATAGAGGACTGATGGCACAGTTTGGCTGGCCAATCTGGCTACGCATCTCCGCTCAATTTCACCGACCGTATTCTCATGGCGGCGGCGTGACTGCCGTCTGACTGAAACTCGGGGTGGGGCGGGCTGCAGTCGTACGCTTCGTTTGCCCTGGCTCGCGATGAGTATTCCGCCTCCAAGCATACAGATATCTGATGGTGCAACTTCACGCGGACGTGGCCTAACTCGGGCCGTAAAAAGCTATACTCATTGGCGATAATCTTTCATCGGATGCTATCCGAGATTGTCCTTATGTACCGATCCTGGACATGAATAGATTGTTGATGTTCTTTTTTTGTTTCGGCGAGCGCGCGTCGATATTCCGCTTTCGTTCGTGTTCTTGCACAGTTTTGCCTGTGGATAACTGTGGATAATGCTTGTAGCCGGCTTATCGGCCGACTGATTCGTGACGGGCTTGCGGAAGGATGAATGGCACAGCTGCGGCGGGCAGACGCCCGACGGCTCCCCGGATGCCGTAGACGTCTGCAATAACGTCGTCTTCAAGCGCCTGAAGGGGCGTTCCCTCCCGCACAAGGCGGCCGTGGTGAAGGATGGCGAGATGATCGGCAAACTCGGCTGCGAGATTGAGATCGTGCAGGATTGCCAGAACGATCCCGCCACCTCGCGCAAAATCACGGGCAATTTCCAGCACGGAAATCTGATGGCCGATGTCTAGGCTTGCCGTGGGTTCATCGAGAAATATCGCACAAGGACCGCTGGCGCCTCTTGGAGTGGGGATCTGAGCCAGAACGCGGGCGAACTGGACGCGTTGCTGCTCGCCACCGGACAGGCTGTTATAGGGGCGTGCGTCGAAGCCGGCGAGGTCCAGGCGCGCAAGGGCACGACGGGCCGCGCGATTGGGGTCCAGGCTGCCATGCGCGACGGCTCCCATGCGCACGACTTCGAGCGCGGTAAAGGGGAAGGATAGATGTGTCGATTGCGGCAGGACGCCTCGGATGGCTGCAAGGTCAGTGGCGCGCAGCGTGGCAATGTTGCGATCGCCATAGAGAACGGTGCCGCTGTCTGCGGCGATTTCACCGGTCAGGGTTTTGAGCAGTGTCGACTTGCCGGCCCCGTTCGGGCCGATGATGACGGATACTTTGCCGGGTTCCAGGGTCAGGCTGACCGTGTCGACAAGCGTGCGTCTGGCGCGACGCACGGAGATCTGGTGCGCATGAATCATCAGCGAGCCTCCATCGCTTCGCGCCCGTTGCGCTGGAGCAGCAAAAGCAGGAAAACGGGTGCGCCGATCAGTGCGGTGATGATGCCGATCGGCAATTCTGCAGGCGCTGCGATGGTCCTGGCGATGGTATCGGCAAACAGCAGAAGGGCAGCGCCTCCAAGCGCAGATGCAGGCAGCAGGAAGCGGTGCGCTGGGCCGATGGCCAACCGCAGCAGATGCGGTACGACAATGCCGACAAATCCGATCGAGCCAGCAGCCGCCACCGTCGCACCGCAGGCGGCAGCAACGGCCAGAATCGCAATCCGCTTTAAGCGCTGGACGGGCACCCCCATGTGAAAGGCGGCCGCATCGCCGAGGACCAGGGCGTCGAGGCCTCTGGCGACGAAGGGCGTGATCAGGAGTACGGCGGCCACGAAAGGCAGGATCGCCAGGATTTTTGCGGTTGTTGCGCCACTGAGGGAGCCGAGCGACCAGAATGTGATGTCGCGCAGCGCCCGGTCGTCTGCGACGAAGACGAGCAGGCCGGTGGCTGCGCTCGTCATGGCGGCAATCGCTATGCCGGACAGGATCAGTGCCGTCGTCGACGTGTAGCCGTTGCGGGTGGCGATCGCGTAGAGCAGGAAAGTATTGCCGAGGCCCCCGATGAAGGCCATCAGCGGCAGGAAATGATCGCCGAAGATCTGCTGAAGCGGGAGGAGAAGGGTCGGGCCGAGCACGATTGCGAGCACGGCAGCAAGGGCTGCACCCGAGGTGACGCCGACAATGCCGGGATCTGCGAGGGGGTTGCGGAAAAGGCCCTGCATGATCGCGCCAGAAACGCCAAGGGCTGCGCCAACCAGGAGACCCATCCCGGTTCGGGGGAGGCGTACGGCTTCCAGAATGATCCGGGTCTGCGTCTCAAGGCTGGACCCGTCTGTGGTCAGGTAGCTGATCAGGTGTGGGAGGCCCACCCCTGTTGGCCCGACGACGAGCGAAACGACGATGGCGGCGGCGAGAAGCAAAACGAGGGCAAACAGGACGACAGCGGCGACTGGTGCACGGTCGCCATCCTCCTTGCCGGCCTCAGTCACAGCAAGGACGCTCATGGGGTGGCATGCCCATCATATAGCTTGGCATGCAGCTCGGCAGCGGCTTCGCTGGCGCGCGGGCCGAGGCCCAGCAGCATGAGGCCGTCCATGGCGATGAAGGCGCCGTTACGCCCCGCTGGCGTCGCGGCCAGCGCCGGCAGCGCAAAGGCCTGTTCCTTGGTGAGATGTGTACCTCCGCCGTTCATCACGAGCACGACATCCGGTGCGGCGGCGATCACCGCTTCATCCGTCAGCGGCTTGTAGCCCGAAATTGATTGTACGGCATTCTCACCGCCAGCAAGATTGATCATCGCATCCGCCGAGGTCTGTGAGCCTGCGGCCATCACGCGCCCATTGGCGAGCGACAAGGCGAAGAGGACCTTCTTGCGCGGCCCAGATATGGCTGCGTTCTTTGCCGCAATCGCTGTTAGCTCACTTGCAACCTTATCGGCCAGCGCGCCAGCTTCGCTCTGCCGGCCAATGGCCTCGCCAACGGCACGGATCTTAGCCGGGATCGCATCGATCTCTGGCGGGGAGGGGATGCTGACGAATGGCAGCCCGCTGGCTTTGAGGATTGCAATCGAATCGACCGGGCCAGCACCGCTTTCTGCGATGATCAGGTCGGGCTTCTGCGACAGGACGCCTTCAGCGGAAATCTGGCGGACATAACCGATGTTCGGCTTTTCCTGCGCTTCCGGTGGATATAGGCTGGTCGTGTCGACAGCTGCGATGCGTGTGCCGCCGTCGAGCGCGTAAATGATCTCGGTGACTGTTCCGCCAATGGAGACGATCCGCGCAGCTTCGGCTGCGGTGGCCCGATCGGCGACCAAGGGTTGACTTGCAAGGAGTAGGCCTCCTGCGGCGGCGATCAGGGCGGCGCGGCGGGTGAAAAAGACAGACTGCATAATGGATCGGTACCTGTAATCGGGCGTCTTTCGCGGTCGATCGACGATGCTTCGAGCGGTCGCCGATGGCCGACAAAACGCGGCGGACAATTAACTTGACTTTGATACACAAGTTTAAATACCAAGGCAACAGGTCGAGGTCAGGCGCCTCAGTGTGCCCGTATCCGGGCGTTATGGCGCTTCGATCCCGCTTCAGTCTCAACAGCTTTTGAAAGGGTCATCATCTATGTACATCGCCATGAACCGCTTCCGGGTGGTGCCGGGTTTCGAAGAAGCATTCGAGAACCAGTGGAAGGCGCGCCAGGGGCGTCTCGCCGAAATGCCGGGCTATATCGAGTTCCACATGCTGAAGGGCCCGGTGGCAGAAGATCACACGCTTTATGCCTCCCATACGGTCTGGGAGAGCCACGAGGATTTTCTCGCCTGGACGAAATCGGAGCAGTTCCGTGCCGCTCATGCCCGCGCGGGCGAAAGCAAGGTGCAGTACTTGTCTGGCCCGCATTTCGAAGGCTTTGACGTGATCATTCACGAAGATCGCGGCGGGAACCGTCTGACGACGGAAGCGGCCTGAGGCGATCATGGAGAGCGCTACTGAAGTGAATGGCACGATCGACGAGCGCGCACGCGCAGCGCTTGCCGAAAAGCCGGATGGCGTGGTTGAGCAGATTGCTGCCAAGGCGGGCGTCAGTCCTGCGGATATTCTGGCCATTTTGCCGGAAGGGGCCGCGATTACGGTTCCTGCCGACAAGTGGGCGCAGATTTGGTCCGATCTGTCGACCTGGGGCGACATCCTCATGATCGTTCATACCGAGGATATCGTGCTTGAGGTCGAGGGGCGTCTACCGGATGGCAGTGAAGGCCATGGCTGGTTCAACATCCATGGCGACAGCCCGATCGGCGGCCATATCCGCACGGATCGTTGCGTGTCCATCGTCTTCGTCGATCGCGGTTTTCACGGTCGCAGGTCCTGTTCGGTCTGGTTCATGAACGGCGAGGGCAGGGCGATGTTCAAGGTATTCGTCCGCCGCGATGAGGCCCGGGCACTGATTGAGCCTCAGGTCGAGCGTTTCGAGGCACTTCGCGCCCAATTTGCATGATCGACCGGGCATTGGAGCGGTTGCCGCGTTTGTTGCCTCTCCACTGCCTTGTGGCAAGTCGTTCTTTCTTTTGCCTTTAACTGGCTCTACTGTCGCTCAAAGACATTGTCCGACTGGCCAGATCCTTGATCCATATCCTGACACATATTCGTGGCACCCGGCTCGTCCGGGTCCTCTTCGTTTTGTTCTTCACGCTGGGGGCAACATCGGTTCCAGCCCAGGATAAACCCGGCGAAACACCTGTTTCGGCGGGCGAATCTCCTGCGGGTGCGACCGCGCCTTCGGTGCCGCCTGCGGCAAACACGCCTGTCCAGACGGCTCCAGCAGTCCAGGCTGCGCCGACGGCTCAGGTTCCGGAGCCTGCGGCCGAACCGCTCTCGCCTGATGATCCGCTGGTGATTGCGTCGCAACGCATTGAGCAGGTGCGCACCCGTCTCGCTGGCCTGCGCGAACAGGTTGAAAAGAACGAGGCCGATGACCGGATCCTCGCTGATATCAAGATCCAGACAGACGCTCTGGTGCGTGAGGTGCTATCGATATCCGTCGATCTGCGCCCTCGTTTGAACGATATTCAGACACGTCTGACCGAGCTTGGCGAGCCTCCAGCAGAGGGACAGCCGGCGGAGAATGCGGCGGTCACTCAGGAGCGCAATCGGCTGAACGCGTCGCGGTCCGAAATCAATGCGATGACGGGGCAGGCGGAAGACCTTTCAATTGAGGCAAAGACGCTCTCGGATCGCATATCGAATATTCGCCGCAGTCTGTTCACCAATCAGTTGTTTGCCCATACGGAGATCGACGGGACAATCCTGCGTGATGCATGGGATTCGTTCAGAAGTGACGCCGAGCGGGTGCGCAAGAGCATCCTCAGCTGGCTGCAGTTCGTTGTCCGCTTCAAGGCCGCCCCGCTTGCCATTGCAGTGGTTCTGTCGCTTGCGCTCGCATCGGCCATCGTGTTTGCAGAATATCGCCTGTTTGGCAGGCTTCATCGCCGCGATCCAACCAATGATGATCCCTCCTATATCAGCCGCCTGTCCGTCGCGTTCTGGTCGACCATCCTTCCGTCGCTCGCCCTGACTTTTTTCCTCGTCTCGACCTATTTCCTGCTCCAAACCTTCAATGTGTTGCGGGGCGATATTGCCCCGATCGCAGCGTCCGTCTTTGCTCTGATCGGTCTCGTCTTCTTCGTCACCGCCGTTTCCCGGGCGGTTCTGGCGCCAGCTGCGCCGAACTGGCGGCTGGTGCATGTTTCCAATCGCGGCGCGCGCGACCTGAGCATCGCGATATTCCTGATGGTCCTGGTCAACGGCGTGGACTTCGTGCTCGCTGTGATCAGCGAGACCTACAGTTCGCCTGTGGTTTTGACGGTGGTGAAGAGCCTCGTCTCGTCGGTCATCGTTGGTCTCTTGCTCGTGCTGGTGTCCCTGCTGAAGCCGGTGCTTGCAGAGAGTGAGAACCCGGCCGCGCCCGGGCGGGACTGGCCAAGGACGGTATCCTATACCCTCAGGGGCGTCGGGGTGGTGCTGATCCTCGCCGCATCGATCGGCTATGTGGGGCTGGCCCGGTTCCTTGCGACGCAAATTGTCGTGACCGGTGCGGTGGTCGCGACAATCTATATTGGCATTCTTTCCGGCAAGGCGATTTCTGCACCGAACCAGTTCGGCGAAACCCGGGTCGGCCGGTTCATCGGACGGCAGTTCAGGCTGAGCAGTGTCGGGCTTGATCAGAGCGGGATCGTTGCTGGTCTTTTCATCTATGCTTTCGCTCTTGCGACAGGTGTGCCGCTTATTCTGATGTCCTGGGGCTTCCAGCCGGGCGACATCCGGCTTTGGGTCTATCGCCTGTTCACCGAGATCAATGTCGGCACGATACGGATTTCCATCTTCGGCATTCTGGGCGGCATCCTGCTCTTCGCCATAGGGCTGGTGCTGACCCGCTGGTTCCAGAAGTGGCTGGACGGAAACGTCATGGCTCGGTCCCAGGTGGATGGCGGCGTTCGAAACTCAGTGCGCACCGGCATTGGTTACCTCGGTACGGGTCTTGCCGGCATTGTGGGGATATCGGCCGCCGGTATCGATCTATCGAGCCTTGCACTGGTGGCGGGTGCCCTGTCGCTCGGCATCGGTTTCGGCCTGCAGAATATTGTCTCGAACTTCGTGTCGGGGCTGATCCTTCTGGTCGAGCGGCCCTTCAAGGTCGGAGATCATGTGATCACCGGTGTCAACGAAGGCATTGTCCAGCGCATTTCGGTCCGCGCGACGGAAATCGAGACATTCCGACGACAGACAATCATCGTGCCGAATTCCGAACTGATCAATGCACCCGTCGGGAACTGGACGCATCGCAACAGGGTGCAACGGTCCGAGGTGCCGGTAAGCGTTGCCTTTGATTCCGATCCCGAGGAGATCATCCAGGTTTTGCTGGAGGTGGTGGCGGACAATCCCGACATCCTGCGAAATCCCGAGCCGCATGTTGAATTTCTGCGGTTTGGCGCGTCGTCCCTGGATTTCGAGTTGCGCTTCCATCTCGCCGACATGGGCAAAGGGCTTGATATCCGCAACAATGTCCGCGTCGAGATCCTCAAGCGCTTTCGGGCGAGGGGTATCGTCATGCCCTATCCGCACCAGGATGTTACGATCAGCATGCGTGATGCCATGTCGATCACCCGCAGAGGGCGAAAACCGTTCGCTCCGCAAAAATCACCTGACGTCGATTTGCAAGACGAACCGGATGATGACAAGATCCTGCCATGAACGCTCCATTCAGGCCGCATTCAGCCGGATAATGGCAAGAGAGTGGCATGCGCTTCGGGATCGTTCCGGTGTGCGTTCGGGGAGTGACGCTCTTGCTTCATCTTGGTGTGGACAAATGGCATGTCATGGGAAGGCTTCTCGCCTTTGGCGGAATTCTTCTGGCGTTCGGGGCGAATGCTGCGACCATCAACAATGGCGGGGCGTCCGCTGTGGTCATCGTCGTCGTTGAAGATGGTAGCAAGGTCGAACTGGCACTTGACGCCGGCGCATCCGAGACAATCTGTCCTGCCGGCTGCTTCGTAACACTCCCGAATGGAGACCGGATCGGTCTCGCTGGTGATGAGACAATCGAACTGGGAGACGGTGGCGCCGTCATCAAGTGAAAATCGCTTGAACTGAAAAAGTTCTTGGCGAAGATCGTTATTTATTCATTTGTCCTAAATCACGCAAGATCGTGCTTTCCGGGGTTAACGGTTCCGCAAAGCATCGATGTTACCTGTTTCACGAAGAAACAATTACAAAAGAAGGCGTGTCATGGCAGTTCTTGGCGTCTCGGGGATGGAGTATTCCGGAGAAACTTTTCCTGATGTCCGGATTATTCTCGGTGAAGACTCAAACGTCTTCACGCAGATGATCAGGCAGCGCCTGAAGGAACTGATGGGGGTCGATGTCGAAATCTGCCGCACCTTCGAAGATCTTCAGATGGCCAATGAGCTTTCAGACGCCAAGGTCGATCTGGCAATCTCGAACATCAATCTGCCCGGTGCAGAAAATGGCGAGGCGCTTGAGTATCTGATCGACTGCAATATTCCGACCGTGGTCTTTACCGGAACATTCGTCGACGAAATGCGCGAGAAGCTGTTGGCGAAGGACATCGTCGACTACATTCTCAAGGACAATGTCTTCGCCGTCGAAATGCTGGCTGAGTCCGTCTACCGCTTCCTGACCAATCATCGCCATCACGTGCTGATCGTTGATGACAGCCCGACGGCGCGAGCGCTTCTATCCAGCCGCCTGCGTCGTTACAATTTCCGTGTTAGCCTTGCGGAAAACGGCGCCAAGGCCATTGAGCTTCTCAAGGCCAATCCGGATGTCGGACTTGTCGTTACCGATTATAATATGCCCGATATCGACGGCTTCGAACTGACCCGCCGTATCCGCGCCGTTCGCGGTTCACACGAGTTGCGCATCATCGGCGTTTCCTCATCGAATAACCGACTGCTGTCGGCGCGCTTCCTCAAGGTTGGTGGTAATGACTTCATGCTCCGGCCTTTCATCGACGAAGAGTTCTATTGCCGCGTGAACCAGAATCTGGACACGCTGGTGCAGATCAAGGCCGCACAGGCCCGCAAAGCTGGTTGATTACCGCTGCTGATTGGCTTTGACTGCTGAGGGGTGTGTCTTGTCACCCCCTCACGCCAGCCCTCAATGATCCCCGCAAAACTGCGCGGCACCTTGCCCGTCTGCCTTCACGCCTGCCACTGCGTCGGTTGGTTGTTGATCTCAGTCTGGTCCTCATGCGGCAGAAGATGGTCGGCTGGGTCTGGTCTCGTGATGAAGTGTTCTTATATTGAAGCGCACGCCGCCTCCGGCACTGTCCATTTCCGAGCACTTCATGACCCCCATAATTTCGGTGAGATCCCTCTCCAAGAGCTATTCCAATGGCTTCAAGGCGCTTGATGGCGTCAGCCTCGACATAAAGAAGGGCGAAATTCTTGCCCTGCTAGGCCCGAACGGCGCCGGCAAGACAACATTGATTTCCATCATCTGTGGCATGACAAATCCAACCGCTGGCAGCGTCACGGTCGACGGATATGACGTGGTCAAGGATTTTCGTGAGGCGCGGGCCAGGATCGGCCTCGTCCCACAAGAGCTGACAACGGACATGTTCGAGAGTGTGATCAACACGGTCAGCTTCTCTCGTGGCCTGAATGGCAGGAAACCTGATCCTGCCTTTATTGAGCAGGTGTTGGCGGATCTGTCGCTTCTCGACAAGCGCAACAATGCCCTGCGGGAACTCTCGGGTGGCATGAAGCGGCGCGTGCTGATCGCCAAGGCCTTGTCGCACGAGCCAAGCATTCTCTTCCTTGACGAGCCGACGGCGGGCGTCGACGTGGCCTTGCGCAAGGATATGTGGCAACTGGTGGAACGGTTGCGGGAGAAGGGTGTGACAATCATCCTGACGACCCACTATATTGAAGAAGCGCAGGAAATTGCCGACCGGATCGGCGTGATCGACCGAGGTCGTCTTTTGCTGGTCGAGGACAAAGATGCGCTGATGCGCAAGCTGGGCAAGAAGCAGTTGGCCGTCAAGTTGACGCAGCCGATCACGGCGCTGCCAGCCTCTCTTTCCAGCTGGGATCTTGCTCTTTCCGAGGGAGGCGACGAGTTGGTCTATGCCTATGAGCTGGGCAGTCAGGATGGGGAAATCGCCCGCCTTCTGCAGGCGCTGTCCGCCGCCGGTCTGTTGGTCGGTGACTTGTCGACACGCCAGACCTCGCTCGAAGACATCTTCGTGTCGCTGATCGGAGAAAACGCATGAACATCGAAGCGATCAAGTCGATCTATGTCTATGAGATGGCCCGCACCCGTCGCACGCTCTTGCAGAGCATTGTCTCGCCTGTCTTGTCCACTGCGCTCTATTTCGTCGTGTTTGGCGCAGCCGTTGGCTCCCGGATGCAGGAAATTGACGGGGTCTCCTATGGCGGATTTATCACGCCTGGCCTGATCATGCTGGCGCTGGTGACGCAATGCGTTTCGAACGGATCGTCCGGCATTTATTTCCCGAAATTCACCGGAACGATCTATGAAATCCTCTCGGCGCCGGTGGCTATGTTCGAGATCCTGATCGGCTATGTTGGCGCGGCGGCGACCAAAGGCATGCTGGTCGGCCTGATCATTCTGGCAACAGCGGCTGTGTTTGTTGATTTGCAGATCCAGCATCCGGCTCTGATGTTGTTCTTCATGATCCTGACGGCGATCACCTTCAGTCTCGCCGGCTTCATCATCGGTATTCTGGCGAAGAATTTCGAGCAGTTGGCGCTTGTGCCTTCCCTCGTCGTGCCGCCGCTTACCTTTCTCGGTGGAACCTTCTATTCGATCGACATGCTGCCGCCGTTCTGGCAGACGGTCAGCCACTTCAATCCGGTTCTCTACCTGGTGAGTGGTTTTCGCTGGAGCTTCTTTGGCACGTCGGACATCGATCCAGTGGTCAGCCTGGTGATGATCGGGGTCTTCCTGGCGGCTCTGCTCGGCTTCCTGCACTGGATCTTCAAGACCGGCTACAAGCTCCGGCCCTGATCATTCGACTCAGTCGCGCAATCTGAGTTCGTCCCCCTGCATCTGCAGTGAGTGCAGGGTGGCCAAGAAACTCATGCCAAGGAGGCTGCTATCGAGCAGTCCTTCCTCAAGCACGACAGCGTCGACATTGGTTCGGACGATGTCTCCGAGCCTGATTTCGGGGATCGTATGGGGGGCGGCCTGGGCCCGGCCGTTCGCCGTCAGCACTGTGCGGCTGAAGATTAGCGTATCCGGGTCGATGCCCATGCGCACGGCATCCTCGAAGCGCAGCGCGACGGAACTCGCGCCAGTGTCGATCAGCACTGGTACGTCGATTGCGCCAATGCTGATCGTCGTTTCGAAATGACCGCCAAGTGACTTTTGCAACAGGACTTCCCGGCCGCCATCTGCCGTGCGCACGGAGACAGCTCGGCCCGGTAAAAGACCCGCCAGCAGTTTTTCGCCGACCCGCTCGGCATCCTGACGATAAACATAGCCGGTCATCAGCGTGAGGCCGATCAGCACCCAGATCAGGAGGTGACGCAGGGACTGCCCCAAGGTGTTGCGACCAAGCAGGATACCTGTCGAAATCATCAGGATAATCGGCAAAGTATAGATGATCTGACCGAAATCCTCGTTGTCCATGCCGAAGCTCTGGACCGCGTCGTGATTAAAAACGAGAACAAGCAGACCGACGCCGAGGATGGCAAAGGCGAGCAGGTAGCGCATCAGCTTCCGTCTCTCTCGCGGGCGATCTGACTTCTGCGGGTCTCGCGGCGTGGGCGGCGTTCGACGGTTTCCAGGCGGGCGGCAAGGGACGCCATGATGCTGCGCCGCTCCTCGGCGCTATAGGTCGTCCAGTAGCCAATTTCCTCACGCGTCCGGCCGCAACCGAAGCAATAGCCGGTCTTGTCGTCGATCGAACAGATCAGGATGCAGGGCGTTTCCATCGCTTGCCTTTCGTTGGCGCTTTATATCGGCGTGCTAAACCAGGAAGGCAAGGGAGGTCAGAAAGAGGATTTCGCAGACCTGTTGCGTTGCGCCCAGCGTGTCACCGGTATGGCCGTCCAGCTTGCGTCTGACGAATGCAGTGAAGGCTGTAACGCCTGATGCCGCAACCAGCATGGCAGTCGCAACGGGTAAAACCGCAAGGACAAGGCTTGCGAGCAAGAGCGGTATAAGCGTTCCGCCAAGGTAAGCGACCCGAGCGGCATAAGGGTCAGGTTCGCCCGCCGCAGCTGCTACGCCCGACATGCGCGCCGAGGGTAGGGTACGCCAGTGCCAGACAAGCGCCGAGCGACTGAAGGCTGCAGCTGACAGCAGCGCGATTGCTGTGGCTAGTGGCGATGTTTCGTTGAGCAATGCTGCGAGCGCCGCCGTCCGCAGCCCAAAGGAAAAGATCAGCGCTACGGCGCCATACGCACCGATCCGGCTGTCCTTCATGATCGCGAGCGCGGTATCCTTGTCTCGTCCCCCGCCGAGGCCGTCGGCGCAGTCCGCAAGTCCATCTTCGTGGAGTGCACCGGTCGCCATCACCATGAGCAGCAGTGCCATCAGTGCCGCAAGGACGCCCTTGTCACCCGTTGATCCAAGGAGGCCCAGGATGACGGATGCCGGCAGTGCAATCAGCATTCCGGCGAGTGGAAATGCCGCGACCGTGCGGGTCAGGCGACCGTCATATCCGACGAAGAAACGGTCCGGAACGGGGAGGCGACTGAGGAAGGCGAGGGCTCTTGCTGTTTCCTCTGCGACGATACGCCAATGCGACATTCCTGCCTTCCGTTCAACGGTCGTCCCTGGACGCCGCTTTTTGAGTTGAGCCCATCGGGTTCGGTGATTAAGAGAGAGGCCACAAAGCCCGATTTGCTGGAAGAATACAAGGATACTCCGCCGATGAGCGTCACCGGTCTCCCCTTCGACGATTTCCGTACGCTGCTGAGAGATCTGCCGGGGCCCGATACGGCCGCGCTGGCTGCTGCGCGGGACAGGGATCGTCAACTGACCAAGCCACCGGGTGCACTCGGCCGGCTTGAGGAAATCGCCATGTGGCTTGCCGCATGGAGCGGGCGTGCACCGGCGGTCAACCGGCCGCTTGTCGCCATTTTTGCCGGTAATCATGGCGTGACCCGCCATGGCATCACGCCTTTCCCGCCTTCGGTGACCCAGCAAATGGTCGAGAATTTTGCAGCCGGCGGTGCTGCTATCAATCAGATCTGCGTGACCCATGATCTGGGTTTGAAGATCTTCGATCTCGCGCTTGATTATCCGACAGGTGACATCACCTGCGAGCCCGCCCTGTCCGAGCGTGATTGTGCCGCCACCATGGCCTTTGGCATGGAAGCGATTGCGGGTGGTACGGATCTGCTCTGCATTGGTGAGATGGGTATCGGCAACACGACTATTGCGGCGGCGATCAACCTCGCACTTTATGGCGGCGAGGCCGAGGATTGGGTCGGACCCGGAACCGGTTCGGAAGGCGAGATCCTGCAGCGCAAGATCGCAGCGGTTAAGCAGGCGGTCGCCTTCCACCGCGAGCATCTCGGCGATCCGTTGGAAGTCCTGCGCCGCTTGGGCGGTCGCGAGATCGCGGCGATGGCCGGTGCGATCCTCGCCGCCCGCATGGAGCGGATCCCCGTACTGATCGACGGCTATGTGGCGACGGCCGCCGCTGCCATTCTGAAGGCTGCGAATCCGACGGCGCTGGATCACTGCCTGATTGGTCACGTCTCCGGTGAACCTGGTCATCTCCGCTCGATCGAGCGCCTCGGCAAGACGCCGCTTCTGGCGCTTGGCATGCGGCTCGGGGAGGGCACGGGTGCGGCACTTGCCGCCGGTATCGTGAAATCGGCGGCTGCCTGCCATTCGGGCATGGCAACGTTCGATCAGGCTGGCGTGAGCAACAAGACCCATGGCTGAGCGTCACGAAAAGCCCACAGCCGCTGAAAAGCTCGCGGCGGAAACGATTAAGAAAAAGACCGGCGTCGCCCATCTGTTTGCCGCCGGGCGCTATTCGGCGCAGGGGTTCCGGAGGCTCATCCTGGAGGCGGCCTTCCGTCACGAGTTGCTGGCATTTGGCGTCGGTCTCGTCATGTTCGTCGCCGTCGGCGCGTCGCGCTTCGAATTCCTCGGTTTTATTGTCCTGATGTTGCTGATGTTCTGTGTCGAGGCGCTGAACACCGCGATCGAGGAACTTGTGGACCGTATATCACCTGAGATCTCGACCGTCGGGCGTAACGCCAAGGATCTTGGATCCTTCGCGGTTTTCTGTCTGATCATGTCGAATGTCGCGTTTGTCGCCTACGTGCTCGTGGAGCGGCTGATCTTTAGCTGATCAGGCAAATTGACGACGGCGGGGTTCTACCGCCTTCGTCTCGCTCACTGCGGGCAGGCTTTCGAGGACACGGCTTGATGGCAGGATGGCGATCACTTCCGTGCCCTCACGCAGCCTGGATTTCAGTTTGAATTCCCCACCATGCTTGGCGAGGATCGCTTGGACGATGGGGAGGCCAAGGCCGGTACCCTGCTCTGCGCTCTTGATCGCGATCGAACCCTGGCCAAAGGCCGAGAGCACGATCGGGATTTCGTTTTCCGGGATGCCCGGACCATTGTCCTTGATCGAGATGTATTGTCCGCCGCCTGCGGTCCAACCCGCCTTCACCATGATCTCTCCGCCCTGCGGCGTGAACTTGACGGCGTTCGACAGCAGGTTGAGGACGACCTGGCGAATTGCCTTTTCATCGGCCCAGACGGGCGGCAACCCCGTCTCAAACTGCTGATCGATCCGGATATTTTTCGATTTGGCCCGGAGCTGGATCATGCCGATGGATTCTTCCGCGACGTCGAGCAAGGAAATCGTTTCCTCACTAAGCTCGTATTTTCCCGCCTCGATGCGCGACAGGTCGAGGATCTCGTTGATAAGGTCGAGAAGATGTTTTCCGGAGCGATGGATGTCGCTCGAATATTCCTTGTAAAGCGGGTTGTTCAGCGGCCCCAGAACCTCCGTTGCCATGACTTCGGAGAAGCCCAGGATCGCGTTGAGCGGAGTGCGCAGTTCATGCGACATCGAGGCGAGGAAACGGGACTTCGCCATATTGGCTTCTTCAGCCCTGCGCCGTGCTTCGTCAGACAGCGATTTTGCCACTTCGAGCTCGGCGATCAGGTCGTCCTTCTCCGTTTGGAAGGACAGAAGTTTCACATTTGCCTGGTGCAGCCGGTTGGTAATGTAGATGAAGAAGACAAGCGCTGTGGTGAAGACCGCGGTCAGGCCGACATCGAGCATGTGGCGGCTGCTGATGGCAACATAGATGAGCGCGATGACCGTGGGCAGGAAGCTGAATAGGACTGCCTGACGTAGCAGCATGGCGCCCATTGCAGAGATGGAAACGGCCAGAAGAAGCACAGACCCCTTGTAGGAGATGAAGGTCGTCTGTTCGCAGGTCGCACAGGATTGCAGGGCGAACAGGGCCCATGCGCTTCCCATGGCGATCTGGGCGACAAGGATGAGATGACGCCAACGCTGTTGGTTTGCAGGCGTGATGCCGCTTCTTTGTGCGCTCCGGACCAAGAGGACGCCGGCCGCATGCATGCTGAGTGCAAAGAGCGCCCAGATCATGATTGCGGGCTCAGCGGTGAAATACGCGCCAAAGCCTGCAACGAGGAAAATGATGACAGGCATGACGGCAGCGCCTTGCAGTGTTGCTGCAATGTGCATGCTCAGGATCTCGGCGTCGAACGCAGGCGACAGACCTTGCCCCGACTGCAGCCGGTCACGGGTCGTCCGCACGGCCTTTGTCGCAGCCGTCTTTCGATGACCGCGTGTCAGGTCGACAACGTTCTTGTCCGTCGATGTGGATACGTCATCACTCATGGATTTGCGGTCTTTTGCTCTTGTTGAAGTGTTAGCGCTCAAATCTTAAGAAGATCCTGTCGCGGAAGGATTTGTTTGCCATATGTGCCAAGATTTCCTTCACATAGCCAAGCTCAGCCGAGGGCGGGCATGTGCGAAGCGCTCGCTTGCCGTCGCTGAAGGAGGGAACCAGATGGGGGACACTGGCTTTGCTATCGATCCAGGCGGGCGAGGTTGAGCAAAGGAGGTCGAATGGTTTCTGTTTTCCCGAATGCTCCAGATGCGATCGGTGCGCTCGGCCGTGCCATCGCCTCCTGCCGGATCTGCCGCGACAGCCCGCATGGCGGTGAGGCCTTCCGGCTGCCGCATGAGCCGCGCCCGATCGCCTGGCTTTCGTCGGAGGCGCCGATCCTGATTGCCGGTCAGGCGCCGGGCTTGAAGGTTCACGAGTCGGGCTTGCCTTTTAATGATGCCTCAGGAGACCGGCTCCGTCAGTGGCTCGGTGTCGATCGTGAGACTTTTTACGATCGCAGCCGGTTTGGCATTGCACCGATGGGTTTTTGTTTCCCCGGCTATGACGTCCAAGGTCACGATCTACCGCCGCGTCGGGAATGCGCACCGCATTGGCGCGCAAGCGTCATGGCGACGATGCCTCAGGTGCAGCTGGTTCTGGCCATCGGCCAGTATGCACAGACCTACCATCTGGGGGAGCGTCGTCGCCGGACGATGACAGAGACGGTTACCCATTGGCGGGAATTCCTGTTGAGCAACCGACCGGGCCCTCGTGTCTTGCCCTTGCCGCATCCGAGCTGGCGGAATACGGGCTGGTTGAAACGGAATCCTTGGTTCGAAGCCGACGTCCTGCCCGTGCTGCGTCGCGAAGTTTCCCTGTTGATAGCTGGAAATGATTTTCCAGTGGTGGGCTGATTCGGGCTATATCAGAGAAAATCAGTTTTCGGGGCCGTCATGGATCGTCTAGACCGCAAGATACTTCGCATTCTTCAGGAAGATTCCACGCTCGCCGTCGCCGATCTGGCGAAAAAGGTCGGACTTTCCACCACGCCATGCTGGCGCCGTATCCAGAAGATGGAAGAGGACGGGGTGATCCGCAAGCGCGTGGCCCTGCTCGATCCCGCCAAGGTCAATACCAAGGTGACCGTTTTCGTCTCGATCCGCACCTCCAGCCACTCAATCGAATGGCTGAAGCGTTTTTCGGAAGTCGTTTCTGAATTCCCGGAAGTCGTCGAGTTCTACCGGATGAGCGGCGACGTCGATTATCTTCTGCGCGTTGTCGTGCCCGATATCGCGGCTTATGACGCCTTCTACAAGCGGATGATCGCGAAGATCGAGATCCGGGATGTCTCCTCCGCATTTGCCATGGAGCAGATCAAATACACGACCGAGCTTCCGCTCGACTACATGATGCTCGACAATCAAAAGAGCGGCGAAGACTGATCATATTGCCTCGGTCTATCCCGAGGTCAGGCAGTTGAAGGCCGGGCGCTTCCGGTTGGAGGCGCCCGTTTTTGCTTATTCGCTCTCCAGCCGCGCAAGCAGCGAAGACGTGTCCCAGCGATTGCCACCGAGCTTCTGGACCTCGCCATAGAACTGGTCGACGAGTGCCGTGACGGGCAGGGTCGCACCGTTTCGGCGTGCTTCCGACAGAACGATGTCGAGATCCTTGCGCATCCAGTCGACCGCAAAGCCGAAATCATACTTGCTTTGGTTCATGGTCTTGTGGCGGTTTTCCATCTGCCAGGAGCCGGCGGCCCCCTTGGAAATCACCTCGACGACCTTTTCGATGTCGAGGCCTGCCTTCTTGCCGAAATGCACACCTTCGGCCAGTCCCTGGACCAGACCGGCGATGCAGATCTGATTGACCATCTTGGTCAACTGACCGGCGCCGACCGGACCCATGAGGCCAACCATTCGGGCATAGGCATCGATCACCGGTTTGGCGCGCTGAAATACCTGCTCGTTGCCGCCGCACATGACTGTGAGCACGCCATTTTCGGCGCCGGCCTGTCCGCCGGACACAGGCGCGTCGATAAAGGCGCAACCGATGGCCTCGGCGGCGGCGGCAATCTCGCGGGCGACCTCGGCCGAAGCCGTGGTGTTGTCGATGAGGATGACGCCTGGCTTCATCGTGGCAAGGACACCGTCCGGGCCGGTGGTCACCTGGCGCAGGTCGTCATCATTGCCGACACAGGTGAAGATGAAATCTGCATCGCGGGCCGCTTCGGCTGGTGTCGGGGCTGCGGTTCCACCATGCTGGGAGACCCAGCTTTCAGCCTTTGACGCCGTCCTGTTGTAGACGGTGACCTCATGGCCGCCTTTGGCTTTCAGATGCCCGGCCATAGGGTAACCCATGACGCCCAAACCGATGAATGCAACCTTCGCCATATAAATGTCTCCTGTCCTTGATCGCGATATGCATAGATCAAGGCAGGAGCGGTGGAAAGCCATCCGGCGGCTTTGCGCACCGGCCGATCATATGCCGAGCCGGTGCTGTTCGCGCTTCAGGCTGTGGGAAGCTTTCTCGCCACGACCAGATGGCCGGGCGACGGTTCGCCATCCTGCATGCGCACATTGATGTCGGTCAGTTCGATCAGCTCGAACCCAGTCGCAGTCAGCCGTTCGCGAACATAGTCCTCTGCATGGACGAAGCGCTGATGCGGGCCGACCTTGTACGGTTTGCCGTCCATGGTGGCTGCTGAGCGGGTTTCTGAGGAGAAGACGAAAATGCCGTCGTCCACCATGTTTTCGGCGGCGCCGAAGAAGAGCGGTTCAAGAGCCCCGAGATAGGGCAGCACGTCTGTCGCCGTGATCAGGTCGAAGGGCTCGTCGTCGTTGTCTTCGAGGAAGTCGTCGATTTCCGCAACGTAGAGTGTTTCATAGAGATCCTTCTCATGCGCGAGTTCGACCATCTTTTCGGAAATGTCGATGCCGGTGATATCCTCGACCATGTCGCGCAATGCGCCGCCGGTGAGGCCCGTGCCGCAGCCCAGATCAAGCAGGCGCTTGAAAGGACCTAGGTTGAGGGTCTGCAGCCGCTGACGCACCATGACCGGTACGGCGTAGCCGAGTTGTTCGACGAGGATGTCTTCGAAAGCTTCAGCGTGCTGATCGAAGAGGGTGGCGACATAGGCGTCCGGCGCCTTGGCAGGCGTTTCCCCCCGCCCAAGAGACGCAATGCGAACGGCTGCGCCGCCATGGTCCTCGGGGTCGATCGCGAGCACTTCCTCATAGGCCTTCACGGCGGCGTCAACATCGCCTGCCTTTTCCAGTTCCAGGGCGCGGTTGTAGGCTTCCGCCAGCGCTTCTTCGTCGATCTTGGCCATGCGGGCCTCCTGTATAAGAGTGGCCGTTCGGCCGGTGGGCTGCTCTAACCCTTCGGCTTCGGATTGGCAATCTTTGGCCGAGGCGAACCGACGCATGCCGCATGGTCAGTATCGCCATGTTCCGCTCTGTGTGCGGGCGGAACGCTCTTCCTCAACGCTTCAGATGGCGTGTCAGCCGGGCTTCGATGGCGGCCCATGTATGGCGGAGCGTCTCGACAATGGCGAGGTAGAAGATCGCCGCCCAGAGATAGGTCTGGTAGTCAAAGGTGCGCGAGAAGGCGTAGCGGGTCTGGCCCATCAGGTCGAGGACGGTGACAACGGCAACCACGGCGGAGCCCTTGATCATGAAGATGATCTCATTGCCGTAGGGGCGGAGGGCGACGATCAGGGCCTGGGGGAGGATGATCTTCCAGAAGGTCACGCTCTTCGGGAGGCCCAGGGATGCGGCGCCTTCCGTCTGGCCGCGCGGCACGCTCTGGATGGCGCCGCGCAGAATTTCAGCCTGATAAGCGGCCGTGTTCAACGTCATGGCGAAGGCGGCGCAGTACCAGGCCTCACGGAAAAACCACCAGAGACCGAGGGCTTCGATCTGCGGCCGGAAGGATCCGAGCCCGTAATAGACCAGAAAGATCTGCAGCAGCATCGGTGTGCTGCGGAAGAGGTAGACATAGCCATAGGAGATGATGTTCAGCACCTTGCTCTTCGACATCCGGGCAAAGGTGACAGGCAAAGACAGGAGCGCGCCGAGAACGATGGATGTAAATGTCAGTGCGAGCGTGGTCCAGAGGCCGTTCAGATAGCGCGGTCCGTAGCGCATGATCTTGTCGCTGTCCCAATTGGAGATCATCGACCAGAGCAGGGCGGCACCGAGCAGGGCCCAGAAGGCCAGGAGTGCGTAGCCTAGAATACGCGAGCCGGAAAGCGCCCTTGCCGATGCGGGGGGCGCGGGGCGGGCAGGTATCATTTCGAGGATATGGCTCATCGGCTGGCCTCCGAGCGATTGGCCCAACGCGAAATCGCGTTGAGACCGATGGAAGAGACGCTCGCCAGCGCAAGATAGATCAGACAAGCCAGGCCATAGAACAGGAAGGCCTCTTTGGTTACGCGTGCCGCAACGCCGGTTTGTCGCAGAATGTCGGCAAGACCGATGACGGAAACCAGGGCCGTATCCTTGAGCAGCACGAGCCACAGATTGCTCAGCCCCGGAAGCGCGATGCGGATGAGCTGTGGGACGATCACCAGCCCCATCGTTTTGCCCCGCGACAGGCCGACGGCGCTACCCGCCTCGTATTGCCCCTTGGGAATGGCGCGAAAGGCCGAAAGCAGAACTTCCGAGGCGTAGGACGAGAAGACAACGGAGAGGGCCAGCATGCCTGCGACAAAGGCGTTGATCTCCACCTGCACGCCGCTGCCAAGCGATGTGAACAGGGTCTGCAACAGGATCTGGAAGCCGTAATAGATGATGAAGAGGGTCAGGAGTTCGGGCATGCCGCGAAAGATTGTGGTGTATATGCCCGTGGCGGTCCTGAGGCTGCGCTCCTTCGATTGCATCGCGAGGGCAATCAGGAAGCCGAGGGCGAGCCCGACAGGCAATGTGGCAACGGCAAGCGATAGCGTCACCTTGACGCCTAACGCAATCTCGTCTCCCCAACCGGCGTCGCCGCAAGCGACCAGGCTATCCTTCGCCAGCAGTTGAAAGGCGCCCGCTGGCCCACAGAACGGATCGAGGGCGCGGCTAACCTCATTCCAGAGGGAGCCGAGCGCTTCAGTCACTCCGACCATGCTTCATTCCCCTTCGGCGGTTGTTCCGCCTTTTCACTCTTTGCATGCCGAAAATGAAATGGCGGAAGCGCAGAGACTTCCGCCATTCCCATGATCATGGTGATAGCGATCAGTTGCCGTAAACGTCGAAGTCGAAATACTTCTTGTTGATCTCAGCATACTTGCCATTGGCGCGGATGCCTTCGATCGCGGCCGAGAGCTTGTCAGCGAGTGCCGTTTCGCCCTTGCGAACTGCGATGCCTGCGCCCTGGCCGTTGATTTCGACGTCTGTCTCCAGCGGCGTCAGGATCTTGCAGCACTTGCCGGCGTCCGACTTGACCCATTCCGACAGGACGACGATGTCATCGATGACGGCGTCGACGCGACCGCCTTCGACGTCGAGCTTGTACTCGTCTGCGGTCGGGTAGAGCTTCAGCTCCGAGTCAGCCATGTGCTTTTCAGCGTAGTTTGCATGGGTGGTCGAGGACTGCGCGCCCAGCGTCTTGCCCTTCAGGCCGGCCAGGTCGGTGATCGGGCTGTCCTTCGGAACGGCAATGGCAGGCGGCGTATTGTAGTACTTCTTGGAGAAGTCGACCTTTTCCAGGCGCTCAGGCGTGATCGACATCGATGCGATGATTGCGTCAAACTTCTTTGCCTGGAGCGCCGGAATGATGCCGTCCCAATCCTGCGTGACGAATTCGCAGGTTACTTTCATTTCTTCGCAGAGCGCCTTTGCAATATCGATATCGAAACCGACCAGAGTCCCGTCGGCTTCCAGATTGTTGAATGGCGGATAGGCGCCTTCAGTGCCGATGATCAGCTTTTCCTGGGCCATCGCCGAACCGGCGAAGAGCGAAAGTGCAGCGATCGAGGCTGCTGCCAGAAAACGTTTCGAAATACGCATGTGATCCTCTCTTTTGGTGGGTGCCCCTGTTCTTTTCATTGGCTATCCCTGGCCGCATGGCCGTGTTCGACCATACTTGGACCCAATATTCGTCTGCTTTTGTCGTGGAAATCAACCGCAATCGCGCGAATGGACAAATTTTGCCACCGCAAAAGGTCGTGGATGGTCATAATTCCGTGCGGAGTTGATGATGCAGCTTCTGGCATCATGGAGCAAAGCGCGTATTCGTGCGTTCACATGCGGTTAATTTCACTATTCTTAAGGTCGGCTTCAATCCGGCCTCTCGGGACCGAAACAGAATGACACGTGCGCTGCGGCGGACAGCATCTCCGTCTGCCGCGGCGTAAAGGGAAGGAAACAAAAGGCATGTTCAAGAAAAGACTGCTCAACACCGTGGCTATCCCGGTGTTGTCTATGGCGATGCTGGCAAAGCCAGCGGGGGCCGTCAGCGTCATCAATGGTCCCGATCCGGTGACACAGTCGCGTCAAGCAGACGAGAAGCTGATTGAACTGGCGCAGGCCGTGACCTGCAACGACGGTTCGGAAGCTGCAGACGCCGACGAATGCGCGGCCCGTGATTCCCAGGCCCAGGCGGAAGCCGAAGCCCAGGCTCAGGCAGAAGCCGAAGCCCAGGCCCAGGCGGAAGCCGAAGCTCA
>NZ_LJHS01000029.1 GCF_001296045.1 Rhizobium sp. AAP43 | reverse complement strand
CCTACGGCGGGGCCGTGCCGGCCAAGGGCGCCAGCTTTGATGTGGAGGGCGCGGTGGTGGGCCCCGACGGGCGGCGCATGCGGCGCGACGCAACAATGCTCCCACTGGACGAACTGTCAGCTCAGCGGCATGGCACGTGGGTGCAAGGAGTGGCTCACATCATCACGGCCGTGATCGGCTCCGGCGTGCTCTACCTCCCCTTCTTCTTTGCCATCCTGGGCTGGGTCGGCGGCATCATCATGACCCTGCTGTTTGGCGCCATCACTTGGTACACCTCGCGCCTGCTGGCGGATGCAATGGTCATCAATGGTGTGCGGTACCGCACATACCAGAGCGCTGTGGAGGCGTGCTTTGGGCGGCGGGGCGGCATCCTCCTGGCCATCGTGCAGTACCCAAACCTGGTCCTGACTGCCATCGCTTACAACATCACCGCTGCCAACAGCATGAAGTACCTGGCTTACACCTACAAGTCCTTTGCCACCTCCTCCCTCTGCACCGAGACCGACCCCGACACCGGCTACTGCACTGACTGCAAGTACTGGGTGTTCAGCATCGCCTTTGGAGGCTTCCAGCTGTTCATGTCCCAGCTGCCCAACCTGGACTCTGCTGCCTGGGCCTCGGCCATCGGCATGCTCTGTAGCTTTGGCTACTCCTTCCTCTGCCTGGGCATGTCCATCTGGCAGATCGCCACCTACGGCGCGGCCCCAACCCGGGTGGATGGGTACCCGGTCAGCGAGATTGGCAGCGCCCAGCTGACCTGGGACGTCTTCAATGCCTTTGGGGGCATCGTATTTGCCTTCAGCTTCTCTTTCATCCTGATCGAGATCTCGGACACAATCAAGGAGGGCGGCAAGGGGCCGGTGTGGCACATGAAGCGGGCGGTGTGGGTGGGCGTGGCCATCATCACGTCTTTCTACTTCCTCGTGTCGGTGCTGGGCTACCTGGCGTATGGATACGAGGCGCTGTACGCCAACCCTTATGTCATCTCCTTTTGGAGCCTCGCCGACAACATCTGGCCCAGCACCCAGGCCACCACCAACGTGTCCCGTGCAGCCAACCTGATGGTGTTGATCCACATGATCCCGGCCTACCAGGTCTTCTCCCAGCCCGTGTTTGCCGAGGTGGAACGTGTGCTGCGCCACCGCGGCAAGGCCTCGGTGCTGGCCAAGACCGGCTACGTCGGCTTCCGCCTCGCCTTCCGCTCCCTGTACGTGGTGGTGGTCTGCTTCGTCGCCATTGCCCTGCCCTTCTTCAGCGATTTTGTTGGCCTGATTGGCGCCCTGGGCTTCTGGCCCGCCACCGTGCTGTTCCCGGTGGAAATGTACCGCAAGATTCACAAGCCCGGCAGGGCCATGACCATTTGGCTGGAGA
>NZ_LJHS01000028.1 GCF_001296045.1 Rhizobium sp. AAP43 | reverse complement strand
TTGGCGGCACGTCGGGCTCCCTGCTTGACGGCCTCTCCGGCATCGGTGGCGGCAGCGGTCTCATTGGCGGTACACCGAATCAGACCGGCGATACCGACCTCACCCTCGACGCCACCGCTGACCTGCCGCTCGTCGCGCCCATCATCGCCGATGTCGATGTGAACCTCGACCCGGTCGAGGATCTGCTCGGCACCGATATTGACGTCGACCTCGATGCGGTCGCCGATCTGGATCAGGCAATCGCTGCAGCCGACAGTTTGCTGGGCAGTCTGGATACGGCCCACCCGGCGGACACAACATCGACCGGCGATACCGATCTTTCTCTGCACCTGGACGCGTTCGGCCAGATCACCGGGGACGTGGACATCAATCTTGACGTCATCGAGCAACTGCTCGCCACCGACATAGACGTCGATGTCGGGTTCGGACTGGATCTCGGAAATTTCGACACGCTCGCTGGCACAGATAGTGGGCTGTCCGGTGGCAATCTGACCCTAAGTGAACTCCTGACTCTCGACAGCGGAACCTCCAGCGGCCTCGTGACCAACACGCTCGATGCCAGCACCTCCTCCGTCTCAGCCGTCACAACCTCGACAACGAGCACCCTAACCTCCCTGACGCAGTCATTGACTGGCAAGTTCGGTGGCGGACTTTTCGGTTAAAGACGAAGGATTTTATGAGGACTATTGAGGGAAATTCGACTGGCGCACCTGTTACCCTCTACAGGGCGCCAGTCGCCATATTGCTCATCATGACCATGGCTCTCAACATCTTGAGCCTGACGGTGCCACTGGCCGCGCAACTGATCTTCAACCGCATTCTGCCCTCGCCAGGGTCTTCAACCCTCTCTGTCGTGGTGGGTGCGGTCGCCATTCTTGCCATCGCGGAAGCGGTGATCCGTCTCGCGCGTGGTTACATCATGTTAGAGGCAGGCCGCGTCACGACAGCCGATATAACCCGCAAGCTGCTCAGCCGGCTGATTGCCAGCGACTACACGCCCGGATCGCGAGGGGCCGCCCGGAGCCTCGACTACTTCACCCGCATCGCCCAGGTGTCGGAGCGCCACAGCGGAAAGCTGCTCGTCGCAGCCGCCGAACTGATGTTCCTGCCCGTTATCCTCTTCCTGATTTTTGCCATTTCTCCCACGCTCGGTGCACTGTTCTGCATCTGTCTGTTCGCCGGGCTTCAGCTTTCGCTGAATGGTGCAACGGCGCTACGCCGACAGGCCGCGCTGCTAAACCGTCTGGTAGAGCGGCGCTATCGATTCCTGCTCGGAGTGCTCTCGGCCATTCATCATCTGAAGGCCCAAGTGATCGAAGAACCCATGCTGCGACGCTATGAGGAGATGCAGCGCGGCATTGCGCGAACCAGCATGCGAACAGCCGATGCATCAAACCATCTGCTGAACGGCGTACTGCTCACCAATCAGGCGATCACGATCACCGCTCTGATCTATGGCGCCTATGCGATTAACAGCGGAATCATGACGCTCGGCGCCCTGTCGGCCGTCATCTTGCTTGGTGGTCGGCTGATTGCCCCCGTTCAGCGTGCGGTCTTCATCCTCGTTCAGGCTCGCGATCTCTGCGACGCAGAAGATGTTGTCTCAGAAATCATGCACAAACCCGTGGCGCGGCCTGCCACCGAACCTCTGCTGACTGAAAATCTGGGACGCCTTGAGTTGTCGCGCGTGGGCTTCAAGGCTGGCGAGACCCCGGAATACCGTTGCAGAAATATTGATCTGGCATTGCGCCCGGGAGAAATGATCGCGCTGGCTGGCCCCGACAAGATGCTTTCCTCCCGCCTTTTACGGATCATGGCCGGAATCGAGCGTCCCGACGAAGGCAAGGTGACCCTGAATTCTCACCCGATTGATGACTTCCCCCTTGGGCAATTGAACCGCTCCGTCGCCTATGTTTCCGGCAATTCGACGCTATTTGCCGGGACCATTCGAGACAACATTACCCGCTTTGGAGAAGTGTCGCTGGAGGAAGCGTGGAGCGTTGCTTTGTTGATGGGGATCCAAGGCGCCCTCAACGAGCTCCCCAGAGGCTTGGACACTCCCGTTACCGGGACGGCCAGCGAGAACCTGCCAACCAGCCTATGCCAACAGCTTGCAATCCTTCGCGCCATCGTTTTGCGGCCGCGCATCCTCTTGCTGGATGATGTCGATCGCGGATTGGACCGTCAAAGCTACGGAAACCTCCAACGCTTCATGGCTGCCATTCGTGGCCAGGCGACAATGGTCATCGTATCCGACGATCGCAATCTGACGGCCGGTGCCGAGCGAAGCCTCATGATCACAGAATCCGGACTGCGCCCCGACGAAGCCGGCACGCCGCGCAGCATCGCCACCTACAGGAATTTGGTACTATGAACGCCGCCCTTGAGATGCGCCGCAAGCTCCGGGCTGAGTTTCCTTCTCCTGCTGCAACACCAGCAGCACAGACGGCGGCACCCATGTCCAACCAGAGGATGCGGGGCGATCGCCTCGAGACCAGCGTTGACGTCAAATCAGACAAACCAACAATGTCGCGCACGGCTGCAATATTCGAGCTCCAGGGCAGCGAGCCCCGCGCAACCGAGCTTTTCTGCGCTCTGATCCAGAGCTGCGGGCAGGAATTTCCGGTCAAAACCCTCCTGAACGCCATCCCAGCCGGTGGATTGAAAAACCAGCCGGATTCGATCATCGCCTCCATGGCTAACCTCGGTTTCTATGTGACCGAACATCGGTTCGACTGGGAGCGCTGGAGTTTCTCAAGACAACCGGTCGTCCTTGACACCGCGATCGGTCCGCAACTTTTGACAGCCGATCTCAGTGGTGGCCTCAAGAGCGGTCGCCTCGCCAGCGGCACGCAGAGCCGCGTCATCGAGTCCGGAGCGCGCGAACTGAACAACTTGCGGTGCTGGGTCTTCCGGTTCGAGAGTGCCAGTAACCCACTTTCACCGCTGGCGCGCACGCATACAAGCTACAGCTGGGCCCGCGCCTTGCTCGCCCGCTTCCCCCGCATTCCCTATGTGATGATACTGCTCAGCCTTGCACTCGCGGTTACAGGCATTCTGTTTCCTTTGGCTATCGCCGTCTTCTTCGGAGAGGTGATCCGGCTTTCGACATTTTCCACCATGCCGCAGCTCGTCGTCGGTTTGTTGATGCTGGCAACATTCGAGACTGTTTTCGTTTTGCAGCGCGCCAAGATCTCTGCCTGGTTGGCCAGCCGTCTTGAGTTCCTGGTCAACACCTCATCTTTCGCGCAGATCCTGAGACTGTCTCCGATGCTCTCGGAGCGCGCCGCACCCACGACCCAGGCTGCTCGCCTGCGCTCCTTCGAAAGCATTCGCGACTTCTGCAGCGGACCAACCTTCTCGACCCTGCTGGACCTGCCGATTTCGCTGCTTTCCCTGGTATTTGTCGGAATAGTCTCGCTTCCGGCCCTCGGCATTATCACGGGGTCGATTATCCTGATGATGACCGTATTCCTTCTCGCCTGGAGAAAGGCTGCCGTGCTGACCAGTATTGCGGCCGATGAAGCGACGGAAATGCAACGGCTGGCGATCGAAACGCTGGATAAACTCGATCTCATTCGCAGCACCGGAATGCAGGAGGTCTGGAGCCAGCGCCTTGATCGGGTCGCGGAGCGAGACCAGACTGCCCAACTTCGTCTGCGGTTCACCGGTCAGGTCGCAGAAAGCCTTTCCTCAGCGCTTTACACCTTTGCAATCATCGCCGTGATGGCCGTGAGCGCCGTCGGCGTCTGGCAGGGAGCGATGACGGGGCCCGCCCTCCTCGCCCTCGTGATCGTAAGCTTGCGGATACTGCTGCCGTTTCAGACGATGTGTCTGTCCGTCCTGCGTTTCGAGCAGATCCGACGAAGCCTGGGCCAGATCAACACACTGATGGATCTGCCCACGGAATCGCAAGCCGAGCGCGAGAAAAATCGCCTCATGCCTCTGACCGGCGCCATCAGTCTGGTGAATGTCGGCTTCAAAGCGGCCGACACGCGTCCGGTCTTCGTCGGCCTCGATCTGGAGGTGGAGCCCGGTGAGGTGATCGGCATCTACGGTGCAAATGGGACCGGCAAGTCATCCGTCTTCAAGATGATCCTCGGCATGGTGGACACGACGCTGGGCGCCGTTCGGATCGACGGCGTCGACATTCGGCAGCTTCCCTTGCACGAATTGCGCCGCCGCGTCTCCTATGTCCCCCAATCGCCCAAGCTGTTTCCGGGAACGCTGCGACAGAACCTTCTATCGGCCAATCCTTTGGCGACTGACATGCAAGTTCGCCAGGTCCTGGGTTCCGTCGGTCTCCTGACGATCATCGATCGTTTGCCGGATGGCCTGGAGACGAATGTCCTCGGACCCGACGACGATCGCTATTCGGAAACATTCCGCTATCAGTTTGCTTTCGCTCGGGCGCTGCTGATCAACAGCAAACTGTTCTTGATCGACGAGATACCGAACGCTCTTCTCGATGGCGGCGTGGGCCCGATCCTGGATCGCCTGCTTCAAGAGTTCCGCGGCAAACGAACCGTGATGTTCATCTCGCACCGATCGGATTTCCTGCAGCGCGCGGACCGCGTCATCGCACTCCGTTACGGCAAGGTCCCTCTTGTGAACAAACCTCAAACTATCATGGAGCGTGCATCGTGAAGTCTTTGCGGGAGGTCGTAAGGCTGATTTCGTCGAGCGTTCTTCCCCATGCGGGAGAGCTGGCAAGCACGATGGGCCAACCCGTTCTCGTGCGCGAGACGGTCCCTAGCAAATATGCCCGTGTGATCGGGCTTACTGTCGCCACATCGGTTTTCTTCGGTGTGGCCTGGACGACCGTCGCGCGTGTCAGCGAGGTGGCTGTCGCGACAGGCTCACTCCTGCCCGTCGGCTTCGAGCAGTCCGTTCAACATCTCGAAGGCGGGATCGTCCAATCCATAGACGTTGAAGAAGGACAGATCGTCGAGGCCGGCCAACGCCTGATCACACTGCGCGACGCATCTACCTTCGAAGACGGGGAGACCATGGAGCGGCAGAAAAACGACCTCCTTGCCCAGATCGAAGCTCAGAGGGCATTGGCGGACAACCGCATGCCTGACTTCAGCTTCCTCCCCTCCGAATTTTCTGCTGAAAGACGAAACAGCCTGAACGCCTTCGAGGCTGAGCGTGCCAATCTCGATTCCCAGCTGCGCGAAATCGACAGGCAGATCACCCAGGCTCGATTGTCCTATGACGTTACCGCCAGCGAACTGGACAATGCCAGAGCCGAAGCCAGTGATGCCGAATTTGAGCTGGAGCGCTTCCGCGTCCTGCTGAAGAAGGGGGTCGCCACAAAGGTACAGGTCAGTGAACGGACACGCCTTGTCGGCCGTGCCAAGACGAATGTTGCGACGGCGGCGAGCCGCGAAAGGGGGGCCGCAGAACGGCTGGCCGAAGTGGAGCAGCA
Organism: Rhizobium sp. AAP43; assembly: GCF_001296045.1. GTDB lineage: Bacteria > Pseudomonadota > Alphaproteobacteria > Rhizobiales > Rhizobiaceae > Allorhizobium. Next base: position 27,428 of record NZ_LJHS01000028.1, on the reverse strand, counting down.
GAAGGCAAGTGTCATGGCGCGCGCGCGATCGGCAACGAGCCAGCGTATTCTTGAACTGGAGGCTGCCCTGACCTCCCTCGAAGGCAATATCCGCAAGAAGGACGGCCGCCGTGACCGTCTTGATGTCGATGCGCCGATTGCAGGAATCGTCAAATATCTTGGAGTTCGCGGCCCCGGCGAAGTGGTTGCGCCTGGCGAGCAAATCGCCGTCATTGTTCCGACGTCGGGACCGCTTGTAGCGCAGACACGCGTCGCGGCGAGCCAGATCGGCTACCTCAAGGAGGGGCAGGAGGCCAACGTCAAGCTGACCGCTTACGACTTCACGCGCTTCGGCTGGCTGAGCGGTCGCGTCTCCTCCATCTCTCCGTCTGCTTTTCAGGAAGAAGGCCAGGGCTCCTACTACATGGTCAAGCTGGAGTTGGCCGACAACCGGCTGGCGCGTTTGCCTGATGCGCCGATTCTGCCAGGAATGGAACTGACAGCGGACATCATCACCGGCGACAAGACCGTCTTTCAGTATTTGTTGACCCCGTTGCAACGCAATATCGGCACGGCCTTCGGAGAACGTTGATGATGTCCACATCCTCTGTCCCAACAATGCAGCCGGGCCCTGTCGGCCAGTCGCTTGGGCGTGTCCTCATCATTGATGATGACCGCATGGGCCTAACCATGCTTGCCTCTATGGTTGAGGAGCTTGGTTATGTGGTCGAGACGGCCGTTAACGGTGCGGAGGCCTACACGCTCTTGCGCGAGGACCCTGGGCGTGCGGATCTCGTCATTACTGATCGCATGATGCCGGTCATGGATGGTCTGGCTTTGACGCGCCGCCTGAAACGCGACCCGGAAACGACCGATATTCCGATTATCATGCTGACCGGAGCAACGGAGGCGAGCGACATCGCTGCAGGACTGGAAGCCGGGGCCTTTTACTATCTCGTAAAGCCGGCGGCCGAACAGCTCGTCACCTCCGTGCTTCAGTCGGCGATGCAGGAAGTGCGGCGCAAACGGAAAGTCACCGATAAGATCGGCGCCCATCAATCTGCGTTCGCCAATATTCGCATCCTTCGCATGGCCCTGGCGGCACCCCAGGATGTCGAACCGGTCTGCAGTCTCTTGTCGAGCGTGCACCCGACGCCGGACAAGGTCGTGCAGGGCATTTATGAACTGGTTCAGAACGGCGTGGAGCACGGCGTGCTACGATTCGGCCTGCAAGAGAAGCAGCGCCTGCTCGGCCTTGGCACCTGGCGGGACGCTCTAGCCGAAAGAAGTGCCGACCCCGCCTATCGGGGGGAAGTGGAGGCGACCATCATCCGAAAGGAAGACGCCCTCATCCTCACCGTGAAAGACCCGGGCCCCGGATTTGCCTGGCGCCAGCATCTGACTGTCGATCCTGCCCGGTCATCCGCCTTGTGCGGTCGCGGCATCGCCCGCGCAAACACACTGATCTTCGACAAGCTCGTTTACAACGAAGTCGGCAACGAGGCGACGGCCCTGATGCGACTGCAAAAACCTGCGAAGTGGTAGTCTGCCCATGTCAAAGTCTTTTGTAAAGTCGGGTGGCAAGATCGCCGTGATCAGCCTGGTGCTTGGGCTCGCGGTCTCGCTGGTGATATGGTTGTTATGGTCATCCGTCAGGACCAACAAGAACGACTTTGACTATGAAACCAACATTGTTTCGAAACTGGTCCAGCAGCAATTCGACACCGTCATCATCCGGATCAAGGACCTGGCTGCCTTCGTCTCGGCAGATATGGAGGACGAAGTTGATACCAAATTGCGGCAAGCCAGCCGGATCTCCAACAATCTGGTTGAGCTGGGATATTTCTATTCCGACTCCCGCTCCGATATCAAAGTATACTACGCAAACAAACCCACACTCGACGTGTCGGCCGATGACTATCAAAAAGTGATCGACAGGCTTGCTGCCCAGCCGGGATTGGTTATTGCATTTGCCGGTGGTGGATCTGGCATGTTCCGCCACATAGATCCCAAAGACATCATCATGATGCAGAGCCTGGAGGCCGATGGCGAGCTTGGTCTTCGACTGGGGCAGAGCCACGCGCTCATCACCTATGCTGTGCTCGATCTCGATGCCATTATCGAGGAAACCACCTTCGATCTTCGCGTCTCCCGATACATCGAAGCACGCTATTTGGTTGAAGGGCAGTCACGTCGTTTGGGCTCGCCGGAACAGATACTGAGCTATGCGACTGCCGGGGAGCGACGCCAGATTTCTCTGGTGGCCACCCGCAATCTCAGCCTGACACTCGAGTTTGAGCGGAGCTTCGGCGCGAGCCTCACCGTTGCGCTCTTCGCGTCAGGGATCATCGGGCTTGCGGCCATCGCGGCCGGACTGTTCTTTGTCTCGGAGCGAAGCCACCAGCGCATCAGATTGAGGCTGCGGCAGGCGGCTGAGGCAGAACGGGAGGCCAACACCGCCAAATCCGATTTCCTCGCCACGATGAGCCACGAAATACGCACGCCGTTGAACGGTGTTCTTGGCATGGCGGAGCTGCTCACCCGCTCGGAACTCACGCCAACACAAAAACGCTATGCCGAACAGATCAGAACCTCCGGCTCGATGCTGCTCGGCATCCTCAACGATATCCTGGACATGTCAAAGCTCGAAAGCGGCAAGCTTGCGGTGGATATCGTCCGCATGGACCTGCATGAAAACCTGCGAGAGACTGTTGGATTCTTCGTGGCCAATGCGCAGGACAAGGGATTGAGCGTGCTCCTCGACATCGATCCGGACGTACCCGGCATCATCGGCATGGACCCTATGCGTTTGCGCCAGATTGTTTCAAATCTTGTCTCCAACGCGATAAAGTTTACGGAAAAGGGAGAGGTCGTCGTTTCAGCCAATTTTGTGCCAACGGCAGCTGCACGCGGAGACCTGCGCATTTCGGTCAGCGATTCCGGGATTGGGATGACGACGGAGGAGTGCGAGCGCCTCTTTCAGCGGTTCAGTCAGGCCAATTCCGGCACCACCCGTCGATATGGAGGGACGGGGCTGGGCCTCGCAATATCGAAACAGCTGGCGGAGGCTCTCGGCGGAAGTATCTCCGTCAAGAGCGCGCCCGGCAAAGGCAGCACGTTCGAGATCTGTCTCCCTGTAGATGTCCATCGAGGCAAAGGCGGATCGACCTGGACATATGGCAGCGTGGCGCTCATTTGCGATTCCCAAGCTGTCGTCGCAATCGTCGGCAAGGCCTTCAAGAGCGCAGGTCTGCAGCCCGCCGTATTTCCCTATTCAGATGATCTTGCAAAGCAGCTGATCCTCGGCGACGGCGCCGGAAATCCGTTCAGTCTCATCATCTTCAACGAGGAACGTGACATTCACCTAGCGAAGGATCACTGGCAGGCAATCAGGACCAAGATCATTCCGGCCGCACAATCGATCGTGCTGGGCAATCTCGAGAGCAATCGCAACTACGCAGCCTTTGATGAAGTCCTCGTCAAGCCGTTCATCCCGGCGACACTCGTGGAAACGGCCAAGCGGCTGCTGGCCGGTCGGGCAGACAGCACGTTTACCGATACAGACGCGGTGGTCGAAAAGGCGAAACCTGTCAAGCAACTCTTCGAAAACCGTCGCTTGCTGCTGGTCGACGACAACCATGTCAATCTCTTGATTGCGGAAGAATATCTGGCCCGCTACGGCTTTGCGATCACGACCGCGACAAACGGGGTCAAGGCCGTCAAGGCGGCGGAAGATGGCGATTTCGACATCATCTTCATGGACTGTCAGATGCCGGAAATGGATGGTTACCAGGCGACGGGAATTATCCGCAACCAGATGGCCGACAGGAAGATCCGCCGCGTACCAATCGTGGCGCTGACGGCCAATGCCCTCAAGGGCGACCGTGAACGATGCCTTGAAGCTGGCATGGACGACTTCCTGTCGAAACCATTGCAAGACCAGGCGTTGATGGGTGTTTTCGACCGAATCCTCGAGACCCCGGCTTTTGCCTGGCTTGGAGAACCGATCGACGCCAGACCGCCAACGCAATCCGCTCCTCGACCGGTCGTTAAGGTCGCAAAGCTGGGCACCCAGAAGCCGGATACTGGCGTGGAGCCCCCTTTGGCACGCTTGAGAATTTCGGCCGAGGCCAGCCCCCCGATTGCGGTTCAGCCGAACAACTCTGCACCACCTTCGGAAACGGCACAGTCAGTCGATTCGTCAGAAACCTTCTGGGATCGGGAGGCGGATGTTTCTCCGGCCGTATCGCCACCGCCTGCGCCCCTCATCCCTCAGACTTCGGCAGTGATCAAACCGGTGGTCGCACGGCCAGAGCCTCTAGCCGCAGTTACAGCGGCACCTGTGTCGCCAGCGTCGGGTTCCAACGGCAGCGCTAAGGTGCCCTTGATGGATATTGCCGAGTTTCAGCGCACGCGTGACGCAATGAAGAAGTTCGACCTGCTTCTGTCCTTGTATCGCAACGACACCGCAGACTATCTGAAGGCGATCCGCGAGGCATTGACGATGCAGGCATTGGACGAGGCGATCCTGCCTGCGCACACGATCAAGAGTTCGAGCCGGATGATCGGGGCGACCGGATTGTCTGCCCTTTCCGCCAATATGGAGACGCGACTGCGCACGAAAGCGGGGGGTTCGCCGGCCGAATTGCAGGCTCTGCTCGAAAAAATGGACAAGGTTTTCGACGCAACATTGCGCCAAATCGATGGACTGATGGCAGCCCCGCCAATGAGTGCGGCGGGATGAGGGTCCGTTATCCTGCCCTGTTTTGAACAGGTGATGGTGCCGGGTGAGCGGGCGAGGCAGAAACGCCGTCGATTTCGACGGCAGCCCCACTCCCCAAGGCCACTTGCAGCCTTATTCCGGCAAGTGCATTTTCCCGAAGGCTGCGGGCGAGATCGAGCTTCGCTTCGCCGAGCAGGCGTTCAGCCTCCAGCACATCGAGAATGAGGCCGGTTCCGCCGACATAGCTTTCGCGGGCGAGATCTCTTGCTACCGTAAAGGACGTCACTTTTCGCCTGTGCGCAGAGGCCTCGGCCTTGCCACGGTTGAGCGCGACGAGCGCATTCTCAACCTCCTCGACAGCCCGGAACACAGTATCCTTCCAGCGAAGATACTGAACTTTCGTTTCGGCTTTCTGGATGTCGACTTCCCCCCGCAAACGCCCTCCGTCGAATATGGGAGCAAGAACAGAAGGACCGAAAGCCCATGACAGGGCATTGCCAGAAACGCCTGATGCGATCAGACGGGCAAAATCAATCGAACCTGACAAGCTGAGCGCCGGGTAGAGCCGAGATCGTGCGATATCGATCCGTGCGGCGGCTGCCGCAAGCAGTCTTTCTTCGCGCCGAATGTCCGGACGATACCGAAGAAGATCGGCGGGGAAGCCAGACTCGGCCTCGAGAGCCAGTTTCGGCTGTCCACTTTTGCCGCCGACAAGTTTCTCGATCTCCGAGTTCGTCGTTCCCAGCAGGGTTGCCAGATGGTTGATCGCTTGCTGGCGATCCCGCTCGATCGGCGGAATCTTGGCGCGCGCATCATCAACCAGCGCCTGGGCCTGAGCGACATCGAGATTGCTCGCAATCCCTGTCTCGCGCATGTCTTGGGTAAGTTTGAGCGTTTGCTGGAAGGATGCGAGATTTCGTCTGGAGATGCCAATTGCCTCTTCGTTATACCGAAGATCGACATAGGTCGCCGTCAGATCCGTCAGAAAGGCAAGGCGCACGAGCTCAACATCCGCCATGGCCGCAGCGCTGTTCTCATGAGCTTCGCGCAGAGCTGCACGGCCACCGCCGAAAATATCGAGAGTCCATGAGAATGCAGCGCCTGCGCCCGATGACGTCGCAAGCTGCGTGTTTCCATTGGCAGTTTCAGAAGACCGGCTTGCCGACGTTGTCGCCTGTAGCTGGGGCAGATAGCCGGATGAGGCCAGAATTCCTTTCAGACGGACGATATCAAGCCTTTGCCTCGCCTGCTCGATCGACAGATTTTCCCTCATGCCTTGACGCATGAGACGATCAATGACGGGATCCTCAAAACCACGCCACCACGCATGCAGACGGGGGTCGCTCTTCATCGCCGTTGTCGAGCCCGTGGAAAAACGGTCAGGCATCGTGACTTCAGGCCGAACCGGCCTGTGTGTTTGAGTGCAACCAAACAACACAGTGGAAAGGACAGTAAGGGACGCAATGACCACAGGCCGTTTCATCAGCGATGACTACCAATTTTCGTTTCGTTAACCATAAACGATCATGGTTTAGTAAACGTTAACTCATGGCAAGAGCGTGAAGCGTATAAAGCTCAACCCAAGCGAGTGCCCCACCTCGAACATGCTTCCATTGCCGATCACGGTCATCGAAAGGTCGCATCGGAACGCCAAGACACTGAAGGCGTTTGCCCCATTCAGTCCTGCCCTCCAGAGACCCGGTCCCTCATGTCCATTCAAAGAACGAGCTTTTACGTCCTTCTGGTTCTGGTGACCCTGGCCTTTCTCTGGCTTCTCGTTCCCTATTACACGGCGGTTCTCTGGGCCGTCATCCTGGCGATCGTCTTCTTTCCGGTTCACAAGCGGCTGGAACGGCTGCTCCGGGGCCGTAGCACGATCTCGGCACTGCTGACCGTTCTGCTGTGCATCTGCCTGGTCATTCTTCCCGCACTCGCCATTCTCGGCTCGCTCGTTCAGGAGGGAACAAGCCTCTATCAGCGGATCGAGAGCCGGGAGATTGACCTCAACGTCTATCTCCTGCGACTGCAGGATGCGCTGCCGACGTTTCTGGACAGCTGGCTGACATCTCTGAAACTGGGCGGCTTTGCCGATCTGCGGGAAAAGATCTCGGCGGGCGCGATGGAGGCAGGGCAGACGATTGCCGGCAGCGTCCTAAGCTTTGGCCAAAACACGCTGGAGTTCTTCATCAGCCTCGGACTGATGCTCTACCTCCTGTTCTTCCTATTTCGCGATGGCGCGTCTCTCGGATTGACGCTTCGGCAGTCCATTCCGCTTAGCGACGATTATACGCGACAGTTTCTGGACAAGTTCGCCGCTGTGGTTCGCGCCACAGTTCGTGGCAATGTCATCATTGCGGTGGTCCAGGGCTTCATTGGTGGCGTTGCGTTCTGGACGCTGGGTATCGAGGCTCCCCTGCTCTGGGGCGTGATCATGACATTCCTCTCCTTGCTGCCCGCAGTGGGTGCGGCCCTCGTCTGGGTGCCTGCTGCGATCTGGCTTCTTTTGATCGGTGCATGGCTCAAGGGAGTGATCATGGTGGCCGTCGGCGTCCTGGTGATCGGGCTCATCGACAATCTGCTGCGTCCGCCTCTGGTCGGCCAGGGGACACGGCTGCCGGACTATGTCGTGCTGATTTCAACAGTTGGCGGCATCTCACTTTTTGGGATCAGTGGCTTCGTCATCGGGCCGCTGATTGCGGCCCTGTTCATCTCCGCCTGGTCGCTGTTCACGCATGAGCACCAGCAGGGCAGATAGAAGGTCAATGCTTTTCCGACAGGGTGTCACGTAACCGGAGGGCGCAAGCCAACCGGAAGGCTTCGCCTTGAAGGATTGTTGGCGAACGCCTTGCAATTTCCGGTATACGGCCCATATTGGTCTCAGTGGCAGCCATTGTACGGGCACTGCCACTTTCTGGGCGGCACGCACCCTGGCCCCAATTGAGGAGGACGGAATGTCTTCCGACCCTACCGATTCTGTCATCAGCATTGCCGATATCAGCCTTATCAGGGATGTCCTTCGCAATATGGGCTTCCGCTATGAAGACCCTATATGCGAGCTGGACCGTCAGGCAGCGCGCCACGTGATGGCCGATTTCCAGCGTGGCGTTCAGGCACGCACGGACCTCATTGCCTCACTCACCCTGTGGGCCGATCGGGCTTCATTGCCCGGTAGGGAAACACGCGCCAGGGAGATGTCCCTGTGACCCTTTCCTTTTCCAACCCGACCCGTGCGTATGACGACACGCGTGGCCTCATCCGCTTCATTGGCTATGATGGGCTGAACCAGATCCTTTTCCTTCTTCCCGTTGCGGCATTTCATCCGCAGGGGACTGTCAAGATCCACGAAGAGCGCGACTATCTCATGGCGTTCGATCGCCTTCGCTCCCGCATTCTCGACATTGCGCGGGCCGCGTATGAGCGCAAGCGGCGCCCAATGGTCGAGCTTGAGCTCAAGGCGTTCGGTTCGTCTCTGCAGAAAATGACCTGATTTCCGCGAGGACCGGACGGATCCTGATCCCTCCGGCAAGGAGACCTGGATGGCGTCGACACGCCGTGTGCACAGACTGGTCACTATTCGACGGGACCGCACCGGCAGGCATTCGTCGGTCGCGACGTCATGGTGACCGGCGACGGAGCCGCGCCAGGCTGGAACGCGGCCGATCGCGAACTTCTGAGATCGCTACTGCGGCGGTCGGACTATGCGACTTCAGACCTCGACGCAAAAGCTGGTCCCGACCACGACCGCGAGACCGTCATCATCGGGCGCATCCTTGAAGGCATGATCCAGTGCGACGGGTATCCATCCTCTGAAAAGCAGAGGATGGCGGCGGATCGGGAGGCCCTGCTGTGCTGGGAGGATGAAGGTGGCAGCATCGGAGTGATGGATCTGGGTGCAACATCCACGGCCGGAGATGCCTGATGGAGAAAAACGACAAGGTTATCATTCTGGCCGAGGTCCGAACACACCGGGAAGCGATGCAGAACCGGAAGAACGTCGTCGACATCAAGCATGCGCCTTTGAACCGCACAGACTGCAGCATTCACCCCTTTACCGAGCCGAAAGCGCCGGTTCCGCCAAAAACGACATGACGACAGCAAGGCGAGCGGGCGGCAGAGCAGATCAGAAATCGCCCGCATACGGGCGCCAACCCTTGAACGGAGTGTCTTGCATGTTCACGAGAACGAAGACGAGAGTGATCCATTTCAACCGACCCTTTGTCCTCACGGGTGTCGAGGGCGTCCAGTCGCCCGGCGACTATCAGGTGCAGGATGATGAGGAGCAGATCACCGGGATTTCCTGGCTCGCTTATCGGCGGGTGGCGACCACAATCGAGATCCCGGCCGGTCCGAAGACGAGTCTGGTTCCAATCGACGCCGTGGAACTCGATGCAGCCATCGAGAGAGACAAGGCACCGACGCCTCAGACGCCATCCTTGACGGCGCCGGCCGCCCATTGAGGACGAAGGACAGGGGTTCACAGCATCGGAACCGCCCCGCCCACCGGCCATGAATCAACGCCCTGACAACCGTCCAATCCCTCCTGGAGGATCGCCCATGCCTACTCACCGCTTTGCCATTGGCCAGTTGGTCCGGCTCACGACAACGAAGGGTTTGTCGCCTGCCGCGGCCAGCACCTACACCGTCGAGGCTGCGATGCCGGCCTATCACAACAGTCCGCAATACCGCCTTTGGAATGCCGATCTCCACCAGCAACGTGTGGCCCTGGAGAGGGACCTCGAGGCCGTCATTCTGACCACCTGAGCCTGAAACACATCATGCGCGACACCCTCGAAAGGCGTTCGCAGACAGAGGCCTCCCCATGATGGGGCGGCGACCGCGATCCGTCGCTCCATAATGTTCTGAAGGGAACGCCCATGACCCCCGCAAAGCGCATCGCCTTCATCGGCAATTCCCTGCCCCGTCAATGCGGGATCGCGACCTTCACCAGCGACCTTTCACAGGCAATGTCTGAACCGGTGCATCATACCACGACCAGCATTATTGCCATCAATGACGATTACCAGCAGTATCTCTATCCGGACAATGTCATTTTCGAAATCCGTGAGGGTGAAGTCGAAGACTATGTCACGGCGGCCCGCATTCTCAACGAAGGTCGCTTCGACGCCGTGTCGCTGCAGCACGAGTTCGGCATTTTCGGCGGCCCCGATGGCGAGTTCATCATCACGCTTCTATCGCAACTGCGCATTCCCGTTGTCACCACTTGTCACACCATACTGGCCGAGCCGACACCGTCGCAGCATCGGGTACTGCAACGAGTAGCCGCCAAGTCCAGCCGCCTCGTTGCCATGTCCGAGAAAGGGCGTGGGCTGCTTGAGGAGGTCTACGGGGTAGACCCAGCCAAAATCGACGTTATCGCCCATGGCATTCCCGATCGGGCCTTCCATGATCCGGCCACAGCCAAGGAAAAGCGCGGGTACCAAGGCCGCTCTATCATCCTGACATTCGGTCTCCTCTCGCCCAACAAGGGGATCGAGGTGGTGATCGACGCCATGCCCGCGATCCTCAAACAAAGTCCTGAAGCCCTTTACATCGTGCTGGGCGCCACCCATCCCAATCTGCTGCGCCAGGAAGGGGAGGCCTACCGCGAAAGTCTTGGCGCCCGCGCCGATCATCTGGGGGTCGGGTCGTCGGTGGTCTTCCTCAATCGCTTCGTCGATCAGGCGACGCTTCTCGATTTCATCGCGCTCTGCGACGTCTATGTGACCCCTTATCTCGACGAGGCGCAGATGACGTCCGGCACGCTTGCCTACAGCTTCGGCATGGGCAGTGCCGTCGTCTCGACGCCCTACTGGCATGCACTCGACCTTTTGAAGGAAGGCCGCGGCTTGCTCGTGCCCTTCGGCGATGCGGCGGCCACAGGCAAGGCCATTGCATCCCTTCTCGGTGACGATGAGGCGCGCCTCGCGATCCGCAGACATGCCTATGAGGCCGGTCGGTCGATGATCTGGCCCTATGTCGCCGCCCTCTACCTCAAGAGCATCGACAAGGCCCGCTCGGCTTATCGCCCGAGGCTGGTCAGCGATCTCGTTGCACTCCGGATCAAGCAGCCACCGCAGCGAACGGGCCTGAAACTCGGTCATTTCCACACGATGTGCGATGACACCGGCATCTTCCAGCATGCCGTCTATTCGGTTCCCGATCGGTCGCATGGCTACTGTGTCGACGACAATGCGCGGGCGCTGCTTCTCGCCTCGCATCTTTCGGCTGTCGGCGAGACCGGCATATCGGACCGGATGACGGCCTCGTTCGCCGGCTTTGTGGAACATGCCTGGAACCCGGACAGAGGCCGCTTTCGCAACTTCATGAGTTACGATCGCCGCTGGCTCGAAGAGCAGGGGTCTGAAGACAGCCATGGTCGTACTCTCTGGGCGCTCGGCGCCTGCGCCCTTTCGGACAGTGACGCCCCACGTCGCCGATGGGCCGGCGCGCTATTTGCAAGAGCAATGTCCGCCACGCTCGACTTCAGCTCTCCACGTGCCTGGGCCTTCACACTTCTCGGGCTTGACGATTATTGCCGGGCCCATCCGGAAGACAAACGTAGCCGCATCCTGCGGATGCGGTTGGCGGAACGCCTGATGGATCTGGAGAGACGCGTTTCCAAGGATGGGCGGCATTGGTTCGAGGAAGGGCTGTCCTATGAAAATGCGCGGCTCAGCCAGGCCCTGATCATGACGGGTTTGGCGACCGATACCCACGAATACCTTGAGACGGGGCTCAAGACCCTGCGCTGGCTGATGACGCAGCAGACCGGGGAAAGCGGCCAGTTCCGCCCTGTCGGCACAGAGGGTTTCCTTGAGGTCGGACAAAGACCGAAACTGTTCGACCAGCAGCCGGTGGAAGCGACAGCGACCGTATCCGCCTGCCTGTCGGCCTATGCCGGAACCGCCGACAAATCCTGGTTCGAGGCCGCCATGCGCTCATTCAACTGGTTCACGGGCAGCAATGATCACGGGATCTCGCTCGTCGATCCGGAAACCGGCAGCTGCCGCGACGGGCTGCATCCCGACCGCGCCAACGAGAACCGGGGGGCGGAATCGGTGCTCTGCTACCTGATTTCCTGCGCTGAGATCGGCCGCGCCTCTCGCGTCGAGCGCCCCGTTCTACAGCCGGCCGACTACAGGCAATTGTCGTGAGCGAAGACCCAACCAAAGGATTAGCCTTGCCCCATTCGAGCCTTCTCAATCGGCAGGCCCTCTATCTGCGGCCGGATCCAACTCGGGTGATCGTTCGACCGTTCAAGCCCTCGACCGAACCGCGTCATCTCCACCCGCGCGACAAGACGCGGGCCAATGAAATCGTCGATCGTGTGCTGTCGCTCGACCCGAACGCCACGGCAAACCAACTGCGCGACATCCTGCATAATTTTGACGGCCGACACCGTAACCTGCTGCGTCAGTTCGAGATGCGAGCCGATTCCATGGAGGACGCTTTCCTTCCACATGACGAATTCAGTCAGCAGGAAAGGCAACTGATCGGGGCTTATTTCATGAACGAATATTCGTTCGAATCTGCGGCCCTGTTCAATCCGAGCATCGTGCCGCATCCCGATCAGTCCGATATCCCCCCGGGCAGCTGTCGATTGATCATCAGCCTCCGAGCCGTTGGCGAGGGTCACATCTCGTCTCTTACATTTCGCTCCGGCGTGATCGACGCTGACGGCAATGTGACGATAGACACGCCCGTCAGGCTGGCGGGCCTGCCGGATATCCATGCGAATGACGGTCTTGCACCGGTCGGCTGCATCGGCCTCAGCTTCAAGGTCGAGAGCGATCTCAGCGAACGGGTCATCTTCCCGGTCACGGAGGCCCAGTCGAATGGCATTGAAGACGCCCGTTTCGTCGCCTTCGAGGATAGTGGCAAGACGACGTATTATGCGACCTACACGGCCTATAGCGGGTCCTCGATCCGCTCGGAAATCCTGGAGACGCAAGATTTCCGCAACTTCAGCCTGACACCGCTGCGCGGTCCTGCCGCCCGCAACAAGGGCATGGCTTTGTTTCCGCGCCGGATCAACGGTCGCTATGCGATGATCGCGCGTCAGGACAGCGAGAACCTCTTTCTTCTCTATTCCGACGACCTGCATCACTGGGACGAAGGCCATCTGCTGATGAAGCCGGAATTCGCCTGGCAATTCGTGCAGATCGGCAATTGCGGGTCGCCCGTGGAGATCGACGAAGGGTGGCTGCTCTTCACCCATGGCGTCGGGCCCATGCGGCGCTATGCGATCGGCGTGACGCTTCTCGACAAGCATGATCCCAGCATCATCCTGTCAAGAACAGTGGAACCCTTGCTTCAGCCGGAGGCGACGGAACGCGAGGGCTATGTGCCCAATGTGGTCTATTCCTGCGGTGCCATGCGGCATGGGGACCTGATCGCCCTGCCCTACGCGGTCTCCGACACCTATTCCAACTTCACCACGATGAAGATCAGCAAGCTGCTCGATACAATGCATCCGCCCGGACACGGCCGATGACCCTTCTTCAAAGTCGCCCAGGGCTCGTTGGTACCAGGCCATGAGCCTCGATACACTCAAGACCCGGTTTCTCGAAACCATTCTGCCAACCTGGGCGGTTGCCGGTTACGACGCGGACAAGGGGCAGTTCGTCGAATACCTGGAGCTTGACGGGACGCCACAAAAATCCGGCTCGGTCCGGACCCGAACCGTGGCACGGCAAATCTATGTGCATGCCCATGCTTCAAGCCTTGGCGTTGCGCCGCCCGTCTCGCTTGGCCTTGCCGAACAGGCTTTCGCCAATCTGCACCGGATGGCCTGGATCGGCGGAAAGCGGTGCGGTTATGCACGGGCCTTCGACCCTTTGTCCGGCGCCGTCACCGATCCAGTCCGTGATCTCTATGACAATAGCTGCGTGTTGCTGGCCCTCTCCTGGTTGCTGACGGCCACGGGCAAAAAGGAGTACCGCCAGAAAATCGACAGCACCATCGCCGCGATCGACCGGACCCTCAAGGATGCGTTTGGAGGCTGGGCGGAAGACAGCATCGGCACACAGCCGCGCCGGCAGAACCCGCATATGCACTATCTCGAGGCGACGCTGGCGCTCTGCGAAAACCACCCGACCTCCGCCTATCTCAGAGCTGAAGGCAAGGCGTTTTCGCTGCTGCGATCGCATTTCCTGGTCGGGCCGCATGGTCCGCTGCATGAATATTTCGGTCCGCATTGGGAAATCGACGACAGGTTCGGCTCTGCCAGACTTGAACCCGGCCATATGTGCGAATGGGTCTGGCTGATCGGTCGGCACGACGCGCTCAGGCAAACGCAGCATGCCGAGACCTGCGCCGACCTGCTCTCTACGGCTTTAGCTCTGGGACGCATCGGCGGCTCGCCATTCCTCGTCGACGAAGTGGCTGCGACGGGCGTGGCGACCGTTGCCTCAAGGCGCCTCTGGCCGCAAATCGAAATGTTGAAAGCCTTCATTTCGCAGCACAGGCGCCTTGGAGACAAGCGCTATCTCGAAGACGCCGAAGCGCTTGTCGCCGCGATCTTGCGCACGTATTTCCGGGATGTGCCGAACGGCTGCTGGCATGATCGTCTGGATCTGGACGACAGGCCAATCAGCCTCACCATCCCGGCAAGCTCACTCTATCACCTCTGGACCGCAGTGGCCGATCTCGTCGAAGGCGCCCGTCCGGTGGCACAGCAGCAGCATCCCATCGACTGCGATCGCCTCGCGGTCGTCGAAGGCGTGAATGTTGGCAGAGACCGGCTGGGGAGCTTCCGCCCGACCTAGAATCGGGGTCTCGATGGCCCGCATGGCAGGCAATAAAGCGTCTTCTGTTCAAAGCGGCCGGTCAAGGCTGCAAGCACCTCGTCTGGAGGCGTCAAGATCCGTGGACACGACCGCCAGCGTTTTCTTTCTTCATTTGCCAAAAGCTTTATCGAAAAAGCGAAAACGAATCCGATGCAGCTGCCTTCGATGGATTTTCGTTCGAATAACTTCGGCAATCCGAAAGCGCAGGCCCCGGTGCCCAGAGGCAGGCGCTAAGGCCGGCTTGATACCAAAGTCGTCCTGAACCCCGTACTTACCTTGTGTTAAGACTTACCCGGTGCTCGACTAAATCGCAGCGGGAGGAGCAAGCGCGGCGACAACCCTAAGCGAGTATCGGTTGGCGATGGCGGCAGCACGCATTGGCGGACTGCCAGCGCCCATCGAATTTGGGCCTGGGTCATTGGGGCAGCCGCCATAGGCGTGGCGTCTGCGGATCGGGTTGATCCGAAAATACTGGCCGACCGTGGTGTCGGCGAACAAGGAGGAGGAATACATGGCAACAACAGAGATGAATGTCGGGGCGCGTTCGCGACCCATGACAGGCGAGGAGCGGAAGGTCATCATGGCCTCGTCCGCCGGCACCATTTTCGAATGGTACGATTTTTACCTTTACGGTTCGCTGGCAGCAATCATCGGCGCACAGTTCTTCACGGCCTTCCCGGAGGCCACCCGCAACGTGTTTGCGCTTCTGGCCTTCGCGGCGGGCTTCATCGTCCGTCCCTTCGGCGCGCTCGTCTTCGGCGCCCTGGGTGACATCGTCGGCCGCAAGTATACCTTCCTCATGACCATCCTGATCATGGGTGGCTCGACATTCCTTGTCGGCATGCTGCCCGGCTACAGCTCCTGGGGGGCTGCTGCTCCGATCATCCTGATCATCCTGCGCATGTTGCAGGGATTGGCACTCGGCGGCGAATATGGTGGTGCGGCGGTCTATGTGGCCGAGCACGCGCCCGCCAACCAGCGCGGCTACTTCACCGCCTTCATCCAGACGACGGCAACGCTTGGGCTTCTGCTCTCGCTGATCGTCATCCTGTCGGTGCAGAGCTATGTCAACGGCAACTGGGATCCGACACCGGTTCTCGACGCCGCAGGTGCTGCCGTGATGAACCCGGATGGTACGGCCAAGATGATCAAGGCCTTTGATCTCTGGGGCTGGCGCATTCCGTTCCTGGGCTCGGTCGTGCTGCTTGCGATCTCGCTCTATATCCGCCTGCAGATGAATGAATCCCCGGCCTTCAAGAAGATGAAGGAAGAGGGTGCGGCATCCAAGGCACCGCTGCGCGAAGCCTTCGGCACCTGGAAGAACGGCAAGATCGCCCTGATCGCGCTCTTCGGTCTCGTCGCTGGCCAGGCCGTGGTCTGGTACTCCGGTCAGTTCTACGCCCTGTTCTTCCTGCAGAACGTCATCAAGGTCGACAGCTTCACCGCCAACGTTCTGGTGGCCTGGTCGCTGATCCTCGGCACGGGTGGCTTCCTGTTCTTCGGCGGGCTGTCTGACCGTATCGGCCGCAAGCCGATCATCCTGGCAGGCTGCCTGATTGCGGCTCTGACCTACAACTACGTCTTCCCGCTTCTGACACAGACGGCAAACCCTGCCCTCTATGCCGCCCACCAGACCCCGGTCACCGTGACGGCGTCGCCGACGGACTGCTCGTTCCAGTTCAACCCGACGGGTACGGCCAAGTTCACCTCATCTTGCGATATCGCCAAGGCGACACTCGCCCGCACCTCGGTGAACTACGAGACCATCGAAGACCCGGCAGCAACCGCCGCCCAGGTTAAGGTGGGTGACACCGTGATCGCCTCCTATGACGCATCGGCGCTGACCGGTGACGACGTGAAGGCCGTTCCTGCTGCCTTTACCAAGTCGATCAACGATGCACTGACGGCTGCCGGTTATCCGCTGGTTGCAGAAAACAACACGACAGTTGCCCGTGCATCGAACTTCTTCGATATCTTCACCGGCCAGAAGATCGGCGTCATCCTGATCCTGACCTATCTGATCATCCTGGTGACGATGGTTTACGGTCCGATCGCTGCGATGCTTGTCGAACTCTATCCGACGCGCATTCGCTACTCCGGCCTGTCGCTGCCCTACCATATCGGCAACGGCTGGTTCGGCGGCCTGCTTCCGGCGACCGCCTTCGCGATCTCGGCCCAGACCGGCAACGTCTATGGCGGCCTGTGGTATGCGATCATCATCGCTGGCGCGACCGTCGTCATCGGCGCACTCGTCGTGCCCGGCAACACGCATAAGAAAGACATCTTCGCCGACGACGCGAAGTGATTTTCGAGACAGGCTGGCCAGCACTTGGCCAGCCTGTCTTTCTCTGTTTATCGCTTGCGTGGTTCATTTATCCGCTGTGTTCACGTCTCCAGCGTATTGCCGACAACCCATACCAGAGCCTGCCCTCGCCCGAGCGCATCACCCCGGCCGACGGCATTTCGCCAAGCAGATGCGGCAGTCCATCTTGGCTATCCCGCATAGCGCGCGCCCCACGACCTTCCCCCGACTGCCGACCTCGACGATCACAAGAGGGAAGACGACCATGACCAAAACGGTGAAGCCACCGCAGGGCGATTGTGTGGGCGCATCCGTCCTTCACACAGGACAGCCGCGGCAATACCCGCCGTCCTTGCAGCGTGGCAGAACGCATCAAGGATCGGCGGCGAGAGCGCGCTCTGGTATCGACAATGGCTGGCTATTGGCGAACCCTGTTCCACAGCGACCAGACGCCGAGGTAAACCGCCAGGATAACCGCATTTGCGACAACACCTGTGGCGATTGCGATTGTGAGACCGGATGTCTCGGTCACCGCATTGGCGCCCGTGGTGAGCGGTATCAGGATGGCAATGAAGACCACGCCGAAGGCGAGCGGCATCAGAAGACCGGTTGCGGTCCGCGTGCGCAGCGCCGTCAGGAAGAGGAAGAAGACCAGGCCGAGGCGGAACGGATCCACGAACTGAGACATCAAGGTTTCCAACATTTTAGCTCCTCCCACTGCGGCGGTTCGCATGGTTCCACAAAGACGGGACAACAGCAAGCGACCGTCATGAGATCCGAGGCAACAGCAGCGAGTGTGTCATGCGTATAGCGATCCTCACCGACATCCACGCCAATCGCGAGGCGCTCGAAAGCGTGCTTGAAGACATTCGGCAGCGGTCTATCGACCGGATTGTTTGTCTGGGCGATATTGTCGGCTACGGGCCGGATCCGGTCTGGTGTGTCGAAACGATGATGCGTCTGGCCGAGAAGGGCGCGGTCGTGGTCAAGGGCAATCATGATCATGCCATCGAAGATGCCGGCGAAGACCTCAACAGTGCCGCCCGGCGCGTCATAGACTGGACGAGGCCGCAGCTTACCCCCGAGCACCATGCCTTTCTGGCAGGCCTGCCGATGATCCATCGCGAGGGTGACCTGTTGTTCGTGCATGCAAGTGCAAATTCACCATCGGACTGGATCTATGTGGTGGATGCCGCCCGGGCGCGCGGCAGTTTCGCCGTCTGTGATGCCCGCGCCATCTTCTGCGGCCATCGCCATGTGCCCGATCTGATGAGCTTCGGGCGCGATGGAGAGGTGCATCGGCAACGCTTTGTGACCGGCCATCCACTGCCCCTTCTCAGCTCCCGCCGCTGGCTTGCGGTGGTGGGGTCCGTCGGCCAGCCGCGAGACGGCAATCCAAAAGCCGCCTATGCCATCTTCGATACCCAGAAAAACGAGCTGGAGTTCCTCAGGGTCTCCTATGACGCGGCAAAGACGGCGGCAAAACTGCGGGCGCTGGGTCTGCCGGAAAGCCTTGCCGCACGCTTGATGCAGGGGAGTTAGGATCGTGCTTCGCCCAAAAGAAGGCCTTGTCATCGACGGTTTTACGCTCGGCAGCTGCCTGCACAAGGGCGGCTTTGCGACGATCTGGGAGGTGACGCATTCCGCCCATGCCGAGCCGCTTGTAATGAAGGTGCCGATCATCCTCGACGGTTTCGATGCGCCAACCATTGTCGGCTTCGAGATCGAGCAGATGATCGTGCCGCGTCTGTCGGGTTCGCATGTGCCGAAGCTTGTGGCGATCGGCGATTTTTCCTCCATGCCCTATATCGTCACCGAATGGATCCCCGGCGGATCGCTGTATCAGGTGTTCGAGACGGCCCCGCTTGGTCTGGAGGAACTGATCAAGGTCGCGGCCGGCATGACGGAGGCAGTCGCGGATCTGCATGGCCAGCATGTGATTCATTTCGATCTGAAGCCGGCCAACTTCCTGCGGCGCCAGGACGGGACCTATGTCTGCATCGACTTCGGTCTTGCCCGGCACGAGCACCTGCCGGACTTGCTGGACGAGGAGTTTTCCATCCCGCTCGGCTCCTACCCCTATATGGCGCCCGAGCAATATCTTCGCCAGCGCGACGATCTGCGCTCGGATATCTTCGCGCTCGGTGCAATGATCTATGAGCTTGCCACCGGCCGGCAGCCCTGGGGTGATCCGCGCACGCTTGGCAAGGTGAAGCGGCGGCTGTGGAAGGATCCCGTGCCGCCACGGGCGATCAATCCATCCATTCCCGAATGGCTGCAGGAGGTCATTCTGCGGGCGATCGAGGTCATGCCGAGCCTGCGTTACCAGTCAGCCCGGCAATTGCTGTTCGATCTCAATAATCCGTCACAGGTTAAGCTCACCGCGCGCGCGTCGAAAACGGAGCAGGACGGGTTCTCGACGGTATTCCAACGCTGGCGGCGGATGCGCAGCGTTCGGCGGCTGTCGCAGCCGATCGACACCCAGTCCCAGATCGATCAGGCGCCGATCCTGATGGTCGCCGTTGACCTTTCACCCAGCATGGATGCGCTGAACGAAAGACTGCTGCTGGCGGTCCGGCGCATCCTGTCGATCCGCCCGGATGCGCGGCTGTCCTGTGTCAACGTGATCAAGACCGCCCGCATCGGCATCGACCAGGCGACGGATGATGACGGCCAGCATCTGCATGTCCGTCGTCTCGTGGCGCTTCGGGAATGGGGGGCAAGCCTGAACCTGGATGAGGGGCGCATCTCCTGCTCCATCCTCGAAGGCCCAGATCCTGCCGCCGCGATCATTGCCCATGCGCACAAGAACGGTGTCGACCACATCCTGATGGGCGCACGTGGCCATTCGGCGACGCGGCGTTATCTCGGCTCTGTGTCGAGCCAGGTCGTGTCGGAAGCAAATGCAAGCGTCACGGTGATCCGTCTGCCGGTGCGCGACACGAATGACCAGTGACGCCGGCTCTCAAGCACGTGGAAGCGGCCGGGTCAGAACAAAGGCCGCGCAGCTGACGAGGATGACGCCGATGACCAGCTTCAGCCAGATCTGCGGCGGGCCAACCAACCAGACGATGGCGTAGCTCACCGCCATCAGCGAAACCGAGGCGATCTTGGCACGTTTCGAGATTGCCCCTTCACGGCGCCAGTCAATCAGCGGCTGGCCATAACGCGGATGCTCGATCAGCCAACGTTCGAAGCGCGGCGAGGAGCGCGCAAAAAGGGCTGCCGCGAGAATCATGAAGGGGGTCGTCGGCAGGAGGGGGAGGAAAACGCCAACGATGCCGACCGCAACAAACAGCCAGGCTGCGGCGAGGGTGAGGATGCGCATCGGATGAATACCTTCAACATGTCGGGAAGTATCAGCGAAATATAAGGCCGCGACGGCAATCGCCTAGGACTGTCAGATTCCGCTGAATGTGGCAATTTTTCGTTTGCACCGCAAAAGGCGGAAATGCATCCTTGTCCGGCAATCCCGCCTTCAGGAAATCTGAGTATCCATGTCCAAGGTCACCCTCGTGCTCGGCGCCGGCATCATCGGCGTCTCCACTGCCATCCATCTTGCCCGTCGCGGTCGCTCGGTGGTTCTGGTGGACCGGCGCGGGGCCGGTGAGGAAACCTCCTTCGGCAATGCCGGCCTGATCCAGCGCGAGGGCGTCGTACCCTACGGCTTCCCGCAGGATTTGAGCATGCTGATCCGCTACGGCTTCAACAACCGGATCGACGCGCATTACCATGCAAGCGCCATTCTGAAATTGGTCCCCTTCCTCTCACGCTACTGGTGGCATTCCAACAAGAGCCGGCACCAGGTGATCGCGCGCGCCTATGCGCCGCTGATCGAAAATTCGATCACCGAACACCAGGATCTCATCCAGGCGGCCAAGGCCGAGAACCTGATCCGCAAGGATGGCTGGATGGAGATTTTCCGCACCAAGGCCAAGCAGGATGCGGAACTCGCCGAGGCGGCGCGTCTCGCCCGCGAATACGGCGTCAGCTACCGGGCGCTGAGCCGCGAGGATCTTGCTCGGGAAGAGCCGCATATCCGCGGCGATTTCGTCGGCGGTCTGAAGTGGAATGATCCTTGGTCGGTCACCGATCCGCACGGCCTGACCAAGGCCTATCTCACCTACTTCCAGTCGCTCGGTGGACGCTTCGTCAAGGGCGATGCCACCTCGCTGGAAACAGGCACATCCGGCAAGGGCTGGCGCGTGAAGACCGATGACGGCATGGTCGAGGCGGATGAGGTGGTGCTGGCGCTTGGACCGTGGTCCGAAGAAGTGACCCGCAAGCTCGGTTATCGCTTCCTGCTTGGCGTCAAGCGCGGCTACCACATGCATTACGCGCCAGAAGGCAATGCGGTCCTCAACAACTGGACAATGGATGCCGAGCGGGGTTATTTCCTCGCGCCGATGGTCAAGGGTATCCGGCTGACAACGGGTGCGGAATTCGCCAATCGCGATGCGCCGAAGTCGCCGGTTCAGCTCGCCCGCGCTGAGGCCGTGGCGCGGGAAATCTTCCCGCTTGCCGAACGGCTGGATGCCGAACCCTGGATGGGCGCCCGCCCCTGCACGCCGGACATGATGCCTGTGATCGGCAAGGCGCCACGCCATGAAGGCATGTGGTTCGCCTTCGGACACGCCCATCACGGCCTGACACTCGGTCCGGTCACCGGCCGCCTGATTGCCGAGATGATGGATGGGGAAAAGACCTTCATCGATGCAAAGGCCTGGAGCCCGGAACGGTTCAAGCCCTGAGCGTCATCGGCACCTGAAACCGGCATCTCGTCGCGGGGCTAGGCATCCGCGACGAGGGATGGTAAGACTGGCGAAATAATTTGATCAAATGTTTCCAGACGGAAACAGGCCGGACAGAAGTTCGCATCGCAGTATGCGGCCGGTCGAGGGGATCTCAAAAAGACGGACAGTGGCATGCGCCGGTGTTTGATCCACAATGCGAAAAGCGTCTATCGTTAGCGGATAATCCGCTTGCGCCTTCGCGCGTTGAACCCTGATCGACATCAGCCAGACGGTGATCCATGAACATGGCCGAAGAGGCCCGCGAATTCTTCGCGGCAAATCCCGATATTGAAGTTCTTGAAGCCTTCGTCATCGACGTGAACGGCGTGCCACGCGGCAAGTGGATACCGCGCGAGCGGGCGATCGACGTCCTGACCAAGGGCATGGCCATGCCGCGCTCGGTCTATGCGCTCGACGTCTGGGGGCGCGACGTGAATGCTGCCGGGCTTGCCGAAGGTACGGGCGACCCTGACGGTATCTGCTTTCCGGTGCCCGGGACGCTGTCACGCGTGACATGGCTTGGACGCCCGACAGCGCAGGTGCTGCTACAGATGCAGACAACTGATGGCGAAAGCTTTTATGCCGATCCACGTCAGGTCCTGGCCAATGTGATGACGCGCTATGCCGCCGCCAAGCTGACGCCTGTTGTTGCCACCGAACTGGAATTCTACCTGATCGACCCGGTGCGCTCCGCACTTGATCCGGTTCGCCCGCCCAATACGCGTGACGGGCGCTGGCACACGGGCCAGACACAGGTATTGTCGATTTCCGAACTGCAGGATTTCGAGGAGGTGTTCCACGGCATCTCGACGGCTGCACGCGCCCAGAAGGTGCCGGCCGACACGACGCTGCGGGAAAACGGTCCCGGTCAGTACGAGATCAACCTCAACCATGTGCCGGATGCGCTGGCAGCAGCCGACTACGCCGTCCTCCTGAAGCGCATCGTCAAAGGCGTGGCCCGCGCCAACGACCTCGACGCCACCTTCATGGCAAAACCCTATGGCATGCAGGCCGGCAGCGGCATGCATGTGCATTTCTCTATCCTCAATGAGGACGGCGAAAACATCTATGTTGGCGAGGATGGCCCCTCCGAGGCGCTGTATCACTCGGTCGGCGGTCTCCTGGAAAACATGGGCGAGAGCATGGCTATCTTTGCCCCGCATCAGAACTCCTATCGTCGCCTGCGCCCGTCCGAACACGCACCGACCTATGCCTCCTGGGGTATCGACAACCGGTCTGCGGCTGTACGCGTGATCACGGCCTCGAAGCCTGCGACCCGCATCGAGCACCGCGTCGCCGGCTCCGATACCAATCCCTATCTGGTGCTGGCGATGATCCTGTCGGCAGCACTGGCCGGCATGAAAGAGAAGCTCTCCCCCGGCGGCGCGATCTCCGGTGACGAGCATGCGGTCAATCACGAACCGCTGCCGACCAACTGGGACTATTCGTTGCAGCGTTTCGCCAAGTCGAGTTTTGCCTATGCAGCGCTTGGCCCAAAATATCGCAGCCTCTACAGCGCCTGCAAATATCAGGAACTCTCGGAATTCTCGCTGCGCGTAACAGACGTCGAATACGACGCCTATATCCGAACCGTTTGAGGTGATGAGCATGGACAAGTCGATCGGACCCAATCCCGGCCATGCGGCCACCTATTACGCGGCATCCGCCCGCGACAAGCGCGTGCGCCCTTCGCTCGACGGCCAACACACCGCCGATGTCTGCGTCATCGGTGCCGGCTTTACCGGCATTTCGGCGGCGTTGCTGCTCGCTGAGAACGGCTATTCGGTGATCGTGCTCGAAGCGGACCGGATCGGCTATGGCGCCTCGGGCCGCAATGGCGGCCAGATCGTCAACGGCTATAGCCGCGACCTGGAGACGATTGCAAAACGCTACGGCCCTGACCGGGCAGCCCGGCTCGGCGAAATGTCGCTGGAAGGTGGCCGGATCATCCGCGAGCGGATTGCGAAATACGGCATCGAATGCGACCTCGTCGACGGTGGCTTCTTTGCTGCCTTTACCGAGAAGCAGGTCAAGGAAATGGCGGAGGTCCGGGCGCACTGGATGACCCATGGCCATGACGGGCTGGAGATGGTGTCCAAGGCTGAAGTTGCGAAGTACGCGAAGACAGACCGCTATGTCGGCGGCATGATCGATCGCCACGGTGGGCATATCCATCCGCTCGATCTGGTACTCGGAGAGGCAGCCGCTGCGGAAAGCCTCGGCGCAAAGATCTTTGAGAAATCCAAGGTCGTACATCTCGATACCGGCCCGCAGCCCTTCGTCTGCACCGAAGGCGGGATCGTGCGCGCCAAGCATATCCTCGTCTGCGGTAATGCCTATATGGCCGGCATTGCACCAAAGGTGACCGAGAAGATGATGCCGGTCTCCAGCCAGGTCATGGCGACCGAGGTGCTGGATGCCAAGCTGATCGAGGAACTGCTGCCAGCCAATTACTGCGTCGAGGACGCCAATTACGTGCTCGACTACTACCGCCGCACCGCCGACAACCGCCTGCTTTATGGCGGCGGCATCGGCTATGGCGGGCAGGACCCGGCGGATCTCACCGGCGTCATCCGCCCGAACATGCTGAAGACCTTCCCGCAGCTGAAGGGCGTGAAGATCGACTATGCCTGGAGCGGCAATTTCGCGCTGACGCTGACCCGCATTCCGCATATGGGCAAGCTCTCCGACACCGTCTACTTCTCGCATGGCGACAGTGGCCATGGTGTCACGACCACGCATCTGCTCGGCAAGATCCTCGGGGAGGCCGTTCATGGCCAGATGAGCCGCTTTGACGTCTGGTCGTCGCTGCAGGCCTATCCCTTCCCCGGCGGCCGCATGTTCCGCGTGCCGCTCACGGCACTCGGCGCCTGGTATTACGGGTTGCGCGACAAACTCGGTGTTTGAGGAGAGAGACCATGACCCGCATCGTCACTGTCGCTGCGACCCAGATGGCCTGCAGCTGGGACCTGGCCGACAACATTGCGCGCGCCGAAAAACTGGTGCGCGAGGCGGCAGCCAAAGGCGCGCAGATCGTGCTGATCCAGGAACTGTTCGAGACGCCCTATTTCTGCCAGGACCAGATCGCCGAATTCTTCGATCTCGCCAAACCGGCACATGACAGCGCCCTGATCGACCATTTCGCCAAGCTGGCGGAAGCACTCGACGTCGTGATCCCGGTCAGCTTCTTCGAAAAGGCAGGGCAAAGCTTCTTCAACAGCATCGCCATCATCGACGCCGGCGGCGAAGTGCTTGGCATCTACCGCAAGAGCCATATTCCCGATGGTCCGGGCTATACGGAGAAGTATTATTTCTCGCCGGGGGATACCGGTTTCGAGGTCTGGGAAACCAAGTTCGCGACCATCGGCGTCGGCATCTGCTGGGACCAGTGGTTCCCGGAAGCGGCGCGTGCCATGGCGCTGCAGGGGGCGGAACTGCTGTTTTATCCGACCGCCATCGGCTCTGAACCGCAGGACCCGACAATCGACAGTGCCGCCCATTGGCAACGCGTCATGCAGGGACATGCGGCTGCCAATCTGATGCCGGTGATCGCCTCCAACCGGATCGGCACCGAAGAGGGGCGCAAGGGGACCTCGCTCACCTTCTACGGCTCATCCTTCATCTGTGACCAGACAGGCGCGATGGTGGAAACCGCAGACCGTGAAAGCGAGACCGTGCTGACGGCCGCCTTCGATCTCGACGGAATTGCCCGGCAGCGGGCGAGCTGGGGCCTGTTCCGCGACCGTCGTCCGGAGCTTTACGCTCCGCTGATGGGGTATGAAGGCTAGTCTCTTGTTTTACGCGCCGCGCGCATCATAGGCCTGCTGGGCGGCAAGCACCGTGTCCATGTGCTTTTCCGCCCAATGGGCGAGCAGGTTGACCGTCTCGGTCAGTGTTCGTCCAAGCGGGGTCAGCGCATATTCTACCGTGACCGGAACTGTCGGAAACACGGTGCGTGAAATCAGCCCGTCACGTTCCAGCTTCTTCAGGGTCTGGGACAGGACCTTTTGCGAAATGCCGGTAATATCCCGTCGCAGGTGATTGAAACGCACCGGCTCACCGTCCAGCCGGTCGAGGATCAACAGCGCCCATTTGTCGCCCAGACGGTCGAGCACCAGCCGGGTCGGGCAATTCTCCTGATAGACGTCATAGGCAAACTGCATATTCGTTGCTCCTGCGGCACTCTTGGGCTTCCCGGTGATTTCCGGCCGGTTTCCTCTGCGAAACCATGTGACCTGAAAGTGCCTTCTTTTCAGATTTCCATGAGCGCGTATATATCATTTCGTAAGCTGGTTTCCAAATGAAACTAGCACTCCTCGAATTGAAGGACGGCAAGATGTCGAACAAGATCCTCGTATTGGGCGCCACCGGCAATGTGGGCAGCCATCTCGTCAAGACGCTCATCGCCAAGGGCGAGACCGTCAAGGCGGCCACCCGCTCAGGCAAGGCCGTCGATGGCGCGGAAGGCGTCGCTTTCGATTTTGCCCATCCGTCTGGTCTCGCAGCCGCCTTTGACGGCGTCGACCGCGCCTATATCATGCTGCCGGGCGGCAGCGTTGCGATCAAGGAATTGCTGATGCCGGTCGTTGAGGCTGCGATTGCGCGCAAGGTGAAGATCGTCTTCCAGAGCGCCATAGGCGTCGATGCCGATGACAGCATTCCCTTTCGTCAGGTCGAGATCGAGATCGAGAAGTCCGGCCTGCCTTACGTGATCCTGCGTCCAAACTGGTTCTCGGACAATTTCCACACCTACTGGAAGGCAGGCCTTGCGCATGGCCAGATCGCGGTTCCGGCAGGCGATGGCAAATCGAGCTTCATCGATGCCCGCGACATCGCCGAAAGTGCGGCCGCGGCCCTGACCTCGAGCCAGTTCGACGGTAACGCCTTCAACCTCACGGGTCCGGAAGCGCTGGGCTACGCCGAGGCGGCGGCGATCCTCTCCGGCGTCATCGGCAAGCCCGTGACGTACAGCGCCGTCAGTGACGAAGCCTTTATCGGCATCCTGACGGGCGTTGGCGTTCCCGCCGACTATGCCGGATTGCTCGCCTCGATCTTCCATCCCGTGCGCGAAGGCTGGACGGCTGCGGTGACCCCGGATGTCGCAACACTGACGGGTAAGGCTCCACGCTCGGTCGCCACCTATGCGAGCGACTACGCAGCCGCCCTCAAGGCCTGAGGCTTAGGCCTCAATCCCGTGTCCGAGGCCTGCCAAGGCCTCGGATATGATCGCATTGAGATCCTGATCGATCGGCACCGTAATGACGCCGGGTTCACCCGTCGGCACTTCCAGCGTCGCAAGCTGGCTGTCGAGCAAGGCAAGCGGCATGAAATGACCGGTCCTTGCGCCCATGCGCCGATTGAGCAAATCGCGCGATCCCTCGAGATAGACGAAGACGAGGCGCCCGCCGGTCGCGGCGCGGAGGTGATCTCGGTAGATCTTCTTCAGCGCCGAGCAGGACACGATGATGCCCTGCCCTTTCGCGAGAGCCTCCGCCATCGTCTCCCCGATTACCGTGAGCCAGGGCCAGCGGTCGTCATCAGTCAGCGGGGTGCCTTTGGCCATCTTGTCGACATTCGACTGCGGATGCAGAGCGTCCCCTTCGACGAAATCAAGTTCAAGCGATTTGGCAATTCCTGCCCCGACAGAGGTCTTGCCGCAACCACTTACACCCATCACTACGACGGCAATCGCAGGTCTGGCAGTCAAGTCGATCGGCATGGTCTTTCTCTCCGTCGTATCCAGCAAGCGGCGCGACCATAGAGGGCATCAGAGGAATTGCAATCTGCTGGCCACGCTGCACTGCGGCGGGTCCAACAAAAAACCCGCCAGTCTGGCGGGGTTT
>NZ_LJHS01000027.1 GCF_001296045.1 Rhizobium sp. AAP43 | reverse complement strand
CCTCTCGTTCGGTGAAGCGGCTTATACGGCTCGAGCCCTATACCGTCAACAGTGGAGTTTCATATTTTTGATAAAATCTTATAACCACCTGAAATTATAGAGTTTATTTGAAGATACATCTGCATCGATGTCATTTGTAACCTTTTGACGGAGCCGACCTGTCCCGGGAATGCCGGGTTCACGGTGGTCTCCTTGCATGGGCGAGGCTCCCTTGAGTAGGCTCAGACATGCACTCTATAGGGCGGAGATACGGAGGCCGCTTCATTATGCTAAATCTCGATCCCCGCGCGGGTGCGTCGCCGTCATATCCAGCACTCTGGCACGTAACGCGAGCCATAGTTTCCAACAAGGGTCCGTCCCCTGCCCCCAGCGGGTCGCCCCAATCGCGACGATGAAAAAAGTCTACGGTCCTTACGCCCTTGCGGTCTTAATGTGGTGACGAACTGATAATGGCAGACGCTTTTTCTCCGCCCGATCTTCCGATCAGCGGCAAACTGGATGAGATCCAGACGCATCTGGAGACGCAGACCCGCCTTGTGCTGTCCGCGCCACCAGGTGCCGGCAAGACCACGCTTGTTCCGCTTTCACTTCTGTCGGCCTCCTGGCGCGACGACGGCCGGATCATCCTGCTTGAGCCAAGGCGGCTCGCCGCCCGTGCGGCGGCAGCCAGAATGGCATCCCTCCTCGGGGAAAAACTAGGGGAGACTGTCGGATATCGCATGCGGCTCGACAATCGGATCTCCGCAAAGACGCGGATAGAAGTGGTGACAGAGGGTGTGTTCGTGCGCATGATCCTCGACGATCCCGAACTCTCCGGTGTTGCGGCTATTCTGTTCGACGAATTTCACGAGCGTTCGCTCGATGCCGATCTCGGCTTGGCTCTGGCCCTTGAGGCCCAGGCGGCGCTCAGGCCGGATCTGCGGATCCTGGTCATGTCGGCTACGCTCGACGTCGCGCGTGTCGCCGCGCTTCTTGAAGATCCGCTGATCGTTGCCAGTGAAGGGCGCAGCCACCCGGTCGAAATTCGCTACCGCGATCGCAGCGGCACGGAGCGTATCGAAGATGTGATGACTGCAACCATATTGCAGGCCCTGCAGGAAGAAGAAGGGTCAATCCTTGCCTTTCTTCCGGGACAGGCCGAAATCAGGCGCGTCGCAGAAAGGCTCGAGGGCCGCTTGCCGGCCGGCACAGACATCTCACCTCTTTACGGCAATCTCGACCAGGCCGAGCAGGACGCAGCCATACGGCCCTGCCCTCCCGGTCGGCGCAAGGTCGTCCTCGCCACGTCCATTGCCGAGACCTCGATCACCATCGACGGGGTCAGGGTTGTTATCGATAGTGGCTTGCAGCGGCTTCCCGTTTTCGAAGCTTCGACGGGGATCACGCGTCTAGAAACCGTTCGTGTTTCGCGCGCTTCGGCCGATCAACGTGCCGGGCGTGCCGGCAGAACGGAACCGGGCACGGCGATCCGGCTATGGCATCAAGGCCAGACAGCCGCGCTGCCCGCCTATACGCCGCCAGAGATCCTGGCATCGGACCTGACAGGGCTTGTCATCGATCTTGCGCAGTGGGGCGTACAGGATCTGGAGACATTCCCTCTGCTCGACAAACCACCGTTATCAAGTCTATCCGAAGCGCGAAGTCTTCTGGTCCGGCTCGGCGCGCTGGACGATGCCCATCATCTGACACCGCGGGGACGACAGATGCGGGGCATGGGGCTGCCTGTCCGGCTGGCGGCCATGGTGCTTGCGGCGGCTGACACAGGTGACGGACAGCAGGCGGCAGAACTCGCCGTTCTCATGACCGAGCAGGGTCTGGGCGGCAATGACATCGATCTGGACGAACGGCTGCGACGTTTCCGACGCGAAGGTGGAGAGCGAGCGAAGGCCGCACGGCAGCTGGCAGCGCGTCTGATCAATGGAATCGGGACGGGGAAAGATCGCGATCCCGCAGTACCGAGCGCGTCTGCGGGCACACTTCTGATGCATGCCTTCCCCGATCGCATCGCACGCCAGCGGGGCGGACGTGGCCGGTTCGTGCTCGCCAATGGTCGCGGTGCAGAAATCCCCGAGACGGAACGACTCGCCGGAGCCGACATGCTGGTTGTGGCAGACCTCACGGGCAAGGCTGCGCGCGCGCGGGTTCTTGCCGCAGCAGAAATCAGGTTCACGGATATTGTCGAACAAATGCCTGAACTGATCTCGCGCGCAGATGAGAGTGGCTTCGACACCGACAGCCGTCAGGTTCGAGCGCGGCGCGTGACGCGGATAGGCGCCATCACGCTTGAAGAACAGCCTTTGCCGAAACCCAAGGGCGAGGCGGCGGCGCTGGCATTGGCGGAAGGCGTGAAACTTCTCGGTCTCCAGCCCCTGCCGTTTTCAAAGACCAGTCAACAGTTTCGTCAGAGGCTCGGTTTCCTGCATCGCACGCTGGGTGCCCCATGGCCGGATGTTCGGAACGAAGCCCTTCTCGACGCCCTGGATGTATGGTTCGTGCCGTTCCAGTCCGGCATCGGCGGGTTCTCGGAGATTTCGGGCAGTTCGCTGCAGGATGGCCTGGCTTCACTCGTACCGCACGGGCTTCAGCGTGACATGGACAAGCTGGTTCCCACCCATTTCCTTGCACCAACCGGACAAGCTCATCCGATCCGTTATGATGGGGACGAGCCGGTGGTGCAGATCCGTGTGCAGGAACTGTTCGGGCTCAAAGTCCATCCTGCCATCGGCGGCGGCAAATTGCCACTGCTTCTCGAGTTGACCTCGCCGGCGCACCGTCCCATTCAGACGACGCGCGATCTACCGGGTTTCTGGAGGGGCTCCTGGAAAGATGTCCGGGCGGATATGCGCGGACGATATCCAAAGCATCCCTGGCCGGAGGATCCGGCATCGGCCGATCCAACGAACAGAGTGAAGCCGCGCGGCACCTGACAGAAGAAGGACACTGCCGATGAACATTGATCTTGCCGCAAAGTTTGGTCCGTCCAGTCGACGGCTCAGGCTTGAAACACTGGTCAGATTGCGCTGGGTCGCGGTCGCCGGACAGCTGCTGACGGTGGTGCTAGTGGCATTCTGGTTCCAGTTTTCGCTGCCCCTTACCGCCTGCTTCGTATTGATCGGAGCGTTGGCTGCTGCCAATACCTTCCTGTCGATTGCCTTTCCTGCAACCTATCGTCTTGAACCGGCTGCAGCCTTTGCTGTCCTGGCGCTCGATCTTTTCCAGATGGGGGGGCTCCTTTTCATCACCGGCGGCTTGAGCAATCCCTTCGCGCCGCTGATTTGTATTCCGGTCATCATTTCGTTCGCATCGCAGCCAAGTCGGCAGTCCATCGCGCTTTTCGTCACCGCGCTCGCCTTCATCACTCTATTCGCGTTCACGCCCTATTCACTGCCTTGGTTCGACGGGCAGGCGCTCGAAGTTCATCCGCTCCTGCAGCTGGCCATGTGGAGCTCGATCGTGTCGATGACGGCGTTCGCTGCCTTTTACGCCTATCGCGTCTCCCAGGAATCAACCTTGCTCGCCGATGCACTGACCGCGACGGAGCTCATTCTCCAGCGGGAAAAGCATCTGCATCAGCTGGATGGACTCGCTGCCGCAGCTGCCCATGAGCTGGGGACACCGCTCGCGACGATCAGCGTGGTCGCGAAGGAAATGGAGCGGGAGTTGGGCAATGACGAGCGCTATCGGGAGGACGTGCAGTTGCTCCGGAGCCAGAGCGAGCGATGCCGGGACATTCTGCGTCGTTTGACGACCCTGACCTCGGATGGCGAGGCGCATATGCGCCAATTGCCGCTTTCCTCGATGATCGAGGAAGTAATCGCGCCGCACCGAGAGTTCGGCATCGTTGTCGAACTCATTGAGAAAAGCGACAGGGGGAATGAACCGGTCGGCGCCCGCAATCCCGCCATCCTCTACGGCCTTGGTAATTTGCTCGAAAACGCCGTCGACTATGCACAGTCGAAGGTCACGGTGACGACCGAATACAGCAATTCGGAAGTACGGGTGACGATCGAAGACGACGGTGATGGTTTCTCAGCGGGGGTCCTTCAACGGATCGGCGAACCCTACGTAACCAGCCGTCAGCGCGACTCCCGGGCGGGCGGTTTGGGTTTGGGCCTATTCATCGCCAAAACGCTCCTGGAGAGATCAGGCGCCAGCCTGCGTTTCGAGAACGGCGCCCCGGCGCGACCCGGTGCGCGAGTCATCGTCACATGGCCGCGCGAATACATGGAAGTCGATACGGCTTTATGACTTTACCTTCCGGGGTGTGAGGACCATATACTCGCACAGGACCACGTTAGAACAATTCCAAGGTTGTCACTCATGACCGATGTCGTATCGCAGACCGTGAACTCTACCGGCAGTTCTGCACTGGGGCCGAACCCCACTTTGCTGATCGTTGATGATGACGCTCCTTTTCTTCGGCGCCTTGCCCGGGCGATGGAAAGCCGGGGATTTGTAGTAGATCTCGCCGGATCCGTCGCTGAAGGCGTTGCCAGGGCCAAGGAGGCCCCCCCAAGCTTCGCCGTGGTCGACCTCAGGCTCGGTGACGGGAACGGGCTCGATGTCATTGAAGCCATACGGGAGCGCCGGAGCGACACACGTATCATTGTCCTGACCGGATATGGAAACATCGCCACGGCCGTGACAGCTGTTAAACTCGGCGCCCTCGACTATCTTGCAAAGCCGGCGGATGCGGACGATATCTATCTCGCCCTCACCCAGCGGCCGGGCGAAAAGGCGGAAATTCCCGAAAATCCGATGTCTGCCGATCGGGTTCGCTGGGAGCATATCCAGCGCGTGTATGAAAGCTGTGAGCGCAATGTGTCCGAGACGGCAAGACGCCTGAACATGCATCGGCGTACCTTGCAGCGCATCCTGGCCAAACGCGCACCCAAGTAGTCTCAAGATGTGCGGGCCGTCCATTCTGCCTGCATCAGGCGATGCGCTGCCGCCCGCGAAAAATTCAGCGTGACGGCTTTTCGGGTGGCCGGCGCAAGGCGGTGCTCGGGTGCGTCGCGCAGGATATGGCCACCATACCCATCTGACAGCAGAAGTCCGCAGTCTTCGGGAAATATGGATGCTGGCACACCCGCATGCGTAGCGAAGAACAAGCGATCGCAAAAGCCTCGATATTCGTGCCACTTCCTGTCGACACGAAAGTCCTCGACGGAGGACTTGATCTCGATGATCCAGATCTCGCCCTTGTCGGTCAGCGCAATAAGATCGGCACGGCGCCCATTCGAGAGCGTCAATTCGGGCAGAAGCGCAAGGCCCATCTCGGACAAAAGCACCTGAACGCCCCGGCGAATCAGCATGGCACGCTCGGACTGTCGCCCGTCAATTAGGGGATTGTTAACTCCGATCGACACTATCGTCATGTATTAAGTCTCTTTTGGCCCTGACCTTGTTGCAAAAAAGCAATGGCCGGCCACTTTGCTGTCCCCATCAGGCGCCGGTGACAGATGACACTTGCTTGACCGAGATTAATCCAAAATAAACCATATTCGACGATGGTCACGGCACCATCTCCCCGCCACATCTCAAGAGCTTATCTCATGCGCTTCCGCACATTTACAACCGCGATCGGCCTTGCACTGTCGCTCGGCCTCGCAGGCTGCACCACCACATCAGGCGACACCAAAGAAGTCGCTGATACGACCAAGGTGGAAATCTTCAGCGATTCCTACGGCGGCGTCACGGACGCTGGTTTTGCGCTTCCGTCGATTCCCGTTGAGAAGCTCGACAAGAAGTATCATCGACAAATCGTTGAATACAAGACTGCCGAAAAAGCGGGAACTATCATCGTCAATACACGCGAGCGCTTCCTCTATTACGTGCTGCCACGCGGCAAGGCCGTTCGTTATGGTATCGGCGTCGGCAAACAGGGATTTGCCTGGGAAGGTGAAGCGTATATCGCCTGGAAGCAGGCATGGCCGACCTGGCATCCGCCAAAGGAAATGGCAGAGCGAAAACCCGAAATTGCAAAGTATGTCGAGAAGGGCATGGAGCCCGGCCTGACGAACCCGCTCGGTGCACGCGCGCTTTACCTCTTCAATGCCGAGGGCCAGGACACCCTGTTCCGCCTGCATGGAACGCCAGAATGGAAGTCCATCGGCACGGCAGCTTCGTCTGGCTGCATCCGCCTGATGAACCAGGACGTGATTGATCTTTACAACCGGGTCAAGCCGGGCCGTATGGCCAAGGTCATCGTGCAGCAGTAAGAGCTGTTTCCAGATGCCCAATAAACAAAGCCGCCGGAGCGATCCGGCGGCTTTTTCTGTTCCGGGGAAACAGCGGGTCAGGCGGCTTGCGCGGCCTTCAGCTGGAGACGACGCCGATGCAAGACAGGCTCCGTATAGCCGTTTGGCTGACTGCGCCCGTTGAGAACGAGCTCAAGGGCTGCCTGGAAGGCAATGGATCCGTCATAGTCAACGGCCATCGGATTATAGGCGGCATCGCCGGCATTCTGGCCATCGACCACCACCGCCATCCGCTTCATCGTTTCGATGACCTGTGCCTCGGAGGCTATTCCATGGTGCAGCCAGTTGGCCATGTGTTGAGCCGAAATCCGCAATGTCGCCCGGTCTTCCATCAAGCCGACATTGTTGATGTCCGGCACCTTGGAACATCCGATCCCTTGGTCGACCCAGCGTACCACGTAGCCCAGAATACCCTGGGCATTGTTGTCGAGTTCGCGCTGGATCTCCTCATCCGTCCAGTTCGGCCTGGCAGCGACAGGTACGGACAAGATATCGGACAGGGCTGCACGTGGACGTGACATCAACGCGCGCTGGATCTCTGCAACGTTGATGCTGTGATAGTGCGTCGCGTGCAGCGTCGCGGCTGTCGGCGACGGGACCCAAGCCGTGTTTGCGCCGGCCTTCGGATGACCGATCTTTTGCTCCAGCATGGCAGCCATCAGATCCGGCATGGCCCACATGCCCTTGCCGATCTGGGCATGGCCCGACAAACCGCATTCCAGCCCGATATCGACATTCCAGTTTTCATAGGCCGCGATCCAGGCTGCCTGCTTCATGTCGCCCTTGCGGATCATTGGTCCGGCCTCCATCGACGTATGGATTTCATCGCCAGTGCGATCGAGGAAGCCGGTATTAATGAAGACGACACGCTCGCGGGCAGCGCGGATGCACTCCTTGAGGTTCACGGTGGTGCGGCGCTCTTCATCCATGATGCCCATCTTGATCGTGTTGGGCGCCATGCCAACAAGGGCTTCGACGCGCGCGAAGACCTCGCAGGCGAAGGCAACCTCTTCGGGGCCATGCATTTTGGGTTTGACGACATACATCGAGCCGGCGCGCGAGTTTTTCCGCCGGCCAGAAGGTCCGATGTCGTGCAGTGCGATGAGGCCGGTCACCGCCGCATCCATGATACCTTCGGGCACTTCATTGCCATCCTTGTCGAGGATCGCCGGATTGGTCATCAGGTGGCCGACATTCCGGACCAGCATCAGCGAGCGACCGGGAAGCGTCGCTGCTGCTCCACCTGGGGCGACATAGTCGACATCATCGTTGAGGGCGCGCGTGAAGGTCTTGCCGGCCTTGCTGACTTCTTCAGTCAGATCGCCGCGCATCAAGCCCAGCCAATTCGTGTAGACGACGACCTTGTCTTCGGCATCAACAGCGGCGACGGAGTCCTCGCAGTCCATGATTGTGGTGATAGCCGATTCGAGTCGGACATCGTTGATGCCCGCTGGGTCTGATCGCCCAATTACGCCCGTGGTGTCGATCATGATCTCAACATGCAGACCGTTCTTGCGGAGCATAATGGCTTCAGGCTTGGATCGTTCCCCACGATAGCCGGCAAACTGCGCCGGATCAGCCAAGCCGGTAACGGAGCCATCCGCAAGCTTAATCGACAGGGAATCACCTTCGACCGAGAGCGCTGCGACCCTTGACCAATCGCCAGCTGCCAGCGGGGCGGACCGGCCGAGGAAGTCTCGCGCCCAGTCGATGACCTTCTGGCCGCGCACGGGATTGTAGCCCTTGCCCTTCTCCGCTCCATCGGCTTCCGAAATGGCATCGGTGCCGTAAAGCGCATCATAGAGCGAACCCCACCGCGCATTGGCAGCATTCAAGGAATAGCGGGCGTTCATGACGGGAACCACGAGCTGTGGACCGGCAATAGACGCGATCTCGGCGTCGACATTGCCTGTGTCTATGGAGAATGCCTCGCCTTCCGGCAGAAGGTAGCCGATCTGCCTGAGGAAACTTTCATAAGCGGCAAGATCAACCGGTGCACCATTTTCGCGGTACCATGCGTCGATCTGAGCCTGAAATTCGTCACGTTTGGCGAGAAGGGCACGATTCTTTGGTGCGAGATCATGAATAATGTCGGACAGGCCGGCAAAGAAGGCCTTGGAATCAATGCCGGTTCCCGGGATGGCATGCTTGCAGACGAAGTCATAAAGCCGCTCGTCGATCGAGAGCCCGTTTTCCTTGACGTAAACCATCGCTGTTCCCACTCCATATTTGCGTGACAGCAGTCATCCCCATGACAAATTGATAGTCAATCAGGCATAAATGACAAATATTATTTCTATTTTAGAAAGTCACTCCTCGCGTGCATGGCGGGGCCGACCACTGGCGGTGGCGAAGATGCGTGCCTCAATCAGCCTTTTGCGCCCTTCGATCTCCGGCGCCTCCATCTGCTCCGAGAAGGATAGAGAAAGATCAACGGCACCGCTGGCCTCTGCCCTTTCTATTGCCAGTTCGCGGGCTCGGGCTCGCGCTGTGTCGAGCGCCAGACCCTCATCGGCAAAGCGCCGCGTGGCACCGTCGCCCGACAGAATATAGAGGCCTTCTTCGGGAGACGTCACCAGCAAGGAGACACTGCAACGCACCTGGCCGACCACGGCGCCGATCGCATTGGCCACATCGGCATCGGCCGGAACACTGCATTCGGCGGACAGCATAGCGGCGATCGCCGGATAATAGACCCCGGCAGAGGCTCCCAGACCAATCAAGGGGCGATCCAGAGAGAGGCGAAACCGGGTGATGCCTTCGCTGCGGCTCAACGCCTGCTCGATTAGAATCGACTTCGCCGGATCAATGTCCGATAGACCGTCTTCCGCCAAGGTCGATGCCAGAATGACCTCCACCGACTGGCGGCTCAGGCGGTCGGCAATCCTTTCAGCCAGGTCTTCGGCCGAGGACGCGATCGGCCTGCCGGACCCATCCTTGCGGCGGATGGCCAGTTGCAGACCCAAGTCAGCTGCCTGGCGGCTCCACTGTGACTGTCGGCCCAAGACATGCATGGCATCCGAAGGCGTGAGGCCGCAAATGTGTACGAGGCCGCGGGCAACGAGGCGGTCGAGGGTCGCAACCTGCTGGGTAACCGTGATCAACTGATCCAGCGGTAGCGGTTCTGCACCGAGACGGGCAAACAGGCTTGCTTCCTGCACCTGCAGGCCAGCCGCCAGGGAATCCGGTACGCCAGTTCGCACAGCAAATCGGCCGTCATATCGACCGTTGTGAGCGTTGCGCAGTTGCCGCTCCAGATGCGGCAGGACTGACGTCTCATGGAGGGATGCTGCAAGGCTCAAGGGCACAAGTCGGCGTGGTCCAAGTTCGATACGACCTTTCAGTCCGCGATCATCGAACCGCACTTCCGAATCGCCGCCGAGACCAAAGGTCCGCATGGCGACCGCCTCGACCATGGTGCGATAACCACCGACAACTGCACCGTCACGATCAAGCCGCGGCAATCCATCCTCCATCACGGCCACATCCGTGGTCGTGCCACCGATATCGGACACGACCGCATTGGCGTGCCCGGTCAGATGGCGCGCGCCGACGAGGCTCGCGGCCGGGCCCGACAGGATGGTTTCGATCGGGCGAAGGCGCGCCTCATCCGAGGAAATCAGTGCCCCATCACCACGCACCACCATCAAGGGGGCCTTGATGCCACGGTTCCTGAGATAGCGCTCGGCCGAACCGATCAGGCGATCGATCATGGAGACCAATCGGGCATTGAGAAGCGTGGTCAAGGCGCGGCGGGGGCCACCAAGCTTGGACGATAGTTCGTGGCTGCAGGTGACCGGCAAGCCTGACCGGGCACGAATGAGATCACGGGCCCTGATCTCATGGCTTGGATTGCGAACAGCGAAATAACCCGCAACAGCAAAGGAAGACACTGTCTGCGAGAGATCGTCGAGCACGGCCTCCAAGGCGTCGAGATCGAGAGGCGTCTCATTCCCATGCACATCGTGGCCGCCCGCAAGGAAGACGACCGGGTCCGAGCCAAGGGCCTCAAAAAGCCCGTCACGCTTGAGGTCTTCAGGTCCAAAGCCAATCATGACGAGGGCGGCGCGACCGCCCTGCCCCTCAACCAGTGCATTGGTCGCAAGCGTTGTCGACAAGGACACCAGTCCGATAGAGGACGGCGCGATGCCGGAGGTCTGAAGAACGTTTTCCAGTGCTTCTCCAATACCAACAGCAAGGTCATGACGAGATGTCAGCGCCTTGGCCTTGGCTATGAGCCCCGATGTATCGCTATAGATGACAGCATCCGTGTAGGTGCCACCCGTGTCGATGCCGAGCATGAAATCTGCAGACACGCTCTCTCCTCATCCCGCTGATCCTTTGAGCGGATCTTATTGCACGGCAGATACCCGCTTTTCCAGCGCAGCTGCGCCAGATCGGCGGCGCAATCAGCCGTGGCGAGGCGTGACGCGCATCGGTAAGCCGCCTGCGGGCTGGGTTGTGAGCTTTTGCACCGGCCAGGGCTTAGTCTCCGGGGTGACATCGAAACGATAGCGATGCATCAGCACGGCGAGCGCGATCACGGCTTCCTGCAGTGCAAAAGTCGCGCCGATGCAGACCCGTGGTCCGGCACCGAAGGGTAGGTACTGGAAACGGCCAATCTTTTCGCGATTCGCAGGCAGAAATCGGCTGGGGTCAAATGTACGAGGGCTTTCCCAGTAAAGCTCATGGCGATGCAGCGTCCAGGGCATCACCAGCACGGTCGTCCCCTTCTCGATCTCAACCACCTCACCGTTGGATGCCACATAGCGGTCATCGGCAATCGCATCGCGATTGATCGAGGGCGCTGGCGGATACAGGCGCATTGCCTCCTCGAAGGCGGCACGCACATGCGGCATGCGATCCAGCCAGTCGACGGGATCGACCGCTTGAGCCAGAACGGTATCGATTTCAGCTTCCATAGCCTGACGAACATCCGGGCAATGGGCCACACAATAGAAGGTCCAAGCCAGAGCGCGCGCGGTCGTCTCGTGACCTGCGCCAATGAAAGTCAGTATATTGTCCTCGATCTCCTCGGAGGTCAGTCCATCGGGGCGTTCAAGCTCAAGCAGGAGGGTAAGAAAATCATCTGGGACTGTGGCTCGATCTTCCGACATTAGACGTCGCCGCCGGTCCATCGTGCGGCGCACGAGTGCGCGAAACTTTTTCAAAACGCCAATGCCGCGAATGCGGGTCAGGCGCGGCACCCACTTGGGCGCGCGCAGGAGATCGAAAGGATCGATACGCCCCATGCTGTGCAAGAGGTCGTCAACATCCCTGGCGAAATCGCCCTGTTCGGAGACGATGCCGCCAGAAAACAGCGTTTCAGACAGGATGGCGTAGGTGAGTTCCGTCATATCCACGGCAATGTCGCGCACGACTCCTTCCTCGCCTGCCGCATAACGGGAAATGAAGAGTTCGCTCTGTTCGCGCATCTGCAGGGCAAAGCCTCGCGCATGGCGAGGAGTGAAAACCGGCGCCATCGCTTTTCGCGACCGCTTCCACACAGGGCCTTCAGCCGTCAGCAATCCGTCACGCAGTATCGGCCGCAGCACAAGCTGGCGGACTTCGGACATTTCATAGTTTGCTGCATTGTCGACCAGCACATGCCGGATCAGACCGGGGTCGTTGGCGATGATCGTCGTCTGGCCGAAAAATCGGGTGACGATCCAGGGCCAGGTGTAGGAAGGAAGCCCCCAGAGCTCGAGAGGGTTTCTCAAGACCGTTCGAATGATCTCAAGCCGGCTCGGCGGAACCGTACGCGGTATCGGCGCGGGTGGTTGAAAACCGGGGCTCCGAAGCTTTGCGTCCATAAGATTGTCTCCCCGGAGCCCGAATGACTCCCAAGGAGTTAGAGCAGCTGCTCCAGCTCGTCCAGCCGATCATTGATCAGCCAGCCGTAATAGTTCTCTTCGGGCCAATTCGCCGCACCGCTTGCCCGACGGCTCGCAAGCGTACGGGCTCGCTGTTGCGATCCACCGATATTGAAAAGGGTCGCCGTAACACCAGGGTTCGTCGAGATATCGATGTCGGCAATCGTCTTGTAGTCATCGATCGACTTACGGATCACCGCTGCCATGAAGGCGAGCGAAATGTCGGGATCCATGATCGCCTTATAGACGCCAGCTGCGTCATCAGCGTCTAGCGTTTTATAGCCCGACTTCTGGCTGACCAGATCCGACAGCATCAACGCCGTCAGCGGATTAATCTGGCCAAGACCAAACGTTTGGCCGGCGTAGAAGGGCTGGAAGAAGACGGCACTGAAGCGATTGTTCGGATAGGATTTTCCGCCAATTGTCTTACCGCGGAACTGCGCTTCCCAAACATTCTCCCGGCATGTCCACAGACGATAGGAGTCGGAAAGTGCCGCGCATTCAGCGAATTCGGGACGCGCCACAAAATCCGAAATGCCCTCGTCCTTGTAGGCGAAGCGGAAGCTGTTCCCGGCGTAGGATGCTGCCTTAACGTAATAGCTCTGGAGGCTGTCATAGGCGTCAACATTA
This sequence comes from Rhizobium sp. AAP43, assembly GCF_001296045.1. Classification (GTDB taxonomy): domain Bacteria; phylum Pseudomonadota; class Alphaproteobacteria; order Rhizobiales; family Rhizobiaceae; genus Allorhizobium. The sequence goes on along the minus strand of NZ_LJHS01000027.1, from coordinate 166,854 downwards.
TAGGTGTGTTCGCCGACAATCGCGCCGACCATGTGAATGGGCGCGATCCCGTAAGCAGCTGCCGTCTTCTTGATCTTTCCAACAAGCGCAGAGTCAGTCGCCAGAAGTTCGCGAACCTTCTCGTATTTATCATCAAACGAGGTCTTGCCGGCGCGAGTTCTGCGCACGGAAGCGCCGGGAACTTCGGGTTGTTCTGCGTGCCGGTTGCCGGGGGGAACCGGTTGAGCAGCGTTTGCCTGCGCAAAGAGGGCTCCTTGCAGAGCCAAGCCTAAGACGATGATCCTTGAAATGCGTAGCACTTGCACTGTCCTGAACGCGGCCGATCTGAAAGATCTGGATGTGTCGGATGGCCGGAGATCGACGGCAACTCCATACATAAGCGGGGACTGCATTGTCGACACAGCCCCCTCTCACTTTCATGGCACTTGCGGCGCAAAAGTGACCCGTAGATGCACAAAGATCACAGGATATAGCGACTGAGATCCGTATCGGCGGCCAGATCTCCGACATGCTCCTGCACATAGGCCGAATCCACCATGACCACCTGGCCGCCACGGTCGGGCGCATGAAATGATACTTCGTCCAGCACTCTTTCCATGACCGTCTGGAGGCGGCGCGCACCGATATTCTCGACGGTTTCGTTAAGGTGAACGGCGACATCTGCAAGCGCATCGATCGCGTCTTCGGTAAAATCGAGGTCCAGTTCCTCAGTGGCCATCAAGGCCTTGTACTGCCGGATGAGGCTTGCCTCCGTCTCGGTCAGGATACGGCGGAAATCCTCCTTTGTGAGCGGCTTCAACTCTACCCGGATCGGTAGTCGGCCCTGCAGTTCCGGCAGCAGATCGGATGGCTTCGAAACGTGGAAGGCACCGGAAGCGATGAAGAGGATGTGATCCGTCTTCACCGGGCCATACTTGGTCGAAACCGTTGTCCCTTCGACGAGAGGCAGTAGATCGCGCTGCACACCTTCGCGCGAGACGCCGGCACCCATGGCACCTTCTCTGGCAGCGATCTTGTCGATCTCGTCGAGGAAAACGATGCCATCATTCTCGACCGAGCGAAGCGCTTCGCGCTGGATCACTTCATTGTCGATCAGCTTGTCAGACTCGTCACGGATCAGGTCGCTGTAGGACGCCTTGACGGTGGTGCGTACCTTCTTCGTCCGGTTTCCCATAGCCTTGCCGAACATTTCGGAGAGGTTGAGGATACCGACATTGCCGCCCTGCATGCCCGGAAGTTCAAAGCCCGGCATGCCCGACGCACTGTCGGCAACTTCGATATCGATTTCCTTGTCGTCGAGCTGCCCGTCGCGCAGCTTTTTGCGGAAGCTGTCGCGGGTGGCTGGAGATGCCGTAGCGCCAACCAGAGCATCAAGCACCCGCTCCTCGGCGAGCGCATGGGCCTTGGCCTGCACGTCCTGACGCTTGCGATCACGCACGAGGGTGATGCCGATTTCAACGAGATCGCGGATGATCTGTTCTACGTCGCGGCCGACATAACCAACCTCGGTAAACTTTGTCGCCTCCACCTTGATAAAGGGGGCGCCTGCGAGCTTGGCCAATCGCCGCGAGATTTCGGTCTTGCCGACACCGGTCGGGCCAATCATCAGGATGTTCTTCGGCATCACCTCATCACGCAGGTCCTCCGACAACTGCTGACGACGCCAGCGGTTGCGGAGCGCGATCGCAACCGCGCGTTTGGCATCGTGTTGGCCGATGATGTGGCGATCGAGTTCGGAAACGATCTCGCGCGGAGAAAAATTTGTCATGTGGACTTGCTCCTGGCGATGCCGCGAAGACGCGCATCGGATATGTGAATGCCTGCCTCGTTTCGGCGATCAAGCCGCGTCGAGGGTTTCGACCACCATATTGGTATTGGTATAAACGCAGATCTCGCCGGCAATCGTCAGCGCACGCGTGGCAATGTCCTCCGCAGACTTGTCGGTATCCATCAGCGCGCGGGCCGCCGCATAGGCGTAGTTCCCGCCAGAGCCGATCGCGATGGTTCCATGTTCTGGCTCCAGGACATCGCCATTACCGGTGATGGCCAGCGTGACCGTCTTGTCGGCCACCAGCATCATGGCCTCGAGATTGCGCAGGTATTTATCGGTGCGCCAATCCTTGGCAAGCTCGACAGCGGCCCGCATCAGCTGACCCGGATACTGTTCGAGCTTCTTTTCCAGACGGTCGAGCAGCGTGAAAGCATCGGCAGTCGCCCCGGCGAAGCCAGCAATCACGTCGCCCCCCTTGCCGATCCGGCGAACCTTGCGGGCATTCCCCTTCATCACGGTCTGGCCGAGGCTCACCTGCCCGTCACCGGCCATCACCACCTTGCCACCCTTGCGGACTGTAATAATCGTCGTCATTCGTCACCTGTTCGCCTGCCCTTGCAGACCCTCTGGTGGGCGACCCAAGCGCCCTTTCGTCGGAACCTATGTAAGTGGGCTTTCAACGATTGCAATCTGGCACGCAACTGCCCATCGCCGCCTTGCGACAACGCAATGTAACTTCTGGATATTTCTGTGCACGGCTGATAAGGGAGGGCCAATTGAGCGATGGAGCGGCCAGATGGCAGAGCGTAAAGGCGAAATTTCCCGCAAAACCAACGAGACCTCAGTGTCCGTGTCCGTTGATATCGACGGCACCGGCAAGGCCGAGATTTCGACAGGCGTGGGCTTTTTCGATCATATGCTCGACCAACTCTGCCGCCATTCCCTGATCGACATGACAATCAATGTGAAGGGCGACCTTCATATCGATGACCATCACACGGTCGAGGACACCGGTATTGCCCTGGGGCAGGCGATCTCCAAGGCTCTTGGCGACCGCAAGGGCATTACGCGCTATTCCTCGATCGATCTGGCCATGGATGAAACCATGACGAAGGCTGCGATCGACGTCTCGGGCCGGCCGTTCCTCGTCTGGAACGTCAATTTCAGCGCACCGAAAATCGGTACGTTCGACACGGAACTGGTGCGTGAATTCTTTCAGGCGCTTGCCCAGAATGCCGGTATTACGCTGCATGTGCTCAACCATTATGGTGCCAATAACCACCATATCGCCGAGACGTGTTTCAAAGCGGTGGCCCGGGCTCTGCGCGTGGCAACTGAAATTGATCCGCGTCAGGCAAGCCGTATCCCTTCGACGAAGGGTACCCTGGTTTAAGGGCGACGTCTCCTGCGGGAGACCTGCCACCTTGCTCCGGCTGAATCCTTGACCGACAGCCGTCGAGCAGAAAGGATAAGAAACATGCGTGTGGCCATTATCGACTACGGATCCGGCAATCTGCGTTCTGCCACCAAAGCCTTCGAACGCGCGGCGCGCGAGGCCGGCGTCGACGCCGAGATTGACCTGACCGACAAGGCAGAACGCGTCGCTTCGGCTGACCGCATCGTGCTACCGGGCGTCGGCGCCTATGCCGATTGCCGCCGAGGGCTGGATGCTGTTCCCGGCATGCATCAGGCCATCTCCGAGGTCGTGGATGTCAAGGCCCGCCCCTTCTTCGGAATTTGCGTCGGCATGCAGCTGATGTCGTCACGCGGTTTGGAAAAGACCGTGACGGACGGGTTCGGCTGGATCAAGGGCGACGTCGTGGAGATGACGCCTTCGGATGCCAGTCTGAAGATCCCGCAGATTGGGTGGAATACGCTGACGCTCAACCGCCCACATCCGCTGTTCGACGGCATCCCGACGGGTGCCAACGGCCTGCATGCCTATTTTGTGCATTCCTATCACCTGGCGGCGCAGAATTCCGATGAGGTGATTGCGACGACCGACTATGGGGGCCCGATGACGGCGTTTGTCGGTCGAGACAACATGGTCGGCGCGCAATTCCACCCGGAAAAAAGCCAGGCACTCGGCCTGAAGCTGATCGCCAACTTCCTCACCTGGGCGCCCTGATCCCCCCAAAGGACACGCAGCATGATCCTTTTCCCCGCCATCGATCTCAAGGACGGCCTGTGCGTTCGCCTCAAGCTAGGCGATATGGAGCAGGCCACCGTTTACAATCCCGACCCGGGTGCGCAGGCACGTGCATTCGAGGATCAGGGCTTCGAGTGGCTGCATGTGGTCGATCTGAACGGTGCCTTCGCCGGCGAAAGCGTCAATGGCGCTGCCGTCGATGCGATCCTTGCAGCGACCCGCAACCCGGTGCAACTCGGTGGCGGCATCCGGACCCTGGAGCATATCGAGAACTGGCTGTCTCGAGGCCTATCCCGTGTAATCCTGGGGACAGTGGCTGTACGCGATCCGGGCCTCGTCATCGAAGCCTGTAAGCGGTTCCCCGGCAAGGTCGCCGTCGGCATCGACGCCAAGGGCGGCAAGGTCGCCGTCGAGGGCTGGGCCGAAGCGTCGGAACTCGGCGTGGTCGAGCTCGCTCAGCGCTTCGAAGGCGCAGGGGTGGCCGCCATCATTTATACCGATATAGACCGCGACGGGATTCTGACCGGCATCAACTGGAGCTCGACGCTCGAGCTGGCCAATGCGGTGTCGATCCCAGTCATTGCGTCAGGTGGACTCGCCTCCATGGACGATATCCGCCGGATGATCGAGCCGGATGCCCGTAAACTGGAAGGTGCGATTTCCGGTCGCGCGCTCTATGATGGCCGTATCGATCCTGCGGAAGCGTTGGCACTTATCAAGTCCGTAAGAAGCTGAGGACCAGATCATGACACTCAAGGCCCGAGTCATTCCCTGCCTCGACGTCAAGGACGGTCGCGTCGTGAAAGGCGTCAACTTCGTTGATCTGATCGATGCCGGCGATCCGGTCGAAGCCGCGAAAGCCTACGATGCAGCCGGGGCCGACGAACTGTGCTTCCTCGACATCACGGCATCATCAGACAATCGCGACACAATCTTCGACGTCGTGGCCCAGACGGCAGACCACTGCTTCATGCCCCTCACCGTTGGCGGCGGCGTGCGTGCTGTGTCCGACATCCGCAAGCTCCTGCTCTGCGGTGCGGACAAGGTGTCGATCAACTCGGCAGCGGTCAAGAACCCGGATTTCGTGGCAGAAGCAGCAGACAAGTTCGGCAACCAGTGCATTGTCGTTTCGATCGATGCGAAGAAGGTTTCACGTGAAAACGAAGTGCCTCGGTGGGAGATTTTCACCCATGGCGGCCGGCAGTCCACCGGCATCGACGCTGTAGAGTTTGCGATCAAGATGGTCGAACGTGGCGCCGGCGAGTTGCTTGTCACGTCGATGGATCGAGACGGCACCAAGAGCGGCTACGACATCGGGCTCACCAGCACGATCGCAGACAGCGTCCGTGTGCCGGTGATCGCATCTGGCGGTGTAGGATCGCTTGACGATCTGGTCGCCGGCATTCGCGATGGTCACGCTACGGCTGTTCTCGCGGCCTCGATCTTCCACTTCGGCACCTATTCGATCGCCGAGGCGAAGGCGCATATGGCTGCTGCCGGCATCGCCATGCGTCTTGACTGATCTCAGGGAAACAAGAATGACCTCTTTCTCACTGACAGATCTCGAAGCAATCGTCGCAGAGCGGGCGAATGCAAGCCCATCGGAATCCTGGACGGCAAAACTCGTGGCCGGTGGCCAGAGCAAGGCCGCGAAGAAGCTTGGCGAGGAAACGATTGAAGCGGTGATGGCAGCGGTGACGGGCGACCGTGAGAACCTCGTCTACGAGAGCGCCGACTTGCTCTATCACCTGATGGTCGTATTGAAAATTGGCGGCATACCTCTACAAGACGTGATGCAGGAACTGGAGCGTCGGACCGCCCAGACGGGCCTGAACGAGAAGGCCAATCGGCAGGATCCATGACAATAGCTATGCGGGAATCCGAAACGCCAGAAGTCCTCGACCATTTTCAGGCCAACGGCTACTCGCCCTATCTGTTCTTCAACTCGGAAGAGTGGGCGCATTTCCGCGCCGACACCCCGCTGACGCTGACGGCCGACGAAGTGCACAGGCTGCGCTCGATCGATGACCCGATCGATCTCGACGAAGTGCGTCGGATCTACCTCTCACTGTCGCGGCTCCTCTCCTCGCATGTGGAATCCTCACAACTGCTATTCGAGCAGCGCAATCGCTTTCTCAGTATGTCAGATGTGTCGAAGACACCGTTCGTGATCGGCATTGCAGGTTCCGTGGCCGTGGGTAAATCGACGACCGCCCGCATCCTGAAGGAGCTCTTGGCCCGTTGGCCGTCGAGCCCAAAGGTTGATCTGGTTACAACAGACGGCTTCCTCTATCCAAATGCGCATTTGATCAAGAATGGCATTCTGAACCGCAAGGGCTTTCCAGAGAGCTACGATATCGGCGCGCTTTTGCGTTTCCTGTCAGCGATCAAGGCCGGACTACCAAACGTCAAGGCGCCAAGCTACTCACACTTGACCTATGACGTTCTTCCCGACGAATTCAGGGTGATCGACCGTCCCGACATCCTGATCTTCGAAGGCATCAACGTGCTGCAGTCGCGCAATCTGCCGGCAGACGGCAAGATCGTGCCGATGGTGTCTGACTTCTTCGACTTCTCGATCTATATCGACGCAGACGAGAATGCGACGCATCGGTGGTATGTCGACCGCTTCATGAAGCTGAGGCAGACGGCCTTTCGAGATCCGAATTCCTACTTCCATCGCTATGCGACAATCAGTGAAGCCGAGGCGATCGAGATCGCCGAGGGTCTTTGGACCAACATCAACCTGAAGAACCTTCGGGAAAACATCCTGCCGAGCCGGCCTCGAGCCGATCTGATCCTGCGCAAGGGCAAGAATCATCTCGTGGAAACGGTCGCCCTGAGAAAACTGTAAGCGATCGATTGCCGGCTATGGATTGACCCGACGGAGGGTCAGATTGATGCGGCCGCCCGCCTTCAGCAACGTGGATGTGCCCGGATAAATCCGGTCGACGCCGTGGTAGCACAGACGCCCTTCCCCGCCGAGAATGAAGATATCGCCGCTTTCCAGTCTCAGCGATTTCGTCCGGTCGGTCCGCTCGAGCCCACCAATTCTGAAGAGGCAGGTATTGCCCAGAGATATAGAGAGCACTGGCGCTGCGAGGTCCGTCTCGTCCCGATCCTGGTGCAGACCCATCTTGGCCTTATCGGTATAGAAGTTCACCAGACACGCTTCCGGATCCTTGGAGTGGCCGGACAAGTCGCGCCAGAGATCAAGAAGGACAGAGGGAATGTCCGGCCAGGGCTCGCCGGTTGTCGGATGGTTTGCTTGATATCGGTAGCCACGGTCCTTGTCGGTTACCCATCCAAGCGGACCGCAATTGGTCATCCGCACGGACATGGGACGCCCGGAACCCGGCATCACAGGGACATAGAGGGGAGCACGGGCAACAATATCCCGGATCGTGTCCACCAGTTTTTCCTGCTCGTCACGGCCAAGCCGCCCTGGCATATAACGAAGACCGGATTGAAGGGTAATCTCGGCTGGCTTCGCGGCCATGGTCAATCTCCCGGTGGCTTGCCGCGCATTTTCTTGACCTCCGACCTGCCTGATTTTTCCTTGAGGCGGCGTTCAATCGAGCCCTTGGAGGGTTTGGTCTTCTTACGCGGCGGCGGTGGTGGCTTGGCGGCCTCAAGGATCAATTCCTTCAGGCGTTCGCGGGCATCTTCGCGGTTGCGCTCCTGACTACGAAACCGGTTAGCCTCGATCATCAGCACGCCTTCCTTGGACATGCGCCGACCGGCGAGCTTTACCGCATTCTGTTTGACCCTGTCATTGAGCGCGGGCGATCCCAAAAGATTGAAGAAGAGCTGGACGGCGGTGGACACCTTGTTGACATTCTGTCCACCGGGACCGCCTGCGAGCACGAATTGCTCGGTCAGTTCCCAACCTGCAATCGTGATGCGGTTGTTGATGTGAAGCGGTTCGCTGGCCATGTCGTCTGTTCTCTCGGTCGGACTTCATATCGGCAGAACCGAGAGAAATGACAAGGCACAAAGAAACAGGCCCGGTAAACGATACCGGGCCCCTTGGTTTGGCAGTGCTTGTCTTCTTCACTCGGCTGCGAGGCGGATACCAGGCGCCGCATCCCGAACCTTGCCGTCGACATGCGCCTCGAACTTGGCGAAGTTGTCGATGAACATGCCGACCAGTTTTTTGGCCTGCGCGTCGTAGGCCAAGCCATCGGCCCAGGTCGAGCGCGGATCGAGGATCTTGGTATCGACGCCCTCAACGGCAACGGGAACGGCAAAGCCGAAGTTTGCATCAATCCGCATTTCAGACTTCTTCAGCTCGCCGGTCAGAGCCGCGGTCAGCAGAGCGCGCGTGGCCTTGATCGGCATGCGATTGCCAACGCCGTATGCGCCGCCGGTCCAGCCGGTGTTGACAAGCCAGCAATCCACCTCGTGACGCGCAATCAGGTCACGCAAGAGATTACCATACTCGCTCGGATGTCTTGGCATGAAGGGTGCGCCGAAGCAGGTCGAGAAGGTTGCTTCCGGTTCCGTCACGCCCTTTTCCGTACCTGCCACCTTGGCGGTGTAACCCGACAGGAAGTGGTACATGGCCTGCTCCGGTGTCAGTTTGGCAATCGGCGGAAGGACACCGAAAGCATCTGCGGTCAGCATGATGATTGTCTTCGGATGCGGTGCAATGCCCGTTTCCGACGCATTCGGGATGAAATGCAGCGGATAGGCGCAGCGCGTGTTTTCCGTCAGCGAACCATCATTGAAATCGGGTGCGCCGTTCTCGTCAAGAATGACATTCTCCAGCACAGTGCCGAAACGCTGCGTCGTTGCATGGATTTCAGGTTCTGCTTCCGCCGAAAGACGGATGGTCTTGGCATAGCAGCCGCCTTCGAAGTTGAAGATGCCGTTTTCCCCCCAACCATGCTCGTCATCGCCAACCAGCGTACGGCTCGGATCAGCAGACAGGGTCGTCTTCCCCGTTCCGGAAAGACCGAAGAACACAGCCGCGTCACCAGCCGGACCGACATTGGCGGAGCAATGCATTGGCATCACTCCCTTCTCTGGCAGAAGGTAGTTGAGGACGGTGAAGACGGACTTCTTCATTTCGCCCGCGTAAGAGGTGCCACCGATCAGGACAATACCTCTGGTCAGGTCACAGGCGATAACTGTTTCGCTACGGCAGCCATGACGGGCCGGGTCGGCTCGGAAGCTCGGCAGATCAATGATCGTCAGCTGCGGAAGGAATGTCTTCAGTTCTTCGCGATCCGGACGGATCAGAAGATTGCGGATGAAAAGGGAATGCCAGGCAAGCTCTGTCACCACGCGTGTGGGAAGAGCATTGTCCCGATCAGCACCACCAATCAGATCCTGCACGAAGAGGTCCTTGCCTTCGGCATGTGCCAGCATGTCCTTATGCAGGATGTCAAAATGCTCTGGTGACAGAGGCTTGTTGTTGTCCCACCAGATCTGGCCGTCGGTCTTAGCGTCCCGAACAACGAACTTGTCCTTGGCAGATCGGCCGGTGTGCTGACCCGTCAAGGCGCGCAGTGCACCATGCGCCGTCAGCTCAGCTTCGCCACGGCGGATCGACTCCTCGTAAAGTGCGCTTTCAAGGAAATTGTAGCGGACGCTGGACGCATTCCGAAGCCCAATATCCGAGATCCCCGAAGCGGGGTTCCTCACGCCGAATTCCTCCATGATGCGCCTTCCTCTTGCCTGGCGATAACAATCAATGACCGGAAATTAAAGCCGGGCTCTGAGGAAAGCAAGTAGGACGCTCCAAATAAGTCAATAATATCAATTATTTAATCGATTTAAAATGGAAATCGTTATTTTAAATCGTTTAGTTCGCACTCTATTCTCCCCTCACCTAGACGATATTGGGCGGTATCCGAGTGGCCGTTCAACCTCGTCAGCCGATTGTCCCTTCCCCTTTGCCACAATTTGTTCCACCTTTACCCCCAAGAAGCGAGGCAATGGAACCCCGGGCTGGGGCTGGGATAACCAGGAGCAGCGCCTTGAACATGATGGAGACCTACAACATGCAGACGATCGCGCTCGTGGACGACGACCGTAATATCCTCACTTCGGTGTCGATCGCCCTTGAGGCGGAAGGCTATAAAGTCGAGACCTATACGGATGGAGCGTCAGCGCTCGATGGCCTTCTCGCCCGTCCACCCCAACTCGCCATCTTCGATATCAAGATGCCGCGTATGGACGGGATGGAACTCTTGCGTCGGCTCCGCCAGAAATCGGATCTCCCGGTGATCTTCCTGACCTCCAAGGACGAGGAAATCGATGAGCTCTTCGGGCTGAAGATGGGCGCTGACGATTTCATCACCAAGCCCTTCTCGCAGCGCCTCTTGGTCGAACGCGTCAAGGCAATCCTGCGCCGCGCGGCAAGCCGAGAGAATCTGGCAGCCGGGGGCAGCGCGCCGAAGTCGGCCGGAGAATTGCAGGCACGGACACTTGAGCGCGGACAACTGGTCATGGACCAGGAACGTCATACCTGCACCTGGAAGGGTGATGCCGTCACACTGACTGTCACGGAGTTCCTGATCCTTCAGTCACTGGCGCAACGCCCGGGCGTGGTGAAGAGCCGTGACGCCCTGATGGATGCCGCTTATGATGAGCAGGTCTATGTTGACGACCGGACGATCGACAGCCACATCAAGCGGCTGCGCAAGAAGTTCAAGATGGTCGATAATGACTTCGACATGATTGAAACCCTCTATGGCGTGGGTTACCGCTTCCGCGAAGCCGCATAACGCTTGTCCGTCCGGTCCTGCCGTGCGCCAGGCCGGCAAAAGACCACAGGACAGCTGAAAGGGTGAGACTTGGCCACACCGGTTGAAGAAGGGAACGTCGAGGAGCTGGATGGCCCCTCCGAACGCGGGCGGCCATTTGCCCATCCCTTCACCCTGATCCGCCGCATCTTCGGCCATGCGCTGTTTTCCAGCCTAACGCGCCGTATCGTGTTCTTCAATCTCGCGGCGCTGATCGTCCTGGTCGGCGGAATTATGTACCTCAACCAGTTCCGCGAGGGTCTGATTGACGCCCGGGTGGAAAGCCTGCTGACCCAAGGCGAGATCATTGCTGCTGCCGTTTCGGCCTCCGCCTCGGTCGACACCAATTCCATCACAATCGATCCGGAGAAACTGCTCGAGCTTCAGGCCGGCCAGAGCATCACTCCGGTTCCGAATGACGAGGATCTGGAGTTTCCGATCAATCCGGAACGGGTCGCACCAGTTCTTCGGCGGCTGATTTCGCCGACGCGCATCCGCGCACGGCTTTTTGATGCCGACGCCAATCTCCTGCTGGATTCCCGACATCTCTATTCCCGCGGGCAGGTTCTACGCTTTGACCTCCCGCCGGTTGATAACGACACAACCAGCTTCACCGACTGGATCACGCGGCTGTTCAACACGATCCTCCAGCCTGGCAACCTGCCGGTCTACCGGGAAGCACCTGGCGGCGACGGATCGATTTATCCGGAAGTGATGAATGCGCTGACCGGCGTTCGCGGCGCAGTCGTTCGCGTGACGGACCAGGGTGAACTGATCGTATCGGTCGCGGTGCCTGTTCAACGTTCACGCGCGGTGCTTGGGGTGCTGCTGCTCTCGACCCAGGCGGGCGATATCGACAAGATCGTACATGCCGAACGGCTCGCGATTCTTCGAGTATTCGGCGTGGCAACGCTGGTGAACATCGTTGTTTCCCTGCTTCTATCTTCGACAATTGCAAACCCGTTGCGCCGCCTGTCGGCTGCAGCGATCAGAGTGCGAAGGGGTGCGAAGGAACGCGAAGAGATTCCGGATTTTTCCGCCCGGCAGGACGAAATCGGCAATCTTTCCATAGCGCTGCGGGAAATGACCACCGCGCTGTACGACCGGATCGACGCAATTGAAAGCTTTGCAGCCGATGTCAGCCATGAACTAAAGAACCCGCTGACATCGCTGCGCTCGGCTGTCGAAACACTACCACTTGCAAAAACAGACCAGTCCAAGCAGCGCCTGATGGACATCATCCAGCATGACGTGCGCCGCCTCGACCGCCTGATCAGCGATATTTCTGATGCCTCGCGTCTCGACGCCGAACTCGCGCGTTCCGACGCGAAACCGGTGGATCTTGAAGTCCTACTTTCAAGCCTTGTCGATATTTCACGTGAAATCAGGAACGGCAAAAAAGCCGTCCAGATCGACTATATGATCGACAGGAAGCCGGGAGCGACACGTCAACGCTATCTGGTCAACGGGCACGATCTCCGGCTTGGGCAGATCGTCACCAATCTCATAGAGAATGCCCGGTCCTTCGTGCCGGAAACGGGGGGACGGATCGTCGTCAGACTGTCCCGATCAAAAACAGCCTGCAAGATCCAGATCGAGGACAATGGCCCCGGCATTCAAGCGGAGGACATCGATCGGATCTTCGAGCGCTTCTACACGGACCGCCCTGAAGGTGAGAGCTTCGGACAAAACTCCGGTCTCGGCCTGTCGATCAGCCGGCAAATCGCAGAGGCCCATGGCGGCACCCTGCGGGCCGAGAACATGATCGATCCCCAGGATGGCCGCAGGACTGGAGCCCGCTTCATCTTGTCCCTCCCCGTCAACCCGGCGCCTTGATCGTGGCCGGCCCGACCAACATCCATGCATCCGCCATCGTGGTCGACGGTATAGGATTGGCAATAGTCGGGCCGTCCGGCAGCGGAAAGTCAGCTCTGGCCTTTGACTGCCTCTCGGAAGCAAAGCTTCTGGGACTCCCGGCGGCCCTCATCTCCGACGATCGTCTTCTTGTCTTCAAGGACGGCAGCACCGTTATCGGGCGGGCTCCAGACACGATGCGCGGCATGATCGAGCTTCGTTATAGCGGGATCATCAAGGTGGCCCATATCGAAACTGCACCGCTGCACTTGGTCGCGACCACGGTCGCAAGCAACGAGGTCGAACGGCTCGCGCCCGAAAACGAGCACTATTCCCTCACCGCCGACACCGCCTTGCCCCTGGTTCGCGTGCCAAGCTGGACACGCTTTCCGTTGAGCCTCATTCTTGCTTTCAACCGCCAAAGCGCCGACTCAGCCATCTAGACACACGGTTTTGGCTTGCACTTCGCATTTTGATCGACATGATGGCCACCTGCCGGTAGACGCAGGCTGCTTCGTGCGCTATCCGGCAAAAAGTTTGCGCTAAGGGACAATTGAGAATGATCGGACTTGTGCTTGTCACACATGGCAAGCTGGCTGAAGAGTTTCTTCATGCGGTGGTGCACGTCGTTGGCCCCCAGCAATTCATCGAGACCGTCTCGATCGGCCCCGAAGACGATATGGACCAGCGCCGTCAGGATATTCTGGACGCCGTTCAGCGTGCCAATGACGGGAACGGTGTAATCATCCTGACAGACATGTTCGGCGGCACCCCCTCCAATCTTGCAATATCCATCATGAACAGCGGGCAAGTGGAAGTCATTGCCGGAGTGAACCTCCCCATGCTGATCAAGCTGGCTGGGATCCGAGGCGGTAATGATATGGACAAATGTCTGATTGACGCGTCGGATGCAGGACGCAAGTACATCAATGTCGCCAGCCGGGTGCTCAGCGGAAAGTAAGATGACCGATCAGATCGCCCGCGAACTTCTCATCATCAACAAGCGAGGCCTTCACGCGAGGGCATCAGCCAAGTTCGTTCAGACGGTCAATGGGTATGATGCAAAGGTGAGTGTATCGAAAGATGGCACCACAGTGGGCGGAACGTCGATCATGGGTCTGATGATGCTGGCCGCCAGCCCGGGCTGTTCGATCTCGGTGACCGCCTCCGGTCTGCAGGCCGAGGAGGTCATGGAGGCCCTGTCGCAGCTGGTCGCCGACCGCTTCGGCGAGGAGATGTAAAGCATCTCGACATAAAGACATAAAGACTTCTTTATGTCTGATTGCACCATCAAAGGTTCCCTGATAAAAGCAGTTCAGGATCCGCGGACGTCTCTGCGGACATTTTGTCTGCACCTGTAAGGTTGTCAGCAATCAGCCGGAGAGTTTCATGAGCCACCATGACTACGTGATCGCCGATATCGGTCTTGCCGATTTCGGGCGCAAGGAAATCAGCATTGCCGAAACCGAAATGCCGGGCCTGATGGCCTGCCGCGACGAATTCGGCGTAAGCAAGCCGCTCACGGGCGCTCGCATCACTGGCTCACTGCATATGACGATCCAGACGGCCGTCCTGATTGAAACGCTGGTCGCCCTCGGCGCCGAAGTTCGTTGGGCGTCATGCAACATCTTCTCGACGCAGGATCATGCGGCAGCAGCGATTGCCGAGCGCGGTATTCCAGTCTTCGCTGTGAAGGGTGAAAGTCTCACTGAATACTGGGATTATACCGACCGGATCTTCCAGTGGACCGATGGTGGTTTTTCCAACATGATCCTCGACGACGGTGGTGATGCGACAATGTATATCCTGCTTGGTGCACGTGCCGAAGCGGGCGAAGACGTCCTGTCCAATCCGACCTCGGAAGAGGAAGAAATCCTCATCGCGCAGATCAAAAAGCGTCTGGCGGCTTCGCCTGGCTGGTTCACCAAACAGCGCGACGCCATCAAGGGCGTAACCGAAGAAACCACGACAGGCGTGCATCGCCTGTACGAGCTGGCGAAAAAGGGCCTTCTGCCCTTCCCCGCCATCAATGTGAACGACAGCGTCACCAAGTCGAAGTTCGACAACAAGTATGGCTGCAAGGAATCGCTGGTCGATGGTATTCGCCGCGGCACCGACGTGATGATGGCTGGCAAGGTTGCCGTCGTCTGCGGTTACGGTGATGTGGGCAAGGGCTCTGCTGCCTCGCTCAGCGGCGCCGGCGCTCGCGTTAAGGTCACGGAAGTTGATCCGATCTGCGCCCTGCAGGCCGCTATGGATGGCTTTGAAGTCGTCACTCTGGAAGACGTGGTCTCCACGGCTGACATCTTCATCACCACCACCGGCAACAAGGACGTCATCCGCATCGAGCATATGCGCGAGATGAAGGACATGGCGATCGTCGGCAATATCGGCCACTTCGACAATGAGATCCAGGTTGCGTCGCTGCGTAACTTGAAGTGGACCAACATCAAGCCGCAGGTCGACATGATCGAGTTCCCGAAGGGCAACCGCATGATCCTGCTCTCGGAAGGCCGCCTGCTGAACCTCGGAAATGCGACGGGCCACCCGTCTTTTGTCATGTCTGCGTCGTTTACGAACCAGGTTCTCGGCCAGATCGAACTGTTCGCCAAGACAGACGAATACAAGCCGGGCGTCTATGTCCTCCCCAAGCACCTCGACGAAAAGGTCGCCAAGCTGCACCTCGACAAGCTCGGCGCAAAGCTGACGAAACTGTCTGACGAGCAGGCGAGCTATATCGGCGTTTCAGCGACCGGCCCATTCAAGGCTGAACACTATCGCTATTAATAAATAGCTGGATAATAACTACATGTGGTAGGCGCAGCCTTGACAAAGGCTGCGCCTTCTTTTTTGGCCGCCGGCCTTCCAGACCTCCGGCATCAGCGGTATTGTTTTGAGACTTGATTCGTGGATGCCGAGGCACCCGCGAACACGGATGTCTTGTCGACGATGCGGCACATAATAAGACGGAGACAGACCGAGAATGTCGGTAGATCAACGCACCCCGTGGATGCGGGAAACGGCTATGACGGCCGGTATTTCAAACTTCTGGCATAGCAATGTCGGGCCTGTTCGGGCAACTTCGGGCGCTTTCCGCTCGATGGCAAGAGGACTGCGCTCAGTCGTCTCCTGGCGGCGCGTTCTGGCCAGCGGCAGCGCACTCACATCTTTTTTCCTGCCCGCGTTCGCGCAGGCGCAATCCTTGCCGTCGATCACGCGCTTCGACAGCGCCGACATGGCTGGATACGCCCTTGTGGCCGGCGTCCTCTCTGCCGCGCTTGTCTCTGTGCTTTGGCTTCTTCGCCAGCGCAATCGCCTGGAATCCGAAGGGCAGGAGCTGCGCTCCGCCTTGTCGGATTGCCAGCAAAAGATCCCGCGGTACCAGGCTTTGATTGCCGACAAGAACCGCAGAATCGTGATTTGGGAAGGCCATACCGGTAAGCCCGAATTTCTCGGCCAGTTGCCCGCTGAAACAGGAGCGCCTCAGGCCGATGTCGACTTTCTGGCCTTCGGTCGCTGGCTGAAGCCGCATTCGGCTGCCGAAGTTGAGCGGGCCATCGAAGCCTTGCGAACTGATGCGCGCAGTTTCGACCTCATCGTTGAGACATTGCGCGGTGAGGTGATCGAAGTGCAGGGCCGCCTGTCCGGCGGTCGCGCTTTCGCCCACTTCCTGGCTCTCAACAATTTGCGCGCGGAACTCGCGGAACTGAAAATTGAACGCAACCGCCTGCGCAATTCCATCGCCACTTTTGAATCCTTGCTTAATGCAATCGAACAACCCGTCTGGCAGCGTGATAGCGAAGGCCGACTGACCTGGGTCAATCAGGCCTATTGCGAAGCGGCAGAAGCCAATTCGCCGGATCAGGTTCTGGGCGAAGGTCGGGAGATCCTGCCAACCCTGACCCGGCAGCGGATCAAAGCGACAGCAACGGCGGAATCACCGTTCCACGATACGATTTCAACGGCTGTACGCGGCGCGCGCGCGTTTTTCGACGTTGTAGACGTGCGCGGTCCCGCCGGTTCTTGTGGCATGGCCGTTGATGTTTCGTCAGCCGAAGGGCTGCGTGAAGAATTGGCTCGAACGCTCAAGAGCCATGCGGAGACGCTTGACCATCTGGGTACCCCTGTTGCCATTTTTGATGGTGACCGTCGCCTGCAGTTCTTCAACCAGGCGTTCAGCCAGCTCTGGGAGCTGGATACGAAGTTCCTCGAGTCTAGACCTGACCACAGCGAGCTCCTCGACAAGCTGCGCGCAGCCCACAAACTGCCTGAGGAATTGAGCTGGAAGAGCTGGAAGGAAAACACTCTTTCGGTCTATCGCACTATCGAGACCCAAACCGATATCTGGCACCTTCCGAACGGTCAGACCTTGCGCGTGATTGCATCAGCACATCCCCAGGGTGGCGCGACCTGGGTATTCGAGAATCTGACCGAACAGGTCAATCTGGAAACCCGCTACAACACACTGCTGCGCGTGCAAGGGGAAACCATCGATCACCTTTCGGAAGGTGTGGCCGTCTTCGGGCCTGATGGGCGGATCCAGCTGTCTAACCCGGCCTTCCGCGCACTTTGGGGCGTCACCGAGGAACAGACCGCCGTCGGCACGCATATCAGACTGATCGAGGCTGCCTGCGCGCCTTCCTATGATCGTCCGGATGGTTGGAAAGCCTTCGGTAAGATGATCACAAGCTTCGAAGACGAGCGGCCGTCAAGCCAGGGAACTCTCGAGCTCTTCTCCGGTCTCGTGCTCGACTACGCCGTTACACCTTTGCCGAATGCGCAGACCATGCTGACCTTCGTCAACATGACCGACAGCGTGCGTGCAGAACGCGCGCTCAAGGAAAAGAACGACGCGTTGCGCAAGGCCGACGAGCTGAAGAACGATTTCGTTCAGCACGTCTCCTACGAACTGCGCTCGCCACTGACCAATATCATTGGCTTCACGGACCTTTTGAAGACCTCGACCACAGGTCCTCTCACGGAACGCCAGGCCGAATATGTCGATCACATCTCGACCTCTTCCGCCGTTCTACTGACGATCGTCAACGACATCCTCGACCTTGCCACGGTCGATGCGGGCATCATGCAGCTCGATTATTCCGAGATCGACCTCAGCGACCTGCTGGACGATGTATCGATGCAGATGACGGACCGCCTTCAGGAAGGTGGGGTAACGCTGGAAATCGCCGCTTCGTCGCAGCTCGGCCATCTGATTGCAGATCGGCAGCGGCTGAAGCAGATCCTCATCAAAATCCTGACCAACGCTGTGAATTTCGCACCAGAAGGCAGCATTGTTGCAATGAAGTGCTGGCGTGAGGGGTCCGACTTCGTGTTCTCGGTTGCCGATAGCGGTTGCGGCATCAGTCCCGAAATGCTGTCGACGGTGTTCGACCGGTTCTCGACAAATTCTCGGGGCGGAAAACGGAGTGGACCAGGTCTTGGCCTGTCGATTGTTCAGAGCTTCGTCAACCTCCATCACGGCAAGGTGTCGATCGAGAGCACGCCGGGCAGCGGAACGACGGTGCATTGCCGGGTTCCTTCCGCAGCGATCCCGCACCTAATCGCCGCTGCAGAATGAGCCAAGCCGACGTGCAAGAAATCACGATCGAACTGCCGAATGAGGCAGCCACGATCCAGTTTGGCGAGGATTTGGCTCTTGCAGTGCGGGCGGGCGACTGCATAGCCCTTGATGGAGATCTGGGCGCCGGAAAATCCACGACGGCCCGCGCCTTGCTTCGGGCCTTGGCAGACGACCCGGAACTCGAAGTGCCGAGCCCGACATTCACATTGGTGCAGAACTACGATCTGCGCCTGCCGGTCGCTCATTTCGATCTTTATCGTTTGTCCGACGAAAGCGAATTGGACGAACTGGGATTTCACGATGCCCTTACCGATGGCATCTGCCTGGTGGAATGGCCGGAAAAGGCTGGCCGCTCGCTGCCTAAAAGCGCCCTGTCGATCACCTTCGCCTTTCCTCCGACGCGCGGTCGGACAATCACGATTACGGGTCCGGAACCGAAGCTCGCGCGCCTTCAACGCGTGCTCGACATCCGGTCCTTTCTCGACACAGATAATCTTACCTCGGCGAAGCGTCGCCATCTGACCGGCGACGCTTCGAGCCGTTCTTACGAGCATATCTATCCCGCTGCGGATGCGCCCCGCCTGGTGCTGATGGACGCGCCGAAGCGGCCAAACGGCCCGCCGATCCGCAATGGCAAGCCTTATTCGCAACTGGTACATCTTGCCGAAGATGTGCGTCCCTTCGTTGCCATCGATCGGATGCTGCGAGACAAGGGGTTCTCGGCACCCGCCATCCTCGCCGGTGACAACGATCGAGGCATCCTGCTGTTGGAAGACCTCGGCGGAGACGGCATCATTAATGCCGAGCGCAAGCCGATTGCGGAACGCTATCGTGCGAGTGTCGCCTGCCTTGCGGCCATTCATGACACAGACTTCGACCATCGCATCCAGCTCGACGACGGATACGTCCATCAGATCCCCGATTTCGATCGGGCGGCGATGAAATTCGAGGTGGAACTGTTGCTAGACTGGTATCTCCCCCATATTCGCGGCGGCTCGGAAGCCACTGCGGAGGAGCGGACGGACTATCTTGCTATTTGGGATGGACTGATAGACGAACTCGCCGACTGCGAGCGCTCTATCGTGCTGCGCGACTTCCACTCCCCAAACATCATCTGGCGAGCCGGGGAGACGGGCCACGCCCGCGTCGGGCTGATCGACTTCCAGGATGCCATGATCGGTCCAGCCGCCTATGATGTCGTGTCGTTGGTGCAAGATGCCCGTGTAACGGTGGAGCGTCCCTTGATGGACGTGCTGCTCAATGACTATGTTGCGGCACGAACAATCCGGCCGACATTCAATCGCGCACTATTCAAGAAGAGTTTCGCGATCATGGCTGCGCAGCGGGCCTGCAAGCTGAATGGGCTCTGGGTACGGCTGAAGCAGCGCGACGGCAAGCCCGGCTATATGTCTCACCTGCCCCGCACACTCTGGCATCTTTCAGTGGCTTTCGAGCATCCGGCACTCGCCCCCTTGCGCGACTGGTGCACAAGGGCTGGAATCCATGCAGCCGAATCACCGACGTAAGACAGATGACCATCACACAAGCCATGATACTCGCGGCCGGACTGGGTACGCGGATGCGCCCCATTACCGATACTTTGCCAAAACCCCTGGTTCGGATCGGTGGCCGCCCGATGATCGACTATGCCATCGACGCCCTGCGAGAAGCGGGCGTCGATACGCTCGTGGTCAATGTGCATCATCATGCAGAGCAGATGGAGGCTCATCTCGCAACAACATCCGACATGCGCGTGCTGATTTCCGACGAGCGCGATCGCCTGATGGATTCCGGCGGCGGCCTTGCCAAGGGGCTGAAGCTGCTCAACGCCGAGCGGCCATGCCTGGTGATGAATGCCGATCTGTTCTGGGTCGGTGACGCCTCGGGCGAAGCTTCCAACCTTGCTCGGCTCTCGCGCTTCTTCGACAGCAGCCGCATGGATATCGCCATGCTGTGCGTCGATCCGGACAAGACGACCGGCCATAACGGGAAGAACGACTTTTCGCTGGCCATGGACGGACGTCTCACACGCTATCAGGACGGCGCATCAGACCCTGTTGTTTATGCCGGGGCCCTGGCCTTGCTGCCCACGTTCCTCTCCGACGCACCAAGCGAGCCCTTCAACCTCAACCGTTATTTCGACCAGGCGAGCGAGGCCGGACGCCTCTACGGCCAAAAACTTCACGGTCACTGGCTGACCGTCGGCACGCCTGATGCGATTGAGCCCGCAGAGACTGTCGTCGCACGCCAGCGACAAAAGCCATGAATACAGGCGCACGAGGAGGCCGTCTTTTCACCATACCGCCGGGGCGGCCGTTTCTCAGCGCACTGGCGCGGGCCGTGCTCGATGGCCGGCTGATCGACAGCTATCGCCATGATCCGGAAGATCCGCTGTCACTTGCAGCTGTGACGATCCTCGTGCCGACGCGCCGTGCCGCGCGTGTCCTTCGATCTGAATTCGTCGATCTGCTGGGCGCAAGATCCGCCATTTTGCCGAACATCCGGCCGCTCGGCGAAACGGATGATGACAGCGGCTATTTCGATGCAGAAGCCCCTTCCGTCATGGACCTGGCGCCTCCCGTCAGCGGAACGGTCATGCTGCTGGAACTGGCACGCCTGATCCTTGCCTGGCGAAACCAGTTGCCCGAGATCGTCCGCTCCATCCATGCCGACACGCCGCTTGTGGCCCCCGCAAGCCCCGCTGATGCCGTCTGGCTGGCGCGCGCGCTGACCGAGCTCGTTGAAGCCGCTGAAACAGAGGGCTGCGACTGGGCCAATCTGGATACATTGGAGTCGGCTGATTTCGGCTCCTGGTGGCAACTGACACTCGCTTTCCTGAAGATCGCGACGGCCTTCTGGCCGGCCCGCTTGGAAGAGCTGGTCCGCTCGTCCCCTGCACGTCATCGCGACGCCGTGTTGCGGGCTGAGGCCGATCGCATCCGTCGGACAGGATCCGTTGGTCCCGTTATTGTCGCAGGCTCGACCGGCTCCATTCCGGCCGCTGCCGAATTGATTGCGGCAATCGCCGAGCTTGAGCAGGGCGTCGTTGTCCTCCCTGGGCTCGATCTTGACATGCCCGAGGCGGACTGGGCGAAGCTTGACGATAGGAGTTCGTTTCTCCAGAGGCCTGACCCGGCGCTACGCGGCCATCCACAATATGGATTGGCGCATCTTCTCCGGCACATGCGCATTGCGCGCGAAGACGTGGAAGCCCTTGAGCAGGCGCCAGCTGCGCTTGCGGATCGGGCAGAGATCCTGTCGCGGGCCATGGCGCCGGCCGAAGCGACCGACAATTGGAAAGCGTGGCGCGAGGCGTTCTCGACAGAACGCCTGCTGGATGCATTTGCCGATGTCAGCCTGATCGAAGCGGCGAATGAGCGCGAAGAGGCGACCGCAATAGCCATCGCCCTGCGGCTTGGGCTAAGCGCTTCGGACAATCCCGACAGCCGGGTTGCTCTGATCACCCCAGATCGTGCCCTGGCGCGACGCGTGATGGCAGAGCTTGCCCGTTTTGACATCGAGGCCGATGATTCGGCCGGCACGCCCTTGACCGGCACGCAGGCTGCAATGTTGGCGCAAGTGGTCGTAGAGGCCTGTCTGCGCCCGGGGGATCCAGTCTCCATAGTCTCCCTGATCAAGCATCCGCTGGCGCGGTTCGGTTTCGATGCGCAGACAGCGCAGCTGGCGGCCGACACGCTTGAAGTGATCGCCTTGCGCGGCGGCAACAAACCGCTCGATCTCGCAGAGATGGAAACTTTGTTCGAAGACGGACTAGTTGCGCATCTCGCTGATCGGCATCAACCCCAATGGCGACGAAGTTCCTCTCCAGAAGCACTGGAAGCCGCGCGCGCATTGGCACACAAGGTCGCGGCAGCGGTCGAACCGCTCGTTTCCGCCCTTGTCCGCAGCCCATCGGGGCGACCGATCTCCACCCGGTTCACACTGCGGGAATGGGCAGAGCGGACAGGTCGTGTGCTGGAGGCGGTCACCATCGATGAGAATGGCAGCCTGCAGGGACTCTGGGGCAGCCAGGCAGGGGACGTGTTGGCCGGCCTGCTTGGTCAGGTGCTAGAAGCTGAAGGCCAGATTGAAGCCGACGGACCTGAATGGGCCGATATCCTCGTCGCGCTGATGGCCGGTCAGGCAGTCAAGCCCCAGGCGATGCGACATCCGCGGGTCTTCATCTTCGGCACGCTGGAAGCCCGGCTGCAAAATGTCGACATGATGGTAATCGGCGGCATGAACGAGGGAAGCTGGCCGGGCCAGACCAAGAACAACCCCTTTCTCTCTCGAATCATGAAAACCGAAATCGGGCTCGAACCGCCCGAACGCCAGGTCGGCCAGGTCGCACACGACTTCCAGATGGCCTGCGGCACGCAAAAACTCATCTTTTCCCGTTCGCTTCGTGAGGGATCTGCACCAACGGTCGCTTCGCGCTGGCTTCAGAGACTGCTGGCCCTCGGCGGGCATGCACTTGAGAATGCCATGCGGCAGAGGGGCAATATCTATCGCCGCTATGCTGACCTCATCGATGAAGGCGAAAGTCAGCCGGCGGCGCAGCGCCCTGCCCCGCGACCACGGGCCGAGCTTCAGCCACGGTCCTTCAGCTTTTCCGAAGTGGGACGTTTTCGACGCGATCCATATGCGATTTATGCGCGGCGCATTCTCAAGCTCGATGCCGTGGATCCATTCAACCAGGATCCAGGTGCTGCCGAGCGCGGCACACTCTACCACCGCATCGTCGAACGGTTCGTCCGCGAGGGACATGATGCGTCACGCCTTGATGCCAGCGAGATTTTCAAGGCTCTGACAAATGAGGAATTTGATCGCGAAAAGCTGCCGCTTCACATCGATATTGTCTGGCGGCAGCGGTTTCATGAGGTCGCCCAGGCCTTTCTGACCTGGGAACGGGAACGCAAGCCGGAGATCCGCCGCTCCCTGACGGAATTGCGGGGCAGCGTGGTGCTGGAACCCGTGGGTATCACGATCAGCGGGATTGCCGACCGGATCGATCTCAAGGCTGTAGGCCGTGTCGATATCATCGACTACAAGACCGGCATCAGTCCAAGTGCTCCGCAGGCCCGGAGCCTGCTCGATCCACAGCTCGCCCTCGAGGCGGCTGCATTGATCAAGGGTGCCTTCAAACCTGTCGGTGCAGCGATCCCTGACAATCTTCTCTATGTCCGACTGCGTCCCGCAGATCGGTTTTCCGTCGATCAGGTCAACAATGAACTGGCGACCCGTGGTGACAACAAGAAGTCAGCGATCGAGCTGGCCCAGCAGGCGGTGGATGAGCTCGGCCGGTTTGTTGAAGCCCTGCAGAGCGGTGAGCGCGGCTATGTCTCGCGGTTGATCCCGGCCGAACAGAACAATTACGGCGGCGAATACGATCACCTTGCACGCGTTGCGGAATGGTCAACGGCCGAAACCGAGGAGGCCGCCGGTGACGACTGACACCTATCGCGATCATGACAGCCTGCCCGCAGACGGCGATCCGGCGCAGTGGCTCAACTGGACAACTTTGCAGCAGGCGCGCGCCTCGCATCCCGGTCAGTCTGCCTGGGTGTCTGCCAATGCCGGCTCCGGCAAGACCCATGTGCTCACTCAACGGGTCATCCGCCTGCTTCTTGCGGGCGCCCGCGCTTCGTCTATCCTCTGCCTGACCTATACAAAAGCAGCGGCATCGGAGATGTCGAACCGCGTGTTTGAGCGGCTGGCGGAATGGGCCACTCTGGACGATGCAGAGCTTGCAAAGCGTCTGGCTGCGATCGAGCAAAGGGAGCCGGATCGGGCGACGCTGGCGAAGGCCCGGCAATTGTTTGCCAAGGCATTGGAGACGCCGGGCGGTCTGAAGATCCAGACCATTCACGCCTTTTGCGAAGCCCTGCTCCATCAGTTTCCGCTGGAAGCCAATGTGGCGGGGCACTTCAGCGTTCTCGACGACAGGGCAGCAACAAGTCTTCTCGCCGAGGCCCGCCGCACACT
Organism: Rhizobium sp. AAP43; assembly: GCF_001296045.1. Classification (GTDB taxonomy): domain Bacteria; phylum Pseudomonadota; class Alphaproteobacteria; order Rhizobiales; family Rhizobiaceae; genus Allorhizobium. Next base: position 142,762 of record NZ_LJHS01000027.1, on the reverse strand, counting down.
GCTGACGGCAACCTCCAGCGAGGGGGATGTCCGTCTTGCTGACGCTTTCTCACAAGTCCTGAGCACGGCCGACGAAACAGGGCTGGAAGGCCTGCTGGCAGATGTGGTCTCGAACCGTCATGCGCTGCGACAATTCGAAAGTAAGGCGGCGGCCAGCGGCGGGATGGATGCTTCGCTTCGCAGGGCGCTTGGTATCGGGCCTTCGGAAACGGAGATCTCAAGAGCCGAGGATTACTGGCCTTTGAACGGGCTGTCAGCGGACGTCCTGCCTCATTATCTCGAATTGGCGCTCGAGAAAGGCGGCGAAAAGGTTCGCGCGACCGCAGAAGCACTCGAAAGCGCCTTCCTGGAACGCGATCCGCGTATGCGGGCGCAATTGACGGACCGCGCCTTCCTGACGGCAACAGAAACGCCCAAGGCCGATTCGTCACTGATCTCGGCTGGGATGACCAAGCTGGCACCGCAGTTGAAGGATGCGATCACTCTCGCTCGTGACCATGTGCTTCTCATGCGGGATAGATTGCGGATCTTTCGCATGTATCAGGCAACCTCGGCTGCCTTGACGCTCGCGACGCGACTCGACCGGGACTATGAAGAGCTAAAGAAGCGCCGATCGCAGCTCGATTTCGAAGATCTAATTGTCCGCACCTCGGATCTCCTAGGGAGAGGCGATGTCGGGCCATGGGTCCACTACAAGCTGGACCAAGGCATAGACCACATCCTCGTCGATGAAGCCCAGGACACCAGTCCAGTTCAGTGGTCGGTGATCCGGTCTCTACGGCAGGACTTCTTCAGCGGTCTTGGAGCTCGGCCGGTGTTGCGCACCTTCTTTGCCGTGGGTGACGAGAAGCAGTCGATCTATTCCTTCCAAGGCGCCCGGCCCGAGCAGTTCTCGCAGGAAGCCCGCCAGACCGAACGGGCCGTTCACGATGGTGGCCAGGAATTCAATACCGTCCGGCTACCGCTCTCCTTTCGTTCGACGCGGGCGGTGCTCGGCGCGGTCGATGCCGTCTTCGCGCTGCCGCAGAACAGGCGGGGTCTAAGCGCCGAAGGCGAGGCCATCGATCATCAATCCAGCCGTGTTGGGCATCCGGGTATCGTCGATGTCTGGAGCATGATTGCTGCGGAAAAGCAGGAGAAAAGCGAGGACTGGACTGCACCGTTCGATGCGACACCCGAAAGTGCGCCTTCCGCCGTTCTTGCTCGCCGTATCGCACACCGGATTTCCGAGATGGTCGGCCGGGAGACGATCATCGAGAAGGGGCGAAAACGGACTGTTCGGCCGGGTGATATCCTCGTCCTCGTCCGTAAACGTGACAGTTTCGTCAATGCGCTGACCCGCGCCCTCAAGCGACCCTACAATGTGCCGGTTGCCGGCGCTGACCGACTGAAACTGACCAGCCATATCGCTGTCCAGGACATGCTGGCGCTTGGGCGCTTTCTTCTCCTGGTGTCCGACGACCTCTCTCTCGCCGCCCTGTTAAAAAGCCCTCTCTTCAATCACAGCGAAGACGAGTTGATGGCGCTGGCCTCGGAGCGACCAGAGGGCCAGTCGCTGTGGGACAGGATGAAGGCGCTGGCCGAGGAAGAAGGATCGCCCTTCAAAACCTCGGTTCAGAAGCTCGATCACTTCCGCGAGCAATCCCGAACGCACTCCGTGCATGATTTCTATGCGCGGGTACTGGGCCTGCACGGCGGACGAAAAGCCTATCTGGGTAGGCTTGGATCCGAAGTCAGCGATATTCTCGACGAGTTCCTGGGTTTCGCTCTCGCCTTCGAGACAAGCGGCCTTCCCGGCTTCCAGTCCTTCGTATCGACCCTGGAAATCGAAGCACCGGAGGTCAAGCGCGAGCAGGACAAGGAGCGCAACGAAGTCCGGATCATGACCGTCCACGCGTCCAAGGGTCTGGAAGCGCCGATTGTCTTTCTTGTTGATGGTGGCTCCAAGCCCTTCAACGCCAATCACCTGTCAAAGCTGCGGCTGCTGGAAGACAGCGCCTATGCGGGCACACCCGTATGGGTGCCATCCAAATCTCTCGGTAATTCAATCGTTCAGGCTGATACTGACCGACGTCGCGGCCAGGCCGAGGAAGAATATCGCCGACTGCTCTATGTCGGGATGACCAGAGCCGCCGATCAGCTCGTCATTGCAGGGTATCGAGGAGTACAGGATCCCGGCGACATCTGGCATCGGATGATTTTCGAGGCACTTGAAGCAGATGAGTCCCGTGCGACCTCGGTGGAGTTCAAAGGCCCAGACGGCAATTGGACAGGCCTTCGGTGGACACTTCATGAAACCGAGAAGGACTTACCACTTGAGGAGAAGACCGCGGAGCAGGATGTCGAGAGCAGCCTGCCTGCGTCACTCTGGCGTCCGCTGCCGCCGCCGCCGCGTCTGCCCAGGCCGCTCAGTCCGTCAACCGCAGGCAGCCTTGTTATCGACGACACGCCCGAACCTCTGACCAGCTCCCCCCTTTTCACCCAGACAGAGAAGGCGGGCATTGCACTGCAAAGAGGACGGCTGGTTCACCGCATGCTGCAAAACCTGCCCAGCGTTGCGATCGAAGATCGCCTTGAGGCTGCGCAACGCTACGCTGAGCGCGCAGCACGTTACTGGCCATCAGCAGAGAGGTTTCGTCTTGTCGAGACCGTGATGAAAGTGCTCGAAGACAGCGCGCTTGCGCCACTCTTTTCAGCCCCAAGCGAGCCCGAAGTATCTGTCATGGGCACAATTGACCTGAACGGTGAACCGCGCGCTGTGTCGGGCCGGATTGACCGAATGGCCGTGCTGGCGGATCGCGTTATCATCGCGGACTACAAGACCAATCGGCAACCACCCGATAGCGCGGATATGGCACCCCTTTCCCACCGCGTGCAGCTCGCCATCTACCGGGACATTCTCAAACCGCTCTATCCTCAAAAGAGGATCGAATGCTGGCTTGTCTATACCGAAACGGGCACCCTTCTCCGCCTTGATGACGCGGTGCTGAGCCGCTCCCTTGCCGAGATCGCGGTGTCGTGAGATACGGCATATTGAAATGAATGCCGCCCGGCATCACATAAGTGCCAAGTTCAATTCAAAGGAGAGCCCTATGGCTACCGTAAAAGTCGATAACTCCAACTTCCAGGCCGAGGTTCTCAACGCATCCGAGCCTGTCGTTGTGGATTTTTGGGCCGAGTGGTGCGGTCCGTGCAAGATGATCGCCCCGAGCCTTGAGGAAATCTCGAACGAACTCGCGGGCAAGGTGAAGATCGTCAAGCTCAACATCGATGAAAACCCTGAACTGGCCGCTCAGTTCGGTGTCCGTTCGATCCCGACGCTCGCCGTCTTCAAGGGTGGTGAAGTCGCCGACATCAAGGTGGGTGCCGCACCGAAGACCGCTCTGTCGAGCTGGATTGCCGGCGCTGCCTGATCAAAGTTTTTGATCTTGAATTGAGAAGCCCGGCTTTCGCCGGGCTTTTTCATGTCGGGATGGTGCCGTTTTCGGCAAGAACATTGCCTGCGAGATAAAGCGATCCACCGATCAGGATCCTCGGGGGTCTTCCGTCTGTCGTCGCGGCCGCAATTGCTGACAATGCCTCGACGACAGAGCTTGCTGGCCGTGCCTTCAAGCCCGCTTCTGCGGCCGATTGTGCAAGCGCGACGGGGTCTAGCCCGACATCCGATCCTTCGATCGGCACCGTATAAACGGCCTGCACAATATCCACAAATGCGCGGAAGAAGCCGATTGGATCCTTGGTGTTGATCATCCCGGCGATGAGATAGAGAGGACGCGGCTGACGTTCTTCCATCGCCGCCATCGCCTCGGCAAGCACTTCGCCAGCGCCCGGATTATGACCGCCGTCGAGCCAGATCTCACTGCCGACCGGAGCCTTTGCGACGATTTCTCCTTCAGACAGTCGCTGCAGACGACCGGGCCAGACCACGGTTTGCATCGCCTGGGTCGCTGTCTGATCGGTAACGGGGAAGCCCGCCGCCTTCACGGCACGAATAGCCGTCGCTGCATTGCCGATCTGATGGCGACCGGGCAGACGCGGTAACGGGAGATCCATCAGTCCGAACTCATCCTGGTAGACCATTCGGCCGAATTCTTCGTAGGCCAGAAAATCCTGTCCGTAGACGGCCGTCGGACAGGACAGGCGCTCAGCTGTTGAGATCAGAACATCGCGGGCGCCTTCAAACTCCTGATGGCCAATGACCACCGGCGCCTTGCGCTTGATGATGCCACCCTTTTCGGCAGCAATCAGTTCCACGCGATCCCCGAGATAAGCCTGGTGATCGAGTGAGATCGGCTGGATGACGCAGACGGCCGGATTCTCGATGACATTGGTGGCATCAAACCGGCCACCGAGACCAACCTCGAGAATAACGACATCAGCCGGCTGTTCGGAAAAGAGAATGAACGTCACCGCCGTCAGAATCTCGAAGACGGTGATCGACTGGCCGGCATTTGCTTCGGCAACACGACGCAAGGCGTCGGCAAACAAGGCATCCTCGACGATCTGGCCCTGCCCGCCCTTTACCCCGATCCGATAGCGCTCGTGCCAGCGGACCAGATGGGGGGAGGTGTGCACATGCACGGCAAGGCCTTGAGCCTCAAGAAGTGCACGACAAAAGGCTGTCGCTGAACCCTTGCCGTTCGTGCCGGCAACATGGATAACCGGTGGCAACCGCAGATGCGGATTGCCAAGAACGGCCAGAAGCCGCCGGATCCGATCCAGTGACAGGTCATACCCCTTAGGATGCAGCCCCAGGAGCTTCTCGATCTCGGCCTCGGCCAGGCTCGCCATTGGGGCTGTCATCGTCATAGGTACCGGAAATAGGATCTGCGTGCGGGAGCGATCAGGCCGAGACCGCAACGGCAGCGGCCGGCGCGGCCACAGCGAGCGTGTCCGCCGGACGTTTCGTCATGATCTTTAGGACGCGCGCGAGCGTGTCGGGGATATCGTGACGCTTCACCACCATGTCGACCATGCCATGCTCGAGGAGGTATTCCGACGTCTGGAAACCCTCGGGCAGCTTTTCGCGAATGGTCTGTTCGATGACGCGCTTGCCGGCGAAGCAGATTTCAGCACCCGGTTCGGCAATATGCAGGTCGCCCAGCATAGCATAGGACGCGGTTACGCCACCGGTTGTCGGGTTGGTCAGTACGACGATATAGGGAAGGCCCGCTTCTTTCAGCATGTCGACGGCAACCGTGGTGCGCGGCAACTGCATCAAAGACAGGATGCCCTCCTGCATGCGCGCGCCACCTGAGGCAGGGAACATGACCAGCGGGCATTTCTCCTTGATGGCGCGTTCGAACGCCTTCACGATCGCCTCGCCGGCAGCGATGCCCAGCGATCCGCCCATGAAGTTGAACTCGTGCACCACAGCGACAAGCTTCAGTCCCTGGACCGATCCAACGGCGGCCAGAATGGTGTCTTCCTGCTCGGTCTTCAGACGGCTGTCGCGAAGACGATCGGTGTATTTCTTCGAATCGCGGAACTTCAGCGGATCTTGTGCCACCTTGGGCTGCGGCAAGGATTCAAACTGGCCGTTGTCGAATAGATCGACAAGGCGGTCACGAGCCGGCATCTTCATGTGATAGCCGGAGGCGGGGATGACCCACTTGTTTTCTTCCAGGTCCTTGTGGAAGACCATTTCACCCGTTTCAGGGCACTTGATCCAGAGGTTCTCCGGAACTTCGCGACGGCCCAGCATGGAATTGATGCGCGGGCGCACATAGTTGGTGATCCAGTTCACGCGGTGTACTCCTGACTTTTTCAGCCTATTTGGGAATTCTATTCGGCGGCAGCAAGGCGTGCGCTGCGAACGCCGCTCGACAAACCGCGGACCAGCGTGACAACGGCCTGGACCGTGTCTGCATTGGCCTTCCCATCAGCAGTGAGATTTGTGGCAACCTGATTGACGATTGCCGTTCCGACGACAACGCCGTCAGCATTCGCGCCGATCAGTCGGGCGTGCTCGGCGGTTTTCACGCCAAAGCCAACGCAGATCGGAAGATTTGTATGTGCCTTGATCCGCTGAACGGCACCGGCCACACGCGACGGATCCGGCAAGGACGAACCTGTGATCCCGTTCATCGAAACATAATAGACGAAGCCGGAGGTATTCTCGAGCACCTTCGGCAAGCGCTTGTCGTCTGTGGTCGGTGTGGCCAGACGGACGAAATTGATGTCGCGGCTGCGGGCCGGGATGCACAACTCATCATCCATTTCCGGCGGCAGATCGACAACGATCAGGCCATCGATCCCAGCGGCCAGGGCATCATCGAGGAAGCGCTCGACGCCATAGATGTAGATCGGATTGTAATATCCCATAAGGACGATTGGCGTATCCTGATCTGCCTTGCGGAATTCGCGAGCCAGATCGAGCGTCTTTGCCAAGGTCTGGCCTGCCTTTAAGGCACGCTGGCCGGCGAGCTGAATTGCAGGGCCATCAGCCATGGGATCGGAAAAGGGCATGCCCAGCTCGATCACGTCAGATCCCGCGGCCGGGAGCGCCTTCATGATCTCAAGAGAGGTCGCATAATCCGGATCGCCACCCATGAAATAGGTAACGAGTGCCGGGCGGCCTTCAGCCTTCAAGTCGGCAAAACGTTTGTCCATGCGCGCTGTCATGATCAGAGCCCCATTCCAAGAATTTTGCCGACGGTGAAGATATCCTTGTCGCCGCGGCCGCAGAGATTCATCACGATGATCTGGTCCTTGCGCATTGTCGGCGCACGCTTGATGACTTCCGCAAGAGCATGGCTCGGCTCAAGAGCTGGAATGATGCCTTCGGTGCGGGTTAGAAGCTGGAAGGCGGCGAGCGCCTCGTCGTCCTTGATCGGCACATATTCGACCCGGCCCATGTCCTTCAGCCAGGAATGCTCGGGACCAATTCCCGGATAGTCGAGACCCGCAGAGATGGAATGGCCTTCCTTGATCTGGCCGTCCGAATCCTGAAGCAGATAGGTGCGGTTGCCATGCAGCACGCCCGGCGAACCAGCCGTCAATGATGCGCAGTGCTCTTCACCCTCAAGCCCCTTGCCGCCCGCTTCGACGCCCACGATGCGGACGCTGTCGTCATCGAGGAAGGGATGGAAGAGGCCGATAGCATTCGAGCCACCGCCGACGGCGGCGATCAGCATGTCGGGAAGACGACCTTCTGCGGCCAGCATCTGTTCGCGGGTCTCGCGACCGATAACCGACTGGAAGTCGCGGACCATTTCCGGATAGGGGTGCGGGCCGGCCGCCGTGCCAATCATGTAATAGGTGTCATCGACATTGGTGACCCAGTCGCGTAGGGCCTCGTTCATTGCGTCCTTCAATGTGCCGTGACCAGCGGTCACCGGCTTCACTTCGGCGCCCAGAAGCTTCATGCGGAAAACGTTTGGAGCCTGACGCTCCACATCCGTTGCGCCCATGTAGACGACGCAAGGAATGCCAAAGCGCGCTGCCACGGTGGCAGATGCCACGCCGTGCTGGCCGGCGCCGGTTTCCGCGATGATGCGGGTCTTGCCCATACGCTTGGCCAGCAAGATCTGACCGAGGCAATTGTTGATCTTGTGCGAACCGGTGTGATTGAGCTCGTCGCGCTTGAAATAGATCTTCGCGCCACCCAGCTCTTCTGTCAGCCTTTCGGCGAAATAGAGCGGGCTAGGACGGCCGGTATAGTGCTTGTTGAGATGCGCCAGTTCAGCCTGGAAGGTCTCATCGGTCTTCGCCTTTTCCCACTCTGCCTGCAAATCGAGGATCAGCGGCATCAAGGTTTCAGCGACAAAGCGCCCGCCAAAAATGCCGAAACGGCCATCTTCATCTGGCCCTTCACGGAAGGAATTGGGTTTCGGTGACTGGTTCACTTGACGCTCCCTGATAACGTCCCTTGCCGAGAGGCTTCGGCAAGGGCCGCGAAAAACTCGTCCATCAACTGCAGATCTTTCACACCCGGGGCGCTCTCCACTCCGGACGAGACGTCGACGGCGCGCGCTCCGGTCTCGGCAAGCGCCTCGGCGATGTTATCCTTGTTCAATCCACCGGAAAGCATGTAATCCACACCTTCGTCAAGCGAGCGCAACAGGCTCCAATCGAAGGTCACCCCGTTGCCCCCGGGCAAATCCGAACCAACAGGCGGCTTTGCATCGAAGAGAAAACGGTCTGCAATTCCAATATAGGGCTCTATGCGCCTCAGATCATCGACATCGCGAACGGAAAATGCCTTCATGATCGGAAGTCCGGTCACAGCCTTCACAGTTAGAAGGCGCTCGGGCGTTTCCTTGCCATGGAATTGCAGGATATCCGGACGCATCAATGCGATGATCTCATCAAGGTCATCATTATCGGCATCGACCGTGACGGCGACGGTCTTGACCCGTCCCCTCACCCGGTCGGCAAGTTTTCCGGCGAGGTCAGGCTCGATGTGCCGAGGGCTCTTCTCGAAGAAGATGAAGCCAATATGGCTCGCGCCACGTTCAGCAGCGCGATCGACCGCCTCCGGCGTTGTTAATCCGCAGATCTTTATATCGGGTCTCATGGCAGCGAAGTCGCACGAAATCAAAAAAGAGTCGAGCCAAATTGCGACAGCGGCTGATTGGTCGCGGTTCTCAAGCGAAATCGATGGCGTGAAGCGCCGAGCCATGCCGCTTAAGCCATGCCTTGGCTTCATCCATTCCCGGACATAGATCCTTGCAAAGCGCCCAGAAGGCGGGACCATGGTTCATCTCGCGCAGATGCGCGACTTCATGGGCGGCTAGATAATCGATCACCGCAGGCGGGGCCATAACGATACGCCAGGAAAAACTCAGCTTCCCATCCCAGGAACACGAGCCCCAGCGGCTGCGGGTATCCTTGAGGGAAATGCTTCGCACCGGCTTTCCGACCCGGGCCGCATGGAGCGCAACAAGTGCTTCGAGATCCTTGCGCGCTTCCTTTTTCAGGAAATCCGCAATCCGCCGGGATAGGTGCTCCTCTGCACCACTGACGCTCAGGATATGGCCAAGTTCGCTGTCGATCGAGCGGGTCAGCCCGCGGATCTCTCCCGTATGCACAATACGGTGGCTGACACCGCGCAGTAGGATCTCACCGCCATCCTCGACCACACCACCGTGCTTCTGGCGCTTTAACCGGTTGCTCAGCCAACCTTGATACCGGTCGAGAAAATCCGCGATGTCGCGCTCGCGAAGGCCCGGCGGTATCGTCATCTTGAGCGAGCGCCCACCCGGCTCAATCCTCAGCGTGATGCGTGTGGCCCGACTGTTCTTTCGGATCGTGAGAGGGATCGAGCGTCCGTCAACCGAAACCATACGTTCCAGCTGTAGTGCCGGTGTTCGAGTTGGTGCGAGCTTTTTGAGCAGTGGAAACATGTCTGGTTTCTAGCCGATTCGCCGCTTGGCAAGACATAAAAAAGACCGGCGCGTAAGGCGCCGGTCTAGCTACTGTGTCGAACCGCGACCAATCAATAGTCGGTTTGTGTTTTCGGCGGGGTCACTTCACCTGTCGCCTTAGGTTCATGGCGGTGGCGCATGAAGCGATCGAACTCTTCCTGATCCTTCGCGCGGCGCAGTTCGCGGGCGTAGGTATCGAACTCGGCGCGCATCTCATCGAGCCGGCGACGCTCTTCATCAAGGCGCTTGAGCTCAGTCTCGCGCCAATCGTCAAACGCGACATTGCCGGTTGTCGAGGCGAAGGGGCCGGAGGTGCGGGCTCCACGGTACCATGCAAAAGCATCGTCTGCCTTGCGGTTGGCATCACGCTTGAAGGTCTGAAACTTTTCGCCGAACAGGATGTAGGCAAGCATTGCCAGACCCAGCGGCCAAAAGACGACGAAGCCCAACACCATCAGAGCGACAGTAGCCGGAGTCCAATCCGGCCGGAGCAGTGCTGACTGGTTCATTATCCATTCCTCTTACAGGGCGGAAATGCCCGTGATCCGATGTGGGAAAGGGCAGGCCCAGGTTCAAGAATGGATAGGATGCAATCGGGGAAGCGCCTGAGAGAACTGGTTTAATTCAGACCTCCCTGAATTGCTCAGCCCGCTTTACCCCCGCGTATCACGCGCTTTACCGGATTGGCTGCGGCTGTCTTTGCTCGCTTCGAGTGGGTCTTTGCGAACTGGATGATGCGCGGTGCGATCTCGCGGCGGAAGCGCGAGCCATTGAATACGCCATAGTGGCCGACATCCGGCTGTACGTAGTGCGCCCGCATATGGTCCGGAATGTTCGTGCAGATCGTCTGCGCGGCATGGGTCTGACCGACACCGGAAATGTCGTCGTTCTCTCCCTCGACCGTCAACAACGCAACATTTTTGATTGCCGCAGTGTCGACGCGCTTCTCGCGGTGCATCATCTCGCCCTTTGGCAGAGCGTGCTTGATGAAAACCGTATCGACGGTCTGGAGATAGAACTCGGCAGTCAAGTCCATGACGGCAAGATACTCGTCATAGAAGTCACGATGCTTTTCAGCGGAGTCCCCATCGTTCTTGATGAGGTGCCCATAGAATTCCTTGTGTGCGATCATATGCCTATCAAGGTTCATCGACATGAAACCGGAGAGCTGCAGGAAGCCTGGATAGACATTGCGCATGAAGCCTGGCTGCGGCCATGGCACCTGCATGATCACATTGTCGCGGAACCATTCAAGCGGACGATCCTGGGCGAGCTGGTTGACTGCCGTCGGATTGATGCGCGTGTCGATAGGCCCACCCATCAGGGTCATGGATGCGGGAGCACAGACATCATTATCTGCTTCCATCACCGCCACGGCCGCGAGAACCGGCACTGATGGCTGACATACGGCCACGACGTGGGTATCAGGCCCAAGGTGATGCAGCATTTCGATGACATAGTCGACGTAATCATCCAGATCGAAATCGCCGTCGGTGACAGGCACCATCCGCGCGTCAATCCAATCCGTGATGTACACATCGGCGCTCTGGATCAAAGCCTCGACGGTGCCGCGCAGAAGCGTGGCATAATGTCCGGACATCGGAGCGACGATCAGTATACGGGGTCCCTTGTCGGCGCCCGCCGGAAGGTCACGTTTGAAATGAATGAGGTCACAGAAAGGACGGCGCCATACGGTCTCTTCATGAACAGCTGTCGATTCACCATCGACATTTGTGAATGGCAGCCCAAACGATGGCTTGCCATAGCGGCGCGTCATCCGCTCGAAGACCTCGAAACCAGCGGCAAAGGTCCGACCGACCGCTGTATGGGACCAAGGATTGAGCGGATTTTTCCAGGCGAGGTTCATGGCGTCGGCCGTAGCGCGAAACGGAGCCATGACGGCATGATTGAGTTCATAGAGTTGATAGAACATCGTGTGACCTCGGTCCGTATGGACGAACTTGCTTTGTTTGCAACAGAGTATCAGAGTTTTTGCGCTGCAAAAGCCCCGGAGGCGGGCATATGTTCTGTGCCTCAGTGATCATGAGATTATCCGAGAAAGCTTAAGAACAATCTCTGTCCGGCTTGTGGAGGAAAACGCGTCAGAGTGCCTTTCGTTGCCCCCTCCCCATTCTATTGGTTTCCGCTATGTCTAGGCGGTCAACCACAATAATGGGGCCCTTATGACGACCGCCAATAACCGCCACTCACAATACGACATCGATCCAATGTTCCTGCAGCGCTGGTCGCCAAGAGCCTTCGACGGCCAGCCGATGCCGAAGGAGGATCTGCTGGCAATACTGGACGCTGCTCATTGGGCGCCTTCTGCCTCTAACTCCCAGCCTTGGCGGTTTGTCTATGCCCAAAGAAACACTGCGGAGTTTGATCGGATGCTCGGCCTGTTGATCGATTTCAATCAGGATTGGGCCAAGGCTGCGTCAGCCCTTGTCTTCGTGTTCTCGCAGAAACTCGCCACGGCAGATGATGGGTCCCTGTCAAAACCGATCCGGAACCACAGCTTTGATACCGGCACCGCCTGGGGTTATCTCGCCCTTCAGTCCTTGAAGTCGGGATATTTTGCACACGGGATGACGGGGGTACACTTCGAGCGTGTTAGCGCAGAGCTTGCCGCGCCGGAGGAATACCATTTCGAGGCTGCCGTCGCTATTGGCAGGCTGGGGAACAAGGATGATCTGTCCGAGAAGCTTCGCGAGCGCGAAATTCCGAATAACCGCAAGCCGCTATCAGAAATCGCGTTCGAGGGTTCGTTCTGAGCTTCGGGCATTAAGGGTTTCACGTGAATCAGATTAACCATGATTCACGTGAAACCATTGTAAAAGATAAAGGCCGCTTTCGCGGCCTTTATGCAGTCTCAGATGTCGAGGTTGGCAACGCTCAATGCGTTTTCCTGAATGAACTCACGTCGAGGCTCGACCTCATCCCCCATCAATCTTGAGAAGAGACCATCCGCATCAGTCGCATCGTTGACGCGGACCTGGAGCAGTGAACGGACGTTCGGGTCCAGCGTGGTTTCCCAGAGCTGCTCGGCATTCATCTCGCCAAGGCCCTTATAGCGCTGCATGGAAAGACCCTTCCGGCCAGCCGTGAAGATCTGATCGAGAAGCGCACGGGGTCCAGAAATTTCTGTCCGGCCATCCTTGCGAGCCAGAACCGGTGGTTCGGAATAGATGTCACGCAGTCTCGCCGACATTTGATCCATATGGCGTGCATCTGCGGAGCCGATCAGCGCGACATCGACGGAGGCCAGTTCCTTTACGCCACGAACCATACGTTCAAAGCGCAAGCCGCCCTCGTCCGTGACAAAGCCCTGCCAACCTCGCTCCGTTTCTTCCGCAATCATGTCGAGACGGCGTGCGACGTTCGCGGCAGTCTCTTCCGCTTTTGCACGGTTCTCGGTGAGATCTGGGTGAAGTGCACCTGCAATCGCTGCCTGCTCGATGACATTCCGGTTATAGCGAGAGTGCAGACCGTCGATCAAAGAGCGGAGCCGGAGCGCGTCGGCTATCACATCGCGCAGATCCTGGCCTGCGCGCACCTCGCCATTGGTGAGCGTCAGCGTCGCTTCTTCAAGCCCCATGGTGATGAGGTAATCCTCTAGGGCTTTCTCGTCCTTGAGGTACTGAACCGACTTGCCGCGCGAAACCTTATAAAGCGGCGGCTGGGCAATGTAGAGGTGGCCGCGCTCGATGAGTTCCGGCATCTGACGGAAGAAGAAGGTCAACAGCAGCGTCCGAATATGAGCTCCGTCGACGTCAGCATCCGTCATGATGATGATCTTGTGGTAGCGCAGCTTGTCTGCGTTGAACTCATCCTTGCCGATCGAGGTACCGAGCGCGGTAATCAGGGTGCCGATTTCCTGGCTGGACAGCATCTTGTCGAAACGTGCACGCTCGACGTTCAGGATCTTACCGCGCAGCGGCAGGATGGCCTGGCTTTCACGGGAACGTCCCTGCTTGGCCGATCCGCCTGCTGAGTCACCCTCGACGAGGAAGAGTTCGGACTTTGCCGGATCACGTTCCGAGCAATCGGCAAGCTTGCCGGGCAATGATGCAATATCGAGCGCTCCCTTGCGGCGGGTGAGTTCGCGGGCTTTGCGGGCAGCTTCACGCGCGATTGCCGCTTCCACGACCTTTCCGACGAGAACCTTGGCCTGCGTCGGATGCTCCTCAAACCAGGTGCTCAGAGCTTCGCTGACCAGATTTTCGACGACGGGGCGCACTTCAGACGAAACGAGCTTGTCCTTGGTCTGCGACGAGAACTTCGGGTCCGGTACCTTTACCGACAGTACAGCCGTCAGGCCCTCGCGGCAGTCTTCACCCTGCAATGAGACCTTTTCCTTTTTCAGGATGCCGGACGTATCTGCGTAGGATGTAACCTGGCGGGTCAAGGCGGCGCGGAAGCCTGCCATGTGGGTGCCGCCATCGCGCTGCGGAATGTTGTTGGTGAAGCACAGGACGTTTTCGTGATAGCTGTCGTTCCACCACAGGGCCACTTCAACCGTGATCCCATCCTTCTCGCCACGGATGGCAACAGGCTTGTCGACCAATGGCTTCTTGGCCCGATCGAGATACCGGACAAAGGCCTCGAGGCCGCCGTCATATAGCAATTCTTCCTGGCGGATGTCGGACTTGCGCCTGTCGGTCAAAACGATGCGCACACCTGAATTCAGAAACGCCAGCTCGCGCAGACGGTGTTCCAACGTGTTGTAGTCGAACTCCGTCTTGGTGAAGGTTTCCGCGCTGGGCAGAAAAGTAAGCTCGGTTCCGGAACGCCCTTCATATTCACCGGTGACCCTCAGCGGTGAATCGGGGACGCCATGCGTGAAGCTCATCTCATGGATCTTCCCGACACGACGAATCTTGAGGCTGAGCTTGACAGAAAGGGCGTTCACGACCGACACGCCAACGCCGTGCAGGCCGCCCGATACCTTGTAGGAATTCTGGTCGAACTTACCGCCCGCATGGAGCTGGGTCATGATGACTTCGGCAGCCGATACACCCTCACCCGTATGGATATCGGTCGGGATACCACGACCGTTGTCCGTTACGGTGACAGAACCGTCAGCGTTGATCGAAACAGTCACCAGATCCGCATGCCCGGCCAAAGCTTCATCGATCGCGTTGTCAACGACTTCGTAGACCATATGATGCAGGCCAGATCCGTCGTCGGTATCGCCGATATACATGCCCGGCCGCTTACGGACAGCGTCGAGCCCCTTCAATACCTTGATCGAATCCGCGCCGTATTCGGCCGGTGCACCATTATCCGTGGTCGGCAAGTCGGTCATTCAGCAAATCTTTCCAATCGGTCTCCGAAGCTTTAGCATGACGCGAATCAGGCCGCTTCGAGCTCACGACTATAGGTGTTTTGGCTAGAGTTCCAAAGGCGCGCGCGCCGTTTGTCGTGGATAGACAAAGCATTCAAGCCCCTTCAGGACCGTTTTTTGCCTTTGTCCAGCACCATCTGCAATTCTTCTATCACGTCGGGTGACAGGTGGCGAATCACCTTGGCCAGTTCATTGGCGAAAGCGGTGTATTCGGCGCTCATTCCGGCAGTATCGATGACAACGCGCGGATCAGACAGGCCGGCCGCGGCGAAGAGCTCCTCGGCTTCATCCCATATGACATTGAAGTAGCCGGCCACACGCTGCAGAAAATCAAAGTTCGGCAGGCCGCGCTTGCCGTGCTCGAGTGCCGACAGATAGGCCGCAGACACGCCAAGCGCCGCAGCCATCTCTTTTTGCGAAACACCCTTGCCGTTGCGCAATGCGCGCAGAGCTTCGCCGAAGGGCGTCATCGTGGGTCCTGCCCCTTGCGCGACAGGCGGACATAGAGCGCTCCATCGCCACCGTGTTTGCGCGCAGCGGGCTCGTAGGACGAAATGAGAAAGCGGAATTCCGGGAGCGAAAACCAGAGCGGGACTGCTCTCTTCAACGCGCCCTCGCTGCCGAACGAACTTCCCTTACCTGTGATGACAAGAACATGACGTAGTCCACGCTCATGGGCGCGCATCAGAAAATCGAGAAGCATGCCATGCGCGTCGCTCTGAAAGAGTCCATGCAGATCGATACGGGCCTCCAGTGCCAGGTGGCCTCGGGAAATCTTGCGCTTGACGGGGCGCTCGAGCGGATGATGTCGATGGGCATCGGGCTTTCGATCGACTTCGGGGGTCTGCAGCGCCGTTGACGACATAGCCGTTTTCTGGAAGGCGGGCGGTGCAGGATTCTCAAGAATCCTGTCTTCCTGGAACTGATCGTCAAACGCGAGCAGATCTTCCATCCGTCCCGGCAGCGGCCTGGTCGAACGAGCAACCTTGCCCCAAAGGACACGATCCTCGCCTTTCAGTTTTGAACCCGAGCCACTCACAGGAACCTCTCAGCCGCTTCCTTCGGGCAGAATATATAAAAATCTGCCGCATTGCGCACAGCACCGGCAAGATCGCCCGCCTCGTCACCCGAGCCCGTAAAGATATCGCCTCGCGCGGGGCCAACAATCGCAGAACCAGTGTCCAAGGCCAACATCAGGCGGGCGAAGCTCTTTCCCGCGTCCAGCCGAGTAAGCCCCTCAGCTGCTATAAAGAAGGGGAAACCGAACGTGTGGATCTGACGGTCAACCGCAAGTGAGCGTCCGGCGATCAGCGGCACCTTCGCGGCTGCGATCGGCCCACGAGACAGATCATCAACATCAGCGTCGCGGAAAAAGATATAGGAGCGGTTATGCCAGAGGATCTCGTCCATGCGATCTGGATGAGCGTCGAGCCAAGCTCTGATCGACTGCATCGAGATCTCGGCCTCCGGGATTTCACCGAGATCAATCAGTTTGCGCCCGATCGGCGAAAACGGGTGGCCGGCCTTGGCAGCATAGGTGATGCGTCTGACGTGGCCGTCGGGATAACGCAGACGCGCTGCGCCCTGGACATGGGTAAAGAAGACGTCGACGCGAGAACGTGCCCAAGCGATCTCAAGACCACGATCTTCAAGATATCCGCGATCGATCGCCTCACGGTCCGGATAGACAGAGATGGCGTCCACGGTTCGCTGTCCGAAGACGTATGAATTATCGAGATCCGTCGGTCGATTGGTCGCGTCTAGATCGATGAGATCAGCGGGCCTGCGATAGAAAGGATAGCGATAGACCCCGTCAGGGCAATCGGAGACAGCCACCTCCGGCTCATAAAAGGCCGTGACCAGACCGCGGACATTGTCGTTCGGGACAATCCGCATTGGGACGCAATGTTGCTCAAAAAAATGACGGGCGTCATCTGGCCCGTCTGGCAATCGTTGGACTGCCGCCAGCAACAGGGGGCGGAGGTCATCAGTGGTCAGGCCAAGCGATCCCGCACGATAGGCTTTGACCTGTTCGATATGGGCCAGGCAATCGGCCATCGCTGGCCACAGCAGAGACGGATCGTCATTCTGCCAGCCTGGCATGTCGACAAAGGAGACAGGCTCCAGGCTGAAATTCCGACCGTTGGCGCTCATTGTTCAGCTTCGGTCGCAACCAGTTTCCAGTTCGGATCGCGCGAGCGAACATCACGCGCGAAGGTCCAGACATCGTTTACTTCAGCGACCAATTCGGCATCACCGTCAATCAGCTTGTTGTCCCTGTCATAGGTTGCTGTGATCAGTTGGCAGACGATCCGGATCGTGATCTGCTCCTCGTTATCGCGAACCGAAGCATGGGTGATTTCTGCCTTCTCAATTCCCACGAAGGTCGACTTGACCACTTCTCCCCGGCTCTCACGCTCGGCAATGGCACTTTCAAAACCCTCAAGGACTTCCCGGGACAGCAGACCCTTCAGGGTCTTGCGATCGCCATCGGCATAAGCCATCACGATCATCTCGTAGGCGATCTTTGCACCATTGAGAAATTCCTTCGGGTTAAAGCCAGCATCGTGACGCAGCAATTCCCGCAGTTGATCATTCAGGGCAGAGCCCGCAGGCGTATAGCTATCGATCAGGGCGAAGCGCTCTTCAGCCGACTGCTCTTCGCGTCGGGGCAGAGTGACAACCTTGCCGTCATCTGCCGCAGGTCCCTTCGACAGATCTCGTTGGGTGAACGGATCAACCGGCGGCTTTTCATGACCGGTTCGACGGCCCAGCACGCTGCGCAGCTGAAAAAAGATCAGCACCGCCGCGACCAGGAAGAACAGAGTGACAAAATCGCTAGACCCCATGAAGACCGCCAGTTTGATTGAATTCGCTTTTTCAGCTTCCCATATAGTCTTGACGGGACAATCATTCAAACGTCGTAACGCATTCTTTGCCACCGGCCGGCTTGATGTTGCGATAATCCGGATCAAAAAGCTGTTTGGAGCCGCCGATGCGCCTTCCTCTGGTGCTCTTTGTTTTAGCACCCCTCTTCGAAATTGCAGGCTTCGTCCTTGTCGGCAGCGCCATCGGCGTCCTGCCAACGCTTGGTCTTGTCATTCTATCTGCCATGTTGGGCTTCGCTCTCTTGCGCATCCAGGGGGCTGGGATCTTGCAGCGGCTCCAGGATGAAGCAAAACGCGGGGTTGATCCGGGCCGGCAGCTGGTTCACGCAGCACTTCTCGTCGTCGCTGCCGTCCTGCTGATCATTCCGGGTTTCCTGGGCGACATCATAGGCCTTCTTCTTTTCATCCCAGTCGTCCGCGATCTCGCCTGGCGTCTGGTCCGCCCACGCGTCATCGTTCGTGGTGGCTTTACCCGAGCCAGCGGGTTCTCGCACCCAACGGCAGACGGCAATGTCGTCGATCTTGATGCTGACGAGTACCGCACCGAAACTCGGACAGACACACCATGGCGCGGACCACGGATCGGCAAAGATTAGGCCTCTGGCAGACAAAGGCCCAAGGGTTGTAAGGCGAAGGTGCAAATGTTAGATGGCCTAAGCATTCATCTTCGAGGACACGCCCTATGGCAGACAACAATCAGGGAACGACTTCTCCGTCCCTCAATATCCTTGCTCAGTACATCAAAGATTTCTCGTTTGAGAATCCTGGCGCGCCGCGTTCGCTTCAGGCTCGCGACAAGGCACCGGCGATCAACATCAATGTCAACGTCAATGCCAATCCGCTGTCGGACAATGATTTTGACGTTGTCCTGACGCTGAGTGCCGAAGCCAAGGATGGCGACAAGGTCGTTTTCGTCACCGAGCTTGTCTATGGCGGCGTCTTCCGCATTACTGGTTTCCCGCAGGAGCACATGCTTCCGGTTCTCTTCATCGAGTGCCCGCGCCTGCTCTTCCCCTTCGCTCGCCAGATCATCGCCGACGCAAGCCGCAATGGTGGCTTCCCGCCACTGATGATCGACCCGATCGATTTCGCCCAGATGTTTGCCCAGCGCGTGGCAGAAGAACAGGGCCGTTCGAAGCAGGCCGTGCCGAACTGAAATTTAGGCTCTCACAGACTGAAAAGGGTCCCGAGGGACCCTTTTTTTATGCCGTGTATCTGGACCAGATCGCCTTCTCACCAAGTCGTGCGACGAGAGCCGCGTGCCCCCTGGCTTCTTCTTCCGAAATCCGTGCGGCAAGCGGACGAGGACGTTCGTAGGAAAACTCGACCAGTTCGGTGGTTTCCGTCTTTTCGGTCTGGCGTGTGTCGACACTGCCAAATCCAAGTGCTGCCTGCCTGCCGCCGAGCATCTCGATATAGACTTCCGCCAAGAGCTCGGAGTCGAGCAGGGCGCCGTGCTTCGTGCGGTGCGAGTTATCGATGCCATAGCGCCGGCAGAGCGCATCGAGCGAATTGGGGCCCATCGGGTGTTTCCGCCGGGCAAGCGACAATGTATCCACGACCAGCTCCGGCGCCACAGGCGGCAGACCCAAGCGATCAAACTCGGCATTGATAAAGCCGATATCGAAGTTCGCATTGTGGGCGACCCATTTCGCACCATCGAAAAATGCCTGCATGTCGGCAACGATGTCGGCGAAGCTCGGTTTGTCCTTCAGAAAGTCATCGGTTATGCCATGGACGGCCAACGCATCCGGATGAACCTTGCGATCACCGGGATTGATATAGACGTGGAACGTCCGTCCCGTGGGGAAGTGGTTGAGCAGTTCGAGCCCGCCGATTTCGATGACACGATCGACCTTGTTTTCGAGGCCCGTTGTTTCCGTATCGAAGACGATTTCACGCATGGGGGGTTTCCGTTTGCCGGTTACGCAATTGCTCAAGCAGGACTCGCACTTGTTGGCGTGCAGCGTCAATGCCCTGCCCCGTATCCACGACGAAGTCAGCGCGTGCCCGCTTCTCAGCATCGGGAACTTGTCTTGAAAGGATAAGCTCGAATTTCTCAGGCGTCATTCCAGTCCGTGCAAGGACGCGCTCGCGCTGAATTGCAGCCTCACAGCTGACCACGACAACCACATCCACGCGTTTCTCGCCACCAGTCTCGAACAGGAGCGGAATATCGAGGAGCACAATCTCAGTTCCCAATGCCCGATGGCGGGAGAGAAACTCAGTTTCCCTTGCCCTGACCAGCGGATGAACGATGGCTTCGAGTGTGGCAAAGTTAGCCGGATTCTGAGCCAGCGCTGCACTGAGCTTCGCGCGATCCACGACACCATCTGAAACAGTGCCTGGAAATGCCAGGCCAACGGGTTCAACGGCTGCTCCTTGATAGAGATCATGAACGACTTGATCGGCATCATTCACAGGCACGCCCTCTTCGGCAAACAGTTTTGCCGTGGTCGACTTTCCCATTCCGATTGAGCCGGTCAGTCCGATGATGATCATCAGTGGTGCCCAATGTCGTCGAGGATCACTTGCCGCAAATCGTCCGTCACCTGCGGTCTTTGTCCAAACCACTTTTCAAAGCCAGGGACTGCCTGATGCAGCAGCATGCCAAGGCCATCCACTGTTCTGAGGCCAACTTCTTCCGCCTGCCGCATGAATTCTGTCTTGAGTGGCACATACACAATGTCGGTTACGAGGGCGCCGTCGACCATCCGGTCAAATGGCAAAACAGGCACCGGGCTGCCGTCCATCCCAAGAGATGACGTGTTGACGAAAAGCCCTGCTCCGGCCAGCAACTCTGGCAAGGCTTCAAGTGCATGCGCCTCGATGGGAGCCCCAAACCGATCTGCCAATTCCTTTGCCCGATCGACCGTGCGGTTAACGACGTGAATTTGCGAAAGGCCTCTCTCTCGCAAGCCATGGAGAATTGCCCGGCTCGCTCCGCCGGCTCCCAGTACGACTGCTCGTCCGCATTTATCCCAACCGGGATCGCCTGCATCGAGGTTTGCCAGAAAACCCTCAGCGTCCGTGTTCGTCGCATGCAAAATGCCATCCTCTAACCAGAGGGTGTTTGCAGCACCGATCTCCTCGGCGATGGGATCAACAACATCGGCAAGACCGATCGCCGCTTCCTTATGCGGGATGGTCACGTTGCCGCCCCGATATCCTCTCGCACCCGTTTTCAGGTCTTGGATAAAGGCGGGAAACTCGTGGGGTGTAACCGCGACTTTTTCATAGCGCCCTGCCAGGGTTAGCGTGCGCAGCCAATAGCCATGAATGAGCGGAGAGCGGGAATGAGAAATCGGATAGCCGGCGACAAATGCCTGGGGTCCGATTGTTTCACGTGAATCATTCATGGTTAACACCCAGTTTACGCAAAGCGTCGAGAAGCGGTAGCAGAGGCAGTCCCAACACGGTGAAGTAATCACCTTCTATCTTGTCGAACAGCTGCACCCCCTCACCCTCAAGTTGGTAGCAGCCAACACTCGACAGGATCTTGTCACCAGCCTGATCAAGGTAAGCGTCTAGAAACTGCTCTGAGAAAGCACGAACGTGCATAGACGCCACGCCTACATGAGACCAAAGGACTTCATCATTGCGAACGAGGCAAACGGCGCTGTTCAGATGATGAGCAGCCGCCCTCAACGACAGGAGTATCTCTCGCGCCTCCGAAACGTCTTTGGCTTTATGAAAAATCCGCTCACCCAGAGACATGGTCTGATCGCAGCCAATAACGATTGCGTCCGGATGTCGTTCGGACACGTCGCGCGCTTTCGCGATTGCAAGATGCAGAGCAACGTCCTCTGGACCGCGCTGAGTTGGGGGAAGAGCCTCTTCCACCTCCCGTTCGTTAATCTGCGCGCCCTCGACAGCAAACTGTAATCCAGCATTGATCAACAGCATGCGCCGAGCAGCACTACCGGAAGCGAGGACAAGAGAGACTGTCATGGTGGACCTCAAATACGGACGCTTTGGCTGGGCTTACCGTAGCTTCGTCCGCAGGGCAACGATGGCCGCGGCGGTCTCCTCGATCGAACGGCGTGTGACGTCAATCAAGGGCCAATTGTTCTTTGCGCAGAGGGATCGCATGTATTTGAGCTCCTCGGTGATCGTTGCGCGATCAAGGTAGTCGCGGTGATCATAGCCAGATGTCGCGCCAAGGATTCTATTTTCTCGCACCTGGGAGATGCGATCCGAACTCGCGATCAGCCCAACGACCAGCGGCCGCGTTGCGCGCAGCAAACCTTCCGGAAGCGGTACACCAGGAACAATCGGAAGATTGGCTGTCTTGATACCGCGATAGGCGAGATAAATGCTGGTGGGCGTCTTCGATGTGCGGCTGATGCCGATGATGACAACCTCGGCACTGTCATAGTCTTCCGTCGCCTGACCGTCGTCATGATCCATCGCAAAGTTGAGGGCTTCGATGCGCGCAAAATAGTCGGCGTTGAGAACGTGCTGTGCACCGACACGTCCGCGATACGTCGCGCCAAGATAGCTCTGGAACGTCTCCACGATCGGCGCCAAGACGTTGACGCACGGCAAACCGAGCTCGTGGCAACCTGCTTCGATCAGTGCCGCCAGATCCTGATCAACCAGAGTGTACAAGACAATGCCGGGCTCGCGGTCGATGGCCTCGATGAGGGATTTGACCTGCTTCTTGCTGCGGATAAGCGGGTAGACGTGCTCGATCGCATTGACGCCGCGGAACTGGGCTGTCGCAGCCCGCCCGGCAGAAATGAGCGTTTCACCCGTTGAGTCAGAAATCAGGTGGAGATGGAAGTAGCTTTTCCTGTTCTCCACGATCTTCTCCGGTACCTGTTGATAGACTGGGATAACGACAGGCTTCTGCACCCGCGCTTCGGAGGAGGCGGGAAAACCTCCGATTTGTCCACAGCGAAAGCCTGAGCGAAGATCGTTTCGCCGCATCTGTGGATAGTGTGGATAACACAATGTCACATTGGTCAGTCACCACGTCATCCACAGATGAGGAGCCATTAACATATTTCCCAGATCGTTGAATCTTCGGGTTAATTTCAGCTTCTCCACAGATTGCGGGGAAACTTGGAGAACACGAAGCGACTTGATGCGACAAATGGCGAGAAGGCTGGTCTCTGTGGACACGCTTTAATCCTTGATAGTCAGAGACTCTTAGAAATAGAAGAAGAATCTATATCTCTTTTCTTTATTTGAAGGGGCCTGAGCCTTGAGTGATTTGAACCGAAAAGTCCTCGACGTCCTCAATGGCAAGACGGTCACGCCACCGCCAATCTGGCTCATGAGACAGGCGGGGCGATATCTGCCCGAATACCGCGCCACACGTGCCCATGCCGGAAGTTTCCTTGATCTCTGTTACTCGCCGGAACTGGCAACGGAAGTCACTCTCCAACCGATCCGTCGGTATGGCTTTGATGCGGCCATCCTGTTTTCCGACATTCTGGTGATACCGGATGCTCTGAACCGTAATGTCCGTTTCACTGAGGGACACGGACCGCAGATGGATCCCATCGATGAGAGTGGAATTGCTGCTCTGAGCCCTGAGGGCATCACTGAGCATCTGAAACCAGTTATTGAAACGGTGAGCCGCCTCAGACGCGAATTGCCGACAGAGACCACCCTTCTGGGCTTTTGTGGCGCACCGTGGACGGTTGCAACATACATGATCGCAGGCCACGGTACGCCAGATCAGGCACCGGCGCGGCTTTTCGCCTATCAGTACCCTGAAGCCTTCCTGCGGCTCCTGGATTTCCTCGCCGACGTTTCCGCCGATTACCTCGTTTCGCAGATTGATGCCGGCGCTGACGCCGTGCAGATTTTCGATTCCTGGGCAGGTGTGCTTGGCGAGGTCGAGTTCGAGAAATTCAGCGTTCGTCCTGTAGCCCGCATGATCGCCTCTGTTCGTGCACGTCGCCCTAAGGCCAAGATCATCGCCTTTGCGAAGGGCGCAGGTATCTTGTTGAAGAACTACCGGCAGGCGACGGGTGCGGATGCTATTGGCCTTGATTGGTCGGTACCGCTCAGCTTTGCCGCTGAGTTACAGAAGGACGGACCTGTTCAGGGCAATCTCGATCCGATGCGCGTCGTTGCCGGTGGGCGCTCGCTTGATGAAGGGATTGATGCCATCTTGCAGGTGCTGGGTCAGGGACCATTGATTTTCAATCTCGGCCACGGGATTACGCCGCAGGCCGACCCGGAGCATGTTTCGGATCTGGTTCGTCGGGTTCGTAGCTTTGGATGAAGTGATGGAAAAGCAGACCGACGCACGCCCTGGCCAAAAGGCTGCACGAAAGGCCGTGGTTGCGCTCGTGTTCTTTGGCGTTGTTGCTGCTGGCGTGATGCTTGCGGGTCCTGATGACGCTTATCCTTGGATCAAGGCGCTGCATCTCATCGCTGTCATCTCTTGGATGGCGGGCATGCTCTATCTGCCTCGCTTGTTCATCTACCATTCTGACAGTGCTCCGGGGTCCGAGCAGGCGAGGACATTTGCCGTGATGGAGCAAC
Source organism: Rhizobium sp. AAP43 (assembly GCF_001296045.1). Taxonomy (GTDB): domain Bacteria; phylum Pseudomonadota; class Alphaproteobacteria; order Rhizobiales; family Rhizobiaceae; genus Allorhizobium. The sequence goes on along the minus strand of NZ_LJHS01000027.1, from coordinate 118,655 downwards.
GGCTTATGTCAGTGATCATGACGCCTGCCATGGTCGTGTCCTGGGTTCTGGGTCTCTATCTCGCCTGGAGTGTGTTCGGCTTTCAGGGCGGCTGGCTGCATGCCAAGCTCGCCGCTGTATTCGCGCTTTCGGGCGTCCATGGTTATTTCGCCAAGGCGGTCCGATCTTTTGGCCGGGGCGACTATGTTCGGACGCCAAGGTTCTGGCGAATTATGAATGAAGCACCAACTTTGCTGATGATCACCATTGTGATACTAGCCGTCGTCAAGCCATTCTAGTGGAGACTGGGCTTGCGGCTTAATTTCGGCCGGTGCCGGTTTTCACTTGCGGTGCAGTGGTGAAATCGCTATTTTCGCCGCACTCCCCTCTTCATGGCTTGCGTAACATTCAGTGAATTGCGGCCTTCGCAATCGTAAGAATTCCTGGCGCACGCCGTTCCTTCCCAAAACTCAATCTCTATGGTCCCCTTCATGGCTGAAATGAAGCTACAAGAACTCAAGAGCAAGTCGCCGACTGATCTCCTGACATTTGCCGAAACGCTCGAAGTCGAGAACGCGAGCACCATGCGCAAGCAGGAGCTGATGTTCGCGATCCTCAAGATGCTTGCGAGCCAGGACGTCGAGATTATCGGCGAAGGTGTCGTTGAGGTCTTGCAGGACGGCTTCGGCTTCCTTCGTTCGGCCAATGCGAATTATCTGCCGGGCCCTGATGATATCTACATTTCTCCATCGCAGATCCGTCGCTTCTCGCTGAAGACCGGTGACACGGTTGAGGGACCAATTCGTGGACCGAAGGAAGGCGAGCGCTATTTCGCGCTGCTGAAGGTCAACACAATAAACTTCGAAGATCCCGAGAAGATCCGCCACAAGGTTCATTTCGACAATCTGACGCCGCTCTACCCGAATGAGCGCTTCAAGATGGAGCTGGATGTCCCGACTTCCAAGGATCTGTCCGCACGTGTGATCGATCTGGTCGCACCGCTCGGAAAAGGCCAGCGTGGCCTGATCGTTGCGCCGCCGCGTACCGGTAAGACGGTCCTGTTGCAGAATATCGCCCATTCCATTACGGCGAACCATCCGGAATGTTATCTGATCGTTCTTCTCATCGACGAACGCCCCGAAGAAGTGACTGACATGCAGCGCTCGGTGCGTGGCGAAGTCGTTTCGTCCACCTTTGATGAACCTGCCGTACGCCATGTTCAGGTCGCCGAGATGGTTATCGAGAAGGCCAAGCGTCTGGTCGAGCATGGTCGCGACGTCGTTATTCTGCTCGATTCCATCACTCGTCTCGGACGCGCCTACAACACCGTTGTGCCGTCTTCTGGCAAGGTTCTGACCGGTGGTGTTGATGCTAACGCTCTGCAGCGCCCGAAGCGCTTCTTTGGTGCCGCACGTAATATCGAGGAAGGTGGCTCGCTGACCATTATCGCGACGGCCCTGATCGATACGGGCAGCCGTATGGACGAAGTGATCTTTGAAGAATTCAAGGGCACGGGTAACTCGGAAATCGTTCTGGACCGTAAGGTCGCCGACAAGCGCATCTTCCCGTCGATGGATATTCTGAAGTCCGGTACCCGCAAGGAAGACTTGCTGGTACCGCGCCAGGATCTGCAGAAGATCTTCGTCCTGCGCCGTATTCTCGCGCCGATGGGAACAACCGATGCGATCGAGTTCCTGATCGACAAGCTGAAGCAAACGAAGAACAATGGCGACTTCTTCGACTCGATGAACACCTGATGGAAGCCGGCCTTGCGCCGGCTCCTTTGTCAGGAGCGCTCTATTCATGACAGCAGCCCATGACACGATATTCGCCCTTGCTTCCGGTGCGCCGCCAGCGGGGGTTGCTGTCATCCGCATCAGCGGGCCGATGGCACTCGCCGCCTTGGGCACATTGATCGGCGGCGCATTACCAGAACCACGCGTGGCAGCGCTTCGGACGCTTCGCACATCCTCCGGTGATATTCTGGACAAAGGACTGGTTCTCTCCTTTCCGGGACCGCAGTCCTTCACGGGTGAGGATTGTGCTGAATTTCACCTTCACGGTGGCAAGGCAGTCATTGCCGCAGTTTTTGAACAATTAGCCGGATTCGAGGGTTTGCGACTGGCCGAAGCAGGCGAATTCTCACGCCGCGCATTCGAAAATGGAAAACTTGATCTGGTGGAAATAGAAGGTCTGGCTGACCTTCTGGCGGCTGAGACAGAAATGCAAAGGCGTCTCGCCAGTGAGCAGTCGAGTGGGCATCTTTCGGCCATCTATGAGCGCTGGCGTGAGCGCCTGATCTTTGCGCGAGCCATGATCGAAGCGGAACTCGACTTCAGCGATGAAGGCGACATCCCAGGATCTGTTTCAGATCGCATCTGGTCCGAAGTGGCGGCACTGGCCGATGAAATCGATACTGTGTTGTCGACAGCCAAAACGGGTGAGATCATTCGCGACGGATTTCGCGTGGTTTTGGCGGGAGCACCGAACGCCGGTAAATCAAGCTTGATGAACGCACTTGTGCGCCGAGACGTGGCCATCGTAACCGAAATTGCCGGAACGACACGGGACATTGTTCACTGCGAACTGGACCTCGATGGCTACAAGGTACATCTCTTTGACACTGCCGGATTACGAGAGACCGACGAGCCAGTCGAGCGTGAAGGCATACGGCGCGCCTTTGTGACGATCGCAGATGCAGACCTGGTTCTCCATCTCTCCGAGCTTGGACGGGCACCTCCGGCCGAATTGGGGCCGGTTCGAGGTGATGTCTTGACGATCTGCACCAAAGTGGATCTCGACCGACCAGGCGACACAGTAGGATACCAGAAGGGATTTGATGTTTCTCTCTCCACGGTTTCCGGTACCGGTATCGACGAATTGCGGGCTCGGATGTTGATGATTGTCAAGGAGCGGACGCGAGTCGGAAGTCTTGCAATCCCGAGCCGGTTGAGGCATGCACAACGCCTATCGGCCGCTCGTGCCAGTTTGCGCGAATGCCTGGACAAGAAGGCCCTTCCCTTGGAGCTGAAAGCAGAATTGCTGAGGCAAGCTGCCGATGAGTTGGCAAGGGTAACGGGTCGTATCGATACCGAAATGCTTTTGGGCAAAATCTTCTCCGAATTCTGTGTCGGAAAGTGATTCACGTGAAACGAGCCCAGTGAGGGTCAGTAATGAGCATTGAGCGCATTTTTGACGTTGTTGTCGTGGGCGGTGGCCATGCAGGCACCGAGGCGGCCGCTGCTGCTGCCCGCATGGGTGCGGTGACAGCCTTAGTGACCCATAGTGCAGAAAAGATCGGCACAATGTCATGCAATCCCGCCATCGGTGGCCTCGGCAAGGGGCATCTCGTTCGTGAAATCGATGCACTTGACGGGATCATGGGCCAGGCGGCGGATGCCAGTGGCATTCAATTCCGTATGCTGAATAGAAAGAAGGGTCCGGCTGTGTGGGGCCCCCGTACACAGGCAGACCGCAAGCTCTACCGAGATGCGGTGCAAACCTATCTTGCTGACTACGACAAACTGGAGATCATCGAAGCGGGTGTGGAGGGGCTTCTGCGCGACGGTTCGGTTATCCGCGGTGTTGTCTTGGCGGATGGGTCTGTCGTCCGCGCTAAGGCTGTCGTCCTAACCACTGGGACATTCCTCCGCGGTGTTATTCACATTGGTGATCAAACGATCCCTGGTGGTCGCGTTGGTGAGGCCCCTGCCCTTCGCCTGAGCGAAGACTTGGCTGCGCTCGGCCTAGAGTTGGGACGACTGAAGACAGGAACGCCTGCGCGCCTTGACGGCAAAACGATCGACTGGTCGAGGCTTGAGCGACAGGAAGCAGATTCGGAACCCGTGCCCTTCTCTCTCATGACGGAGAAGATTGCGGTGCCGCAGATCTCATGCGGAATTACGCGAACGACGATGGAAACACATCGGATCATCCGCGACAATCTCCATCGATCGGCCATGTATTCGGGGCAGATTGAGGGGGTGGGTCCGCGCTATTGTCCGTCGATCGAGGACAAGATCAGCCGCTTCGGTGAAAGAGACGGCCACCAGATTTTCCTGGAGCCGGAAGGTCTGGACGATGATACGATCTATCCGAACGGAATATCGACGTCGCTTCCTGCAGAGGTGCAGGAAGCTTTTATCCACTCCATTCCGGGGTTGGAGAAAGCCGTCATCTTGCAACCGGGATACGCGATTGAGTATGATTATGTTGATCCGCAACAACTTGACCTGACTCTGGCTGTGCGGTCAGCGACTGGACTCTACCTTGCTGGTCAGATCAACGGCACCACAGGTTACGAAGAAGCAGGCGCGCAGGGTCTGGTTGCAGGACTGAACGCCGCTTCTTACGCGTTGGATCGTGAGCCGGTCACGTTCAGCCGTACGAATGCGTATATCGGTGTCATGATTGACGATTTGACGACCCGTGGCGTGGCAGAGCCATACCGCATGTTCACGTCACGCGCCGAATACCGACTGTCCCTGCGGGCAGACAATGCCGATATGCGTCTCACACCGCTTGGGCTCGAGATCGGCTGCATAAGGCCTGCTCGATCAGAAAAATTCCATAAATATCAAAAAGATAGGCTAAATTTATATGCTCGTCTCGGTGAGTTATCTGCCTCACCGACCGAAATGAAAACCAAGGCAGTAATGGTCAACCAAGACGGTCGTCGTCGCAATGCACGAGAACTTCTGTCTTATCCAGAGCTGGGTTGGTCTGACCTTGTGAAGATTTGGCCCGACCTCAGCGACGTGGATGAAGCGCTGGCGGAACTTGTTGGAATTGATGCGCTGTACAGTACCTATCTTGATCGTCAGGCGGCCGATATACAGCGTGTTCAAGCCGAGGAAGAACGCGTTATTCCCTCGAGCTTCGACTACCATAAACTGTCAGGCCTATCGAACGAACTCAAACAGAAACTTTCGTCGCAAAGGCCAGTTCATTTAGCACAGGCAGCGAAAATCGAAGGCATGACGCCGGCAGCTGTGGCGCTGCTGGTCGCCCATCTACGTAAGGGTGTCGGTCAGCAGCAGGCCTCGTAAGGAAAATTATGCAAGAAGCTGTGGATGTTTCACGTGAAACGCAGGAAAAGCTGCACCGCTTTGTTGACCTGTTTCAGAAGTGGGCTCGAACCATAAACCTCGTTGCTCCCTCCACACTGAGCGAGGTATGGAATCGGCATGTGCGGGACTCACTCCAACTTCGTACCATCGTACCCGGTCCAGCCCGGTGGATTGACATAGGAAGCGGTGGTGGCTTCCCTGGCATCGTGATTGCAATTGCCTTGACGGAGACTGGCGAAGGCTGGGTTGATCTCGTCGAGAGCAACAAGAAAAAGTGTAGCTTTCTGCGTATGGCCTTGCTCGAAAGCCAGGCACGCGGCGCTGTTCATCCGCTACGGATCGAGGACGCAGTTTTGAAACTGGAAGCGCCAGATGTCATTTCTGCGCGTGCGCTTGCAGAATTGGACAAGCTCTTCGATTACGTCTTTCCTTGGGTCGAAAAAAACCGAAACTTGAAGCTGGTTTTTCACAAAGGGCGGGATTATCTCGCCGAAATCGAAAAAGCGCGTGGCCGGTGGCGATTCGATCTGGTAGTACATCAGAGCGTGGTAGAAGCCGATTCCGTCATACTGGAAATTTCCTCGCTCCAGCGCCTGTAAAAGGCCAACCTTCGGGTGCCATATGAATCTCGAGAAAAACCGCATCATCACTATTGCAAACCAGAAGGGTGGCGTTGGTAAAACAACGACGGCCATCAACTTGGCGACTGCGCTTGCTGCGATTGGCGAGCGCGTATTGATTGTTGACCTTGATCCGCAAGGTAATGCCAGCACTGGCCTGGGGATCGACCGACGAGACCGTCGGCTTTCTTCCTATGATGTTCTGATCGGATCTCATAAGATCTCTGAGGCCGCACTCGAAACAGCTGTTCCCAATTTATCCATCGTGCCCTCAACCATGGATTTGCTGGGATTCGAGATGGAAATCTCCCAGCACGCTGACCGCGTCTTCCGTCTCAGGCAGGCGCTAAATCTGGACGATGCGCGAGGCTATAGCTATGTTCTGCTGGATTGTCCGCCCTCATTCAATCTATTGACGATGAATGCCATGGCTGCGGCACACTCAATTCTCGTGCCCCTGCAGTGCGAATTTTTCGCGCTTGAAGGTCTCAGCCAGCTCCTGGAGACGATCAATCAGGTTCGTCAGACCGTTAATCCGACCCTCGATATTCAGGGTATCGTCCTGACGATGTTCGACTCCCGAAACAATCTGGCGCAGCAGGTCGTCAATGATGTTCGTGAGCATTTGGGGGAGAAGGTCTATGCAACCCTCATTCCTCGCAATGTTCGGGTTTCAGAAGCGCCTTCCTATGGTAAGCCCGCTATTCTATATGACCTCAAATGCGCGGGTAGCCAGGCTTATCTGCAATTGGCCTCGGAGGTCATCCAGCGCGAGCGGCAGCGTAAAGCTGCGTGATCATCTAAGACGACGAGGTAAATCGGATGAGTGAAGACATTTCGAAACGGCGCCTTGGGCGTGGTCTTGCTGCTCTTATTGGTGAGATGGACCAGCCTGTTGCTGCAGGAACGACTGCGCCGAGCGTTAGTCCAGACCGGACGATTCCGATCGAATTCGTAGCGCGCAGCGCTAAAAATCCACGCCGCTATTTTGATGAAAGCGAACTGCAGGATCTTGCAGGTTCCATCCGCCAACACGGTATCGTTCAGCCCGTCGTCGTCCGAACAGTTGGCAATGGTCGTTACGAGATTATCGCGGGCGAACGTCGGTGGCGCGCTGCGCAGCTTGCAGGGCTGGTCGAAATTCCCGTCATCGTGCGCGATGTTGATGACCGGACGGCGCTTGAGCTGGCTATCGTTGAAAACGTTCAACGTTCGGATCTCAACCCGCTGGAAGAAGCGCTTGGCTATGATCAATTGATCGCTGAGCATGGCTATACGCAGAACGATCTCGGTGAGATCATCGGTAAGAGCCGCAGCCATGTGGCGAATAGCCTTCGCCTGCTGAAACTTCCTGAACCTGTTCGGGATATGTTGGCTGAAGGATCGCTTTCCGCAGGTCATGCCCGCGCACTCGTTTCGACTCCGGATCCAGTTACACTCGCCAAAACGATTGTGAATAAGGGACTATCGGTTCGCGATGCGGAACGGATGGCACAGAACCATATCAAGGGTCAAAACAACCCTGCCGCAGCCAGTGTCCGGCCGGAAAAAGATTCGGATACGATTGCCTTGGAGCGCAGTCTCTCGGATCGTCTTGGCCTGGCCGTCAACATTAGCCACAAGGGTGACGGTGGCCAATTACGTATAAATTACAAGAGTTTGGATCAACTCGAAGAAATTTGCAGGCTGCTTGAAGACCGCTAAGTCCGGCGATTTCGTCTGCCTGCCTGTAGTGTTGTGGCAAGCAGAGTTTGAATGGCAAGATTATCTTCCAGAGCGGATCTCTGTCGGCTCTGGAGGATTGCCGCGCCGAGGCGGGAGGCTTCTCGGCTTAAATCTGCACTATTCCAGTTCCGTAACGTTTTTTCGATGATGGGCTTCCTGCGAAAATGGATACCCCGACCGAGTGTTTGCATCACCTGGGCCACTTGCTGTTGGCGTTCGTCCATTTCGAGACGCATGCTCTCCAAGAGCTGAAATTGTTTCAAGGTAGACTGCAAGACAAGAAACACGGCCGTCTTCGACGCAATAACCTTCTGAATGGCATGCAGAAAGCCGTCTGGGTCTCCTTCCAGAACGTGGTCGACAACCTCATCGGTCGAAATTGCGCTGGCGTCGCCGATGATGTCGGCGACGTGGTGTTCGTCGATCAGGGTTTCATGCATGCAGTAGAGCAGCAGTTTCTGCAGTTCATTGCGCGATGCAATCCGGTCGCCACCGATTGAATTCAGCAGCAATTCACGTGCAGCCGGCGTGATACGCAACTGGGCAGCGGAGAGTTCGTGGTCGATCAATGCGTTGAGGGCGCGGGCATCGTCCTGGTAGCAGGCAATCGCGGCAATCGTCCTCTCGGATTCGGCGATCTTGCGGAGGGCTCCTGTCTTCTTCAGATCACCCGCCTCAACCAGAAGGTAGCTGCCGTCCGGCGGGTCTTTGGCCAGGATCTGGAAGCCTTCGACAAGCGCCTTTTCATTGGCGGCGCCCTTGATCCAGACAAGCTTCTCGCCACCGAACAGACCGAGAGCATTGACCTCATCCAGCAGACGCCCCGGTTGGCCCTGCACATCCGAGGCGTCAAGCCGCACGAGTGCGAAGCCGTCATCCAGACTGACACCAGTTGCCTTGGCAATCTGATCTGCACGCTCGGAGACCAGACCCCTATCCGGTCCGTAGACCAGAAAGATCCTATAGTGTCGTGCAGACTTCTGGAGGAAGCCTTCGAACTCGTGTGATTTGACGTCGACCATGGTGCCGCTATCAGCGGCCCAGGGCCGTTGCCAGGTCGGCGTAGACCAGTTCCGCAAGCTCGCGAGCGGCACGCGTCTCCGCATCACGAACGGAGCGCAGGCGTGCGTATTCCTGCTGCGGATAGTCGAACAGCGCCACACTTTGACGACGACCGGTCTTGAGAACCGTACCGTCGGAAATCCGAGTGAGCGTAAACGACCCGATTGCAAGGGCACGACCGGAGTTCGGGCGGTCTGCCGCGCGATCCAGAAGCACACCCTCGACAGAACTCGAAACGGTGAGGTCGACGCGGTATTGCGGCGTGGTTGGCTGGGCACCGCCCCCGGTGAGGAAGATCAGCCTGTTACGGGTCTCGAGCCCAACTCTGTCCTTGGCCTCAGAGAACGCGATGGACGCGAGCGTCTGGCGCATCTGGCCATCATTGTCCAGATACAGCGGTCTTGCTTGGCAACCGGCCAGCAAAAGTGCTGCGCCGAGGAGAAGGCTGCGACGCAGCAGCTTGGAACTCTGAAAATTAGAGGACAATATTCACGATCCTTAGCGGGACGACGATGATTTTCTTAGGTGCCTGACCAGCGAGAGCTGCTTTCACCGCATCAAGGGCCAGTACCGCTTCGCTCACGGCAGTTTGGTCCGCGTCGCGGCTGATTGTCAATTCGGCTCGCTTCTTGCCATTGATTTGGATCGGAAGTGTGACCTCATTTTCAGCAACGAGAGCGTCTTCGTAAGTCGGCCATGAAGCCTGTGAAACTAGGCCTTTATTTCCAAGCGTCGTCCAGCATTCTTCCGCCAGATGCGGTGTCATTGGTGCAATCAGCTGAACCAGGATCTCCGCTGCATTGCGCAGAGCGGATTTCAGCGCGGGTTGCGCCTGTCCAGCGGCGACCGACGTCAGCGGCGCGGCAAGCGTGTTGACGAGTTCATAGATGCGAGCGATTGCCTTGTTGAAGGCCAGCTTGTCCAGGTCACCCTGAACGGCCTTGAGCGTCTTGTGGGCCGCTTGAGACACAGCGAAGCCCTCGCCCTCAAGCGCCGGCTTGCTCTCTACGGTCCTCAGCTCTTCTGCTGCCTCTGATATGAGGCGCCAGACGCGCTGAACAAAACGATGTGCCCCTTCCACACCAGATTCTGACCAGATCACATCACGATCCGGCGGCGAATCGGACAGAACAAAAAAGCGGGCGGTGTCTGCGCCGTAGGAGCCGATAATATCGTCCGGGTCGACAACATTCTTTTTCGACTTCGACATTTTCTCGATCGAACCGATCCTGGCTTCCTGCCCATTGGACAGCAAATAGGCGCGACGTTCGCCGTCGATCTCGTCGATCCTCAGGTCTGCGGGGGCGACCCATTCGCGGGTCAGGCCTTCGCCAATGCTGTAGGTCTCATGCACCACCATGCCCTGCGTGAAGAGGCCCTTGAACGGCTCCTTCACGTCCAGATGGCCTGTCTCACGCATCGCACGGGTGAAGAAGCGCGAATAGAGAAGATGCAGGATCGCGTGTTCAATGCCGCCAATGTACTGGTCGACCGGCAACCAGGTATTGGCAGCTGCCGGATCGGTCGGTTTGTCTTCCCACGGGGCGGTGAAGCGCGCGAAATACCAACTCGAATCGACGAACGTATCCATCGTGTCCGTTTCGCGACGTGCGTCCTTGCCGCAGCATGGGCAGGCGACGTGGCGCCATGTCGGATGGCGATCGAGTGGATTGCCCGGTTTGTCGAAACTGACATCGTCAGGCAGCTTGACCGGCAGATCCTGCTTCGGCACTGGAACCACACCACAGTCATCACAATGGATAACGGGGATCGGGCAACCCCAGTAGCGCTGACGGGAAATGCCCCAGTCGCGCAGACGGAAATTTACCTTGCGCTCGCCCTGAGGCATGTTCCCCAAAGTCTGTGAGGACAGGCGGTTCGCCACCTCCTCAAACGCTTCCGCGGTGGTCATTCCGTCAAGGAAGCGCGAATTGATCATCACACCGTCATCGGAAAAGGCTGTGTCGCCAATAACGAAGGTCGCAGCGTCGCCATCCTTCGGCATCACGACGGGTGTCACTGGCAGACCATACTTGCGCGCGAAGTCAAGGTCGCGCTGGTCACCGGACGGGCAGCCGAAAATCGCGCCCGTGCCATATTCCATCAGAACGAAGTTGGCGACATAGACCGGCAATTCCAGGCTGCTATCAAGCGGGTGCTTGACGCGGATACCGGTGTCGATGCCCTTTTTTTCCGCTGTTTCAAGGGCAGCAAGAGAGGTGCCGGCATGGCGGCATTCCTGGCAGAATGCATCGATTGCAGCATCGCGCGCGGAGGCTTCGCGGGCGAGGGGGTGATCGGCGGAGATTGCCAGGAAGGAGGCGCCGAACAGCGTATCCGGTCGCGTGGTGTAGACAGCGACTTCGCCTTCTGTACTGCCCGAGACGATTTCCCAGCGAACAATCATGCCTTCCGAGCGACCGATCCAGTTCTTCTGCATCAGACGAACCTTTTCCGGCCACTGGTCGAGCGTGTCGAGCGCATCGAGCAGATCCTGGCTGAAATCGGTGATCTTGAAGAACCACTGGGTCAGTTCACGCTGTTCTACCAACGCACCTGAGCGCCAGCCACGGCCATCGATGACCTGCTCGTTGGCCAGAACGGTCATGTCCTCCGGGTCCCAGTTGACCTTGGAGTTTTTGCGATAGACGAGACCCTTCTCGAGAAAATCGAGAAAGAGGTGCTGCTGGCGATGGTAATATTCAACGTCGCAGGTCGCGAACTCGCGCGACCAGTCAATCGACAGGCCCATGGATTTCAACTGGCCGCGCATCGTGGCGATGTTTTCATAAGTCCAGCCCTTGGGATGAACCTTGTTTTTCATCGCGGCGTTTTCAGCCGGCATCCCGAACGCGTCCCATCCCATCGGATGCAGGACGTTGTAACCCCGAGCGCGTTTGTAGCGCGCAACAACGTCACCCATGGCATAGTTTCGAACGTGACCCATGTGGATGCGCCCCGAAGGATAAGGGAACATTTCCAGCACGTAGTATTTCTCACGCGGATCCGAATTATCAGTCTCAAAGACCTTGTTCTCGGCCCAGTTCGCCTGCCAGCGGGGTTCGGCGTCGCGCGGATTGTAACGTTCGGTAGCCATCAGTCAAATTTCCGGGAATTGCTGCAAAAAGTGAGGCTGACCTTCATCACGAAACCGTCCAAGCGTCAAGTTTTTGAGGCTCGCAGCATGCTTTCTGCATTCATGGCTTGCCTGTCCCACCCAAGCGACTTAACCCCTTGTCGCACGATCTGGGCGATCCAGATTTAAGGTGTCGAAAAGAAAGAGATCGCGATGTCGGTTGAAGACAACTTGCTCGAGATTCGGGCGAAGATAGCCAAAGCTGCGGATGAAGCCGAGAGAGACCCGAGTTCGGTCACCCTGGTCGCTGTCTCAAAAACATTCGAAGCAGAGCATATCCGCCCCGTGATCGAGGCTGGTCAGCGCGTTTTCGGTGAGAACCGCGTTCAGGAGGCGCAATCCAAATGGCCGGCACTTCGGGAAAAGACGCCGGATATCGAATTGCATCTGATCGGGCCCCTTCAGTCTAACAAGGCTGCTGACGCCGTGGGCGTTTTCGACGTGATCGAAAGTGTCGACCGCGAAAAGATTGCGCGGGTCCTCGCCGACGAAATGAAGCGCCAGCATCGACCCTTGCCGGTCTATATCCAGGTCAATACCGGGCTTGAGCCGCAAAAAGCCGGCATCGCGCCTGATGATGTGGCGAGTTTTGTGATGCTATGCCGTGATAAACTGGGACTTCAGGTCTTGGGCTTGATGTGCATTCCGCCGGCCGAGGAAAATCCCGGACCGCATTTTGCGCTCTTGCAAAAATTGGCGGTTGAAAACGGTCTTAACCAGCTTTCGATGGGCATGTCGGCCGACTTCGAAACCGCGATCGGTTTCGGTGCAACGAGTGTTCGTGTCGGCTCCGCCCTCTTTGGAACACGCTAGAGGCATTCGACCTTCGGCATAGCGCTTTGGTCTGGCTTCCACCCCTTCCCGGCAAATCCTAGAATAGCCCTTACAGGGCTGAACCAGGCAAGGTCGGGAGGATGGCATGGGCGGCGCATATGAAGACGTATATTCTGCGTGGAAACAGGATCCGGAGGCATTCTGGGCACGGGCGGCGGAGGGGATCGAATGGTTCGAGCCACCACAGGTGACCTTCGATCCTGATGAAGGACCCTATGGCCGTTGGTTTGCAGGGGGGCGAACCAATACCTGCCACAACTGCGTTGATCGCCATATCGCCGCGGGTCGCGGCGGCGAAACTGCTGTCATCTATGACAGCCCCATGACCGGGCAGACCGCTCGCTTCACCTATGACGATGTCCTGGTCGAAGTGTCGGCCATTGCTGCGGTCTTACGCAATCACGGTGTGGGTCGCGGGGATCGGGTCATCATCTATATGCCGATGATTCCAGAAGCGGTTTTCTCGATGCTCGCCTGCGCTCGCCTCGGAGCGGTTCATTCCGTTGTGTTTGGCGGGTTTGCAGCCCATGAGCTTGCGACACGCATCAATGATTCGGGTGCCAAGGTGGTGATTGGTGCCAGTTGCGGCCTCGAACCTGGCCGGATCGTTCCCTATAAGCCGTTGCTGGATCAGGCCATCGACATGGCAAGGGTCAAACCGGACTACTGCCTCGTGCTGCAGCGGGAGCAGTACCACGCGCCTCTGCGTTACGAACACGGCGACGTCGATCTGGCGCAGGCCATCGAAGTCGAGAAGGTGAAGGGTCTCACCATTCCCCCAGTTTCGGTCGAGGCGACCGATCCGCTCTACATCCTTTACACCTCTGGCACGACGGGAGAGCCCAAGGGGGTCGTCCGGGACAATGGCGGTCATATGGTCGCCTTGAACTGGACCATGCAGAACATCTACGGAATGAAGCCCGGTGAAGTCTTCTGGGCTGCTTCCGATATCGGCTGGGTCGTTGGCCACTCCTATATCGTCTACGGGCCACTTCTGGCTGGAAATGCCACCGTTATCTTCGAGGGCAAGCCTGTCGGCACGCCCGATGCCGGCACGTTCTGGCGCGTAGTCAATGATCACGACGTCAAGGTTCTGTTCACCGCACCGACCGCCTTCCGGGCCATCCGTCGTGACGATGCAGAAGGCGAACATATCGCGCGCTACGATCTCTCAGGCCTCCGGGCACTTTTTCTGGCCGGTGAGCGCGCCGATCCCGAGACGCTGAAATGGGCTGAACGGATGCTCAAGATTCCAGTCATCGATCACTGGTGGCAAACTGAAACCGGATGGGCGATCGCGGCAAATCCTGCTGGCCTCGGCCTGCTCCCAGTGAAACACGGCTCCCCCACCAAGCCCATGCCGGGTTATGCTCTGGATGTGCTCGATGATGCCGGCCATCCCGTTCCACGTGGAACGCTTGGTAATATCGTTGCCAAACTCCCCCTGCCCCCCGGTTGCCTCGTGACCTTCTGGAACGCCGACGAACGGTTCCGGCACTCATGCCTCGACGAGTTCCCGGGCTACTACAAGACCGCGGATGCCGGGATCATCGACGAGGATGGCTATGTCTTCGTCATGGCGCGAACAGATGACATCATCAATTGTGCCGGGCACCGTCTTTCCACCGGCGCGATGGAGGAGGTCTGCGCCATGCATCCTGATGTCGCGGAATGTGCCGTCATCGGTATCGCCGACGAACTGAAGGGGCAGGTGCCTTGTGGCTTTCTTGTCTTGAAGAAGAATGTGCATCGCGATCACGCGCAGATCAGCCGCGAGATCGTACAGCTTGTGAGAGACGAAATTGGCCCCGTCGCTGCGTTCAAGATGGTCATGATCGTCGACAGGCTGCCGAAGACGCGTTCAGGCAAGATCCTGAGAGGCACGATGCAAAAGATCGCTGATGGCATGCCATGGAAAATGCCAGCGACGATCGACGACCCGGCTATTCTCGACGAGATAACAGCTGTCTTGCGGGTGCATGGTCAGATCGTGTCGGGCGAGAAAGTCGCCTGACATGAAAAAGCCCCGGCGCGCGGGGAGCCGGGGCTTGTTCAATCAGCGTGATAAAGATCAGTAGCGACCGTCGTCTTCATCTTCGTCCGTGTTGCGGGTCGACTTGAGCGACTGGAGCTTGGCGAAAACGGCGTTGGCGTCGATTTCCTTTTCCTTCTCTTCCTCGCGATCGTAACCGTAGCGGAGGTTCTCTGTGTCAGCTGCGGACTGCAAGGTGGCGCCAAGTTCGGCTGCTGTCGGAAGCGGACGGCCCTTCGATGCCTTTTCCACTTCCAGGTCGAGGTCGATCTGGCTGCAGAGGCCGAGTGTTACCGGATCCATGGGCGCGAGGTTGGCGGAGTTCCAGTGCGTGCGCTCGCGGATCTGTTCAATGGTCGACTTGGTCGTGCCGACAAGGCGCGAAATCTGCGCGTCCTTCAGTTCCGGATGGTTTCGAACCAGCCAGAGGATCGCGTTCGGACGATCCTGGCGCTTGGAAACCGGCGTGTAGCGCGGGCCGCGACGCTTGGAGTCGGGAACGCGCACCTTCGGCTCGGAAATCTTGAGCTTGTAGTGGATGTCCTTTTCGCCGCGGACGATTTCGTCGCGCGAAAGCTGACCGGTCGCGATCGGGTCCAGGCCCTTGATGCCCTGCGCCGCTTCACCATCGGCAATCGCCTTGACTTCAAGCGGGTGCAATTTGCAGAACTGCGCGATCTGGTCGAATGACAGCGCGGTGTTGTCTACGAGCCAAACGGCAGTCGCCTTCGGCATGAGCAGAGTCTGGGCCATGGATACAATCCTTCTGAGGTCCGCGCCGGTTGTCGCGAGCCGTGGGTTTAAACCACTATTTCCGGGAATTCGGCGTCCTTATAGCCATAATGTAACGAAATTGCAATTCGCGAAGTCGCGAATGACCTTTGTCTAATTGCTGGCGAAGTTTCACCTGCTATGTATGTCGGCGATTGGCCGGGGAGGACGGTCCTGGTCGCCAGTGATGGCCCGTCAACATGAGGAGGAGTTCATGTCAGCCAAAACCTATCCGGTGCTGAAATCGGCAAAAGTTCGCGCGCTGATCGACGATGACAAATACCAGAAGTGGTATCAGGAGAGCATCGACGATCCCGACAAGTTCTGGGGCAAGCACGGTAAGCGCATCGACTGGTTCAAGCCCTATACCAAGGTGAAGAACACGTCGTTCAAGGGAAAGGTCCCGATCAAGTGGTTCGAGGACGGCCTGACAAATGTCTCCTACAATTGCATTGACCGCCACCTCAAGACCCATGGCGAACGCACGGCGATCATCTGGGAAGGCGACAACCCCTACATCGACAAGAAGATCACCTACAACGAGCTTTATGACCATGTCTGCCGGATGGCGAATGTTCTGAAGAAGCATGGCGTGAAGAAGGGTGACCGCGTCACGATCTACATGCCGATGATCCCGGAGGCCGCTTATGCGATGCTGGCCTGCGCGCGTATCGGCGCCGTGCATTCCGTCGTTTTCGGCGGCTTCTCTCCCGAAGCGCTGGCAGGCCGGATCGTCGACTGTGAATCGACCTTTGTGATCACCTGTGACGAGGGTGTTCGTGGTGGCAAGCCGGTGCCACTGAAGGAAAACACCGACATTGCGATCGACATCGCTGCCAAGCAGTATGTCATCGTCAACAAGGTTCTCGTGGTTCGCCGCACCGGCGGCAAGATCGGCTGGGCACCGGGCCGTGATATCTGGCACCACCAGGAAGTTCACACCGTCAAGGCGGATTGCCCACCGGTGAAGATGAAAGCGGAAGATCCGTTGTTCATCCTCTATACGTCGGGTTCAACCGGCAAGCCGAAAGGCGTGATGCACACGACCGGGGGATATCTCGTCTATGCCTCGATGACGCATGAATATGTCTTCGATTATCACGACGGAGATATCTACTGGTGCACGGCGGATGTCGGTTGGGTTACCGGGCACTCCTACATCGTCTATGGTCCGCTCGCGAACTGCGCGACCACGCTGATGTTCGAAGGCATTCCGACCTTCCCTGACCAGGGTCGTTTCTGGGAAGTGATCGAGAAGCACAAGGTCAACATCTTCTACACAGCTCCCACGGCGATCCGCTCGCTGATGGGCGCTGGCGACGAGTTCGTCAAACGTTCAGACCGGTCATCGCTCCGGCTGCTTGGCTCTGTTGGCGAGCCGATCAATCCGGAAGCCTGGGAGTGGTACTACAACGTCGTTGGCGAACAGCAGTCGCCAGTCGTCGACACGTGGTGGCAGACGGAGACGGGCGGCATCATGATCACACCGCTGCCGGGGGCCACGCCGCTGAAGCCAGGTTCTGCCACGCGGCCGTTTTTTGGCGTCAAGCCGGAACTGGTCGACAACGAGGGGAATGTCCTTGAGGGCGCTACGGACGGCAATCTGTGCATTACCGAAAGCTGGCCCGGCCAGGCCCGGTCCGTCTATGGCGATCATGATCGCTATGTGCAGACCTATTTCTCCACCTACAAGGGCAAGTACTTCACCGGCGACGGCTGCCGTCGGGACGAGGACGGCTACTACTGGATTACCGGACGCGTGGACGACGTCCTCAACGTCTCCGGGCATCGTCTCGGAACTGCGGAAGTCGAGTCGGCACTTGTCTCTCACCATCTTGTGTCTGAAGCGGCCGTGGTGGGCTATCCGCACAATATCAAGGGCCAGGGAATCTATTGCTATGTCACCTTGATGTCGGGACATGAGGGTAATGATGCTCTGCGAACCGACTTGCTGAAGCATGTTCGCACCGAAATCGGCCCGATCGCCACGCCTGACAAAATCCAGTTTGCGCCGGGCTTGCCGAAGACTCGCTCGGGCAAGATCATGCGGCGCATTCTCCGCAAGATTGCCGAAAACGACTTCGGCGCACTCGGCGACACCTCGACGCTTGCCGATCCTGCCGTTGTCGATGACCTGATCGCCAATCGCCAGAACAAGGGCAGCTGATGGCGGCCTTCTCGTCCTGCCAGGAAACAAGAGAGGGGCTCCCAATGGGAGCCCCTCTCTTGTTCGCGCCCTAATCATCCGGGCATAGCCGCTTCCGCTTGACTCGCCCTTGATACGGCTCAACCAGACCGATCTGCAGCAAGAGATCTGCTGGTTGGGTGCCATCTTCGAGGGTCAGATCAGCAACGACACGTCCGAAGTATTTGTCGCCTGTGATGGACGTGAGTGTCACGCTGCGTTGCCCTTCCATCAAGGTTGCCAGCTTATCCTTCGCTCTTTCTGCGGCCAGGCGAAAGCTTGGACATTCAGATTTCAGCTCTGGGGCGTCGATGCCGCGTAGTCGCACATAGGTATCAATGCGGTGATCGGGCCAAGGCATGGCCTGGACCAAGACTGTATCTCCGTCGACAACCCTGACGACCTCTGCCTGAACAGGTCCTTTGATTGCGCGCGTCGCGGCGTTTGCTGTGCCATTGGACAGCATGAGGAAGATTATCGCAGCACTTGTTGTCTTGCGGAACATAAGAGGAACATATTCCGCATTGGCCGCCTTATCAATAGGGATTTATTCCTCTCAAAAGTCGATAGCACGACCTTTGATTTCCCAATCACCAAATCGTGCGGGGTCCGCGCCGCCTCGACCACCCAATTCGGTGGGAGGTTGATTGACTGGCGCATGTTTCCGTCTCTCTTCGGCCTCGGCCAGGGCACGTTTTGCCGCCGGAGTCAGTTCGCGCGGTTCCTCGTGCGGTGCTGCTGCTTCTTCATGATCGTCTGACATGCTACGGTCCTCGCGGCGAGTTTTGAGGTGTATCCATTGAAATTGGGTGGCTCGCTTTTTAAATCAACAGTCGAAAACGGCAACAGACACATTGTAGCGCCGCGACTGAGGAGCAAGACATGAACACCATGCGTACAGCGATGTTGCTTGCCTTCATGACCGCCCTTTTCATGGGGGTTGGTTTCCTGATCGGTGGCCGCGGCGGCATGATGATCGCCTTTGTCGCTGCGGCGGCAATGAATTTCTTTTCCTACTGGAATTCCGACAAGATGGTGCTGCGGTCATACCATGCGCAGGAGGTCGACGAACGGACGGCGCCGGAGTTCTATGTCATGGTTCGCGACCTTGCCCGCAATGCGGGTTTGCCGATGCCGAAGGTCTATGTATTCGACAGCCCCCAGCCGAATGCTTTTGCAACAGGGCGTAATCCGGAAAATGCCGCCGTCGCCGCATCGACGGGTCTTCTCCAGCGTCTGACGCCGGAAGAGGTGGCAGGCGTCATGGCACATGAGCTCGCCCATATTGAAAATGGTGACACGCTGACCATGACGATTACGGCAACGCTGGCCGGTGCGATTTCCATGCTGTCGAATATTGCCTTCCTGTTCTCTGGTGGCCGCGACAACCGCAACAATCCGCTTGGAGTGATTGGTGTTATTGTCGCGATGATCGTAGCGCCTCTGGCAGCGACGCTCGTACAAATGGCAATCAGCCGGACGCGGGAATATGCTGCCGATCGACGCGGTGCCGAGATCTGCGGTCAACCGAGGTGGCTGGCCTCCGCCTTGCAGAAAATTGCCGGCGATGCGTCGCGGATCGAAAATGTGGATGCGGAGCGCAATCCGGCGACTGCCCATATGTTCATCATCAATCCGCTCAACGGGCAGCGCATGGACAATCTGTTTTCCACGCATCCGGATACGCGCAATCGTGTCGAAGCCCTGCTTGCGATGAACGACATTGGCCCAAAGGGCTCGACGCCGGCGGAACCCACTGCTAAGGCGACGCGCCGAGCGCAGTCCGTTCCCAAAACAGGTTGGGGCCGCGGAAATTCCTCACCGCCCCAAGGACCATGGTCTTGACCGATAATCATAAGAACAAGCCTAAGACCAACGCGTACCGGGGACGGCCCGTCGAACGAGAGCATAAGCCAGGTCTCGACGCCCGCATCGCGGCAAGCCGGATGATGGCCGCAGTTATCGATCGCAAGACTTCTCTCGATGGCTTGCTCGATTCAGAACATGGTAATCCGGCGTTTCTCGCGCTCAATGAAGCGGACAGGGCGCTGGTTAAGGCGATCCTGCAAAGTGCGCTTCGCCATCTGCCCCGCATCGAGTCCATCCTGGCGAGCCTGCTCGCATCGCCGCTGCCGGATGGTGCGCGCGCTCTGCATCATCTGCTGATCATCGCGGCGGCGCAGATGCTTTATCTCGACATTCCCGATCACTCCGCCGTCGATCTTGCTGTCGAGCAGGCCAATCGCGATCCCCGCAGCCGTCGCTTCGCCAAGCTTGTGAATGCGCTCCTGCGCCGGATCGGGCGCGAGAAGGATGAACTTCTGGCGGCCGTATCCGATCTCCCTTGTATTCCAGACTGGTTCATGGCGCGGTTGACTGAAATCTACGGTGCCGAGCAGGCGCGGTTGATTGCAGACGCGCAGCTTGAGCCGCCCTCCATTGATCTCACCGTCAAGGCGGAACCGGAAGTTTGGGCTGAGAGACTCGGCGGAACTGTGCTTCCGGGCGGAACGGTCCGGCTCGACCGTTTCAAAGGCTCGGTGACGACGCTTCAAGGCTTCGAAGAAGGCGCCTGGTGGGTGCAGGACATGGCGGCTGCCATTCCGGTCAAGCTCTTCGGTGATCTGACGGGCAAACGGGCCGCCGACCTCTGTGCAGCCCCTGGCGGCAAGACGGCTCAGATGATCCTGGCTGGCGCCGATGTGACAGCTGTCGAGCAATCGAAGTCACGCCTGGAGCGACTGCAATCCAATCTCGCCCGCCTCGGCTTTGAAGCGAAGACGCTTTACACGAATTTGTTGGAACTGCGGGACGCAGAGGGCTTCGATGCAATCCTGCTCGATGCGCCCTGCTCTTCTACCGGTACAACGCGTCGTCATCCGGACGTTTTGTGGACGAAGGATGATGCTGACATTTCCAAGCTCGCAGGCGTCCAGGAACGGCTTTTGCGTCATGCGGTCACGCAATTGAAGCCCGGCGGCAAGCTGGTCTTCTCCAATTGCTCCCTTGACCCACGCGAGGGGGAAGAGCTCGTAGACCGTGTCCTGGCAGATCACCCGGACCTCGTGCTCGATCCTGTGCAGGCTGACAACTGGCCCGGCCTTGAGGCTGCGGTCACAGCGCGCGGCGAATTCCGCACGACGCCCGCGATGTTGCGTGACGCTGGCGGGTTGGATGGCTTCTACGCTTGCGTACTCGCTAAAATTTAACGAATGCTGCAATAATCTGTTAGCAAGTCGCCAGCGGTCGGCCGATCACTCGGCAGCGCCCGTCGTTGACGCTATGTCCTGTGATTCGAGTCACATAGCTTGTGTTGTGTGACCGACAGCCCATTTTCAACATACCTTAAATCCGACGAAATTTGCTGTCAGATCAATAAGATCGGTACGAGACCAAGAATGCGAATCAGCGATCGCCGGAGAATCGCTTCTCTGTACATCGACGAAGGCAAACACCGTGTCGTACGGGCGATCAGCCGCGCGATGCCGTCAGTGTTTTTTGCCGGTGGCTTTCGTGTAAGCCGTCTTGTCGTGGCTCCGACAGATCTGCGGGCGATCGATCCCTTTGTCGCCGAAGAGATCCTGGCCGGCCGCTTCCCTCTGGCCGGTCGAGTGCTGGAAACTGGCGGCCAATCGCCTTTCTCGCTTGAATTGCCATCACGGCAATTTGCGATGCGGTTGCACGGATTCGGCTGGCTTCGTCATGTTCGCGCCTACAAAACCCAGGTTGCCTGTCAGAATACGCGCAGTGTCGTAGATCAGTGGATTGGGTTGCATGGAAGCCGCATGACCGGTGTCGCATGGGAGCCGGAAGTCACAGCGCGACGGATCATCAGTTGGTTGTCGCATTCTCCGGTGGTCCTCAGAGATGCAGAAGCCGGCTTCTACCGCCGTTTTATTGGTTCTCTGAACCTGCAGATCAGTCATCTGCACAGAGAGGTCCACACACTCCCGGAAGGCCTGCCTCGCCTGAAAGCCCGTATCGCGCTTGCCATGGCGTCGATTGCGACGGAGGCGCCGCGCAAAGCTGTTCGACGTGCGGGTCGCCAACTCGACCGGGAACTCGAGCGTCAGATCCTGCCAGATGGCAGTCACGCTTCGCGCAACCCGCAGGCATCTGTCGACCTGCTGTTCGATCTATTGCCGCTCCGCCAGACCTATATCAATCTCGGCCACGACATCCCGCAGCGTCTGATTTCGGTGATTGACCGGATCTATCCCGCCGTTCGGTTCTTCCGCCACAGCGGCGGCGACCTGGCGCTGTTCAATGGTGCAAGTTCCGCGCTTGCGACGGATCTGCTGAGCGTTCTGCGCTATGATGAGACTGCCGGACAGCCGTTCAAGGCATTGCCGCATGCTGGCTATCATAGGCTGGCAGCGGGCGAGACAGTGCTCCTCGTCGATGCGGGTAAGCCCCCATCCGCACGCCTTTCCGATACGGCCCATGCGGGATGCCTGTCCTTCGAACTTTCCTCGGGCAAGAACAGGTTCATCGTCAACAGCGGGTCACCGCTCTTTGCCGGCGAACGCCTGCGGCAGTTGGCCCGCACGACGGCAGCCCATTCTACCGTCTGCATCGGCGATGTGTCGTCGGCGCGCATTACTGCGTCGAAGTTTCTCGGGTCAATCATGGTATCCGCCCCATCGGCGATCGATATCGATCGCCAGACGGGCCCGGATGGCAGCGACAGGCTCTCAGCGCGCCATGATGGCTATCTCGGACGTTTTGGAGTGCTTCACGAACGGGAACTGCGCATTAACGAGCCGGGCACAAAGATTGCCGGCCGAGATCGATTACTGCTTCCTGATGGCCTCCCGGCCCCCGCCCTGCCTTCGGCCGGAGCCGTTGCCCGCTTCCACATTCATCCGTCGATCACGCTTGAACGGATAGATCAGCGCAGTGTCCGCATGATCGCGCCTGATGGTGAAAGCTGGACCTTTACGCTTCCCGTTGGAAAGCTCGTCATTGCAGAAGATGTATTTTTTGCCGACGTCTCCGGTATTCGCCCCTCGCAGCAGCTGGAAGTTACCTTCGAGGCTCCTGAAATACGTTGGTTTCTGGCGCATCGGGCGTGACAAATCGCCTTGAAAGGTTTCATCGTCCGTGAACCTGTGCTAGGCGGCGGCAGCCGCGTCCGCCGTGTGAGGCAGCGGGCGCCCGTCGCCAGACCGGAGCTGAACCATGGCCGTTGTTTCCAAGAAGATCCCTGCCCCCGACCTCGTCCGTATCCGGACGGCACTCATCTCGGTTTCCGACAAGACGGGGATCGAAGACTTTGCACGGGCGCTGCATGAGCGCGGCGTGCGGCTGCTGTCCACCGGTGGCACGCACAAGGCCCTGAGTGCCGCTGGTTTGCCAGTCACCGACGTTTCGGAAATCACCGAATTTCCGGAGATCATGGACGGTCGCGTCAAGACGCTTCATCCGCGGGTTCATGGTGGTCTCCTGTCGATCCGTGACGATGCCGATCATGCCGAGGCCATGAAGGAACATGGGATCGAGGCGATCGATCTCGCGGTGATCAATCTCTATCCCTTCGAGCAGGTTCGTGCTGCAGGCGGCGACTACCCGACGACAGTCGAGAACATTGATATCGGCGGCCCGGCGATGATCCGCGCCTCCGCCAAGAACCATGCCTATGTCACCATCGTCACGGATGCCGCTGACTATCCCGCCGTCATCGCGGCGCTTGGCGACCATGATGGCCAGACCACCTACGCGCTGCGCCAGCGTCTGGCCGCGAAGGCCTATGCCCGCACCGCGGCTTACGACACGGCCATTTCCAATTGGTTCGCGGAAGCGCTGGATATCGATATGCCGGCCTATCGCGTGATCGGTGGTGCGCTGAAGGAAGCTATGCGTTACGGCGAAAATCCACACCAGAGCGCTGGCTTCTATGTCACGGGCGACAACCGGCCTGGCGTTGCCACTGCCACGCTCCTGCAGGGTAAGCAGCTCTCCTACAACAACATCAACGATACCGATGCCGCCTTTGAACTGGTGGCTGAGTTCGATCCGGCGAATGGGCCGGCCTGTGCGATGATCAAGCACGCCAACCCCTGTGGCGTTGCCACCGGAGCGACGCTTGCCGATGCCTATCGGCGTGCACTGGCTTGCGATTCCACCTCGGCTTTTGGCGGCATCATTGCCCTCAACCAGCATCTCGATGCGGAGACGGCGCAGGAAATCGTCAAGCTCTTCACCGAGGTTATCATTGCCCCCTCTGTGTCTGACGAAGCCAAGGCCATCATCGCTGCCAAGCCGAACCTGCGCTTGCTGACCTCAGGTGCCCTGCCCGATCCGCGTGGCCGTGGTCTGATGGCGAAGACGGTATCTGGTGGTCTGCTGGTCCAGTCGCGCGACAACGTCATGGTCGAGGATCTCGACCTCAAGGTTGTGACCAAGCGTGCGCCCACTGCCACCGAACTTGAGGATATGAAGTTCGCCTTCAAGATCGCCAAGCATGTGAAGTCAAATGCTGTCATCTATGCCAAGGATGGTCAGACGGCCGGTATTGGCGCGGGCCAGATGAGCCGTGTCGATTCCGCTCGTATCGCCGCGTTGAAGGCTGAAGATGCGGCCAAGGCTCTCGGGCTTGCCGCACCACTAACGCAAGGGTCTGCCGTCGCTTCGGAGGCCTTCTACCCCTTTGCAGACGGTTTGCTTGCTGCGATTGCGGCCGGTGCGACGGCCGTCATTCAGCCAGGCGGATCGATGCGCGACGAAGAAGTGATAGCAGCTGCAGATGCGCATGGCGTGACCATGGTCTTCACTGGCATCCGTCATTTCCGCCATTGAGCGACGCTTGGTCAACCAGTCTTGGACAAATTGAGAAAGGGCCGGTTTTACCGGCCCTTTTGCTATTGTCGTAGCTCTGTTGCTGCCGCCCTATCCGGGCTCGCGGGATAGGGCGTTGACCAGAGCAGCAGAAGGCCGAGCATGAGGAAGATCAGGAGCGTGGCCATGCCGAGGCGCGCCGATCCTGTGGCGGCGGTCATCAGCGAGAAAGACAGCGTGGCAAGGAAGCTCGTTGCTCTTCCGGAGAGAGCGTAGATGCCGAAATAACGTCCGGCTTCGTGAACCGCCACACTGCGCGCCATATAGGAACGCGATGAAGCCTGAACCGGTCCGAAAGACAGGCCGATCAAGAGGCCGTAGAGGATATAGGCCTTCTCTGCAGGGGTCGCGAAGATCCCCTCTGTGCCGGTGACCGGAAGGTTGATCAGGCCGAAGAGCGTGAAGTCGATCCCCGTTGAAACAATGCCGAAGGTCGCGAGCACCAGCAGGCAAAGGCCAATCAGGACGACAACTTTGGAGCCCATCAACCGGTCGATCCGTCCTGCCACGACACAGCCGAGGATGGCAACCACGTTCAGGATGATCCCGTATATCCCGATCTCCATGGTCGACCAACCGAACATGGCCGCAGCAAAGACGCCCCCCAGGACCAGCAGCCCATTGACCCCGTCCTGATAGATCATGCGAGCAATGAGAAAGCGCACGAGACCGGATCGCTGTTTGAGTTCAGAAAGCGTGTGGCCGATCTCGGTCAGGCCAGAGCGAACCGCTGCTCCGAGTTTCTTGCCCTTGGGTGCGTCCGGGGTGAACAGGAACATTGGCAGAATGAAGAGGAAATACCATGCCGCCGATAGTGGACCGGTGACACGGGCGTCTTCGCCAGTGGCTGGATCGAGCCCGAAGAGCGGGGGGATGCCAAGCAGGGTGAGGCCGGTTTCGGGACTGCCGGCCAGCAGCAGAACCACGGCGATGAGGACGATCATCCCGCCCAGATAGCCAAGTCCCCAGGCGGCGTTCGAGACCCGACCGACATCCGCCTGTGAGACCAGGCGTGGCATCATGGAATCGTTGAAAACGATCGAGAATTCCGCAGCAATGCTCGAAACGATGATCAGCAGCATGATCATGGCCACGGAAGAACCCGGTGCTGCCGTCCAAAGCAGAGACAGGCAGATGATCTTGATGAGCGCGAAGAAGGCGATCCAGGGCTTGCGCGCGCCGGACTGATCGGCAATCGAGCCCAGGATTGGCGACAGGATGGCAATCAAGACGCCGGCAATGGTCGCCGCGTTGCTCCAGGCAGTTTGTGCCGAGACCGGGTGATCCGTCATGCGCGCCACGAAATAGGGCCCGAATATGAAGGTCGTCACAACGGTAAAATAGGGTTGCGCTGCCCAGTCGAAGAACATCCAGCCAAGGACGCCTCGGTCGAGGCGTCCGGCTACGGGTTTGACAATTGTGTTCGTGTTCACGCAGGTCCCCTAAGGCTGACTGCGTTGGACACTGTCACCTCGCGTGGTCTTGTGCAAGATCGCCGAGCAGGCCGGCGGCAACCGCCAGTTTCGAAATGCTCGGCTCGCCACTATCGACAATCGCGGTCAGTTCTCGGCCGATACGATCGATCCGGGTGCGATCTCGCGACAGCCAGTTTTCCATCTGTGCCTCTTCATTCTGTGAGGCCACCAAGACCGAGCAGGCGATCTGGCGCCGGGCCTGGCCGATCCGGTCCAGGCTGCGTGATAGAGCGAGGCTGTCATAGTGATCGGATGGTTGCAGTCGGTTCGCATTTTCGATCAGGCGGCCAATGCGGAAGGTTTCCGTCACGGCAAAGAAGCCGTTCATTGCCACAGGGAAGCTCGCCCCCGTCCGCTCTGCAATCTGCAGGACTTCCGGCAGTAGCTGCATCGCCTGCAGCTGGACCACATCGCGAGCGACCTCTTCCGGGACTTCGGCTGCAACGAGTTCGGCGATTTGCTCGTCGAAATGCTGCCTGACGGCATCCGGGAGCGCTGACTGAAACTCGCTGCGTGCCCGGTTCGAGGCCGAACGGAGCTGGTCGACGGCGGCGGCAATCGGTCCGGCAATCAAGCCGGTATCGATGAGGAGCCGCGTCATTGCGGCGTATACGGTGGATACAATGGCGTAGAGGCGGTTCTGCGTCTGTCCGGAGATCTTTGCGTCGAGAGCGTCAATGCGGCCCCAAAGCTCGGTCAGGCTCAAGGCATCACGGGTGACCAGTGCTGATTTGACCGCTTCGTCTGGTGTCGCGCCAGTCGCATCGCAAACCGAAACGATAAAGGCCGGGCCGCCACGGTTGATGGCATGATTGGCCAGCACGGTCGCGATGATTTCGCGACGGAGCCGGTGCGCACCGATATCGTCTGCAAAACGGTCCCGCATGCCGGCAGGGAAATAGGTGGAAAGTGTCGTCTTGCAGTAAGGATCGTCCGGCAGTTTCGATTCCACCAGCTGATCGAACAGGACGATCTTGGCATAGGAAAGCAACACGCCGATCTCGGGGCGGGTGAGCGCCTTGCCGGAGACATAGCGCTCGGCCACTGCCGTGGTATCGGGCAGCATTTCGACCTTTCGGTTCAAGCGCCCCATGCCCTCGAGATAATCCATGAGCCGGCTCAGTTCTTCCCGATTGCCGGCGCCTTTGGCTTCCGTCAACGAGATCGACAGAGACTGCAGGTAGTTATTGCGCAGCACGAGGCCCGCGACCTCGTCTGTCATCTCTGCAAGCAGAATGTTGCGCTTCTCACGCGGAAGGCGGCCTTCCTGCATGGCGGGCGTCAGTGCGATCTTGATGTTGACCTCCAGGTCGGAGGAATTGACCCCGGCCGAATTGTCGATCGCATCGGAATTGCAGCGCCCGCCGTTCAGGGCATAGGCGATACGGCCCTTCTGCGTCGCGCCGAGATTGGCGCCCTCGCCGATGACCTTTGCGCGAACGTCCATGCCGTTGATGCGGATCGGATCGTTTGCCCTGTCACCGACCTCGGCATCGGTCTCGGCAGGGGCCTTGATATAGGTGCCGATACCGCCGAACCAGAGCAGGTCGACAGGGGCCTTCAGGATAGCCGTCATGATGTCGAATGGGGTTGCCACCAGGGTCTCAAGCCCGATGGCCGCTGCCGCTTCTGGAGTCAGCGTCACGGACTTTTCCTGGCGCGATATGATCATGCCACCGGCGGACATGGTCGAGCGGTCGTAGTCCTGCCAGCTCGAGCGTGGCAGGGCGAACATGCGCTTGCGCTCTGCAAACGAAGTTGCCGGGACCGGGTCCGGATCGATGAAGATGTCGCGGTGGTCGAAGGCCGCGACAAGCCGGATCTGCTCCGACAGCAACATGCCGTTGCCGAAAACGTCGCCGGACATGTCACCGACACCGGCGACGGTGAAGGGTGTTGTCTGAATGTCGATGTCGATCTCGCGGAAATGGCGCTTTACGGTTTCCCAGGCACCGCGAGCCGTGATGCCCATTTTCTTGTGGTCGTATCCGGCCGATCCGCCCGAGGCGAAAGCATCGTCGAGCCAGAAGCCGGCAGCCTGTGCAAGGCCGTTGGCCGTATCGGAGAATGTTGCGGTGCCCTTGTCGGCGGCAACAACGAAGTAGGGGTCGTCGCCATCAGGTCTCAAGGTGTCCGCAGGCGGCACGATCGCGCCACCGACGATGTTGTCGGTGATCGAGAGGAGTGTGCGGATGTAGGTCTTGTAGGCTTCGGTGCCGGCTGCAAGCCAAGCCTCGCGATTGCCCGGTGGCGGCAGAAGCTTCGGGAAGAAACCACCCTTGGCGCCGACGGGAACGATGACCGCATTCTTGACCTGCTGGGCCTTCACAAGACCGAGCACTTCTGTCCGGTAGTCCTGAGCGCGGTCCGACCAACGCAGACCACCACGGGCGACCTTGCCGAAGCGCAGGTGTACGCCTTCGACCTCGACGCCATAGACGAAGATCTCGCGGAACGGACGCGGTTCCGGCAGTCCGTCCAGGCGATGCGGATCAAACTTGAAGGCGAGCATCGGGCGTTCGCTTTCCAGATAGGCCTTCTGGAAGAAATTGGTGCGTAGCGTAGCTTCGATAGCATTGATGAGGCGGCGTAAAATGCGGTCTTCATCAAGGCTCGGCACCCGGCCGAGTTCGGTTTCGAGGACGC
This sequence comes from Rhizobium sp. AAP43, assembly GCF_001296045.1. Taxonomy (GTDB): domain Bacteria; phylum Pseudomonadota; class Alphaproteobacteria; order Rhizobiales; family Rhizobiaceae; genus Allorhizobium. Next base: position 90,284 of record NZ_LJHS01000027.1, on the reverse strand, counting down.
CGCGCAGTTCCTGATCCCGCTTGTTCCTTGCTTTTTCAGATTGAGCAGGATCGAAGCGGCTCTTGAACAGGGCGACGAGGTCGGCCGCGATCGCCGGGTGCTTTGCGAGCGTCTCGGCGATATATTCCGGGGAGTAGACCGATCCTGCCTGGCGCAGATAGGCAGCATAGGCCCGCAAGACGGAGACCTCGCGTGCAGAGAGACCGGCCTTCAATACCAGTCGATTGAAGCTGTCATTGTCCACCGTACCGGTGAAGGCAGCAACAAACGTGTCCTCGATCGCGCTGGCATGGCTTGCGAGATCGAAAGCGGCGCCGCCGGCAATTTCGAGCTCCATGTCATGCAGCACGACTGTCCCACGATCTGCTCCGGTCGGACTTTTCACATCAATGTCGAATGTGCGTTCGCTGATCACGCTGAAGCCAAGGTTTTCCAAAAGCGGCACGCGGCGGGACAGCGGCAAGTGTTCCGCGGAGTGGAAAATCTTGAGGAAGAGAGTTGGCCCCTTCCCTTCGTCGCCCTGGCGAAATGCGATAGACAAAGGAGCGCCCGCGAGGCAGGCTTCGATATGCTTCAGATCGGCGACGGCTTCGTCAGCCGTAAAGGCTTCCTGAAACGCCTGGCCGACCTCAAGCTGCGGGCTTCCCGGTCCGGCCAGCGAGGCGAAGCGGTCACTCCAGCGCGCGGTGATCTCGCGGACAGCGTCTTCCAGCGTCGACTGTGAAATCTCCGGCGTTGTGCCGCTGCGGCGGCCGATGATGATGTGGACCCGTGCCACCCCCCCCTCGGGAAAGGCTGGGTAGTAGGCCGAGACATGGCCGTTGTAGACCGTTTTGAAGTAGGTGCCGATGCGTTCGCGGACGGCCGAGTTGTAGTCCTCGCGCGGAACGTAGACGATCAGCGAAACGAAGCGGTCAAAGCGATCAATGCGCGGCAGCACGCGGACGCGTGGCCGCTCGGCGAGGTCATTGATTTGCTCGGCAAACCTCGCAAGAAGTTCTGGTGTGATCTGGAAAAGATCGTCGCGTGGATAGTTTTCCAGCGTGTTCTGCAGCGTGCGCCCGGAATGGCTGCGTGGATCGAAGTCGAAATGGGAGACTACCTTCTCCACCTTTGCCCGCAGAAGCGGGATCTGGTTGACGGAGCGAGTATAGGCAGTCGAAGTGAAGAGGCCGACGATCCGCAGCTCTCCGACAACCTTGCCGTCTGGCCCGAAGCGCTTTACGCCGACATAATCCATATAGGCGCGCCGGTGCACGACGGATTTCACGTTGGCCTTGGTGACGATGAGGAAATCCGGCCCTTGCAGGAAGGTGAGGATTTCAGGCGTCGTCGTCACCTGGTTCTGACCCTGCCGAAGGACAAGCACGTTCGGATCGGAAAGGATGCCGAGGCCACTGCCTTTGTCGCGCTCGACCGTTGCGCTCTCGCCATCGCCCGAATAGTTGTATTCGCGCATGCCAAGGAAAGTGAAATTGTTGTTGCGAAGCCATTCGAGGAAGGCAATCGCCTCGTCGCGCTCAGCCTCCAAGCGACCTGGGGACAGCTGGCGCATTTCGGATACCGCAGTTTCCATCAATGCCAGCATCGGTTTCCAGTCCCGCGAGGTGACCTTCACCTGGCGCAGCACATGTTCGAGCTTCTGAATGAGGTCGGCTGCCTGCTCTTCCGTCAATGGGGTGAGATGCAGCTGAATGTAGCTAACCTTGATTGCGCCCTCCGGGTCAGCGTCCGGATTGGACAGAGACACTTCCCCCTGCTGTGTCACAGCAAGGATCGGATGGATCGCCATGTAGATGTCACGGTAAAGGCTCGTCACTTCGCCCATGATGCTGTCATAGAGGAATGACTTGTTGTGATCGACGATCGAGACGACGCTAACCGGAATGCCATCGGGCGCTACGCCAGCGAGGGTTTCGATCACGATCCTCGGTGATTGACGATCCCAGGCGGCAAGGTGCGTTGCCGCATGCACGGAGGCCTTGGCCAGCATCTCGGGCGTATAGCGCGCAAGGTCGTCATTGCTCGCCCGGCCGAAAATTGCCGATGGGGCGATAAAGCCCGCACTAAGCGTCTTGGCGTGTTCCGCCGCCGAGCGAAAAAGCTCGACCCGATCACCGGTGCCCGTCATATCCATGCTCGTCTCCTTGATGCGGCTTTTGCACATCTTCATGATAATGTTTTGCTGAAGTGTGTATGGAAACAATCTAGGGCCAAATCCGACGAAAAACGGAGCTGATTGCCCGAAAAAATGAAAATCTGTCCGATACGGGATGAGAAATCACCGAAAACGGACGCTTTTGGTTCGGAAGGCATGCATGCAAGACAAATCCGGTGGTGCCGTCATCGTCCTATCAAGCCACGTCATGCGGGGTTCTGTCGGCAATCGTGCTGCGGTGTTCGCGCTTGAGACGCTAGGACACCCGGTCTGGGCCGTTCCGACGGTTGTGCTTCCCTGGCATCCCGGCCATGGTCCTTCAACACGGCTGAAGTTCAATGATGATGAGTTCGATCACGCCATTGACGATCTGATCCGATCCCCCTGGCTTGGAGAGGTCAAAGCTGTCTTGACAGGTTACTTCGGCTCGGCAGCGCAGCCAGCCAGCGTAGCGCGGCTGATCACTGCCTTGCGGAAGGTCAATCCGGACTTGCTCTATGTTTGCGACCCGGTCATGGGGGATCTTGGTGGCCTCTACGTGCCGCAGCAGACGGCGGAGGCCATCCGCGATCATCTGCTGCCGCTTGCGGATGTCGCGACGCCCAATCGCTATGAACTTCAGTGGCTTTCGGATCGCAGTCTTGCCGATAATCATGCCCTGACCGAGGCCGCACTGACACTCGGTCCAAAACGTGTTCTGGTCACGTCTGCCGTTGCGATGATGGCGAATGGCGTTGGTAATCTTCTGGTGACGGAGCGCCGGTCACTGCTGGCGGAGCACCGTTTGATCGACAATCCCCCCAATGGTCTCGGTGATCTCCTGGCCGCACTTTTCCTGGCGCGACTCTTGTCCGGCGCAGGAGAGGAGAAGGCACTGCAACTGGCGATTTCCAGCGTCTTTGAGATCCTTTCGAGGACCACCCGTCGCGGAGCAGACGAGCTCGCCCTCGAAAGTGACGCATCGAGCCTTGCTACGCCCATGGCGATGGTCCAGATGCGGCAATTGCTCCATCCTTCGCAAAAGCCGCGTCGCACCAGTTGAGGCTCGTGATCCTCAGCTGTTGCCATGCGGCGCCCGGCGCGTTAATCGAAACGCATGAGCACTTTTCCAGAAGCCCTTCTGAACGGCTATCGTGAATTCATGAGTGGTCGTTATGTCGACCAACGCGATCGCTATCGACAATTGGCGGACCAGGGTCAGAAGCCGCATACGCTCGTCGTCGCGTGCTGCGATTCACGTGCCGCACCGGAGATGATCTTTGATTCCGGGCCTGGCGAACTCTTCGTCGTTCGCAACGTGGCAAACATGGTGCCGCCCTACGAGCCCGATGGACAATATCATTCCACCTCTGCGGCACTTGAATTTGCCGTGCAGGCATTGCGGGTCAAGGATATCATCGTCATGGGTCATGGACGATGCGGTGGCATCAGCGCGGCCCTCGATCCCAATTCAGAACCGCTCTCGCCCGGTGATTTTATCGGGAAGTGGATGAACCTCGTCGCACCAGCGGCAGAGCAGATCCAGGGAAATTCCGAAATGACTGCTGGGGAGCGGCAGACTGCCCTTGAGCGCATCTCCATTCGCAATTCCATCGCCAATCTCAGGACTTTCCCTTGCGTTAAGATCCTGGAGGAGCGCCAGAAGCTGAAGATTCACGGGGCATGGTTCGACATCAGCAATGGCGAACTGTGGCTCATGGATCCGAAAACCCAGGATTTTTCGCGGATCGAACACGCGATCTGAGCCGTTTGAATTTTTGAAGCGCATATGAAAACGGCGGCCAGAGAGCCGCCGTTTTCATGTTGTGTCGAGACTTTGTTATTCGCTGTCGATGCGCGCGCCGATGTAGGCGATAGCCTGCTGGTAGACGGTTGCAGCATTCCAGCCCTGGATCGCCGCGAAGTTCGGCTCGCCTTCCTGGTAGCCGGCGCCGGGCTGCCAACCATGACCACGCAGGAAGTTTGCAGTCGAGGCTAATGCATCCGAGCGCGAGCGCACCATGTCGATATGGCCGTCGCCGTCGCCATCGGCGCCGAAGCGAACGACGTTGCGCGGCAGGAACTGGGTCTGACCGATCTCACCATGCGCAGCGCCCTTGGCGTTGACGTCGAGATTGCCGGCTTCAACCAGTTCCAGTGCTGCGTAGAGCTGGTCGGTGAAGAATTCGCTGCGGCGGCAGTCGAAGGCGAGGGTCGCCACGGCCGAAAGCGTGTGTTCCTTGCCGAGGAAGGAGCCAAAGCCGGTTTCCATACCCCAGATCGCAATCAGCGGACCGGCCGGAACGCCGTAGCGCTGCTCCAGCTTGGCAAACAACGCGGCATTGTTCTTCTTCATAGTCTTGCCGCGGGTGATGATGGTCTGGCCGCCGCGCTTCTGCATGAACTGGTCGAACGAGAGCTTGAAGCTTTTCTGTCCCCGGTCGGCGCTGATTGTGCTTCGGCTGTAGTTCACTGCCGCAAAGGCGCGATCGAGCGTACGCGCATTGATGCCGGAACCGGTCGCTTGCTGCTTAAAGGCTTCCTTCCATTCCTCAAACCCCGCTGACGTATTGCTGCATGCTGCGGCTTCTGCCGAACCGATCGTGTAAAAGAGGGCGGTCGCTGAAATCACAGCTGCCGACAAGAGATGTGTCAGTCGCATTCAAGCCTCGTCAAAATGTTAGGATTTGCTGCACCATGACAGCGATTTCGCATCATGTCATCCGCGAAGAAATGGGCTTTTCAAGGGACTGGTGTCACATTGCATCACTTTTGTATGACAATCAGCCTCTCGGAGCATCAAGGGCGCCCGTCCGCCAGAGGGCGGGCGGGCGCGCTTGGTTGCCTCAAGCAGCAGCTGCCCGGGGCTTGATCAGGCCGCGATTGACCAGCAGCTCAGCGATCTGAACTGCATTCAGTGCTGCACCCTTGCGAAGGTTGTCCGAAACGATCCACATGTTGAGACCGTTCTCAACGGTCGCATCTTCACGGATGCGCGAGATGAAGGTTGCGTCTTCGCCAGCGCATTCCACCGGCGTGATGTATCCGCCGTTCTCGTGCTTGTCGATGACGAGGCAACCAGGGGCATCGCGCAGGATGTCGCGTGCCTGGTCTGCGGTGATCTCGTTCTCGAATTCGATGTTGACGGATTCGGAATGGCCGATGAAGACGGGGACACGCACCGCAGTGCAGGTGACCTTGATCTTGGGGTCGAGCATCTTCTTTGTCTCGGCCAGGACCTTCCACTCTTCCTTGGTGTAGCCATCTTCCATGAAGCTATCGATATGCGGGATCACGTTGAAGGCGATGCGCTTGGTGAACTTCTTCGTCTCAACCGGATCTGCCACGAAGACGGCGCGGGTCTGGGTGAAGAGTTCGTCCATGCCTTCCTTGCCGGCGCCCGAGACGGACTGGTAGGTCGAAACGACGACGCGCTTGATCTTAGCAAAATCATGCAGCGGCTTGAGGGCGACGACGAGCTGGGCTGTCGAGCAATTCGGATTGGCGATGATGTTGCGCTTCTTGAAGTCGGCAACGGCATCGGGGTTCACTTCCGGAACAACCAGCGGAACGTCAGCGTCGTAGCGCCAGGCCGACGAGTTGTCGATGACGACGCAACCCTGTGCGCCGATCTTCGGCGACCACTTCTGTGAAATCGTGCCGCCGGCAGACATCAGGCAAATGTCGGTGTCGGAGAAATCGTAGTTCTCCAGATTCTGGACCTTCAGAACCTTGTCGCCGAAGGATACTTCCGTTCCCTGCGACCGGGCTGATGCCAGGGCGATAACCTCAGACGCCGGGAAGCCGCGCTCCGAGAGGATGTTCAGCATTTCGCGACCGACATTGCCGGTGGCGCCTGCGACTGCAATCTTGAAACCCATGTCTATGCTCTCTTTCTGTCTCTCCGCGGATGGTGAGGAGGAAGATTGCGACAGGGTGCAACCTACCTGGTCCCCGGCCGTGCCGGGGAGAGAGCGGTGGCCGAAGACGTCAGACGGTTTTCGTCGTCGTTTTGGCCTTGGTCGTGGATGCAAGAGAATGGCATGCGCCGCCGGCAGCGCGACGCTGCAGGTCAAGGTAGACCGCAATGGGATGCCCGAGAGCGTGCATGGTCCGAAATCCTCTTCACGGCGAGGCATTACAAGGTTTTTGCACCGAGTCAAGCCGCTGGCGGGGTCTCGGAGGTGAAAACACGATTGGTGGTACAAGCCACTTGCTTAGCCTGTCCCCATGACATTTGCCGGACTTGCCCCTGCTTCGGTCACATGGAACAAGAAGTCATTTCTTATCGGAGCCTTTCATGGTCGCGGCCATCAGGAATTTGACAGCAGAGGATATGCCCTCTGTTACAGCCATTTACTCGCAAGCTGTACTCGAAGGTACGGCAAGCTACGAACTCGTGCCGCCCGGGGTGGACGAAATGACGGCTCGTTTTGCGGCGATCACCGGAAAAGGTTATCCCTATCTCGCAGCTTTGGATGGGGACAACAATCTGCTGGGTTACGCCTACGCTTCCGCATTTCGCACGAGGCCCGCCTATCGCTGGCTCGTCGAGGACTCGATTTATGTCGCAGAGCAGGCGCGAGGCCTCGGTGTCGGTAAGGCACTTCTCCAGGCGCTCGTCCAACGATGCGAGGGATTGGGCTTCCGTCAGATGGTCGGTGTGGTCGGAGGTGCGAGCGATGCTTCAGTGGCGGTCCACCGGTCCTGCGGTTTCACCCTCGCTGGTCGGCTCGATGGTACGGGCTTCAAACATGGTCTCTGGCTGGATACAATTTTCATGCAGAGACCTCTCGGCGAAGGTAACACTACCAAGCCTGACCTGACGGTCTATCCGGGAACGCTTGGCTAATGGTCAGTCCAGTGCCTTGAGGCCTTTGTCAAACACCTTCAGGACCTGCTTAAGCTCATGGCCACGCTTGAGGATCCGGCCGTCGGTTGCGATAACCGCAAAGGCACCCTGCTTCGCAGCGAGCTTTGGGTTCTTCTCAATCCGATAGAGCGGATACTCGCCTGCCCGCTTGAACACGGAAAAGACCGCCTTGTCCTTCAGGTGATCGATCGCATAGTCACGCCATTCGCCGTCACCAACCATGCGTCCATAGATCCAGAGGATGGCGTCCAGCTCCCTGCGGTGAAATGTAACGGGAAGCGGATCTGCCGCCTGGCGGTAAATGCCCAGATCCACGACACTCGCAGCGGCCTTGTCGATGCCGTCGCTTTCGTGGCGCTGTCCTTCAGGCAGCTCTGTCATCAATGCTCCTCGAGCTCTTTTTCATGACGGATGAATAACAGTGTGCCTGAGGCTTCCCAAAAAGCAAGTCGAGGTGCGGGTTTCGTGGCAGCTCGCCCATGGGCTATCCGCGCCCTCGCTCTTCAAAGGCGGCGAGCAGAAGATCGCGCAGTCGGGCGGCAATAGGCGACAGGCGTTTACCGTGGACGGTGATCAGGTGATAGGGCGCAACAACAATGGAAGTCTCAACCTTCAGCGTGCACAGATCACCGACCGGCGTCTGACGACAGAGAAGGTCCGAAACCTCGCGCGACATCGGCGCGATTGCGTTCGAAGAAGCCAGCATTGCGATCATGACCAGCAACGACGTTGTATTGACGATGTTTCTGGGAAGGGCGGAGCCTTCTTCGATAAAATTCGCTTCGACAGCCTGCCTGAGCGGCGTACCGGGTTCCTGCATCACCCATGGGAAATGGGCCATATCGGACAAGCTCAGCCGGTCCATGTTGACTAGGGGATGAGTGCGGTGGACCACAATCTCCATCTCCTCCATCGCAGCACCCTCGACGTTGAACTGGCGTGCATCGATACCAGGCGGTACGCGCCCCAGAACAAAATCATAATGCCCGGACAGGAGATCGCGGATCAGTTCGCCACTGGCCGCAACGTCCAAATGGATATCGACAGCAGTGGAGTCGGCCTTCAAGACTTTAATCGCCGGCACCACATAGCCGACCGCACCGCCGGTCACGGCACCAACCCTCACCTTTCCAGTAAAACCCCGGCGGATGGCCTCGATTTCCCGGGCTGCTTCGCGCATTTCTTCCAGAACGTTCTGAGCGCGCCGCGCCAGTGCGCCACCAACGACGGTCGGTTCCATTCCCTTCGGCGTGCGAATGAAGATTGGAGAGCCCACATAGCGTTCGATTTCGCCCAGCATTCTGGAGGCCGCAGGTTGCGTCAGCGCCATTGCCTGGGCTGCGAGACTCAGCTGACCGAGTTCCGCAATGGACGCGATCAGGCCGAAATGTTTTGGTTGCAAACGATTTATCTGAGCTTCTGCCATAAATAATATATCAACTACGGTATGCAGAAAGTCAAAATAATCATTTGATCGGTATATCGAGCACGATAAGACTCGGCATGGAGCTGGGGGCTGCCGTGTCGGCCTTTCGTTCTTTGTTTCAGCGGTCGTCAGGAGGAGCTTGGCGCCGCACGGTATGACCAGGGAGGTTACCATGAAGAAACTTGGCGCCCTGATTGCGTCGTTCGCAATCGGCATCGCATCATTCGCACCTATGGCCTTTGCACAGGACAAGGGTGTGGTCGGCATCTCGATGCCCACAAAGACGTCGACTCGCTGGATCTCCGATGGCGAGACCATGGAAAAGCTGTTCAAGGAAGCCGGCTATACACCGGACCTGCAGTTTGCTGACGACGATATCCCGAACCAGCTGGCCCAGATCGAAAACATGGTCACCAAGGGTGCCAAGGTTCTCGTGATTGGCGCCATCGACGGCACGACCCTCTCCGACATCCTGCAGAAGGCTGCAGACGCCGGCGTCAAGGTCATCGCCTATGACCGCCTGATCCGTGACTCGGGCAATGTCGACTACTACGCCACCTTCGACAACTTCCAGGTCGGTGTTCTTCAGGCGACCAGCCTTGTGAACGGCCTCAAGGCCAAGTTCCCGGATACCAAGCCATGGAACGTCGAACTCTTCGGCGGTTCGCCGGACGACAACAACGCCTTCTTCTTCTACGATGGCGCGATGTCTGTTCTGCAGCCGATGATCGACAGCGGCGAAATCGTCGTGAAGTCCGGTCAGATGGGTATGGACCAGGTTGGTACCCTGCGTTGGGACGGCACTGTCGCCCAGGCACGCATGGAAAACCTGCTTTCCTCGACCTACACCGAAGACAAGCTGCATGGCGCGCTTTCCCCGTATGACGGCCTGTCGATCGGCATCCTGTCGGCTCTGAAGGGCGTTGGCTACGGCTCTGGCGACATGGCAATGCCTGTCGTCACCGGTCAGGACGCCGAGCTTCCGTCGGTCAAGTCGATCCTCGCAGACGAGCAGTCTTCGACGGTCTTCAAGGACACCCGCGAACTGGCCAAGGTCACTGTTGCCATGGTCGACGCGATCATGGGTGGCAAGACCCCCGAAGTGAACGACGAGAAGACCTATAACAACGGTGTGAAGGTCGTTCCGTCTTACCTGCTCAAGCCAGTTGCCGTCGACAAGTCCAACGCAAAGGACATTCTGGTCGGCGCCGGCTACTATACAGCCGAGCAGATCGACAACTGATCCTCAGCAACGCAATCGGGTCCGCGATTTATCGCGGGCCCATTTCCTATACGCATTGAGGGAGCTTGCGCCCCGGCTCGACCGTGAAGGTCGCTGGATGGGCGCTGGAATTCTGCACATGGACAACATCATTCTCGAGATGCGCGGCATCACGAAGACATTCCCGGGTGTGAAGGCGCTCGACAATGTCAGCTTCAAGGTGCGCGAGGGTGAAATCCACGCACTCGTCGGCGAAAACGGAGCCGGCAAGTCGACGCTGATGAAGGTATTGAGCGGTGTCTATCCCGCCGGCACCTACAGCGGCGACATCGTCTATGACGGTGAAGCCCGTCGCTTCAGCACGATTTCTGATAGTGAAGAGCTTGGTATCATCATCATCCATCAAGAGCTTGCGCTGGTACCGCTTCTCTCGATCGCCGAAAACATTTTCCTTGGCAATGAGATTGCCGACAAGGGCGTCATCCACTGGCCCCAGACCTTTGCGCGGACGAAAGAGCTGCTGGCAAAGGTGGGCTTGAAGGACTCGCCCTCGACCCGCATCACAGACATCGGCGTCGGCAAGCAACAGCTCGTCGAAATCGCCAAGGCGCTGTCGAAGAAGGTGCGTCTCCTGATCCTTGACGAGCCGACCGCGTCGCTCAACGAAACGGATTCGGATGCGCTGCTCACCCTGCTGATGGAATTTCGCAAGCAGGGCATGACCTCGATCATCATTTCGCACAAGCTGAACGAAATCCGCAAGGTTGCTGACCAGATCACCATCCTGCGCGATGGTGGCACGGTGGAAACGCTGGACTGTCATACGCAGGACATCAGCGAAGACCGGATCATCAAGGGCATGGTCGGTCGCGACATGGAAGACCGCTATCCGAAGCGCGAGCCGAAAATCGGTGACGTGCTTCTGGACGTGAAGAACTGGAACGTCTTTCACCAGAACCATCGCGACCGTCAGTTCCTGCATGACATCTCGTTCAATGTGCGCGCAGGTGAAGTCGTCGGTATCGCTGGCCTCATGGGCGCTGGGCGTACCGAAACGGCGATGAGTATTTTCGGTAAATCCTGGGGACACAAGATCACCGGTGATGTCAGCATGCATGGCAAGCCGGTCGACGTCTCGACGATCCCGAAGGCCATCGACGCCGGACTTGCCTATGTAACTGAAGACCGCAAACATCTCGGTCTGGTTTTGCAGAACAACATCAAGGAAAATACCACCCTGTCCAATCTCGGTGGTGTGTCCAACAGCGGAATCATCGACGATCGCAAGGAAGCCAAGGTGGCCTCCGACTATCGTCAGATGCTCCGCATCCGTTCGCACTCGATCTATCAGGAAACAGTCAACCTCTCCGGCGGCAACCAGCAGAAGGTGGTTCTGTCGAAGTGGCTGTTCACCAATCCTGAAGTGCTCATCCTCGACGAACCGACACGCGGCATCGACGTGGGCGCGAAGTTTGAAATTTACACCATCATCAACCAGCTTGCCGCCGAAGGTAAGGGCATCCTGATGATCTCATCGGAAATGCCCGAACTGCTCGGCACCTGCGATCGCATCTACGTCATGAACGAAGGACGCATTGTCGCGGAACTGTCCAAGGAAGAAGCAAGCCAAGAGTCCATCATGCGTGCCATCATGCGCTCTGGGGAGAAACACTAATGGCCATCGACACAAGAACCGAAACCCCCAAGGTCTCCGTGGGCGAGTACCTCCGCAAGAATATCCGTGAATACGGGCTTCTGCTTGCTCTCGTCGTTATCATGGTTCTGTTCCAGGTTCTGACTGGCGGCGTTCTGTTCCGTCCGGTCAACATCACCAATCTGGTGCTGCAGAACTCCTTCATCGTCATCATGGCGCTCGGCATGTTGCTGATCATCGTGGCCGGGCATATCGATCTTTCGGTCGGCTCGATCGTCGCCTTTATCGGCGGCATCGCGGCGATCATGCTCGTCAAGTGGGGCTGGCATTTCTCGCTGGTTGTTCCGCTGTGTCTCGTGCTCGGCGGTCTTATGGGAGCAGCCCAGGGATATTGGGTTGCCTATCAGAAGATCCCGTCCTTCATCGTGACGCTGGCCGGCATGCTTGTTTTCCGCGGCATGACCTATGTCGTGCTTGAGGGGCGCCCGATCGGTCCGTTTCCGAAGGAATTCACGCTGCTGTCGACTGGTTTCATTCCGGATTTCTTGTCCTTCACCGATCCTGCGACCAGCCTGATCAAGAACTATGTTGCTCTGATCGGCATCATCGTATTGGTCGCACTCGCGATCTATTCGGGCATGAAAAACCGCCGCCTGAACGATGAGCATGGCACGGAGAATGAGCCCTTCGTCTTCTTCGTCCTGCAGATGGGTATCATCAGCGCCGTCGCCATCTTCCTCGGCTACCAGCTGGCCACCTATCGCGGACTGCCGAACGTTCTGGTGGTGATGGGTGTGCTGATCGCCCTTTATGCTTTCGTTACGACCCGCACGACAATCGGTCGTCGCATCTATGCGCTCGGCGGCAACGAGAAGGCCGCAAAGCTTTCCGGCATCAACACCGAAAAGCTAATCTTCCTGACCTTCGTTAATATGGGTGTTCTTGCCGCCCTTGCCGGCATGATCATCGCAGCACGTCTGAACTCGGCCACGCCGAAGGCGGGTGTTGGCTTCGAACTCGACGTCATCGCGGCCTGCTTCATCGGCGGTGCTTCGGCTTCCGGCGGCGTTGGCAAGATCACCGGTGCAGTCATTGGCGCCTTCATCATGGGCGTCATGAACAATGGCATGTCGATCATGGGTATCGGCATCGACTATCAGCAGCTGATCAAGGGCCTTGTGCTTCTGGCTGCTGTCTTCTTCGACGTTTACAACAAGAACAAAGCAGTCTGAGGATAGGCTTATGTTTCTCTCGCAATTGAAGTCTGGCGGCATTATCTGCCGCCAGGGCGAGGCCGCGCGCCTTGTCCCAGGGTTTAACTCCACCTACGATCTCGCCAAGGCAGCTATCGCTGCCAAGGCATCCGTCGCCGCCATCATCGAAAAGCAGGGGCAGGGCGAAAGCGTCGATCTCCTGGCACTTTTCGATGCCGGCAAACTCGACTGCCCGATCCGCCATCCCGATCCGGCACATATGTATCTGACCGGTACGGGCTTGACCCATACGGGATCAGCATCCGCACGCGACAGCATGCATGCCGATACGGCCGGTATGAGCGATTCCATGAAGATGTTCCGGATGGGCATCGAAGGCGGCAAGCCGAAGCCGGGCGAATTCGGCGTGCAGCCGGAATGGTTCTACAAGGGCAATGGCTTCAACGCGATTGCGCCAGGCGAAGACCTCGTCTCGCCGTCCTTCGCGCTTGACGGCGGTGAAGAGCCGGAGATGGCCGGCTACTACATCATCGGTGAAGACGGCACGGCGCACCGCCTCGGCTTCTCGGTCGCCAATGAATTCTCCGACCACGTGACCGAAAAGATCAACTATCTCTATCTGGCGCATTCGAAGCTGCGTCCGGCCTCCTTCGGCCCGGAAATCCTGGTTGGTCCGCTTCCGGATCATGTCGAAGGCGTTTCGCGCATTCTCCGCGATGGCAAGACGGCCTGGGAAAAGGCCTTTGTCTCCGGCGAAGCGAACATGTCCCACACGATCGCCAATCTTGAATATCACCATTTCAAGTATGCGCTGTTCTGCCAGCCAGGCGACCTGCATGTGCACATGTATGGCACAGCGACGCTCTCCGTCGCGGACGGATTCGTCACGCAGGAAGGCGATGTCTTCGAGATCCAATCGCCGCAATTCGGTCTCCCGCTGCGCAACCGGCTCGCCCGTGCCGCAGCAGAACCCGTAACGGTCAAGATGCTCTGAGCGGATCGGTCTCCGACCCGCCCATCCCAACAGAGACAGGACGATTAGCCATGAGCAAGTTCAAACCGGCCGAATGGCCGCGCCAATTGAGATCGCAGCACTGGTATGGCGGTACCTCCCGCGACACCATCTACCACCGCGGCTGGATGAAGAACCAGGGCCACCCGCACGACCTGTTCGATGGTCGTCCGGTTATCGGTATCCTGAACACCTGGTCCGACCTCACGCCCTGCAACGGTCACCTGCGCGAACTTGCTGAAAAGGTGAAGGCAGGCGTTTGGGAAGCCGGCGGTTTCCCCGTTGAAATCCCGGTCTTCTCGGCGTCGGAGAACACTTTCCGCCCGACCGCGATGATGTACCGCAACCTCGCGGCCCTTGCCGTGGAAGAAGCGATGCGCGGTCAGCCCATCGATGGCGCCGTTCTGCTCGTCGGTTGCGACAAGACCACGCCGTCCCTGGTCATGGCTGCCGCCTCGACCGACCTGCCGTCCATCGTCGTCACCGGCGGTCCGATGCTCAACGGTTATTTCCGCGGTGAGCGCGTCGGTTCCGGCACACATCTGTGGAAGTTCTCCGAAGCCGTAAAGGCCGGTGAGATGACGCAGGAAGAGTTCGTTGAAGCGGAAGCGTCGATGTCGCGCTCCAGCGGCACTTGCAACACCATGGGCACTGCCTCCACAATGGCTTCCATGGTTGAAGCCCTCGGTATGGCGCTCTCCGGCAATGCCGCGATCCCGGCCGTCGACAGCCGCCGCAAGGTGATGGCGCAGCTTTCGGGCCGTCGCATCGTGCAGATGGTCAAGGACGACCTGAAGCCTTCCGACATCATGACCAAGGAAGCCTTTGAAAACGCCATTCGCGTCAATGGCGCCATCGGCGGCTCGACCAATGCCGTCGTTCACCTGCTCGCCATGGCCGGCCGTGTTGGGATCGACCTGACACTCGATGACTGGGATCGCCTCGGTCGTGACATCCCGACCATCGTCAACCTGATGCCATCGGGCAAGTATCTGATGGAAGAGTTCTTCTATGCCGGCGGTCTCCCCGTCGTCATCAAGCGCCTTGGTGAAGCCGGCAAGTTGCATAAGGACGCGCTGACCGTTTCGGGCGAAAGCATCTGGGACGAGGTCAAAGACGTTCGCAACTGGAACGAAGACGTCATCCTGCCGGTTGAAAAGGCACTGACCCAGCAGGGCGGTATCGTCGTTCTGCGCGGCAATCTCGCGCCGAAGGGCTGCGTACTGAAGCCGTCGGCCGCCTCGGCCCATTTGATGAAGCATCGCGGTCGCGCCGTGGTCTTCGAAGACATCGACGACTACAAGGCAAAGATCAACGACGAGGCGCTCGATATCGATGAGACCTGCGTCATGGTTCTGAAAAACTGTGGTCCGCGCGGTTATCCCGGTATGGCTGAAGTCGGCAATATGGGCCTGCCGCCCAAGGTGCTGCGCAAGGGCATCACCGATATGGTCCGCATTTCCGACGCCCGCATGTCGGGTACGGCTTACGGCACCGTGCTTCTGCACACCTCGCCGGAAGCTGCCCGTGGCGGTCCGCTTGCCATCGTCCAGAACGGTGACTTTATCGAACTCGACGTTGATTCACGCCGTATCCATCTCGATATTTCGGAAGAAGAGATGCAGCGCCGCCTCGCCGCCTGGCGTCCTTCGGTCGAGCCGCCAGCAAGCGGTTATGCCAAGCTCTTCCACGATCATGTCGAGGGTGCCGATACCGGTGCTGACTTCGACTTCCTGAAGGGTTGCCGCGGTTCGCCGGTCGGCAAGGACGCACACTGAGGATCCGAACGATGGCAGATCGTATTCCGCTCGCACTCGTCGGCATCGGCAAGATCGCCCGCGACCAGCACATCCCGTCCATCGAAGGCGGTAACGACTTTGTCGTTGCCGTCAGCGTCAGCCGTCATGGCAAAGTCGAGGGTGCGGAGCACCATACGGATTTTGATGCATTCCTGGCCGCGCGCCCGGATATCAAGGTCGTGTCGCTCTGCACGCCGCCCGAAGTGCGCTTCAACATGGCAAAGGCGGCTATTGCCGCCGGTCGTCATGTGCTGATGGAAAAGCCCCCGGCGACAACGCTCGGCGAAGCTGAAGCCTTGACCAAACTTGCGGAAGACGCTGGCGTCACTTTGTTTGCTACCTGGCATTCGCGCTTTGCGCTCGGCGTCGAGCCGGCGCGCCAATGGCTCTCCGACAAGGTCATCCAGTCGATCTCGATCGTCTGGAAGGAAGACGTGCGCCGCTGGCATCCCGGTCAGGCCTGGATCTGGGAGCCGGGCGGCTTCGGCGTCTTCGACCCCGGCATCAATGCGCTCTCCATTCTGACCGAGATTGTTCCTGGCCATATCATGGTCGAAAAATCCGTCATCGAATTCCCCGAGAACAAGAAGCAGCCGATCGCTGCATCGCTTGTGATGCGCACCGTCGAAGGCGCGCCTGTTACGGCTGAGTTCGACTGGCGCCAGGAAGGTCCGCAGACCTGGGACATCACGGTTCAGACAAATGCCGGCGAGCTGCGCCTTTCAAAGGGCGGTTCGGAACTCTATATCGGGGGTGAGGAGCAGGCATCCGGCCCGGATCGCGAATATGCGGCGATCTACGAACGCTTCGCCAAGCTCATCCACGCTCGCCAGAGCGACACGGACTATCAGCCTTTACGCATCGTGGCGGATTCGTTCCTCTGCGGCGAGCACAAGGTTGTCGCTCCCTTTGAAGATTAAGAAATTAAGGAGGCCCACTCCATGGCTTATACACCGACTGGAAAACACCTGATTGCCGGCAATTGGATTGCGACCACTGAAACCTTTGCCTCGTCGCCGGCCACTGGCCCTTCGCACACCTTCTCGAAGGGCACGCCAGCCCTGGTTGATCAAGCCGTAAAGGCCGCCGAAGAAGCTTTTGAGACTTATGGCTATTCGACACGCGAAGAGCGTGCCGCCTTCCTTGATGCGATCGCTGAGGAAATCGACGCGCGTGGTGATGCCATCACCGAGATCGGCTCCCAGGAAACCGGTCTGCCCGAAGCCCGCCTGATCGGTGAGCGTGGCCGCACCGTAGGTCAGTTGCGTCTGTTTGCTGCGCACATCCGCAAGGGTGATTACCTCGACCGTCGTCATGATGAAGCCCTGCCGGATCGCAAGCCGCTTCCGCGTCCGGACCTCAAGATGGTTCAGCGTCCGATTGGACCGGTTGCCGTTTTTGGTGCCTCGAACTTCCCGCTCGCCTTCTCGACGGCCGGTGGCGATACGGCAGCAGCGCTGGCTGCCGGCTGCCCGGTTGTTGTCAAGGCGCATGACGCCCATCCTGGTACCGGCGAAATTGTCGCCTCCGCCATCGATGCCGCGATCAAGCGCTGCGGCATTCACGCCGGCGTATTCTCGCTCGTTCACGGCGGTAGCCGAGACGTCGGTGGTGCGCTGGTGCAGCATCCTCTGATCAAGGCTGTTGGCTTTACCGGATCGCTCGGTGGTGGTCGTGCTCTGTTCGACATGTGCGCCCAGCGTCCCGAGCCAATCCCGTTCTTCGGCGAACTCGGTTCGGTCAACCCGATGTTCATGCTGCCCGCAGCCGTTGCAGCACGTGGCGAAGCCATCGCCAAGGGCTGGGTCGGTTCGCTTACCATGGGCGCTGGCCAGTTCTGCACCAATCCAGGCATCGTCGTTCTCCTCAAGGGTGCTGATGCCGACAAGTTCGTCGAAACGGCGACCGAGGCACTGTCCGGCATTGGTCCGCAGACCATGCTGACGGACGGCATTGCCAAGGCTTACCGCGATGGCGCGACCCGGATTGCCGGCACTGAAGGTGTCCGTTCGGTCCTGACCTCGACCTGTGACCTGCGCAATGCAACGCCGTATCTCTTCCAGACCACCGCGAAGGACTGGCTCGACAATCACGTGCTCGGCGAGGAAGTTTTCGGACCGCTCGGCCTCATCGTCATCGCTGACAGCGAAGACGAAATGGTCTCGATGGCCCGCAGCCTGCAGGGTCAGCTGACGGTCTCCTTGCATGTCGACGCTGCCGACGAAGCAATGGGCAAGCGCCTGATGCCGATCCTGGAGCGCAAGGCTGGCCGCGTGCTGGCCAATAGCTTCCCGACCGGGGTTGAGGTGGCCGATTCGATGGTTCACGGTGGTCCTTATCCGGCGTCCACCAATTTTGGTGCGACTTCCGTTGGTACCCTGTCGATCCGTCGCTTCCTGCGGCCTGTCTGCTTCCAGGATATTCCGGCGGCCCTGCTGCCGGTTGATCTCGCCTAAGGAGAGTGCAGTGACCGGACAGCCGTTCGCCGCTCTGGTTGATTGGGGCACAAGCAATCTGCGCATCTGGCTCGTTGATAGCCAGGGTGAGATCATTGGTGAGCGGCAGTCCGCCGAAGGCATGGGCAGCCTCGACAAGGCTGCCTATCCTGCCGTGCTTGAGGGCCATCTATCGGCCCTCGGCGCCTCACCTGACCTTCCTGTCGTGGTCGCCGGTATGGCCGGCGCCCGCACGGGTTGGAAGGAGGCGCCTTATGTGGAAACGGCGGCACCGCTTGTCGGGCTTTTTCAACATGCAGTTCGCCCCGAAGGGGTCAGCCGCACAGTCTACATTCTGCCGGGTGTCTGCCAGCGCGAAGGCGGTGCCTTCGACGTGATGCGCGGCGAAGAAACCCAGCTCGCAGGTGCCCTGGAGCAGGGGCTCGATAACGCCCTCTTTTGTTTACCCGGTACGCATTCGAAGTGGGCTCTGGTCGAAGGGGGGCTTGTCCGCCGCTTTTCAACCGTGATGACCGGTGAGCTCTTCAACCTTATAAGCCGGCAATCGATCCTTCGCCTCTCCGTTCCGGAAGATGGCGATGCGGAAGCGGATGTCGAGATTTTTGATGCCGCAGTGGAACAAGCGCTCGAACCCGGCTTTGCCCTGACATCGACGCTCTTCTCCATCCGTGCCGAAAGCCTTTTGACATCAGGGACGAAAACCAACCCTGCTGCTCGGCTTTCAGGCATGCTGATCGGTGCCGAAATTGCCGCAATCCGCCAGGATCTTCTGCGTCATGGCAAAGCCTATCTGATCGGTACCGGCAAGCTGACCCGTCTCTATGCCCGCGCCATCCAGAAGGCGGGCGGCGAGGCGATCATGCTCGACGGCGGTCTGCTTGTGCGCCGCGGTCTTCTGGCCTCAGCCATCTCCCTGTTTGACCACGAATTCAAGGACTGAACGTATGACCGCATCCGTCGCCTGGCCGGCTCTTCGCCGCAATCTCGTCGCCATCCTGCGCGGCATCAAGCCGGAGGAAATCGAGGCGGCGGTCGATGCCTTGGTGGAGGCCGGTTTCGAAGCGATCGAGGTGCCGCTCAATTCGCCGGATCCGTTCGTTTCCATCGAGAAGGCCCGCAAGCTCGCGCCCGCCAATGTCCTGATCGGTGCCGGTACGGTTCTGGATGTGTCTCAGGTCGACCGCCTTCACGACGCCGGCGGCAACCTCCTTGTAACGCCGAATGTCGAGCCCGACGTGATCCGTCGCGCCGTGTCGCACGGCATGGTGACCATGCCGGGTGTGTTTACGCCGACAGAGGCGCTGCTGGCGGCCAAATCAGGTGCAGCTGCGCTGAAGTTCTTCCCTGCAAGCGTACTTGGTCCTTCGGGCATTTCTGCGATCAAGGCCATTCTTCCGCCAAACCTGCCGATCGGCGCCGTCGGCGGTGTCTCGGATGCCAATTTTGCCGACTACTGGAAGGTCGGCGTACGTGCATTCGGTCTGGGCTCAAGCCTCTACAAGCCAGGTGACGATGCCGCGACGATCGGCAACCGCGCGGTAAAATCCGTAGCGGCATACGATTCCCTCCTCGCTTGAAGTCATTCCGGCATTGAGGCGCGCTCCCCGCCAATGCGGGTGGTGCGCCTCAAATATGAAATTTGTCCAAGAACAATCCAATCGCAGCAGGATTCGGCAAGCAGTCTCTCAATACTTGAGATAACCAGTCACGTTATCTCGGGATCAGAGACGGTCATTCAAGGCCGTATGGGGACTGCGCATGAACGAATTCACACGTCATCGATCTTTAAAGCGGATTTTGCTTGCAGGCGCCGCGCTGACGCTCGTATCGGCGCCCGCGCTCGGGCAAAGCCAAGACACGAGTACGGAACTGCAGACGATTGTGGTCGAGGGACACGGCAACAATGCGACAGGGCCGGTCGAAGGCTATGTGGCTGGTGAAAGCACGACAGGTTCAAAGACGGGCACGCCGATCACCGAAATTCCGCAATCGGTCAATGTCGTTGGCCGGGAGGAGATCGAGGATCGGGGCGTAACCAACAAGGTCGACGAAATCCTGCGTTATACGCCGGGCGTGATGGCCCAACCCTTCGGTGCAGATGGCGATACCGACTGGATCTATATCCGCGGATTTGACGCGACACAGACAGGCGTGTTCCTCGATGGCCTCAACCTCTGGAGCTATGGCTTCGGCGGCTTTCAGGTCGATCCCTTCTTTCTGGAGCGCGTTGAGGTTCTGAAGGGGCCAGCATCGGTCCTCTATGGCGGCGCCAACCCGGGCGGCATCGTCAATCTCGTTGGCAAGCGTCCGCTCGATGAAAACCGGATCTATACCGAAACGGGCATCAACAACCACGGGACCGCCTTCTTCAATTTTGACGTCAACCACGTCTTTGAGCAACAAGGCGTATCCTCGCGTCTCATCGGCAAGATTGACGGCGGCGATACGGCGGCGGGCGACGAGTTCCGTGGTGTCGTCGCTCCGGAGGTGACCTGGAGCCCTGACGATGCGACCAAGCTTAATGTGTATGGCTACTACTCCAGTCTGGATCAGCAGACTGGCACCAACGGCTTCTTCCCCTATGTAGGCACGGTGGTCGATGCGCCTTTCGGCAAGATTGATCCGGACGCTGACTATGGTGAACCGTCAACGGACTTCAGCAAGATCCGTCAGACCATGCTCGGTTACGAATTCGAGCATGAATTCGAAAATGGGGTGACCTTTGCGCAGAATGCGCGTTACGGTCATGTGAACCGGCATGAGAACAGCCCCTATAGCTATGGATATGTTGATCTGGCGACAGGGTTGCTCAACCGTTTCGGCTTCGAGCATGAAACTTCTGTCGACAGTTATGCCGTCGACAATAGGGTAAGTGGCGAGTTTGAAACCGGTGCGCTTGACCACGAGATGATGGCTGGCCTGGATTACAAAAACTATGAGTTGCAGAGTGTTCAGGCTTTTGCGGTCGCCACGCCGATCAATGCAACGGATCCGGTCTATGGAGTTCCCCAGCCCACCAACGGCGTCTATCTTAACCAGACACTGAACCTTCAGCAGGTTGGTCTGTATGCCCAAGATCAGATCCGCTTCGGAGATGGCTGGATTGCGACCCTGAACGGGCGCTACGATGTTATCGATACCCAACTCGAAGACCATCTATATGCCGGAGACTATGATTCCAATGACTCAGCCATTTCGGGGCGCGTAGGTCTGGCCTACGAATTCGCCAATGGCGTAACCCCCTATCTCAGCGCGGGCACGTTCTTCAATCCGGTGGTCGGGACAACGCTTGGCGAAGCGCTCGTTCCTGAAGAAGGGTATCAGTATGAAGCCGGGATCAAGTATGAGCCGACTTCCTTTTCCGGCCTGATCACCGCATCCGTGTTCCACATCACCAAACAAAACTGGACGAATACGACGCTCGGCATCTCAACACAGGTGGGTGAAGTGGAAGCGAGAGGCTTCGAACTCGAAGGCAAGGTGGACCTGTCCGAAAGCTGGAAGCTGCTCGGCTCCTTTACCTACCAGGATCTTGAGGTGACGGCGGATGAGAATGGTTCGCTGCTGGGCAGCACGCCTTATCTCACGCCGGATATGCAGGCATCGGTCTGGGTCGACTACGAGGTGCCGACTGGGTATTTCGAAGGGTTGAGCCTCGGCGCAGGTCTTCGCTACCAGGGTGAAAGCTGGGCCGACATGCCCAACACCAAGACGGTGCCTGACGTTGTGCTTGCGGATGCTGCCCTGCGCTATGAGAAAAACGATTGGGGCCTCTCTCTGAACGTCAATAATCTGTTCGACAAACAATATGTGGCTGGTTGCCAGGGCACCCTCGTCTGCGGCTATGGCGAAGGTCGGACGATCACCTTCAAGCTATCCAAGACTTGGTAAGACCGTAACACGGTCGGAACGAGGGCCGCGGGCTTCTGTCCGCGGCTCTTTTTTTCACGTGAAACGACAATGGCTTAGGCGAGAAGGAGGTGACGCCCGTCACGCTGTGATTGTGGGAAGCTCCGGCTTGCCCCAATTTGGACAAATCAGGGGTGATATTCGCGATGAGTTATAACCAACTTGGTTGGCGCGATGCGCCAAAAGGTCCGGTCTGGCGCATTGACCCCTTACCCCCAGCCCCCCAATGCTTCCGGGCCGGACCGCTCCAAGTTCTCTCTCAGATTTCCTAGAGTTCAGCAGATTTTGGGACAAGCATGGCCGCGCCCATGATGGCGGCCGGGTTGCCTTCTTCGTCGACGGACTGAAGCAGAATTGCGCAGCCATCGCTGTCGTCAGACCCCATGACTTTCGCCGGCAAGGTAATGTCCAAAGGCGATCCGTCCCACATGCCCACGGTCTGCAGATCCGTCACGCTGTGCCAGTAGTCGAGCTTCTGGCCGACATTCTCGCCCTTCATCATCTCCACTGTCTGGCGTTGGCGGAAGTAGACGACCACGACTTCCGCCTTGCCCGTTCCCTTGCCAATCGAGATGGAAAGCTGGTCGTTCTGCCGGTTGGCTTTCACCGGCACCACCAGACCCCGACCACCAGCGCTCAGCTTCTCCATCCTGCTATTGATTTCGCCCGCATCCGTTCCCTTGAGATGGTCGATACCGTTAACGACGGCCTGGGGCGTGTAGACCCCACTGCGCCCGAACGCCTTGGCATAGGCATATTGGCGCTTGGTGTTTTCCGACTTCGCCAGCGTGTCGGCCCAGCCAAGGTAATTCCAGTAGTCGACATGGTAGGACAAGGCGACCACGTCACCCTGACGCACCATCGTCTCGAATGCACGATCGGCTGGCGGGCAAGACCGGCAGCCTTGCGAGGTGAAGAGTTCAACAACGCCCTTGGGCGTAACGAACTCCTCTGCTGCGGCTGGGAGAGGCAGACAGAGTGCGACACCCATCAGGAAAGCCTGAGCCAGGGGGCTGTTCTTGACCTTCAGGATTGCCATGTAAACTCTGTCACGCCTTTTCTTGATTTGGTCCAAGCCTATCATTCTGGACGAACTGATACCGGCATAATCTGATCCGGAAAAGTCACGATGGGGTGAGACTTCCGGCATCGCTCGCACGTTCATGTTGCGTCTGCACATGCAAAAGCCGCCGGACGTATCCGGCGGCTCTTGCGTTGATGCGTGGCCCTATCAGGCGGCCAGGTCGCGAAGAACGGTCTGCAGAATGCCGCCGTTGTTCATGTAGGTAACCTCATCCAGCGTATCGATGCGGCAAAGCAGCGGTACGTCCTTCACGGTGCCGTCCGAGTAGGTGATCTTGGCGATCTTCTTCTCGCGCGGCTTGATCTCGCCTTCCAGACCTTCGATCGTGACGATCTCGTCGCCCTTCAGGTTCAGCGAAGCCCAGGTGGTGCCGTCCTCGAAGGTGAAGGGCACAACGCCCATGCCGACGAGGTTCGAGCGGTGGATACGCTCGAACGACTGGGCGATGACGGCCTTGACGCCAAGCAGGTTGGTGCCCTTGGCAGCCCAGTCACGCGAGGATCCGTTGCCGTATTCGACACCAGCGAAGATGACGAGCGGTGTGCCCTCTTCCTTGTACTTCATGGCCGCGTCGTAGATCGACAGCTCTTCCTTGGACGGGTAGTGGATGGTGTAGCCACCTTCCTTGCCGTTCGGTCCGAGCATGTGGTTGCGGATGCGGATGTTGGCGAAGGTGCCGCGCATCATGACTTCGTGGTTGCCGCGGCGCGTGCCGTACTGGTTGAAGTCAGCAACGGCAACGCCGTTTTCCGTCAGGTAGGCGCCAGCAGGCGAAGCTGCCTTGATCGAACCGGCCGGAGAAATGTGGTCGGTGGTGATCTTGTCGCCGAAGAGACCGAGAACGCGGGCGCCCTGGATGTTCTTCAGGCCCGAGCCGGTCTTGCCCATGCCCACGAAGTAGGGCGGGTTCTGGACATAGGTCGACTTGTCGTCCCAGGCATAGGTCTGGCCTTCCGGAACCTGAACGGCCTGCCAGTTTTCATCGCCCTTGAAGACGTCGGCATAGCGCGATTCGAAGAGTTCGCGGGTGACGTATTTCTGGATGAACTCCTGCACTTCGGCAGAGGTGGGCCAGATGTCCTTAAGGAAGACCGGGTTGCCGTTCTGGTCTTCGCCGAGCGGCTCGGTGGTCAGATCCTTCTGGACGGTGCCAGCGAGCGCATAGGCAACGACGAGCGGCGGCGAGGCGAGGTAGTTTGCCTGAACGTCCGGTGAGATACGGCCTTCGAAGTTGCGGTTGCCCGACAGGACGCCCGCGGTGATCAGGCCCTTGTCGTTGATCGTCTTCGAGATCGGCGCCGGCAGCGGACCGGAATTGCCGATGCAGGTCGTGCAGCCGAAACCGACGAGGTTGAAGCCGAGTGCGTCGAGCTCCTTCTGCAGGCCGGACTTTTCCAGATATTCGCCAACAACCTGCGATCCAGGCGCCAGAGAGGTCTTGACCCACGGCTTGGACTTCAGACCCTTGGCAACGGCGTTGCGGGCCAGAAGACCGGCTGCGATCAGAACGCTCGGGTTGGAGGTGTTGGTGCAGGAGGTGATCGCGGCGATTGCCACGTCTCCATGGCCAAGATCGTAGTCGGTGCCTTCAACCGGATAGCGGTTGGTCAGCTGGCCGGGCTTCTTGTAGTCACCTTCGAGCGCGGTCGCGAAGTTCGGTGCGATGGTCTCGAGTGCCAGGCGGCCTTCCGGACGCTTCGGGCCGGCCATGGAGGGCACGACGTCGTTGAGGTCCAGTTCCAGCGTGTCGGTGAAGACGAGCTGCGAACCGTCATTGTCGCGCCACATGCCCTGAGCCTTGGAATAGGCTTCAACCAGTGCGATGCGGTCCTTGGCGCGGCCGGACATGTCGAGATAGCCGACAGTGGCCGAATCGACCGGGAAGAAGCCGCAGGTCGCGCCGTATTCCGGGCCCATATTGCCGATGGTTGCACGGTCTGCGACGGGCAGCGTGTCGAGGCCGGGACCAAAGAATTCGACGAACTTCGAGACAACGCCCTTCTTGCGCAGCATCTGTACGACGGTCAGCACGAGGTCGGTCGCGGTGACGCCTTCCTTCAACGTGCCCGTCAGCTTGAAGCCGATGACTTCAGGCAGAAGCATGGAAACCGGCTGACCGAGCATGGCCGCTTCGGCTTCGATGCCGCCAACACCCCAGCCGAGAACGCCAAGGCCGTTGATCATCGTCGTGTGGCTGTCCGTGCCGACGCAGGTGTCGGGATAGGCGATGGTTTCGCCGTCTTCGTCCTTGGTCCAGACGGTCTGGCCAAGATATTCGAAGTTCACCTGGTGACAGATGCCGGTGCCCGGGGGGACGACGCGGAAGTTCTTGAACGCCTGCTGGCCCCACTTGAGGAAGCGGTAGCGCTCGCCGTTACGCTGGTATTCCAGCTCGACGTTGCGGGCGAATGCCTGGGGCGTGCCGAACTCGTCGACGATGACGGAGTGGTCGATGACCAGGTCGACGGGAACCAGCGGGTTGATCTTTTCCGGATCGCCGCCGAGGTTCTTGATGCCATCACGCATGGCGGCAAGGTCAACGACGGCGGGAACGCCGGTGAAGTCCTGCATCAGCACGCGGGCCGGGCGGTAGGCGATTTCGGCTTCCGTCAGACCCTTATTGACCAGCCATTCAGCGACGGCCTGGATGTCCTTCTTGGTGACCGAACGGCCATCCTCGTTGCGGAGCAGGTTCTCCAGCAGGACCTTCATCGAGTAGGGGAGTTTCGATACACCCGCGAGGCCATTCGCTTCGGCCTTCGGGATGCTGTAGTAGACATAGTCTTTGCCGTCGACGGTCAGGACCGACCGGCAATTGAAGCTGTCGAGAGATTTAGCCACGGATAGAAACCCCGCATATTCTGATAGCCAACACAATCGTGCGGACGCCTATGCACTTCATGCACATCAGGATGCGGGTACGACCATTTCCGCTGTCCGCCCGTGAAAAACGCGCTTTGCGATCCTCAAGTTCGGCACAAGGATGAACTTCACGCCGGCCGCTGGCGTGGTTGCAGGTCTTATAGATAATTTCTAAGAAAGGTGCCAGACCGACGAAGGGCGAAACGCGACAATTTTTATGAGGCAGGGCTCATCCTGCCGGAAAGCGCACATGATCAGGCTGGTCTGCGAAAATCTGTCCGCCAGACGCGGTGACGATCTGATTTTCCTTAATATATCCTTTGCCTTGGCTGCCGGCGAAGCGATGATTTTGACGGGCCGCAACGGCACCGGAAAGTCGACCTTGCTGCGGGTCGTCGCAGGCCTCCTGGCACCGGAAAGCGGGCGCGCCGTTTGTCTTGCAGCGGACGAAGGCGAAGATCGGCCGGCGCGGGAGTTCAGCCATTACCTCGGCCATCGCAACGGCATGAAGCGCGAACTCACCGTTTTCGAAAACCTGACCTTCTGGAAGACTTATCTTGGCGATGTCGGCGAGGGACGGGGCATGAGCGTAGAAGCGGCTGCCGAGGCTGTCGATCTCGCTGGCATCACCCATCTGCCTTATGGCTATTTGTCGGCTGGCCAGCAGCGGCGATTCGCGATGGCCCGCCTTCTGGTGGCGCATCGACCCGTCTGGATTCTTGATGAGCCGACGGCAGCGCTGGACCGGCGCGCCGACGCCATGTTCGAAGATCTTGTGCGGCGCCATCGGGCGGCCGGCGGCATCGTGATTGCGGCGACGCATCATCCGCTTGGGCTGGAGGGTGCGCAGGGCCTTGAACTCACCGGCTTCAGTGTTGCCGACGAAGAGGCCGCCGCATGATGGCCCTTCTTCTCCGTGACCTTAAACTCTCGGTGCGCTCTGGCGGTGGGGCGCTGATCGGCGTTCTCTTCTTCATGACGGTGGTTGCGGTCGTGCCCTTCGCCGTTGGCCCGGATCTCAATCTCCTCTCGCGCATCGGGCCGGCGATCGTGTGGATTGGCGCCCTGCTCTCCTCCCTGCTTGGCCTTGATCGTCTGTTTCAGGCCGAGCGCGAGGACGGAGCGCTTGATGTGCTTCTCATGCAGGAAACGCCGCTGGTGTTGACCGTGCTGGTGAAATGCCTTGCCCATTGGCTTGCCACAGGCTTGCCCTTGGTCGTTGCGTCGCCGCTTCTCGGCCTGTTCATGAACATGGACGAAAAGGCGATCGGTGCAGTGATGCTGACGCTGCTTGTCGGGTCGCCGGCCATTACCTTTATCGGTGCAGCGGGTGCCGCCGTGGCAGTGGCCTTGCCGCGCGGTGGTCTCCTGGTGTCGATCCTTGTGTTGCCACTGGCGGTCCCGGTGCTGATCTTCGGGGTGGGCGCTTCCTATGCAGCGGTCCAGGATCCGGCACCCTTCCTGCCGCCCTTCCTGTTTCTCGTGGCGCTCACATTGTTATTCGCCGTGATCGGGCCGCTGTCCGCGGCGCTGGCGCTGCGCAATGCCGCAGACTGAGGCACCTGCCGTTGACCAGGATCAATTGCGAGCAGGTTTGAATAGGGGTAGAAGCAAGACATGACGAACAGCAGTTTTGCCATTTCCAAGATCGGCGATCTCGCCAATCCCACGCGTTTTCTCGCGCTTGCGGCAGCCATCCTGCCGTGGCTTTCGGGGCTGACGCTGCTCCTCTTCATCGCCGGCCTCTATATGAGTTTCGGCTCCGAGGTCGATTATCAGCAGGGCGATACGGTCCGGATCATGTATGTGCATGTGCCGGCCGCCTGGCTCTCGATGATGTGTTATTCCGTGATGGCGCTGTCCGCGATCGGTACACTGGTCTGGCGTCATCCGCTTGCGGATGTCAGTCACCGGGCTGCCGCACCGCTTGGTGCTGCCTTTACGTTGATTGCGCTCATCACCGGATCGCTCTGGGGCAAGCCAATGTGGGGCACGTGGTGGGTCTGGGATGCGCGACTGACCTCGGTCTTCATTCTCTTCATCATGTATCTCGGTCTGATTGCGCTCAACCGCGCCATGGACGACGCATCTCGGGCAGCCCGGCTTAGCGCCGTGTTGATCCTGGTCGGATTCGTCAATATTCCAATCATCAAGTTCTCCGTCGACTGGTGGAATACGCTGCACCAGCCAGCCAGCGTCATGCGGCTCGACGGACCGACGATCGATCCCGCGTTTCTCTGGCCGCTCCTGGTCATGGCGCTTGCCTTTACCTGTCTGTTCTTCACGCTGCATCTGATGGCGATGCGGAACGAGATCTGGCGGCGACGTGTGGCTGCCCAACGTCGTCTGGCCGCGCGCCAGGCCGGACGGGAGCATGCCGCATGAGCCACGCTTTTTACGTCATCGGATCCTATCTTGCCGCAGGCGGCATTTGCCTCGGGCTCATCGCCTGGACCTGGCTCGATGGCCGTGCCCGGCAGGCTGAATTGAAATCTCTGGAAGAGCAAGGCATCCGGCGTCGTTCCGCGATTGCAGCTGGTGAGACATCCTCTCCATGAGCGCTCCAGAAGATGAACAACAAACCCTGCCGAAGAGCCGTGGCCGCTATCTTGTGGCGGCTTTGCCTCTGGTGGTTTTCGCCGGTCTTGCCGCCGTTTTCCTGACCCAGCTCCAGTCTGGCCGGGACGTCAATGAAATCCCGTCGGCACTTCTGGGTACCAAGGCGCCGGCGCTCAACCTGCCGGCGCTTGAAGGGGCTGATCGTCCAGCCCTGACGACAGCTGCCATCCAAGGCAAGCTGACGCTGGTCAATGTCTTTGCCTCCTGGTGCGTGCCCTGCCGGCAGGAGCACCCGATGCTGCTCGAGCTTTCGAAGGATCCGCGCGTCACGGTGGTCGGCATCAACTACAAGGACCGCAACGACAACGCTCTCCGGTTCCTGGGCGAACTCGGCAATCCCTACAAGGCCATCGGCGTCGATCCCAATGGCAAGGCGGCGATCGACTGGGGCGTCTATGGCATCCCCGAAAGTTATCTCGTCGGCGCTGATGGCACGATCCTTTACAAGAAGGTCGGCCCCTTCGATCCGGAGACGTTTCAGACGCAGCTCATGCCGGCAATCGAGAAGGCTCTGTCTGGCTCCTGAGCCTCAGAGCCCACCCTGCCAGATCTTGACGGCTTCCACCGGCCAGACCAGCATCAACACGTTCAAGGTCAGGTTGTCGCGAATGACGAATGCGGTCAGCACCTCGAAGACGAGGGCGATGGTGACGGTCAGCCAGACCGGCGCGCGTGCAGCAAATAGGAAGCCTGCGATCATCGACACCATGTCCATCCCTGAATTGAGGATGCTGTCGCCGGTATAGCCGACGGCCATGGTGGCGCTGCGATAGCGGTTGATGATGATGGGTGAATTCTCAAGGAGCTCCCAGGCCGCTTCGATCAGCGCCGAAAGCGCAAGCCGGGCCGCGACGGGTTTACGGCGCATGATCAGCCAGCCGAGCCCGTAAAACAGGAAGCCATGGATGATGTGCGACGGCGTATACCAGTCGAACAGGTGCTGGGAGTTTCCGGGCGTGTTCACACCGGCCTCAAAGAGTTTCACGTAGCCGCATTCGCAGATCCAGATACGGCCCATCAGATACTGCGAAATGACCTGAACCAGGATGATGACCGCCGTCACCACCAGCCAGAAACGCGTCGTGGAGGTGTCGCCCGCCCGGCTCATCGTGTCGGTCATTTCTCTTCCTTGTCTTCCAGCGAGTGTTTCATGATCAGCGGCATCTGCGCCAGCGTGAACAGGATGGTGATGGGCATTACACCTACGACTTTGAAATAGGCCCAGAAGGTGGCAGAAAAGTTTCGCCAGACCACTTCGTTGACTACCGCAAGAAACAGGAAAAAGATGCCCCAACGGATCGTCAGCTTTCTCCAACCTTCGGCATCGAGCTGAAAGGCGGTATTGAAAACGTAACCAAGCAATGATGTCCTGAATACAAGACCGCCGAGCAGAACCAACCCGAACAGGGTGTTGACGATTGTCGGCTTCATCTTGAAAAATGTGCCGTCCTGCAGCCAGATCGACAACCCGCCGAAAATGAGGACAAATATTCCCGACACAAGTGGCATCACTGGCAGATGCTTGAAGACAATCTTCGAAATAGCTAGCGAGATCACCGTTGCGATCATAAACACGGCGGCCGCAATCAACAGCGGTTCACCGATGACCGCCAATATTGGGAATGTGCTCGCAAGCCACTCAGCACGCAGGTTTGCAAACAGAAATACTAGGAGCGGCCCGAGTTCAAGCGCGATCTTGAGAAATGGGTGCTGCTTGTCCGCCTTGGAGGCGTGGGTATCGGTGGATGTATCCGACATGGTGTCGATTCCTGGTGTTTACGGCGCTCAGCGCGCGATGCCGGCAATGGCGCTGGCGAAGTCTTCTGCCTCGAAGGGTTCGAGGTCGTCGATGCCTTCGCCGACGCCGATGAAATAGACGGGCAGTTTGTGCTTGGCGGCGATGGCGACAAGAATGCCGCCACGGGCCGTGCCATCGAGCTTGGTCATGATCAGGCCGTTGACGCCGGCCACATTGCGGAAGATCTCAACCTGCTGCAGCGCGTTCTGGCCGGTGGTCGCGTCGAGCGTTTGCAAGACCGTGTGTGGCGCTTCCGGATCAAGCTTGCCGAGCACGCGGACGATCTTTTCCAGTTCGGCCATCAGCTCGGTCTTGTTCTGCAGGCGGCCAGCCGTGTCGATGATCAGGACGTCGGCCTTCTCTGCCTTGGCTTTCTCGAAGGCCTCGTAAGCCAAGCCGGCGGCGTCTGCGCCAAGTTTTGTGCCGATGAAGCTGGAACCTGTGCGATCGGCCCAGATCTTCAGCTGCTCGATGGCCGCTGCGCGGAACGTGTCGCCGGCTGCCAGCATAACCTTCAGGCCGGAGCCGGACAGTTTTGCCGCCAGCTTGCCGATCGTGGTTGTCTTGCCGGTGCCGTTGACCCCGACGACGAGGATAACATGCGGCTTGTGATTGAGATCGAGCGCCAGAGGCTTGGCAACCGGCGTCAGCGCCTTGACGATTTCGGCTGCCATGATCTTGGTCACGTCTTCGCCGGTCACGTCCTTGCCATATCGCTCGGAGGCCAGCGTGTCGGTGATGCGCAGCGCCGTTTCGACGCCGAGATCGGCCTGGATCAGAAGATCTTCCAGTTCTTCCAGCGTCTCGTCATCCAGCTTGCGCTTGGTAAAAAGGGCGGTGATCTGGCCAGTCAGCTGCGATGACGTACGGAAAAGGCCAGCCTTCAGACGTTGAAACCAGCTGAGCTTCTCCTCCGGTTCTGACGCTTTCGGTTCGGAGGCGCTTGGAGCATAGGCGGCAAAGCCCTTCGGCAGGCTTGGTGTTACGGTTTCTTCTTCGTCGACGTCATGGGCTTCATCGAGAAGAGCGGGCTTCACGTCCGCGTCCGCCCTTGCGGCCTCCTCGATGGTCGGGAGTGCATCCAGGTCATCAGAAGCGTTTTCGCTTTCGGCTTCGACTTCAGCGCGGAGCAGGTCCAGCGGAACTGTCTCCAGATCGCCCGCAGGTCCGCCTGCGGTCTCCATTTCTTCCGGCAGCACAGGGTCTGCGGCCAGTGGCAAGTCTTCGATCCTGTCGGTTGGCTCGGTCTCCGTTGCAATCACGGCCTTCTCGGCATCGGTCAGCCGCGTCTCGCTCGTGTCTGACGCGGGGTCTGCTGGCTTCTCCTTGCCGAAGGTGAAGACTTTCTTGATGAAGCCGAGGGCCATGGTCACTCTGTTCCGTCTGTCAGGCCGCAGCGCTGTCCGCTGCTGATGCAATCGTCAGATGGCGGCCATTCTGACCACCGATCAAAACCTCGGCAAAAGTCCCGGGTTTCATGCCGGGCGTCGCGACGAGGGTGAAGTCTTCCGTATGCGCCATTTCGTTGCGCTCGACCAGCAGCTTCTGTCGTGTGCCGACACGTGACACCAGATGCTGTGCCCGCAGTCGCTCTGCCGTTTCGCGAAGCTCGGCTGCGCGTGTCTTCACCAGCGCCCTATCGAGTTGCGGCATGCGTGCCGCAGGCGTTCCAGGTCGCGGGCTGTAGGGAAAGACGTGCAGATGTGCGATGCCGATATCCTCGGCTAGGCGCGCGGAATTGGCAGCCATTTCCGCGGTCTCGGTTGGAAAGCCTGCGATCATGTCGGCGCCGAAAGCAAAGCCGGGCCTCAGGCTTCGAACCTGTTCGGCAAAGGCCAAGGCGTCGGCGCGGGAATGCCGGCGTTTCATGCGCTTCAGGATCATGTCGTCGCCATGCTGCAATGAGAGGTGCAGATGCGGCATGAAGCGGGGCTCGTCGGCAATCAGGTCGAAGAGATGGCTGTCCGCCTCGATGCTGTCGATCGAGGAGAGGCGCAGACGCAGGATCTCCGGCACCTGTTTCAGCAGTGTCTTGGCGAGAAGGCCGAGGGTCGGCGTGCCGGGGAGGTCTGCGCCATAGCTCGTCGCATCCACCCCGGTCAGCACCACCTCGCGGTAGCCGTTCTCAACCAGCTTGCGGGCCTGCTCCACGACGGCGCCCATGGGCACCGAACGGGAATTTCCGCGACCATAGGGGATGATGCAGAAGGTGCAGCGATGGTCGCAGCCATTCTGGACCTGGAGAAAGCCGCGAACATGACCGTCGATATGCGCCACCAGCTGCGGCGCCGTCTCGGTCACACTCATGATGTCGTTGACGGCGACCTTTTCCTCGGCCGAGACGCCGAAATCCGGCAGGCGGCGATAGTGCTCGGCCTTCAGCTTTTCCTCGTTGCCGAGGACGGCATCGACCTCGGGCATATCAGCGAAGTTTTGCGCCTCGGTCTGGGCGGCGCAGCCGGTGACGATGATGCGGGCTTCCGGGTTCTCCCGGCGTGCCCGGCGGATCGCCTGGCGTGCCTGGCGCACCGCTTCTGACGTTACCGCGCAGGTGTTGACGAGAATGGCGTCGGTTAGGCCGGCCTTTGCCGCCTCGGCCTTCATCACCTCTGACTCGTAAGTGTTTAGCCGGCAGCCAAAGGTGATGACCTCGATTGCCCCCTGTCGATCAGGGCTCACGAGGTGGCAGCCTCTGCATTGCTGCCTGGGTCGCGGTTCCAGCTTCCGGTGACCGGGTCAAGTGTGCCCGACCATTCCCATTCGGCAGGCCCGGTCATGACGACCTTGTCGTCGCCCTCGCGCCAGTCGATCGTCAACGCGCCGCGGTTAGGGCTTGAGGCAACAGTGATCGTGACCTTGCGGTCCGTGCGGCCGGTGCGGGCGCCCGATACGCCAGCAGCACAAGCGGCAGAGCCGCAGGCCAGCGTCAGGCCGGCGCCGCGTTCCCAGGTGCGGGTCACCATGGTGGCCTTCGAGGTCACCTGGGCAAGCGTGATATTCGCCTTCTCGGGGAAGATCGGATGATTCTCGAGCAGGGGTCCGAAGCGCTCCAGGTCGAAGGTCATCGGATCGCGGTCCACCCAGAAGACGGCATGCGGATTGCCCATCGACATGGCAGAGGGCGAATGCAGGATCGGTGCATCGATTGGCCCGATCTGCAGC
Source organism: Rhizobium sp. AAP43 (assembly GCF_001296045.1). Lineage (GTDB taxonomy): Bacteria > Pseudomonadota > Alphaproteobacteria > Rhizobiales > Rhizobiaceae > Allorhizobium. Next base: position 57,057 of record NZ_LJHS01000027.1, on the reverse strand, counting down.
TCGATGCGGCTTGTGTCGTGAAACTCTTCCGAGAGCGGGATCCTGTCCCACTCAAAAACCGGGCGGCCCATGTCGACGGAGATCGTGCCGTCCTCATGTTCGACCGCATTGAGGATGCCGGCGATGGTCTGGAAGGTGAAGGTCTTGCGGCCGGTTTCGCTCGCCAACGCCTGTACCACGCACCGTGTGCCGTTGCCGCAGGCCTGCGCCTTCGAGCCGTCGCAATTCAGGATGTCGATATAGGCGTCGGTGCCGTCACGCTTGGGGTCGTGAATTGCCATGATCTGGTCGAAGGCGGTCTCGGCATCGGAGGCAAGCGCCACAGCGGCTTCGGGCGTCACGCGATCGGTCCGTCCGCGCATGTCGACGACCAGGATCTTGTTGCCAAGCCCGTTCATCTTCGCGAATTCAACCCGATCAGCCATCGTCGTCCTTCCTTGTCTTTCTCTGCCTATATGGCGGAAAGAGAGCCAAATTACCAGTGCGCGCGCTTGCCGACCCGGCCGGGGGGTAACGCTTCATCTGGGTTGCCGCGAGCCATTCGCGGGTCCTCGCCTCCGGATCGGCGTTCAGCGTGATGTCGGTGACTACGGCGGCGCTGTCGGCGCCAGCCGCGAACACGCCTGCCAGTCGGTCTGGTCGCAGCCCGCCGATGGCCACAAGCGGGCATGCGCCGATCTTCTGCTTCCACAGCGCCAGCCTGTCCAGGCCTTGCGGCGCCCACGGCATCTTCTTCAGGATCGTCGGGTAGACCGGCCCGAGCGCCACATAGTCCGGGTCGGCGGCAAGCGCTGTTTCCAGTTCTGCGTCGTCATGGGTCGAGAGGCCGAGTTTCAGTCCTGCCTTGCGGATCGCTGTGAGATCGGCGTCTGCCAGATCTTCCTGGCCGAGATGAACGAAGTCACTGCCCTCGTCGATCGCAATCTGCCAGTGATCGTTGACGACCAACTGGCAGCCGTGATCGGCGCAGACGCGCATTGAACGGCGAATATGCTGACGAAGGGCCACGGCATCGGCATCCTTCATCCGCAATTGCACCAGTTTGACGCCCAATGGCACCAGACGCTCAATCCAATCGGCGCTATCAACGATCAGGTAGAAGGGATCGAGCTTCATGCGAAGACTCCTTTTCCAACCACGGGGGTCGACGGTACCGCCATGTCGCGTGGCGCCAGCATGCCGGAACGGTGGGCCAAGTACCCAGCTTCGATCGCCCCGGCAAAGGCTTCGGCCATGGATGCCGGATCCCCGGCTCCCGCGACCGCCGTGTTGAGCAAGACGGCGTCATAGCCGAGTTCCATCACGGCCGTGGCATGGGATGGTCTTCCGATACCAGCATCGACGATCAGGGGTATATCGGGAAATTCCGCCCGCATCGCACGCAAGGCGGAAACGTTCTGCGGCCCCATAGCGCTGCCAATCGGCGCGCACCATGGCATCAGCACACGGCAGCCTGCGGCGAGAAGCTTCTCGCCAACCACCAGATCGTCCGTGGTGTAGGGAAAGACCTCGAAACCTTCAGCGTTCAAGATCTTGGCCGCCTCGACCAGTTCGAAGACATCCGGCTGCAGGGTGTCGTGATGGCCAATCACTTCGAGCTTGACCCACGGGGTCGCAAAGACCTCCCGCGCCATCTTCGCTGTCAGCACCGCCTCGCGGGCGCTGTGGCAGCCGGCGGTGTTGGGCAGGACATGCACGCCGAGATCGCGGATCAGCTGGAAGAAGGCGCCGCCCGCCTTGCCGCCCGCGGTTTCCCGCCGCAGCGAGACGGTCACGATCCGGGTTTCGGAGCGGCGCACCGCTTCAGCAAGGATCGAAGGCGATGGATAGCGTGCCGTCCCCAGCAGCAGCCGCGAGGGGATCGTCTTCCCATAGAGATCCAGTGTCATGTCATCCTCCCTGCTTGGGCGACAGGATCTCGATCCGGTCGCCGATTTTCAGCATGTATGAGGCCCGGTCCTCGCGATGGACGAGGTCGCCATTGACGGCGGTCGCCAGCCAGTCGCCTTCGTAGTCCAGCTTTGAGAGCAGCTCTGCGAGAGTGTGGATGTCCGCTTCCACGGCCTCTCCGTTGACGATGAGGTTCATGCGCTCCTCCTTTGGGCGGCGTTCAGACGTCCGGCGATGCGCTCAGCCGCTTCCCGGGCTAGAGCCGGCGCCAGAAGGAAGCCGTGGCGATGCATGCCGGCCAAGGCCAGTCCTTGTTTGGTTTCGACGACACGCGGTACATTGTCGGAAAATGCCGGGCGGATGCCGGTGCCGGTTTCGACGATACGGGCCTCGGCAAAGGCGGGATCGAGGGCATAGGCGGTGTTCAGGAGTTCCATCATCGTGCGTGCGGTGATTGGCCCGTCATCCTCTGCCTCGATCATCGTTGCACCCAGCATGAAGCGGTTGCCGCCGCGCGGGACGATATAGATCGGATGACGGGGATGGAGCAGCCGGACCGGTCTGGAAAGGCTGACGTCCAGCGTTTCCAGGTAGAGCATCTCGCCGCGCACACCGCGCAGCCCCTCGATCTCTCCGATCGCTTGCGGTCCCCGGCAATCGACAGTCATCGAACAGGCATGGCTTTCGCCGGGCGCCAATTCGCCGAAGCGAAAGCTGACGCCCAGGTTCCTGGCTGTCTCGTAAAGCCCGCGCATGGCCTTTCTGGGATCGAGATGGGCCTCCTGTTGAAAGAAGAGGGCTGTCTCGAAACGGCCTGCGAGGCCTGGTTCGAGCGCCGCGATGCCGGCCCGATCCAGCCAGCGATAACCTCGTGTCCGTGCCGCAAAGCGCCTGAGGTCCGGCAGGTCGCGGGGATTGGCGACCACCAGCGTGCCCCGGCGGGAGACGAGGTCGGGTACGGCCTCCTCCCACCAGTCGGCGGCCGAAAGCCCTGATGTCAGCACGGTCTCCTCGGCGGCTTCCCGCTCGCAATAGGGGGCAAGCATGCCGCCCGCCCAGTGCGAGGCCCCAAGGCCGCACTCGCCGCGCATCTCGACCACCTCCACGTCGATGCCCTTTCGTGCCAGTTCGAGCGCCACAGCAAGGCCTGCGACGCCAGCGCCGTTGACCCGAACCGTCATGGCCGCTCTCCCGTATCAAGGGCCGCCATCTCGTCGCCCGTCATGTAGAGGTCGCCGCCTGCGCGGTATTTCTCGGCCATGGCGGCCAGGCCCTCCTTCTGGGCTTCCGCGCGGATGTCATGCGAAATCCGCATGGAGCAGAATTTTGGCCCGCACATCGAGCAGAAATGGGCGACCTTGTGTGCCTCCTTGGGCAGGGTCTCGTCATGCATGGATCGTGCGGTGTCCGGGTCGAGCGAGAGGTTGAACTGATCCTCCCAGCGGAATTCGAACCGGGCGCGGCTGAGCGCGTCGTCGCGCAGGCGAGAGGCCGGATGCCCTTTGGCGAGATCGGCGGCATGGGCTGCAATCTTGTAGGTGATGACGCCAGTCTTCACGTCGTCGCGGTCCGGCAGGCCCAGATGTTCCTTCGGCGTGACGTAGCAGAGCATGGCCGTGCCGAACCAGCCGATCATGGCAGCCCCGATGCCGGAGGTGATGTGGTCGTAACCTGGCGCAATATCCGTCGTCAGTGGCCCCAGCGTGTAGAAGGGGGCCTCGCCGCAAGTCTTCAGCTGCTTGTCCATGTTCTCCTTGATCTTGTGCATGGGAACATGGCCGGGCCCCTCGATCATCACCTGGCAGTCTTTCTCCCAGGCAATCTTGGTCAGCTCTCCCAGCGTCTCCAGTTCGGCAAACTGGGCTGCATCATTGGCATCGGCAATCGAGCCCGGGCGCAGGCCGTCGCCCAGTGAGAAGGAGATATCGTATGCCCGGCAGATATCGCAGATTTCCTCGAAATGCTCGTAGAGGAAGCTCTCCTTGTGATGATGCAGACACCACTTGGCCATGATCGAACCACCGCGCGAAACGATGCCGGTGACGCGGTTGACGGTGAGCGGGATGTAATGCAGCCGCACGCCGGCGTGGATGGTGAAATAGTCGACGCCCTGTTCGGCCTGCTCGATCAGCGTGTCGCGATAAACCTCCCAGGTCAGATCCTCGGCAATGCCACCGACTTTTTCCAGCGCCTGATAGAGCGGCACGGTGCCGATCGGGACTGGCGCATTGCGGATGATCCAGTCGCGGATGTTGTGAATGTTGCGCCCGGTCGAGAGATCCATGACCGTATCGGCACCCCAGCGGATCGCCCAGACCATCTTCTCCACCTCCTCGGCCATGGAGGAGGTCACTGCCGAGTTGCCGATATTGGCGTTGATCTTGACCACGAAGTTTCGGCCGATTGCCATCGGCTCGAGTTCGGGATGGTTGATGTTGGCGGGAATGATCGCCCGGCCGGACGCCACTTCCTGGCGGACGAATTCCGGGGTCACATAGTCGGGGATTTCGGCGCCAAAGCTCTCTCCATCTCGAACAAGTGCCTCCTTCAGCGCCTTGCGGCCGAGATTTTCGCGGATCGCGACGAATTCCATTTCGGGGGTGATGATGCCGGCCCGGGCATAGGCAAGCTGGGTTACGGCCTTGCCGTTCCGAGCGCGGAGCGGTCGATGTTTCACGGGAAACTCGGGCGTCTTCTTCTCGTCGGAAACGAGGCCGTTGTCCTCCGGTTTCAAGGATCGGCCGTCATAGGTTTCCAGGTCGCCGCTCGCCGCCAGATAGGTGAGGCGGTGGCGCGGCAGGCCGCGGTCAATGGCGATCTCTGCGGTCGAATCGGTATAGGGGCCGGAGGAATCATAGACCGTCACCGGTGGCTCGCCGGAGGTCGGATGCAGCGCGATCTGGCGCATCGGCACACGAATCGCCGGGTAGATTTCGCCTTCAAGGAAGATCTTGGTCGAGGCCGGAAGCGGCCCGGTTGTCACTTCGGGTTTTTTGAATTGGGGGGCAATGTTCATCGTGGAGCTCCAAGTGTTGAGGTTGGAGACCCAGTCATGTCAGCCGGAATGATGGAAAGACGCCACGGGATTCGGGATGTCCGAATCGTCGTTTTCGCAAGCGCTCGCACCGTCCCTACGCCAGTATGAACTGGATCAGGTTCAACGGGTCATCGCGCTGCTTGTCCCTTGCGGTTTGGCGTAGCGAAATCTCAGCCCCTTGACGGGACACCCCTGGTGAATGCGTGAAGTCTCATCAAAACGATGCGGCGTGTCAATCGCCGATTGCGCTGCCGGAGAATTCTCGTGCCAATGGCCCGTGTCAGGCAATCCGCATCCGCACATCGAATTGCTGGCCAGGCCGCAGGCCTTTGAAGCGATCCGTGCCGATACCCTTTGCAGCCATTGCGGTCGTAAGTGCCTTCGGCGGATCGTCGATGCCCTCATTGGTCAGCTGGAAGGTGCCGAAGTGATGGCCGATGCCGAACTGGGCGCCGCTCAGGTGAAACCCCTCGATTGCTTCTTGCGGATTCTGGTGCTGCGCCTTCATGAACCATCGCGGCTCGTAGGCGCCGATCGGCAGGATGGCGAGGCGAATATCGCCATGCTTCTCGCGGATCTCGCGGTAGTGCTGACCCCCGGCATAACCGGTATCACCGATATGGTAGATCTTTCCGCCCGGCGTTTCGATGAGGAAGGCCGCCCAAAGCGCCATGCGCCGGTCGCCCATGCCGCGTGCCGACCAATGATGGCAGGGCTCGCAATGGACCACCAGTCCGTTGCCGAGATCTAGGCGATCACCCCAGTCCATTACCGAAGTGCCGGTAAACGGGTGTTCGGCATGAATGATCGTGTCATTGCCGAGAGGCGTGATAATGCGTGCATCATGCCCCTGACCCAACCGTTTCAAGGTCGCCACATCGAGGTGGTCGTAATGATTGTGCGTGACGATGACGATGTCGATCGGCGGCAGGTCCTCGAAGGCGATGCCAGGTGGGGTGGCGCGTTTTGGTCCGGCGAAGGATACGGGGCTCGCGCGCTCCGACCAGACCGGGTCCGTCAGGATGTTTAGCCCAGCCGTCTGGATGAGCAGGGTCGCATGGCCGACCATCGTGACGACAAGGCGGGTGCCATCGACGCGCTGCTCGGGTTTCGTTGCCGGAAGAGAGGCCGCCATTGCGGACTTCGGCCATGCAATGCGCCCGCCTTCGAATTGCCAGCGCAACAGATCGGTGAAGCCGCGAGGTTCCTCGCCGCCGGGATTGAAAAAGACCTTACCGTCGAAGTGGTCCGAGAGCGGTCCAGAATAATAGCGATTGCCCGCCATGGCTCTCCCTGCCGCGAGACCGCCGCCCAGCAACGCCAGACCCATCCCCGTCCATTTGAAAAACTGACGTCTCTTCATCGTCGTTTCATAGAATGTGACGTATGGCCCTTCAAGTCGCGCTCCCGCGCGGTATCCATTGCCAATGCCGTTGTTTTGCCCAGAGCCATTTGAGAACCGATGAAGATCTTTTCAAGTCTGTTGCTTGCCATAATGTTCGTCGCCGCTCCTTCCCTTGCCGCTGCCGACGACATTCCCCCGCCGGTGCATGGCGTATCTTTCGAGGCCTGGGCGGAAGCCTCGGCGCGGCTCGCGAACAATCAAGATCGCAAGCAGGTGCTGCAGAGCTTGTCGGTCGATGACCAGATGTTCGAGGAGGTCAACGAGCGCTTCCTCGAAGCACTGCGTGAAGATAAGGACCTGAAGCTCACATCGCGCTATGGCGAAGCCTTCTCCAGGGCGGATGCCGCCCTTTTTGCCGAGACAACCGGCTCGATCGCGCGGGAGCGCAAATTGGTGACTTTCGACGATTATGCCCGCGTTCAGGGCCATCTGGAGGCTGCGGCATCCTCTCCAGGCTTTGATCCCCAGGCGGTGCTCGCCGAGCACGGATTGACCGTCTACGAATTCAGCGAGGATGCCGGATACTGGGTGCAGAAACTCCGGGAGCAAGCGCTCGCTGGAGATGGCGCAGCCATCCGTAACTGGAATGAAACGCTGGCACGCCGCAAGGCCGAATATTCGGCTCGCTACCCAGCTCCTTAAGTTGCGGCAGTCCTCTGCGCGGCGCTGTGGGTGTCGATCCGGGTTGCATTTCGCAATTTGCGTTGACTTTCGGCGGTTTTTCCTGTTTATCCCCGCAATCTGCGACGAGACAAGCACTCCAAGCCACCGACCGGGACCCGTAAAGGTATAAAGAGATCCCGGAGGTCAACACCCGACAGCGCGATGCGCCCTCGGGTGCTTTTTGGCTTTGCGTCTTGTTTTCGGCGTCGAGAAGACCGAGGTTTTGGGTATCCCGAAACCATGCAAGGAAGAGCCGATGTTTGAAAACCTCCAGGACCGCCTTGGTTCCATCCTGAATGGACTGACCGGCCGTGGCGCGCTGTCGGAAGCGGATGTCTCCGCTGCCCTGCGCGAGGTGCGTCGGGCTCTTCTTGAAGCTGACGTCGCGCTTGAAGTGGTTCGCAGCTTCACCGACAAGGTGCGCGAAAAGGCTGTCGGTGCCGCTGTTCTCAAGTCGATCAAGCCCGGCCAGATGGTCGTCAAGATCGTCCATGACGAACTCGTCGAGATGCTCGGTTCCGAGGGTGTGACGATCGATCTGCATGCCGCAGCGCCCGTCGTCATCATGATGGTCGGTTTGCAGGGTTCGGGTAAGACCACGACGTCAGGCAAGATTGCCAAGCGGTTGACCGAGCGCGAGAAGAAGAAGGTCCTGATGGCCTCGCTCGACACGCGTCGACCGGCCGCCCAGGAACAGCTTCGCCAGCTTGGCGTGCAGACCGGCATCGATACGCTGCCCGTCATCGCCGGCCAGTCGCCGACCGATATCGCCGCGCGCGCCGTGCAGGCTGCCAAGCTTGGCGGTCATGACGTGGTCATTCTCGATACTGCCGGCCGTACGCATATCGACGAGCCGCTGATGATCGAGATGGCCGAGATCAAGGCCCGTTCGAAGCCGCATGAAATCCTGCTCGTCGCGGACTCGCTGACCGGTCAGGATGCCGTCAATCTCGCCCGCAATTTCGACCAGCGCGTCGGCATTACCGGTCTCGTGCTCACCCGCATGGACGGCGATGGCCGTGGTGGTGCTGCCCTTTCCATGCGTGCCGTGACCGGCAAGCCAATCAAGCTGATCGGTGTCGGCGAGAAGATGTCGGAACTCGACGAGTTCCATCCGCGCCGTATCGCGGATCGTATCCTCGGCATGGGCGACATTGTCTCGCTGGTCGAGAAGGCTGCCGAGACTATCGATGTCGAAAAAGCCCGCGCGATGGCCGAGAAGATGGCCAAGGGCAAATTCGACCTCAATGACATGGCCGAACAGCTCAAGCAGATGAAGTCGCTTGGCGGCATGGGCGGTATCATGGGCATGATGCCGGGTATGTCCGGCATGAAGGAGAAGCTTGCCGCCTCCGGCATGAGCGACAAGGTCTTTGATCGCCAGCTCGCCATCATCTCCTCGATGACCAAGGCTGAGCGTGCCAATCCCGATCTTCTAAAGCATTCCCGCAAGAAGCGCATCGCTGCCGGTTCTGGCACGGATGCCGCCGAAATCAACAAGCTGCTCAAGATGCATCGCGGCATGGCCGACATGATGAAGGCCATGGGCGGCAAGAAGGGCGGCGGCATGATGAAGCAGATGATGGGCGGCCTTGCCGGCAAGATGGGCCTCGGTGGCATGGGCGGCATGGGCATGCCGGATCTCTCGAAAATGGATCCGAAACAGCTTGAGGCGCTCGCCAAGCAGGCGGAAGCCGCCGGCATCAAGCCCGGCTCTCTGCCTGGCATGGGTGGCACAGGTGGATTGGGCGGGCTTCCTGGCCTCGGCGGTGCGAAGCTGCCGGGCCTTGGTGGTGGTTTCCCCGGCCTTCCCGGCCTGCCGAAGAAGAAGTGAGGGCGCTGAGGTGATCGATCCAGCCATCAAGCAGCAGCTCGCGGGATACCGCCAGTCGATCGACAATATCGACGCGGCCCTTGTTCACATGCTGGCCGAACGGTTCCGCTGTACCAAGGCGGTTGGTGTTCTCAAGGCCAACCACGAATTGCCGCCGGCGGACCCGGCACGCGAAGAATACCAGATTGAACGCCTGCGCCGCCTGGCTCAGGACGCCCATCTGGATCCGGATTTCGCCGAGAAGTTCCTGAACTTCATCATCAAGGAAGTCATCCGGCATCATGAAGCCATTGCCGCCGAACATGGCGGTGCCATCGAAAAGACCGTCTGACGGCGGCCTCAACAAGAAAGCGGGTGCGCTGCGGCTCCCCGTCCAAAACCTCAAGGAGTTACACATGTCCCTCAAGATTCGTCTCGCCCGTGGCGGTTCCAAGAAGCGTCCTTACTACCAGATCGTCGTTGCCGACGCCCGCTCGCCGCGTGACGGCCGTTTCCTGGACAAGGTCGGCTCGTGGAACCCGATGCTCGGCAAGGACAACGAGAAGCGCGTTGAGCTGAATGTCGAGAGCATCAAGGAATGGGTTGCCAAGGGTGCCCAGCCGACTGACCGCGTTCTGCGCTTCATGGCTGAAGCCGGTATCGCCGAGCGCGCTGTTCGCAGCAACCCGGACAAGGCAAAGCCAGGCAAGAAGGCCCAGGAGCGCGCTGCCGAGAAGGCTCAGAAGGCTGCTGACGCTGCAGCCGCTGCTGCCGAAGGCTCCGCAGAATAATCGGCTCAATGCCGCATGAGACGGGCGGTGGCTTCTGTCACCGCCCGTTTTTGCGTTTTCTTTCCGGTCGGTTCCGCCTAAAAGGATAGGGAACCGTCATATAGCCCGCAGGACCTCCCAACTGATGAGCAAGCTCGACAACCCCATACTCATGGCCGTGATCGGCGCAGCACAGGGCTTGCGCGGCGAAGTGCGGGTCAAGTCGTTCACCGAAGACATGCTGGGTCTCGCCGACTACGGCTTCCTGTACAGCGTGGATGGCCGCAAGTTCGAGATCCTCGAGATCCGCGACGGCAAGACCGTCGCCATCGTTCGTTTCCGGGGCATCAACGACCGGAACGCGGCCGAAGCCCTGAATGGCCTGGAACTTTTCGTCGACCGTGACGCACTGCCGGATGACGATCTCGATGACGACGAATTCTACTATGCCGATCTGGAAGGCCTCGACGTCTATGACGCCGAGAACAATCACTATGGTGCAGTCACCGCCGTCTATGATTTCGGCGCTGGCGATCTGCTTGAGCTGAAAGGTCCGGGCAAACGACCGGTGCTCATTCCTTTCACCGAAGCGGCTGTGCTCGAGATCGACCTCGAGGGCGGACGTTTGCTGGTCGACCCGATTGCAGCTGGCCTGAAAGACGATGGCGAACCCGATCCTTACGGGGCAGGCGGCGGCACGCCCCGGCCGAATGGTCAACGCTGATCGCCGATGTCTTTTAAAGCATCCATTCTCACGCTTTATCCGGACATGTTTCCCGGCCATCTGGGTCAGGCACTGGCGGGTCGTGCACTTGAGCGCGGCGACTGGTCTATCGATGCGGTTCAGATCCGTGATTTTGCTCTCGACAAGCATCGCAGCGTCGACGACACGCCGTCAGGCGGCGGAGCGGGCATGGTTCTCAAGCCGGACGTTTTGGCGCGTGCGATTGATTCGATAGCCGACGATGGAAGGCCGCGCCTATTGATGAGCCCGCGAGGCCGTCCGCTGACGCAGGACCGTGTTCGGGAGATTGCCTCGGGCGAAGGTGTGGTCATTGTCTGCGGCCGTTTCGAAGGTGTCGACCAGCGTGTCATCGATGCGCGTCGGCTCGAAGAAGTGTCGATCGGCGACTATATCCTCTCTGGCGGCGAGCCGGCCGCGTTGACCTTGCTCGATGCCGTTGTCCGTATCCTGCCAGGCGTGATGGGGAACCAGTTGTCGGGCGTGCACGAAAGTTTCGAGGGCGGCCTGCTTGAGCATCCGCACTATACGCGGCCGCAGGTCTTCGAGGGCCAGGAGATTCCGGAGATCCTCACCTCCGGAAACCATGCAGCCATCGAGAAATGGCGTCGTGACGAGGCCTTGAAGCTGACGCGGCAGCGTCGTCCCGATCTTCTTGTTGGCGCGAAAGCTCAGCCCGTTACGAAGTAGTAGACGGCCAGCCCAAGGCCAGCTGCGACCACCAGCCAGCGCATGATGCTCTGCGGGACCTTCTTTGCCATGGCAACGCCTGCGTAGCCGCCCAGCGCCACAGCCGGGATCATGATCACCGCATGCAGCCAGGAAATGGCGCCGGCGCTTGCGAAGATGATGATTGCGACCGCGGCGATCACGATCGACAGGAAGTTCTTCAGCGCATTCAGGCGATGATAGTCGCCACCGCTCGCAAGCCCCAGCGATGCCAGCATCATGATGCCCATGCCTGCGCCGAAGAAGCCGCCATAGAAGGAGGTGGCACCCTGCAGCGCCAGACCGAGGGGGCTTGCGGGATGAGTTTCTCCCTTGGTTTTCGGTCGCAGCTTGGGGCCGGCCGCGAAGATTGCGGTAGCACCGAGCAGCAGCCAGGGCACCATGGAGCGAAAGGCGGGGTTGGACAGAGAGATCAGGAACAGGGCGCCACCGACAGCACCAACGGCCGATACCAGCGCCAGGACAATCGCCCCGCGCCACATGTCCTTGAATTCGTTGCGGTAGGCGAGTGTTGAGGTGATGTAGCCCGGGAACTGGGTAATCGACGAGGTGGCATTGGCGCTGATCGGCGGCAAGCCGGCGAGTGTCAGCGCTCCAAAGGTCAGGAACGTGCCGCCGCCGGCAATTGCGTTCACGGCGCCGGACACGAAGCCGGACCCGATCAGCAGCAGAATCATGGCGATGGACATCAGAATTTTCCCCGTGCGTCTTTGCGGCGAAGTCTTAAAAGCGAAAAGGATAGCTCGCAAGGCGCTTGGCTGTGTCGCTCCGCTTCAAATTTTCAAGCCAAAGGGGTGACAAGAGCCAGCAATTGCTGTAATGGCCGGCTCGGAAATGGGCGTTTCGCCCGTCTGCCAAAACAAAGAACCGCGTATCCGCTCCCGCCTTTCGAGGCAAGATCCGGAGGCTGAGGCCGAAGGATGATCGTTGAGCGCTCTGGCCGTTTCAGAAGAAATTGAGGTTAGACATGAACATCATTCAGCAGCTGGAAGCCGAACAGGCCGCCAAGATCGAAGCCAAGCGCAAGCTTCCTGACTTTTCCCCGGGCGACACCGTCCGTGTGAACGTCACCGTCAAGGAAGGCAACCGTACCCGCGTACAGGCCTATGAAGGCGTATGCATCGCTCGTTCGGGCGCCGGCATCAACGAGAGCTTCACGGTTCGCAAGATCTCCTACGGCGAAGGCGTCGAGCGCGTATTCCCGGTCTACTCGCCGCTGGTCGAAGGCGTCGAAATCGTTCGCCGCGGTAAGGTCCGTCGCGCCAAGCTCTACTACCTGCGCGATCGTCGCGGCAAGTCGGCTCGTATCGTCGAAAACACCGGCACCCGCGCCCGCAAGCTCAACGACGCTGAGCGCGCTGCTGTTGCCGAAGAAAAGGCACGCATCGAAGCTGAAAAGGTTGCAGCAGCACAGGCTCTCGCCGCCGAAAAGGCAGCAGCCGAAGCCGCTGAAAAGGCCGCTGCCGCTGAAGCCGCAGCTGCTGCCGAGACCTCGGCCGAATAAGCCGGTCCCGGCTTTCGCCGGACTGCAGATCAAGATCAAAGGCTCCGCTTGCGGGGCCTTTTTTCGTTGGGGCGTTATACCGTGAGATTGATTGTGTTCGATGCCTTTCTCAGAGGCTGATGCAGATTGCCCCACCGGCAACGATGAGGCAGGCAAGTACGCGCCGCAGCGTCAACTGTTCACCGAGCACCAGCGCGCCGATCAGGACGGCGAAAACCACGCTTGTCTCGCGCACGGCTGTCACCAGGCCGGCCGGCGCGTAGGCATAGGCCACCACGACGAGGCCATAGGCGAGCATGGCGAGCACACCGCCACCGACGGCTTTCCAGGTCACCGGAGATCTCGGATCGACGACAAGGCCGCGCCGCTTCACTACATAGGCAAGTGTGATCATCAGGCCGAAGATGAACAGAACCCATAAGGCATAAGCTGCGGGCTCATCCACCAGCTTCACGCCGCGCGAATCCACTGTCGAGTAGCAAGCGATGATCAGGCCGGTTGTCAGCGCAAAGAGGATCGACGAGGTGGCCGCGCGTGTCTTGCCAAGCGACAGGCTCATGATGCCGGCCGCGATCATCAGTACTCCCAGACTCTGCCAGGTGCCGAGTACTTCGCCAAACAACAGAAGACCGCCAAGCGTGACCAGCAGGGGAACCGTGCCGCGCACGATCGGGTAGACCTGGCCCAGTTCTCCATGGCGATAAGCGGCGACCAGAAACAGGCTGTAGCCGACCTGCAGGCAGGAAGAGAGAAGGATGTAGGGCCATGCAGCAGGGCCTGGCAGCGGCACGGCGAAGAGAAATGGCAGCGTGATGATGCTTCCGGCCAGACTCATCACGGTAATCGACCACAGTCGGTCTGCTCCGGTGCGCAGGAAGGCATTCCAGCTGGCGTGAAGTATGGCGGCGAGCAGCGCCAGGCCGACGGCAAGGGCGCTCACGCCCACAGCCCATGGGTCAAGGAAAGCATGGAGGTGAGGGGCATTCAGGATCTCGGCGTGACGGATGACAGTTTTATGACGCCGCACGATAGCTGCTTCGCGGGTCTTTGCAATCAACGGCGCAAAGACGGGCAAAAAGAAACCGCCCGCTTGAGAGCGGGCGGTCCAAAATTATCTTCGATAGTGGATTGGCTTACTGCCAGTCGCGGATATCGACGAAGTGACCTGCAACAGCAGCAGCGGCGGCCATGGCGGGCGATACAAGGTGCGTGCGGCCCTTGAAGCCCTGGCGGCCTTCGAAGTTGCGGTTCGAGGTCGAGGCGCAGCGCTCGCCCGGCTTCAGGCGGTCGTCGTTCATCGCAAGGCACATGGAGCAGCCCGGCTCGCGCCAGTCAAAGCCCGCTGCCTTGAAGATCTTGTCGAGGCCCTCGGCTTCCGCCTGTTCCTTGACCAGGCCGGAGCCCGGAACGATCATCGCCGACACGGTGGATGCGACTTTCTTGCCTTCCACGACCTTGGCGACTTCGCGCAGGTCTTCGATGCGCCCATTGGTGCAGGAGCCGATGAAGACGCGGTCGATTGCGATGTCAGTGATCTTGGTGCCTGGCTTCAGGCCCATGTAATCAAGTGCCCGCCACTTCGAGCTGCGCTTGTTTTCGTCGGCAATGTCATCCGGGTTCGGCACGACGCCCTGAACCGAGATGACGTCTTCCGGCGAAGAGCCCCAGGAGACAATCGGCGGGAGCTTGGCCGCATCGAGCACGACGACGCGATCGAAATGTGCGCCTTCGTCGGTCTGCAGTGTCTTCCAGTATGCGATCGCCTGTTCCAGTGCTTCGCCCTTCGGCGCGCGCGGCTTGCCCTTGATGTACTCGAAGGTCTTTTCGTCAGGCGCGATCAGGCCAGCGCGGGCGCCGCCTTCGATCGTCATGTTGCAGATGGTCATGCGGCCTTCCATCGACAGCGCGCGGATGGCTTCGCCGGCAAATTCGATGACGTGGCCCGTGCCGCCTGCGGTGCCGATCTCGCCGATGATGGCGAGGATGATGTCCTTCGCGGTCACGCCTTCCGGCAGCTGGCCGTCGACGCGGACCAGCATGTTCTTGGCCTTCTGCTGGATCAGCGTCTGGGTGGCGAGCACGTGCTCGACCTCGGACGTGCCGATGCCATGCGCCAGCGCACCGAAGGCGCCATGCGTCGACGTGTGGCTGTCACCGCAAACGATGGTCATGCCGGGCAGGGTGAAGCCCTGTTCCGGGCCAACGATGTGCACGATGCCCTGACGCTTGTCGGAAGCCGAATAATATTCGACACCGAATTCGGCAGCGTTGTTGGCGAGCGCTTCAACCTGGATGCGGCTTTCCTCGTTCTTGATGCCGAGATGGCGATCCGGCGAAGTCGGCACGTTGTGGTCGACAACGGCCAGCGTCTTCTGCGGCGCGCGAACCTTGCGGCCGGCCATGCGCAAACCTTCAAAGGCCTGCGGGCTCGTCACTTCATGCACGAGGTGACGGTCGATGTAGAGAAGACAGGTGCCATCGTCCTGGCGGTCGACAACGTGGTCGTCCCAGATCTTGTCGTAAAGGGTGCGGGGTGCGCTCATGGGTGAGTTCCATCCAGACTGAGGTAACAGGATTTTTGTTATGTGAGGTCTTATCGGCGCCGCTTATGCGGTCGCAGGAGCTCAGCCGCGAAGGCTCGCAAGCGCCCCTTGGATGCGCGCAAAAAACCGTGCCGGCAGACGCTTGTGGTCCTGCAGCACGATAAACTGGTTCGCGAGGCATCCGAATTTCGATCCCATGAGACGCTTTCTATCAGATCTCCGTTTTTCCGGCAATCGGGCCGCTGCCGGCATATGACAAACAATTGTCATATGGAATTCGCGCAAACATGCTTCATCGTGTTGAGCTTAAGCATAGTTTGGGAACGCCGCCTGCCATGAATGACGAGATCAATCGCATCAAGAACGAGATCATCGACAGCTTCGACGAGGAGCTGGAGCAGCAGATGGAGGAAGACCGGCTGGACGAGCTGGTTGCCGACGGGCTGTCCGAGCCGACGATTGATCGCCGGATCTACTTCCGCGAACTGTTTCGTCTTCAGCATGAATTGGTTCGGCTGCAGGATTGGGTGCAGTACAAGAAGCTGAAGATGATCGTGCTCTTCGAAGGCCGCGATTCCGCCGGCAAGGGCGGCGCCATCAAGCGCGTCACCCAGCGTCTTAACCCCCGCGTCTGCCGGGTCGTGGCGCTTCCGGCGCCAACCGAGCGTGAGCGCAGCCAGTGGTATTTCCAGCGCTATGTCCAGCACCTGCCGACAGCTGGCGAAATGGTGCTGTTCGACCGCTCCTGGTACAACCGTGCCGGTGTCGAACGGGTCATGGGTTTCTGCACGCCCGACGAACTGGAGGAATTCTTTCGCTCCGTACCGGAATTTGAGCGCATGCTCGTGCGTTCCGGCATCATCCTCGTGAAGTACTGGTTCTCGATCACCGACGAGGAGCAGGAATTCCGCTTCCAGATGCGCATCAACGATCCCTTGAAGCAGTGGAAATTGTCACCCATGGATCTCGAAAGCCGCGTCCATTGGGAAGACTATACCCGCGCCAAGGAAGAGATGCTGGAGCGCACGCATATCCCCGAGGCCCCCTGGTGGGTGGTACAGGCCGTCGACAAGAAGAAGGCGCGGCTCAACATGATCGCCCATCTCCTGTCGCAGATCCCTTACGAGCATGTGCCGAAGGAAACGATCGAGTTGCCGGCTCGCGTCCGCGGGGCGGATTATATCCGCCACCCGGTCCCTGAGGAGATGTATGTCCCGGAGAGATATTGAGTGAGGTCTGTCGGCTTAGTGCGGGTTTCGGGACCGCATGCGTTTCTCGAAACCGCGTAGCAGGAGCGACAGGCCGATGGTCAGTACAAGGTAGACATAGGCCACAATCGAATAGGTTTCGAAAAAACGGAACGAGCCTGAGGCGTAGACCTTGGCCATCTGGGTGATGTCGGCCACGCCAAGCACCGAGACGAGGGACGAGTCCTTCACCATGGCGACGAAGTCGTTCGATAGCGGCGGGAAGACAACCCGGATTGCCTGCGGCAGCACAATCAGGCGAAAGCGTTGCGTGCGGGAAAGGCCGAGCGCCTTGGCCGCTTCGATCTGCCCTTTATCGATCGACTGGATGCCGGCCCGGAAAATCTCGGCGATGAAGGCCGAATAACCAATCGTCAAGGCAATGATCGCGCGCCACATCAGCGAGATGTCGCGAACCACCATCGGCTCGGCAATGCCAGCGGACACCAGGGGTGTGGTTATGAGATTATAGAGCGCGACGAAGGCCGGCGCGCCGACAAAGGCGATGTAAAACAAGAGAACGAGGATCGGGATGCCGCGCACCACTTCGACATAGAAGCGGGCAACCTGGCGGAGCACAACACTGTCCGCCATGCCGAGAAGGGCGATGCCAAGGCCGAGGCTGGATGCCAGCGCAAAGCCGACAAGGGTCACGAAGACGGTGACGCCGAGGCCCTTCGCCACGGTGGTAAAGACCTGGGCATAAAGCTCACTGACGAAAATGACGATGCCGAGGGCAAGTGCCAGCACGACGAAGGCGACCAGCCACCATGGCCGGTCGCCCTTCTGATTGCCCTCAGGCAGGGTCTGGAATGTCATGATGGTATGCCGCCCCTGAGATCGCAGGCCTGTGCGAATCTCATTGGCCCATCTTGTAGTCGAGGAACCACTTCTTGTTCAGCGCATCGAACGTACCGTCCGCCTTCATCGCGGCGATGGCTGCGTTGACCGGTGCAACAAGATCGGAGCCCTTGGGGAAGATGAAGCCGAAGTCCTCGGAACCGAGCGGCCCGCCGATCAGCTTCAGGCCGCCATTCGAGGTATCGACATAGCCCTTGCCGGCCGTACCATCGGTCAGAACGACGTCCACGTCCCCGGTCTTCAGCGCCTGAACGGTTGCACCGAAGGTCTCAAACAGCTTGATGCGTGGGTTCTGCTCATTGCCATCAAGGATTTCATAAACGGCCGTGTAGAATGGCGTTGTGCCGGGCTGTGCGCCAACAAGACCGTCGGTGAATGCGCCAAGGCTCTTTGCGTCGGTAAAGCGGCTTTCGTCGCCGCGCACCAGCATGAACTGCTCGGAGCGCATGTAGGGGTCGGAGAAGTCGACCTTTTCCTTGCGGTCTTCCTTGATGGTGATGCCGGTCATGCCAATGTTGTACTGGCCGTCCGAGACGGCCTGAATCATCGCATCCCACGATGTGTTCTGGTACTCGATCTTGGCATTCAGCCGCTTGGCGATCTCGTTCATCGCATCATATTCCCAGCCGATCTGTTCGCCCGACTTGGGGTCTACGAATTGCAGCGGCGGGTAGGCATTTTCCGTCACCACGACAATGTTCTTGCCGCCGAGGTCCGGCAGGCCTTGGGCAACGGCGGCGAAGGGCAAGAGCGCGAGGGTCGACAGACCAGCGAGGATGGTGCGGCGAAACAGCATGAAGATCTCCCGAAATATGGCAGTGCACACTGTCACATCTCGTTCGGTACTGGCAAGGGAGGCGCGCTCTGGTCGTGATGCAGGGGAGGGGGCCAAGGCACGGTGCCGAGGCCCCGGTCCGGTCGTCAGAAGGATGCGGTCTTGGGGTCGGGGCCGATCCGTGCACTTGACGTGTCGAGCCCATCAAGGGCTTCGAGATCATCCGCCGAGAGCTTGAAGTCGAAGACGTTGAAATTCTCGGTAATGCGCGACGGCGTGACCGATTTCGGGATGACCACGAGGCCGTTGTCGATATGCCAGCGGATGATCACCTGTGCCGGCGTGCGGTCAAGACGCGCTGCGATCTTGCCGATCACCGGGTGATCAAGCAGCTTGCCCTGACCAAGCGGGCTCCAGGATTGCGTGGCGATCCTGTGCTTCTCGTGGAAGGCGCGCGCTTCGCGCTGCTGGAAATCAGGATGCAATTCAATCTGGTTGATGACAGGCACCACCCCCGTCTCGCCGATGATCTTTTCCAGATGCTCGGGATAGAAGTTGGACACGCCAATCGATTTCACCCGACCCTCTTCCTTCAGCTTGATGAAGGCTTTCCAGGTTTCGAGGAAAAGGCCGCGATGGGCGGATGGCCAGTGGATGAGGTAAAGGTCGACATAGTCGGTGCCGAGCCTCTTCAGGCTCGCTTCAAAGGCCTTTAACGTCTGGTCATAGCCCTGATCGGTGTTCCAGAGCTTGGTGGTGAGAAAGATCTCGCTTCGGGCAAGACCAGACCGGCGGATCCCTTCGCCAACGCCTTCTTCGTTTTCATAGACGGCTGCCGTGTCAACATGGCGATAACCGGCATCGAGCGCGGCCTTAACCGCAGGGGCGGCTCCGTCATTCGGTGTCTGCCACACACCGAGGCCCACCTGGGGAATACGGTTGCCGTCGTTGAGGGCGATGTAGAGCTGTTCGGACATGGGTGGAAACTCCCGGAATTCTTGAGCTGCGGCCGAGGCCGGGCGCATTGCGGAATGGTCATGTGAGGGCGCTGCAATTCTGCTGCGCGGCCATAGCCTTACTTAGGCTGCCGGTCTTCGATGAAAAGACAGCGCGTCCGCAATTCCGCTGAAGCTTCGGTCAAAGAACCTGAAGTCGCGTGTCTGTTCCCAGATAAGGCAGTAGGCGCTGCATGTCGCGTGGACGGATCGCGACGCAGCCTTCAGTGGGTGTGTAGCCCGTCCGGGCGATGTGAAAGAAGATCGCCGAACCGCAGCCGCGTTTGCGCATGCGGATGTTCCAGTCCATGACGATGACAAGGTCATAGAGTTCGTCCGCTCGCAACAGCTGTTCGTGACTTGCGGAAAAAGGTGCACGGACGGGGCGATTGTAGGCCGGATGGCGGGACGCGTCGCACCAGAGCATATCGGCCCGCATTTCCGACACCGGCAGTGTTGTTCTGGCAGTACCCGTCCCGCGTCCTTTCCGGTAGCCATAGAGCAAGCGCATGCTGCCGATGGGGGTTGCGCCGTCGCCTTCGCGCTTGCGGCTCGTGGTGCCGCTGCGGCCCAATGCTGTACGAATGCGCAATGGGCCTGCCTGCAATATTCCCTGGCTGCGATTGCCGGGCGCGGTCCGCACCAGCAGCTGCTTCAGTCTGGATCCGGGTTTCTTCTTTGTCTGCCGCGTTTGGCTCACGACTTTTTGCCTTGTTCGTGAAGAATGTTGTATTCATAGCACTTCAAACGACCGGGCGAAGACTTACATGTCGCACGTCCGGGCAACAAGACCTCGGGCGACAGGTCAGCTGGAAGGATGATGGATGACGACGCGGACCATTCTGCTCGTGGATGACGACGACGACCTGAGGCAGATCCTCGTCGAGCAGCTTTCGCTCTACGACGAGTTTTCGCTGATCCAGGAAAGCACGGCGACCACGGCCATGCAGGCCGTGAAGACAGGCCAGATCGATCTTCTGATCATGGATGTCGGCCTGCCAGATATGGATGGTCGCGAGGCCGTGAAACTCTTGCGCAAAGGCGGCTTCAAGGCGCCGGTGATCATGCTGACCGGTCATGATACCGATTCCGATACGATTCTCGGCCTTGAGGCGGGTGCGAATGACTATGTCACCAAGCCGTTCCGTTTCGCCGTGTTGCTTGCACGTATTCGCGCCCAGCTGCGCCAGTTCGAACAGAGCGAAGACGCCACGTTCGGCGTCGGCCCCTACACCTTCAAGCCCAGCCAGAAGCTTCTGACCACCGAAGAGGGCAAAAAGATCCGGCTGACGGAGAAGGAGTCGGCGATTATCCGTTATCTCTATCGGGCAGGCCAGAAGGTGGTCACGCGCGATGTGCTGCTCGAAGAGGTCTGGGGTTACAATTCCGGCGTGACGACGCATACGCTCGAAACCCATGTCTACCGCCTGCGCCAGAAGATCGAACGCGATCCTTCGAATGCGGAAATCCTGGTGACGGAAAACGGCGGCTACAAGATCGTTCCCTGAGCCGTTCCGGCAGGCTTTCGACTGAGACGGGGATGAGATGCGACCGAGGGTCGTTTCTCTCCCCGTTTTGCGTTAGGACTGTCGCTCAAGGGCAGCCGGCATGCGCATGACGCCAGCCGCGACGAGCGCAAAAGAGGGTCCATCATGGCATTGAGCGAGGATATCGAGCTGCTTTCGGCGCTGCCGCTCTTTTCGTCGCTGGAAAAGGACCAGGTCAAGCTCATCGCCTTTGGCGCGGAACATCGCGTGGTGGGGCCAGGTGAAGCGCTGTTTCGCGAGAAAGCGCCGGCTGACTGCGCCTATGTCGTCGCCCGCGGCAGGCTGGACCTTTACGTGATGGGCCGTGGGAACCAGCCCTACAAGCAGGCCTCTGCGGGTCCTGGCGTCATGCTGTCGGAACTGGCGCTTGTGACAATGGTCGAGCGCAAGTACACGGCCATCGCTGCCACGGAAACCGATGTGCTGCGCCTGACCCGCGCCATCTTTCATCGCCTGCTTGAGGAATATCCGCCCATGGCCCGTCTGGTTCAGGACCGGATCAAGCAGACACTGGGCGAACTCATCGAGGGTGCTGCAGCGCTCGGCTCGCGATTTGAT
This sequence comes from Rhizobium sp. AAP43, assembly GCF_001296045.1. Lineage (GTDB taxonomy): Bacteria > Pseudomonadota > Alphaproteobacteria > Rhizobiales > Rhizobiaceae > Allorhizobium. The sequence goes on along the minus strand of NZ_LJHS01000027.1, from coordinate 35,978 downwards.
TGATCGTTGGCTATATATCGCCTGCTATCAATCCTTGAAGTGGGCCGTGACGGGCACGTGGTCCGAGGGTTGCTGCCAGCCCCGGGCTTCCTTCAGCACATCGACGCGCGACAAGAGCGGTGCCAGATCGCGTGATGACCAGATATGGTCGAGGCGACGGCCGCGATCGGCGGCTTCCCAATCCTTGGCTCTGTAGCTCCACCAAGTGTAGAGCTTTTCCGAGGCCGGCACATGCTGGCGCATCAGGTCGACCCAATTGCCTTGGCGCATCACTTCGGTCAGGCCTTCGGTTTCGACAGGTGTATGGCTGATGATCTTCAGCATCTGCTTGTGCGACCAGACGTCGTGCTCCAGCGGTGCAATGTTGAGGTCGCCAACAAGGATCGCGCCTGTGCCGGGCTCTGCATCGGCCGAAAGCGCCTTCATCTCCTCGACGAAATCCAGCTTGTGGCCGAACTTCGGATTGATCTCGCGATTGGGCTCGTCGCCGCCGGCCGGAACGTAGAAATTGTGCAGGCGTATGCGCCGCCCGTTCCAGGAAAAGACTGCCGATATGTGGCGGCTGTCGCCAACCCCGCAATAGTCCTGGCGGTGATCTTCGGCGAGCGGCAGCTTCGAGCAGATCGCCACGCCGTGATAGCCCTTCTGGCCATGGATGACGATGTTGGAATAGCCGAGGGCCTGGATGTCCTCCATCGGAAACTGGTCATTCTGGCACTTGATTTCCTGCAGGCACAGGATGTCCGGGTTCACGCGCGCCAGGAGGTCTTTCACGATCGGCAGGCGAAGCCGGACCGAGTTGATATTCCAGGTGGTGATGGAAAGCGTCATGTGAAAATCCCCGATGCCTCGGCGGTTCTAGGGGATTTGATGGGCCCTGAACAGGAAAAGGCGGCAGACCCCGAGGTCATGCCGCCTTTCTCCACAGATCAGGGCTGGCCGCTGATCAATCAGCCGCCGCGCTTCTGTCCGTGCACTTCGGCATAGGGGATCTCGAAGACGCTCGGATCGAATTGAACGCCGCTCTGGACGTTGAAGATCATGACCGATGTATCCTTCTTCTGGACATCGGTGATTGTCCACTGGCGCAGTTCGAAGCTCTTCGGGTCGAACATCAGTGTGATGGTGGAGTCGCCGAAGATCGTGCGGTCGCCGAGGACAATGGTTGTCAGATCCGCTTCCTGCTTTACATCGCGCACCAGCTTGTTGCCCAGATCGATGCGGTCGGCCAGCAGCAGGCTGAGCGGTGTCTTGCTGAGCGGATAGATGTCCCAGGTCTTCAGCTTGGAATTGCCGATGACGACGTTCTTGCCGTCTGAAATCACCCGCATCGGCGATGGCTTTTCATAGTTGAAGCGCAACTTGCCCGGTCGCTCGATGAAGAACTTGCCGCCCGTCTGTTCGCCGCGTGGGCCGAATTGAACGAACTCGCCCGTCATCGTTTTCACGCCGGAGAAATGGTCGGCGATTTGCTGAGCGGCCTCTGTGGTCGCCGCGAAAGCCGGCAGCGGCAGGGCAGCGCAGGCCATGAAGGCGGCGGTACCCAGCACGAACTGGCGGCGGCTGGCCAGCACCGGCGTCCGGGCATCAGTCTTGTGTGTCATGTGGTACTCCTTGAATTGCTGAGGGTTTCCCCCAAAAACGCGGCGGCTTCATGGCCATATTGCCGTCATTGCTGCGGCAACTCGTCCGGGGCCCGCCTTGTTCCATCGGGGAAAAATCGCGCCCTCACATGTCGTTTTCCGTGGGCACGAGGATTTCGCGTTTGCCGGCGTGGTTGGCGGGGCCGATGATCCCTTCCTTTTCCATGCGCTCGATCAGCGAGGCGGCGCGGTTATAGCCGATGCCGAGGCGGCGCTGAACATAGGACGTTGAGGCCTTTCCATCGCGCAGAACGATCGCCACTGCCTGATCGTACGGATCGTCGGACTCGCCCAGATTGGAGGTTCCGGCCGGACCGCCACCCTCTTCACCGTCCTCGTCGTCAATGGTGATCGCTTCGAGATATTGCGGCGACCCTTGCGTCTTCAGGTATGCCACGATCTCTTCGACTTCCTGGTCGGAGACGAAGGGGCCGTGGACGCGCTGGATGCGCCCGCCGCCCGCCATATAGAGCATGTCGCCCATGCCAAGCAGCTGTTCTGCTCCCTGCTCGCCCAGGATCGTGCGGCTGTCGATCTTGGAAGTGACCTGGAAGGAAATGCGTGTCGGGAAGTTGGCCTTGATTGTGCCGGTGATGACGTCCACCGAGGGGCGCTGGGTTGCCATGATCACATGAATGCCGGCCGCACGCGCCATCTGCGCGAGGCGTTGGACGGCCCCTTCGATATCCTTGCCGGCCACCATCATCAGGTCTGCCATTTCGTCGATGATCACGACGATGTAGGGGAGGGGCTGCAGGTCGAATTCTTCCGTCTCGTAGACCGCCTCGCCGGATTGCCGATCGAAGCCGGTCTGCACGGTGCGCGTCAGAACCTCACCCTTTTCCAGGGCCTGGGCGACGCGCGTGTTGAAACCGTCGATATTGCGCACGCCGATCTTCGACATCTTCTTGTAGCGCTCTTCCATCTCGCGCACGGTCCATTTCAGCGCGACGACGGCTTTCTTGGGGTCCGTGACAACAGGCGAGAGCAGATGCGGGATGCCGTCATAGACAGACAGTTCCAGCATCTTCGGGTCGATCATGATCAGGCGGCACTGCTCCGGCGTCATCTTGTAGAGGAGCGACAGGATCATGGTGTTGATCGCCACTGACTTACCCGAGCCGGTGGTGCCGGCGACGAGAAGATGGGGCATTTTGGCCAGGTCGGCCGTCACCGGTTCGCCGCCGATCGTTTTGCCCAGCGCCATGGCGAGCTTCGCCTTGTTGCTGTCGAAATCCTTGGAGCCGATCAATTCACGCAGATAGACCGTCTCGCGCTTCTGGTTGGGAAGTTCGATGCCGATTGCATTGCGGCCGGGAACGACAGCGACGCGGGCGGCAATTGCGCTCATCGAGCGGGCAATGTCATCGGCGAGGCCGATAACGCGGGACGACTTGATGCCCGGTGCCGGTTCCAGTTCGTAGAGGGTGACGACAGGCCCGGGGCGGACGTGGATGATCTCACCCTTGACACCGAAATCGTCGAGCACGCCTTCCAGCAGGCGGGCATTGTGCTCAAGGGCTTCCGCCGAAAGGGTTGCATCGCGGGTGACGGCGCGGGGTTCGGCCAGAAGCTGGATCGAGGGCAGTTGGAAACCGTCCGTCCCGACGCGCGCGCTGCCAATGTCAGCGCGGGGGCCGGGTTTCGCACGCGATGCCGAAGGTGCCACCCGGCCAGAAGCGCCAAGTTTGCGGGATGGGGCTGCGCGGCCGTCGTCATCCGAAAGAATGCCCGCCGGCCTTGGCATGTCGTCAAGATCGAAGTCGTCGTCGAAATTGGATCCCTGCAGGGAGGGAGCCGCCACGATCGAGCGCCCAGGGGCCGGGCCGTCCAGGGAGGGCTCGACGCGGGCGCTGAATGGCACGGACTTGGCGCGGGTTGGCTCGTTCAGGAGGCTGAATTCATCATCGTTGAAGTCATAGGGCTGTTCGAAGTCGCGATGGTTGCGATCCTTCGGCTTCAGGCCAAAGAGACGGCGGATGCGGGCGCGGGTCGTATACCAGTTGTGGGTGGCGGCGCCGATGGCAAGGGCAATCGCACCCTCGCTTTCTTCATCGTCGCTCTCGTCATCTGCGGCGCGCGCGACAGTCTTTGTCTGTGTTGCCGTCGCGGCGGGCTTCTGCTCAATGCGCTCGGCGGGCTCGGCTGGAGCCTTTCCGATGATGCTGGCGGCAAAGAGAAGTAGCCAGATCGCAGGCACCGCCAGTATGCCGCCCAGAACCATGGCAAAAGTGGATGTTGGGTAGGCGCCGATGAAAAGGGCCGGGAAACGCAGGATCAGGTCGCCGAGCACGCCGCCGGTTCCGCTGGACAGCGGCCATGTTGCGGGTGGCGGGAAGCAGCCGATCATGGCCGCGCTGACCAGCGCACCGACAAGCCATGCCGAGAGCCTGGCTGGGACGCGCGAGAAACGCCGTGCGCCGATCAGAGCAAAGGACCATGCCAGCACGGGCAGGAGCGCGAGCAGGCTGCCAAGGCCGAAGAACTGCATCATCAGGTCGGCAAAGACGGCTCCGCTCAGCCCCATGATGTTGGTCGGTGCATTTTCTGTTGCATAGGACAGGCTGGGGTCGGACACGTTCCATGTCGCAAGGGCAGCGACGGCGGCCACGAGCAACAGAAACAGACCGAAGCCGGTCAAGGCGAGGAATTGCCGCCAGACGAATGTCGTCAGCACGAAACGGGTCGGTTGATCCTCGATGGCGGCGTTGCCTCGTGTCATTGTCTCTGCCTTGCTTTCCGGTGGTCCTGGCGAGGATGTCAGGGGCCGAATCTGGCCATGATGTGGCGCAGACCCTACATGAGGCATGGTTAATGGCCGTTTAACCATGCGCTGTGGCCTCCGGGTGACGAAGGTGCGCCAAACAAAGCAAAGCGCCCGGACCTTTCGATCCGGGCGTTGTTGCGTATTTGAACGGCAGATCTTGCCGGTGATCAGTTGTGGTAGGCGGCTTCGCCGTGCGAGGCGAGATCGAGACCTTCGCGCTCGGCTTCGATCGGCGCACGCAGACCGATGACCACGTCGACGATTTTGTAGAGGATCGCCGAGATGATGCCGCACCACAGGATGGTAACGACGACAGCCTTCAGCTGGTTGAAGACCTGGGCTGCCGTGCCGGCATAGGTCGCTGCGAAGTCGGCCGTCGAGTAATCGACGATGCCGGCGCCGCCGAGGGCCGGGTTGACGAAGACGCCGGTCAGCAGCGCGCCGACGATGCCACCCACGCCGTGGATGCCGAAGACGTCAGCCGTGTCGTCGTAGCCGAACTTGTTCTTCACGGTCGAGCAGAAGAAGTAGCAGACCGGGGAGACAATGAGGCCCATGACGATCGCGCCCATCGGGCCGGCGAAGCCTGCAGCCGGGGTAACGACGACGAGGCCGGCAACAGCGCCCGATACGGCGCCGAGCATGGAGGCCTTGCCGCGGGCGAAGGTTTCAACCAGCGACCAGGACAGAAGTGCTGCGGCGGTTGCTAGGAAGGTGTTGATCATGGCGAGTGCGGCATAACCATTGGCTTCGAGGTTCGAGCCGGCGTTGAAGCCGAACCAGCCTACCCACAGAAGGCCTGCGCCGATCAGCGTCATGGTCATCGAGTGCGGAGCCATCATGTCCTTGCCGTAGCCGGTACGCTTGCCGACCATGATTGCACCAATGAGACCTGCAATGCCGGCATTGATGTGGACGACGGTGCCGCCTGCGAAGTCGATGGCGCCAAAGCCGAAGATCAGGCCCGACGGATCGGCATAGGCGCTCGGGCCGCCCCAGAACCAGACCATATGGGCGATCGGGAAGTAGACGAAGGTGAGCCACAGAGCCGAGAAGAGGATGACGGCCGAGAACTTAACGCGTTCTGCGAAGGCGCCGATGATAAGGCCGGGGGTGATGGCGGCAAAGGTCATCTGGAAGCAGACGAAGACCAGTTCCGGAATAGCAACGCCCTTGGAGAAGCTCTCGGCCATGGTCGTGACATCCACGCCGGCCAGGAACATCTTGGAGAAGCCGCCGACATAGGAGTTCAGGCCGCCGCCATTGGTGAAGGCAAGCGAGTAGCCGTAGACGACCCAGAGGATCATGGCGAGTGCAGCGATGGTGGTAACCTGCATGAGCACGGACAGCATGTTCTTGGCGCGGACAAGGCCGCCGTAGAACAGGCCGAGGCCCGGCACGGTCATCAAGAGGACCAGCAGGGCCGAAACGAGCATCCAGGTGGTATCACCCTTGTCGACTGTCATGGCTGGTGCTGCTGCGGCGGCTGCATCCGCAACGGCTGGTGCAGCTTCCTGGGCGAATGCGACGACCGGCGCCAGCACGGCTGCCGATGCGGCGCCCAAGCGCACGAGATTGGTGTTAAACTTGGCAAGTGACATCAGTAACAACTCCCCTAACAGCCGTTCTTACAGAGCTTCGGTATTGGTTTCGCCGGTGCGGATACGCACGGCCTGATCGATCGCATAGACAAAGATCTTGCCGTCGCCGATCTGGCCGGTCTTCGCGGCAGCTGCGATGGCTTCGACGGCCTTGTCGGCCAGTTCGGACGATACAGCGATCTCGATTTTCAGCTTCGGCAGAAAGCTCACCGCATATTCGGTGCCACGGTAGATTTCGGTATGTCCCTTCTGGCGGCCATAGCCCTTGACCTCGGTTACGGTCAGACCCTGGATCCCCACAGCCGTCAGGGCCTCGCGTACCTCGTCCAGCTTGAACGGCTTAATGATAGCCATCACAATTTTCATCTGGTTTCCCATCCTTTGCTTGTCCTCGGCTTAAGGCCGACTCTCCTTGACGCCAGCGGGAAGTTTCGCTCAGCGACCGAAGTTAGACATTCAAAAGGCGTGCCAGATTCGACGCGCTACATAAGTTATTGAATTATAAAGATTATGTCTGGAGTATCCATAAAACGGGCAAATGAATGCCCATTAAGCGCACAAATAGTGCGCATTTTCGCCGCAATGATGTTTTTTTAATCATTTGCCCGTTTGCGGATCAGGCCTTCCTGCGCAACGGAAGCAATGAGGCTGCCATCGCGCGAAAAAATGCTGCCGCGGGTCATCCCGCGGGCACCTGCGGCACTGGGGCTGTCCTGCGTGTAGAGGAGCCAGTCATCCAGGCGGCAGGGGCGATGGAACCACATGGCGTGGTCCAGGCTTGCCACTTGCAGCGCGGGGTCGAATATGGATGTGCCATGAGCATAAAGCGATGTGTCGAGCAGCGTCATGTCGGAAAGATAGGCCAAGATCGCTGACTGATAGTGCCGTTCGTCAGGCACCAGCCCTGCGGCTTTAACCCATATATGGGCCACCGGGTCGAGCTTCTCATCCGAGAGATAGTGCGTGAGCGACACGGGCCGAATCTCGATTGGTCGCTCACGGCCCCAGTATTTCTTCACCGTCTCCGGTGCCTTGGCCAGAAAGACCTCGCGGAACTCCTTCTCGCCCATCAGCGTCTCAGGGTCTGGTACCTTCGGCAGGCCGATCTGATGGTCGAAGCCCGGTTCCTCAACCTGGAAGGAGGCCGACATGGAAAAGATCGCCTTGCCGTGCTGGATGGCGACGACGCGCCGCGTGGTGAAGGATGCACCATCACGGATGCGTTCAACCTGGTAGACGATCGGGATGGACGGATCGCCGGGCCGCATAAAATAGGCATGCAGGGAATGAACGATGCGGTCAGCCTCGACACAACGCTGCGCCGCCATCAGCGCCTGGGCAATTACGAGGCCACCGAACACGCGCTGCCAGCCATTTTGCGGGCTGCTGCCACGAAACAGGTTTTCCTCCAGCTTTTCCAGATCGAGCCGATCGATCAGGTCCTGCATGGCCTTGGTCTGTCCGTGTGGCTGCGACATAATGCATGGCTCCGCGTGTAGGCACTGGTGGAAGCCTGATCTATATAGGGTGAGGAATGTCTACAAGTGCAAAGGAACCCTCCATGCTGGATGTGCTGGTTGTCGGCGGTGGTTATGTCGGTCTCTCTGTCGCGGTTGCGATCAAGCAGGCGGCGCCCCATCTCACCATCGAGGTGATCGAGGCTGCGCCGGAAGAGGCGTGGAAAAAGGATCCGCGTGCGTCGGCAATTATTTCCGCTGCCACGAAGATGCTCGATGTCTTTGGCCTGTGGGGCCGGATCGAGCCGGACGCTCAGCCGATCAACCGGATGATCGTCACTGATTCGAAAGCGTCGGATCCGGTGCGTCCGGTCTTCCTCACCTTCGACGGGTCGGTCGAGGATGGACGCCCCTTCGCCCATATGATCCCCAATGTCAGCATGGTGGCCGCCTTGCGCGACGCCTGCGCCGAGCGCGGCATTTCAATCCGCCACGGTCTGCGCGCGACCGGGTTCCGCGACATCGGCCCCTCTGCCGAGCTGACGCTTTCGGATGGCAGCATTGTCTCGAGCCGCCTCGTGGTCGCCTGTGATGGCGTGCGCTCGAAACTGCGTGATCTCGCGGGGATCAAGACCGTTACCTGGCAATATGGTCAGTCAGGTATCGTCACCACCGTCGAGCACGAACGCCCGCATGATGGGGTCGCGGAAGAGCATTTCCTTCCAGCCGGCCCGTTCGCCATCTTGCCGCTCAAGGGCAATCGCTCCTCGCTTGTCTGGACGGAGCGCACGGCGGATGCCGATCGTCTCGTCGCATCCGACGACCTCCTTTTCGAGGCAGAGCTGGAGCGGCGTTTCGGCCATAAGCTTGGCCAGATCCGGGCGACTGCGGATCGCCGCGCCTTTCCGCTTGGTCTGACCCTGGCCCGTGCCTTCATCGCGCCGCGTCTGGCGCTGGCGGGCGATGCGGCGCATGGCATTCATCCGATTTCCGGCCAAGGGCTCAATCTTGGTTTCAAGGATGTTGCGGCGCTTGCGGAAACCGTCGTCGATGCCGACAGGCTCGGCCTCGACATTGGCTCGGTCAATGTGCTCGAGCGTTACCAGACATGGCGTCGGTTCGACACGTTCCGGATGGGTGTCACCACCGACGTGCTCAATCGCTTGTTTTCCAACGACATTACCCCGATCCGGGTCCTGCGCGACTTCGGGCTCGGCGTCGTTGATCGCATTCCAGCGCTCAAGGGCTACTTCATTCGGGAGGCGGCCGGAACGTCTGCCGGGAATGCACCGCGGCTTCTGGCCGGGCAGTCGATCTGAGACTGCCAGGAAGCGGGTGAGTCGGGCCCACCCGTCTCAAATGGGCATTTCGAGCTTGCGCGCCTCCGAAACCAGCATGATCGGAATGCCGTCACGGATCGGATAAGCCAGTCGCGCCTTTTCTGAAACGAGTTCGTTCTTCTCGCGATCAAGCTTCAGGCTACCGCGGGTGAGCGGACATACCAGCAGTTCGAGCATCTTGATGTCGACCATGCTTGCCGGGTTGTCAGCCATGACGTCGCCTATTGGAGCATCGTGTCGGCATCGCCGAAGGTACGGGCAAGGATGATCTCGGTGATGGCAATCAGTGTTTCTGCGCGGGTCTTCAGGTCTGGCGCCTCCAGCAAGGCCTGCTTTTCCGCAGGACCAAAAGGCGACATCATCGAGAGCGAATTGACCAGGGTGATGTTGGAGGCCCGCTCCACGCTCTCCCAATCGGCTTCCAGCTTGTTCGCCTCCAGATAGGCGCGAAACGCCGCAAGAAGACCGGCCCGGTCCACCTGTGTCTCTTCGTCGCTGCTTGTCAGATCGGAGATGAACGGGGCAATTGAGAAACTGCGGTAGGGTTTGCCGCTGTTCACCTCGTTGAGCAGGCGAAAGCGGCAGACGCCAGCCAGCGAAACGATATAGCGACCGTCACCTGTCTCGCTAAAGGATGTGATGCGCCCGATACAGCCGACAGGGGAGAGCGATGTGCGCTCGGGCAGGATGTCCGACTGTACTTCGGTCATTCCCGGCTGGATCATGCCGATCAGCCGATTTCCGGCCAGTGCGTCGTCGAGCATGGCAAGGTAGCGTGGCTCAAACACGTTGAGCGGCAGCTGGCCGCCCGGCAGGAGCAATACGCCGGAGATCGGGAAGACCGGCAGCTTGTCCGGCAGGTCTTCCCCAGTCAGGTATCTGGCATTTCCAACTTGCATCGATGTTCATCCCGTTCGCAGGCGCAGAAGCCTGCCCACTTCCCACTTATGTGGATCGCGCCGGATAAAACTCAAGTCCGGCAGCCCCTCATGAAAAGAGGATCGAAGACAGCTTCCGACGTGCCATGATCGTTGCCGGCTCCTTGGGTCCCCAGACCTCGAAGAACTGCAAAAGCTGCTTTCGCGCGCCGTCGTCCTCGAATGTCCTGTCGCGTTTCATGATCAGCAGCAAATGCTCGGCGGCTTCGTCACGGCGACCCTCGACATTGCGAATCTTTGCAAGGTTCATTCGAGCGACATGGTCATCGGGGTTCAGCGAGAGCGTGTGTTCGAGCGCCACCGGGTCACCAAGCTTGCGCGCTTCCTCAATCTGGTCGAGCCGCTTGTTCTGTGCCTGGATCTCGGGGGCTGCTGCCACTTCTGCCGGCAGGTTGCTCAGCAATTCGCGGGCGCGCTGATGCTGGTTGGCGACAATCATGCATTCCGCCATGCCGGCAAGCGCCTTGCCATTGTCAGGGTCGGCCTGGATGACTGCGGCGAAGAGCTGCGCTGCATGATCGATGTCGCCATTGCCGAGCAGGATTGCGGCCTCTTCCAGGACGGCTGCGATCTCTGCGGCCTGGTCGGCACCTGCGGGGCCTGCGATCTTGTCGATGAAGGCCTTGACCTGGCTCTCCGGCAACGCGCCCATGAAGCCATCGGCCGGACGTCCATCCACGAAGGCGACAACAGCCGGGATCGACTGGATGCCAAGCTGCCCTGGGATCGCCGGGTGATCGTCGATGTTCATCTTCACGAGCTTGACGCGTCCGCCTGCTTCGGCAACGGCCTTTTCGATGATCGGGGTCAATTGCCGGCAGGGGCCGCACCAAGGAGCCCAGAAATCGACGAGAACGGGCTGTTTACGCGATTCCTCCATCACGTCTTTGGCGAAGTTCGCTGTCGTCGTGTCCTTGATCAGCTCGGCCGCCGTCGGCGCCGGCGATTGCGGTTGCGCCGGCGCGCCGCCCAGCTGGGCGCTGGCCGTCATCGTCTGGTTTCCATATCCGCCGTATGGGTTTCCGTAATCGCTCATCTCGCGCGTCTCCCGCCTTGTTTGCCAGCACCCGCTTCAGGCCGGCAGATCCTCTTAAAATCGTATGTCAGCCCGTTACTTTCAAGACAAGCGGCGTGTGGCCAGTTGCTTCCATGAAGCGAAGCAGATCGTCGCGTCCGATCGAGGTGGTGGCGTCGTTGGAAAGCGGGTGGCCGTTGATCACTTCGTGTTGCATCAGGTCGGCGTCAAGCACGAAGGTGACGTTGTTTCCGCTGTCGTTGATTGCGCCGAAGGCCGTCACGGATCCCGGTACAACGCCGAGATATTCCAGAAGCTTTTCTGGCTTGCCGAAGGATACCTTGCTCGCGGCACCAATGATCGTGTGGACTGTCTTTAGGTCCACGGCTGCATTCTCCTCCACCGTCAGAAGGAAGTAGTTGTCCTTCTTGTCCTTGACGAAGAGGTTCTTTGTATGGCCGCCAGGGATCTCGTCGCGCAGCGATACGGATTCCGCCACCGTGAACACCGGCGGGTGGTATTTCGTCTTGTGCGCGATGCCGAGCCCGTCGAGGAAGCGAAAAAGGTCTTCAGCGGTCTTTGGTGCTGCGGTAGCGATTTCGGTGGTCATGGAGAATCCTCTTTTCGGGCTCGATTTGACTGGTCTAGCCGGAACTGATGCCAGAAATAGGCTGGACGCCGACATCTGGCAATCTCGTTTACGGCAAAAAAGCCCGTATTTTCCGTGGTTTGCGCCGGCTCGGCGATCATTTTCAAAATTTTTCGCCTCGAACTGTAATTTCCCTGTTGCATTTGAAAATCGGTTGGGCCATATACCGCCCGTCGCCGCAAGACGGACGGCCCACGATCCAGACACTACCCCAGGATCGCGGTTGTGAGCGGGTGTAGCTCAGGGGTAGAGCACAACCTTGCCAAGGTTGGGGTCGAGCGTTCGAATCGCTTCACCCGCTCCATTTTCTTCTTCCAAAGACTGATAGGCATGAAACCGGCACCGCCGGGAAGCCGCCATTATCGGCCCCTTACGGGGTTTGACCGAGGCCGGCTGCAGGCAACACCCGCAACCGGCAATATCGATCCTCAGCTCTTCGAGAATATATAGTCTGTTTCCTGGCGCAGGATCTCGCCTGGCCGCAGCACGGCGTTCGGGAAGTTCGGCTTGTTGATCGCGTCCGGCCAGATCTGCGTCTCCATGCAGAAGCCGGCAAAGGCGCCGTAACGGCGGCCTTCCAATCCCGGCACGGCAGGCGAGACCTTGCCGCCGGCATAAAATTGCACGCCCGGTTCGGTCGTGGCGATTTCCATGGTCAAGCCGGAATTGACGCTGCGGGCAAGGGCCACGCTGCGTTTGTCCATCCGGGTGCTCGAAAAGCAGAAATTGTGATCGTAGCCGAATTGCTGTCCGTCCACGTCAAGGCGAATCGGCCGCATCTCGCGAAAATCGAAGGCCGTGTTCTCGACGGACTTGATCTCGCCGGTCGGGATCAGGCGCTCGTCGACGGGGGTGTAGTGATCGGCGGCAATCATCAGGTCGTGGCCGAGGATATCGAGCCTGCCGTCAAGATTGAAATAGGCATGGTGGCAGACATTGGCGATGGTCGGCTTGTCGGTCACGGTCTCATAGATCACCGAGAAGATGCCGCCCGGCTTCAGGGCGAAGGTCGCGCGCGTGCGGGTGGTGCCGGGATAGCCGGCGCGGCCATCGGGATCCTCGATCTCCATGGTCACGCTATCAGCTGTGGTTTCGAGGATCGTCCAGTTCCGCCGGCCCATGCCGTCGGAGCCGCCATGCAGGTGCGTGACGCCTTTTTCATTGAGTTCCAGCTGGTAGTCTGTGCCTTCAAGCGAGAAGCGACCATTGCCGATGCGGTTGGCGCAGCGGCCGGGTGTCGCGCCGAAATAGGGCGAATGGTCGAGATAGCCGGCGAGGTCCTCGAAACCGAGCACCAGCGGTGCGTCATGACCCTCAAGGCGAAGATCCTGCAAAACGGCGCCGAAGGTGAGGATCGATGCCGTCAACCCACCGCCCGAGAGCACCACCTGCTCGACAGCCTCGCCCGTCGGCATCACGCCGAATACCTGCCTTGTCATGTCTTCCTCGCTTTGTCTTTCATCTCCGGCACGCGTGCCGATTTCCTCGCTGCCGTCTCGGTCCACCCGCAGACGAGCGCATTGCCCGCATCGCGACCTCAACGCTTCCGGTTGCGGTCGCTGACCACCGTCAACCTTGAAGGTCCTTGCCGATCTCGGCAAGGTCATAAGGCGTCATCTGGTAGATCTCGTTGATCCAGTTGCCGAACAGCAAATGGGCATGGCCGCGCCAGCGATTGAGCGGCGTCAGCGTGTCGTCATTGTGCGGGAAATAATTGTGCGGCAGCTTGATCGGGATGCCGGCCACCTTGTCGCGAAAGTACTCGTCCCCCAGCGATGTCGAATCATATTCGATGTGGTTGAACATATAGAGGCGGTTTGCCCGCTTCTCCTGGACGAGGCAGACACCCATTTCGTCTGATTCCAGCAGAATGTTGAGGTCCTTGACCTGTTCGATGTCCTTGCGGCGAACCTCGGTCCAGCGCGACACCGGCACCTGAAAGTCGTCGGAAAAGCCGTTCAGATAGACCGACGAGGGCGCCAGGTTGCGGTGACGATAGACGCCGAACGCCTTTTCCTTCAGCGCATGCTTCGGCACTTTGTGGAAATGGTGGATCGCCGCCATGGCACCCCAGCAGACATTCATCGTTGAATGCACATTGGTCTCGGTCCAGTCGAGGATCTCCGCGAGTTCCGGCCAGTAGGTGACCTCCTCGAAGGGCAGTGTTTCGACCGGGGCGCCCGTAATGATGAAACCGTCGAACTTGCGGTCCTTAACTTCGTCCCAGGTCTGGTAGAACGAGAAAAGATGCTCTTCGGGGGTATTCTTTGCCTTGTGGCCACCGACGCGCACCAGGGTCAGGTCGACCTGCAGGGGCGATGCCCCGATCAGGCGGGCAAACTGGACCTCCGTCTTGATCTTGTTCGGCATGAGGTTCAGCAGGCCGATCTGCAGCGGGCGGATGTCCTGGCGGACAGCCATGGTCTCGGTCATGACCCGCACGCCCTCATTCACGAGGGTTTCGAAGGCGGGCAGCGTGTCTGGAATCCTGATCGGCATGTTACTCTCGACTTTCCTTGTCACGGCGGACACAGCCGCGGAAACAAAAATACCGGCAGCGCAGATCGCTACCGGTCCTCGGAAAGTCTTGATAACTCCCTCGGCCCTTTAGCGACTTATTTTACGTGGCTGCAAGCCGGCCGGCCAAATCACCACGGAACCTTATTCTATTTACGCCTGTCGAGGCGGCGAATCAATGGGGAGCTATGCGGTCGAGCCGTCATGGCGAAGTTGCGCCTTCGCTCGATGCAGGTCGCATTGGCCCCTGCGTGATCTCGCCGCTCCCAGGTTAAAATGCGAGATAAAGCTTGTATTTCCAACCGGATCTGACAGGCTGTTTCTAACGTTCTTCTTCATGTGTCCGATTGTGAGCGCCCTATCCCTGCGAGGATGGATCCCCGGGTGCCGGACACAACCGACCTTCGCCTTCTACCAGACTTTGCCATCCGACAACCTGTGCCAGCGCTTTTGGTGCACCGACAGTCGGGCTCTTTATCAATCGACGGAAAAATCTGATCCGGCCGGCCCCGTGCCCGCCGGAAGTTTATCGTGACCGCGGCCGGACCCGGAGGAGACCCATGAGCAAGCATAAATACGCCATTGGCGACATGATCGTCCTGAAGGACGGTCCTGTCCGTCTCGCCCGTGCAGGTGGTGCCTGCAAAGTGCTCGCCACCCTGCCGGAAACAGGTGGAAGCCGACAATACCGCGTGCGTTTCGACGGGGAGACCTTCGATCGTTGCGTTGCCGAAATCGATATCGATCCGAGCCGCAGCAAGGCATCCGCCCGCGCCCCTGCCACATCCACATTGAAGAAGGAGCAGACATCATGGCTAAAGGCCAGCAGCGTTCGAACCGCGAAGTAAGAAAGCCGAAGCAGGACAAGGCAAAGCCGTCGGCTGCGCCAGTCTCCACCTTCAGCACGCAGATCAAGAGTGCAGAGGCGGCAACGCCGAAGAAGCGCTGATCACACCAGATGCTGGCGTGAGGAGCGCCGGTTGATGAGGCGGAGGCTGCCTTTCGCGGCCCCGCTCTTCTCGCGGCAGTCTCTTTCCATCCGTCGGATTTCCCCTTTTGCATGAAGATCTGCCAGCTTCGCGCACGGCAGTCGGTCTTCCATGATCGCATCGCAGGCTTCGCGACAGCCAGGGCCTGCATAGGAGGGCCGCTTCCCGATGCGGAAGCGCTTTCCCTTCCCCTCCAAGATGCGCTAAGGGCTTGCCATGACCACATCCTCCTTCACCATCCTTCTCGGTGGCACGCTCACCGTCACGGAGCGCCTCAAGGCGTTGACGGCCGGCAGTCGCGTGATTGCCGCCGACGGTGGTATGCGCCATGCCGAGGTGCTCGGGGTGACGCCGGAATTGTGGGTGGGGGATTTCGACAGCAGCGATGCATCGCTGATTGCCCATTATGCCAGGGTGGAGCGGCGCAGCTATCCCGCCGCCAAGGCGGCAACGGACGGCGAGATCGCCGTTGCCGAGGCGATTGCGCGCGGCGCGACACGGCTGATCTTCGTCGGGGCCCTCGGCGGCGACCGGTCGGACCATGCCCTCCAGCACTATCTCAATGCACTCGGCCTCGTCGAAGACGGTTTTGAGGTGGTGCTGACCTCGGGCGAGGAAGAAGCCTATCCCTTTGTCGAGGAAAGCGAGCTTGCGCTTGAACTGCCCAAGGGCGCGCTTTTCTCCGTGCTCGGTTTCACGGCGCTGACCGGCCTGACGATTCGCAATGCGCGCTACCCGCTCAGGAATTTTTCCCTCGCCTTCGGGTCCTCGCGCACGATATCCAACATCGCCGACGGATCTATCTCCGTCTCGCTCACTCGCGGTCGGGCCATCCTGCTCGCCCGTCCCTATGATTTATCCGGAGCCTGAAGCCTTGGCGCCTCCCATTCTGAAACTCGATGATATCAAGCTTTCCTTCGGCGGCACGCCGCTGCTCGACGGCGCCGGCCTGCAGGTCGAACCGGGTGACCGGATCTGCCTTGTTGGCCGCAATGGTTCGGGCAAGTCCACGCTGATGAAAATTGCAGCCGGTCTGGTCGAGGCGCAGTCGGGTGAGGTCTTTCGCCATCCGTCCTCGACGATCCGCTATCTGGAGCAGGCACCGGATTTCGACGGTTATTCTACCGTCCAGGCCTATGCCGAATCCGGGCTTGGACCGAGTGACGATCCGTACCGCGTGACCTATCTGCTCGAGCATCTCGGCCTCACAGGCCAGGAAGATCCGAAGCAGCTTTCCGGTGGCGAAGCGCGCCGTGCGGCGCTTGCCCGCGTCTTGGCGCCTGAGCCTGATATCCTGATGCTCGACGAGCCGACCAACCATCTGGATCTGCCGACGATCGAATGGCTGGAAGGCGAGCTTTCCAAGAGCCGCAGCGCGCTTGTTCTGATCAGCCATGACCGACGTTTCCTGGAGAAGATCTCGACCGCCACCGTCTGGCTTGACCGCGGCCTGTCGCGGCGCCTCAACCGTGGCTTTGGCCATTTCGAAGAATGGCGTGATCAGGTGCTCGAAGAGGAAGAGATCGAGCAGCACAAGCTTGGCCGCCAGATCGAGCGCGAGGAGCACTGGCTGCGCTACGGCGTGACCGCGCGGCGCAAGCGCAATATGCGCCGCCTCGGCAATCTGCAGGATCTGCGCTCGCAATATCGCGGCCACAAGGGCCCAACGGGCACGATTTCGGCCGCTATTACCGAAGGCAAGGAAAGCGGCAAGCTGGTCATCGAGGCTGACAAGATCGTCAAGACCTATGGCGACCGCCCGATTGTTGCGCCCTTTTCGATCCGGGTCCATCGCGGCGACTGCATCGGTCTGATTGGTCCGAACGGTGCCGGCAAGACGACGCTTCTGAAGATGCTGACCGGCCAGCTTGCCCCGGATGAGGGCGTGGTCAAGCTCGGCACCAATCTCGAAATTGCCGTGCTCGACCAGAAGCGTGAGGACCTCAACCCCGAGGACACGCTTGCGCATTACCTGACCGATGGGCGTGGCGAAAACCTTTTGGTCAATGGCGAGCAGAAGCACGTTACCGGCTATATGAAGGACTTCCTGTTCGCGCCCGAACAGGCCCGCACGCCGATCCGCAATCTCTCCGGCGGCGAACGTGCCCGCCTGATGCTGGCCCGGATGATGGCGAAGCCCTCGAACCTCCTCATCCTCGACGAACCGACCAACGACCTCGATATCGAGACGCTCGATCTGTTGCAGGAAATTGTCGCCGGCTATTCCGGCACCGTCATCCTCGTCAGCCATGACCGCGATTTCCTTGACCGCACCGTGACCTCGACCATTGCGCCGGCCAATCCGGAAAATCCCGATGGTCGCTGGATCGAATATGCCGGCGGTTATTCCGACATGCTTGCCCAACGCAAGGGCGTGGAGGATGAACGTAAGCGGGTGGAGAAGGCCGAGCGCGCCAAGGCGCAGGAAGCCTCCGGCGGAAAGCCTGCCGATGGTGGCGGAAAAACCAAGGGTAAGCTGTCCTTCAAGCAGAAGTTCGCACTCGAAAATCTGCCGAAGGAGATGGAGAAGGCCGAGACGGAAATCGCTGCCCGTGAGGCAAAGATGGCCGATCCCAAGCTCTTCACCAAGGACCCCGCAACTTTCAACAAGCTCGCTGCCGAGCTCGAAAAGCTGCGGGCCGATATCACCCGTATGGAAGAGGAATGGCTGGAGCTCGAAATGCTGCGCGAGGAGCTGGAGGGGTAAGGCTCCCCTCTCGCTTGCCAGGCCTCAAGCAGGGATCGCCTCAGCTCAGAAGAAGCTGAGGGCGATCAGCACCGCCCACAGCAGCATTAACAGGACGAAGCCTGGCCCGTTCTGCTTCGTAGACACAGCCCACCAGTTTGTTTTACGGTCGTAAAGCTTATATTTGGCATTGATCAGCCAGGTGCCGCCTGCCCAGAGGAAGAAGAGCCACACGCTCATTTTTTCTCCTGCGGTGCGATCACCTCGTCGCTTTTTGATAAGGCTGCGGTGGTCGACGGCAACTTCTCCAGATGCACGGCTCTGGCTCCCGTCGCTGTTGCAAAAGCCATGGAACGGCCAAGATAGATCAGAGTCGTGCCTTGCATGTCTTTCAGCATGTTTGTCAGCCGGCTTTCGGTTTCCGGCTCCAGCCCTTCCAGAACATCCTGCAGCACAAGCCAGCGCGGCTTGCGCAGGAGAATGCTGGCGAAAGCCAGGGACATTTGCTGATCCTTGTCGAAAAGGCGGTCCCAACGCGCCCGTTCGTCGAGCCTTTTGGCAAAATCGCCAAGGCCAACGCGGGTGAGTGCGTCCTTCATTGCCGCTTCGTCAAAACTGGCCGAGGAGGCTGGATAGGCAAGCAGGCTGCGCAATCGCCCTTCCGGCAGGTATCCCGCCTGCGGCATGAAGACGATGGCGTTGTCGCCGGGCAGCGCAATCCTGCCGCCGCCAAAGGGCCAGAGGCCGGCCATGGCATTGAACAACAGTCTCCGGTTCACGCCCTGGTCGCCATTCACCATCACGCGGTCACCTGGTTCGATCACCACGGCGCTTTCCTTCAGCCGGAAGGCGCTTTCATAGGTATCGCCGTTGCGGGTATGGATCTCCAGGTCCTCCAGCCTCAGACGCCCATCCGCGCTGCGATCCAGTGTCAATCGGCCCGGCCCGCCATGGCTGTCTTCCATGCTGGTGAGTGCGGCCCGCAGAACCGTGACGCGTTCCAGGGCAGCACGCCAGTCTGCGATCGCGCCGAAATTGTCGACATACCAGCGAAGCGCCGAATAGACCTGGGTGAAGGCCGCTGCCGCCATCATCAGACCACCAAAGGTGATCGTTCCGGCGAAATAGGCCGGTGACGCAATCAGGATCGGCACGATGATCGCCAGCCAGCCGAAGCCGGCGGTGACCCAGGTGAGATTGGTCAGCGACAGGGCAAGCTGGCGAAGCGTGCCGAGAACGCCGTCCAGCGCCTGGTGGATATGCCGTCGCTCGGTTTCCTCGCCGCGGGAAAGAGCAATTGCCTCCAGGTTCTCATTAGCCCGCATCAGCGAAAATCGCAGATCGGCTTCCCGGGCGTAGCGGTTTGCGTTGAGCTTGGAGAGCGAGCGGCCGACGAGTTGGCTCAGCAGCGAGGCGGCAAGCGCGTAGAGAATGGCGCCCCAGACCATGTAGCCCGGAATCTGGAAGCTGGTTCCTCCGATGTGGAAGGTGAATTCGCTCGAAAGTCCCCAGAGAACGCCGATAAAGCTGACCAGCATGATGGTGGCGTTGAACAGGCCGATGGCCAGTGACGTCGTCATCTCCGCCAGCTTGCGGGCATCTTCGTGCAGGCGCTGATCGGGGTTCACCCCGAGCGGGCTCGAGATCGACAGACGATAGGCACGGGCGCCGGTCAGCCACTGATCGACGACGTCGCGCGACAGGCCTTCGCGCATATAGAGCGACGTCATCTGGTTGAGCCAGGCCTGTACGACGTTCAACACGAGCAGCCCGCCGGCAATCATCGCAAAGGTCTGGAGTTCATTGATGAAGGCTGTGAAGTCGCGCTTTTCCAGCGCGTTGAAGAAGGGGGCGTTCCACTGGTTCATCAGCACCGTGCCGTAGACGGTGGCAAGGATGACGGCCACGAGAGCAGCGGCAAAGGCGATGATGCGGTTTCGGACAGACGATTTCCAGAAGCTGTCGAGAGCTATGCGCAGCTGGCGGCTGAAACTGGCCTCGACCTCCGCAATGACACGCTTCGGATCGTTCTTGGTCTTCGACTGCTGAGACATCATGCGTGCAATTCCCGTCTTTCACCCCGGTCTAGCACGCAGCACTTGCCAATTTCCTGACGTTTGGCGTCCTGGGGCGAAATGTCCCCATCTTGCACTCGGCCAAGTGCCGCGCTATTTGCTTGAGTGCTCTAACGGGGTGCCTTCGGTCCATCTGGATCCTTGGCTGAGAGGCAGTCTTGCCAACCCGCGGAACCTGATCCGGTTAACACCGGCGGAGGGATTAGACGCGACGAGATCAGGCGCCCTATCCCGACAGCAACGATATTGAAGGAGGAGGGCGCCATGCGACCCCAGATTACATCCATGTTCCTGCACGGCCTGGCCGCCGCGATCCTTGGTCTCGGCTTCGGCACGTCCGCGCTTGCGGCCGAAAAGACGCTGACCGTTTATACCTATGAGAGCTTCGTTTCCGAATGGGGTCCAGGCCCCAAGGTCAAGGAAGCCTTCGAAAAGACGTGCGGCTGCACGGTCAACTTCGTCGGCGTTGCCGATGGCGTGGCCCTCCTCACCCGGTTGAAGCTCGAAGGTGAGACCTCAAAGGCTGATGTCGTGCTCGGTCTCGATACCAATCTGGTGGCGGAGGCCAAGCAGACCGGCCTGTTCGAGGCGCATGGACTCGATACATCCGCCCTGACCCTGCCGGGCGACGGGTTCAAGGATGATACCTTCATCCCCTATGACTACGGGCATTTTGCCATCATCTACGATACGCAGACCGTCAAGAACCCGCCGAAAAGCCTGAAGGAGCTTGTCGAGGGCGACCCGGCGGAGAAGATCGTGATCCAGGATCCGCGCACCTCGACACCGGGTCTCGGTCTGCTGCTCTGGGTCAAGGCTGTCTATGGCGACGAAGCGCCGGCCGCATGGGCCAAGCTGAAGAACCGTGTCCTGACCGTCACTCCCGGCTGGTCGGAAGCCTATGGTCTGTTCACCAAGGGCGAGGCGCCGATGGTTCTGTCCTACACGACGTCCCCCGCCTATCACATGGTGGCGGAAGAAACCGATCGCTATCAGGCCGCTGCCTTCTCTGAAGGGCACTATATCCAGATCGAGGTTGCCGGCCTGATGAAGAATGCGCCGGAAAAGGAGCTTGCCCGTCAGTTCCTCGCCTTCACCCTGACGCCTGCCTTCCAGGACACGATTCCGACCAACAACTGGATGATGCCGGCTGCCGCCACCACCGATCCGCTGCCGGAGGCCTTTGGCAAGCTGGTCACACCCGAGGTCACGTTCCTGAAGTCACCCGAAGAGGTGGCGGAGCATCGTCAGGCCTGGATCGATGAGTGGCTCAAGGCCATGACGCTGAACTGAGCGTCGATGGCGAGACCGCTCCATCAGTCCTGGCGTGACAGGCTGCCCGCATTCGTGGGCGGCCTGTTCGTTCTGCTGGCGATTGGCGGTTTCGTTGGCACGGCACTTTTTTCCCTGCTGTCGGGGCGCACAGGATCCGGCGTGCTCAACATCTTTGGCGATCCGGTGATCCTGGCACTCCTGCAGTTTACGCTCTGGCAGGCAGCGCTCTCGACATTTCTCTCTGTCGGCCTGGCTGTCCTGGTGGCCAGTGCGCTTGCCCGCCAGCCATCCTTTCCGGGTCGGGTCTGGCTCATCCGGCTGATGGCCGTGCCCATGGGGCTGCCCGTTCTGATCGGCGCGCTTGGCCTGATCGGCATTTTCGGCCGCAATGGCATCGTCAACACGGCGCTTGTCGGCCTCGGCGTCTCTCAGTCACTCTCGATCTATGGTCTTGGCGGCATTCTGGTCGCCCATGTCTTCTTCAACCTGCCACTAGCCACCCGGCTCCTGCTGTCTGCGCTGGAGCGGGTACCGGCGGAATATTGGCGCATGGGCGCCAGCCTCGGCTTTTCGCCGCTCTCGACCTTCCGGTTCATCGAATGGCCGGTGCTTGCTCGCGTCATTCCGGGGGCGGCCGGCCTCATCTTCATGCTCTGCGTCACCAGTTTCACGCTTGTTCTGATCTTCGGCGGAGGACCGGCAGCGACCACGATCGAGGTCGCGATCTATCAGGCCCTGCGCTTCGACTTCAATCCGGAGCGCGCCGTCTCGCTGGCCGTGATGCAGATCCTCGTGACCGCTGTCGTGCTCCTGACCTTGAGCCTTCTTCCAAGCGCCAGCGATGCGGGCCAGGCAAGCGGCCGCCGCTTTCCCCGTTTCGACGGACGCGCTGCGCTGGTTCGCACAGCCGATGGGCTGCTGCTTGCCGTGAGCGCCCTCTTCCTTATCCTGCCGCTCGGACAGGTCGTGGTCTCCGGGCTTCGATCCGATCTGTGGCGCCTCATGCAGCAATCGGCGTTTCAGCAGGCGGCACTGACCAGTCTCATCGTTGCGGTCGCGGCCGGGCTTCTGGCCACCCTTGGCGCCTATGCTGTGGTCGCGGCGCGCAGCCAGTTGACCGGCCGCCACGATCGGACAATGTCTGCCGCGCCCGTCACGCAGGCTTTTTCTCTCGGCCTCGCCGGCGTCTCTTCGCTGGTTCTGCTCGTGCCGACGACGGTACTCGCCACCGGCTGGTTCCTGATGCTGCGGCCGTATGGGGATGTCGCGCTTTTTGCCCCTTTCGTCGTGACGGGCATCAATGGCCTGATGGCGCTGCCCTTTGCCACGCGCGTTCTGGAACCGGCCTATCGTGACCACCGCGAGCGCACGGCCCGGCTTGTCGAAAGCCTCGGCCTCTCCGTGTGGCAGCGCCTCCGGCTGATCGACTGGCCGGTTTTGCGCCGGCCGCTGTTTGCCGCGCTGACCTTCGCCATGGCCCTGTCGCTCGGCGACCTGGGTGCTGTGGCCTTGTTCGGATCGGAGAATATTTCCACGCTGCCAACGCTGATCCATGCCAGCATGGGCAGCTATCGCAGCCACGATGCCGACGGGCTGGCGCTGATCCTTGGCCTGATCTGCCTGCTTTTGGCTCTGCTTGGCGCGCCGGGTTCGACTGCAAGGGAGCGTGTTGATGCCGCTTGAAACCGCTGCCGCCGTTACACTCGATCATGTGACCCTGACGCTTGGCACCAGCCACTTCGATTTCGACTGTGGTTTCGAGCGCGGTGCGGTTACGGCCATTGTCGGCCCATCCGGCTCGGGAAAGTCGACGCTGCTCAATCTTGTCTCTGGCTTCGAGCAGCCGGAAAGCGGTGCAGTGCGGATCGACGGGCAGGATGTCACGCGGCTGACGCCGGCCGAGCGTCCGGTTTCCCTTGTCTTCCAGGACAACAACCTCTTCGCGCATCTCGATCTCTTCACCAATATCGGGCTCGGCATTCATCCGGGACTGAGGTTGTCGCCTGCGGACCGTGAAGCCATCTGGCATGCGCTTGAGCGGGTTGGGCTTGGGGGTTACGACCATCGATTGCCGGGCTCTCTTTCGGGCGGTGAGCGACAGCGCGCCGCCATTGCCCGGGCTCTGGTGCGGCATCGTCCCGTCCTGTTGCTCGATGAGCCGCTCGCGGCGCTTGATCCGGGCCTGCGCCGTTCGATGGTCGAACTCATCGCCGATCTCCAGGCCGAAACCAGAGCCACGCTGCTGCTCGTCACCCATGATCCGCGAGACATCGAACGGCTTGCCAAACATGTCGTCTTCATCGAAAACGGTCGCGTGCTGTTGTCGGTACCATCTGCGGAATTCTTTATGCGCACGGATGTCGAAGCCGTGCGACAGTTCGTTGGCGACGGTCGGGCAGAGGGTCTTTCGCCTTAATTTGGTCGTTCGGGGCTGGCATGCGCCGGAATGGAAAAAGTCCGGCTCGGCTGGGCTTGGTAGAAGCGAGGCGCGGCACTATCTACCGACTGGAGCCCAGATCATTTTCGCTTTATGGAAAATGTGAGGGATTCGGTCCGGAACGATTCTCGCCGGGCAGTGCGTGGTAAGGCGAGTGGATCCTTGCATGGGTCTTTCGGGCAAGGGTGAAGGGGCAGGATGCAGTTTTTGAGCCGGATCAGCGTGATGGCTGCCGAAAAGGGACGGCAGCGCCGCCCCTTGCGGCTGGCATCGAGCGTTGCAGTGCTCGTCTCTGCCGGCCTTGTGCTGTCCTCTTGCCAGTCTGTTTTCGAGCAGGCCTATGAGCCCTCTGTCGCGCCATCGAGCAATCCGCAGATCGTCGATGAAGTGCAAAAGGGCGATCCGCGCGCGCAGATGGGGGCCCGCGAGCATCCCCGCATCGTTGCCTCCTATGGCGGTGAATATTCCGACGCCAAGACCGAGCGGCTTGTCGCCCGCATTGCCGGTGCTTTGACGGCCGTGTCGGAAAATCCGAACCAGTCCTACCGCATCACCATTTTGAATTCCCCCGCGATCAACGCCTTTGCGCTGCCGGGGGGGTATCTCTATGTCACGCGCGGCCTTCTGGCGCTTGCGAATGACGCGTCGGAAGTGGCAGCCGTGCTCAGCCATGAAATGGCGCATGTCACGGCAAACCACGGCATCGAGCGTCAGCGCCGCGAAGAGGCGGAAGTGATTGCCAGCCGGGTTGTGGCGGAGGTCCTGTCCAGCGATCTCGCCGGCAAGCAGGCACTTGCCCGCGGCAAGCTGCGTCTGGCTGCCTTCTCGCGTCAGCAGGAATTGCAGGCCGACGTGATCGGCGTCAGAACGCTGGGTGAGGCGGGCTACGATCCCTATGCCGCTGCCCGTTTCCTCGATTCCATGGCCAAATACAGCCAGTTCACCTCGGTCGATCCTGATGCCGACCAGAGCCTGGACTTCCTGTCGAGCCACCCGAATGCGCCGCAGCGCGTCGAATTCGCCAAGCGTCATGCCCGTGCCTTCGGGCCGGAAGGCAGCCACGGCGAGACGGGTCGCGACTATTACCTGAATGGCATCGATGGCCTGCTCTATGGCGACAGCCCGGACGAGGGCTATGTGCGCGGGCAGACCTTCCTGCATGGCAAGCTTGGCATCCGCTTCGATGTCCCGGCCGGTTTCGTCATCGACAACAAGGTCGAGGCGGTCCTGGCAACGGGTCCCGGCGATGTTGCAATCCGCTTCGATGGCGTGGCTGACAACAAGAAGATGACGCTGGCCAATTACATTTCCAGCGGCTGGGTGACCGGTCTTCTGCCGGACACGATCCAGGCGATCAATGTCAACGGTCTAGAGGCCGCAACTGCGCGGGCCTCGGCCGATCGCTGGGATTTCGACATTACGGTCATCCGCATCGGCCCGCAGATCTTTCGCTTCCTGACCGCCGTGCCTAAGAGCAGCCCGCAGCTGACTCCGACAGCCTCGCAGCTGCGCTCCAGCTTCCGCCGGATCACACCGCAGGAGGCAAGCTCGCTGAAGCCACTGCGCGTCCGTGTCGTCACCGTCGGCCCGTCAGATAATGTCGGCACCATGTCGGCCCGGATGATGGGCACCGACCGCAAGCTCGAGCTTTTCCGCCTGATCAATGCACTTGGTCCGGCCTCGACAGTGGCGCCGGGCATGCGGGTGAAGATCATCACTGAGTGAGCGACTTTTGTTGGCGCTCTGGCCTTAGTGGCTGTTCAACGATTGCAGCCCCGTCAATGGCTCAGTCGTTCCCGAAGTTTCTCTGCCAGACCGGGCGTAGATCGGGTTCCGCGTCAACTTTCAGCGCGATGGTCGCGAGCTTCGGGCATTCCTGTTTCATCCAGTCACGCCCCGGGCGCCAGTGGCTCATGGCACAAATGCAGATGTCGAGGGCCGAGAAGTTTTCACCGAGTGCCCAGGGTGACGCGCTGACCTGCCGTTCCCACTGCCGCCATAAATCCTTGCGGCGGTTCATCACGCGATCCCTGAACTCCTCTGGCGCGCTGGGTGCCCACCGTTCAGGGTAGTCCGCATAGGTGAACGTCGCGTAGACCGCAGCGACAAGCCACACAAGTCGATGCAGGAACACGGGTCGCATTGGATCGCCGACCGCGGGGGCAAGCCCTGCCTGGGGGCAGGTTTCGGAGATATGGAGCAGAATGGCAGCACTCTCGGCCATCGCCGTTCCATCGGGCAGAACAAGAACGGGTATCTGTGCGAGAGGATTGACAGCCAGCAGGCGGTCCCGCGCTTCACCCGGCGTATCAAAGCCAGTCACATCCTCGACCGTAAACGGAAGTTTTGCGCGGACCAGCGCCGCTTCCACCAGTACGGATCCCCAACCGGACGCGCCGTATAGATGATATGTCGCTTGGCTGGATATCATGGCACCCTCCGATCTCACTTCAAAGTTGCACTACCACGCAGACTTTCGCCGTTCAATGAATTGGATTTCCAATGATCGGATGTTTGCCAGCGCTGCCTCGCGATCGGGGCATTTGAGCAAATGCCGCAGTTGGCCTCAGGATAGTGCCCCAATGCTCGTCGAGGTCCTTCATCATGTCTCTCATGCCGCCCGTCCAGTGTTCGCAGCCAATCAGCCAGGGCCTCGCTTCTTTAAGCATATCGAGCTCTTCCGCCGCTTCGCCATGCCGTCCGGCACGCTGAGTTTCGCAGCGAAGTGTCGCTCGGGGCAAGACTGCCCCCGCCAAGCGGTGCAGGCCTGATCTCCCGCCTCTACCGTATTCTCAGGCCTTCGCTGAGTGCCGCGAGCGCTGCATCGACCTTGGCACTCAGGTGCCGGCTTCGGGGCCAGATCAGATGCAGAGGCAGGCCGTCGGTGGCCATGTCGGGAAACACCTCGACCAGCCTGCCTGCGGCCAGATCGTCATGGGCCAGCCAGGTCGCGAGCTGTGCAATGCCGAAGCCGGCACGCACGGCAGCGAGCTGCGCCTCTGCACTTCCAACCAGAATACGCCCATTCATGGCTCGGCTCTCGACCTGGCCATCCTGTCGAACCAGTTGCCATGGGATCGTGCTTCCGTCGCTTCTTCCGTAGATCACGCTGTCATATCGCGAAATATCATCGCCGGATGTCGGGAGACCATGTCGTTCGATGAAATCCGGCGCTGCGCAAATGATCAGGCGCTCTCGACCAAGATAGCGCGAGCCGAGCGCGTCCGGCCAGGCCTGGGGAGCGCTGATCCTGACTGCAATGTCGATGCGGTCCTCGATGATATCGACGAAGCGGTCGGTGAAGCTGATTTCAGGCTTCAGCTTGGGGAAGCGTTGTGCGAGGTTCAGGATCAATGGCATGACCTGCATATGGCCAAAGGCGACTGGAACATCTATCCGCAGTCTGCCGGCAAGTTCGGTGTCTCCTGCGGCGAGAATGGCTTCTGCATCCGCCAAATCCGCCAGAACGCGCACGCAAACGGCATGGAATGCAGCTCCGGCATCCGTCAGGACAAGCCTTCGTGTCGTGCGCTCGAACAGCTTGCGGCCAAGCCGTGCCTCCAGCCGCCCAACACTTTTGCCAATTGCGGAGTTCGTCAGGTTTAGCTTCTCGGCGGCGGCAGTGAAGCTTCCTGTTTGCGCTGCCTGAACAAAGGCCTCGATGCCTTTCAACCGTTCTGTTGGGATCATTGCGTTCGCCAATTATGGAAATTTTTTCCAGCAATATAGGAATTATTGCCGCGTGACGAGAAGTGGCGTCCATATTACTGCTGCGGGCTGATCAACCGGAGCCCTCTCGTGACAATCGATACACCGTCTATGACGACGCTCATCAAGCCTCGGAGCCAGCGTCTGTCCGTCTTGTTGCTGACCATTTCGGCATTTGTCATCGTGACAACCGAGTTCATAATCGTGGGGCTTCTGCCTTCGCTGTCTCGCGATCTTGGTGTCTCGGTCTCGACAGCCGGGCAACTCGTGACACTGTTTGCATTCACTGTCATGATTGCCGGCCCGTTCCTGACCGCAATGCTGTCGCATCTGGAACGCCGGCGACTGTTCATCTTCATTCTTGGCGTTTTTGCCGTGTCGAACGCGCTTGCCGCTTTGGCGCCGAACATCTGGGTTCTGGGGCTGGCTCGGTTCGTTCCAGCATTGGCACTGCCTGTCTTCTGGGGAACAGCGAGCGAGAGCGCCGCAGAACTTGTCGGTGCGAAGCATGCGAGCAAGGCTATTTCCCAAGTCTATATGGGCATTGCCGCCGCGATGGTCCTGGGGATACCGATCGGCACCCTGGCATCCGACGCGATCGATTGGCGCGGTACTTTCTGGCTACTGGCAGGCATGTCACTGATGATGGCCGTCTTGCTCGCATTTTTCATGCCCATCATCGTCCAGCCGAAAAAGGTCAGCGCCCTGGCTCAGGCCCTTATCCTGAGAGATCCCTTCTTTCTCGCCAATATTGCCCTTTCCGTCGTGGTGTTCACCGCCATGTTCACCGCCTATACCTATCTGGCCGATGTGCTCGAGCGTGTCGCGATGGTCCCGCCTTCCCAAGTCGGCTGGTGGTTGATGGGTTTCGGGCTGCTGGGCATGGTTGGCAATTGGCTTGGTGGTCATTTCGTCGGGCGGGGCCCGCTTGTCGCCACTGGTGTTGCGTCCCTGATTCTGGCTGCCGGGATGGCTGCAACACCCTATCTTGCCTCGTCACACGGGCTTCTCATGCTGGCTCTGGGGGCATGGGGCATCGCCAACACCGCACTCTATCCGATTTGCCAGGTGAGGGTCATGAAGGCGGCAAGTCACTCGCAGGCGCTTGCCGGAACACTCAATGTTTCAATGGCAAATGCGGGTATCGGTCTTGGCGCGCTGATAGGCGGCGCGACCATCAAGCACTGGGATCTCGCTTTTGTCGGTTATGTTGCCGCCGCGATTGCAATCTCTGCGGCAGCTCTCGCGATGATCATCCGCCGACTTTGGCCGTCGGGCGATAGGTGATAGCGGCTCTGTCAGCCGCCGTCACGCCATCTCGTAACGGGCCGATGCTGGCGCCTTGTCGGTGAGTGCGACCTTGAGCTTTTCCAGGGCCCGTGTCTCGATCTGGCGGACACGCTCCTTGGAGATGCCAAGCTCCATACCGAGCTCTTCTAGTGTTGCTCCATCTTCCGTCAGGCGGCGAGCTTTGATGATGCGGCTCTCACGCTCGTTGAGGCCATTCATGGCGTCCCGCAGCCAACCGGTCCAGCGTTCGCCGTCAATGATCGAGGTCACCTGTTCGTCCGGCAGGGCTTCGCCACTTTCCAGCATGTCGAGCTGCTCCGTGCCCTCGCCATGCCGTCCGGCGACCGGGGTTTGCAGGGATGCATCATTGCCGGAAAGGCGCGCGTCCATCGACTGCACGTCGGAAAGGCTGACACCAAGGGCCGAGGCGATTTCCTGGTGGATCGCCTGATCTGAAAGGCGGTTGTCACCCTGAGCAAGTTTGGCGCGCAGGCGGCGCAGGTTGAAGAACAGTGCCTTCTGGCTTGAGCTTGTACCGCCACGGACAATCGACCAGTTGCGCAAGATATAATCCTGCATCGAGGCGCGGATCCACCAGCCGGCATAGGTCGAGAACCGCACTTCGCGGCCGGGATCGAAGCGGGCGGCTGCTTCCAGAAGGCCGATATATCCTTCCTGGATCAGATCATTGAGTGGCAATCCGAAGCCGCGAAACTTCGAGGCCATGGCAATGACGAGGCGCATATGCGCCTGGGCGATGCGGTTTCGTGCAGCCTGGTCATCATTCTCTTTCCAGCGGATCGCAAGGTCGAGTTCTTCCTCGCGCTCCAGGTAGGGCTGCGCCATGGCGTATCTGATAATGTGTCGGTCGGCGGACATGGCTTTCATCGGAATCTCTCCTGGTCGGGGTGGATCGCGCGTCGACGGGCCCTATATCCGTCAATTGAAGTCTCAACGGTCGAGCGCCCTTCCGGTTCCACCGGGCTGGGCTCGCGCCACCTTTTGTTCCATTTTCCTCATCAATTCCGCTTTGCATTACGCAGGCTCTCGCCCGACGGTTTGCCGGTCGGTGACCTCTGGACGTTTAAAAGCATGTTCTCACGAAGACGTGATTTAAAGAGGCAGGTCCACCGCCGTGGCTGGACGCCAGAATGCAGAACGGCGCGGGTTGCCCCGCGCCATTGCATGTTCGTTTGAGGGCCCGTCGACCCCTGTCAGTTTGACCGGATCAGGCGGACAGCGCCTTGAACTCGGCGAGGATCGCGTCGCCCATCTCGACGGTGCCGACCTGGCGGCAGCCCTCGGCCATGATGTCGCCGGTGCGGATGCCCTGGTCGAGCACGTTGGCGATCGCCTTTTCCAGCGTGTCGGCTTCCTTCACCATGGCGAAGGAGTAGCGCAGGCACATGGCGAACGAGGCGATCATGGCGATCGGGTTGGCGATGCCCTTGCCGGCAATGTCCGGGGCCGAGCCGTGCACGGGCTCGTAGAGCGCCTTGCGCTTGCCGGTCTTGCCATCAGGTGCGCCGAGCGAGGCCGACGGCAGCATGCCGAGCGAACCGGTCAGCATGGCGGCGACGTCCGACAGCATGTCGCCGAACAGGTTGTCGGTGACGATCACGTCGAACTGCTTCGGGGCGCGCACGAGCTGCATGCCGCCGGCATCCGCCAGCATGTGCTCCAGCGTCACGTCGGAGAACTTCTCCTTGTGGGTCGCGGTCACGACCTGGTTCCACAACACGCCCGACTTCATGACGTTGCGCTTTTCCATCGAGCAGACGCGGTTGCCGCGGGTGCGGGCCAGTTCGAAAGCGACAGCCGAGATCCGCTCGATCTCGTAGGTGTCATAAACCTGGGTGTCGACGGCGCGTTTCTGGCCGTTGCCGAGGTCGGTGATGGTCTTCGGCTCGCCGAAATAGACGCCGCCGGTCAGTTCGCGGACGATCAGGATGTCGAGGCCTTCGACCAGTTCCGGCTTGAGCGACGAAGCATTGGCCAGTGCCGGATAGCAGATCGCGGGCCGCAGGTTGGCGAAGAGTTCCAGATCTTTGCGGAGGCGCAGAAGTCCGGCCTCAGGACGGACTTCGTACGGAACGTCATCCCACTTCGGGCCGCCGACGGCACCGAAGAGAACGGCATCGGCGGCAAGCGCCTTGGCCATGTCTTCTTCCGAGATCGCTGCGCCATGCGCGTCGTAAGCGGAACCGCCAACCAGGCCTTCATCGGTAACGAAGCCAGCGCCGTGTTCGGCGTTCATATAGGCGATGATCTTGCGGACTTCGGCCATGGCCTCCGGGCCGATGCCGTCGCCGGGCAGCAGGAGAAGATTGCGCGCAGTCATGGAAACCCTCCACTCGTTCAAAGTTGCGGTGTCTTACGCGGGGCGTTTGGGCTTTTCAAGCGAGATGGGCCGGAAACGGTACGGTTTGCGGGGTTTCGCTCGGCAAGAGGCGTGGTTGACCGCACAGGCCTGGACGTCCAGAAGTATCGTCCCTGCCACCGGAATGCGCGCCCCATGTCTCTTACCCCGCTCCACATTGAAACGCCGCTCCTGCGGACCTCTGCCACCTACAGCAAAAGCGGCCTGCCGCTCTGGCTGAAGCTCGATGCGCTGCAGCCGTCCGGCAGCTTCAAGCTGCGTGGCGTCGGTCTTCTCTGCCAGCATGAGGTGGCGAAGGGTGCCCGGCAAATCTTCTGTGCCTCTGGCGGCAATGCCGGCATTGCCGCGGCCTTTGCCGGGCGTTCCCTCGGGGTGCCAGTGACGATTGTCGTGCCGGAAACCACCTCGTCCGAGGTGCGGGCCCGGATCGCGGCGACCGGCGCCGAGGTGCTGGTGCATGGCAGGGTCTTCGATGAGGCCAATGCCCATGCGGTCTCGCTCGCGGCGGCGCAAAATGCCGCCTATGTGCATCCTTACGATCATCCGCTGCTGTGGCAGGGCCATGCAACGCTGATCGATGAAGTGGTCAGGGCGGGCGCCGAGTTTGACTGCGTGGTGACCAGCGTCGGCGGTGGCGGGTTGCTTGCCGGCATCGTCGAAGGCTTGCAGCGCAACGGGCTTTCGACCATCCCGGTGATCGCGGTCGAGACGGAAGGGGCGGCTTCGCTCAATGCCGCGATTGCCGCAAAGGCGTGGGTTACCTTGCCGGCCATTACCTCGATCGC
This sequence comes from Rhizobium sp. AAP43, assembly GCF_001296045.1. Lineage (GTDB taxonomy): Bacteria > Pseudomonadota > Alphaproteobacteria > Rhizobiales > Rhizobiaceae > Allorhizobium. Next base: position 4,426 of record NZ_LJHS01000027.1, on the reverse strand, counting down.
CAATTCGCTTGGCGCGCGACAGGTGGCGCGCCATGTTTTCGATCTGGTCGATCATCATCCGATCGAAAGCGTGACCGTGACCGATGCCGAGGCCGTCCGGGCCTGCCTGAAGTTTGCCGACGCGCATCGGGTGCTGGTGGAGCCGGCCTGTGGTGCAGCCCTTGCTGTTGCAGATGTGCATGCCGGGCTTCTCTCCCGGTTCAAGGCGCCGCTGATCGAAGTCTGTGGCGGGATTGGCGTTTCGCTTGCCATGCTGGAGAACTGGCGGGCTCAGTATTGCTGACGTCAAAAGAAAAGCCGGGCTGCGGGCTGAATAAGATAAGGTTCTTCGCACGTTAATTCTTGGCGACGGCATGGCTGGTTTGCGGCCCCAAATAGTCGCGAGCGCACCGCCGCAAACCGGGAGGCTATTGAATGGCACAAGTGATTTTTCTGCATGGAGCGTCGAGTAGCGGCAAATCAACGATTGCGAGAGCACTGCAAAAACGCATCGAGAAACCGTTCTGGCATATATCGATCGATCACCTGCGTGACGCTGGCGTACTTCCAACGGAACGCTTCAAGAATGGTGATTTCCGCTGGGCTGATGCCCGGGCGGCCTTTTTCGATGGATTTCACGGATCGTTGAAGGCTTATCTGGATGCGGGTAATGATCTTATTCTTGAGCACATTCTCGATACGAACGGATGGCTAGAAGCACTAGCCAGCCTTTTGGCAGAGCACGACGTCTTTTTTGTTGCTGTTCACTGCCCGCTCGAACTTTTGATTGCGCGCGAAGCCTCGCGGGGTGACAGGCCGGTGGGCAGTTCCAAGCGGGATTTTGAGACGATACATGTCGGGAAGATATACGACATCGACTTGCAATCCGAGGACGGCGCTGAGGCAAATGTCGAAAAGCTACTTGTCGCATGGAGGAATGCCGGGCGCTCCTCAAGTTTCGTCGAACTGAAGCCAGCTTGAGGTCAGTATCCGTTCACGCGCACCGCCCGGCATATGCGGTGCAGTCTGATCACACAAAAAAACCGCCGCAACGTTAGCGCTGCAGGCGGCTTTATGTGCCAAGTGAAGGCCGAAGACGACAGACCGGCCTTATGCAAGCATTGCCGCCGCTCACGCCCAGGGGCGCTGTGCAGCGTTGGCTGTTTCGAAAGTCGTGATGCTCGAGGCTTTTTCCAGCGTCAGGCCGATGTCGTCGAGGCCGTTCAGCATGCAGTGGCGCTTGAAAGCGTCGATTTCGAAGGTGATCTTGCCGCCGTCCGGACCGGTGATTTCCTGGGATTCCAGGTCAACCGTCAGGACTGCATTCGAGCCGCGGCTGGCGTCATCCATCAGCTTGTCCAGGTTTTCCGGGCTGACGATGATCGGCAGGATGCCGTTCTTGAAGCAGTTGTTGTAAAAGATGTCGGCAAAGGACGTGGAGATCACGCAGCGGATGCCGAAGTCCAGCAATGCCCAGGGCGCATGTTCACGCGAGGAGCCGCAGCCGAAATTGTCGCCGGCGACCAGGATCTGGGCGCTGCGATAGGCGGGCTTGTTGAGAACGAAATCCGGATTTTCCGAACCATCTTCCTTGAAGCGGGCTTCGGCAAAGAGACCAGCGCCGAGACCGGTGCGCTTGATGGTCTTCAGGTAATCCTTCGGGATGATCATGTCCGTGTCGATGTTGACGACCGGGAGCGGCGCGGCAACGCCGGTGAGCTTTACGAACTTTTCCATCAATCCTGCCTTCGATGTGGCTAAAAAGCGTCTGTTGTCTCGCCCATAGAGCAAATCGCCATGGATTTGAAGGAGAATCTTGGGCGGGCAGCAGGGAGCGGGGTCATCGACGATGTCGGGCCGGCGTTCCGGCCGTCATTCCGGCCTCAGAGGTCGATGATCGTGCCCTTGCCGTCATTCCAGACGCGCAGGTCTTCACGGCGTTTCGCGCGGGCATAAACCGGCTGGCGCTTCGCACGCGGCATCAGCATGCGCACCGCGAGCGTCACGCTGAGAAGCGCTCCGACGATCAGGGTCAGCGAGACCGCAAAAGCGGCTGCGATGCCGACGAAGGCAAGGCCGGCAAGGGCGAGAACGGCGGAGCGAAGATTCTGCATGAGTATGGTCCTTTCACGCTGCAAAGGTGATCCTTCGAACCCTGTATTGCAAGGGGCCTTCACCGATTTGTCATCTTGCGCAGGGGGCCAAAGCTTGCCAAAACTCGGCCATGATCCTTTCGTCCTCCCTCGATCTCAACCACCCGTCCCGACTGCGCCGCTCCGTTCTGACCGTGCCGGCCGTCAATGAACGCGCGCTTGCCAAGATTGCGAGCCTCGACTGCGATGCCATCATTTTCGATCTCGAGGATTCGGTGGCGCCCGATGTGAAGGCCGAGGCGCGGCGCAAGCTCTTGGAATTCCTGCGCGAAGCGGATCTCGGAAAGCGCGAGCGGATTGTCCGGGTGAATGGTTCGGACAGCATGCACTACCGCGAGGATGTGGCAATGGTGATTGCCGCTGCACCGGAAGCCGTGCTGCTGCCGAAGGTCGAGGACCCCACTGAGGTGCAGGGCGTGGTCGATGTGCTCTCGGAAAGCGATGCGGCGGAAAGTCTCAGGGTCTGGGCGATGATCGAGACGCCGCGCGGCGTGCTGAATGCAGCCGCAATCGCGTCATCCGGCCGCACTTCCGCCGGGCGGCTCGATGCCTTCGTCATCGGTCTCAACGACCTGCGCAAGGCGACGCGCATCCCGCCTGATCCCACGCGGCGCTATGTCGTGCCCTATCTCATGCAGGTGCTGCTCGCTGCCCGTGCCTATGGGCTCGACGTCATCGACAGCGTCTCGAATGATTTCAGCGACCTGGCCGCGTTTGAAGCCGAGTGTGCCGAAGGGGCCGCGATGGGCTTTGACGGCAAGATGCTGATCCATCCGGCGCAGATCGCTGGGGCCAACCAGCATTTCGGCCCGTCGGCCGAAGCGGTGGCGGAAGCACGGCTCGTGGTCGAGGCCTTCTCCGACCCGGCCCATGCCGGGCTCAACGTCATCAATATCGATGGCCGCATGATCGAGCGCCTGCATGCGGATCAGGCCGCACGCCTGCTCGAGCGGCTTGCCGTAATCCAATCCCGAAAGGACATTTGAGATGAAAGTCTATCGTTTTATCACCGGCCCTGACGATTCCGCCTTTTGCCACCGCGTGACCGACGCGCTGAACAAGGGCTGGGAATTGCATGGCTCGCCGAGCCACTCCTTCAATGCGGCGGAAAACAAGATGTACTGCGGGCAGGCTGTCGTGAAGACCGTGCATGGCAAGGACTACGACCCGGCGATGAAGCTCGGCGAACAGTAAAGCGTCGGCCGCTCTATGCCATGGGCTTCAGACCGCTGAGCCGTCTCGCCCTTGGCGGGGGCGATTGCGGAGTGAGCGCGTCTCGACGCCCTCATGCCGGGGGTCCACGCGCAGAGCGCGGCGGGAGTGTCCATCTGCCCCTAGCGGGGGAGAAAGCGATGTCGATGAATGAGGCCAGCGCAAGCGGCGTAAATATCAGAAATCGCAAGTGAGGGGCCGTTATGTCGTGGCAACGGAACCGATCCCCTCACCAGGAAAATCTGAAGTTTAGGCGGCTTGCGCTCGCCTAAGCCTTCGATTTTCCGTCCTCCCCCACAGTGGGGGGAGGTGAGACGGGCTCCGCGCATTGCGCAACGCCCTCATGCCGGGGTGCACGCGCAGAGCGCAGGCCTCGAAGCATCCTCATAACCTGGCGCAGAGCTCGCCTCGTGCTTCTGATGTCGCATTCGCTCCCACCTCGGCATGAGGGGTGGCGGGGTGGCCTCGCCCTTCGAGGCCAGGCAAGCCCGGCACCTCAGAATGAGGGGAAATATATCAATGTCAAAAAACCAAGCTTCGCCGCCGGTCGGGATCTCTCCCTCCGGGTGTGCTTGAAACTTGTCTCGGACGGGGCGCCAGAAGCAGCCTGTCTAAGTAGTAATATGTGGCTCCTTCCGGCGCCCCGTTCGGCGTTTTGTCCCGCTCGCATGCGTCTCTCTGGCAAGGCGGCGACGGTCTTTGAGTTTCCCCAAAGATTGACCGGGCTAAGGGTCCGGCGTCGGTATCACGGGTGTGACGCTTCAGCCTGGCCGGTGGCCCGGGAGGTTCCCGCCGGATGGTGCACCAATCCGACCGGGACCCTCGCCCGGGGGATGAGATCTGTCTTGCGACCGACCCCAATCCCCGCCGTTTGTTTCGCCCCGCTGTCTGGAGTTTGCGACAGCACTGGCGCCTTGTCTGTGTGCCTCTGAGGCACGTCCTTTCGATCGGGGGTTTCCGGCGTCAGGCATCCGACCGTCCGCCATCACTTCCACCCCCTCGTCCGGAGGGAGACCGTTGCAAGCAGGCCGGGGTTTTATGCCTGCGACAGCACATCGCCCCGGCGCCGATCCCGCCTCGCC
>NZ_LJHS01000026.1 GCF_001296045.1 Rhizobium sp. AAP43 | reverse complement strand
GCTGCCGAGCACGAGGCCCCAGCCACCGCCGAGCCGCAGGCCGGCGGGCGAATCTGAGTTTGGGCGGCGCAGAATGTAGACCCCGATCACGAGGCTCGACAGCACAAGCAGCGCGGCCCCCACACCCATCACGCTATAGGCCGTGGCCTCAAGCGGCGTTGCGTCATTGAAATGCGAGGCCCGCCCGCGGGCTGCCTGCAGGGTGATGTAGAAGACTTCACCATTGGCCGTGATCGTAGCGACGAGGCTTGCCAGAAAGACGCCCCATCCGGCCCGCGTCCGCGCGTTGATCAGCGGCAGAAGGAGAAGCAGCGTTGCGAGCATGATGGCGAGCGAGGCCTGGAACTTCAGCGGCTTGCTCCACACCGTGATGTCGTTGATCAATCGGTCGTCGAGGCCAAGCGCGATCAGGCTGGGAAAGGCGAGTGCCACAGACAAACCAATCCCGACCACCAGCACGCAGCGAGTTCTTTGCTCGGCAGCAGTTAGGTCCGGCGCTGGGGACAGCGCAACACTGTCATTGAAGAGCATGGTCATCGATCAGACCTTTCGCAGGGTCAGCGCCGCCTCTATGGCGCGGGTGAGACAAAAGAGCAGGAGGCCGAGCGGACCGAACATGAAGGTGGCGATCAGTACCGGCACCTGCAGCAGCCTGTTGTAACCGCGCTTGTCGGCCTCAGCCGCAATCCAGGTGCCGATGAAGAGATCGAAGGCGAGGTAATGCACCCAGCCGGCCACCAGAACGGGATCGCTCATGAAGAGCGCCCGCACCTCGGCGATCGACCCAAAGCCACCGCCCTCGACGCGGAAGAAATAGACAAAGATCAGCACGGCATAGGTGAGCGATAGCGCGCCGATCAGGCCATGGCGGAGGAAGGCGATCAGCGCCGGCCAGCGGGGCAGGAGAACAAGCATGAGCCAGCCAACCATGGCGGTGCTGCTGGCCAGGGAGAATACCTGATCGTGGGACATCAAAACCTCATCCTGACGGTGACAAGATTAAGAGTGAATGAAAACTTGGCAATGTCAAGATGGCTTTGACAGAGAGGTTCGGGAGGGGTTAAGCAGGGGTATGGCGAAACAGAAATCCTATCACCATGGCGACTTGCGCCAGGCTCTGATCGAAACCGGGCTCGCGATGCTGGAGGAGGGCGGCCTCGAGGGCCTGACGCTGCGCAAGCTGGCCGCCCGCGTCGGCGTATCCCATGCCGCCCCCGAGCATCACTTTCCGTCGCTCCGCCACCTGATGACAGCCTTTGCCGCAGAGGGGTTCCGCCTGTTTGGCGCCTCGATGCGCAGCGCCATGGCGCAAGCGCCGGATGATCCGGCAGAGCAATTGCGGGCTGCCTCTCGCGGTTATCTCGCCTTCGCCACGTCCCGCCCGCATCTCTTCCGTCTGATGTTCACCGCCAACCGCCTCGACTGGGACGATCCGGCACTTGGCCCGCCCGCCAACGCCGCCCACGCCGTCCTCAAAGAGATCTCTGCTCCCATCGCACAACGCATGAAGCTGGATACGCCGGAGGGCAGGGCAGCCGTCGAGCAGCTGGTCTGGTCCCAGATCCATGGCCACGCGCATCTGATGATCGACGGCAAACTGCGGCAGGAGGGCGGCACGGGTCACGAGCCGTTCGCGGCGCCGTTGGATTTGGCGAGCGTGTTGCTGCCTGGGTGAGGCCTGTTGGTTTTTTTGGAGTGGATTGAAGAGGTGTCCTGTGAACGATGATGTCGAACGTCCGGTGCGGGAACAGCTAGAGGCCTACAACGCCCGCGATATCGATGCGTTTATGCCTTGGTGGGCCGACGATTGTCAGTATTTCGCTTTTCCCTCTACGCTGCTGGCTGGCAGTGCTGCGGAAATTCGAGCGCGGCATATCGAGCGCTTCAAGGAACCGGATCTGCACGGGGAACTGCTGTCACGCATCGTTGTCGGCAATGTCGTCGTCGACCATGAAACCGTGACCCGCAACTTTCCGGAAGGAAAGGGTGAGGTTGATGTCATCTGCATCTACGAGATTGCGCATGGCAAGATTGCCAAGGCTTGGTTCAAGTTGGGTGAGCGCCGGTTCTCTGCGCCCATCGCGTGACGTCGGAAGGCAATAGATCTCCGGATTGGGCCGAGAGGCGCCTGAAGCACCTGAAGCGCGACACGCCGGAGGGCAGGGCCGCCGTCGAACAGCTCGTCTGATCCCAGATCCACGGCCACGCGCATCTGATGATCGGCGGCAAGCTAAAGTGGGAGGGCGGCACGGGCCATGAACCGTTTGCGGCGCCGCTTGATCTGGCGAGCTTGCTTTTGCCAGAGTGAGGGTGCGTCATTCCGAGTGGTTGGGGGGGGCTTTAGCCGAAAGCAGACATCCTCCAGACAAGCATTAATGAAACCTGCCTACCAGTGACTTTAGACGAGCCTGTCGCCGCCTTCTTCCGGCGCTTGAATGCGGAACGCATTTCGAAAGTTCCGCTGGGTTGGGCGGCCGCAATATTGGGCCCCGCTTCGTCTTTGCCGACTTTATAATGTGGCTCGATTGTTGACACGGGCTATGGAGGGTAGGATGCTCTGATCCTGCACGCTGCACGGGTTGCCATGGGAAATCAGAAACGAACCAAACGCCACCACTATGTGCCTGACTTCTATCTACGTCATTTCTTAGATGACCGGGATCATCTCTGGATCTACGATAAGCGTGCCGAAGACATTGAGGCGTCGATCCGGTTCAGTGATCCGAGCAATGTTGGCCTTCAGGGCAATATATATTCTGTCCGAAAAGAAGATGGCACGTACGACGATCGGATAGACGAATGGTTGCAGGGGGTAGAGAATAAGGCCGCTCCTATCCATCGCAAATTAATCAGTGGATTGATGGTCGATGGACAGGAGAAAGCCGACTATTCGGTATTTCTTTCGTCCTTAGCTACGAGAACTCCAGCGATCCTAAATCGAGTTGCTGAACTGCACGGCGCGTACATCCAGAACCGCACCAACAAAATCCTCGCTGACGAACAGCGTTTCCGGCAAGAGATTCAGAGTTTCAAGGAGTCTCCGTTTTGTGCCGACCCTAATAATTTCGACGTTGACGCCATCGCTGAATTCTTGAAGAACCGACGCTACAAGTTGCGCATAAATCAGCGAGCAGGGCTGATGGCGTTTCAGGTTACAGACAAGCTCACCGACAAGTTCTTTGATATGTCGTGGAGCCTCTACGAGAGTCAGAACAGTAGGTTCATCACCAGCGACAACCCGCTCGTTCAAACCTTCGTCGGAACAGCATCTAGGAGCGAACAAATCGCCCGCCCGATTGAGGTGGCCACGCTGCCGCTCTCACCTTCGGTAATGCTTGAAATGAAATGGGAAAGCACGGAAAGCGGAATGGTGCGTCGCAGGGATAAGGACGTCGCCGGATTGTACAACTCCATGAGAGCGGCTAACGCCGAGCAGTTTGTTTTCGCTAGCCGTCGCGATGCAGCTATAGCTGCACTAGTTCAAAAGTACCGACACCATAGAATGGAAATTGACCTTAGTAAGTTCGGTCCGACTGAGGACTTCGCTCCTATGGAGGTAGCTCGCAAGCTATGACTCTTATGCCTTAGCCAAATTTAGGGAGGAAAGGCGTGCAGAGTTAGGAGCTACAGCGCCTTTTACCGCTGAACTGAAGTCGCGGAAAGGCTGCCAATGGGCGGCACTTGCTCACTTGTCGTTGCGGCCTCCGTTATCCCGGATTTCCGAGCCGCTCTAGAATTCGGCGCTTGAGTTTAAGTAAACACGCAGCCCCCCTTGTGAGACTGGGCCCTCCGTTTGCCTAAAACAGATTGAACCCACGTACGCCCCACACCACGCAGCCTTGACAAATCAGCCTCACCATGCGCTTTTCCGCCCGATTTTCTATCGGTCGCGCGCCTGTCTTGATGGCGCCTTGGCGACCGTCACATTCGGGATACCTGATCATGCATCGTTACCGCAGCCACACCTGTGCCGCTCTTCGCAAGTCCGATGTCGGGCAGACCGTCCGCCTGTCGGGCTGGGTCCATCGTGTTCGTGACCATGGCGGCGTGCTCTTCATCGACCTGCGTGATCATTACGGCATCACACAGGTTGTTGCCGATCCGGATAGCCCGGCCTTCAAGATGGCTGAAACCGTGCGTGGCGAGTGGGTCATCCGCATCGATGGCCTCGTCAAGGCGCGCACGGACGACACCGTCAACAAGACGATGGCAACCGGCGAGATCGAACTCTACGCTCAGGAAATCGAAATCCTCGGTGCGGCCAAGGAGCTGCCGCTGCCGGTCTTCGGTGAGCCCGATTATCCGGAAGATGTGCGCCTGAAGTACCGCTTCCTCGATCTGCGCCGCGAGACGCTGCACAAGAACATCGTCAAGCGCACCCAGATCGTGTCCGCCATGCGCAATGGCATGGCCGCTGCCGGTTTTGCCGAATACACCACCCCGATCCTGACGGCGTCTTCACCGGAAGGTGCGCGCGACTTCCTCGTGCCCTCGCGTATCCACGAAGGCCAGTTCTTCGCGCTGCCGCAGGCGCCGCAGCAGTACAAGCAGCTGTTGATGGTCGCCGGTTTCGACCGCTACTTCCAGATCGCGCCGTGCTTCCGTGATGAAGACCCGCGCGCCGACCGTCTGCCGGGCGAGTTCTACCAGCTCGACGTCGAGATGAGCTTCGTGACCCAGGAAGATGTCTGGCAGACCATGGAGCCGATGATGACCTCGGTCTTCGAGCAGTTCGCCGAAGGCAAGCCGGTCACCAAGGAATGGCCGCGCATCCCTTACGACGTCGCGATCCGCAAATATGGCTCCGACAAGCCGGACCTGCGCAACCCGATCGTCATGGAAGGCGTCACCGACCACTTCCGTGATTCCGGCTTCAAGGTCTTCGCCGGCATGATCGCCTCGAACCCCAAAGTTGAGATCTGGGCGATCCCGGCCAAGACCGGTGGCTCGCGCGCATTCTGCGATCGCATGAATGCCTGGGCGCAAGGTCAGGGCCAGCCGGGCCTCGGCTACATCTTCTGGAAGGAAGAGGATGGCAAGATCGCCGGTTCCGGCCCGCTCGCCAAGAACATCGGCGAAGAGCGCACGGAAGCGATCCGCACCCAGCTCGGCTTGGAAGCGGGCGACGCTGCCTTCTTCGTCGCCGGTGAGCCGTCGAAGTTCTACAAGTTTGCTGGCGAAGCCCGCACCCGCGCCGGCGAGGAGCTGAACCTCGTCGACCGCGATCGTTTCGAAATGTGCTGGATCGTTGACTTCCCGTTCTACGAATGGAGCGAGGAAGAAAAGAAGATCGACTTCGCCCACAACCCCTTCTCGATGCCGCAGGGCGGCATGGAAGCGCTCGACAGCCAGGATCCGCTCACGCTCAAGGCCTATCAGTACGACGCGGTCTGCAACGGCTTCGAAATCGCCTCGGGCTCGATCCGTAACCAGTCGCCGGAACTGATGGTCAAGGCGTTTGAGAAGGTGGGTCTGAGCCAGCAGGACGTGGAAGAGCGCTTCGGCGGCCTCTACCGCGCCTTCCAGTATGGCGCGCCTCCGCATGGCGGTTGCGCCTTCGGCATCGACCGCGTGGTCATGCTGCTCGTCGGTGCGAAGAACCTGCGTGAGATCTCGATCTTCCCGATGAACCAGCAGGCCCAGGATCTGCTGATGGGCGCGCCGTCGCCCGCAACGCCGACGCAGCTGCGCGAACTCGCGCTGCGCGTCGTGCCGCAGCCGAAGAAGGACTGATCGGGTCCGACAATTTTGAAATGGCGAGGCCGGGAGACATCCCGGCCTTTTCATTTTGACGATGGCTCAAGGAAAAGGCCCGGCTGCTTTCGCAACCGGGCCTTTCTGTCATGAACATAGCAGATGGCGGATCAGTCGTTCGCGGTGACCTTGAGGCCGATCAGCGTCGGGATCGAGTCCGGAGCGCCCATGGCAGCACCCATGATCATCGGGAAGGCGACCGGGCTTGCCGGAGCGGCCACGATCGTCAGGGCCTTCGGATCGTCAACATAGCTGTTGACGGCTGCCGTGATCTCGTTCTGAAGCGCGCCGAGATTGGCCTGGGCGAGGAGCAGGGGAACCATGCCCTTGACCATCTGTGCCATCTGGTTGCCGTCCGTGCCCTGCGTCTTGCCGGCATAGTCGAAGCCGCGCTTGGTGATGCCGGCGTCTTCGAAACGAATCTTGGCATTGACCAGCGTCATCTGCTGGACGAGGCCGAGCATGGCGAGGCCAGCGGCCTGCTGGGCCTGTTCGTCCTGCGGCTGGCCCTGCATCGTGCGGGCCTGTTCCTGCAACTGCTTCACGAGATCCAGCGTGTAACCGGACATGCTGAACGCCAGGCTGAGCTTGCCAACATTGGAGAAGTCGATCGAATAGTCGTCAACTTCGATCGTGCCGCTTTCGACTTCCCAGCTGCCCGACATGTTGAGCGAACCGTCAAGTGTGGTGAGCTGCAGAGCTTCGACGGCTTCCTTGGCCTTCGGATCCTCGATCGTGCTGAGATCAGCCTTGAGACCGGTCGCGCTGGCTTCGAAGGTCATGGTGCTCTCGTCTTCCGAAAGACCCATGGTGGCCACGGCTTCCGTCATGCTGAAAACCGACTTGCCATCGATTGTGATGTCGATGGGGCCGCTATGGGCCTCGTCATAGAACATCATCGAATCGAGGCCTTCGGCATTCGGATCGCCAGGGATGTAGACGCCGGACAGATAAAGCTCGGTCACGGAGATGCTGGTCTTGTCTTCCTTGAAGTCGACTTCCGGGAATTCGACCTTCTCGATGAGGTAGGCGCCACCTTCCTCTTCACTGACGCCCTGCAGCGAGAGTTCGCTCAGCGTCAGCGGGGTTTCGCCAGGCGTGCCGGCTGCGCCGACGCTGAACTTGACGTTCTTCATCGTGACGTCGCTGCCATCCACTTCTATGGATTCAGCCGATAGCGTGCCACCGCCAGCGGCATAGGACGCATTGATTTTCGCCAGCAGGTCCTGGCCATCAAGGGCGAGAGCCGGGCTCGCGAAGCCGATGATGGCTGCGCCTGCGAGGAGCGATTTCATGGATCGGTTAAGGGTCATCTGGTCTTCCTTTGATGGCTGGGCCCGGGCCTTTCAGCGGAGCGGGCGCGCATCTGTTCTTATAAAAGGGATTGGAAAAACGTCCACAGGTTTCGCCTTAGTGGGGATTGTTTAACAAGGCGGTGATGGCCGTCACAATCCCTTAATCCACAGGGAGAATCCGCAGATTTCTTGCTGTTTGGCTGCGGCTCGTCTAGGCAAGTCACATGGGGAAAAATCAGCTTCCGCCCGATGAGGGTGGCGACAACATTCAGCCGGTCGATCTGAAGGCGGCGCTCGAAGAGCGTTATCTCGCCTACGCGCTGTCGACCATCATGCACCGCGCATTGCCGGACGTTCGTGACGGGTTGAAACCCGTGCATCGTCGTATCATCCATGCGATGAGCGAAATGGGCATTCGGCCGAACTCGGCCTTCAAGAAGTGCGCCCGTATTGTCGGTGACGTTATCGGTAAGTTCCACCCGCATGGCGACCAGTCGGTTTACGATGCTCTGGTGCGCCTCGCGCAGGACTTTTCACAGCGCTATCCGATCGTCGACGGCCAGGGCAACTTTGGCAATATCGACGGCGACAGCGCGGCTGCCTATCGTTACACCGAAGCCCGCATGACCGACGTCGCGGCTCTCCTGCTCGAAGGTATCGATCAGGACGCAGTCGACTTCCGGCCGACCTATAACGAGGAAGACGACGAACCTGTCGTCATGCCCGGCGCCTTTCCGAACCTGCTTGCCAACGGTTCCTCCGGCATTGCGGTCGGCATGGCGACGTCGATTCCGCCACACAATGCCCACGAACTCTGCGACGCAGCGCTTCACCTGATCAAGAACCCCGAGGCGACCGTCGAGGAACTGTTTGCCGATCCGGCCCATCCCGAGCGTGGCGGCATCGAGGGGCCTGACTTTCCGACCGGTGGGATCATCGTCGAAAGCCGGGCATCGATGCTCGAAACCTACCGTACCGGTCGCGGCGGTTTTCGCGTTCGTGCCAAGTGGGAGATCGAGGATCTCGGCCGCGGCGGTTATCAGATCGTCGTCACACAGATCCCCTTCCAGGTGCAGAAGTCGCGCCTGATCGAGAAGATCGCCGAATTGCTGATCGCGCGCCGCTTGCCTTTGCTGGAGGACATCCGCGACGAAAGCGCCGAGGATGTGCGCGTCGTGCTGGTGCCAAAAAGCCGGACCGTCGACGCGACGTTGCTGATGGAATCGCTGTTCAAGCTGACCGAGCTCGAAAGCCGTATTCCGCTCAATATGAACGTGCTGTCCCAGGGTAAGGTGCCCAAGGTCATGGGGCTGCGTGACGTTCTTGCGGAATGGCTCGCCCATCGCAAGGAGGTCCTTGTGCGGCGCTCGATGTTCCGCCTTGCGGCCATCGACCGTCGCCTCGAAATTCTTGGCGGCCTGCTGATCGCCTACCTTAACCTTGACGAGGTGATCCGGATCATCCGAGAGGAGGACGAGCCGAAGCAGGTGATGGTCGCGCGCTGGGACCTGACGGACAATCAGGCCGAAGCCATCCTCAACATGCGGCTGCGCAATTTGCGCAAGCTCGAGGAATTCGAGATCCGCAAGGAGCATGAGGAACTTTCGGCAGAGAAAGCCGAGATCGAATCCTTGCTCGCTTCACCGGAAAAGCAGTGGCAGACGGTCGCCTGGGAAATCGGCGAGGTGAAGAAGAAATACGCCAAGGCAACGGAGCTTGGCCGCCGCCGCACGCTGTTTGCCGACGCGCCAGATGCCGATGTTGAAGCGATTCAGCAGGCCATGATCGAGAAGGAGCCGATCACGGTCGTCATCTCGGAAAAGGGCTGGATCAGGGCCTTGAAGGGTCATATCGCCGATACGTCGTCGCTGACCTTCAAGGAAGGCGACGGGTTGAAGGTGGCGTTCCCGGCCCAGACCACCGACAAGATCCTGATCGTTACGACCGGTGGCAAGGTCTACACGCTCGGTGGCGACAAGTTGCCGGGCGGCCGCGGCCATGGTGAGCCGCTGCGCATCATTGTCGACATGGAAAACGACCAGGATGTGCTGACCGCTTTCGTGCATGATGCAAGCCGGAAACTCCTCCTTGTCTCGACAGCCGGCAACGGCTTCGTGGTGGCGGAAGGCGAAGTCATTGCCAATACCCGCAAGGGCAAGCAGATCATGAATGTTGGCATGCCGGACGAGACGCGCCTCGTCGTCCAGGTTTCCGGCGACCATGTGGCCGTTGTCGGCGAGAACCGAAAGATGGTTGTCTTCCCGCTGGTCCAGATTCCGGAAATGACGCGCGGCAAGGGCGTTCGTCTGCAGCGCTACAAGGATGGTGGCGTGTCTGATGTAAAGTGCTTTGCCATCGCAGACGGTCTGACCTGGGCGGACAGCGCAGGGCGTACATTCCTCAAGTCCAAGGATGAGCTCCTGGAATGGATGGGTGACCGGGCTACTGCAGGACGAACCGTGCCGAAGGGCTTCCCCCGCAGCGGCAAGTTCTCTGGATAAACCCATCTGGTATAGGGGCTAGAATACGACAAAGCCGGCCATTCATGGCCGGCTTTGTCGTTTGATCGATAGAGCGGGTCTTGGAAGCAGATCCGCGATCAGAAGCGCTTGGTGCCTGTTTTCTTGATATTGCCGACCAATGGAATATCGGCGACGGCTCCTGGCCGTCCCAGAAAATAGCCCTGGCCGAATTCGATGCCGAGTTCACGCATCAGTTCGACATGGTCGGCGCTTTCAACACCTTCGATCAGGATTTTCAGGCCGCGATTGCGGATGAGGCGGATAATATCTTCCAGCATGGCGCGGCCCGCTGGCCGGCGGGTATCCTGCAGGAACGACCGGTCGATCTTGACGGTATCAAACGGAAAGAGCCGGAGCCAGGACAGGCCGGCAAAGCCGGTGCCGAAGTCGTCGAGCCAGATACGGATGCCGAGCGCCTGCAGGTCGGTGATGCAGCGGATGACGTCCGACTGCCCCTCCATGTCGATGCCTTCCGTGATTTCGAAGGCAAGCTGCGTGCCCGAGACGCCGGTCTCCTCCAGGATGGTGGAGACGGACAGGGCAAAGCCGCGCGACATCAACTGTGTCGCTGACACGTTGACGCTGACCAGCGACGCATGCCCGGGTACGAGCACCTCTTCGCAAACGCGCCGAATGGCCCAATGGCCAAGCTCGACAATGGCGCCAGTGCGCTCTGCCACGGGGATGAACTGGCTGGGGGAGAGCGGCGTGCCATCCGCCATCTTCATCCGCATCAAGGACTCGACGCCTTCAAGGCGATTGGTCCGCATGTCGAAGATCGGCTGGTAGACCATGTGAATGAGGTCGCTGCGGATGGCAATCCTCAGGGTTGCAGCGATATTCTCGTTTTCGTCGCTGGTCTGCGGATCGGTAGGATTGAAAACACGCACGCAGTTGCGGCCGTTCAGCTTGGCATTGTAAAGCGCACGGTCCGCTTCATCGATCAGCCGCTCCAGTTTCGGCCCTGTCTGGGGGCGGGTGAGGGAGGCGCCGACGCTGACAGTGACTATTTCCTGTCCATCGCGTCGATGGCTGTGGACAAGTGCCAGGTTCTCGACCGTTGCGCGGATGACCTCGGCATAGGCTGCGGCCTGCTCGCGACTATCGACACGCGCCAGCACGATGAACTCCTCGCCGCCAAATCGACCAACTGTCGCATTGAGTGGCCTCATCGCTTCCTGCAGGCTCGTAGCCACCAGAATGAGGCATCGATCGCCGGCTTGATGGCCGTAGAAGTCATTGTATTTTTTGAAGAAGTCGACGTCTACCAGGATCGCGGCAAAGGCGCGCCCCTCCCGCTGCCATTCACTCCAGAGATCTCGAAGATGCTTGTCGACAGCCCGCCTATTGTCCACACCCGTGAGGTAGTCGGTGTTGGACAGGCGCTCGAGTGCTGCGCCGCGCTCCACCGACTCTTTGTGCTGGTGGGCAGCCTCAAGCGCGTTCAGAAAGACGTGATAGCGCTCTTCATTCAACTTCCAGTTTACGTATGATGTGAATACAAAGCAGGAGCTGTAGAACAGGATAAGAACGAATTGCTGATCAGGCTCAAGAATAGGCGCAAAGTGCAAGCTGCCGATGAAAATCATCAGGATGATCGCTGAAGTGATCACCGACAGGCGGAAAAATAAATTGAAGAACAGATTGGCGCTCATCATGAAGATGGTGCCAAATATCATGTAAAAGCGGAAATTGTCGACCGATTGTGTGCCAATCGCTGCAACCAGCCATCCGAGATAGGCGGTAACCACGGCGGCCGCACACGTCATGTCAGACCATTTCGGATGCACGCGCGTGGCCGCGAGAATCTCCATGACCGCCATCGACGAAAATGCAACCAGGAATCGCGCCATGACCGTCTGATTAGCAACGTCGGGAATTAGCAGCGCGTCAGATATGCCGAACAAAAGATACACGCCAGCCGCGAGCCAGAGACCCAGCCGGGTCTCGCGGACCTGCGTGGCGCCACGCTCGCTCTTGTACAGAGCTTTCAATTCTGCGGTTTGACGCGCACCAGGTCGAGAGCGTTCTGGGTCATTTCTGCCCCGGTTCATTATCTGCTCCACTTGTTGCGTGATCATCGCGCGGCTCCGGATCAACTTAAGCGCAACATCCGTTAACTATGTTTTAACGACTACATAAAATCGGCGTGCAAGGTGCAGCAATTCCCCTTATGGTTTATGAAGTATTAACACCGTTGAAATTAATAGGGGAGCGCAAGAATGCGCGATTTGGATACTGCATTTGATGGCGAAAGCCTGATCACTCCGGACTCCATTGCTAACGAAGTTTTCTCATCATCGAGCCCGATCGACCAGCGTGCGCTTGAAGAGGCCCGCGCCGAGATGGCTCTTCACCTTCGGGTTGCAGAACAGCAGTTCCAGCAGGAGACGCCGGTTGGCCTGATCATGCAGCGTTTGCTCGGTGGTCTCCACGTGCTGCGCAATCGCATCGCACCGAAGATCTGGGAACAGCTGATCCCGCTCGCGCAGAACCACGATATCGCTCGCCATTTTCATGCGGATCCCTTCACGCGCTGGTCTTTTGAGAAGCCACGCGGTTATTCTGGCGATGCCGGCTTGCTCGATTTCATCTACGGCCACCCGAGCGTCCAGCCGGCGCTGGATGCTGCAAGCCCGATGGGTAAGGAAGTTCACGGGTTTACGAGCCAGTCACCGGCTTGCGTGGCCGTTCGCGAACGCCGTGATCTGCTGGCGCAGTATGTTGACGACGTTGCCTCTTCGCGTGGTGGCGAAGCCGAAATCCTGACCATCGCTGCCGGTCATCTTCGCGAAGCCGCCATGTCCCAGGCGCTTAAGAACGGAACGATCAAGCGTTGGGTGGCACTGGATCAGGATCCGCTGAGCGTCGGTGCGGTCGCCAGCGAATATGCTGGAACGGCCGTAGAAGCCGTCGACGGCTCCGTCCGTACGGTCTTGATGCGTCCGCAGGCGCTCGGCAAGTTCGACTTCGTCTACGCCGCCGGTCTGTATGATTATCTGGCCGATGAAGTGGCGATCAAGCTCTCGCAGCGCTGCCTGCAGATGCTGAAGCCGCACGGTACGTTCCTGTTCGCCAACTTCGCCGATGATATCGCCGACGACGGCTACATGGAGACCTTCATGAACTGGGCGCTGCTTCTGCGTTCGGAAGAGGACATGTGGCGGATCATGCGTGCGACAACCGAAGGCCTGGACGTCGATTGCAGCATTCGTTTTGGCGCAAACCGCAATATCGTTTACGGGATCATTCGCAAGCTGTCCTAAGCTGCGCAGGCTTCCTGTGACCTGAGATAACAAAGCGGCGAAACCGAAAGGCTTCGCCGCTTTTTTCATGATGCATTGCCGTCAGGCTTCCGGTTCGAAACGCGTCCAGCCTTGGTTGAGCAGGTGCTCCTGCGGCTGGAAGCGGGTCTTGTAACCCATCTTCTGCGAGCCCTTTACCCAATAGCCCAGATAGACGTGCGGCAGACCGAGTGTGCGGGCGCGCCGGATATGGTCGAGCACGATCATTGTGCCCAGCGAACGATTTTCCATCGCTGGATTGTAGAAGGAATAGACCATCGACAGACCGTCACTCATCAGGTCCGTGAGTGCAACGGCGATCAGTTCACCCTTGGGTTGGCCGCTGATGCCGTCACCGGGATTGCGCAGCCGGTATTCGACGACACGCGTCTGAACGTGGCTGTCTTCGACCATGATCGCATAGTCGAGCGCTGACATATCCGACATGCCGCCCATCTGGTGCCGGGCGTCGAGATAGCGGCGAAACAGGGAAAATTGTTCGGTCGATGGCTGAGCGGGAAAGACAGTGGCGATGACGTCGCGGTTGAGATTTTCAACGCGTCTGAAAGATCGTCCCGTCTCGAATTCATTGACGAGGATGCGCACCGATATGCAAGCGCGGCAGGATTCGCAGGCAGGCCTGTAGGCAATGTTCTGCGAACGGCGAAATCCCCCTTGCGTCAGAAGGTCGTTCATCTCGGTCGCCCTCTGCCCGACAAGATGGGTAAAGACCTTCCGCTCCATTTCTCCCGCGAGATAAGGGCACGGCGCAGGCGCCGTCAGATAAAATTGCGGGGAAGGGGAGGTCTGGGTGTTCATCATCCTTTGGGTAGAATCCTGTGCTCTGCCATTAGACTAGGATGGAGCAAGATCGCAAAAGGTCAACCTGAAGAAGCGCCGGCCCGGCCGACTGGGCCGAGGCCGGCGCTTTTACCCGTCAATAGGTGCGGGCTGCGGCCGTGCCGAGCAAAAGGTCATGGACCAGACGCGAGCGCTCGATGAAGAGGCCGGCAAGCAGGATGAGAGGTGTCAGAACCGAATTCAGGATCCAGAACAATGCGAGGTGGGCGATTGCGGTGACGAAATCGATCTTCCGTCCGTCGAGCCGCACCATTGCGATCCCCATCATTCGCATGCCGGGTGTCGCCTGCGATGCGCCGGCGAGCGACAGGCCGAAATAGAGCCCGGCCACGACGAAGAACAGGATCGGATAGAGGAACCACCCGAGCCCCAGCGTCAGGATACCGAGGAAGAAGACCACGACGGCCGCCGGAATCCAGAGGAGCCCGACGAATAGGTAGTCGACAAGAAAGGCGAACACCCGTCTCGACAGCACGCCGCTGTAGGCGCGCCAGTCTTCGGGTGCGGCATAGGACGAATTGCTATCGAGGCTCATCTGTATTGGCTCCTTCGTTGGTTCGCCTGATATGGGAAGGAAAGAGCCGAAATACAACGCGCCTTGTGTGCTACCCCTGCTTCGCCAGAAGTCGTGCGACATCCATGGCAAAATAACTGAGGATGCCGTCACAGCCGGCGCGCTTGAAGCAGAGCAAGGTTTCCAGCATGGCGCGCTCCCCGTCGATCCAGCCATTGGCGGCGGCCGCCTTGATCTGGCTGTACTCTCCGGAAACCTGATAGGCGAAGACCGGCAGCCCGAAGGTGTCCTTGAGGCGCCAGCAGATGTCGAGATAGGGCAGGCCGGGCTTGACCATCAGCATGTCGGCGCCTTCCTCGACGTCGAGCGCGGCATCCCTCAGCGCTTCCGTGCCATTGGCGGGATCGATGTAGTAGGTCTTCTTGTCACCCTTCAAAAGTCCACTCGTCGAGATCGCTTCGCGGTAGGGGCCGTAATAACAGGACGCAAACTTCGTCGCATAGGACATGATGCCGACATCCTGGTGGCCGGCGGCATCCAGGCCCCGGCGGATCGCGCCGATGCGGCCGTCCATCATGTCCGAGGGGGCGATGATGTCAGAGCCGGAATCGGCCTGGGCGATGGCCGCCCTGACCAGCTGGTCGACGGTTTCATCATTGACGATCTCGCCATCGCGTAAGATCCCGTCGTGGCCATGACTGGTGAACGGGTCGAGCGCCACATCCGTGATGACGCCAATATTGGGCACGGCCTTCTTGATGGCGGCAGTCACCTGATTGAGAAGATTGTTCGTCTTCAGGACTTCGGATCCGGTCTCGTCGCGCAGTTCCATTTCGACATTGGGGAAGGTGGCCAGCGCCGGGATGCCGAGATCGGCCGCACGCTTTGCCGCTTCGACCGCCTTGTCGACACTCAGCCTGTTGACGCCGGGCATCGCCGCGATCGGCTCTTCGATCCCTGTGCCGGGAACGACGAAGATCGGCCAGATCAGATCATCCACCGTCAGCCGGTTTTCCACCACCATGCGGCGCTGCCAGTCGGCCTTGCGCAGCCGCCGCATGCGGCGATGACCCGTGACCTCGTCGACGAGATGTGTCTTGTCCATGATCGAACCTTCTCCGTTGTGTCGATCGTGCTGATACCATGTGGCAGCCGGCATGCAAAACCATTGGGCTGCGACCAAGGGTCTTTGTGGTCTGTGCGGTCTGGCGCTGGCGGTAACCCCTCCGGCACCCTATTCTTGGCGCATGGCTCACGATTCGTCTTCCTCGCCCCGCCGCAGTCTGACCGAACTTGGCTTCGTGATCTTTCAGCGCATTGTCGCCGTGTCCTGCCTTTGGTTCGGGCTGCAGTATTGGGCCATGCTTGTCGGCTACAGCCATAACGGTCTCGGCCGCTTCGATCTTCTCAATCTTCCCTGGCGTGTCGCCGGTGCAAGCCTCGCTGTCATGTTCCCGGTTGCAGCCCTTGGTCTGTGGCTCGCGGGCTCCTGGGGTCCGGTCATGTGGATCCTGGCTGCAGGCGGCCAGATCCTGATGTTTGCCGTATGGCCACATATCTTCGGTCATAATCCGCTTGCGGTCGTCATGCATGGTACGGTGGCCGTCGTCTATCTCGCCTTCCGCCTGGCGTTGTGGCTCGAGAACAGACACAAGCAGGAAGCTATAACGGTTGATTTACCCTGATCTCTAGACAGAGCTCGGTAAGCCTCTGTTAAGCCTGCGTTTTAAATAGAATTTTATGTGCATTGGATACTGTCCTCATCAAGGCGGGAGAAAAAACCAACACCGCCAAACAAAACAGTGAGGCAGACAACATGAACACCAAGCTCAAGCCCCAGGCGGCTTCGCTCGACCCGCAAGAAGAAACCATCCGCTCGCTCTACCTCGAGTCCCTGCACCTCGTGGAGCGTCTTCACCGCCGCCTCCTCGACGTCGTCAAGGACGAGTTTGACCGCAAGGGGCGCTCCGATATCAATGCTGTCCAGGCTCTCCTCCTGTTCAACATCGGCAATTCGGAACTGACCGCCGGCGAGCTTCGTTCGCGTGGCTACTATCTCGGCTCCAACGTCTCCTACAACGTCAAGAAGTTGGTCGACCTCGGCTTTATCAACCACCAGCGCTCGCGTGTCGATCGCCGTTCGGTTCGTATCAGCCTGACCGATCAGGGGCAGGAGATCGCCGAAATCGTCGCCAAGCTCTATGAGCGTCATATCGGTTCGATCCAGAAGGTCGGCGGCATCGGCGCAGACGACTTCACCCAGATGAACAAGCTGCTGCAGCGTCTTGATCGTTTCTGGAACGACCAGATCCTCTATCGTCTCTGAGCCTTTCGCTCGCAGACCTCCAGACAGCGATCCACCGCGCAAACCGGAAGCTTCGATAGAAGCCTCCGGTTTTGTCATGCGTTGATCACATGATGATGTTGTGGACCACACGGTCTTGTGACTGGCAGACCCCTGACACGAATTGGCCATATTGATATGGGACCGCCGGAACGAGTAAAACGGGTGTTTCGACAGCCTCTGATCGATCCCGTGACGCGTCTTTCGCCCTCTCTGGCGGCGCTTTGTTAACCATGGCGCGCTATGCGTTCGGTTCTGGTTCAGGATGAAACGGTAGGTAATATGTCCAAGAAATCTGGAATTGTTGATCTTTCGCGTCGGTCGCTTCTGCGCGGTGCCGCTGCAGCCGGTGTCGCGGCGATTGCAGGCCAGGCCGCGGCTCAGACGCCCGTCGACGAACTGATCAATGCGCCGCGCCGCGGCAACTGGGACGACCAGTTCGATGCCAAGGCGTCCCGCACGGGGACGGCGATTGTGTCGAACACGGCCATGCTGAGCCCGACCAATCTCGGCAACATCCAGCAGGCAATCGCCCAGTATCAGGTCATCGTCTCGAATGGCGGCTGGCCACAGGTCAATACGGGTGCCAAGCTCCAGCTTGGCGTCACCGATCCGGCCGTGCAGGCGCTCCGCCAGCGCCTGATGATTTCGGGCGACCTGCCGCAGGAAGCCGGCATGTCCAACTCCTTTGACTCGTATGTCGATGGTGCGGTCAAACGCTTCCAGGCGCGCCACGGCCTGCCGGAAGATGGTGTGCTCGGCGAATTCTCGCTGAAGGCACTGAACATTTCCGCCGACATGCGCCTGAACCAGCTGAACGTGAACCTGCAGCGTCTCCAGGATGTCCTGTCCAAGCCGCTCGAGCAGCGTTACATCGTCGTCAACATTCCGGCCGCTTATGTCGAAGCCGTCGAGAACGACCAGGTTGCCCTGCGCAACACCGCGATCGTCGGCCGCATCAGCCGCCCGTCGCCGCTGGTCAGCTCCAAGGTTTCCGACATCATTCTCAATCCTTACTGGACTGCTCCCCGCTCGATCGTCGAAAAGGACATCGTCCCGTTGATGCAGAAGGATCCGACCTATCTGACGCGGAACGCCATTCGTCTGATCGACGGCCAGGGCAATGAAGTGTCGCCGGAGAGCATCGACTGGTTCGCGCCCAAGGCGCCGAACCTGATGTTCCGCCAGGACCCAGGCAAGATCAACGCCATGTCCTCAACGAAGATCAACTTCCCGAGCCCTGATGCCGTCTACATGCATGACACGCCGACGCAGGGCCTGTTCAACAAGCTGATGCGCTTCGAATCCTCGGGCTGTGTGCGTATCCAGAACGTCCGCGACGTTGTCGTCTGGGCGCTCAAGAACACGCCGGGCTGGAGCCGCCAGGAAATCGAACGCGTCATTGCCAGTCGCGTCAATACGCCGATCAAGGTGTCGGACGATATCGGCGTGCACTGGGTCTATCTCACTGCCTGGTCTTCCAAGAACGGTGTCGTGCAGTTCCGCGACGATATCTACGAGAAGGACGGCGATGCGCAGCTGGCGCTGCAGACCAATATCGGTCAGGAGCAGGTCGCCGGCTCCGTCGAAGACGACATCCTGCCGCAATAAGAGCCGGCAGAGACGCTAGACATTTCATGCCGCGCCGAAAGGTGCGGCATTTCTGTTTGACGCCATCGACAGCGTTTCGCCGTAAAAGTCAGGCGCGACACCATGCCCGCGTCAATTGATCCGCAAATGTCGTTCTCCGTATTGCTCTCATCACTGCGGAACGTTAATACCCGACAGCATCAAACTCTTTGAGGAGCCTGCGATCATGTCGAACAACGATGCCTTCTTCTCTCGCCCCCTTGCTGAATCCGATCCGGACATTTTTGGCGCGATCGAGAAGGAACTTGGTCGCCAACGGCACGAGATCGAACTGATCGCCTCGGAAAACATCGTGTCCCGCGCCGTGCTCGAAGCTCAGGGCTCGATCATGACCAACAAGTATGCTGAGGGATATCCGGGCAAGCGCTACTACGGCGGCTGCCAGTTCGTCGATATCGCCGAAGAACTCGCGATCGAACGCGCCAAGAAGCTCTTCGGCGTCAATTTCGCCAACGTTCAGCCGAACTCCGGTAGCCAAATGAACCAGGCCGTCTTCCTGGCGTTGCTGCAGCCGGGCGACACCTTCATGGGCCTCGACCTGAACTCTGGTGGTCACCTGACCCATGGTTCGCCGGTCAATATGTCCGGCAAGTGGTTCAACGTCGTTTCCTACGGCGTGCGTGAAGACGACCACCAGCTCGACATGGAAGACGTCGCCAAGAAGGCCGAACAGTTCAAGCCGAAGCTGATCATCGCCGGCGGCACCGCCTATTCCCGCACCTGGGACTGGAAGCGTTTCCGCGAGATCGCCGACTCGGTTGGCGCCTACCTGATGGTCGACATGGCGCACATCGCCGGTCTGGTCGCCGGTGGTCAGCATCCGTCGCCGTTCCCGCATTGCCACGTTGCGACCTCCACGACCCACAAGTCGCTGCGTGGTCCGCGCGGCGGCATGATCCTCACCAATGACGAGGATCTGGCGAAGAAGTTCAACTCGGCCGTCTTCCCAGGTCTCCAGGGCGGTCCGCTGATGCATGTCATCGCCGCAAAGGCCGTTGCCTTCGGTGAAGCGCTGAAGCCAGAGTTCAAGGATTATGCGGCTCAGGTCGTCAAGAACGCCAAGGTTCTGGCCGAGACGCTGATCAGCCACAATCTTGATATCGTCTCGGGCGGCACCGACAACCACCTGATGCTCGTAGACCTTCGCAAGAAGAACGCCACCGGCAAGCGGGCAGAAGCCGGCCTCGGCCGCGCCTACATCACCTGCAATAAGAACGGCATCCCCTTCGACCCGGAAAAGCCCTTCGTCACTTCCGGTATCCGTCTCGGAACCCCGGCCGGCACGACGCGCGGTTTCAAGGAAGCCGAATTCACCGAGATCGGCAATCTGATCGTCGAAGTTCTCGACGGACTGAAGGTCGCCAACTCGGATGAGGGCAATGCAGCCGTTGAGGCGGCCGTTCGCGAGAAGGTTGTCGACCTGACCGATCGCTTCCCGATGTACCCCTACATGTAAGGCTGGACGCTGATGCGCTGCCCCTTCTGTGGATCTGATGAAACCCAGGTCAAGGATTCGCGACCGGCGGAGGACAATACGTCCATCCGTCGGCGGCGTATCTGTCCGGATTGCGGCGGTCGCTTCACCACCTTCGAACGGGTGCAGCTGCGCGAACTGATGGTCCTCAAAAAGACCGGTCGCAAGGCGCCTTTTGCACGCGACAAGCTGGTGCGGTCTTTCCAGATCGCACTGCGCAAACGGCCGGTGGATGGCGAGCGTATTGAGCGCGCCGTCTCTGGCATCGTTCGTCGACTGGAAAGTTCCGGCGAAACCGAGATTTCGTCCGAGGAAATCGGCCTCCAGGTTCTGGAAGCGCTGAAGACCCTCGATGATGTTGCCTTCGTCCGCTACGCCTCCGTCTACCGCGATTTTTCCCATGCCGAGGACTTCGAAAACGTGATCGCCGAGATCAATGCGAAGATCTCGCGCGACAGCACTGCGGATTGAGGCAAGTGTCGATCACGGCACGAGACGAAACGTACATGCGCGAGGCGATCGCGTTGTCGCTCACGCATCTGGGGCAAACCGGGCCGAATCCATCGGTCGGATGCATCATCGTCCGCAATGATGAGATTGTCGGACGTGGCGTGACCGCACGCGGTGGACGTCCACATGCCGAGCCTCAGGCCATCGCCGAGGCCGGCGAAAAGGCGAGGGGAGCGACCGCCTATGTCACGCTCGAACCCTGCTCGCATCATGGCAAGACACCGCCCTGCGCCCATGCCCTGATAAGGGCGGGGATCGCCCGCGTCGTGGTTGCGGTGGCAGATCCCGACCCGCGTGTCTCGGGCCAGGGATTGAAGATCCTTGCCGATGCCGACATCGAGGTAACGATCGGGATATTGCAGAAGGAAGCGCGACAGGCTCTGGCCGGATACCTCATGCGTCAGACGAGGGGGCGGCCGCAAGTAACTCTAAAACTTGCCGTTTCGCGCGATGGCATGTTGGGTGCGACAGGGGCGGGCCAGATCCGGATTACGGGTCAGGAAGCGCGGGACGAGGTGCATCGTTTGCGCGCCTCAAGCGATGCCATCCTGGTTGGGATCGGCACGGCGATGGCGGATGATCCAGAACTGACCGTTCGCCTGCCCGGTCTCGAACATGCATCACCGCTTCGGATTGTGCTTGATCGCCGCGCGGAACTGTCGCCAGGTTCCAAGCTTGCGCTGTCTGCCAACGAGGTGCCTGTCATTCTTGCGGTGTCGAGAGGAGCGGTTGGTAACCGTGCTGCCTTGGCCGCGATGGGCGTGGAAGTCATGGAGATCGATGGCATCGAGGATTTGCTGGCAGCACTGGCGCAGCGCGGGATATCTTCGCTGATGGTCGAAGGTGGCGCGCGCGTCGCGGCCGATCTGCTTGCCCGTGGGCATGTCGACGGGATCCATCTTTTCAGCGGCGAGGGAACGGTTGGCGCCGGGGGCATTCCGTCACCTCTGCTGCCCGGTCGGGTGCCGGCCGGATTTGCCCTGATTGATGAGCAAAACTTCGGCCGGGACCGTCGGCAGATCTTTGAGCGGTTGCCCGCGTCTGCCTGGATTTAGCGCCAGAACAGCATGATCAGAATGATGAGCGGGATCGGAACGCCGATCAGCCAGAGAAGAATACCGCGACCCATGAAAGCCTCCTGTATCGTGTCAGTGGACCGGAGACGGATCGTCCGTCGCCTTCGATTATAGAACGGGCCGTGAGGCAAGTTTGTTCCCAGACAGAACCGGGCGGCTTCCAGAGGGCGCGATCCGAGCACCCCGCACAGATGCCGTTCAGCTTGAAGAATTAGCGGAGATAGAAGGTGACGCCACCATCGGCGTTACGGTCGGCTGCGATGATATGGGTCAGTTCTATGCCGCTGGCCTGAAGTTTTCGCGACAGGGTTTTATTGGCGATGACCGAGGCCTGGACCCGCCGTGCTTCGTGGGACGAGGTTGACGTCGCTGAGTGTCTTTTCCAGGCCGGGTCATGGTGCTTTAGTTTATCGAGCCGGATGACCTTGAAGTGATCTGCCGAGAGCGTGTCGACTGCCGCTTGCGTCTTGGTGTCGGCGTGTCCTGACGGATGATGGGAGGATGCGGCATTGCTCTCCGTGCCGAACGCGATTGCGGAGAGCGCGGATGCACTGAGGATGACTGCGAAGCGGTTCATGGTCCTGTTCCTTTCGAGGAAGTTGCGATGGCGGTTGATCCCGTCGCTCGCTTGCATCTCGAAATTAAGGACGGCATCCAATCGTTTCTAGTCTCTAAGTCTATGATTTTCATTAAATATTTGTCATCCAGCTTGCCTGAATTCCGCCCGGATCTGGGTGTCGCAGGCCGTTGGATTGCGAGGCAGTGCGAAGCAGCGATGGCTACGCATCCGCCAACGCATTCCAGCTCCCGCGCGAAAACACTTGCCATCAACGATACGGCGTGGTTTGACCGCGTTTCTGTTGGGCCGAGGCGGCCACAAATCACATTCAGATCGGATCGGACCATGGGAAAGAACAAGGCTTCGCCGCATTTGCTGATCGTCGAGGCACGCTTCTACGATGACATGTCGGATGCACTGCTCGACGGCGCCAAGCATGCGTTGGACGAGGTCGGTGCCACTTATGACGTTGTAACGGTGCCTGGCGCTCTCGAAATTCCACCAGCAATCGCCATGGCGCTTGATGCGGCAGACGACGAAGGCACCGTCTATGACGGCTTTGTCGCGCTTGGCATGGTTATTCGCGGAGAGACATATCACTTCGACATCGTCGCGAACGAATCCTCGCGCGCATTAATGGATCTTGCGGTCTCGGAATCGCTCGCCATCGGCAACGGCATCATGACGGTTGAGAATGAGGCGCAGGCCTGGGCGCGCGTCAAGCGCAGTGAAAAAGACAAGGGCGGCTTTGCCGCACGGGCGGCATTGAGCATGATCGCCCTGAAGACGAAACTGGGTGGTTGAACGATGACGACGGGTGAAGGCAAGCAGCCGGTAAAGACGGCGAACCAGCGGGGTGCTGCGCGCCTCGCCGCCGTGCAGGCTCTCTATCAGATGGATATCGCCGGTTCCGGCGTGTTGGAAGTGGTGGCCGAATACGAAGCCCACCGCCTCGGCCAGGAAGTCGACGGCGACACCTATCTGAAGGCCGACGCCTCCTGGTTCCGCTCCATCGTCGCCGGCGTGGTCCGCGACCAGACCAAGATCGACCCGCTGATCCGTCAGGCGCTGCAGGACGATTGGTCCCTGTCGCGCATGGACAGCACGGTGCGCGCAATTCTGCGTGCAGGGGCTTTCGAATTGATCGAGCGCAAGGATGTGCCGATCGCCGTCATCGTAACGGAATATGTCGAGATCGCGCAGGCCTTCTTCCCGGATGACGAGCCGAAGCTGGTCAACGCCGTTCTCGACCGCATTGCCAAGCAGGTTCGCGTTTCGACGCAAAAATAGGAAAGATCGACATGGACGCGACGACGCAGGGCGGGCTGGAAAAACAACTGTCGTCCGCCAAGCGCAATGTCGGTCTGCTCGCGGTGGCCCAGGCAATCCTGGGCTCCGCACCGCCACTGGCATTCGCGGTCGGTGGCCTTGCCGGTTTCCAGATGCTCGGTGCCGACAAGTCGCTGGCGACCGCGCCGCTCACCGGTTTCAACGTCGGCGTGGCCGTCGGTGCCGTGGTCGTGGCGCTCGCATCTCGTTTTCTCGGCCGGCGCGAAAGTTTCATGATCGGCGCGCTGACCGGTGCTCTCGGGGCTGCACTCGCCGCCTTTGCCCTGATCAAATCCGATTTCTGGCTCTTCGCTTTTGCTCTGATGCTGATGGGGCTTTGTGGCGGGTTTACCCAGAAGATCCGCTTTGCGGCAGCCGACGCTTCGCCGAGTTTCTACAAGGGCAAGGCGATTTCCTGGATTCTGGCCGCCGGCATCGTCTCGGCCATCCTGGGCCCCCAGGTGGCGATCTGGCTGAAGGATGCGCTGGCTCCCGTCACCTTTGCCGGAGCCTTCCTCGGCATGGTGCCGTTGCTGCTCTGCGCTATCGTTGCGCTCTATTTCCTCAAGCTGCCGGCGCAGAATGTAAAAGCCGCAGGCGACGAGCCGACCCGGCCCCTGCGCGAGATCGTCATGACCCAGCGTTTCGCCACGGGCATGGTCTGCGGCATCGGTTCCTATGCGCTGATGACCTTCATGATGACCGGAGCGCCGCTTGCCATGGTCATCGGCTGCGGCTTTTCCTCCGAACTCGCCACGCTGGGCATCCAGTGGCATGTCATTGCCATGTTCGCACCGAGCTTCTTCACCGGCATGCTGATCGGCCGGTTTGGTGCCGAAAAGATCGTTGCCGCCGGCCTGCTGATCCTGATGGCCTGCGCGGTGGTCGCGCATGCGGGCGTCGAACTCTGGAACTTCTGGGGTGCGCTTGTTCTCCTCGGCATCGGCTGGAACTTCGGCTTCATCGGCGCGACGGCCATCGTCGCCTCAAGCTACCGGCCGGCCGAGGCCGACAAGGTGCAAGGGTTCCACGACATCATCCTGTTTACGACGGTGGCGCTTTCCTCCTTCTCCTCCGGCAAGGTCTTCACCGCCTTCGGCTGGTCGGTGATGAACCTGCTGATCTGGCCTGTCACGATCCTCTGCCTTGTCCTCGTGCTGCTTCAGTTGCGTGCCGCATCGCGAAATCCGGCCTGAGTTCCCTCCGCACTGCGAAATATCCGGGCTTGACGCCGTGAAAAGCGCAACGCACTCTCGCCTCGCGTCGGCGGGGTCCCGGTGGAGGGGGTCTTGAGTCCACGCGAATTCGCCCGCGGTGAGTGAGGCGCGGGCAATACGGGAGGGTATTGCGAATGACGGTTCTTCTAGGCGTAATTTTATGCGGACTTCTGTCCGTGGTCTATGCAGTCTGGGCCACGCGCTCGGTTCTGGCAGCAGACCAGGGCAATGCCCGAATGCAGGAAATTGCAGGCTATATACGCGAGGGTGCGCAGGCTTACCTCACTCGGCAATACCTGACCATCGCGATCGTCGGCGCCGTCGTTTTCGTCGCCACCTGGATTCTTCTGTCCGCCACGGCAGCCATCGGCTTCCTGATCGGCGCCGTTCTGTCGGGTGCTGCCGGTTTCATCGGCATGCATGTCTCGGTCCGCGCCAATGTGCGCACCGCCCAAGCCGCCTCGCATAGCCTGGCTGCTGGTCTCGACATCGCCTTCAAGTCCGGTGCGATCACCGGCATGCTCGTTGCAGGCCTCGCACTGCTCGGTGTGTCGATCTATTTCTACATCCTGACAGTCATCCTCGGTCATGCAAGCGGCTCGCGCGAAGTCATCGATGCGCTGGTCGCACTCGGCTTCGGTGCATCGCTGATCTCGATCTTCGCCCGCCTCGGCGGCGGTATCTTCACCAAGGGTGCGGATGTCGGCGGCGACCTCGTTGGCAAGGTGGAAGCGGGTATTCCGGAAGACGATCCGCGCAACCCGGCCACGATTGCCGACAATGTCGGCGACAATGTCGGCGACTGCGCCGGCATGGCCGCCGACCTCTTCGAAACCTATGCCGTCTCAGTGGTCGCCACCATGGTTCTTGCCGCGATCTTCTTCGCCGGTTCGGCCATGCTCGATATCGCGATGATCTATCCGCTGGCGATTTGCGGCGCCTGCATCGTCACATCGATCATTGGCACCTTCTTCGTCAAGCTGGGAACCAGCGGCTCGATCATGGGCGCGCTCTACAAAGGCTTGATCGTGACAGGGGCCTTGTCCGTTCTCGGCCTGGGTGCTGCGACGTCGCTGACCATTGGCTGGGGATCGATCGGCACGGTTGCCGGCATGGAGATCACCGGCACGAACCTGTTCCTGTGCGGCATTCTCGGTCTCGTCGTCACGGCGCTGATCGTGGTGATCACCGAATACTACACCGGCACCAACAAGCGCCCGGTCAATTCGATCGCCCAAGCGTCCGTCACCGGACATGGCACCAACGTAATCCAGGGCCTTGCTGTATCGCTCGAGTCGACGGCACTGCCGGCTATCGTTATCGTTGGCGGCATTATCGCAACCTACCAGCTCGCTGGTCTCTTCGGCACAGCGATCGCCGTCACGACCATGCTCGGTCTGGCAGGCATGATCGTGGCGCTCGATGCCTTTGGCCCGGTCACCGACAATGCCGGTGGCATTGCCGAAATGGCGCATCTGCCGCCTGAAGTCCGCAAATCCACGGACGCACTCGATGCGGTCGGCAACACCACCAAGGCGGTCACCAAGGGCTACGCCATCGGCTCAGCCGGTCTCGGCGCGCTGGTTCTCTTCGCCGCCTATTCAAACGATCTGGCGTACTTCGCCGCCAACAGCGCGACCTATCCCTATTTCGCCGACATGGGGCCGATCTCGTTTGATCTCTCCAACCCGTATGTGGTCGCGGGTCTGATCTTCGGCGGCCTCATTCCATACCTCTTCGGCGGTATCGCCATGACGGCCGTCGGCCGTGCTGCGGGATCCATCGTCGAGGAAGTCCGCCGTCAGTTCCGCGAGAAGCCCGGCATCATGCAAGGGACGGAAAAGCCGGACTATGGCAGGGCGGTCGACATCCTGACCCGCGCCGCCATCCGCGAGATGATCATCCCCTCGCTGCTGCCGGTGCTGGCTCCGCTCGTTGTTTATTTCGGCGTGCTGATGATTTCCGGCTCCAAGGCTTCCGCCTTTGCGGCACTCGGTGCGTCCTTGCTCGGCGTCATCGTCAATGGCCTCTTCGTCGCCATCTCGATGACGTCAGGCGGCGGCGCCTGGGACAATGCGAAGAAAAGCTTCGAGGACGGGTTCATCGACAAGGATGGCGTCAAACACCTTAAGGGTTCAGATGCACACAAGGCCTCCGTCACCGGTGATACCGTCGGCGATCCCTACAAGGATACGGCAGGCCCCGCCGTCAATCCGGCGATCAAGATTACCAATATCGTCGCACTCCTCCTGCTTGCCGTGCTGGCTGGCTGATTTGCAGACGACAGAATGAAAAAAACCGCGGAAGGTGACTTCCGCGGTTTCTTCTTGTCTTGAATTCAAATTCTGCCCGGGGGCGGCGCGGCGGCTTACTGGCCGCCCAGGATGTTCTTGACGCTGTTGGCTGCACCGCCACCGCCGGCCAGCAATTGCTGCAGGAAGGTAAGGTCGCGACCGCCGGTCGGGGTCGTGCGGGAAATCGTATCGAACACCTTGCCGTCCTGCATGGTGTAGTTGGCGCGCTGCGATACGACGCCATCCTTGTCGAAATAGATCGCCAGGATCTGCTGTTCGACCAGCTTCTGCTTCATGAAGGCAACGGACCGCGTGCGCTTCTGGGAGATGTAGTAGAACACCTCGCCCTCGAAGGTGGCGGTGGTCGATGGCGTGCCGAGCGACAGGAGAACCTGTTCACGGCTCGAGCCGACGGGGACGAGATCAAGGGCAGCCTGGTCCACGACATAGCCGTTGTGGAAGACTTCGGACGTCTGGCAGCCGGAAAGACCTCCGAGGGCGACGGCCAGTGCAAGCACGGTGGTGCTCAAGAACTTCCTGTCCGATCTGATAATCCGAATGTGCACGCAAACGTCTCCCATTGGTCCCGAAGGCGCCTGAGGCGCCGGATGGCTATGCGCACAGCATTGTGGCCATTCCGGGGAAGGCCACGTCTTTGCCACAGCCTGCCTCCATACGTTCCAGTCTGCTTCCCTGGGAGGCAGGGCTGGACGACATCGGCATTGCAATTCACGTCTGCTTCGGTAAACCAGCTTTCGCAATCATGCAACACGACGTGGACAGCGGCGGGCATCGCACCCCGCTCTTTTTGGTGGAATTTATGGTATTCGGGTTCTTCCGTCAGAAGAGGAACAACAAGGTCATCGTCGAGCGCCAGTATCAGGCGCTGACCACGGCTGCGCGCAGTACGGTTTTCTACCGCGACATGCAGGTGCCGGATACGGTGCTCGGCCGTTTCGAGATGCTGTCGATCGTGTTGATTCTCTATTTTCGGCGCACGGCCAAATCCGCCCGCAGCGGACAGGAAATTGCGCAGAACATCATCGACGCCTTTTTCGAGGACGTGGATCATTCGATCCGCGAGCTCGGTGTGGGCGACCCCGGCGTGCCGAAGCGCATGAAGAAGCTCGCCGGCATGTATTACGGCCGGCTTGAGTCTTACGCGGCAGCGCTCGATGCGAAGGATCGTGCTGTCCTCGCGGCAGCACTGAAGCGCAACTTCCATCCCGAGGCCGGCGATGCCGCTCCGTCGATGCAGGCGCTGGCGGACTGGATGCTTGAAGCGGAAGAGGCGCTGGCTGCCATCGACGAAGACGCGATCGAAACCGGCATGGCGCGGATTTCCGTTCCGCAGGACTGAATATGACCGCCGAGAGAAGCCGCCGCCTAACCTTGGTCGTGCGCCTCCTGGCAGGAAAGGATGAACGAGATGACGAAAAACGCGATCGAGAAGCCCGAGTTCAGCTACCTGGTCAAGGTCGGCCACGTCTCGGCCAATCCCATCCAGGTTCATGTCGAGGCAGACACGCGCGAATGCGCAAGCCTGGCCGAGGTCTGGAAAGTGGAAGCCGTCAACAGCCTCTCTGCCGATCTCCAGATTGCGCGATGGAAGAAGGACGGTATTCGCATCAAGGGGCATGTCTCCGGCGAGATCGTTCAGGCTTGCGTTGTGACGCTCGAGCCGATCACCTCGACGATCGAACAGGAAATAGACCAGATTTTCGTGCCGGAAGGCTCGAAGCTGGCGCGGATCGTGCTAGACGGCGCTGGTGAAATGGTGCTCGATCCGGATGGGCCGGATCTGCCGGAGTCTTTTGTTGGCGACACGATCGATGCGGGCGCTTTGATTGCTGAATTTGCAGCGCTTGACATCGACCCTTACCCGAAGAAGGAAGGCGCGACCTTTACCAGTCACATCGAGAGCAAGCCGGAAGATGACGGCAAACCCTCGTCCTTTGCCGCTTTGAAGGACTGGAAAAAGGATTGATCATCCCCCATCTGCGCCTCTGGGTGGGTTGTGCGCGGAATGAAAAGCGGTATTTTGACCGAAATTTCGCTGACCAGCGATCAGGAAGGGTCAGGTTTAAGTGATCAGAATTGCTATCGACGCGATGGGCGGCGACTTCGGTCCTGAAGTGGTTATCCCTGGAGCCGCAAAGGCGCTGGAGCGTCATCCGGATACGACCTTCCTCATCTTCGGGCAGCAGGAGCGCTGCGAGCCGATCCTGGCTCAGTTCCCGAAGCTCAAAGAAAAATCCGTCTTTCATCACTGCGAAGTGTCCGTCGGCATGGACGAGAAGCCGAGTCAGGCCCTGCGTCGTGGTCGCTATGTCTCGAGCATGTGGCGGTCGATCGAAGCGGTAAAGTCCGGCCAGGCAGATGTCGTGGTGTCTGCCGGCAATACCGGCGCGCTGATGGCGATGGCGAAGTTCTGCCTGCGCACCATGGCGACAATTGAACGGCCGGCGATTGCTGCCATCTGGCCGACGCTGTCTGGCGAAAGCATCGTGCTCGACGTCGGTGCCGGCATCGGCGCGGATGCGCAGCAATTGCTCGACTTCGCCGTCATGGGCGGCGCCATGGCCCGGGCTCTCTTCGATATTGAAAAACCGATGGTTGGCTTGCTCAACGTCGGGGTGGAAGAGATCAAGGGCCAGGAAGACGTCAAGGAAGCGGGGCGCCTGATCCGGGAAGCGGGCCTCGATACGATCGATTACTACGGCTTTGTCGAAGGGGATGATCTCGGCAAGGGTACGGTCGACGTCGTCGTCACCGAGGGCTTCACCGGCAATATCGCCCTGAAGACGGCCGAGGGGACGGCCAAGCAGATTGCCGAATATTTGCGCGCAGCCATGTCGCGCACCTGGATGGCAAAGCTTGGCTACCTGCTTGCCAAGGGGGCTTTCGACCGCCTGCGTGAGAAGATGGATCCGCGCAAGGTCAATGGCGGCGTGTTCCTTGGATTGAACGGCGTGGTCATCAAGAGCCACGGCGGCACCGATGCGGAAGGTTTCGCCGCAGCGGTTGATGTCGGCTACGACATGGTGCGCAACGGTCTGACCCAGAAGATCGAAAACGACCTGAAGAAATATCACGCGCGGCTTCCTTCGCCCGCTGGCCCCGAAGCGGCCTGATGTCAGTTAGGAATAATCAATGATCCGTTCTGTTGTTTGTGGTTTCGGAGCGGCGCTTCCGAAGCGCGTTGTGACCAACAAAGACCTTGAAAGCATGGTCGAGACTTCGGACGAATGGATCGTCCAGCGCACCGGCATCCGCCAGCGTCATATCGCAGGCGAGGGAGAGACCACGGCATCCCTCGGCGCTGAAGCCGCACAGCAGGCGCTCGACCGGGCCGGTCTGACGGCTGGTGATATCGATCTCATCATCTGCGCGACCTCGACCCCCGACAACACTTTTCCGGCCACAGCCGTCAACATCCAGAACCGCCTTGGCATGCATCATGGCTTTGCCTTCGACGTTCAAGCCGTCTGCTCCGGCTTCGTCTACGCGATGGCGACGGCTGACCTCTACATCAGAGGCGGCATGGCCAAGCGCGTGCTCGTCATCGGCGCCGAGACCTTTTCGCGTATTCTCGACTGGACCGACCGCACGACCTGTGTCCTCTTCGGTGACGGCGCGGGAGCTCTCATCCTGGAGGCCCAGGCAGGCGAGGGGACGGTTGCCGATCGCGGCGTTCTGACGTCGAACCTGCGCTCCGACGGCGTGCATCGCGAGAAGCTCTATGTCGATGGCGGTCCGTCGACCACTGGCACGGTCGGCCATCTGCGCATGGAGGGCCGCGAGGTCTTCAAACATGCGGTCGGCATGATCACCGACGTCATTGAGGCGGCTTTTGCTGCGACGGGAACGACGGCCGACGATATCGACTGGCTCGTGCCACACCAGGCCAACAAGCGCATCATCGACGGTTCGGCGAAGAAACTTGGCATACCCGACGAGAAGGTCGTGATCACGGTCGACAAGCACGGGAACACGTCGGCCGCTTCGATTCCGCTCGCGCTCGCGGTTGCTGCCGGCGACGGACGGATCAAGAAGGGCGACCTCGTCATGCTCGAAGCCATGGGCGGCGGCTTCACCTGGGGTGCCGTCCTGGTGCGCTGGTAAGGAATTGCCACCGAATTGCGTCTCAACAAGAGCTTGACCGCCGCCCACAAGGGCAATAGTCTCTGCGTATTCAACAAGTTCATTGGTTTAGGCGGGCGACGATCATGGCCGGGAAGACAGTGACGCGTGCAGACTTGGCGGAATCGGTTTTTCGCAAGGTTGGTCTCTCGCGGACCGAATCGGCCGAATTGGTCGAAACCGTTATCGATGAGATCTGCAATGCGATCGTCAGAGGGGAATCGGTGAAGCTTTCGTCTTTCGCGACCTTCCAGGTTCGCAGCAAGAACGAGCGCGTTGGCCGTAATCCGAAGACCGGTGAGGAAGTGCCGATCTCGCCTCGTCGGGTCATGACTTTCAAGGCGTCCAATGTCCTGAAGCAGCGCATCTTGCGGGCGCATATCTCCCGCAAGTCGAAGCAGAAGCCGGTCAATCCGGCCGCTTGAAGACGCAAAAGCGGTGGAACGGGCGCATTTCCTTCGCCCGCCCAGTTGAATAAGACCTCGCAAACCGTTGAAATATGGGCGAATCGCGTCTTGGGTGCGATGAGCGAGGAGTGCTTCGATGCAACTGGACAAAAGCCCCGATGCTTTCCGCACGATCAGCGAGGTCGCGGACGATCTCGATCTGCCCCAGCATGTCCTGCGTTTTTGGGAGACCCGTTTTCCTCAGGTGAAGCCCCTCAAGCGCGGCGGTGGACGGCGCTACTACCGTCCCGACGACATCGAGTTGCTGAAGGGTATCCGACATCTGCTCTATGATCAGGGCTATACGATCAAGGGCGTCCAGAAGCTCCTCAAGACCAATGGCAACAAGTTCGTCATGGCGGTTGCTACTGGCGATGTGGCCACCATGGAGGCCTTGGTGGCCGCCAGTGCGGCCAAGGTCGAGGAACCGAAGGTTGGCCTGGATGACGATCAGGTCCTCGGACGACCGAAGGTCAAGGCAAGCGGCCGCTTCTTCAACTTTGGCGGCGGCGGGGACGATGCGCCAGAGATCAGTGTGGGCAAGGGCAGTGTCGGCAAGGAAGACCGCGCCCTTCTTCAGGAGGCACTGTTTGATCTGCTCGAATGCAAGCGACTGCTGGATCAGGTCCGGTAGATTCGGGGAAAGCGCCGTGAGGAGATTTATCGGGGAACCGTGATGGCTCGATCCGCGTTCGGTGGCAGTCACACCGACGTGGTTCGGTGGCAGTCACACCGACGTGGAAGGTTCCCATGAAACATATTCTTGCCCTCGCACTCGTTCTTGCCAGTCCCATTGCAGCTGGCCCGGCCTTCGCGCAGACCAAGGCCCAGCCCGCAGCAGGGGCCGCATCTCAGGGTGATGCGGCAGCCAAGGTTGAAG
The DNA here is from genome assembly GCF_001296045.1 of Rhizobium sp. AAP43. Classification (GTDB taxonomy): domain Bacteria; phylum Pseudomonadota; class Alphaproteobacteria; order Rhizobiales; family Rhizobiaceae; genus Allorhizobium. The sequence goes on along the minus strand of NZ_LJHS01000026.1, from coordinate 175,520 downwards.
AGGCTTGCACCTTTATCGCCAAGAGCCTGTTGATGGTCGATACAATCAAAGTCGGAATCGTCCAGGCATTCCCCGACCTCGATCCGCCGGGCGCCCGCATGACATACTCGACCCGGATGGATGCCGAGCCGGGCGACATCACGGACGAGATCGAATGCCAGTTCACCGAGAATGCCGGGAAGCTGGAAATCCTGCGCTTCTGCGCTGACAGCACGTGCTACGCATCCGACAGTGAAGACCTCGAAGACCGACGCCGTTTCGTCGAGATGCAAACCCTGATCAAGCGCCCACGTTGATGTCGGCTGCGGAAAATTCTGCGAGCTCGGAGTTTCCCCTTGCGCGCGAATGACTGACTGTCTAAAGGAAACTTGCCTTCGGGCCGGTTGGGAGCGTGCTCCCACTGCAAGATGACGGAATGTAGCGCAGCCCGGTAGCGCACTTGACTGGGGGTCAAGGGGTCGTGGGTTCGAATCCCGCCATTCCGAGATATTTGGACTTTGAGGCGGTCGTAGAGGTCGCTTCCTTAGGTTCAAAAGGCCGCTCGACATATGTCGAGCGGCCTTTTTCGTCCTAGGGTTTCTTGCCTTGATGTGACGAATAATGGATGACTGAGCAATCCCGTCCTAGGAATGCTGCATTGCAGCACTATCTTGTCTTTCGACAGGAACCAGTGGGGTTTTCATGCGCTTCAAGATGTCGACACCGCTTTCGCTGTTCTTGAAGGGCCAGCGGCGCCTGCGCAAAACCATGAAGGGCGCGTTTCCGTTTGCCATTACACCGCCGCGCAAACGAGCCCGAGCAAGTGTTCGCCCCAAAATTCAGGAACTGGTGGAAGTTTCAGCCTTCGGCAGCAATCCGGGACGTTTGCGCATGCTGCAGTTCGTGCCCTCGACAGCCCAGCCACCGAAGGCGCTTGTGGTTGTGTTGCATGGCTGCCTGCAGACTGCCAGCGATTATCACAGGGGCAGTGGCTGGGCACGTCTGGCACGCGACAAGCACTTGATGCTGCTTTATCCAGAGCAGCGCAGTCAGAACAATTCCAACCTTTGTTTCAACTGGTTCCGGCCGAGTGCTGTCGCCAGGGATCGCGGCGAGGTCGGGTCAATCCGACAGATGATCCAACACTGCGTCACGAAACATCGTATTCCGCCAAATCGGATATTCATTCACGGCCTGTCGGCGGGGGCCGCCATGGCGGCGGCTTTGCTGGTCGCTTATCCCGAACTTTTCCGAGCGGGCCAACTGGTGGCTGGCCTTCCATATGGCGCAGCGCGTGATGCCATGACGGCGCTGAGGGTCATGCGCTCAGGCGTGGAGCGGACACCCAGCGAATGGGGTGATCTGGTGCGGGCTGCACGCAGCGAATCGAATTACAGGCATCCGGCGATGTCCATCTGGCATGGCAATAGTGACAAGGTCGTTGCACCCGCCAACGGGCGCGCAAGTCTTGTGCAGTGGCTCGATGTCATTGGTCTTTCGGAAGAGGGGGCGACCACCCGTCCGCTTGTCCACGGGAAAGTCATGAGCTGGAAGGATGCGTCAGGCCGGGTCGTCCTCGACTATCATGAGGTTGATGGATTGGATCACGGGTTGCCAATCAAGGCCTCGGCCGGAAAGGCCAAGAGGCAGGCCTATATGCTTGAGGGCGCCGTTAGCGCCCCCAGGTCATTCTACGATGTTTTTATAAAACCGACCTGAAAGGTCACGCCGCAAAGGGCTTAGTTCTCTTCAATCGAAACGCCGCCTTCGCCAATACGCAGCTCGACGCCATCGGGCTTAGACTCCTCCTGATAGACATAGATGCCGAGGCCAATGACGGCGACGACGAGTGCGCCGATGATCAGATAGAGCCCGTTATTGCGCTGCATTCCCAAATCTCCTGATTGCGTTGTCAGGCGGTGAATGCTGCCGGGCACATATTGTTCCATTGCCATATGGCGGAATGCCAATCGCCGGGTCTCAGTCGTCGTTCGCGGCGGTCAACTCATCGGGCCGCATGCCTTCTTCGACATGCACGGACGCCAGCCGAATACCGTCTCCACCACTGCCAGCCTCGCCGGAGCGAAGGAAGGTCACACCCATGCGTTCCAGAGCCTTTTGCAATGTCTCCAGATCGCCCCCGATGGTGCTTGCACCTTCCCCCGATTCGATTTGCAGAATGACAAGCGGCGCCATGCCGCTCTCGGAGGAGAGGCGCTCGATCGTGATATCGAGCATGGCGCGGGCGGCGCGTATCTGAGCGGGTGTTACCATTTTACTAATATGAGGTCGTCCGACGCGAAATCAATCACGTCGTCCAAAAATGCTCCGGCGGTGTGGGTTCAGACGCGGACCTGACGTTGACGTCGATGCCGCCATTCAAGCGCGCCGCAACCCCAGACGATGCCCAGGAGCAGGTAAAAGTGCCGCCAATGATCCGTATCGATCACGGTGCCGATCAGCATGTGACCGAGGAGCGCGATCCAGCCGATCATCAGATAGGGCTGCCAGGGTCGATCGTGGAGCAGGAGCCTGAACCCCATGACCACGGTCCACACCACCAGCGAGATATAGGAGACGAAGCCGACCCAGCCGTAGGTCATCAAGGATTTCAGCCAGATATTGTGTTCGTCCTCCGGGAATATCCGACCAAACATCATCGGACCAATCCCAAGCGGCCGCTCCATCGCAAGCACGAATCCAACCCGATGGCGCTCGAATCGGCCGAGATGACCACCGTCATAGTCCTGCACCAATTGCGCGCGCGTTTCGAACAGGTCACGCACCTTGTCGGATTGAAGCGCGATCACCAGGGCCACCACCATGGCGCCGACAGCGGTGAGGGACAGAAGGAGGATCTTCAGCCGGAATGCATTGGTCCGCTCCTTGAGCAGCATCACGAAGACAAGCGCGATGGCGCAGAAGAGGAAGAGGCCCCAGGCGGCGCGCGAAAAGGAGAGGAAGACAGCCAGGGTCAGCACCAGCAGCCCGATGACGCGGGGCAGGGCCCCGGCAAGTCCGCCCTTCAGTAGCCCATACATGAGGTAGAGCGTCGGCACGACGAGGAAGGGCCCGAAGACGTTCGGATCCTGGAAGGCGCCCATGGCACGGTCGTAGCGGGTGAAGACGTCGGCGCCGGGGAAGGCGTGGAAGTAACCGAGGATGCCGAGGAGGCCGGTGATGATCCCAGCCGCGACCCAGGCGCGGAAGATAAGTGCCAGCCGCTGGTGGCGGTCTTCAATGGCGGCGGCATAGAAAACGGCGGTCAGCGCGAGGAAGATGGATACGGCGACATAGAGAACCTGCTCGGTCAGGATGTCGCGAAGCATGGTGAGTGCCAGAAGGCCGCCAATATTGAAGAGCATCAGCAGGGCCAAGAGCGGGGCAACGGCGCGTGAGATCTTCAGACCAAAGAGGAACCACAGCGCCACCTGGCAGGCCATCAGAAGTTCATAAGGGGCGGGCTCGGATATGACAAAGCCCGAAAGGAAGACACCCAGCGCCATCAGCCACGAGCCGGCGAGCTGGATCGCGGCCAGTTGCGGATTGACGAGGCGTGCACCTGGCTGGGCCTCGCCAAACGGGGCGCTGATCGAGTTCAATAGGCATTGTCCGTATTGAGAAGCCGGATCGGCGTCAGGAACAGGATTTTCAGATCGAACAGCAGCGACCAGTTTTCGATGTAATAGAGGTCGTAGGCCGTGCGGAACTTGATCTTGTCATCGGTGTCGATTTCACCACGCCAGCCATTGATCTGCGCCCAGCCGGTCACGCCGGGTTTGACGCGGTGGCGGGCAAAATAGCCTTCGACGATCTCGGCGAATGTCTTGTCGCGGGTCTGCCCGGCGACAGCGTGCGGACGTGGCCCGACGAGCGAGAGATCCCCCCGCAGCACATTGAAGATCTGCGGCAACTCGTCGATCGATGTCTTGCGGATGAAGCGGCCGACAGGGGTCACGCGCGGATCGTTCTTGGTCACCGCAAGCTTTGCCGAAGGATCGCTCATCTCCGTATACATCGAACGGAACTTGAGGACGTTGATCACCTCGTTGTTGAAGCCATGGCGCTTCTGCACGAACAGGACCGGCCCCTTGGACGTCGTCTTGACCGCGATTGCGGTGGCGATGAACACCGGCCAGAGCAGGATCAGTGCCAGGACGCTGAAGAAGATGTCGAACGCGCGCTTGGCAACCGAATCCCAGTCCCGGATCGGCTTGTCGAGAATGTCGAGCAGGGGAACGGCCCCGACATGCGAATAGGCACGCGGCCGGAAACGCAGATTGTTGGAATGCGCGGCAAGCCGGATATCGACAGGAAGCACCCACAGCATTTTGAGGAGATGCATGATCCGCGCCTCGGCACTCAGCGGCAGCGAGATCACCAGCATATCGATATGGGCAAGGCGGGCGAATTCGACGAGCTCGGCCACAGTTCCGAGTTTCGGATATCCGGCCACGACGTCGGGTGAACGCTCCGAATTGCGATCGTCGAAGATGCCGCAAATGCGGATGTCGTTTTCCGGCTGCTGCTCGAGCGCCCGGATCAGATCTTTCGCCGGTTTGCCCCCACCGACGATGACCGCACGCCGTTCCATCACGCCATTGCGACCCCAGCGGCGGATCGCAAGCCCGATGAGATTGCGCTCAATGATCAAGTAGCCGGCACCGATAAAATACCAGGCGGAGAGGACGCTTGGAAACGCGGAATCGTTCTGGGCAAAGAACAGATTGGCAAGGGCAAGCACGGCGACGGCGACGGTCCAGCTGCCCAGAACGCGCCCCATGGAGCGCATCGGACCTCGCAGGATCGAGACGTGATAGCAGTCCGACAATTGCATCAGCACAAGCGCCAGAAGCGCGCCGCCGGAACCCGTGGCAAGGCCGGCGAGGAAATGGCCGCCGGGATCTTCGGCAACGAAGTAGTTGGCGCCCAGCGCTATGGCGAAGAGTGCGAAGAATTCGAGAAAGCGAAGCTGTCCAATGACGATCGAAGGCGAGTAATTCGCCACCGCATATTGGCTGGCAATCTGTCGCGCCAGATCGCTGATTTCGGCTTTGCCTTCGGGGGGCGAAGCCGCGCTGGCGCGATCAGCAACACCTCGGCGCATGGCGTCGAGATCGAAGGCATCGGGTTTGTCGATCTTGTTCATGGGCAGAGCTCGCACAGGTCTGCGGAGGATATTAATTGGAAGGTCCTAAGAAACGCTTTAGCCCTGCTTGCTGAGTGGGGAAGAGTGTTCCGGGATGATACGGTTTGGCGGATCAGAGCTGGGCCAAACGGTCCCGATAGAGAGCTTCCATGTCGCGCGCCATCACGACTGCGGAAAAACGCTGCCGGAAGCTGTCTGGGGTCGGCATGGTATCGCGTTTCCAGCCGGGCGTGGTCAGGGCTCGTGCCATGACGGAGGCGAGTGCCTGTACATTGCCCGGCTCGACCAAGGCCTGGCTTTCTGTGCCGAGTACTTCCGGAATACCGCCAACGCGCGATGCGATCAGTGCCTTTTCGGCAGCAAGAGCCTCCAGCACGATATAGGGCATGGCTTCCGCCCGGGACGGAACCACGACGATGTCAGACTTCGCAAAAGCCTCACGGACCGGCATGGCCGCAAGCATGCCGATGCGGCGTGCAAGGCCCTTCATCTCGATCTGCTGACGGTATTTCGCTTCGTCCGGACCGTCGCCCACGATCAGGGCCCGAAGTGGCCGTCCGACCAGGCGCTCCGTCTCGGCGAAGGCCTCGATGAAGACATCGGGCCCTTTCAGATCGCGCAGCATGCCGACATAGACGAAATCCGCAGCCCCTGCCTCGGGGATGATGGGGCCGAAATCGCGGTCGCTGATGCCGTTGTAGATCCGTGTCTGATGGCAGCGAGGTTTGCCGATCTTGTTCTCGTAGGTGCGCTGTTCATAGTCGCAGACGAAGGAAATGGCGTCGGTCATCCGATCCAGCACCCGCTCGGCGGCAAACACCAGTTGGCCGGAAGCCGACCCTCTGGAGAAGTGCAGGCTGCCGCCATGCGGGGAATAAAAGCGGGCAACGCGATACCTTTTCGCCCGCAGAAGTGAGCCGATCACCCGCGCGACGACGCCACCTTTGGCGCCATGTCCATGCAGGATGTCCGGCTGCAATGCCTTGATTTGTTTGTAACTGTTGGAGAGAGCCACTAGGTCTCCGGGTGTCACGCCCCGGCGAATCGGTAGCCTTGTCAGGCCGAGCTCCAGATAGGGCATGATCTGTTCGAACAGCCTGTCTTCATGCGCGCTGCCCGTCGTGCTGTCACAGAGGATACCCACTTTGTGACCCGCCTTGCTGTGCTGTTCGGCAAGGTCGCGCACATGGCGGAAAATCCCGCCGATGGGCGACCGAAAGCAATGAACGATGCGCAAGGGGGGCTGGTTCATGGATCAGAACAGGCGCTCGCGGACATAAACCGTGTCGCCGGCAAGGATCGGATCGGTGATCGGCACGCGTCCGGTGATGATCTGCCCGTTGATCTTACGGGTCACGTCGACATCGCGCTGATTGGCGCGACCATTAAAGCCGCCCGAAACCGCAATGGCGTTGAGGATTGTCATGCCGGGCACATAGGCATACTGGCCGGGCTGGCCGACTTGGCCCATGACGAAGATCGAACGATAGCGATCGATTTCGATCGTGACGTCCGGATCGCGCAGATAACCTTGTTTGAGCTTCTGGGCGAGGGTGCCTTCAAGCTGCGTCAAGGTCGCGCCACGGGCAGCGACTTGTCCGACGAGCGGGAAAGCGATGTAGCCAGCCTGGTCGACGGTATAGGTATTGCTGAGATTGGTCTGGTCGAACACGGTAACGCGCAGACGGTCGCCGCTGTCGAGGCGATAGGGCTGGATCGTCGCCTCGTGAAAGACCTTGGGCGCCGGGCGATAGCTGGCGCAACCGGAGACCGTGATCGACATGATCGCCATTGCGATCAAGGTTATCGCGTTTTTGCCCGTCATTGCCATGCGCCAAAGCGCCCCCGAAAGAACTGAAGTTATGATCCCGTTATCATTCGGTTAGGGTTAATGCCGCGTAAACGGCGCGTGGCATCATTGGATATGCTTGGCATTCCTCTACGGAAACTGCGCCGGGGAGGGGGTTAACCTCTGAGTTACCATGCTGGTTTACGATTGCGCGGGCACACAGACCCCGGGAGTAGGCGATGCCGAGCTTGGACCGCGACCAAAACGATGTCGATATCGACCTGGCACAGCTTTTTCGCGCCATCTGGCAGCGAAAGGGCCTGGTGCTCGGCGCGACCGTGCTCGCCGGTGGATTGGCCTTCGTCGGCGCCAATGCGATTGCCCCCAGTTACAAGAGCGATGCGAAACTGCTGATCGAGTCCGGTCAGCCGAATTTCTCCGCTTCGGGCACGGCGTCGCTTGCCAGCGAACCCTTGCCGGATGAACTCAATATTGCAAGCCAGGTGCAGCTCCTGCAATCGACCGACCTGATGAAGCAGGTTGCCCGCGATCTGAAGCTTTATGAGCTTGCCGAATTCGATCCGGACTCGCGCGCCTCGGCGCTCACCGATTTCCTTGTGCTTTTCGGCCTGCAGAAGAACCCCTTGGAGCTCGCACCGGAAGAGCGCGTCCTGAAGACCTTTCGGCAGAACCTCGCCGTCTATCAGCTCGACAAATCCCGCGTGATCGCCGTGGAGTTTACCTCCAAGGACCCGAAGCTTGCGGCCGCCGTGCCCAATGCAATCATCGGCGTCTACAGGTCGCTGCAAAGCGGGGCCAAGCTCGACAGTAACAGCGAGGCGGTTCGCTGGATGGAGACGGAGATCGCCAACCTCAGAGGCAAGGTTCGGGAGGCGGAGCAATCCGTCGCCGAGTACCGGTCGTCGGTTGGCCTCATGCCGCTCGGTTCCGACCAGACATCCTTCACCAGCAAGCAGCTTGCCGATATTTCGACGGAGCTTGCCCGGGTGCGTGGTGAGCGCGCTGCCGCGGAAGCAACTGCGGAAAATCTGAGGGCCACGATTAAGGCCGGAAAGCCGACCGACACGCTCGAGGCCGTCGCCGGGTCGGAATCGATCCGCCGTCTCAATACGACGGAATCGCAGATCCGGGCGCAGATTGCCGATGCATCGACACGATTGCTTGACGGTCACCCGCAGATGAAAGCCCTGCGGTCCCAGCTGTCCGGCATCCGCCAGCAGATCCAAGCCGAACTCCTCAAGGTTGCCGCAGGTCTTGAAAACCAGGCAGCCGTCGCCCGCGAGCAGGAAACCCAGCTTGTCGCACAGCTCAACACCGTCAAGGCTGACACGGCCCGCGCCGGAGAAGACGAAGTCGAGCTGAAATCCCTCGAGCGGGAAGCCGCCGCCCAGCGCCAACTGCTGGAAACGTATCTCGCCCGATACCGTGAGGCCTCATCGCGTTTGGACAAGGATGCAAGCCCCGCCGATGCGCGCTTGATATCCGCTGCCATCGAACCGGCCGATCCGAGCTTCCCGAAAGTTCTGCCGATTACCATCGTGACGACCCTGGCCACTCTGATCCTGCTGTCGATCATCGTCATGCTGATTGAGCTTTTCAGCGGCCGCGCCGTTCGCCAGCGGGGCTACCACGTTGCCGGTCCGCTGGACGTCGAGGACGTGCCTGTTGCAGCCGAGCCGCGCAGCGTGGCGCGCGGCAATCTCGACGTTTCCGCCGGTCTCGTTGAGGAAGAGCCTGTTGCGCGCCATGCAGTCGATGACATGGCGGATCTCGTCGTCCCGGATGATCGCACGGAGGAAGACGACCAATTCTCGGCGGCGGCCGTTGCCGACTACCTTGTCGAGGAAGCAACCTCGATTGCCTTTGCCATCTCGCCATCTGGCGACGAGGGCTCCGAGGGCACGGTGGCGCTGACCCGCGAGCTGGCACGCAGAGGCCGGCGCGTCGTTCTCGTCGATATGACGGGTTCCGGTTGGCCAACCCAGTTGATGACACATGGATCAGAGCTCTCGGGTATCACCGATCTCCTGACTGGAGATGCAGCCTTTGCCGATTGCATCCACCCGGACCGCCTGTCCGCGGCCGATATCGTGCCGCAGGGCAATGCTGATATCCGTCAGGCGATGCGTGGTGCAGATCGGTTGACGATGATCGTCGACGCGCTGGCCGATGCCTATGACCTGGTCATTGTTGAATGTGGACCTGCCCAGGCCGAAGGTGTTGCGCGACTGAGCCGCAACGGGACGCACGAGATCATCCTCTCGGCACCGGAACCGGATGAGCGGGAGCTGGCAGAGATCATGGCGGCGTTCGAAGCGGTGGGATATTCCGACCTCGTCTTGATGTCGGCCCGGCTGCCACAGTCTGATCGCGATCGCGACGCGGCCTGAGGTCCTTTAGGTCGCGCTGCGGGCGCGCAGCCTCTGCAGGAATGCGTAGATCGCCGGACGCGCCTTGATCAATGCCTTGGCGCGGGTTGTGCCCGTGCCGGCGAGAGCAGCCAGTCGCCCGATCCCCGTCAGGGGCACCCGAATGTCGAAGTGCTCCGTTTCCTTCTTGCACCAGCGTCGCTTGTATTCCTGGTCGCCAATGCCGAAATCGAAAATGCTGGCTCCCGTGACGGCGCTGTGTTCGATCACCAGCCAGAACAGCAATTCTCCTGGGCTCGCCTCCGGAAAGAGCCGGTCGTCTATCGAGCCGAACTGGCAGATGACATGATCGCCCTTGCGTGAGAGCCCGGTGATCGAGGCTATCGCCCCTTCATGCTGGCCCTTCAGTCGGATGGCGTGAAGCTCCAGCGGGACATCGTTGCCACCCCTGTCGAGATCGAGCAGCATGCGGAAGAAGGCCTGCGTTTCAGGGGCGCGGAACACGTTCGGAAGCCCTGCGGCTTCGAAGCGCGTGGCCTTCTGGCGGAAAAAGCAGTCGAGCAGAGCGTGTTTTTCGTCCGATGTCAGGGCGCGTACATGCTCGAAACCGCCGACCTCGTCCAGGCGTCGGATCTGTGTCCTGTACTTCTTCCGGCGTGCCTTGGCATTGAGCGGCGCAAGTGTCGTTTCCATGTCGGGGCCGAGGGCCAGCTGAAACGCACTGTTCTGGTTTCGCACGGATGTCAGAGCGCTGAGTGGGTTCGTCTCGCCACGCCAGACGATCGGAATATTGCTCAGGCTGACTAGATCCACCTCAAGAGCAAGCGCCTCGCGAAAAAGATCGGACCACATGTCGTCGTGGAACTCGTGGCTCCGTTGGCGAAACGCAGCACTAAACAGACCACTGTTGAAATTGGTAAAGCTGGTAGCGATGAACCGGGCAACGCGCACAAGGCTGTGGCGCTCGATCTGCAGGGGCAGGATGAAAGCAGGCTCGCCATCAAGTCTAGCCTCGATGATGACAACCGAAACGTCATGGGTCTTGATCCAGGCGCTGCACCAGTCGAATCCCTGGTGAAGGGAATTCCAACGGTCCATCTCGAGACGGCGCCATTCTCGCTCGACGGTGTCCATCGACCTGTGCACACGGACTGAAATCGGTCCAACACTGAAGGTGCGCTTCAGAGAACTGGCCGGCGCAGTTGTTGGGAGAGCGCCCTCAGATCCAGAGCTTTCTGCTCTGTGTGATGTCATGCTGTGCATAGCCTTGCCGCCTCTCGTCCCAGGCTTTGGAACACAGCGAAGCTACCGGGGGCGCGACAACAAAGGGTTAGCAGGCCCCGATAGCTTGGGGCGGCGATCCGATTGCGGTTAGCACCGTGTTAACGGCCGCCGTCCTGCTTTTTTCGCGATCCCGCCATCCACTTGATCACCAGCATGGCCGGAACGACCCACAAGAGGCCGGTCAGCAGGAAGTAAAGGAGGTGGGCCCACCAGGGCGCGGTTGCCAGTGTTGCGGTGGCAATAGTGGTCGCCAGCAAGGCATAAAGCGAGACGATGACGATGATCAGGATCGTCCCGATGAAGGAGCGAAGGGTAGGGCGCATGTTGGGCCTCTCGTTTGCCATGGCCGATGGTCTCTCACGACGCGACCGCTTGCCGCAAAGCAGCGGGCTTGTTTTGCACGCGCGGCTGATGCAAATCAACGGTCCAGAAGAGGATTGACGAATGACAGCTGTGACAACCGGAACCGAATTTCAAGTCCGCAAGGAGATTGCGCGTCTGGATTCAGACAGGCGCGCCATCCGCATCTGGCTCGGCGTGGTGATTTTCACGCTGTTCTGTCTGGTTCTGGTGGGCGGCGCAACGCGGCTCACGGATTCAGGCCTGTCAATCACGCAATGGAAGCCGATCCATGGCGTCATTCCGCCGCTGAGCGTCGCGGAATGGGAAGAAGAGCTCCAACTCTATCGCCAGATCCCCGAATACCAGCAGATCAACAAGGGAATGACCCTGGACGAATTCAAGTTCATCTTCTGGTGGGAATGGGCGCATCGCCTGCTGGCGCGCATGATCGGCATGATCTTCGCTTTGCCGCTCCTTTATTTCTGGGTGCGGGGACGAATCGAGCCCAGCCTGCGCCTGCCGCTGGTCGGCCTCCTGTGTCTGGGCGGCCTGCAGGGTTTCATCGGCTGGTGGATGGTCTCCTCAGGCCTGAGCGAGCGTGTCGATGTCAGCCAGTATCGCCTGGCCGTGCATCTGATGATGGCTTGCTTCATCTTCGCCAGTTGCGTCTGGATCATGCGCAGCCTTTCGCCCCATAGCGAGGAAGCAGCGCCAAGCGCGCATTCACGGATGTTCGCTGGTATCCTGCTCGTGTTGACCTTCGTGCAGATCTATCTTGGAGCCCTCGTGGCCGGACTGGACGCCGGCTACAGCTACAACACCTGGCCGCTCATGGATGGCGCGCTCGTGCCCGGCGGTCTGTTTGTCCAGCAGCCGGCTTGGATCAATCTTTTCGAGAACCCGAAGACGGTTCAGTTCATCCACCGCATTGGCGCTTATGTGCTCTTCGCCGCGGTCTTCCTGCACATGGTCCAGTCCCTGCGCGGCAATGCGAACTCGACCCATGCGCGCCGCAGTATGGTGCTGTTCGGTCTTGTCACGATCCAGGCGGCAATCGGCGTTCTCACCCTCGTCACGCAGGTTCCGCTGCATGCAGGCCTGACCCATCAGGGCATGGCGCTGGTGCTGCTCGCCTTTACCGTTGCGCATCTGCGGGGGTTTTACGGCGAGCGGGCCCGCCCGGTGACGGTCGAAATCAGGGACTGATGGCGGCCTGCCGCGGATGGGTTTAACGACTTAGAACCAAGCGTCGAAGACAAACAAAAAGGCGGCTGCGAGATCTCGTAGCCGCCTTTCTGTTGGATAGGCCGCCGGTTCAAGCCGAGAGCATAAGGTCCATATTCTGCACGGCCGCTCCAGAAGCGCCCTTACCGAGATTGTCGAGCACGGCGACCAGATTGACATGCGGCATACCCGCTGTGCCAAAGACGTAAAGCTTCATCGTGTCCTTGCCGACCAGTTCTTCGGCATCGATGCGGCTAAGACCCGCACTCTCCGTCAGCGGGACGACCGAGACGATGTCCTGACCGGCATAGTGCTGCACCAGCGCGGCATGGACGCTATCGATCGTCGTACCGTCCGCCAGGTCCTCCAGGAACAGCGGCACCTGGACGATCATGCCTTGCGCGAACCGGCCAACGGATGGTGCAAACAGAGGCGCCCGGTCGAGCAGGCCGTGGGTCTTCATTTCCGGCACATGCTTATGCTTCATGTTCAGGCCATAGAGGAAGTTATTGGCCGAGATTGCGTCGTCACGTGTTGGGTCTTCCATCTGCGCGATCATCTGCTTGCCACCGCCGGAGTAACCGGAGACGGCATTGACCGAGACCGGATATCCATCCGGCAGGATGCCCGCGGCCCGCAGCGGCCGGATGAGGCCAATGGCGCCGGTTGGATAGCATCCGGGATTGGAGACATGCCGCGACGTGCGGATCTTTTCCCGCTGCGCCCTGTCCATCTCGGCAAAGCCATAGGCCCAATCAGGATGGATACGGAATGCAGTCGACGCATCGAGCAGCCGGACATTGTTGTTGGCCGCAGTCATCTCATAGGCCTGCTTCGACGCGTCGTCAGGCAGGCAGAGGATCGCGATATCGGCGGTGTTGAGCAGGTCTTCCCGCATCGCTTCATTGCGCCGCTCGGCTTCCGGAATGGAGAGAAGCTCGATGTCGCGGCGTTCGGCCAGACGCGTGCGGATCTGCAAGCCTGTCGTGCCGTGTTCGCCGTCGATAAAGATCTTCGCTGCCATTTCTCTATTCCTGTCAGTCGCTTGGAGCGGTTTCTGGATTCATCTTGATAAACGGTTCACGCATCGTGTTCATCGGTTTGCCGCGAGCTTCTCCGCTTTCAGCCCGAGCATATACATGGCGACGGTCGCACCGGCAATTGCGGTGATGTCGGCATGGTCATAGGCAGGTGCCACTTCGACGATATCGGATCCGCGGATATCGAGGGGGCCGAGCTTGCGCAGGACCGACAGGATTTTCGCAGAAGACGGTCCGCCGGCGACTGGCGTGCCCGTACCCGGCGCATAGGCGGGGTCAAGGCAGTCGATATCGAAGGTGAGATAACAGGGGCGGTTGCCGACATGGGCGAGGATCGCGTCTGCGATGGCCTGCGCATTCATGTCCTCGACCTCCCACCCATGCAGGATCCGGATGCCAAAATCTTCAGGCGCATGGGTGCGAATGCCGATCTGGATCGAATGCTCCGGGTCTATGACACCTTCGCGGACAGCGCGGCAGACGAAGGAGCCATGATCGATTCGCTGGCCGTCATCGTCCCATGTGTCCTGATGCGCATCGAAATGGACAAGCGCCAAGGGACCATGCTTCGCGGCATGCGCCTTCAAAAGCGGCCAGGTGACGAAGTGGTCGCCGCCGAGACCGAGCAGGTAGGCGCCGGATGCGATGATCGCCGCCGCCTGCGCTTCGATACGGGCGGGCGTCTCCTGGTGATTGCCATAGTCCAGCAGGACATCGCCGTAGTCGATCACCGACATCTGTTCGAACAGATCCCGCGAAAAGGGGTATTGCGGGTCATTGTCGAAGATCGCCGAGGCGCGCCGGATCGCCTGTGGTCCAAAACGCGCTCCAGGACGGTTTGACACGGCCGCATCGAAGGGAATGCCGAGCACGACTGCATCCACATCCGCCAGATCCTTGGAATAGAGGCGGCGCATGAAGGAGAGCGCGCCTGCATAGGTCGGGTCGGTAGCAGCCGCGCGCAATGCAGGCGCTGTAAACGCGTTGTCGATTGTCTTGCTGGCCATGTCCTGTTCGGTTCCTATTGTCTTTCGGCCCACCCTAACCAGCCTCTGTGGAGAGAGCAATTCTGTGGGGCTTTGGGGGTGGCGGATTATATTCCGAGCAGCCAGTAGGTCAGTGCAACAACCCGGCGCACGACACCGCCGATGACGAGGCCGGTCTCATGGTTCGGCGTCAGCAGGACTGCGGCGAGTGTGAAGATTATGATGCCAGCGTCAGATATCCGTTTTGTGATGGCAAGGCGCCCTGTCAGTCCGAGGGCAGTCAGGATGAAGACTGCGGACGTGATATGAAGGCTGATCCACCGTCCCCAATCGACCGCGACGATATAAAGAGGGAGGATGGGTAGGGCCGTGAGCATGAGTGCCAGCGCGGGCAATCCCGGACGCGCAAGGCGGCTGATGAAGAAGACGATCGGCAGCAATGCGGCAAGGTAGCCGGCTGCAAAGAAGCCGACGATAGATCCCGTCGACATCTTTTCAGATGCAAGCGCTGTCGCCGCGTCGGTACCCTGATTCAGAAACCCAATTGCGCCCTTGCAGATTTCTGCAGAAAGTCCGCGCTCCAGCAGTGGCGCACAGATTGTTGCAACGTCCGCGACGCGGGAGAAAGTGATCGCGTAACCAAGTGCAGCAACACTGCCGATGGACACAAGGAGACCGCAGACCACGAAGAACCGTCTGGATTTGGCTCCTGTCCCGATGATCGCCGTCACGGCAACAAAGGCTGGATATAGCAGAACATTGAGTTCGTGCCCGATGGCTGCGATGACAAACAGGAGACAGCCGAGCAACACCACCACCTTCGAGCGGTAGAGGGGATAGGTAAGGACCAGTCCCATAGCGCAGAAGGCCAGCAATTCCTTTCGCAGGCTGCCCTGGGGATCGGCTGCCCAGAAGACCAAATAGAAGCCGGGGGAGATGAGAAGAAGGAGATAGACCCTGTCACGCCTGACAAGCGCACGAAAAATCAGAGCCGTGACGATGAGCAACAATCCGAGGAGCAGCAGCTGCAAAACGAACGTCAATGTGAGCGGGCTGATCGCGAGCATATCCGAGACCGTAATCAGAGCGCTGCCGAAAGGGCCGCGTCGTATCGGTTCGTTCAGACTGCTGATCAACCAGTCGCCCTGCTTCCAGTTGTTGCCACCGGTGCGATAGTCATTCCAGAAGGGCACCAGCATCGTGAAGAAGAAAACGACCGTGGCGCATGCGACTGCGAGCGGTACTAAGAGCCCGGGGCGGCCGGTCTGTTGCGTTGTAGTGGTCGCGGTGTTGTCCATGCCGTCCCCTCGTGCTTGCCCCTGATCTCTTCCGCAACGACGACGATTTGACAAGATGCTTGGGCGCGACGCTCGCAAGCTCAGTTGAGGAAACTGGGAGGAAGATCGCGGCCAAACCGGATCTCGCCTGCTGCCGAGTAATGGTCCCCGTCGGCAAAGAACAATTCTTTGCAGTCGCTATAGTCCGTCGCCCAGTCGAAACGCATCATCTGGTTCTGCGAGACATAGGAAAATTGGCCGGACTTCGCGACCCTGCTGCCAATGAAAGCATCGAGGGCTTCAAACGCCTCGCCCTGTCCGGGGCGCAATGTAAAACGGGCGTCGCAGCCGACACGCGCAAAATGCTTGAATGGTATGTGGGGTTCGGTGCGTGGTCCCACCCATTTCACCTGGGTGAAGCGGCTGAGCCTGTTCAGGTAGGCAACCGTTGCATCAATGCGCCCGGCGTCGGGCAACGTCCTTGGCAAAGGCGTATTGATCGTCAGCTTGTCAAAGAAGCTGCGCCTCACTGGGCTGCCATCGGCCGTCTGCATCAGGTAGAACCCAGCCTGTGTATAGACGACGCGCTTGATGGGTTGCCCATTCCTCTGGCTCAAATAGTCCGCCACCTGATCAAACTGGCAGTCGGATTCAGGATCATGCGGCCGGCAGCCATCTTGTGTCATGCCGACGACGAAGGGTGAGGCGAACCGGGAAATGACCACGCCGAAGAAATCGATGGCGTGACTATCCCCAAGCACCATGATGCCTGGTCCATATTTGCGATGGCAATCGTCCAGCCTCTTCGCCACGGCCTCGTCGAGGTTGGGTGCCCTGAACCTGCATTCGGTCGGCTTTGGGTCTCCCATGGCGCCAGCCCTCAGATTGCGCTCTAGCTGGGCTTGCTCCAACAAAAGATAAGGGCCAGCGATGTCCGGGTTCGAGCGAAGCCATGTTGCGCGACTGTAGTCTTCGAAGGCGATTCCAAGTCCTGCGAGGCCGAGAAGCGTGACGATCGCCGCTGCGCTTGCACCAAGCATCTGCCGTCTGCCGGCCAGAAGGGTATGTTGCGGTTGTCGAAAAGGCTGCTCGATGCAGCGCCATGATATCCATCCGACCAGAATGGTGAGAGCCGACAGTCCGGCCATCTGCAGGGAAGAGGGGTGTTCGGCGCTGAGCAAGCGTGCAAACGCGAAGATCGGCTGATGCCAGAGGTAGACACTGTAGGAAATGAGCCCGAGCCCGACAAATGGTGGCGCCGAGAGCAGCCGACCGACGAGGGTCTTTTCCTGTGCGAAGAGGATGATCAGGCACGTCCCAATCAAGGGCGGGAGCGTGTAGACGCTGGGAAACGGAACCGTCCGATCATAGACGATGAGGCTGAAGACAATGAGGGCGAGGCCCGTCAGGCTGTACAGATTGCTGGCCCTGAATTCGCGTTTTCGGACAAGAGCTGCACAGACTGAGCCCATCCCCAGCTCCCAAGTGCGCGACAAGGTGAAGAAGAAGCTGCGCTCAGGATCAAAATGCCGCGCAACCTCTGCAAAGACAAAGCCGGCGACTGTCAGGCCGATAATGCCCTGTGTCCTCAAGCTCGGCTTGAACGCAGTCAGCCAAGCGAGCAACAAGGGGAAGGCGAAATAATATTGCTCCTCAATGCCCAGGCTCCAGGTGTGCAGAAGAGGCTGCAGATCGGCATCGGGCGCAAAATAGCCGACCTGGTCCATGAAGTAGAGGTTCGAAAGGCCGATGGCGCTTTGGAGAAAGCTGTCGAGAAACTCCTGGAAGGTGTGTGGATCCATCAGGATCTGCGACAGTGGCAGGCAGACGAGCATCATCACCACAAACGCCGGCAGAATGCGCCGCGCTCGTCGCTCGTAGAATTGGCCGAGAGAGAAGCTGCCCTGGTCGAGTTGTTCCAGGAGAATGCTGGTGATCAGATATCCACTGATGACGAAGAAGATATCGACGCCAACGAACCCGCCATCGAAAAAGGGCAATTGGGCGTGGAAGAGGACAACCGGCAGAACGGCCAAGGCGCGCAGTCCGTCGAGCTCTCTTCTATACTGCATCTGCATGTTTCCACGGAAGGCGAGCATCCACGGCGGGTCGCTCTCGGCAAATGAACCGGCGTTTTCCCCGGTTGATCGGCTGTCAGCACGCGCCTCGAAACCCTGTGGGTCTCAAAAAAGAAGGCACATGAAACCATGTGCCTTCTGTAGAGCATCGAACCGTTCGAGAAGCGATTAGCGCTTCGAGAACTGGAAGGAACGACGGGCCTTGGCCTTGCCGTACTTCTTACGCTCGACAACGCGGCTGTCGCGGGTCAGGAAGCCACCCTTCTTCAGGACCTGACGCAGGCCCGGCTCGAAGTAGGTGAGGGCCTTCGAGAGACCGTGACGAACAGCACCGGCCTGGCCGGACAGGCCGCCACCGGCGACAGTCGCGACGATGTCGAACTGGCCATCACGGGCAGCTGCGATGATCGGCTGCTGCAGGATCATCTGCAGGACCGGACGGGCGAAGTAGGTGCGGAATTCGCGGCCGTTGATGGTGATCTTGCCGGAGCCCGGCTTGACCCATACGCGGGCAACGGCATTCTTGCGCTTGCCGGTGGCGTAGGAGCGACCCAGCGAGTCGACCTTGCGGACGTGAGCCGGAGCTGCGTCCTGTGCCGGGGCAAGGTCCTTCAGGGAAGAAAGATCGGCCATGATTAGGCGCTCCTTGTGTTCTTGCTGTTCAGCTTTGCAACGTCGAGAGCGACGGGCTGCTGGGCTTCATGCGGGTGGTTTACGCCGGCGTAAACGCGCAGGTTCTTCATCTGGCGACGGCCGAGCGGGCCGCGCGGGATCATGCGTTCGACAGCCTTTTCAACGACGCGCTCCGGGAAGCGGCCTTCGATGATCTGGCGAGCCGTACGCTCCTTGATGCCGCCCGGATAGCCGGTGTGCCAGTAGTACTTCTTGTCGGCATACTTCTTGCCGGTGAAGACGACCTTTTCGGCGTTGATGACGATGACATTGTCGCCGTCGTCAACATGGGGGGTGTAGGTGGCCTTGTGCTTGCCGCGAAGATACGTGGCGATAATGGTGGCAAGGCGGCCGACAACGAGCCCTTCGGCATCGATGACGATCCACTTCTTCTCCACCTCTGCAGGCTTCTGAACGAAGGTAGACATTGAGGTCTCTTTCCGTGTGATCCTGCCAGTCCCCGAGAGGGCCGCAGGCGTTTCTTGTTGCTTGTTTCGCGCCGTTCTCGACGCAAAAGGGAACGTAGGCCGTGAGGCTTTCATTCCGGATCTGCATCTACGCGGACAGTGTAACCACGTCAAGATGCGTCTGTCTGGGTGGGGCGGAGAAATGCGTAATGATATCAATGGTTTGTTGTTGAGGTATTATTTTACCGCACTATTCGCCGCAAAAAGTGCCGCCAGTTGCGGCTTTGGCCGTGCAGTCGGATGGTGGACGGCGACCTTAAGAGCGTCGCCGGGTCGACAGAGACAATGGGCAACAAGTGCTCATACGCAAATCACTCGATTGGACAGATAGCGTTCCTTCAACAAGCCGAGGATTGAGAAATGGAGGGAACTTGCCATTCGAGGTTGCTAATATTCGTATGAACATAATGAAAACATAAACCGAACGTAACGGCAGACTTCAGTTTACGGAGGTCTTTTATGTCATTGGAGCGTCGCATTTCTCTGGTCACTCTGGGGGTGTCGGACCTGGAAGCCAGCACCGAATTTTATCGACGCCTTGGATGGTCGAGATCGCCGGCATCCACCGCGGGTGTGACCTTCATTCAGCTCAAGGGGACAGTTCTGGCCTTGTATGGCCGGGCTGCCCTCGCTGAAGATGTGGGCGTCGAGAACACGCCGGCGGGGTTTTCCGGCGTCACGCTGGCCTATAATGTGCCAAGTGAGATAGGCGTAGACGCCGTCGTAAAGTTTGCCGTGTCATGCGGCGCAACGCTGGTCAAGGCCCCGGAGAAAGTCTTCTGGGGCGGTTATTCCGGTTATGTGGCCGATCCGGACGGGCATCTTTGGGAAATCGCCTACAATCCATTTTTCCCGCAGGATGAGCAGGGACATATTGTTCTGCCCCAGTGATGGACTGAACTTTAGCGATTTCTCATGCGCTTCGTTAAGGGCGGCCCATTATTCTGTTCATCGTGACACAAGATGGTCGATGCGCCCAAAAGGGCCGGGAGAGACGTCCATGATGCATGATCACTATACCAATGCCTACCTCGCCGAGATCCTGTCGAAAGCCCACAATGTGGCAATCGTCGGGGCTTCAACCAATGACCGGCGGCCCAGCCAGTGGATCGCCGGTTTCCTGCTCGGAAAAGGCTATCATGTCTTTCCGGTCAATCCGCTGCACGCAGGGGAGACGATTCTCGGGCGAACGGTTTACGCCTCTCTGGCCGATATTCCGGAACCGATTGACCTGGTCGATGTGTTCCGTCGGTCCGAGTATCTCGATTCGGTCGTTGATGAGGTGCTGGCTATGACGCCGAGACCAGCCGCGATCTGGACGCAGCTTGGCGTCCGTGATGACAAGGCGGCGGCTCGGGCCGAGGCGGCAGGGATTTCGGTCGTGATGAATCGTGCACTCGTTTCCGAATATCCGCTGGTCTATGAGGCGACACACCGGCCCCATCGTGATGGTCCGGCTCACGCAGCCTGAGGTCGTCAGAACCGCAGATTGGGCTTGCCGAACCCACCGGGACGCGGCTCGTAATCCTGGCAGTTCAAGACGGGGCAGCGCGGATTGTCCTTCGTCGGCACATAAGAACGTGCGGCATATTCATGCTGTTCGCAGGCGGCATTCCGCGTGACATAGCGATCATACAGGGTCATGCCGGCGACCCGGGTCGATGGATAGCGTAAGATTGCAGCGCCCTCATTGATGACGCGTTCGCGAACGGCCTCGCAACTCATCTGGGTCGAATTGTAGCGCGATATTGCCAAGGCCGGTGATCCAAGCCCGCATGCAAGGGCAAGGGCAGTGATTGCTTGAAGGCGCATCGGCCATCCTCCTCGTTTGGAAATAGCTTTGCTGGACAAAGCTGTTCTCAGTGCCATGGGAAATAGGGCGGGTCGCTCTTGTTGTCGACTGGCAGCCAATCCATTTAGGGGTTGAGAACAAGCCGAAAGTGAGGATTGCCGAATGACCGGCCATGACAATTATCCGGATGACTATCTGAGAGCAGTCCTTGGTAAGGTCCAGACCATCGCGCTTGTCGGTGCATCACCCAAGCCGGACCGCCCAAGTTTCGGCGTGATGCGCTTCCTGTTGGCGCATGGTTACAGGGTTTTTCCGGTCAATCCGGGGCAGGCGGGCAAGGAAATCCTCGGGCAAACTGTGTACGCCACGCTTGCCGATCTGCCGGAAGCAGTGGACATGATCGATGTGTTTCGCGCGCCTGAGTATCTCGGCGCCGTGGTTGAGGAGGCGAAATCTCTCGCCATCCCGCCGAAGGTGATTTGGGGTCAGTTGTCCGTCAGGGATGACGAAGCGGCGAGTCGAGCGGAGGCGGCGGGCATGAGCGTGGTGATGGATCGCTGCCCGGCCATTGAGATCCCCCGCCTCGGGCTTTGAGCCTGCTCAACGCTCGACAAGAAGTTCCGGATCGACGCGCAGGCTGTTCATCAGATCGGCATTGCCGCAATAGCTGGCGAACGCTGTTTCCGCATGGCCATTGTCCAGATCGTGGCGACAGGATTGCTTGGCGCTGCAATTCGCGCAGGTGACCTGCATGCTTCGAAACAGCTTTCGCATGCGGAACTCAACCTCGGCAGGGTCAATATTGAGCGCGCGCATCAATCTCGGCATCTCGTCTGCGGCGTGCGGGCCCGCCTTTGCCAACGCCAGCATTTCATGGGGCGTCAGCCCGCAATCCTCTGCGAGTGCAGCAAGCTGGGTCTCATCGAGATTGGCCAGAAGGTCGGCTTCAGCCGTCGCCTCGAACCCTGTCCCGCACCAGGTGAGCAGATGGTGAAAGCCTTGGCGGATCGGATCTGTGAGGGAAATGGACATGGCAGCGCTCCGTGGTTGCTTCCCCATCATGCCAAAGCCCGGGCTGTGGTCATTGATATCGATCAAGGATCGATTTGCTCCGTTGTCCAAGAAGATTGGAACAAGCCAGGGCTGACAGACGACGTAAGCGCGTTATGATCCGCTCCGACAACCATGAGGGAGGATCGAAATCATGTCCGACAAGAATCCGGGCTTTGCCACACTCGCCATCCATGCCGGTGCCCAACCTGACCCGACCACTGGCGCGCGGATTACGCCGATTTACCAGACGACGGCCTATGTCTTCAACGACTCGGACCACGCTGCGAACCTTTTTGCGCTGAAGGAGTTCGGCAATATCTACACCCGCATCATGAACCCCACCCAGGGCGTTCTCGAGGAAAGAATTGCGGCGCTCGAAGGCGGCACGGCAGCCCTTGCCGTCGCCTCCGGGCATGCAGCCCAGCTCCTCATCTTTCACACACTGATGCAGCCCGGGGACAATTTTGTCGCCGCCCGCAAGCTCTATGGCGGCTCGATCAACCAGTTCGGCCATGCGTTCAAGAATTTTGGCTGGCAGGTGCGCTGGGCGGATCCCGCTGATCCGGAAAGCTTTGCCGCTCAGATCGACGACAAGACCAAGGCCGTCTTCATCGAGAGCCTCGCCAATCCGGGCGGTACCTTCGTCGACATTGCGGCCATTGCAGAAGTTGCTCATCGGCACGGTCTGCCGCTGATCGTCGACAACACTATGGCGAGCCCCTATCTCGTACGTCCGCTGGAGCATGGCGCCGACATCATCGTCCACTCGGTCACCAAATTTCTCGGCGGTCATGGAAATTCGATGGGGGGCGTGATCGTCGATGGCGGCACGTTCGACTGGTCGGCAAAGGCCGGCCAATACCCGATGCTGTCGGAGCCGCGCCCCGAATACAATGGTGTGGTGCTGCATCAGACCTTCGGCAATTTCGCCTTTGCCATCGCCTGCCGTGTCCTCGGCCTGCGCGATCTCGGACCCGCGATCGCACCGATGAACGCCTTTCTGCTCCTGACGGGCATCGAGACACTGCCGCTGCGCATGCAGCGCCACTGCGACAATGCGCTGAAGGTGGCCACCTGGCTGAAAAGCCATCCGAAGGTGGCCTGGGTCAACTATGCGGGACTTGCCGACGATCCGAACAATGCCCTTCAGAAGCGGTATTCGCCGAAGGGGGCAGGGGCCGTCTTCACCTTCGGCATCAAGGGTGGTCTGGAAGCCGGCAAGGCATTGGTCGGCGGTTTGCAGCTCTTCTCACATCTTGCCAATATTGGCGATACGCGCTCGCTCATCATTCACCCGGCCTCGACCACCCATGCTCAGCTCAGTGAAGCACAGCAGATTGCAGCCGGTGCCGGTCCTGATGTCGTGCGGCTGTCGGTCGGCATCGAGGATGCCGACGATATCATCGCCGATCTGGAACAGGCCCTCGCCAAGGCCTGAACCATCTTTCATAACGGCGGCACATGTGGTGCCGCCGTGTTATCTTCTGGAGACAGCTCATGAGCCTTTCCCTGGCCTTCGATCCCGCCAATGTCACGCCGGAGGAGGGCGCGCCAGCACCCGAAAGGCTGATTTCAGGCGACCCGCGTTTCACCACCTGGAATCTCGAAGAAGCCGATGGCGGCGTCTATGCAGGGGTCTGGCAGTCCACGCCGGGCAAGTGGCGGATCCTCTATGATGAATGGGAATACTTCAACATTCTCGAAGGCCGTTCGATCGTCACTGAGGACGGGGGCGAGCCGATCGGGCTTGTCGCCGGTGACCGTCTGATCCTCAGACCAGGCTTCAAGGGAACCTGGGAAGTCATTGAAACGACTCGCAAGGATTATGTGATCCGGCTTTAGTTCGCGCTCACAATCCGGTCTGCTGCCGCTTGATGTTCTGCGGCCAGGGCCGCGTCTTCTGCCGATACCCTCTGCACGGCCTCGCGGCTGCTGATGCGCTCCATATAGGCTTGGAACGCAGGGCGTGCCTCGACCAGGCCGAACATAGTTGTCCAACGCAACGCAATCCCCCAGAGCAGATCGGCTGCCGTGAAGCGCTCTCCCAGCAGGTAAGGCCCCTTCGTCAGGGAGGTCTCCAGCATATCGATCAGAGACGCGTAGCTGGCATAGGGCGTCTCGTTCATCGATCCCGGTTCGCGCTTCATGAAGCGATCGATGACCGCCGGTTCAAAGCAACTGCCGTAGATGAAGAGCCAACGGAGATAAGCGCCGCGATCCGGATCCGTAAGGTCAGGCGCAAGACCCGCCTCTGGAAAAAGATCCGCGAGGTACAGATAGATAGCGCCTTGCTCCGTGACCAGCGTGTCGCCCACGCGAACAGCCGGGACCTTGCCGAGTGGATTAATCGCGAGATAAGCCGGTTGCCGCTGTTCGCCCGCCTTCATGTTCAGCACATGCAATTCATAGGGCACCTTCAGTTCCTCAAGCAGGATTCGTGCCCCAGTGGCTCGCGTCTGGGGGGAATAGAAGAGGGTAATCGGACGGGTCTTGGTCATGGAAATCTCCCTTTGGAAAGCATCTCGCTCCGAGGCGATGCGGAGAGATTGCACCGTCATACCTGTCAGATTGTGTCAGGTTGGATTAGCATAATGCCCGAAAGGGAGATTTTTGGATGCGGGCGAGCCGGCTGATCAACATTTTGACGACCCTGCAGGCGAAAGGCCTTGTGACGGCCGAGGCCTTGGCCGATGAAAACGATGTTTCGGTGCGCACCATCTATCGCGACATCGATGCGCTGTCGCTCTCGGGCATCCCGGTCTACAGCGAGCGCGGCTCGGACGGCGGCTACCGATTGCTGGACGGTTACCGCGTGCGCTTGAACGGTCTGACCCCCGCCGAGGCCGAAGCCATGTTCCTGTCCGGTATTCCGGGTGCAGCAGCCGATCTCGGCCTGGAAACCCTGATGGCTGGCGCCCAGAAGAAGCTCACCGCCGCCTTGCCGGAGGATCTCCGCCAGAGCGCGCGCCGCATGCAGCAGAAATTTCATCTCGATGCGCCCACCTGGCTCGCGGAGGGGGAGCAGCCCATCTACCTGCAGGCCATCGCCGACGCGGTGTGGAACTCCAAGCGCATCCGCATGCGCTACCGCTCCTGGACGGCCGAGAAGAACAGGATCGCCGAACCGCTCGGCATCGTGATGAAGGGGGGTGCCTGGTATCTCGTGGCGCGTGTTAATGACACAGCGCGCACCTATCGCATTTCCCGTGTTCTCGACCTCATCGTCACAGAAGAGCGTTTCGACTGGCCGACGGATTTCAATCTCGCACAATACTGGAACGAAAACACGTGCCGGCTTGAACGTGAACTCTATCCGAATTGGGCAGTGATTCGTCTCTCGCCCTGGCGATTGAAGGAGATCGAGCACATGGCGGCGCCCTATGTCCGCGCCCATCTCGAATTTATCGGCGAACCCGACGAGCACGGTTGGCGCACGATCCGGCTGCCCGTGGCGCATGAGCGCATGGCCGTATCCGAAATGCTGAAGCTCGGAACGGAAGTCGATGTGGTTGACCCGCCGGAATTGCGCCTGGCCATGCGGCGGGCCGTCGAAACGCTGATGAATCGCTACGCTGACGCCGTCGACGTCACCAGGTCAGATCAAGCCGCTCCAACCCATGGAAATGATAGACGTCCTTGACCTTGGGCGTCTCTGCGAGCTTCAACCCTGGCAACCGCTTGAACAGCAGAGGCAGGACGATGTTCAGCTCCAGCCGCGCCAGCGGCGCCCCGATGCAGAAGTGGATGCCTGCGCCGAAAGAGAGGTTGGCGCCTTCGTTGCGCTCGGGCTTGAATGTCAACGGTTCGGGAAACTTCACGGGATCAAGATTGGCGGCAGCGAGGATCAGGCCGACCTTGTCACCGCGCCTGAGTGAGACGCCGTCGATCTCTGTCGGTTCGATGCACCAGCGCTCAAAAATATGCACCGGCGCACAGATACGAAGTGTTTCCTCAACAGTGCGCTCGGTCGCCTTCTCGTCGGCAAACATCTGCGCCGGGTCTAGCCCGCTTTCAAGGATCACGCGCACTGAATTGCCGATCTGGTGAACGGTTGCCTCGTGCCCGGCATTCAGCAGTACGATGGTCGTCGAAATCAGCTCGTCCTCGGTGAGGAACTGGCCCTTGTGTTCGGTATGGATCATGTGGCTGAGCAGATCGTCGCGCGGTTCAGCCCGGCGCTCGGCAATCACCGACCTCACATAATCGGCGAATTCTTTCGCCGAACGGTCCGCAGCCTCTTCATCGGCCCGCGTCCGCTTGAACATGTACATGCCGACATAGTCGTGGCTCCATTTGAGGAGCTGGGGGCCCATGTCTTCGGGAATGCCGATCATCCGCGCGATCATCGTCACCGGAATAATGTCGGCAAAACTCGTCAGAAGCTCTGTCTTTCCATCCGCTTCAAAGGCGTCAATCAGCCGGTTGGCAAGATCGGCGATCTCGCTCGTCATCTTCTCCACATGCCGGGAGACGAAGGCGCGATTGACCAGTGTGCGCAGTCGCGTGTGCTCTGGCGGCTCGATCTCCAGCAGGGAGTGCTCCTCGGCCTTGTCGAAATGCCGGGTATGGGCGGCCGGTTCCGGCAGGCCAATCTCCTCGCGGGTCGCGACATGCAGGATCTGTCGGCCAAAGCGACGGTCACGCAACAGCGCGTTCACGTGGTCGTAGCCGGTGAAATACCACTGCTTCTGCTCTTCCCAGTAGAAGGTCGGTGCGTCAGCATGAAGCGCCGCATACGCGCGGTTGGGATCGCTGTAGAATTGTGGGTCGCGGGCATTGAGCGACACGTGCCGGCTGGCGCTGTCGATGGAAAGAAAAGGAAGGTCAATCATGCCGTCTGTTTAGCCGAAGTGCGCGGTTGTGCAAGGGGGCGAACAACGGCTGCGCGCACTGAGCGAAGGACGCTCAGTCAGTCGTCGAATGCCGCGCCTGCCGCGGCAATTCTCCTCAAGATCGCCACCTGCTTGTCGGCCTCGGCATCGAGCGTGCGCGTCTTGGTCGGTGGCACGGTCACGATCCTGTCGCCGGCCTTCAACGACGTCCGGTTCCGTCCCTGCTTTTTCGCGGCATAGAGCGCCTCGTCGGCGCGCGACATCAGGCCATCCAGGGCTGACATTTCTCTGGGACCAACGGCAATGCCGACACTGGTTGTAATCTGAATTTCCTGGTCGCCGACCCGGATCTTTCGCTCAGCGATCGCAAGCCGTACGGTCTCCGCGAAAAGGGCAGCGTCGCGGGGTTCCCCGATCGTCAACACGGCAGCGAACTCCTCGCCGCCTGTTCGTCCAAATGCGGCGGTTTCCGGAAGCAGTGCCCCACAGAGATAAGCGAATTCCACCAGCGCCGCATCGCCGGCGGCATGGCCATGCCGATCATTGAGATGCTTGAAGTGGTCGAGATCGAAGAGAACAACGGCAATCAGTGGTGATGTCGTGGTTGATGTGAGCGCATCGAAGGCGGCTGAAAAGCCACGGCGGTTGAGGACACCGGTCAGCGAATCGGTTCGCGCCAGAAGCTTGAGGCGTTCCTCCGAGCGATCCATCAGCATCTTGGCGAGGATAACGAGGCTGGCAATAAAGCCGACGACGGCAGCGAGGCCCGCCCAGATGGTGGCCGGCGGATTGCTGAAATCGTCTGCGCCGAAAAAGCCGGCAGCGGCCGCAAACAGGAACGCGCAGACCGATTGGGCGAGCCAGATCGATGCAAGAAGGGCGCGGTATCGCACGGTGCTGAAGCGGACGGTCAGTGCGGCGAAGGAAAGGGCTGCGAATCCGAGCCCCGCAGCGACGTTGTAGGTGGCCACGCGAAAGGCGAAATCATCGCGTATGGCAGGGATAAGGTTGGCCGCAATCCACACGAGCGGTGGTGTGAGCGCAAAGAAGGGCACACGCTTTTTGTCGATCGCGCCCACGGCGGCAGTCCAGGCCGCGAAGGCAAGCAAAGACACCGGGTTCCCGAGATGGATCGACAGGGCATCGGGGATCAGTCCGCGAAGAGCGACGAGTGCGAGGCCGCTCGCATGCAGCGCAAAGCCTATTCCGAAATAGAGAAAATGTTTCTCTTTTCGAGCCTGCAGCCAGATGCCCAAGAGCAGCACGGCCAATGCGCCGGCTTGCGCGACCCAAAGAATGAAGGCCGTTTTCACGTCGATCACGTTGAAATTCCCAAACTGCAATTTTGCCCGATATCGCCGCACAATCGTGCAGAGACGGTAAACCTGAACACTATCTGGTACTGCCGCGGCGATCTGCCACTGGGGCGCGTACTGAAAAATTACCGGAACTTCACCATGTTAGCAGCTTCTTGTGCAAGGTGGGCGGGCACGCGTCTGTTCATTGGCATCATGCCCTGAAACCCTGTAGAGCCGACCAGGAGAGGGCAGCGGAGCATTAAGGATATCCCTTGCTCCAGTCTTGAATGTGGGGGTCCAGACACTCTATGTAGGGATTGACACAAGTTACGTGATTCCCGCCACCGGCGTGACGGGGAGAGGCTGATAAAGGACCGACATGAAAAACCCCGTTGATACCGCCCTGGCTCTGGTGCCGATGGTCGTGGAGCAGACCAACCGTGGCGAGCGTTCCTACGACATCTTCTCCCGACTGCTAAAAGAGCGGATCATCTTCCTGACGGGTCCGGTCGAGGATACGATGGCGTCGCTCGTTTGCGCCCAGCTCCTCTTCCTTGAGGCGGAGAATCCGAAGAAGGAAATCGCCCTTTACATCAACTCGCCGGGTGGCATCGTCACCGCGGGCATGGCGATCTACGATACGATGCAGTTCATTCGTCCGGCAGTCTCGACGCTTTGCGTCGGTCAGGCCGCGTCCATGGGCTCTCTTCTGTTGGCTGCTGGCGAAAAGGGCATGCGTTTTGCGACCCCGAACGCGCGCATCATGGTGCACCAGCCTTCCGGCGGCTTCCAGGGTCAGGCATCCGACATCGAGCGCCATGCTCGTGACATCATTAAGATGAAGCGTCGGTTGAACGAGATCTACGTGAAGCACACCGGCCGGACCTATGACGAAGTCGAAAACACGCTGGATCGTGATCACTTCATGGAATCGAGCGAAGCCAAGGACTGGGGTCTGATCGACCGCATTTTGACCTCGCGTGCAGAAATCGAAGGTGCGGCTCCGTCGGCTTGATGAGGCTCGGCCCGTGCCGGCAAAGGCAATGCGCCCTTGCTTGTGAACGGGTCGGGGCTTTAAAGTCGCCGGGAAAGCGCTATTACTAGGATTAAGGCTATGTTGAATCTTTATGACATAGTCTGCCGAGACTGGGAGTTTTCGTTGCCGCCGCTCTGGATCAGTCTGGATCGGCTAGTGGCTCCGGATCGGAAGAGGTTTCAGCCAACGGCGGCGGCTGGAATCCAACAGTGAGAGTGACCGCCCTGCCGCAATTGCGGTGGCGCGGCGTGCTGGAAGGATAAAGACATGAGCAAGGTCAGCGGAAGCAACGGCGGTGACTCCAAGAATACCCTTTATTGTTCCTTCTGCGGCAAGAGCCAGCACGAGGTCCGCAAGCTGATTGCCGGACCGACGGTGTTCATCTGTGATGAATGCGTCGAACTCTGCATGGACATCATCCGCGAGGAAAACAAATCTTCGATGGTCAAGTCCCGCGATGGCGTTCCCACGCCGCAGGACATCATCAAGATTCTCGACGAATACGTCATCGGCCAGAAGCAGGCAAAGAAGATCCTGTCTGTGGCTGTGCACAACCACTACAAGCGCCTGTCGCACGCCTCCAAGGGCGGCGATGTGGAGCTGGCGAAGTCGAACATCCTGCTCGTCGGTCCGACCGGTTGCGGCAAGACCTATCTTGCCCAGACGCTGGCCCGGATCATCGATGTTCCCTTCACCATGGCGGACGCGACGACCCTGACCGAAGCCGGTTACGTCGGCGAAGACGTCGAAAACATCATCCTGAAGCTTCTGCAGTCGGCCGATTATAACGTCGAGCGCGCTCAGCGCGGCATCGTCTATATCGACGAAGTCGACAAGATCAGCCGCAAGTCGGACAACCCTTCGATCACCCGCGACGTGTCGGGCGAGGGTGTTCAGCAGGCGCTTCTGAAAATCATGGAAGGCACGGTTGCCTCGGTTCCCCCGCAGGGTGGCCGCAAGCATCCGCAGCAGGAATTCCTGCAGGTCGACACGACGAACATCCTGTTCATCTGCGGCGGCGCCTTTGCAGGCCTCGACAAGATCATCTCGGCCCGTGGCGAAAAGACCTCGATCGGCTTTGGTGCGACGGTTACCTCGCCGGAAGATCGCCGCGTTGGCGAAGTCCTGCGAGAACTCGAGCCGGAAGATCTGGTCAAGTTCGGCCTGATCCCGGAATTCATCGGTCGTCTGCCGGTTTTGGCGACGCTTGAAGACCTGGATGAGGACGCTCTGATCCAGATCCTGTCGGAGCCGAAGAACGCACTCGTCAAGCAGTACCAGCGCCTGTTCGAGATGGAAGACGTCGAGCTGACGTTCCATGAGGATGCGCTGCGCGAGATTGCCCGCAAGGCGATCACCCGCAAGACCGGCGCCCGCGGCCTTCGTTCGATCATGGAAAAGAT
The DNA here is from genome assembly GCF_001296045.1 of Rhizobium sp. AAP43. Lineage (GTDB taxonomy): Bacteria > Pseudomonadota > Alphaproteobacteria > Rhizobiales > Rhizobiaceae > Allorhizobium. The sequence continues at coordinate 145,429 of NZ_LJHS01000026.1, read as the reverse complement.
CCTGCTCGATACGATGTTCGAACTGCCGGAACTGGAAGGCGTTCGCGAAGTCGTCATTTCCGACGATGTCGTCAACGGCTCCTCGCGGCCGCTCTACATCTACTCGGATCGCCAGGAAGAAAAGGCCAACGCGTCGGCGTAACCTTGGCTCCCCAATTGTCTGTAAAGAGCCCGCCCACCGGCGGGCTCTTTTCGTTTCGGTGTGACCTCTGCAGCTTTCCCGCGACACACGACGAAATTAACCGTTTCGTCTGTTGCGACGCCGGATGATTGGGCTAAAACAGATAGGAATGGGTGATGCGCTGTATTGCGTTCGCAGCTGCCCGACGAGCCGATCCGGTTTTTGCCTTGATGCGCCTCGTCCCCGTCTTTCACGCGTAGACGCGCATGGTTCGGTTCAGCTTGGGCAGGTAGCATGTTGCGATGTGCCGTCCTTGGCTGCCTTTGCCGAATCGCCGGCATTTCGGCTGGCAGGGTTGAATTGCAGTGTTCGAAACGCCACTTGAGGGTGGAGCAAGAATATGCCTGACGCCTTTGAGGGTCGGCATCAAATCCCGGGAAGTCGGGATGTTCGAAAGGAAGTGAAATGTCGAATACGTCTGCAGCAAATGAGGTCGCCACCTATCCGGTGCTGCCTCTGCGCGACATCGTGGTGTTTCCGCACATGATCGTCCCACTGTTTGTCGGTCGTGAGAAGTCCATCCGCGCTCTGGAAGAGGTGATGGGCTCCGACAAGCAGATCATGCTGGCCACCCAGATCAATGCGAGCGACGATGACCCGGCGCCGAATGCCATCTATGAAGTCGGTACGGTGGCGAATGTTTTGCAACTGCTGAAGCTGCCCGATGGAACCGTCAAGGTTCTGATCGAAGGCCGTGCGCGCGCCCGCATCGACCAGTATACCGGTCGCGAGGACTACTATGAGGCCTCCGCCCGCATTCTCGACGAGCCGTCAGAAGACCCGGTCGAAATAGAGGCGCTGTCGCGCTCCGTGGTTTCGGAGTTCGAAAACTACGTCAAGCTGAACAAGAAGATCTCTCCGGAAGTCGTCGGCGCTGCAAGCCAGATCGAGGACTATTCCAAGCTTGCCGATACGGTTGCCTCGCATCTCTCCATCAAGATCACCGAAAAGCAGGAAATGCTGGAAACGGTGAGCGTGAAGACGCGCCTTGAAAAGGCGCTCGGCTTCATGGAGGGCGAGATCTCGGTTCTTCAGGTCGAAAAGCGCATCCGCTCGCGCGTCAAGCGCCAGATGGAGAAGACCCAGCGCGAATATTACCTCAACGAACAGATGAAGGCGATCCAGAAGGAACTCGGCGACGGCGAAGATGGCCGCGACGAGATGGCTGAGCTGGAAGAGCGCATTGCCAAGACCAAGCTTTCGAAGGAAGCCAAGGAAAAGGCCGATGCCGAGCTGAAGAAGCTGCGCCATATGAGCCCGATGTCGGCGGAAGCCACTGTCGTGCGCAACTATCTCGACTGGCTGCTCGGTCTGCCCTGGGGCAAGAAGTCCAAGGTCAAGATCGACCTGAACGCTGCCGAGAAGATTCTCGATGAGGACCACTTCGGCCTCGACAAGGTCAAGGAGCGCATCGTCGAATATCTCGCCGTCCAGGCGCGTGCGACCAAGATCAAGGGGCCGATCCTGTGCCTCGTCGGCCCTCCGGGCGTCGGCAAGACCTCGCTTGCAAAGTCGATCGCCAAGGCGACCGGCCGCGAATATGTTCGCATGGCGCTGGGTGGCGTTCGTGACGAAGCGGAAATCCGCGGTCACCGCCGGACCTATATCGGCTCTATGCCCGGCAAGATCGTGCAGTCGATGAAGAAGGCGAAGAAGTCCAACCCGCTCTTCCTGCTCGACGAGATCGACAAGCTGGGCCAGGACTATCGCGGCGATCCGTCCTCTGCGCTGCTCGAGGTGCTGGATCCGGAACAGAACTCGACCTTCATGGATCACTATCTTGAAGTCGAATATGACCTGTCCAACGTGATGTTCGTAACCACGGCCAATACGCTGAACATCCCGGGTCCGCTGATGGACCGCATGGAGATCATTCGCATCGCCGGTTACACCGAGGATGAGAAGCTCGAGATCGCCAAGCGCCATCTTCTGCCCAAGGCAATCAAGGAACATGCCCTGCGGCCCGAGGAATTCTCGGTCACCGACAAGGCGATCCTGATGGTCATTCAGCAGTACACCCGCGAAGCCGGTGTTCGCTCGTTCGAACGCGAACTGATGAAACTCGCCCGTAAGGCGGTCACCGAGATCATCAAGGGCAAGGTCAAGGCTGTCGAGGTCACGGAAAAGAATATTTCCGACTTCCTCGGCGTCCCGCGCTTCCGCCACGGTGAAGCCGAGGGCGAGGACCAGATCGGCGTTGTTACGGGCCTAGCCTGGACCGAAGTCGGTGGCGAGCTTCTGACCATCGAAGGCGTGATGATGCCGGGCAAGGGCCGCATGACGGTCACCGGCAACCTGAAGGAAGTGATGAAGGAATCGATCTCTGCGGCGGCATCCTATGTCCGCTCGCGTGCTGTCGATTTCGGCATCGAGCCTCCGCGCTTCGACAAGTCGGATATCCACGTACACGTGCCGGAAGGCGCTACGCCGAAGGATGGCCCGTCGGCTGGTGTAGCGATGGCCACCGCCATCGTGTCGATCATGACCGGCATTCCGGTCAACAAGGACGTTGCCATGACGGGTGAAATCACCCTGCGCGGCCGTGTCCTGCCCATCGGCGGCCTGAAGGAAAAACTGCTTGCAGCGCTTCGCGGCGGCATCAAGAAGGTTCTGATCCCGGAAGAGAACGCCAAAGATCTGGCGGACATTCCGGACAACGTGAAGAACAATCTTGAGATCGTCCCGGTGTCGCGAATGGGCGAGGTCATCCGCCACGCGCTGCAGCGAGTGCCGGATCCGATCGAGTGGGACGGTACTGTCGAGACGCCTGCCATCGGCACGGTGGAATCGGCAGACGAGAATGGCGTGACCATCGCGCATTGATGCTTTTTGGCACCGCCAAGGTGTCGAAGGGTTAAAAATCGAAAGAAGACTGGCAATTTTGCCAGTCTTTTTTTGTGAAAACACGCTTAAACGGCTTGTTTTCCGGGGCTTTCGAGTGCTTTTGAGTTGCGTAGGGCAGAAGCATTCGTATTCTCCGCCCGACTTAGTCATTGAGTCGTTTCATACCAATCAGAAAGGGTGGAAACATGAACAAGAACGAACTCGTATCCGCGGTCGCCGAGAAGGCTGGCCTGACCAAGGCCGATGCGGCCTCTGCCGTCGACGCCGTTTTTGAAACGGTCCAGGCCGAGCTGAAGAACGGCGGCGACATTCGCCTGGCCGGTTTCGGCGCCTTCACCGTCGCCCGTCGCGAAGCTTCCAAGGGCCGTAATCCTTCGACCGGCGCTGAAGTCGATATCCCCGCTCGTAACGTTCCGAAGTTCACGGCCGGCAAGGGCCTGAAGGACGCTGTCAACAGCTGATCGGTCGCGTTCGTCGCCACCCACGGTGCGACGCTCAGCTGACAACAGTTTAAGCCCGGCCTCGTGCCGGGCTTTCTTTTTGTCGATCTTGCGCTGCAGCAAAACCTGTCCTAGTCTTCTGCCTGCCGGCTTAGCGGCAATCGTTCTCAGGGCGGGGTGAAACTCCCCACCGGCGGTATGGGGTTTCTGCCTCGAGCCCGCGAGCGCCTGCTCCACCCAGTGGAGAAGGGTCAGCAGATCCGGTGTGATGCCGGAGCCGACGGTCATAGTCCGGATGAAAGAGAATGAGGTCAAAGCTGTTTGTCCTTTCCCAAGGGGAGGGGGCTTACGCTGCGCAAGAACCTGTGCCCCGCGGTCTGGTCTTGTCCTCATCTGTCCTGATTTATGTTGGTCCTTTGATGTAGGAAACACGCATGAATCAGAGCTCCGTTTCGCTCTTGCGCTCCCGGGCCGTTATTGGCGCCGGTTTCATGGTACTCGCGGGCATCGCCTTTGCCGGGCTCAATGTGGTCACTCAGTGGCTCGCGATGACCCTCGGCTTTCCGCCGGCTTCGACCGCTTTCTGGCAATATGGCTTTGCCCTCGTCCTTTCGCTGCCCTTGCTCTATCGTCTCGGCTTGCGCGCCATGCGCACCGCCTATCCTATGCGCCACCTGATCCGTGTCCTGCTGGCCGCTTTCGGCGTGCAGGCCTGGGTCATGGGGCTGGCGACCGTTCCGATCTGGCAAGCCATCGCCCTTGTCATGACCTCGCCCTTCTTCATCATTGTGGGTGCCCGTCTGTTTCTCGGAGAGACGGTCGGTCGCGACCGGTGGTTCGCCACGCTGACTGGCTTCATCGGGGCGATGATCATTCTCCAGCCCTGGTCCGACGCCTTCACGTATCAGGCCTTGCTGCCGGTTCTCTCGGCGCTTCTGTGGGGCGGCTCTTCGCTGATCATGAAGAACCTGACGCATTACGAGGCGCCGGAAACGGTAACCGTCTGGTTGCTTGTGCTCCTCACGCCGATCAATGCCGGACTGGCGGTGGCCGGCGGCTTTGAAGTGCCGCATGGTCTGGCGCTGTGGCTCCTGCTCACTGCCGGACTTCTGACGGCGATTGGCCAATATCTGCTGACGCTTGCCTATAATGCAGCGGATGCGGCTTACGTGCAGCCTTTCGACGACCTGAAGCTGCCGCTCAATGTTCTGGCTGGCTGGCTGGTCTTCGGCTATGCGCCAAGTGGGTATCTGTGGATCGGTGCACTGCTGATCCTCGGCGCCTCCTTGTTTCTGATGCTGCGGGAGGCCCGCAGGGAGACGGCGGCCGAATAATAAACGCTGTTTGGGGGGCGTTCGGGAAACTGTCATCCGACTGTCATCGGACTGCCTCAAAAGCCTCCTGTTCTATTTTGGATTTTGGAGGTTTTCAGATGACCCATGGTCTTTCTCGCGTCGCCCTGACGGCGGCGCTCTTCGCTTCGGTCTCCCTTCCTGCTGCCGCTGAACAGGTCTTCAACCGCATCGCCACGTTCCCGGTCGCCACCAATCTGCCAGCCGACAAGGACAAGCTGACGACGACATCCGCCGAGATCGTCACGGCTTCGGAAGATGGCAACACGCTGATCTATTCAGACAGCCCGCTCGGTGCCATCGGCTTCGTCGACATCACAGACGCCAAGGCGCCGAAGGCTGCCGGCGCTCTCATGATGGGCGGAGAGCCGACATCGGTTGCCGTCGCCGGCGGCAAGGCGCTGGTCGGCGTCAACACCTCCGAGAGCTTCACCAACCCGTCGGGCAAGCTTGCCATGGTCGATATCGCCACCAAGGCTGTCGACGCCACCTGCGATATTGGCGGCCAGCCGGACTCCGTGGCCGTCGCGAAGGACAAGTCTTTTGTCGCCATTGCTATCGAGAACGAACGCGATGAAGACGTCAACGACGGCGCCATTCCGCAGATGCCGGCCGGTGATCTCGTCATCCTGCCGCTCGCCGACGGCGTTGCCGACTGCGGATCGATGAAGCGTGTGGCACTCACGGGCATCGCTGAAGTCGGTGCGGATGATCCGGAGCCTGAATTCGTCGCAATCAACAGCCTCGGCGAAATCGCCGTGACGCTACAGGAAAACAACCACATTGCGATCATCGACGGCAAAACCGGCGAAGTGAAGTCGCATTTCTCCGCAGGCACGGTCGACCTCGCAGGCATCGACACCAAGTCCGAAGGTGCTCTGTCCTTTACCGGCAAGAAGGATGGCGTGCTGCGCGAGCCGGACGCCGTAAAGTGGCTGGATGACAACCGCCTGGTTGTTGCGAATGAGGGGGACTGGAACGGCGGTTCGCGCGGTTTCACCATCTTCGACAAGACCGGCAAGGTCTCGTACGAATCGGGCGCGTCTCTGGAACAGGAAATTGCCCGTATCGGCCATTTCCCTGACAAGCGCGCCAAGTCGAAGGGTATCGAGCCAGAAGGCCTGGAGGCCGCAACATTCGGCGACCAGCCGTATTTCTTCGTGCTTGCCGAACGGTCCTCGATCGCCGCTGTCTACAAGGATACAGGCGCTGAGCCCGTACTTTCGCAACTGTTGCCGTCGGGCATTTCGCCAGAAGGTGCGGTCGCCATCCCGTCGCGCAACCTGCTCGTCACCGCCAATGAGGTTGACCTCGGCGAAGATGGCGGCCCGCGGTCGCATATCATGCTCTATGAGCTGGGCGAGGGAACGCCGGCCTATCCGATGCTGCAGTCTGCCATGGTAGACGGCGCACCGATCGGTTGGGGCGCTCTGTCCGGTCTGGTCGGCGACGCCGAAAAGGCAGGCCAGCTCTACGCCGTCAACGACAGCTTCTATGCGATGCAGCCGACGATCTTCACGATCGATGCGACGCAGAAGCCGGCAGCGATCACATCTGCTCTCCCGATCCCCCGTGGCGGTGCTGCGGCTCAGAAACTCGACATCGAAGGCATCACGCTGGATGGCAAGGGCGGCTTCTGGCTCGCTTCGGAAGGCGATGCCGCAAAGCTCGTCGGCCATGGTCTCTACAACGTGGACGCCAAGGGTGAGATCAAGGCAGAGATCGGTTTCCCGACCGAGCTCCTGGCTGGCCAGACGCGCTTCGGCCTCGAAGGCATCACCTCGGTCGGCGAGGGCGATGACATGACGCTGTGGATGGCCGTGCAGCGCGAATGGGGTGATGATGAGAAGGGCTCGGTGAAGCTCCTTTCCTACAATCCGAAGTCCAAGGAATGGGGCGGCGTGCGCTATCCGCTCGAAAAGGCTGACGCGGGGTGGGTCGGTCTCTCCGAGATCACGGCCCATGGCGATCATGTCTACATCGTCGAGCGTGATAACCAGGTGGGCGACAATGCCAAGCTGAAGAAGCTCTACCGCGTCGCCATCGCAGACCTGAAGCCCGCCAAGATCGGCGAAGAGCTGCCGCTCGTTGCCAAGCAAGAGGTCCATGACTTCATTCCGGACCTGAAGGCCGCCACCAACGGTTATGTTGTCGATAAGCTCGAAGGCTTCGCCTTCGATGCAGGCGGCAAGGCCTTTGCCGTGACGGACAATGACGGTGTCGACGACAGTTCTGGCGAGACCCTCTTCTGGGAAGTGAACCTGAATGCCACCAACTGAGTGGCGTAGAGGTATCGTACACGAGAGAGGCCGGGTGAGGGATCACCCGGCCTCTTTTCTATCTCAATGCCTGTTCCAGACTTACCACCGGTGATGGACATGCGGTGCGATGAGGCGCTCGTAGACCTCGCGCGACGCTGCCATGACGTCTGCAGAGAGTGCCGCCATATCCGAAGCGGCGGCATTCGCCTTCGCCTGTTCGCCATTGCGGGCGCCGGGAATAACCACCGTGACGGCGTCATGCATCAGGATCCAGCGAAGCGCGAACTGCGCCATGGAGGCGCCTGATGGCACCAGCTTGCGGATTTCTTCGACGGCTGCGAGCCCCGTTTCGAAGGGCACGCCGGCAAAGGTCTCACCCACGTCGAAGGCCTCGCCATTGCGGTTGAAGTTCCGGTGGTCTTCGGCAGCAAACTGCGTCTGTGCCGTGATCTTGCCCGAGAGCAGGCCGCTTGCCAGGGGCACACGGGCAATCACCGCCACATTGCGGCGTTTGGCTTCCTGGAAGAACAGGGCCGCCGGGCGTTGGCGGAACATGTTGAAGATGATCTGGACGCTGGTAACGCCCGGATATTCGATGGCTTTGAGCGCTTCCTCGACCTTTTCGACCGACACGCCATAATACTTGATCTTGCCGGCCTTGCGGATCTCCTCCAACCCCTCGAACATCTCCTGACGGTAGTAGACATCGGTTGGCGGGCAATGCAGCTGAACGAGATCCAGGCTGTCGATCTCAAGGTTTTTCAGAGACCGATCGATGAAAGCCTCAATGTTGGCCTTGGTGTAGCCATCGACCACATGCGGGTTCAAGCGTCGACCGGCCTTGGAGGCGACCATTGGGCGCTCACCGCCCCGGGCCTTCAAAACGTCGGCGATGATCCGCTCGGATCGCCCGTCGCCATAGACGTCGGCCGTGTCGATGAAAGTCATGCCGGCGTCGAGCGCGGCATTGAGTGCTGCGCGGCCGTCGGCCTCCGACACTTCGCCCCACGAACCGCCGATCTGCCAGGCACCGAAGCCGATGTCGCTGACCGTGAACTCGGTTCGGCCAAAAGAATGTGTTCTCATCTCGTCTCTCCCTTGAAGTGGCTTTCGAGCTAGCAAGTGGAGCGCTGGGAAACAAGCTTCAACCGTTGTGATCCAGTCAGCCGGGTTTTGCGAAGAAGAAGGAAACATCTCGGAGCAACGCCATGGCCAAAATGATCCGCAAGGGGGATCTTCCGACGAAGACCTGTCCGACCTGTACTAGGCCGTTTGCCTGGCGCAAGAAGTGGGAACGGGATTGGGCGAATGTGATCTATTGCTCAGAGCGCTGCCGCCGAGAGGCGAAAACCGGGGCGACGCGCAAAGCGTAATGCTGATCAGTTCTTGTTCGGCTGACCCAATGGAAAATCCATGACCGATACCGCGCCCACCACCAGCCGTCTCCTGTTCTATGCCCTGCCGGCCCTGCCGCTGGCGGCGATCGCGCTGCCTTTCTACATCGTTGTTCCGACCTTTTATGCTGACAATTTCGGCATTTCGCTTGCGGCGATTGGCGGTCTGCTTCTCGCCATCCGGCTGCTGGATGCCGTCACCGATCCGCTGTTCGGCTGGCTGTCAGACCGGGTGCGGTCTGGCTTCGGGCGGCGGCGCTTCTTCTTTCTCATCTCAACGCCGCTGACGGCGCTGTCGGCCTTCATGCTGTTCTGGCCGCCCTCCGATGCCGGGATTGTCTATCTCGCCATCTGGGGTGTCGCCCTGTCGATCGGATCCACATGGTCGCTTTTGCCCTACACGGCCTGGGGCGCAGAAATGGCAACAGGCTATCAGGATCGCGTTCGGCTCTCTGGCTGGCGCGAGGGGGCGACGCTGGTGGGCTCGCTGCTCGCGATCACGCTGCCCTTTGCCGGCGGTATCGACACGGCCTCCGGTTTCCATGGTCTCGCCTGGCTCGCCGTCCTGATTGCGGTTGCATTGCCGGTGTCAGCACTTGTCGCCGTCTGGCGTGTCCCCGAACCCGTCGACCTCACCAAGCGTCAGCTCTCGATCGGCGAGGGCATCCGACATCTCGGTCGCAACAAGCCGTTCCTGCGGCTTGTGGCAGCCTTTCTGCTCAACAGTTTCGCCAATGCTGTTCCGGCGTCGCTCTTCCTTTATTTCGTCGGCCAGCGGCTCGGTCGTCCCGATTTGCAGGGGCTTTTGCTGTTCACCTATTTCCTCTGCGCCATCGCTGGTGTGCCACTCGCGGTTGCCATGGCCCGACGGGTCGGCAAGCATCGGGCCTGGTCCGTCGCCATGCTCGCCACCTGCCTCATCTTTTCCGTCGCTGGATTTCTCGGCGAGGGAGACGTGATCCCTTTTGCGATCGTCTGCGCGGCGACCGGCCTCCTGCTCGGATTTGACCTCACCTTGCCTGCCGCCATTCAGGCCGATGTGATCGACAATGATACGGCAACTTCGGGCGAGCAGCGGACCGGTCTCTATTTCGCGGCCTGGAGTTTCGTCACCAAGCTGTCAGTCGCACTTTCGGCGGGCATCGTCTTTCCCTTGCTGGACATCGCCGGCTTCGTCAGCAACCCGACGGCGGTGCAAACGCCGCAGGCCTTGACGGCTTTGTCCGGTCTTTATGCATGGTTGCCGATCCTGCCGAAGCTTGCCGCGGTTGCGATCATGTGGCGATTTTCGCTGGACGAGGCAGCCCATGCGCGGCTTCGCCAGGAACTCAGCCGTTGAGGACGCCGAATTCGCCTTTCACTTGACCTGAAAACGTCCCACAGCTAGCTGCTTCACCGGCGGTTTCAGTGAATTCTCTCGCTGGGACCTGCGCGAATTTAATCTTTGTCATGGCAGTGTCGTGGTTTGTGGTCCACGGATGAAGCGATGTGGCGCCCTTGGGCGCGCGTGAATTGAGATAGGTGTTGCATGCGCATTGTTATGATCGGCTCCGGCTATGTTGGCCTGGTTTCGGGAGCCTGCCTGGCGGATTTCGGCCATCAGGTGATCTGTGTGGACAAGTCGCAGGACAAGATCGACGCGCTGGAACGCGGCGAAGTGCCGATCTTCGAGCCGGGCCTGGACCAAATCATCGCGCATAACCGATCGGCCGGTCGCCTGAGCTTCTCACTCGACCTTCAGACGCCTGTCGCTGATGCCGATGTTGTCTTCATTGCCGTCGGCACGCCTTCGCGCCGCGGGGACGGTCATGCCGACCTTTCTTACGTATACGCGGCTGCCCGCGAGATAGCTGCAGCCGTCACGGGCTTTACTGTCGTCGTGACCAAATCCACCGTGCCTGTTGGCACCGGGGATGAGATCGAGCGCATCTTCCGCGAAGAGTTCCCGGACAAGGATATCGCCGTCGTCTCCAATCCGGAATTCCTCCGCGAGGGTGCCGCGATCACCGACTTCAAGCGCCCGGATCGCATTGTCATCGGCACCGATGAGGAGCGCGCCATATACATCATGCGCGAGGTCTACCGGCCGCTCTATCTCAACGAGGCACCGCTGTACTTCTGCGAACGCCGCACCTCCGAGCTGATCAAATATGCGGCCAATGCCTTCCTTGCCATGAAGATCACCTTCATCAACGAGGTCGCCGATCTCTGCGAGCAGCTTGGTGCCGACGTGCAGAAGGTCGCCAAGGGCATCGGCATGGACAAGCGCATCGGTGACAAGTTTCTGCACGCCGGTCCCGGCTATGGTGGCTCCTGCTTCCCGAAAGATACGCTGGCGCTGGTCAAGACCGCCCAGGATCACGACAGCCCGCTGCGCCTGATCGAGACCACGGTTGCGATCAACGACAACCGCAAGCGCGCCATGGGCCGCAAGGTCATCACGGCCTGCGGTGGGTCTGTGCGCGGCAAGAAGATCGCGCTTCTCGGGCTCACCTTCAAGCCGAACACCGACGACATGCGCGACGCGCCATCGATCACCATCGTCCAGGCCCTGCTCGATGGTGGCGCGGATGTGCATGTCTTCGACCCCGAGGGCATGGATGCGGCGAAGGCCGTGCTCGGCCCGGTCACCTACGGCGCTAACCCTTACGAGATTGCCACTGGCGCCGAAGCGATCGTCGTCATTACGGAATGGGACGAGTTCCGCGCACTCGACTTCCGCCGCCTGAAGGCCGACATGGCTGCGCCCGTGATCGTTGACCTGCGCAATATCTACAAGCCCGAGGAAATGGCCAAATACGGCTTTGAGCATTTCCCGATCGGCAAACGGAAGGTAGTAGCCTGACCATGCGTTACTTCGTCACCGGGACCGCTGGCTTCATTGGGTTTCACCTGGCTCGGCGGCTTCTCGCCGAGGGTCATGAGGTCACCGGTTTCGATGGTGTAACGCCGTATTATGACGTCAAGCTCAAGCATATGCGCCATGCGGCACTGTCACAGTATCCGGCTTTCCGGCCTGTCATTGCTATGCTGGAAGATCGGGCAGCGCTTGAAACGGCGATCGCCGAGTGCAAGCCTGACATTATCGTTCATCTCGCCGCCCAGGCCGGCGTGCGCTATAGCCTCGAAAACCCGCAATCCTATCTGAGCTCCAACGTGACGGGGTCGTGGAACATCATTGATCTGGCCGAGCGCCACAAGGTCAAGCATCTGATGCTCGCCTCGACCTCATCGATTTATGGCGCAAGTCCGACCGTTCCTTTTCGCGAGACGGACCGCACCGACGCGCCGTTGACGATCTATGCCGCGACCAAGAAGTCGATGGAGCTGATTGCCCACAGCCACGCCCATCTCTACAAGACGCCGACAACAGCCTTCCGTTTCTTCACGGTCTATGGCCCCTGGGGCCGGCCGGACATGGCGCTGTTCAAGTTCGTCGACCGGATGCTCAAGGACCAGCCAATCGAAATCTACGGCGAAGGCCAGATGAGCCGCGACTTCACCTATGTGGACGACCTTGTCGAAGCGATCCTTCGCTTGTCCGAGGTCATTCCCGGCGAGGATAACCGCGTGGCAGACGAGACGGTCGAGACGTTGTCGCACGAGGCTCCATTCCGCATCGTCAATATTGGCGGCGGTCAGCCAGAAAATCTGATGGACTTCGTCGAGATGGTGGAAAAGGTGCTCGGGCGGAAGGCAATCCGCCAGATGCTGCCGATGCAGAAGGGGGACGTGCCGCGCACCTTTGCAGCACCCGATCTGCTGCAGGCTTTGACCGGCTATGTGCCCGGGACCCGGCTGGAGGATGGTGTGAAGGCCTTCGTCGAGTGGTACTTAGAGGCGCGTGCGGAGTTGACGCCTAGCTGAGGTTCCAAATCCCAATTGCAACGAAGTCAGTTGCCGCCTTGACATTCCGGGTCTGACTTCGCTGTGTTGCCGCAGACTGGCGGCCGTGGCGGTCGCTCCAAAGACGAGGGATGACCGGATGACCGACGAGCGGCACGACAGCACAGGCGAGGCGAGCGGCGCGGATCACGCTCTGGGGGCAGGGGCCATCACGACCGAGGGTCCGCGGGTTCGCGGCTCCGGTGCCGAGACTGTCTACAAGGCGCTCCGTCAGGAAATCCTTGCCATGCAGCGTGCGCCCGGCAGTCCTTTGGATGAGACGAGGCTTTCGGATCATTTCGGCATGTCCCGCACGCCGATCAGGGAAGCCTTGCTGAGGCTCACTGCCGATGGTCTGGTCACCACCCTGCCCAATCGCAACACCATCGTGGCCACGATCGATTTTTCCACGCTGCCCACCTATTTCGAGGCGCTCTGCCTGATGTACCGTGTGACGACGCGCGGCGCCGCAAGCCGTCAGGGGGATGCCTTCATGGAGGCGATCACCGAGCGGCAGCGAGAGTTTTCCGATGCCGTTGAGGCGCAGGATGCCTTTGCCATGATCGAGGCCAATCGCGAGTTCCATGTTGCCATCGCCGAGCGCGCCGGTAATCCCTATTACATCAGCTTTTTTGCCCGCCTCCTCGACGAGGGACGGCGTATCCTACGGCTCTATTACTCGACATTCGACGACCGTCTGCCGCGCCGGTATGTCGAAGAGCATGAGGCAATGATCGCCGCCATCAGGGCTGGCGATGTGGCTGAGGCCGACCGGCTGGCGATTGCGCATGGCGAGCAGATCGTCCGCCAGATCCAGGATTACGTCGCACGCAATATCGAAAACGCCATCGCGTTTCCCGATCCCTGAAGCGGCGATCAGAACAAGCTTCGGAGGCGTTGCCCTGAGACTCACGGGCTAATCTGCCGCGCTCACTTGCTCTTGTCGACAAACTGTATATTATTCTTTTACCCAACAAGAGGAGCTTTCCATGACCACGGGCTGGCACGGCGTATTCCCCGCCGCAACAACACAATTTAACGAAGATCTCTCGATCGATTTTGACGCGACGCAGCGCGTGCTCGATGCCCTGGTCAATGACGGGGTAAACGGCCTGATCGTCATGGGTACCTGCGGTGAGAACAATTCGCTCGAGCCAGAAGAAAAGCGCAAGGTGCTGAAGGCAGCTGTCGAAGTCGTGAATGGCCGCGTGCCTGTCGTTACGGGCGTGTCGGAATTCGACACCCGCCGCGCCGCCGCTTATGCCCGCGACGCGGAAGAGATTGGTGCCGATGGCCTTATGGTTCTGCCGGCCATGGTCTATGTGCCGAAGCCGCATGAACTGGTTGCCCATTTCAAGACTGTGGCCGAGGCGACCGGTCTGCCAATCATGCTCTACAACAACCCGCCCGCCTACCGCGTCAACATCGGTTCGGACGTGCTCGAAGCGCTCGACGGCGTGAAGAACATCAAGGCGGTCAAGGAAAGTGCGCCCGATCCGCGTCGCTTCACCGACCTGATCAACGCCTTTGGCGATCGTTACGACCTCTTCGCCGGCCTCGATGACGTCGCGCTTGAAGGCATGATGCTCGGCGCCAAGGGCTGGGTCTCCGGCCTCACCAGTGCATTTCCGGCCGAATCGGTCGCACTGATCGCTGCCGCCGACCGTGGTGACTGGATCGAAGCGCGCCGCATTTATCGCTGGTTCATGCCGCTCCTGCATCTCGATGCCGAACACGACCTCGTTCAGTCAATCAAGCTGGCCGAGCAGATCATGGGCCGTGGCTCGGAGCGCGTCCGCATGCCGCGCATGCCGCTGGAAGGCGCCCGCCGCGCAGAAGTCACCGCCATGGTTGAGAAGGCCGCGGCAACCCGCCCGATCGGCCCGAAGTAAGCGGCGCCAACGAACCTGAAGTTCGGCCCGCGACCTCCCGGTCGTGGGCCTTTTCGTTTGTCGGATCGGCTGGAACAGGGGGAATCGTTCAGTGAGCGGCTCTCTGATCCATGGCTCCCCGACTTTTATAGGGTTCAAGCCTTCCGCCGCTTGCAATCGCATTGAGTGTTAACGGAAGCCTTGCCATGGAATGATCACAATTACGTTTCCTGCGAGCATCTGAGAGCATCCCGATGAAGACAAGCAATACCTGGCGAGCGCGGTTGCGCTATGAGTTCGACAAGAGCATGGCGGGCGGCGCAATCGCGCTGATCGGCTGGCTGGCGCTGATTTCCCTCGTGGTCATCAGCTTGGCCGGCGCCTTTCTCGCATTGACAGGCATTGCGCCTGAGGGCGGCGAGCCGGTGAGCTTCATCGAAGGCACCTGGGAATCGCTCATGCGCACCTTCGACGCCGGCACGATGGGCGGCGACCAGGGCTGGGGGTTCCGTCTTGTCGCGCTTGTGGTCACACTCGCCGGCATCTTCGTTTTCTCGGCCTTGATCGGTGTCATCAGCTCCGGCCTGGAAAACAAGCTCGACGAATTGCGTAAAGGTCGTTCCCGCGTGCTGGAAAGCGACCACACAATCATCCTGAACTGGTCCTCGTCGATCTTTGACGTCATTTCCGAACTGGTGATTGCCAACCAGAGCCGCAAGCGTCCGCGAATCGTCATCATGGCGAACAAGGACAAGGTGGAGATGGAAGACGAGATTGCCACCAAGGTGGGAGATCTGAAGAACACCAAGATCATCTGCCGCAGTGGCGATCCCACCGATCTCTACGACCTCGCCATCGTGAATCCGCACACCTCACGATCGATCATCGTCCTGTCGCCGGAGGACGAAGATCCCGATTCGCAAGTCATCAAGTCGGTACTGGCCCTGGTCAACGATCCGAGCCGCCGCCCAGAGCCGTACATGATCGCGGCCGAAATCCGCGAAGCGCAGAACACCGAAGTCGCCCGAATCGTGGGCGGCAAGGAAATGCAGCTCGTGCTCGCGGATGATTTGATTTCCCGAATCGTCGTCCACACCAGCCGCCAGTCGGGCCTGTCGGCGGTCTACACCGAACTTCTCGATTTCGATGGCTGCGAGATCTACACGCTGGCCCAGCCGCAGCTGGAGGGCAAACCTTTCGGCACGGCAGTCATGTCCTACGACTCAAGTACGCTGATTGGGCTTTGCGATGTCGAAGGTCGCATCCATCTCAATCCGTCGCCGAATCGTATCGTCGGCCCCGGCGAACGCCTCGTCATCATCGCGGAGGATGATGCCTCGATCCAGGTCTGGTCCGGCGCCCCGCAGATCGCGCAAAATGCTGTTCGCCCGCCGGTCAAGCGCGGTGCCCAGCCAGAAAGAACTCTCATCCTGGGCTGGAACCGCCGTGGGCCGGTTATTGCAACGGAACTCGGCCGCTATGTCGCCCCGGGCTCGCTTCTGACGATTGCTGCCAATACCCCGGAGTTTGAAGCGGAGGTGGCCGGCCTGTTGCTGCCCAACGACCACATGGCCGTCCAGCACCATGTGATCGACACGAGCAGCAAGGTGGCGCTGGAGGCGCTCGACATTCCTTCCTATGACCATGTGCTGGTGCTCGGTTACAGCGACCACATGAGCATGCAATCGGCTGACACGCGGACGCTGATTACGCTCCTGCATCTGCGCAAGATTGCCGAAAATGCCGGCCTGCATATCAATGTGGTCAGTGAAATGACCGATGTCCGCAACCGCGAACTGGCAGAAGTGACCCGAGCCGACGATTTCGTCGTCAGCAACAAGCTGGTCAGCCTGATGCTGGCCCAGGCTTCGGAAAACGAGTTCATGGCAGCGATCTTCGCCGAGCTTCTCGACGAGGAGGGATCGGAAATCTACATGCGCCCGATGAGCGACTATGTGGCAATTGACCAGCCGGTGAACTTTTTCACCGTGGCCCTCTCGGCGCTGCGCCGTGGCGAAATCGCCATCGGCTACCGCCGCCAGCGTGCCACTGACCAGGACCTGCGCAATCTCGGCGGCGTGACGGTCAATCCGAACCGCTCTGAGCTGCTGACCTATACGGCGGAAGACATGGTGATCGTGCTGGCGGCCGATTAAGAGCGGGCATTAAAATTGAAATCAGGGGACGGGCGGGGCCAAACGGTTCTGCCCGTTCTGCATTCTGGCGTATAAGACACACGCAGAGCGGATCAGTGGCAAACGCTACAAGCGAAGGACAACAGAACTGCCAACAATTTTCGAGAAAAATGGTGGGCGATGACGGACTCGAACCGCCGACATCCTCGGTGTAAACGAGGCGCTCTACCAACTGAGCTAATCGCCCGCTCGCTAGCCGGATCATGTCCGCCGCGTCGGTGGCCGTGATCTATGCGGATCGCGGAAAATCCGCAAGGGTTTTTCTTGAGATTTTTTCTTTTTTTGCAGAGCTCGTCCGTAGCGCATGTGGAAAACCTGCTGAATAACGCTGCAAAACCTGAGATCTCATCTGCGGCGTGGTGTCGCGAAGCGCGCGACTGGGGTTCATTTGCGGGATGGCGCCGGTGAGGGCGGTAAGGGGCAATGGGGATAAAATTCAGTCGGTCACTGTTTTGTCTTGAAACCTGCTTGACACCTCCGGACGAACCCCTTAGAGACCCGCTCATCGAACGGGTTAGCCCGCTCGGCGGGGTCGCCCTGACCCCTCAAATGGAAATGCGCGGGTGTAGCTCAGTTGGTTAGAGTGCCGGCCTGTCACGCCGGAGGTCGCGGGTTCGAGCCCCGTCACTCGCGCCATTCCCATTTAAAATCAAGGCATGCCGCTTCGGTGGCACCATGGACAACTGTTCATGAAAATGCGCGGGTGTAGCTCAGTCGGTTAGAGTGCCGGCCTGTCACGCCGGAGGTCGCGGGTTCGAGCCCCGTCACTCGCGCCACTTCATTGTGTACCTCCTCCTCAATATTTGATTTTTCTTGTGTGTTTCGCATTTGCGCAAGACAGGCTTTTTACCTGCTGGTAGTGTGACATTCGGTATCGGGTGAAAAGGCTTCTGCCGGACTTGCACTGGCAGTCCGGCTGCGCTAACCACGGCTCGTTGCAACTCTCTTTCGGCTTGTCGGCTCCGCCCTATATGCCATTCGGCATGTGAGACAAGCAGGGTGATATGATGACTGATCTGCTCAGTTCCTACCTTCCGATCGCCATCTTCATCGGTATATCCCTCGTCATCGGCATAGCGCTTCTCGTTGCGCCTTTTGCCGTTGCGTATCAGGCACCCGATTCGGAAAAGCTGTCGGCCTATGAGTGCGGCTTCAACGCTTTCGACGATGCGCGCATGAAATTCGATATCCGTTTCTATCTGGTGTCGATTCTCTTCATCATCTTCGATCTTGAAGTCGCTTTCCTGTTCCCCTGGGCAGTGTCCTTCAGCGAAATTGGCTGGTTCGGTTTCTGGTCGATGATGGTCTTCCTCGGTGTGCTCACCGTTGGCTTTATCTATGAATGGAAGAAGGGGGCGCTCGAATGGGAGTGATCCAATCCGACGCCACGCTGGTGGCACCGCAGGCCAAGGGCATTATTGACCCCAACACGGGCAAGCCCATCGGCAGCGACGACCGGTTCTTTGGCGAGATCAACAACGAGCTGGCGGACAAGGGCTTCCTTGTCACGTCAACCGATGAGCTGATCAACTGGGCCCGTACAGGTTCGCTGATGTGGATGACCTTCGGTCTGGCGTGCTGCGCCGTCGAAATGATGC
Organism: Rhizobium sp. AAP43; assembly: GCF_001296045.1. Lineage (GTDB taxonomy): Bacteria > Pseudomonadota > Alphaproteobacteria > Rhizobiales > Rhizobiaceae > Allorhizobium. The sequence continues at coordinate 127,408 of NZ_LJHS01000026.1, read as the reverse complement.
AGCTGTCGATGCCGCGTTACGACGCCGAGCGCTTCGGCTTTGCGCCGCGCGCCTCACCGCGCCAGTCTGACGTGATGATTGTTGCCGGCACGCTGACCAACAAGATGGCGCCCGCACTCCGCAAGGTCTATGACCAGATGCCGGAGCCGCGTTACGTCATTTCCATGGGCTCCTGCGCCAATGGCGGCGGTTATTATCACTATTCCTATTCCGTCGTGCGCGGTTGCGACCGTGTCGTGCCGGTCGACATCTATGTGCCAGGCTGTCCCCCCACGGCAGAGGCGCTGCTGTATGGCGTGCTCCTGCTGCAGAAGAAGATCCGGCGCACCGGAACGATCGAGCGGTAAGGAAGGGACGAGACAATGAGTGAAGCCCTGAACGAGCTGGCATCCTACCTGCAGGAAACGCGCGGCGCGCTGATTGCATCCAGCGAGATCGCCTTTGGTGAACTGACTCTGGCCGCGAAGTCGGAAAACATCATCTCGCTGCTGACCTTCTTGCGCGACGATGTCCAGTGCGGGTTCGTCAACCTGATCGATATCTGCGGCGTCGACTATCCGGCGCGCGAAGATCGGTTCGATGTCGTTTATCATCTGCTGTCCCCGCGCCAGAACCTGCGTATCCGCATCAAGGTCGCAACCGGCGAATTCAAGCCTGTGCCGTCAGCCTGCCCGGTATTCCCCGGCGCCGACTGGTTCGAGCGCGAGGCTTGGGACATGTACGGCATCCTGTTTACCGACCATCCGGATCTGCGCCGCATTCTGACCGACTACGGTTTCGAAGGGCATCCGCTGCGCAAGGACTTCCCCACGACGGGCTTCGTCGAGGTTCGTTATGACGATAGCGCCAAGCGCGTCGTTTACGAGCCGGTCGAGCTGAAGCAGGAATTCCGCAACTTCGACTTCCTCTCGCCCTGGGAAGGCACGGACTACGTGCTGCCCGGTGATGAAAAAGCGGCAAAGTGAGCGGAAGGGCAGGGACCATGACAGAACACAACGTCCGCAACTTCAATATCAACTTCGGCCCGCAGCATCCGGCGGCGCACGGCGTTCTTCGCCTCGTCCTGGAGCTTGACGGCGAAATCGTCGAGCGCGTTGATCCGCATATCGGTCTGCTTCACCGCGGCACCGAGAAGCTGATCGAGACCAAGACCTATCTTCAGGCGCTGCCTTATTTCGATCGCCTCGACTATGTCGCGCCGATGAACCAGGAACACGCCTATTCGCTGGGCGTTGAAAAGCTGCTCGGTCTGGAAATTCCGATCCGTGGCCAGCTGATCCGTGTTCTCTACTCGGAAATCGGCCGTATCCTTTCGCACCTTCTCAACGTCACAACTCAAGCCATGGACGTTGGCGCATTGACGCCGCCGCTCTGGGGCTTTGAAGAACGCGAAAAGCTGATGGTTTTCTATGAGCGCGCGTCCGGCGCGCGCATGCACGCAGCCTTTGTCCGTCCGGGCGGCGTTCACCAGGATCTGCCGCATCAGCTGGTCGAAGATATCGGCAAGTGGTGCGACCAGTTCCCGGAAAAGCTCAACGATATCGACGACCTCCTGACGGGCAACCGCATTTTCAAGCAGCGTAACGTCGATATCGGCGTCGTCAGCTTGGAAGATTGCTGGGCCTGGGGCTTCTCCGGCGTCATGGTCCGTGGGTCCGGCGCTGCCTGGGATCTGCGCAAGTCGCAGCCTTACGAGTGCTATGCCGACATGGACTTCGATATCATGGTCGGCAAGAACGGTGACTGCTACGATCGCTACCTGATCCGCATGTTCGAAATGCGTGAGTCGGTGAGGATCATGAAGCAGTGCGTCAATCGCCTGCTGGGTGATGCCAAGACCGGACCGGTTTCATCGCTGGACGGCAAGGTCGTTCCGCCGAAGCGTGGCGAGATGAAGCGCTCGATGGAAGGTCTGATTCACCACTTCAAGCTCTACACGGAAGGTTATCACGTGCCGGCCGGTGAGGTTTATGCCGCCGTTGAAGCGCCGAAGGGCGAGTTTGGCGTCTATCTGGTCTCCGACGGCACCAATAAGCCTTATCGCTGCAAGATCCGCGCTCCGGGGTATGCGCATCTGCAGGCGATGGATTTCCTGTGCCGCGGTCATCAGCTGGCCGACGTTTCGGCGATCCTCGGATCGCTCGACATCGTGTTCGGGGAAGTTGACCGCTGATGCTGAAGCTTGTCGCCGCCACTGTCATCTGTCTCATGGCCACCCAGGCGGTGGCCGAGGATCAGACCGCTCTGACGTCGACAACATCGTCATCCACGATGGAAAAGCTCATCGCGCAGGGATATGAGATCAAGAGTTCGACCTGGACTGGGTCCAAGCTCTTCGTGTTCCTGCAGAAAGACAATTCGGCCTATGCCTGCGAATTCGCCAATGTGACGAATACGCGGTGTGGTTCCATAAACTGAGACAAGGCGTGAGGAAGTATGTCCGTTCGTCGACTAGCCGAAGAGCAATTCCAGCCGGCAGGCTTTTCCTTCAATGCGGAAAATGCCGCCTGGGCTGAAGCCACCATTCGCAAGTATCCGGCGGGCCGCCAGCAATCGGCGGTCATTCCGCTGTTGATGCGTGCACAGGAGCAGGATGGCTGGGTGACCAAGGCGGCGATAGAATTCGTCGCCGAAATGCTCGACATGGCCTATATCCGTGTCCTCGAGGTCGCGACCTTCTACACCCAGTTCCAGCTGCGTCCGATCGGCACGCGCGCGCATATTCAGGTCTGTGGCACCACCCCCTGCATGCTGCGCGGCGCGGAAGATCTGATCCATGTGTGCAAGTCCAAGATTCATGCCGAGCCCTTCGAGCGCAATGCTGAGGGCACTTTGTCCTGGGAAGAGGTCGAATGTCAGGGCGCCTGCGTCAACGCGCCGATGGTCATGATCTTCAAGGACGCCTATGAAGATCTGACGCCGACCCAGCTCGAGCACATCATCGACCGTTTCGCCGCAGGCAAAGGCTCCGACATCAAGCCGGGTCCGCAGATCGACCGTATCCATTCTGCACCCGTCGGTGGCCCGATCGCGCTGACGGATGAAATCCAGCCGATTCGCTTTAGCGACCACGCTGACGCGGCTCGGGCTGCAGCACCTTCAGTGCCGCCGGCTAACGCTGCAAAGCCCGTGACGGATGCGCCTGAGACTGACAAGAGGCTGAAGACGCCGGCAACAGCCAAAAAGGCTGCGGCGGAAAATGCCAAGGTTGAAGGTGGCAATGCCGATACGGCTCGTCCCGTTGAGACCGCCTCGGTTGCTGACGAAAAGAACCGTCCTGCTGGGATCGAGCGCCCCGCAACGCCGGACGATCTAAAAATGATCTCGGGCGTCGGTCCGAAGATCGAGGCAACGCTGAACGGTCTTGGAATCTACACGTTCGAGCAGGTCGCCAAGTGGAAGAAGGCGGAACGCGAGTGGGTGGATACCTACCTGAAGTTCGCCGGCCGCATTGAGCGGGACGACTGGGTCAAGCAGGCCAAGGCGCTCGCCAAGGGTGGCGAAGCTGAATACATCAAAGTCTTCGGCAAGAAGCCGCGCTAAGGGGTAGAGAGACATGTTGAAGGATCAGGATCGCATCTTTACCAACATCTATGGCCTCAAGGACAAGTCCCTGAAGGGTGCCATGGCGCGCGGCCACTGGGATGGTACCAAGCAGATCCTCGAAAAGGGTCGCGACTGGATCATCAACGAGGTCAAGAATTCGGGTCTGCGCGGCCGCGGCGGCGCCGGCTTCCCGACGGGCTTGAAGTGGTCCTTCATGCCGAAGGAATCAGATGGCCGTCCGCATTACCTCGTGGTCAATGCCGATGAATCCGAACCCGGTACTTGCAAGGACCGCGACATTCTGCGCCACGATCCGCACACGCTGATTGAAGGCTGCGTAATCGCGTCCTTCGCCATGGGCGCGCATGCAGCCTATATCTATGTGCGTGGCGAGTTCATGCGCGAGCGTGAGGCTCTGCAGGCGGCAATCGACGAGTGCTATGACGCAGGCCTCCTCGGCAAGAACAACAAGCTCGGCTACGACATCGACATCTATGTCCACCATGGTGCCGGCGCTTATATCTGCGGTGAAGAAACAGCATTGCTCGAAAGTCTGGAGGGCAAGAAGGGCCAGCCGCGCCTGAAGCCGCCATTCCCGGCGAACATGGGTCTCTATGGCTGCCCGACGACGGTCAACAACGTCGAATCGATTGCTGTGACGCCGACCATCCTGCGCCGTGGCGCCGGCTGGTTCTCGTCCTTCGGTCGCCCGAACAATGTCGGCACGAAGCTGTTCATGATCTCCGGCCACGTCAACCGTCCCTGCACGGTTGAGGAAAGCATGGGCATCACCTTCCGCGAAATGATCGAAAAGCATGCCGGTGGTATCCGCGGGGGATGGGACAATCTGCTCGCCGTCATCCCGGGTGGTGCATCCTGCCCGGTCGTCAAGGCAGAGGACATGATGGATGTCGTGCTCGACTTCGACGGTCTGCGCGAAGTGAAGTCGTCCTTCGGCACCGGCGGCATGATCGTCATGGACAAGTCCACGGACATCATCAAGGCGATCTGGCGCATTTCAGCCTTCTTCAAGCATGAGAGCTGCGGCCAGTGCACGCCATGCCGTGAAGGCACGGGCTGGATGATGCGTGTCATGGAGCGCATGGTGAAGGGCAATGCCCAGAAGCGTGAAATCGACATGCTGTTCCAGGTGACCAAGCAGATCGAGGGCCACACGATCTGTGCGCTCGGCGATGCGGCTGCCTGGCCAATCCAGGGCCTTATCCGCAATTTCCGTCCGGAGATCGAGGCGCGCATCGACCAGTATACGCGCAATGCGATCGCCCACGGCGTCGTCATGGAAGCGGCAGAGTAAGGGATCGGGGGCAATGGCAGGCTCTTCGGACAAGAGCGGGGACAAGGGGCCGGATAGACCGGCTGAACCCGCTCGGCCGCCCGAAGGTCTTGATGCGCTGATGAACAACCCGGCGGCAACGATTGCCGCCGCAACCGCCTTCGGCCTTTCCATGGCAACGCAGATGAGCCGGTTTTGGCTGGGCTCGCTGCAGGGGGCGATGGAAGTGACTGGCCAGCTGGCACGCCAGCTTGAGGAAGAGCGGAAGGCCGCTGATGCCGTTGGGCGTTCCCCGGCAGAGGTTGAGAAGGAGACGCAGGTTCCGGCGACCGCTGTGAAGTCGGCGACGGAGCCCAAGGCTGAGAAAGCGGTCACGGTGAAGCCAAAGGCAGCGCCAGCAAAGGCGAAGCCGAAGGTCCGGCAGGGAGATGCTATGGCATCTGTGCCGGATCGATCGCCGAACGAGGCATCGGCACCGAAGAAGGTGTCGACGTCGAAGAAGACGGGTGGCAAGGCTGACGATCTGAAGAAGATCGATGGGATCGGGCCAAAGATTGAACAGCTTCTGAAGGGCAGGGGGATTGCCCGCTTTCAGGATCTGGTCGACCTGGATGACAAGGCGCTGGCGGCGCTGGACGCGGAGCTGGGCCTTGATGGCCGGGCCCTGCGGGATGATTGGACAGGACAGGCGCGTCGGCTGGTTATCGGCTCGGCCAAGTCACGTAAGGTCCGCTCAGGCAGTTGAGTTTAGGGTCTGGCTGCGCGGGATGCGGTAAGCCGGACTTGATGGGATAAAACGGGCGGATTGTGGTCGGGCTCGACCACAATTGGCCAACCGGGGCGGAAGTGCCACGGGGATATACGCGGAAGCGTGAGGCAGGAAGGCGAATATGGCAAAGCTGAAGGTCGACGGCAAAGAGATCGAGGTTCCGGATCATTTCACGCTGCTGCAGGCGTGCGAGGAAGCCGGCGCTGAAGTTCCGCGCTTTTGTTTCCACGAACGGCTGTCGGTCGCCGGCAATTGCCGCATGTGCCTTGTCGAGGTGAAGGGCGGCCCGCCAAAGCCGGCAGCATCCTGCGCCATGGGCGTGCGCGATATCCGCGGCGGCCCGAACGGTGAACTGGCTGAAGTCTTCACCAACACGCCGATGGTCAAGAAGGCCCGCGAAGGCGTGATGGAATTCCTGCTGATCAACCATCCGCTGGATTGCCCGATCTGCGACCAGGGCGGCGAATGCGACCTGCAGGACCAGGCCATGGCCTTCGGTATCGACAGCTCGCGCTACACGGAAAACAAGCGCGCCGTCGAAGACAAGTATATCGGACCGCTGGTCAAGACCGTGATGAACCGCTGCATCCACTGCACGCGCTGCGTCCGCTTTACCACCGAAGTTGCCGGTATTGCCGAACTCGGCCTGATCGGCCGTGGCGAAGACGCCGAGATCACCACCTATCTCGAGCAGGCGATGACGTCGGAGCTCCAGGGCAATGTCGTTGACCTCTGCCCGGTCGGCGCGCTGACCTCCAAGCCCTTCGCCTTCACCGCCCGTCCGTGGGAACTCAACAAGACCGAATCGATTGACGTGATGGACGCGCTCGGCTCTGCGATCCGCGTCGACACGCGTGGCCGCGAAGTCATGCGCATCATGCCGCGCGTCAACGAGGAGATCAACGAAGAGTGGATCTCCGACAAGACCCGCTTCATCTGGGATGGCCTGAAGACCCAGCGTCTCGACCGTCCATACGTGAAGAAGGATGGCCGCCTGCAGGCAGCCTCCTGGGCTGAAGCCTTTGCCGCAATCAAGTCCGCTGTTGCTGCCACCTCTGCTGACAAGATCGGTGCCGTCGCCGGTGACCTCGCTTCGGTCGAAGAAATCTTTGCGCTGAAGTCACTCGTCAATGCACTCGGTTCGTCGAATACCGACTGTCGCCAGGATGGGACGGCACTTGATCCGTCGCTCGGCCGCTCGACATACCTGTTTAACGCTGGCATCGAAGGCATTGAATCGGCTGACGCAATTCTCATCGTCGGTGCGAACCCACGCTATGAGGCGGCCGTGCTGAACGCCCGCATCCGCAAGCGCTGGCGCCGCGGCGGTTTGCCGATCGGTGTAATCGGTGAAGGCGGCGAGCTGCGTTACCCCTATGACTATCTCGGCGCCGGGGCTGATACGCTTTCGGATCTCGTATCCGGCAAGAACAACTTTGCCGAGACGCTGAGGGCAGCCAAGAACCCGCTGATTATCGTCGGCCAGGGCGCGTTGACGGGTGCTGACGGCAAGGCTGTTCTTTCCAATGTTGCAAAGCTTGCAGCAGATGTCGGGGCCGTGTCCGAAGAGTGGAACGGCTTCTGCGTCCTGCACACGGCAGCATCCCGCGTTGGCGGTCTTGACCTTGGCTTCGTGCCGGGCGAGGGCGCGGTCGCTGCAGGTGATATGCTGTCGTCGCTTGACGTCGTCTTCCTGCTCGGCGCTGACGAACTGGACTTCTCTGCCAAAACCGCCAAGTGCGTCGTCTATATCGGCAGCCATGGTGACAACGGGGCGCATCACGCCGACGTCATCCTGCCGGGTGCGACCTATACCGAAAAGTCGGGCACCTGGGTCAATACAGAAGGCCGCGTCCAGATGGGCAATCGCGCCGGTTTTGCGCCGGGTGAAGCTCGTGAAGACTGGGCGATCCTGCGTGCGCTTTCCGACGTGCTCGGCAAGAAGCTACCCTTCGATTCGCTGTCGCAACTGCGCGCCGCGCTCTATGAGCAGCAGCCACATTTTGCTGCAGTCGACCAGATCGCTACGTCTCCGGCAGCCGACATTGTCGCACTGGCGAAAAAACCCGGTAAGATCGGCAAGTCTCTGTTTGCGTCGCCGATCAAAGACTTCTATTTGACGAACCCGATCGCACGTGCTTCGGCCGTCATGGCCGAGTGCTCGGCATTGGCCCGCAACAATTTCAAGGCTGCGGCAGAGTAAGGGCAGGGGACCATGGATAATTTCGTTTCCACCTATGTATGGCCTGCGGCCATCATGATCGGGCAGTCGCTGCTGCTGCTCGTCTGCCTGCTGGTGTTCATCGCTTACATCCTGTTGGCAGACCGCAAGATCTGGGCAGCTGTCCAGCTGCGCCGCGGCCCGAATGTCGTGGGTCCCTGGGGTCTGTTCCAGTCCTTCGCCGACCTGTTGAAGTTTGTCTTCAAGGAGCCGGTCATCCCGGCTGGCGCCAACAAGGGCGTCTTCCTGCTGGCGCCGCTCGTCGCCGTGACTTTGGCGCTTGCGACCTGGGCCGTCATTCCGCTGAATGCGGGTTGGGTGATCGCCAACATCAATGTCGGCATCCTCTTCGTCTTTGCCGTCTCGTCGCTCGAAGTCTACGGCATCATCATGGGTGGCTGGGCTTCGAACTCGAAGTACCCGTTCCTCGGTGCGCTGCGTTCCGCAGCCCAGATGGTGTCCTACGAAGTCTCGATGGGCTTCGTGATCGTCACCGTTCTGCTGTGCGTGGGTTCGCTAAACCTCACCGACATCGTCGTTGCCCAAAACAATGGCCTCGGCACAATGATGGGCCTTCCGGCCTCCTTCCTCGACTGGCACTGGCTGGCACTCTTCCCGATGTTCGTGATCTTCTTCATCTCGGCACTGGCAGAAACCAACCGTCCGCCCTTCGACCTTCCGGAAGCCGAATCCGAACTCGTTGCCGGCTTCATGGTCGAATACGGCTCGACGCCCTACATGATGTTCATGCTTGGCGAATATGCGGCCATCGTTCTCATGTGCTCGCTGACCACGATCCTCTTCCTTGGAGGGTGGTTGCCGCCGGTCGATATCGCGATCCTGAACTGGGTCCCGGGTATCATCTGGTTCGTTCTCAAGGCGGGCCTGGTCTTCTTCATGTTCGCCATGGTGAAGGCATTCGTTCCGCGCTACCGCTATGACCAGTTGATGCGTCTTGGCTGGAAGGTCTTCCTTCCGATCTCGCTCGCCATGGTCATCATCACCGCATTCGTGCTGAAGCTGATGGGTTGGGCGTGATGCCCTCCCGGAAGTTTCGGTGATTTGGAGAATAAGATGGCGATTGCACAGGCTATCAATTCACTCTTCCTGAAGGAGTTCGTCGGCGCCTTCTTCCTGTCGATGCGTTACTTCTTCAAGCAGAAAGCGACGATCAACTATCCGTTCGAAAAGGGCCCGGTTTCGCCGCGTTTCCGCGGCGAGCATGCGCTGCGCCGCTATCCGAACGGCGAAGAGCGCTGCATCGCCTGCAAGCTCTGCGAGGCGATCTGTCCTGCCCAGGCCATCACCATCGAGGCCGGCCCGCGCCGCAACGACGGCACCCGCCGGACGGTGCGTTACGACATCGACATGGTGAAGTGCATCTATTGCGGCTTCTGCCAGGAAGCTTGCCCGGTTGACGCGATCGTCGAAGGTCCGAACTTCGAGTTCGCCACCGAGACCCGCGAAGAACTCTATTTCGACAAGGCGCGGTTGCTGGACAATGGCGACCGCTGGGAACGCGAAATCGCACGCAACATTGCGATGGACGCTCCTTACCGCTGATCCCTCGGGATCGTTTCCGCTTCAGCGAGGCGTAATGCCTCGCCGCAGCATCTGTATTCGTAAACGGCATGTCGGTGGGGATACCGCCATGCCTTATCGGGCGACGGGGCAGGGCCCTCGTCCGGGGGAAGATGAAAAGGCACCAACATGGGTCTTCAGGCTCTCTTTTTCTATCTCTTCGCCTTTGTCGCAGTGGCTTCGGCCTTCATGGTGATATCGGCTCGGAACCCGGTCCATTCGGTCCTGTTCCTCATTCTGACCTTCATCAATGCGGCTGGTCTTCTGCTCCTCACGGGTGCTGAATTCCTGGCGATGATTCTTCTCGTCGTCTATGTCGGCGCGGTTGCGGTTCTCTTCCTCTTCGTCGTGATGATGCTCGACATCGACTTCACCGAGCTTCGCGCAGGGGCTGCGAAATATGCACCGATCGGCGCATTGATCGGCCTGATCGTTGCGGTCGAGCTGATCGTCGTGATCGGCGGCAGCGCGATCAGCCCGGAAGCGAAGAACGCGATCACCCAGCCGATCCCGGCGGTTGCCGAGCGTCAGAACACGCAGGCCCTCGGTGACGTGCTCTACACGGACTACGTCTTCTTCTTCCAGATCGCGGGCCTCGTCCTGTTCGTTGCCATGATTGGCGCGATCGTGCTGACGTTGCGCCATCGCACCAATATCAAGCGCCAGGACATCTCCGCCCAGGTCGCCCGCACGCCGGAAACTGCCGTCAAGGTGGTCAAGGTCAAGCCGGGCCAGGGCGTCTGAGCCGAGCACGAGGTCAAGGAACGTATATTATGGAAATCGGTCTTTCCCACTACCTGACGGTCAGTGCCATGCTCTTCACCCTGGGTGTTTTTGGCATCTTCCTGAACCGCAAGAACGTCATCGTCATTCTGATGTCGATCGAGCTCATCCTTTTGGCCGTGAACATCAACATGGTCGCCTTCTCGACCTTCCTCGGCGACCTTGTCGGCCAGGTCTTTGCCCTGTTCATCCTGACAGTGGCGGCGGCGGAAGCGGCAATCGGCCTCGCGATCCTGGTGGTCTTCTATCGTAATCGCGGCTCCATCGCCGTCGAAGACGTCAACGTGATGAAGGGCTGATACGGCTATGCTGATCTACAAAGCTATCGTCTTTCTCCCGCTGATCGGTTTCCTGATTGCTGGCCTGTTCGGCCGCCAGATCGGCGCCAAGGCGTCGGAATATGTCACAACCGGTCTGATGGTCGTGGTCGCGATCCTCTCCTGGATTGTCTTCTTCCAGGTCGCCATGGCGCATGAAGCGCATGAGATGATCAAGGTCCCGGTCCTGCGCTGGATCCAATCCGGCGGCATCGACGTCGAATGGGCACTGCGCATCGATACGCTGACAGCGGTTATGCTGGTCGTCGTCAATTCGGTCTCGACCCTCGTCCATCTCTATTCGATCGGCTACATGCATCACGATCCGCATCGGCCGCGCTTCTTTGCCTATCTGTCGCTCTTCACCTTCGCGATGCTCATGCTCGTCACGTCGGACAATCTGCTGCAGATGTTCTTCGGCTGGGAAGGTGTTGGTCTTGCGTCCTACCTGCTGATCGGTTTCTGGTTCAAGAAGCCGTCCGCGTCTGCCGCTGCCATGAAGGCCTTCATTGTCAACCGCGTTGGTGACTTCGGCTTCATCCTCGGCATTTCCGCCCTCTTCGTGATGTTCGGTTCGATCAACTTCGAAACGATCTTCGCGTCTGCACAGTCCTACCTGCCAGCCGATCCTTCTGCGGCACCTGAAGTGGTTCTGAACCTTTTCGGCATGCAGCTGGACCGCAGCCACGCGCTGACCGGCGCCTGCCTGCTGCTGTTCATGGGCGCCATGGGTAAGTCGGCGCAGTTCCTGCTGCACACCTGGCTCCCGGACGCCATGGAAGGCCCGACCCCGGTCTCCGCTCTTATCCATGCGGCGACCATGGTCACCGCCGGCGTCTTCCTCGTCGCGCGCATGTCGCCCATTTTTGAACTGTCGCCGGATGCCCTGACGGTGGTCACGGTTGTCGGTGCCATCACCGCCTTCTTTGCGGCAACCGTCGGTCTGGTGCAGAACGACATCAAGCGCGTCATCGCCTATTCGACCTGCTCGCAGCTCGGCTACATGTTCGTGGCGCTCGGCGTCGGTGCTTATGGTGCGGCCGTCTTCCACCTCTTCACACACGCCTTCTTCAAGGCGCTTCTGTTCCTCTGCGCCGGCTCGGTCATCCATGCGGTCGACGGTGAACAGGACATGCGCTACATGGGCGGCCTGCGCCCGCACATCAAGTGGACCTTCCGCATGATGCTGCTCGGCACGCTCGCCATTACCGGCGTCGGCATTCCGTTCACGTCCGTCGGCTTTGCCGGCTTCTTCTCAAAAGACGTGATCATCGAAGCGACATTCGCCTCGCATTCGGCTGTTTCAGGTTTCGCCTTCACGCTCCTTGTAATCGCTGCTCTATTCACGAGCTTCTATTCCTGGCGCCTGATGTTCCTGACCTTCTTCGGCAAGCCGCGTGCCTCCGCCGATGTCATGCATCACGTTCATGAATCCCCGATGGTCATGCTGATCCCGCTCTTCATGCTGGCTGTTGGGGCAGTCTTCGCCGGTGTTGTGTTTGAAGGCTATTTCTACGGCCATCACTACGCAGAATTCTGGAAGGGCGCGCTGTTCACCCTGCCAGGGAACGAGCTGCTCGAAGAGTTCCATCACGTTCCGGCCTGGGTTGCGCTCAGCCCCTTCGTGGCAATGCTCCTCGGTTTCGTCACGGCTTGGTACATGTACATCAAGAACCCGTCGGCGCCGAAGAAGCTGGCTGAGCAGCAGTGGATGCTCTACCAGTTCCTGCTCAACAAGTGGTACTTCGACGAGCTCTATGACTTCCTCTTCGTTCGTTCGTCCAAGGCCCTCGGCCGCTTCCTGTGGAAGAAGTCGGACGTCGCCGTCATCGACGCCTATGGTCCGAATGGCGTTGCCGCCGCCGTGGGCGGTCTGACACAGAAGGTTGTCCGCCTGCAGTCGGGTTACCTCTATCACTATGCCTTCGCGATGCTGATCGGCATTGCGGCCCTCGTTACCTGGATGATGCTCGGGAGCTCCCTCTGATGACCGATTGGCCCATTCTCTCGACGGTCACCTTCCTTCCTCTGGTCGGCGTGGCTCTGCTCCTGCTGACCCGTGGTGACACCTCTCTTGGCCGCCGCAACATCCTGAATGTCTCGCTGATGACGACGGTCTTTACCTTTGTCGTCTCGCTCTTCATCTGGATCAATTTCGACAATTCCAATGTCGGCTTCCAGATGGTTGAGAAGCACAGCTGGCTCGGCACCGGAATTTCCTATCACGTCGGTGTCGACGGCATTTCCATGCTGTTCGTCATTCTGACGACCCTTCTCATGCCCTTCTGCATTCTCGCGAGCTGGACCTCGGTGGAGAAGCGCCTGAAGGAATACATGATCGCCTTCCTGGTCCTCGAAACACTGATGATCGGCGTCTTCGTGTCGCTCGATATCGTGCTTTTCTACGTGTTCTTCGAGGCGGGCCTCATTCCGATGTTCATCATCATCGGCGTTTGGGGTGGCAAGGACCGCGTCTACGCGTCCTACAAGTTCTTCCTCTATACGCTGCTCGGCTCCGTCCTGATGCTTCTTGCCATTATGGCGATGTACTGGCAGGCCGGTACTACCGATGTCGTACAGCTTCTGGACTATGATTTCCCGGCGTCGATGCAGACATGGCTGTGGCTCGCCTTCTTCGCATCCTTTGCGGTGAAGATGCCGATGTGGCCAGTGCATACCTGGCTCCCGGATGCGCACGTACAGGCGCCGACAGCGGGCTCAGTCATTCTGGCCGGGATCATGCTGAAGCTCGGTGGCTATGGCTTCCTGCGCTTCTCGCTGCCAATGTTCCCGCTGGCCTCCGACCTCTTCGCACCGATGGTCTTTGCGCTCTCCGTGATCGCGATCGTCTACACGTCGTTGGTTGCGATGATGCAGGAAGACATCAAGAAGCTGATCGCCTATTCCTCGGTTGCTCATATGGGCTACGTGACCATGGGCATCTTCGCTGCCAACCAGCAGGGTGTTCAGGGCGCGATCTTCCAGATGATCAGCCACGGCTTCGTGTCCGGCGCGCTGTTCCTTTGCGTCGGTGTGATCTACGACCGTCTGCATACCCGCGAGATTGCGGCCTATGGCGGTCTGGTCAATAACATGCCGAAATATGCGGTCGCGTTCATGATCTTCACCATGGCCAATGTCGGTCTTCCCGGCACGTCTGGCTTCATTGGCGAGTTCCTGACACTGATCGGCGTGTTCCGCGTCAACACCTGGGTCGCGCTCATCGCCGCAACGGGTGTGATCCTGTCGGCAGCCTATGCCCTTTGGCTCTATCGCCGCGTCGTCTTCGGTGCGCTCGAAAAGGACAGCCTGAAGGCCTTGCTCGATCTCTCTGCACGCGAAAAGCTCGTGCTCTACCCGCTGGTCGCTCTCACCATCTTCTTCGGCGTCTACCCGGCTCCGATCCTTGATGCCACGGCTGCGTCCGTCGACCATCTGGTGAACAACTACACCGCAGCCTTGCAGGCAGCCCAGTCTCTGGCGCTGATTGCGAACTGACGACAGGATCCTTTGGACATGACCGCTGAAACTCTCATCACTAGTCTGCATCTGGTCACGCCGGAACTGATCCTGGCCGTGGGCGCCATGGTGCTGCTCATGATCGGCGTCTTTTCCGGCAACCGCTCGACCAACCTCGTCACCGGCCTTGCCGTGGCGCTTTTGATCTTCGCGGGCGCCTGGCTCGTCTTTTCGGGCGGCGAGGGCCAAGCCTTCAACGGCGCCTATATCGCCGACGGCTATTCGCGCTTCATGAAGATCCTGGCCCTGACTGGCTCGGTCGTGGCGATGATCATGGCCGTTGGCCATGCTCGTTTCGACCATCTCGACAAGTTCGAATTCCCGGTGCTGCTGGTTCTGGCGACACTCGGCATCATGCTGATGATCTCCGCCAACAACCTGATCACGCTGTACATGTCGCTGGAACTTCAGTCGCTGGCGCTTTACGTTGTCGCAGCGATCAACCGTGATAGCCTGCGCTCGACGGAAGCGGGTCTGAAGTATTTCGTGCTCGGTGCGCTGTCGTCCGGCATGCTGCTCTACGGCATGTCGTTGGTCTACGGCTTCACCGGCAATACCGGCTTCGAGCAGATCTCCGCTGTTCTCTCGCAGGGCGAACCTTCGCTTGGCCTGATCTTCGGTCTGGTCTTCGTCCTCGCCGGTCTTGCATTCAAGATCTCGGCCGTTCCGTTCCACATGTGGACGCCGGACGTCTACGAAGGTGCTCCCACCCCGGTGACTGCCTTCCTGGCTGCGGCTCCCAAGATTGGCGCCATGGCGATCATGGTCCGTGTTGTGATCGACGCCTTCATGCCGATCTTTGCCGAATGGCAGCAGATCATCGTGTTCATCTCGATCGCTTCCATGGTTCTCGGCTCAGTGGCCGCGATCGGTCAGCGCAACATCAAGCGCCTGATGGCCTATTCCTCCATAGGTCACATGGGTTACGCCTTGGTCGGTCTTGCCTCGGGCAGCGAAACCGGCATCTCGGGCGTCCTTCTGTACATGATGATCTATCTGATCATGACGCTCGGCTCCTTCGCTTGCATCATGGCGATGCGTCGCAAGGAAGGCGGCAATGTCGAGAACATCGACGATCTCGCTGGCCTCTCGACGACGCGCCCGTTCATGGCGTTTGTCCTCACGGCACTGATGTTCTCGCTGGCAGGTATCCCGCCACTCGCAGGCTTCTTCGCCAAGTACTTCGTCTTTGTCGCAGCCGTCGAGGCCAAGCTCTACGCGCTCGCCATCATCGGCGTCGTCGCGTCGGTTATCGGTGCCTTCTATTACCTGCGGGTGGTAAAGGTCATGTGGTTCGACGAACCGAAGGGCGAGTTTGCCCGCACGGCGATTGAGCTGCGCCTTGTCTTTGGCCTGTCGGGTCTCTTCGTCCTCGGCTACATCTTCTTCGGCGGCCCGCTTGGCACAGCCGCAGAAGCGGCTGCAAAGACGCTGTTTAATTGACCAGCCTTTCGCACACGCGCCGGATATCGATTGACGATTTCCGGCACGAGGCCCTCGACGAAGTCTCGTCCACCAATACGGAAGCATTCGCCCGCGCTCGCGCGGGCGA
Source organism: Rhizobium sp. AAP43 (assembly GCF_001296045.1). Taxonomy (GTDB): domain Bacteria; phylum Pseudomonadota; class Alphaproteobacteria; order Rhizobiales; family Rhizobiaceae; genus Allorhizobium. The sequence continues at coordinate 111,826 of NZ_LJHS01000026.1, read as the reverse complement.
AGCTGGTTTTCTCTGGATCACGGCCGAGCGCCAGTCCGGCGGCCGCGGGCGGCGCGGTCGCGAATGGGTTTCCGAGCGCGGAAACCTTTATTCCTCCCTTCTTCTGATTGATCCGTCGACGCAGGAACAACTCGCTTCCTTGCCTCTCGCCGTGGCGCTGGCCGTGCGAGCCGCGATTGCCAAAGTCATGCCGCCAGGCGGCGAACCGGTTGATATCAAGTGGCCGAACGATGTGATGATCGGTCGCCGCAAAACCTCCGGCATTCTTCTCGAGGCCGAGCGTTTGCTGGACGGCAAGCTGGCGCTCGTGATTGGTATTGGCATCAATATTCGCGAGAGGCCGGATCTCGCGCTCTATCCCGTCACCTCGCTCGCAGATCAGGGCGTATCGATCGGACCGCAGGAACTTTTCGCCCATCTCTATGTCGAGATGGCGGAAATTCTAAGCGTATGGGATCAGGGCCGGGGGATCGCCGAGATCGTTCGGCGCTGGCGCAGTGTCGCTTGTGGTATGGGTGAGAAAATTACGGTGAACCTGCCGGATCGCTCGATTTCCGGTATCTTTTCCGGAATCGATGATAAGGGACTTTTATTGCTCGACCGCGGCGCGGATGGAATTCTGTCGGTTGCCGCCGGTGATGTGTTTTTCGGGTAGGACTGGAACGGAAAGAAGAATGACCAAGAACGACGAACTGGTTTTCCTGCCACTGGGCGGCGTGGGCGAAATCGGCATGAACCTCGCACTGTACGGTTACGGTCCGCCGTCAAACCGCCAGTGGATCATGGTCGATTGCGGCGTGACCTTTGCCGGTCCCGACCTGCCGGGCGTCGATCTCGTGCTTCCCGATATCCGTTTTATCAAGGCGCAGAAGAAGAACCTCAAAGGCATCATCATCACCCATGCGCATGAGGATCACTACGGCGCATTGAACGATCTCTGGCCGGGGCTCAACGTGCCAGTCTATGCATCCGGCTTTACTGCCGGCATGCTGGAGGCCAAGCGCGCCTATGAAGGGTCTCGCGCGGAAATCCCGATAACGCCTTTCAAGCAGGGCGACCGGATCAATGTCGGTCCTTTCGAAATTGAAGCGATTGGGGTTAACCACTCGATCCCGGAACCGATGTCGCTGGTCATCCGCACGCCGCTCGGCAATGTCGTCCATACCGGTGACTGGAAGATCGACCATAATCCGTCACTTGGGCCGATGACCGATGAGGCCCGTTTCCGCGCCGTCGGCGACGAGGGCGTTTTGGCCCTTCTCTGCGACTCGACCAATGCCATGCGTGACGGTGTTTCTCCGTCTGAAGAGGAGGTCTCTGAAGGTCTGCGCAAGATCATCGAGGCTGCGGAAGGTCGTGTTGCGATCACCACTTTCTCGTCGAATGTCGGTCGCATCCGCTCGATCGCCCAGGCGGCGGAAGCCGCCGGTCGCGAAGTGTTGCTGCTTGGCAGTTCGCTGAAGCGTGTAACGGCAGTGGCTTATGATATCGGCATCATGGAAGGCATCCAGCCCTTCATCGCCGAGGATGAGTATGGCTATATCCCGCGTGACAAAGTCGTCGTCATTCTCACGGGCAGCCAAGGCGAGCCTCGTGCCGCGCTCGCCAAGCTCTCGCGCGACGAAATGCGCAATGTGGCGCTTGCCGCCGGCGATACCGTCGTCTTTTCCTCGCGCGCTATTCCGGGCAACGAGAAGGCGATCCTCGACATCAAGAATGGCTTGATTGAGCAGGGCGTGCATATCGTGACGGACAGCGATGCCCTCGTGCATGTGTCCGGCCATCCGCGCCGCAACGAGTTGCTGAAGATGTATGAGTGGACGCGTCCGCAGATCCTGGTGCCAGTCCATGGCGAAGCCGCGCACCTGGTTGCGCAGCGCGAACTCGGCCTTCAGGCGGGTATCGGTCAGGTGCCGCGTGTACGCAACGGCGATGTCCTGCGTCTGGCCCCCGGCCCTGCGGAAGTCATCGATGAAGCACCCTTCGGCCGGGTGTACAAGGACGGCCGCTTGGTCGGCTCGATGGATGAGATGGGGATCTCGGACCGCAAGAAGCTGTCCTATGTCGGCCATGTCGCCGTCAGCGTTCTCCTCGACAGCCGCTTCGATTTCATCGGAGACCCGGATGTGGTTGCCTTTGGTCTTCCGGAACTGGACCATGAAGGCGAATTGATGGAAGACACGCTCTATGATGCGGTGCTTGGCGCCGTGGAAAGCATTCCGCGCAGCCGGCGGAAGGAACTGGAAACGGTTCGCGAATCCATCCGCCGCTCGGTCCGCTCCGCCGCCAACGAGGCCTGGGGCAAGAAGCCGATCGTGACGGTGTTCCTGACCAAAGTCTGAGGGACTGATAAGGCGGGCCGAGACTAAGGTGCTGCGCGCACGATGCGGCGCGCAGATGCCAGTCTGGCACCCTTGGTCGCACTCGCTGCTCTCACCTGAGGAGGACATGATGCTTGGTCGCGTCAATCATATCGCCATTGCCGTTCCGGATCTTGCTGCAGCCACAACATCCTATCGCGACACGCTTGGCGCGCGTGTTTCGCAGGCAGAAGCTCTGCCGGAGCATGGCGTGACAGTGGTTTTCGTCGAGCTTGAAAACACCAAGGTCGAGCTTCTCGAGCCGCTCGGTTCCGATTCCCCGATTGCTGCCTTCCTGGCCAAGAACCCAGCCGGGGGAATGCATCATATCTGCTATGAGGTCGCCGATATCGTCGCAGCGCGCGAGGACCTGGTACGGTCTGGTGCCCGTGTGCTCGGCTCCGGCGAGCCGAAGATCGGCGCGCATGGCAAGCCCGTGCTGTTTCTGCATCCCAAGGATTTCTTCGGCACTCTGATCGAGCTTGAGCAGGTCTGATTAGTCACTCATTGCCAGAATTTGTCGCGTGGGCAAGCCGGTTCCTGCCATGCGACGCTTTGGTCTTTGAGCTTCGAGCATCGCGGTATTATAGAAGAGCTGCGCCGGATCGCCCGATGGGATCGGCATGGATCGGCATAAGGAGTTGAAGATGGCGATTATCTCCGCCTTTGCAGTATATTTCGTCATCTGGTGGCTGACGCTTTTTGCGGTCCTGCCGATCGGCCTCAGAACTCAGGCGGAAGACCAGAGCGTGACACCTGGGACAGTCGCAAGCGCTCCCAGTCGTTTTCGCGGTGGCCGCATTTTCTTGCTGACCACGTTCGTATCGGCTCTGATCTACGGTGCATGGATCGCGGGGGAGGCCGTTTTCGGCTTCAGCATGAAAGACCTGCCGGTCATCATTCCCGCTATTAAATAAGTACGGAGGCGGCGGGCAGTGCCCGCCGAATTCTTTTGACGAACTTGCCCGTCAACAGGGCAAAAAAAAACAAGGTCGCGAGACCTTGTTCTAATATTCGCGTGATCCTTCACCACTTAAGGGGCTGCGACGAGGCGCGCCAAAGATCTGATCCTCCCAAGACTTGACCGCGAGTATGACAAGAATTTGTTCTTCCTGCCTGTTTTATGGGCTGAACCTAGCCCAAACATTTACCGTTGTCACTACCCAATCATGCAGATTTGTTACACTTGGACGAAAAAAGTGTTGATGGAAAATTTGTCGCAAGAAAGTCATCAAAACGACGTCTCCAACGCGTTGATACATGTCTAAGCGCCGGCGGCGCACCCTTGCGCTGCGCTTCTGTGGGTGACGATCGCTTGATCCGCTTGCGGGTTTTCTTCTGCGACCCGAACGGCTATGAACGCTTTCTGTTAACCCGTTTCAATCGCTGATTCCGCCTGGTTGCGGCATCCAAAACCGTCTGGAAGTCTTTATGCGTCTGTCGCGCTTCTTCATGCCGATCCTGAAGGAAAACCCGAAGGAAGCTGAAATCGTTTCTCACCGCCTGATGCTGCGCACGGGCATGATCCGCCAGCAGAGCCAGGGCATCTATTCCTGGCTGCCGCTCGGCAAGCGCGTGCTCGACAAGGTGAACGCGATCATCCGGGAAGAGCAGAACCGCGCTGGCGCCATCGAGCTCTCCATGCCGACGTTGCAGTCGGCTGAGCTCTGGCAGGAAAGCGGTCGCTACGAGGATTACGGCAAGGAAATGCTGCGGATTCGCGACCGGCAGGACCGGCCGATGCTCTACGGTCCGACCAATGAGGAGATGATCACTGACATCTTCCGTTCCTCGGTGAAATCCTACAAGAGCCTGCCGCTCAATCTCTATCACATCCAGCTGAAGTTCCGTGACGAGATCCGTCCGCGCTTCGGCACGATGCGCTCGCGCGAGTTCCTGATGAAGGATGCTTATTCGTTCGACCTGACCCAGGCCGACGCGATCCATTCCTACAACAAGATGTTCGTCGCTTACCTGCGCACCTTCGATCGCCTCGGCCTGCGCGCTATCCCGATGCGCGCCGATACCGGCCCGATTGGTGGCAATCACAGCCACGAATTCATCATTCTCGCCGATACCGGCGAATCCGAAGTTTTCTGCCACAAGAGCTTCGTTGATTTTGACATTCCGGCGGTTGATACCGATTTCGACAGTGTCGAGGGCCTGCAGGCGACCTTCGATAAATGGACCTCGGTCTATGCGGCCACATCCGAAATGCACGACGCGGCCGCATTCGATTCGATCGGCGAAGGCGAACGTCTGTCTGCCCGCGGGATCGAAGTCGGTCACATCTTCTATTTCGGCACAAAATATTCCGAGCCGATGGGTGCCAAGGTGCAAGGTCCGGACGGCAAGGAACACCTGGTCCATATGGGCTCCTACGGGATCGGACCGACACGCCTCGTTCCGGCCATCATCGAGGCCTCACATGACGAGAACGGTATCATCTGGCCGGCGTCCGTCGCGCCATTTGATGCGGTCGTGATCAACATGAAGGCGGGTGATCAGGCCTGCGACAGCACCTGCGAGCGCCTCTACGCAGCCTTGCAGAACGCCGGCAAAGACGTTCTCTATGATGACACCGACGATCGCGCCGGCACCAAGTTCGCAACAGCCGACCTGATCGGTGTTCCGGTTCAGGTGATTGCCGGCCCACGTGCTGTCGCTGCCGGCGAAGTCGAGCTCAAGGACCGCAAGACGGGTGCCCGCGAGACGCTGACGATTGAAGCTGCGATCAATAAGCTGACCGCCTGATAGCGAGTAGCAAGGAGTGACCATGGCGAGCCAAGCCGCTGGCAACGAGACGGCAGGGTCGGGGAAAGCCGGTACTGCACGAGCCTTTTCCGGCTTCGAACGCATGGTGGCGTGGCGCTACCTGCGTGCCCGCCGCAAGGAGGCCTTCATCTCGGTGATCGCCGGCTTTTCCTTCATTGGGATCATGCTGGGCGTTGCGACCCTGATCATCGTCATGGCGGTGATGAACGGTTTTCGCACCGAGCTCGTCTCCCGCATTCTCGGCATTAACGGCCACATGATCGTTCAGGCGATCGATCAGCCGCTCAGCGACTATGCGGGCCTTGCGGAGCGTATGAGTGCGGTGCCAGGGGTAACGATGGCACTGCCTCTGGTCGAGGGCCAGACGCTGGCTTCGGGTCGCGAGGGCGCGGGTACCGGTGCGCTCGTGCGCGGCATCCGCCCGGACGACCTGACAAAACTTGCGACCGTCTCGAGCAATATTCGCCAGGGCGACATGGTCGGCTTTGCCACGGGGCAGGGGGTTCTGGTCGGTTCGCGCATGGCGGCCCAACTGGGCCTGTCTGCCGGCGATACGATCACGCTTGTTTCGCCAGAGGGCGACGTGACACCGCTTGGCGTCAATCCGCGGGTCAAGTCCTATCCGGTCTCGGGCATTTTCGAGATCGGCATGTCGGAATATGATGCCTCGATCATCTACATGCCGCTCGAAGAAGCGCAGCTCTATTTCAACGTCGAGGGCATCGTTCAGTCGATCGAACTCTTCATCCAGGACCCGGATGCCGTCGATACGCTTCGCCCGCTGATCGAGCAGGCGGCAGGTCGGCAGATCTTCATCACCGACTGGCGTCAGCGCAACCAGACCTTCTTCTCGGCCCTGCAGGTCGAGCGCAACGTCATGTTCATGATCCTGACGCTGATCGTGCTGGTCGCGGCGCTCAATATCATTTCCGGCCTGATTATGCTGGTGAAGGACAAGTCGAGCGACATTGCCATCCTGCGCACCATGGGCGCGAGTTCCAGCGCTATCATGCGCATCTTCTTCATGACGGGGGCCGCGATCGGAACGGCAGGCACTTTTGCCGGCGTTCTGCTCGGTGTGCTCGTCTGTCTCAACATTGAGTCGATCCGCCAGTTCTTTTCCTGGGTCTCGGGCACTGTTCTCTTTGATCCGGAGCTGTATTTTCTCAGTCAGCTGCCGGCCGACATGAATGCGAGCGAGACCGTATCCGTCGTCATCATGGCGCTCGGCCTGTCCTTCCTGGCGACTATCTTTCCGGCCTGGCGCGCGTCAAAGCTCGATCCGGTCCAGGCCCTGCGTTACGAATGAGGATGCCGATCCCGATGGCCAATGACATCGTACTATCGCTCGCCGGCATCGACCGCCACTATGGCCAGGGCGAGACGGTCCTCTCGATCCTGAAGAGTGCCGATTTTACCCTGCGCACCGGCGAAACCGTGGCACTCGTCGCGCCGTCGGGTACGGGCAAGTCGACGCTGCTGCATGTGGCCGGTTTGCTCGAACATCCGGACGCTGGCGAAGTCGTGATCGGCGGCGTCGCCTGCCAGGATCTCGGCGACGAGGCGCGCACGACCATCCGCCGCAATTCGATCGGTTTCGTCTATCAGTTTCATCATCTTCTGCCGGAATTCTCGGCCCTGGAAAACGTCATGATGCCGCAGCTGATTGCCGGCCTGCCCAAGGCCGATGCGGCGGAGCGGGCGCAGCAATTGCTTGATTACATGCGGGTAGGCCACAGGGCGGACCATCGCCCGGCCGAGCTGTCTGGCGGTGAGCAGCAGCGTGTCGCGATTGCCCGCGCGGTTGCCAATGCGCCGCTTGTCCTCTTTGCCGATGAGCCGACCGGCAACCTCGACCCGGAAACGGCAAGTTATGTCTTCTCGGCGCTGGAAGCGCTTGTTCGGCAATCTGGTCTCTCAGCCATGATAGCAACGCACAACCATGAGATCGCGCAGCGCATGGATCGCTGCGTCACCCTCATCGACGGCAAAGTCGTCGAAATCTCGATCTGAACTTCGACACATCGCTGCCTTCAATATGGCATGCGGGATTTTGTTCCCGCGTGTCCACGCGCTTTTTTAGGTTGACAATAGAACAATAAGGGAACAAAATAAAAACATAAACAGACGGGAGCCAGACATGACCGAATTGCTTCGTGACGTTGCTGCATTTGCCTCCATGACCGTGTTTGTTGCCAGCATGACTGTTTTGATGATGGCACTGTGATTTTGACTTCCATGAAAGACCTGTAGAGAGACGCTTTCGCGTCGACGGCGTGTCTGGACTTCGGTATCTCAAGCACTGACACTGGTGCGATTCAGAAGATGCGAGGGCCGAGAGCATGGGCGAGGCGATTGTCGACAAGGATGCATCCACAGGCAGCGGAGAAGGCCCAGGCTTTGTCCATCTCCGCGTGCATTCTGCCTATTCCCTGCTGGAAGGGGCGCTGCCTCTGAAGAAGATCCTCGGCAAGGCCGTCGCTGACGGCCATCCGGCGATCGCAATTACCGATACCAACAATCTCTTTGTCGCTTTGGAATTCTCCCAGAAGGCTCTCGGTGACGGCATACAGCCGATCATTGGCTGCCAGGTGTCGGTCGACATGGAGGATGGACATGGTGAGAAGCGGGGCGGCAACGGTCATATGCCCGATTTTCCCGCCATCGTGATGCTCGCTGCCGATGCCGCAGGCTATGAGAGAATGGTGGATCTTGTGTCGCGCGCCTATTTGGGCGGGGATGCCGGCCAACCAGTTCACGTCAAGCGGTCCTGGCTTGAGGAGACGGGGACAGAGGGACTGATTGCACTGACGGGTGCCGGTGGCGGGCCTGTCGATCGCCTCTTGCGCGACGGCAATCGGGCGGCGGCGGAAGCACGGCTCGTGGCCCTGAAGACACTCTTCGGTGACCGGCTTTATGTCGAGCTGCAGCGGCATGGCAATTACGATCGCGCCCATGAGCGAAATATCGTGCAGCTTGCCTTTGATCACGATCTGCCGCTGGTCGCCACGAACGAGGCCTTCTTCCCTTCGCGTGGTGACTACGATGCACATGACGCGCTGATGGCCGTTGCACACAACGCCATCGTCTCGAATGACGATCGTTTTCGCCTGACCCCGGATCACTATCTCAAGAGCCGGGCCGAGATGCAGGCCGTTTTTGCCGATCTGCCGGAGGCACTCGACAACACCGTTGAAATTGCGCGGCGTTGTTCCTTCATTCTGGACACGCGCAAACCGATCCTGCCGCGCTTTACTGGCGGCAGTGACGATCCGCAGGAAGCAGAGCGCGAGGAGGCGCTTGAGCTGAGGCGGCAGGCGGTGGAAGGTCTCGACATGCGTCTGTCCACACTCGGCATGGCGAAGGGCTATGTCGAAAAGGACTATCGCGAACGGCTTGATTTCGAACTGTCCGTCATCGAGCGAATGAAGTTCCCAGGCTACTTCCTTATCGTTGCCGACTTTATCAAATGGGCTAAGCAGCATGATATTCCTGTCGGTCCCGGCCGTGGCTCAGGTGCGGGTTCTCTGGTCGCCTATGCGCTGACGATCACCGATGTCGATCCACTTCGGTTCTCCTTGCTGTTCGAACGTTTCCTCAATCCCGATCGCGTTTCCATGCCCGACTTCGATATCGACTTCTGCCAGGATCGGCGCGAAGAGGTCATTCGTTACGTTCAGCAGAAATACGGCCGCGAACAGGTCGCGCAGATCATCACCTTCGGTTCGCTGCAGGCGCGCGCGGCTTTGCGCGATGTCGGTCGTGTCCTCGAAATGCCCTATGGTCAGGTTGACCGGATCTGCAAGCTGGTGCCCAACAATCCGGCCAATCCGACGCCGCTTTCCAAGGCCATCGAAGAAGAGCCGAAATTCCAGGAGGAAATCGACAAGGAGCCGGTCGTCGGCCGATTGCTCGATATCGCCCAGAAGATCGAAGGTCTCTATCGCCACGCCTCGACCCATGCCGCCGGTATCGTCATCGGTGATCGGCCCCTGTCAAAACTCGTGCCGATGTATCGCGATCCGCGTTCCGACATGCCGGTCACCCAGTTCAACATGAAATGGGTCGAACAGGCTGGCCTGGTCAAGTTCGACTTTCTCGGCCTGAAGACATTGACGGTCCTGAAGACCGCAGTCGATTTTGTCGTGGAACAGCGCGGCCACAAGGTCGATCTGGCGGCCATTCCGCTCGACGACCAGCCCACGTATGAAATGCTGTCGCGTGGCGAAACTGTTGGCGTGTTCCAGGTGGAAAGTGCCGGCATGCGCAAGGCGCTGATCGGCATGCGACCAGACTGCATCGAGGACATTATCGCGCTCGTGGCGCTCTACCGCCCGGGGCCGATGGAAAACATCCCGACCTACAATGCCCGAAAGCATGGCGAGGAAGAGATCGAGACAGTCCATCCTTCGATCGATTATCTCTTGAAGGAGACCCAGGGCGTTATCGTCTACCAGGAACAGGTTATGCAGATTGCCCAGGTCCTGTCGGGCTATTCGCTCGGCGAGGCCGACCTTCTACGCCGCGCCATGGGTAAGAAGATCAAGGCGGAGATGGATCAGCAGAGCGCCCGTTTCGTCGACGGCGCGATGAAGAACGGCGTATCCAAGCCACAGGCGAGCAACATCTTTGAACTGCTGGCCAAGTTCGCCAACTATGGCTTCAACAAGTCGCACGCCGCAGCTTACGCCATCGTGTCCTATCAGACCGCCTATATGAAGGCACATTATCCGGTCGAATTCCTGGCGGCGTCTATGACGCTCGATATGTCCAATACCGAAAAGCTGGTTGATTTCCGCCAGGATGCCGGTCGCCTCGGAATTGAGGTCGTGCCGCCGTCGGTGCAGACCTCGTTCCGCCATTTTCAGACCGGTCCGAACAAAATCTTTTACGCGCTCGCCGCCATCAAGGGCGTCGGGGAGGCCGCGGTCGAGCATATCGTGGCGGTGCGCGGCGAGACGCCTTTCGAGAGTCTTGAGGATTTCTGCCTGCGGATCGATCCGAAACAGGTCAACCGCCGTGTCATCGAGAGCCTGATTGCCGCTGGCGGCTTCGATTGCTTCGGCCACGACCGTGCCGAACTCATCGGCAGCCTTGACCGCATCATGGGTTACGCCCAGCGTGCGCAGGAAAATGCCGTGAGCGGCCAATCCGACATGTTTGGCGCTGGCGGTGCAAGCGGGCCGGAAAAGATCGCCTTCGCGCCTTTCACGCCTTGGTTGCCCTCTGAAAAGCTGATGCGGGAATTTCAGGTTCTGGGCTTTTATCTGTCTGCCCATCCGCTTGATTCCTATCGCTCGCTGCTCGACAAGCTGCGCGTCCAGAACTTTGCGGATTTTTCCGGCGCGGTAAAACAGGGCGCGACGGCCGGGCGGCTGGCAGGGACCGTGATTTCGCGTCAGGAGCGCAAAACAAGAACCGGCAACAAGATGGGTATCGTCACGCTGTCGGATGCCTCCGGTCAGTATGAGGCCGTACTCTTTTCTGAGGGCTTGAATCAGTATCGCGATCTTCTCGAAGCGGGCAAATCGCTGGTGATCACGGTGCAGGCCGAAGAGCGGCCCGAAGGTATCGGACTGCGCATCCAGACGGCGCAGTCATTGGAGGAGCAGTCGATCCGCATGCAGAAGGCCTTGCGGGTTTATGTCCGTGATTCCGGCCCCCTGCGTTCGGTCGCCGCTCATCTCAACACCCGCGGTGACGGCCTGGTCTCCTTCATCGTCATCAAGGACGATGGCCGGCGGGAAATCGAGGTGGAACTGACCGAACGTTTCCGTATCTCGCCGGAAATCGCCGCTGCCATGCGCTCCACGCCGGGGGTGCTGGACGTCGAGTTGGTTTAGAGAGATCGGCGAAACCTTCGGCCTGTTGGGTTTTGCGCCCGAATGGCCTTAAGGCTAGCCTCCCATTTCATCCCGCGTCAGCGTAATGAAATCAGTGCCCTTGCCAGTCTCGATGCTCGTACCATTGTCGGAAATCGTCAGCGAAGAACCCGCGCCGAGCAGGGTCTCGACGCGGCTGCGCAGGTCGTCCGGGATCTCGATGCGGGCGAGGGCAGCTTCTGCCGTGGAGAGGGCGCCATTGTCGGCTGGTTGTGTGATGCCGAGGCGCGCCATCGCGCTGTTCGTCAGCTTGTCGGTAAGGGTTGCGCCGCGCCATTCAGCCATGTGACGCTCTCGGTCACTGGAGGTGAGCACGAGGAAGTGGGTTCCCAAGCCGAGATGCGGGTCTCTGATTCCGACATCCGCCTCGAACAGTGGCTCAAACTCGCTACGAACCAGGAGCTTGCCGGCTGCAGGCTGCGGCCGCCCGGCGATGTGATAGAGCGATTCTAGGAACTCTTCGGAGAGGATGCCGCCATTCTTGCCAATCTCGTGCGCAGCCCTGTAGCCTTTGATGGCGGCGATGGTCTTTGATCCGAGCACGCCGTCTGCCGTACCGGTGTCAAAGCCGAGTTCCGTCAGCATTTCCTGCACGTCGCGCACCTGGTCTGTCACGGTGCGGCGGGTGATCAGCATGCGCAATGCCGCTGGTTCCTCTGCCTCGCGAAGAATACCCGGCGCCGACCGTGTATTGGAGGCCTTCATTGCCACTTCGATTGCTTGGCTCCCGCGCAGTCCCGACGCGGGTTCCGGCCCGGCATCAGACAGAAGCGCGGGCGAGGGGGCTGGCAGGCTTGGTGCAAACAGGACTGCGTGAACGATCTTGCGTGGCTCGATCGGAGCCTTGGTGATGATCACATGGACACCGCGCCGTGTCATGCCATAGAGCGAGCGTGCGAAGTCACGAGGCAGCCTTACGCAGCCATGCGACGCCGGATAGTCAGGAATACGCCCTTCATGCAGGGCGATCCCGCTCCATGTCAGCCTTTGCATGAAAGGCATGGGCGCATCCGAATAGATGTTCGACTTGTGATATTTACGCTTTTCCAGGATCGAAAACACACCCGAGGGGGTCCGGTGACCGGACTTGCCGGTGGACACCTTGCTGGTTGCAACAAGGTCGTCACCTTCATAGAGCGTGAGCGTCTGTGTTGCTTTCGAGACGAAGATCTGGAGCGGTCCGTCCGCGAACGCCAAAGCGGGGCAGACCAGGGCCGTGCTTGCCGCAAGGCTGAAGGTCATCAGAAAACGCTTGATCATGAACCACCACTGGAACCGAAATCGGGAAAGCCCGATGCTAGGGTGTGATGCTTAAGAAAACTTTCAGAGGCTGGCTGTGAGCCGGACCACGAGCATTTATACACGGATAAAAGCCGGCGGTAGCTTTGCGGTTCGCGGCCGTTTGGGCCTAGCTTGATCTGTATCGATGCCCTGTCCGCAGTTGTGGTGCTGCCACGAGCAGCAACAGGGCCGCAATCGGCAGAGAAAATACATGGCCAAGCGCGTTGAAGCCGAGGGCTCCCGTGAAGCCGCCGACAAAAAACAAGGTCACGATCGGGAGCAGGACTTTAAGCTTCCCCGGGTCACTTGGGATTGGTGGGCGGTGGCGCAGGCGGGCAACCCAGTCATAGACGAGCTTTCCAACTTCGATGCCGATATCCGTGATCATGCCGGTCAGGTGCGTGGTACGGATTCTGGCACCGGAAATCTTCGTGATCGTCGCATTCTGTAGGCCCATGGTGAAGCTGACCAGAATGGCGGTTGCCGATGCGACCAGATAGGGTGGCAGGACGAATCCGAGCCCCGCAAAGGCAATCAGCAGTCCGGATTCCAGCGCTAGAGGATAGGCATATTGCTGCCGGCGGGCATGTCTGCGCGCCCAGTTGATCAGGATCGCCGAGCAAGCCGCACCAAAGAGGAAAAAGGCGAGGAGCACAAGGCCCGAGCCGGCGACGGCGAACAATCCAAGCGCCAGATTGTCGGCAAGAGCAGAGACTATCCCCGTCATGTGCGAGGTGTATTCGCCGAATGCGAGAAACCCGCCGGCATTCATGGCGCCGGCGACGAAGGCGAGGATCGAGCCAAGCAAAAGATCGTTCTGTCGGTTGCGCCGATAGGCCGTGGCAATGCGGACGAGCCGCCAACGCCGTTTTTGCGGCGCTCCGGCGACGCTGACGGCGGGAGGAGAGGAAGGTGTGCTTCGCAAGGACTGAGGCCTAGGATCGCTTGGGAAAGGTATAGCCGGTCTGCACTGTACCCTTGCCGAATTTCTCGCGCAATCGATCCATGGCAGCTTCAGCCGCCGCCCGCCTTGCCGCCTGCGGATCGACGAGGTCGCCCGGATCGGCAGTCGATGCATCCTTGAGGTCGCTGACGCCAATACCGATGAGCCGGAAGCTGGTGCCGTCCGTTTCTTTCTCAAGCAAGGCGAGGCCTGTGCGAAAGATGCGGTCCGCAAGCCGGGTCGGATCGTCGAGCCGGCGGTTGCGTGTGCGGCTCTTGAAGTCTGCTGTCTTCAGCTTGAGCACGACCGTCTGCCCAGCGATCCCGTGCCGCTTCAGACGCCAGGCAACCTTTTCGGAAAGCTCACGCAAATGCGGAGCAAGGTCATCTATCGATCTGATATCATGAAAAAAAGTCGTCTCCGCCGAGATGCTCTTTGCGGCCTCGTTCGGCCTGACGCTGCGGTCATCATTGCCGCGTGACAGACGGGAGAGGCGCTGACCCATCGCGCCATACCGGCGCATCAATTCTGTTTCATCCATGCCCTGCAATTGCCCGATCGTGCGGATGCCATCTGCCTGAAGCGTCGCGGCAAAAGCCTTGCCGACGCCCCAGATTAGGCCAACAGGCTTATCGGCCAGGAAGGAGACGGCCTCGGCTTCACCGATCACGGAATAGCCACGCGGCTTGTTGAGATCGGAGGCAACCTTGGCGAGGAACTTGCAGTAGCTCAGTCCGACCGAGACGGTGATGCCGATCTCGTTTTCGACGCGTTTGGCGAAGCGCGCGAGGACGCGGGCCGGTGGATCATGGTGCAGCATTTGCGTGCCGCTCAGTTCAAGGAAAGCCTCGTCAATCGATATCGGCTGCACAAGCGGCGTCAGCTCTTCCATCATGGCCCGGATTTCACGTCCCACTCGAACATATTTTTCCATGTCCGGACGGATCACCACAGCTTGAGGGCAGGCTTCGAGTGCCTTGAACATCGGCATGGCGGACCGCACACCGTGGATGCGTGCGACATAACAGGCGGTCGACACCACGCCGCGCTTGCCGCCGCCAATGATGACAGGCTTGTCGACCAAATCGGGATTGTCGCGTTTCTCGACAGATGCGTAGAAGGCGTCGCAGTCGATATGCGCTAGCGTCAGTTGATAGAGCTCAGGATGATAGACGAGCCGAGGGCTGCCACAGGCACGACAGCGCTTCAGGCCCACCGGTTGGCCGGCCAGGCAGTCGCGACAAAAGCCGGGATAGTCTCGAGCGGCGCGTGACATTGTTGGAACAAAAGTTGAACATTCACACCGTATGTCGTGCTCCCGGACTTGGCAAGCCCCTTGTTTTGTCAGGTTTCAAACACATTGAGCCAGGGCATGCGGCATCCTCCGATCAAGTCTCTTCCGGCTCGCAAAAGCCTAGTACTCTCCAGAGCCAAGGCCGGGGCTGACATAGTGGTGATAGGCGGCCACCACGGTCTCCGGTGGTGTTTCTGTAGCCGTGCAAAATGCCATCAGCGTCGGTTCATGCTGCATCAGGAACTCCAGCATGCCCGCCAGGAAGCCAGGATCGCCCACCGCCAGGCGCATTTCGCCCGGCTGTACGCCCGAGAGTGCAAGGAAGCGCGACAGCATCTCCGGTTCGCCTGCGAGCCAACCTAGAACGGCAATCGCAGTCGTTTCTGCATCCTGTGGTATTGGTCTGTTTTTCATCAAGTTTTCCACCAGCACTGGCAAGTTTCCGATTTCGAAACCAAATAGCACTAGCATGCAACGCGACGGAAGAAGCAACTCGTGTGAGCATCAGTCGCCGCATCGGCCACAGCAACGCGAGATCAAGGATCGGGTGAATGCCGAAAAAGGTAATGATTGTCGAAGACAACGAGCTCAACATGAAGCTCTTCCGCGATCTTATCGAGGCATCCGGTTATGAAACCGTGCAGACTCGCAACGGCATGGAGGCCATGGATCTCGCGCGCCGCCATCGTCCCGATTTGATTCTCATGGATATCCAGCTGCCCGAAGTGTCGGGACTGGAAGTGACCAAGTGGCTGAAGGACGATCCGGAACTCCATGTCATTCCCGTGATCGCGGTCACCGCCTTTGCCATGAAGGGTGACGAAGAACGGATCCGGCAGGGCGGCTGCGAAGCCTATGTCTCCAAACCGATTTCCGTTCCGAAGTTCATCGAGACGATCAAAACCTATCTCGGCGATGCGTGAGGACTGAACCATGACAGCGCGTATTCTCGTCGTCGATGACATTCCAGCCAACGTCAAGCTGCTTGAAGCACGCTTGATGGCGGAATATTTCGACGTCCTGACGGCCAGCAACGGTCGAGACGCGCTTGATATCTGCGATCGAACCCAGGTCGATGTTGTCCTTCTCGATATCATGATGCCGGAAATGGACGGCTTCGAAGTCTGCGAACGTTTGAAGTCGAACCCGCGGACTGCGCATATTCCCGTCGTCATGGTCACGGCCCTCGATCAGCCGTCGGATCGTGTACGCGGCCTGAAAGCCGGTGCTGACGACTTTCTGACCAAACCTGTCAATGATTTGCAGCTGATATCGCGCGTGAAGAGCCTCGTGCGTCTCAAGACGTTGAGCGATGAGTTGCGCCTGCGGTCGCAGCCCGACCTACAGCAGGCACTGGACGATCCCCTCCGTCTGCAGGACGGGCGTCTGGAAGAGCAGGCTCAGGTCTTGCTGGTGGACAGTCGGGCAGCATCGCAAGAGCGCATCATCAAGGCCCTGAAGCCGATTGCCGAAGTCACGGCCATGTCTGACCCGCAGGCGGCCGTCTTTGAGGCTGCGGAAAGTCCGTTCGACCTCGTCATCGTCAGCGGTAATCTGGAAGACTACGATCCCCTGCGTCTGTGTTCGCAATTGCGCTCTCTGGAGCGCACCCGGATGTTGCCGGTCCTGTTGATCACAGAGCAGGGCGACGAGCAGATGATCATCCGGTCGCTGGACCTTGGCGTGAACGACTATATCGTCCGTCCCATCGATCCGAATGAATTGGTCGCCAGAACCCTCACGCAGATCCGCCGCAAGCGCTATAATGACCGGCTGCGCACCAATGTCCGTCAGACGATTGAGCTGGCCGTGACGGATGGCCTGACGGGGCTCCATAATCGACGTTACCTCGATACCCATCTGAAGACGCTGTTTGCCCGCGCCATGGCCCGTGGTCGTCCCTTGACGATCTGCATCACAGACATCGACCGCTTCAAGCAGGTCAATGATGTGCATGGACATGATGCGGGCGACGACGTGCTCAAGGAATTTGCCGGGCGCATTCGCAGCACCGTGCGCGGCGCTGATCTCGCCTGTCGCTACGGCGGCGAAGAATTTGTTGTCGTCATGCCCGACACCTCTGCCGAGGTCGCCCAGAGCGTTGCCGAGCGCCTGCGCAGCATGATCGAGGCGCGGCCCTTCCAGCTACGCACCGGCGAAATGCCGTTGATGCTAACGGCATCCATGGGGATTGCAACGCTTGGCCCGGGGATCGTGACGCCTGAGCAACTGCTGAAGCAGGCGGATTTGGCTCTGTACGAAGCCAAGAATCTCGGACGCAATCGTGTTGTTGCTGCTGCCGCCTAATCTGTGATTCGACGCGCCATAAACGGGGAGTTGCATGGAGCTCCCGATTTCGCGAAAATGACGCTATTCACAGATTTGTCCAGCGCCGGTGGCGAAAAGCCGCCCTTGGTGTCGATTGTGACTGTTTGCAGTCCTTTTGACGGATTGTGTTTGCAACTGTCGCACCTGTGACAACATATGCACACATTCGGCCACCGGCCGATGGCATGTCTTGGCGACGTTGATCCTCCGAGCAAGGGACTTACCTTTATATTAGTATAGTCTATCTACTCGTGGCTTTTCTTTTGTTGAGGGGCTGTGAGCAAGCGTTCGGTCGGTTATTTGCAATACTTTCCCGCAATTGATGAATGTTCACGCCGATCTTGGAATTGTTTTGGTGTAAGGTAGAGCTAATTAAGCTCTGCCATGCTGATTTTAACCATGTTGGTACATGCCGCAGTGTTTCAGTTAATAAAGTGTTGATTTTTCTCTCGGGGTGAGAGAACTTCTGTGCATCACAGATGCCTCGCGTGGAGGCAGCGGAATACCCCATGATGCTCAGGTCCGCCGCATCTCCTGGGTCGTGGGGTCGGTCGGTTGGCGTGTGACGATTAACGGTTCCTCGTGCCGTGTCTCATGCCGACCGACCCCCTATTCTTAACCGGCTCCCTTGCGGGAGCCGGTTTTTTTGTGCCCCGACGAGGGGGAGGGGTGTGCCGCTGATATGCTGACGCGCGGGAAAGCGGACATAAAAAAAGCGCGCCCCAAGGACGCGCTCTTTTGTGAAGATGGCAACGAGATCTTACTTGATCTTCGTTTCCTTGAACTCGACGTGCTTCTTAGCAACCGGGTCGTACTTGGTCTTCGTCATCTTTTCCGTCATCGTACGGCTGTTCTTCGTCGTTACGTAGAAGAAACCCGTGTCGGCCGTCGACAGAAGCTTGATCTTGATGGTTGTAGCCTTGGCCATGGTCGTCCTGCCTCTAATAAACGAAGCCGTGGACGACCGAACGATGTCCACGGCAAATCTGGCGCGAAACTACAAATCGCGCCCGAAAAGTCAAGTCCGTTTCGGGCTAAAAAGCAGGCGACCCAGGGAAAGCACGACATAGAGTGCAAAGAATCCCGCGATAGCCCAAGCGAAACCGTCATTGCCCGTCACATCGATGGCTGCACCGATTGCCTGTGGACCAGCCACCGTGCCGACTGCATAGCAGAAGATGAAGGCAGCATTGGCGGCGGCGAGGTCGGCACCCGTGAGTCGCGATCCGAGATGGCTGAGGCCCACGGTATAGAGCCCGGAGACGCTGCCGCCCCAGAAAAGCAGGACGACCGCCATCAGGATCCAGTTCTCAGAAAGCCATGGCAGCATCAAGGAACCCGTAAGGCCGACGACCGACAGGATGGAGAGGAGCAGTCTGCGGTCGCGCATGCGGTCGGAGATGAGGCCCAGCGGGATCTGGAACACCATGTTGCCAATGCCCATCACGGTCAGCAGAAGCGCTGCCTGGCTCTCGCTGAAGCCTGTACGAGTGGCGTAGATGGGGAAGAGTGACAGGCCGCCAGCCTCGACTGCACCGAAGACGAAAACAGCAACGGTCGCTGTCGGCACGAGGAAGATGTAGCGGAGGAAGTGCTGCTCCGGCTTCTCGTCGAGCGCGGGGCTTTCGTTGCGGGCGATGTAGATTGGTATGGCGGCTGCAAGAATCGCAATTGCGCCAACCGCAAATGGCAGTAGGCCCTCGCTGCCAAGCGCCGAGAACAGGAGAGGCCCGCAGGCGAAGCCGACCGCCAGCACTGTCGCGTAAATGCCCATGACAAGCCCGCGCCGCCGCGAGGGCGCAGCTGCATTGATCCAGAACTCAGAGAGCACGAAGAGTGTTGTGGTCGCGCCGTGAAAGACGAGGCGCAGCGGGAACCACATCCAGAACTGCGTGGCGTAGTAGAAGCCGACGCCGCTGATGGCCGAGAGAAGTACGGCCCAGAGCATGGTGTTGGCGACACCGAGTCGATGCGCAATCTTCGTCGTAAGTGGCGCCGCGATCATCGCCGCGATCCCGGCCATTGCCGAATTCAGCCCGATCAGGGTCGAGGAGATACCCCGCTTCTCAAGGATGATGCTCAGCAGAGGCAAGCCAAGACCGATGGCAATGCCGACAGCTGATATCGCCGCTATGGCTGCAATCAGCGAATACCAGTGAATATCTTCACGATCGCCGTTGGGCGCGCACTTCACCTCAGACATCAGCGCCTCTGCAATCAAATCCGACCTGCGGAAAGTCTCCGCCTTGAAGCGGAGAGTGCTTCGGCATCTGGTATGGCATTGCGCGTATTAGCTCCTGATCGTGCATCGAGGCACGGCATGTTCACACTGCAAATCGCGGGCCTGTCAACCCACTGGCGGGCAGGTATTGAAGAATCGCGATTTGCAGCGATCATCCATATCAGCAAACATTAAACAGGGACGTGACGACTGATTCAGCCCTGATGCCCACCCGTATGGTCGGCCTCGTCGTCCTGACCGCCGAAGCCATGCATCCGCAACGCCCATTGCAGACCAACGACGCCGCCTTTGATCGGTTGAAGGCAGAGGAGGGAGGTAACCACACCGATCGGCGCCCAAATGGCGAAATGCACCCAGCCTGGCAATGGAAAAGCCATGTCGGTCATCATATAGCCCGCAACCAGAATGTGGCCGAGCAGCAAAATGACAAGATAGGCAGGCAGATCGTCGGCGCGGTGATGGTGATAGTCCTCACCACAGGCCTCGCAGCGGTCGGTGACCTTGAGATAGGCGCGGAAGAGCTTTCCCTGGCCGCAGGCGGGACACGTATTCAGCATACCGCGCTTGATGGAGCGGCCAAGCGGACGTTCCGCCTGATCCTGACCACCGAACTGTGCCGGCAGATGTGTCTGGTTCGTCGTCATCACAGTCTCCGGGGCGATCTCTGTCAGCGTCTGGAGCGGGGCGGGCGTGTGCCCGGCTGCTTGTGACCGCGACGCGCCCCCTTGTGGAAGGACCGCGTGCCGGCCGGCATTTTCCGTCCTTCACTCAACATTTCGAAACGCAGCGCACCGGCCAGCGGCACAGCCTCGACCAGCCGTACCTCCACCGTGTCGCCGAGTTGATAACCCAATCCAGACTTCTCGCCCGTCAAGGCCTGGTGAGCTTCGTCGTAGATATAGTAGTCGCGACCCAGTGTGGAAACCGGGATAAAGCCATCTGCGCCAAATTGCGGCAGGCTGATGAAAAGACCCGACTTCGTGACGCCACCGATCTTGCCCTCGAATTCCTCGCCGATGCGGCCCGCCAGGTGATGCGCAACCAGACGGTTGACCGTGTCACGCTCGGCCGCCATGGCGCGGCGCTCGAAGGTCGAGATCTCGGCGGCGATGTCGTCGAGGATGGCCTCTTCCTCCCGCGTGATGCCGCCTTCGCCCAAGCCGAGTGAGCCAACCAGCGCGCGATGCACGATCAGGTCGGCATAGCGGCGAATCGGCGAGGTGAAATGTGCATATTTCATCAGGTTCAGGCCGAAATGGCCGATATTCTCCGGGCTGTAGATCGCCTGGCTCTGGCTGCGCAGCACCATCTCGTTGACGATGATCTGGTGCGGCGTGTCCTGCGCCTTGGCGAGGATGCCGTTGAACGAGTTGGACCGCAGATTGCCGCCCTTGACCAGCGAGAAGCCGATCGTGGCAAGGAATTCGCGCAGCACCTCTTGCTTGGAGAGCGACGGCGCGTCGTGGATGCGGTAGACGAGCGGCTGGCGTTTCGTCTCCAATGTTTCTGCTGCCGAGACATTGGCCTGGATCATCATCTCTTCGATCAGCTTGTGGACGTCCAGACGCTCCGGAACATGGACGCGGTCGACCGTGCCATCCTCCCTGAGGATGATCTTGCGCTCCGGCATGTCGAGTTCCAGCGGCTGGCGGCGATCGCGCCCACGCTTCATGACGCCATAAGCGTGCCAGAGTGGCTTCAGGATCGGTTCCAGCAGCGGGCCCGTCTTGTCGTCGGGCTTGCCGTCGATTGCGGCCTGTGCCTGCTGATAAGACAGCTTGGCGGCACTCTTCATCATGATGCGATGGAAGGTGTGGCTCACCTTGCGGCCTTCGGCGGAAAATACCATGCGTACCGCAAGTGCTGGGCGGTCAACGCCCTCGCGCAGCGAGCAGAGATCGTTGGAGATCCGCTCTGGCAGCATGGGCACGACCCGATCCGGGAAATAGACCGAATTGCCACGCCTCAGCGCCTCGCGGTCAAGCGCCGATTTCGTCCGGACATAGTAAGAGACATCGGCGATGGCGACGGTGACGATGACGCCATCCGGATTGGCCGGTGAAGGGTCGCGTTCCGCATAGACTGCGTCGTCATGGTCCTTTGCATCGGCCGGATCGATCGTGATCAACGGGATATGGCGCCAGTCTTCCCGATGCGACATCGAGGCAGGCTTGGCGTCATCGGCTTCGGCAAGCACCGATTGCGGGAAGATGTAGGGGATGCTGTGCGCATGGATGGCGATCATTGAGATCGCCTTTTCCGAGGCGACCGATCCGACAACCGAAAGCACCTTTGCCCGGGTCAGGCCCATGCGTGCGGCACGCCCGACTTCGACTTCGACCAGATCGCCATCCTTGGCTTCGCCAATGTCGGCCGCATCGATCTGCATTTCCTCGCCGCGCCGTTCGATCGGCATCAGCCGGGCTCCGCCGTCGGCCGCCAGGCGCACGACGCCAAGCACTGCGCCGACATGACGGTCGAGGATCTTGATCACGCGGGCAGTATAGGCGGGACGGGCGCGATCCTTGTTGGTGAAGATCTTGGCTAGGACACGGTCGCCGAGGCCGCCGACAGCGGACTTTCCCTTGGCGCGGTCGGCGCTCGATTGGCGGATCAGAACGGCAGGAGCAGCACCCGCTTCTTCCGGCCATTCGGCCGGCCTGCCGATCAGTTCGCCATCCTTGTCACGGGTGGTAATGTCAAGCACGGTGACAGGCGGCAAAGCGCCGGGCCGGGCCAATGACTTTCGGCTCTTCTGAAGGAGGCCGTCGTCTTCCAGGTCCCGAAGGATCTGCTTGAGCTCGACGCGCGTCTCTCCCTTCAGCCCGAAGGCCTTGGCAATCTCGCGCTTCGACGCCCGCTCCGGATTGTCGGTGATGAACTGCAGCAGCGCCTCGCGGGGTGGCACTTCACCATGGATAATCGACGTCGGATTGGCAGCCTTGGCCTTGGCCGCACCTTCCGCCCGACGGCTCTTGCGGTTGCCGGAGCCGGTGTCATGCGGGAGGTTGCGGGTCGGTTTGATCAAGTCGCACTCTTCTTCGTTGTTTTCGATTTGGCCGCAGGCTTTGCCGCGGCTTTCGCCTTCGGTTTTGCAGCTGCCTTCTTCGGTTTTGCCTCGCCAGAGGCATCCGTCTTCGCCTTTGCGGCTTTCGCCGGGGCCTTCTTGGCCTTGGTCTTGCCGCCGTCCTTGGCTGCGCGTTCGGCGATCAGCACGAGGGCTTCCTCGACCGACACATCCTGCGGATCCTTGCCCTTTGGCAGGGTTGCATTGACCTTGCCCCAGTTGACATAGGGACCGAAACGACCGTCGCGGACCGTCATGGCACCGCCGTCCGGATGCTCACCGAGCTCCTTGAGCGCCACGGCCGCGGTCCGTCCACGCCCACCCGGATTGGCCTTCTTTTCGGCAAGCACGGTAACGGCCCGGTTGAGGCCGATCGACAATACGTCCTCGATGCCTTCCAGATTGGCATAGGTGCCGTCATGCAGCACGAAGGGTCCGTAACGTCCAAGACCGGCCGATATCATCTTGCCGGTTTCGGGGTGGGCCCCGACATCGCGCGGCAGCGATAGCAGCGAGAGCGCTTTCTCGAAGTCGATATCACTGGGCGCCCAGCCCTTGGGCAGGGAGGATCGCTTGGCCTCCTTGCCATCGCCGCGCTGCACGTAAGGCCCGAACCGGCCGGAGCGCAGCGTGATTTCCTCTTCGGTCACCGGATCCTTGCCAAGTGCCTTTGGTTCGTTTCCGCCGGCCTCCGCTTCCGCGCCGCCTTCGGAAGACAGCTGGCGGGTGAAATTGCATTCCGGATAGTTCGAGCAGCCAACAAAGGCGCCGTATTTGCCGAGCTTCAGCGACAGATTCCCGGTACCGCAGACCTGGCAGATGCGCGGGTCCGATCCATCTTCGCGCTTCGGGAAGACGAGCGGTGCCAAGGCCTCGTTGAGCGCGTCGAGCACGTTGGTAACGCGCAACTCCTTGGTGTCTTCGATCTGGGCGAAGAAATCCTTCCAGAAGTCGCGCAACACGTCCTTCCAGTTCAGTTCGCCGGCCGAGATCTTGTCGAGCTTTTCTTCAAGATCGGCGGTGAAGTCGTATTCCACATACTTCGTGAAGAAGTTTTCGAGGAAGGCCGTGACCAGCCGCCCCTTGGAATGCGGGATGAGCTTGCGCTTTTCGGTGACGATGTATTCGCGGTCGGACAGCGTCTTCAGCGTTGCGGCATAGGTAGAAGGACGGCCAATGCCGAGCTCTTCCATCTTCTTGATCAGCGAGGCTTCCGAATAGCGCGGCGGCGGCTCGGTGAAATGCTGGCTGGCATTGATCTTCTGCTTCGCGAGGCTTTCGCGCGCATTGATCTCCGGCAGGCGGCCGTCCTCGTCATCACCATCCTCGGCCGGTTCGCCGTCTTCGCGCTGGTCGGTATAGGCGGCGATAAAGCCGTCGAAGCGGATAACGGAGCCCACGGCGCGAAGCCCGGCCTTCTCGCCGCCGTTCTCGGCCAGGATCTCGACAGTCGTGCGTTCGATTTCAGCAGAAGCCATCTGGCTCGCGATACCGCGCTTCCAGATCAGGTCGTACAGCCTCAGCTGATCGGCATCGAGGAATTTCCGCACCTTGTCCGGCGAACGGTTGAAGTCGGTCGGGCGGATCGCTTCATGCGCTTCCTGGGCGTTTTTCGCCTTGGTCGAATAGAGGCGCGGCTTTTCCGGTACGTAGCGCGGGCCGAACTGGTCGGCGACGGCAGAACGGGCAGCGTCGATCGCTTCCGGCGCCATCTGAACGCCGTCGGTACGCATATAGGTAATGAGACCGACGGTCTCCCCACCAATATCGATACCTTCATAAAGCTTCTGCGCCACCTGCATGGTGCGCGATGCCGAAAAACCGAGCTTCGAAGACGCGGCCTGCTGCAGCGTGGAGGTTGTAAACGGAGGGCCCGGATTGCGCTTGACCGGCTTGGCCTCGACGCTTTCAACGGCAAAGGCTGCCCCCTCGAGCAGCGTCTTGATGCTGGCCGCCTGGTCGCCATTGGTCACGGAATTGCGCTGCATGCGCTTGCCCTGGTGCGAAACGAGTTTCGCCTCGAACTCTTCGCCACGCGGCGTTTTCAAGAGCGCTGAGATGTTCCAGTATTCTTCGGCAACAAAGCGTTCGATCTCGTTTTCGCGATCGCAGACGAGGCGCAGCGCCACAGACTGGACGCGTCCGGCAGATCGGGCGCCCGGCAATTTCCGCCAGAGCACCGGCGACAGATTGAAGCCGACGAGATAATCGAGTGCGCGGCGCGCCAGATAGGCATCGACCAGCGGCGTGTCGATATCGCGCGGATTGGCCATGGCATCGAGCACGGCCTTCTTGGTGATCGCATTGAAGACGACGCGCTTCACGGGCTTGTCGCCGATCACTTTCTTTTTCTTCAGAAGATCGAGCACATGCCAGGAGATCGCTTCACCTTCGCGATCCGGGTCGGTCGCGAGAAACAGTCCGTTTGAGGATTTCACCGCATCGGCGATGTCCTTCATCCGTTTCTGTGAGGCGGTGTCGACCTCCCAGAACATCTCGAAATCCTGATCGGGCAGCACCGATCCGTCTTTCGCCGGCAGATCGCGCACGTGGCCAAACGAGGCGAGCACCTTGTACCCGGGTCCCAGATACTTGTTGATCGTCTTGGCCTTGGCCGGGGATTCTACGACTACGACGTCCATCGATACACTGCACCTTCATGTTTCCGATCGGCAACACCACGCCGCCGTTCTCGGAACACGGCTTCCCGACATGGAGGGCGAAAGGCCTGCGGTCAAGAGGGTTGAACTATTTTCCGAGCTGCAACGAAATACAACCTAAAGAAGAGATGCAATTGATTGCAATCCTGGATGTTTAAGTTATTGTGGTTGAACGACACGGCAGCTTCCGTCTGCTCGTCCCCATCGACAGTGAGCGAGGCGATGGCCAAAGATAGAAATGAAGTAGACGGTCGATTTGGCCGCACCTTGGAAAACATTGCCTATATCCGCCAGATGCTCGGCGAACTGCGACTGGTCGCAGAGAGCGGAGGGGGCGGAGATGCTCTGCTATCTGATCGAAATGGCCTATGTCGAAGCCGGCGATCTGCAATCGGGACGGCGCACGCTTTCACTCAATCATGCTCAACGCGACAAGCCCCCCAGGATGCCTCTCTAGACGGCCGGCAATGTCCAGTTCGAGCAGGACGAGATAGACCGACGATGCCGGGAGGCCAGTGTGGCGAATGATGTCATCGACATCCACAGGCGTCGGTCCCAAGGCCTCAACGATCCGGCTGCGCTCGTCGTCGTTGGGGGGAGGTGCCATATGACGGCCGTCGTCCTCGGGTTCCTCGATTGCCGACTGGCTGAACAGATCGATCCGCGACACAGGGGCGAGCGCCTGTAGCACGTCGTCAGACGACGTCGTCACGCTGGCCCCATCCTTCAGAAGCCCGTTGGTGCCGGCACAACGTGGATCAAGTGGTGATCCGGGCACTGCAAAGACCTGCCGGCCGAATTCACCGGCAAGCCGCGCCGTGATCAACGATCCGGAGCGTATTGCAGCTTCGATGACGACGACGCCAAGTGCAACGCCTGCGATCAGCCGGTTGCGTCGCGGAAAGTCGCGCGCCCGCGGTTCCCAACCGAAAGGCATCTCCGAAATGGCAAGCCCGCGTCCTTCGCAGATTTGTTGCAGCAATGGGATGTTTTCCGGCGGGTAGGGCTGGTCGAGTCCACCTGCCATGGCGGCAATGGTGCCTGTATCGAGACTTGCCCGATGGGCTGCCGCATCGATGCCCCGCGCCAGACCAGAAACGATCGCATAGCCTGCCTGACCGATCTCGCGCGCCATCATGGCGGAGAATTTTGCACCACTGATCGATGCATTGCGCGCGCCGACCACGCCGACGGCCGGGCGGGTCGCAATCGACAGGTCCCCCTTGACTGTGAGGAGCGGTGGCGCGCCATCGATCTGGCGAAGGGCAGGGGGGTAATCGGGCTCGCCAATGCCGACAAAAACGGCGCCGAAGCGGCGTACAGCCTCAAGTTCGCGCTCAGCTTCTTCGACGGTCGCTATGCGGATGGCACGGCTTGATCCGCCACGGCGGGAAAGATCGGGAAGCGCTTCAAGGGCGGACTCGGCGGAGCCGAAGTGGTTGATGAGGTCGCGAAAGGTCGAGGGGCCGACATTGTCGCTGCGGATGAGACGCAGCCACGCAATCCTTTGCCGGTCGGTCAGCGCAATCCCTTTCCGTCTTGCGCCGCCTTCGCCCATGCGTCTCCTCTAGCCTTTTTGGCCGATCTTGCTTTCCGTGCCGGCGATCAGACGCTCGATATTGGTCTTGTGTCGCCAGAAGGTGATCGTGGTCATGGCGGCCGTCACAAGCGCCGCTTCATCAGCCCCGAGTATCCACAATACAACCGGAATGACAAGTGTGGCGACGAGTGCGGACAACGAGGAGTAGCGGGAGATGAAGGCAACCGAGAGCCATGCCGCAGCGAAGACGAGCACCATCAGGGGTGCCACGCCGAGCAGCGTCCCGATATAGGTCGCGACCCCCTTGCCGCCCTTGAACCCTAGCCAGACCGGAAACAGGTGGCCGATAAAGGCGGCGAAGCCTGCCAGCAACCCGGCATTCTGGCCGAAGATGGCCTGTGCAATCACGGCCGCAGCGGTTGCTTTGAGGGCATCGAGAAGCAACGTGGCGGCAGCGAGTTTCTTGTTGCCGGTGCGCAGCACGTTGGTCGCGCCGATATTGCCAGAGCCGATCGACCTGAGGTCGCCAAGTCCGGCCATCTTCGTCAGCACGAGGCCGAAGGGAATTGAACCGAGCAGGTAGCCGAGCGAGAGTACGGCGATGAGCGCCGGCAAACCGATTGCGAGAAAGTTGACGCTGGGCATGGTTTCCCCTCTTTGCCTTGATCTCAGAGCGCGTGGACTGAGCGTCCTGCGACATAGGTCGCGACGGCTCTGCCCGAAAAGCGCGCATCTTCAAACGGTGTGTTCTTGGAGCGACCGAGCAACTGGTCCTTAGACACCAGCCAGGGTTCGTCGAGATCGACGAGGGCTATGTCCCCGCTTGCCCCTGGCTTCAGCGTTCCGCCGGGCAGGCCGAAGATCGCCGCGGGCCGGGTCGACATGGCATCGATCAGCCGCATCAGCGGCACATGGCCCGCATGATGCAGCCTGAGTGCGGCCGAAAGCATGGTTTCAAGCCCAGTGGCACCATCCGCAGCCTCACCGAAAGGCAGGCGTTTGGTGTCGACATCCTGCGGATCGTGCGATGAAACAATGATGTCGATCTTGCCCTCGGCCAGCGCCTGGACCATCGCCATACGGTCATCTTCCGATCGCAGCGGCGGGTAGAGCTTGAAGAAGCTGCGATACTCGCCGATGTCATTCTCGTTCAGGCTGAGATGGTTGATGGAGATGGCGCAGGTGACCTTGGCGCCGCGCTTGCGCGCCACCTCGATCGCCTCGACCGATTCCGGCACGGAAATCTGTGCGGCGTGATACTTCGCCTTCGTCAGAGATGCGATGCGCAGGTCTCGTTCCAGCGGAATGATCTCGGTCTCCCGCGGAATGCCGCCGAGCCCCAGCCAGCTGGCCAGCAGCCCTTCGTTCATCACGCCATTGGCGGCCAGATATTTTTCGCGGGTCTCGAGCGCGATGACGGCATTGAATTCGCGCGCATAGGTCATTGCCCGGCGCAGAACCTGCGTGTCGTTCAAGCCATGACGCCCATTGGTGAAGGCGACGGCGCCCGCAAGCTGCAAGAGACCCATCTCGGTCATCTCGGCGCTCGTCATGCCCTTGGTCAGGGCCGCTGCCGGATAGACATTGACGCTTGCCGTATCGCGTGCCGTCTTCTTGACGAATTCGACCAGCGCGATGTCATCGATGACGGGATCGGTTTCCGGCATCATGATGAAGGATGTGACACCGCCGGCTGCGGCCGCCCGGCTGGCGGAGGCAATCGTTTCGCGGTGTTCGCTGCCGGGTTCGCCGACAAAGACACGCGCATCGACAAGACCCGGCATGGCGACAAGTCCACGGCAGTCGCGGATCTCTGCACCTTCGGGTGCGCCCTGATTCTGCGCATCGTGGCCGGCTGCGAGGATCAGTCCATCATGGCCGACGATGATCGTACCGGCTTCATCCAGATTGCGCGACGGATCGAGGATGCGGGCATTCTTGAGGACGAGTGGTTTCATCATGCGCCCAATCCCTCGCTGCGCGGTCCCTGGTTCTGTGAAACCAGCAATGTCTCCATCACCGCCATGCGAACGGCGACGCCCATTTCCACCTGGCTCTCGATCACGCTCTGTGGGCCATCGGCAACTTCAGAGGCGATCTCGACGCCTCGGTTCATCGGGCCCGGATGCATGACCAGCGCATCGTCCTTGGC
Organism: Rhizobium sp. AAP43; assembly: GCF_001296045.1. Lineage (GTDB taxonomy): Bacteria > Pseudomonadota > Alphaproteobacteria > Rhizobiales > Rhizobiaceae > Allorhizobium. Next base: position 83,302 of record NZ_LJHS01000026.1, on the reverse strand, counting down.
GGCTTTGAGTTTTTCGGCATCGAGGCCGTAGAAGTGGAAGTATTCGCGCACCGACGGCACGAAGGAGCCGGACATGCGCTCGCGCTGCAGGCGCAGCATCATCACGACGTCAGCGTCCTTCAGGCCTTCCTTCATATCGTGATAGACTTCGCATCCCATGTCGGCGATGCCGGCCGGGAGAAGCGTCGCAGGCGCCACGACCCGCACGCGTGCGCCCATGGCGTTCAAGAGCAGGATGTTGGAGCGTGCCACGCGCGAATGCAGCACGTCGCCGCAGATCGCGACGATGATGCGCGAGAGCTTGCCCTTGGCGCGCCGGATCGTCAGCGCATCGAGCAACGCCTGGGTCGGATGTTCATGCTGGCCGTCGCCGGCATTGACGACCGAGCATGCGACTTTCTGGGCGAGGAGGGCGGCTGCACCTGCTGAGGAATGCCGCACGACAAGCACGTCCGGCCGCATGGCGTTCAGCGTCATAGCCGTGTCGATCAGCGTCTCGCCCTTCTTCACCGAGGAATTGCCAACCGACATGTTCATCACATCGGCGCCGAGACGTTTTCCGGCAAGCTCGAACGAGGACTGGGTCCGGGTCGAGGCTTCGAAGAACAGGTTGATCTGGGTGAGGCCGCGAAGCGTGGACGTCTTCTTCTCGCGCTGGCGGCTGATTTTGACGGCTTCGTCCGCCTTGTCCAACAGGAACGTAATGTCCTGCTCGGGAAGGCCCTTGATGCCGATGAGGTGGCGATGAGGAAAGAAGACCATGGACGTCCCCCTTAAGATGTCACGGGGGTCTATAATGACTGACGACCTGCGGAGCAAGGCGAAGCTTGAGGCTTCGTGTGACGGTCCCCATATTCTACCGTGCGATCAACGGAAGGCCCAGTTTAGGTCAGTCCAACAAGCCGCAAATGGTGTCGTCCCTCACGCGGCACACGGCGCAAAACGAGAAAAACGGGGCCGGACCGTTGGCAGACCGGCTACAGTCTGCTTATGACATCAGCATGAGCACTTTGAATCGGTCTGAAGAGAAACTCTCCGCGTTGAACCAGCCCAAGCCTTGGTCTGGCGTGAACGCCTATCGGGCCGATCCGCTGCTGGTCGATCTGACGGCGCAGCTACCTCGTCCCCTGAAGGACGAGTTTGACGCGATTGGCAAATACGTGACTTCGCCGGAGGCGCAGGAACTGGCCCGTATGGCGAATGTCAGTGCGCCGCATCTGCGCACGCACGGGCCGCGCGGCGAGCGCCTTGACGTGGTGGAGTTCCATCCCGCCTGGCACGCGTTGATGCGCCGGTCGATGGCGTCGGGCCTGCATTCTTCGGTTTGGGAAAACCTGCCTGATGCGCGCGGACGCGAGCACAAGGCCCGCGCCGTCCGCTTCTTCCTGACCGCTCAGCTCGAATCCGGTCATCTGTGCCCGCTGACCATGACCAGCGCTTCGGTGGCTGCCCTCGTTGCCTCGCCGGCCGTTCAGAAGGAATGGACGCCGAAGATCCTGGCGCGCAAATACGACTCCTCCAATCGCCCGCCAATGCAGAAGAGTGCCGTCACCATCGGCATGGGCATGACGGAAAAGCAGGGTGGCACGGATGTGCGTGCCAACGTCACCCAGGGTGAGCGGGTGGGCGAGGGCATCTATCGCCTGTCCGGGCACAAATGGTTTCTGTCCGCACCGATGTCGGATGCCTTTGTCATGCTGGCCCAGACCAAGGACGGCATGGGCTGCTTCCTTGTGCCCCGGCTCCTGGAAGATGGATCGGCCAATGGTCTCGAATTCCAGCGCCTCAAGGACAAGCTGGGCAATCGCTCGAATGCGTCGGCGGAAGTCGAGTTCGACGAGGCCTTCGGCTTCCTGCTCGGCGCGCCCGGCGATGGTGTTCGCACCATCCTCGACATGGTGACGCTGACCCGACTCGATTGCGCGCTCTCCTCGGCTGGCATGATGCGCGCATCGATGGCAGAGGCCGTCCATCATGTTCGCGGCCGCTCGGTCTTCGGCAAGAAGTTGATCGATCAGCCGCTGATGACGCGGGTACTGGCGGATATGGCGCTCGACGTTGCCGCTGCCACCGCACTCGCCTTCCGCGTTGCCGAAAGCTTCGACAGAGCCCGCGAGAACTCGGTGGATGCCGCTTACGCCCGCGTCATGACGCCGGTCGCGAAATACTGGGTCTGCAAGATTGCACCCGCCCTCATCTATGAGGCAATGGAGTGCATCGGCGGCAATGGTTATGTCGAAGAACGCGCCATCGCCCGGCACTACCGCGAGGCTCCGGTCAATGCGATCTGGGAAGGCTCCGGCAATGTCATGGCGCTTGACGTTCTGCGCGTGCTGAGCCGTGGCAAAGACCTATTTGAGACCTTGTTCGCAGGCCTTGAGCGCGACCTTGGTCCATCCGGGCGCAAGACGGTCGAAGTGCTCCGTGCCGCCACCGCCCTTGCCGATCAGGATGAGGCCGCCGGCCGTCTTTTGATCGAGCAATTGGCACTCGCAGCCGGGGCCGCCGAACTCTATCGTCTGGGTGCCACCAAGATCGCCGACGCCTTCCTCGAGAGCCGCCTGGCTGGCGGTTGGCGCCATAGCTACGGCGTCATCGATGCCCGCTTCGACGCCCGATTCGTGCTCGACCTTCTTTATCCGCCAGGCGCGTAGGTCACGAGCGTCAACACCGCAGGAATAGTGAAAAAGGCAGCGACCGTCTGCACGGTGGCCGCTGCCGCATAGAGATCCGCATCCCCGCCCATCTGTTTGGCCAGCAGGTAGCCGTTCATCGCGGTTGGCACGGCCGCCCCCAGCGCAATCATCAAAATCGTCTCCTGCGAAAAACCGAAGACAACCGCGATCGCGACGGAGACGATGGGGAAAAGCACGAGCTTGAGGAAGACGCTCAAAAGCACACTCGGTTGCGGGCGAAGCGCATCTGCGATCCGCAATCCTGCACCGACCGTGATCAGTCCCAATCCAAGCGATGCGCGGGCCACGAGATCGACGGTGGTCATCAGCGGCTCATAGAGTGGCACGTGGAGCAGGTTGACCGCGACACCGGCGAGCGACCCGATGATGATCGGGTTGGTGATGATCCGCAGCGCGAATGTCCTGAGGTCGCGGCTCTGGCCGGAAAACCAAACCATGACGCCGACATTGATCAGGTTCACCGGGATAATGATCGTCGCCATGATCACGGCGATGATGGCGAGCCCTTGTGGCCCGGTCAGCTTTTCCGCAATGGCAAGCGCCATGAAACCGTTCCAGCGGTTGGCCGTCTGGAAGATCGAGGTGAAGGCAGGTCCGCCCATGCCGGCGGCCTTCAGCACAGGCCAGAGGGCAAGCGAGACTGCAGACATGATCAGGACGGCGATGAGCGACACCAGCCCAACGCCAACGCTTTCGAAGCCTGTAAGGTCGGTCGTCGCCAGCGTGTGGAAGAGCAGGGCAGGAAACATCACGAAATAGCCGAACTGCTCCATGCCACCCCAGAAACTCGGCGCAATCAGCGGCGAGCGTTTTAGCCCGACCCCCAGCAGCACGAGCAGGAAGATCGGCAGGATACTTTCAAAGATGATCAGCATGGCGGTTCCGCATATCGGTTGCGGCACGGTTAAAGGTCAAACCGGCACAAGGCAATCCACCCGGCAAGGTTGAGTGTCGGGGCGGAGCCGACGTCTTGGAGGGATTTATCCCCAGGCGCCGTTAACCTTAACAAAAGGTTTACGTTGCGTCGCGGACGCGAGGAGGACACCTTCGGGCCAGACAGGCGTTAAAGGGTGCAATGGTGACGATCGAAGTCGCAGAACGGATGGTACTGACGGTCATGACGGCCGCATTCTTCGCAGGGCTGGCGCTCGATATCGCTATTCCTGCGGTGGTGCTGACTGCCATGGCGGCATTCCGTTGGACGCTTGAAAACTGGCTCTTGGCGAATGATTCGCCGGCAATCGGAGAGGCGAGAGCGCTATGAAGGCATTGTTGATCTTTTGGGCAGGCCCCATCCTGCTGCTCGGCGCCTGGTATGGGTTGTCCTACAACGACATGAGCTTCGGTTTTTTCATGCTGACCCGGCAGACGCATGACCTGGTCTTCCAGATCTACGGAAATGCGCTCGGTATTCCCCCGGAAACCATTCCGCCGCTCGTCATGCGGGCGATCGTGGTGGACAGTCTTGTCCTGTTCGCAATCATCGGCTTCCGCCGCCGCAAGAAAATTATGGCCTGGTGGAAGGCCCGTCAGGAAAAGTCGGCAGAACTGTCGGATGCGCGCGCCAGCGTCGAAAGCCTGTCGAGCGCGCCCTGAAGAATGAAGCTCGCAGCGGCCGAATCGATCCGTTCGCTGCGTTTCGCCCTTGAGACATCCATTTCGAGGAGCGCCCGTTCGGCGGCCACCGTCGACAGGCGCTCGTCCCAATAGATGAAAGGGATGTCGGTCTTTTCCGACATGGAGCGGACAAAGGCGCGCGTTGCTTGAACGCGCGGCCCCGCCGAGCCGTCCATGTTGGTTGGCAAGCCGATCACGAAGGCGACGATTTTTTCCTTCGCTGCAAAACTGAGCAAGACCTCGGCATCCTTGGTGAACTTGACGCGTTTGATCACCGGGCGAGGGGTGGCGAAACGACGTCCAAGGTCAGACGCGGAGAGGCCGATCGTCTTTGTTCCAAGGTCAAGCCCTGCCACGGCCTGGTTAGGCTGGAGACGCTCGGCCAGCTCCTCAATCGTCAGTGTCGCCATCGTCGGCTCTCCGCTTGACGTTCAACGCTTGCGCACGAACTCGGTCCGCAGCACCAGCCCTTTGATCGCATCATGCCGGCAATCGATATGCTCCGGATCGTCGGTTAGACGGATCGAACGGATGACGGTGCCCTGCTTCAGTGTCTGGCCCGCACCCTTGACCTTGAGGTCCTTGATCAACACGACCGAATCGCCATCGGCAAGCTCAGTGCCGGATGCGTCACGCGCCACGGGCTTGGCGGCGGCTGCCGCTGCAATCTCCGATGCCGGGCGCCACTCACCGGTCGCCTCGTCATATACGTAGTCGTCGTCGGCCATGGTCATTCCTTTCGTGCGCGAGGGCGCAACTTTTGTCATGCAGGTCGCATAGACCAGTGGTGACGAGCGCGCAACTCGTGCCGCGGGGAGTTGCCGGGCAGGGAGCTTGCCATATATTGCCTCGGTACATTGCAAACCGGAGACGCCCCATGAAAATCACCTGGCTCGGTCACGCCGCCTTCCGCCTCGATACGGCGAAGACCTCGATCCTCATCGATCCCTTCCTGACCCACAATCCGGGCTTTGCCGGTCTCGATCGCAAGGATATGACGAAGGGCGTCACGCATATCCTGCTCACCCACGGTCATGGCGACCATGTCGGCGATACGGTGGAGCTTGCCCGGGAGACGGGTGCGACGGTGCTTGCCAATGCAGACCTTGCTGGCTGGCTTGGCACGAAGGGCGTGGAAAAGCTGGACATGGGCAACACCGGCGGCACCGTCCATTTCGAAGGCTTCAGCGTGACGTTCACCAATGCCTTGCACTCCTCGGCCCAGGTCACCGAAGACGGCGTCTCCCACGCGCTCGGCAGCGCCAATGGTCTGATGCTGCATTTTGAAGACGATGCATCGCTCCTGCATATGGGCGACACCGACATCTTTTCCGACATGAAGCTGATCCATGAACTGCACCAGCCCGATATCGGCCTCGTGCCGATCGGCGACCGCTTCACCATGGGCGGAGCCGTGGCGGCACTTGCCTGCCAGCGCTTCTTCGACTTCAAGACGGCGATCCCGTGCCACTACGGATCCTTCCCGATCATCGATCAGACGCCGGAGAAATTTGTCGCCGGCATGGATGGCACGCGCACGCGCGTTTTGACCCCGCAGCCGGGATCTGCCGTCACGGTCTGACAAAACCCCGTTGCCTCAGCGCTTGACGGCCATTATAGCGAAGACAACAGCCCATCTGGAGAATGCCATGTCCGTTGATCTCGCCACCGTCAAGCGCGTTGCCCATCTTGCCCGTATCGCCGTGAGCGAAGAAGAAGCCGCGCGCATGACGGGTGAACTGAACGGCATCCTCGGCTTCGTCGAGCAGCTCGACGAGGTCGATGTAACCGGTGTCGAGCCGATGACCTCGGTAACCCCGATGGCGATGAAGAAGCGCGTCGACGCGGTTACCGATGGCGCCAAGGCCGATGATATCGTGGCGAATGCACCAGCCACCGACCGAAACTTCTTCCAGGTGCCGAAAGTCGTCGAGTAAGATCCGACCGCTGCCGCTGTTATTGCCGAGCCTCCCCAATCTCCCGCCCATCGGGCGCCGACAGTCTGAAGTGAACCTGCCATGAGCGAATTGACCAGCCTCACCATCGCCGAAGCCCGCGCGAAACTCGCCGCCAAGGAGATCAAGGCCGTCGAACTGACGGATGCCTATCTCGCCGCGATCGATGGCGCGAATGGTGCCCTCAACGCTTATGTCGCAGTGACCGCAGACGTCGCGCGTGACATGGCCAAGGCGTCTGATGCGCGCATTGTCGATGGTAAGGCCGGCGCTCTCGAAGGCATTCCGCTCGGCGTCAAGGACCTGTTCGCCACCAAGGACGTGCACACCCAGGCCTGCAGCCACATTCTCGATGGCTTCAAGCCAAAGTATGAATCGACCGTGACGCAGAACCTTTGGAACGAAGGCGCTGTCATGCTCGGCAAGCTCAACATGGACGAATTTGCCATGGGCTCGTCGAACGAGAGCTCTTACTACGGCCCGGTCGTCAATCCGTGGAAGGCCAAGGGCTCGGATGAGAAGCTGGTTCCGGGCGGCTCCTCCGGCGGTTCGGCCGCAGCCGTCGCCGCCCATCTCTGCGCCGGCGCCACCGCAACGGACACCGGCGGCTCGATCCGCCAGCCCGCCGCCTTTACCGGCACCGTCGGCATCAAGCCGACTTATGGCCGCTGCTCGCGTTGGGGTATCGTCTCCTATGCTTCGTCGCTCGACCAGGCCGGTCCCATCGCCCGTGATGTGCGCGATGCAGCCATCCTCCTGAAGTCCATGGCAAGCGTTGATCCGAAGGACACGACCTCGGTTGATCTGCCGGTCCCGGATTACGAAAAGGCGATTGGCGGCTCGGTGAAGGGCATGAAGATCGGCATCCCGAAGGAGTACCGCGTTGAAGGCATGTCGGAAGAAATCGACGCGCTCTGGCAACAGGGTATCGCCTGGTTGAAGGAAGCCGGCGCCGAGATTGTCGACATCTCCCTGCCGCATACCAAATATGCGCTGCCGGCCTATTACATCGTCGCGCCTGCCGAAGCCTCGTCGAACCTTGCCCGTTATGACGGCGTCCGCTACGGCCTGCGCGTTGACGGCAAGGACATTGCCGACATGTACGAGAAGACCCGTGCCGAAGGTTTCGGTAAGGAAGTCCAGCGCCGTATCATGATCGGCACCTATGTGCTCTCGGCCGGCTACTACGATGCCTATTACCTGAAGGCCCAGAAGGTCCGCACCCTGATCAAGCGCGACTTTGAACTCGCGTTTGAGGCCGGCGTCGACGCGATCCTCGCTCCGATCACCCCAACCTCGGCTTTTGCCATCGGCGACAAGGAACTCGCCGCCGATCCGGTCAAGATGTACCTCCAGGATGTCTTCACCATCACGCTCAACATGGCTGGGCTGCCTGGGATTTCCGTTCCTGCCGGCCTTGACAGCAAGGGGCTGCCTCTTGGGCTGCAGATCATCGGCAAGCCTTTCGAGGAAGAGACCCTCTTCAAGACCGCCCATGTCATCGAACAGGCTGCCGGGAAGTTTGCCCCGGCCAAGTGGTGGTAAAGGACTTCGTCATACGTGACATGACGGCGGCCGACGCGGACAGCGTCGGCCGCATCGGTTTCGAGGCGTGGGCTGCAAACCCGGTGCTCAATGCCTTTGGCGTCGACATGATGGTCAAAATTCGTTTGAGTTTTCGCCGCTTTGCCCAGGATCATTTCAGCCTGATCACCATTGGTGAACTCGGCGGTGAAATCGCCGGCTGGACGGCCCGAGAAGGCGCTCGTGACTATATATCCGACCTTTGGGTCAGTCCGGCCCATCAGGGCCTCGGCATAGGCTCGGCCCTCATTTTGGCGACACTGCGCGAGATGCGCTCCGAAGGTCTCAAGCGCGCACGAATTGACACCCACGCTGCCAACGAAGGTGCGATCCGGCTCTACCAGGATTTGGGATTCTCCCTCGTCTGGCGCGGCATGCAGCATTCCCCGTCGATGGGCATGATGGTCGAAAAGGTGAAGCTGCAGCAGATGCTTTAGGACGATCGTCCGTGATCTGGGCTGCAGAAGTCATCGCGTCAGCCAGCACCGCGCAGTGCGGTGCTGGCATCCGGCCTATCGATTGTCCTGTTCCGCTCGCACCAGCCTCAGGCCCCGTTCGGTGATCCGATAGGGCTTTCCTTGTCGCGAGCTGATCGCTTTCAGCCTTTTCAATCGACGGAAAAGCTCGAGGTCGAAGCCGGGATAGAGCCAGCCGTCGCGGGAAAAGCATGCGACTGTTTCTATCTTGGCTGTGCCGTTCCGCTGAATTTCAATCCAGCCGCCTTGTGCGAGGAGATGAAGGATCCGTTGATCCGAGCGTGAGATGTCCATGGATGTCTTGTCCGGGAAAAGCGCGCTCTTCCGCGCGCACGAAAACATGACCGGCGCTTGCGCGTCGGGGCTCAGTTTTCGGGCCCTGGCCGCCGGATCGTCGTTCGATCGCGGGCAGGGCCTTTACCGGGTCTCAGACAATCCTGACATCCACACTCCTGTTGGTGGACGAAAAATACCAATCCGCATGGCGGATGTCGAGTTCAGGTTGGCTTCGCAGCGAATCAGCGACCCGGTCCGCTGCCGTACATCGTGGCTGCGGCCCCCGGCGACATAGCGTAAGTCTATGATTTTCCTTGGGTCATGGGCCTGATCAAGTGCTGCGCTGGTCAAGCCGCAGCACCAGTGGTTTACTCATCTCAACACAGAGGTGCGAATGGTCACGATCCGCAAGGCTCGACAGGACGATGCAGGGCTGCTGGCGGAGATTGGCCTTCGCGCTTGGCGCAAGGCGATGGTGACGGTCGGCGAGACGGCCGAGATGATCGGCAATGCGCGCGATGCTTTTACGCGGTTCACTGCGGAAGGGTGGATCACCATTACCGTTGTTGAAAAGTCCGGCGTGCCGGTCGGCTGGGCCGCGCGCGAGGATCTGGACGAGACGATTACCGACTTCTGGATCGATCCCGCGTATCAGGGAAGTGGTTTGGGATCCGCGCTTCTGATGGCCGTTGAAGAGGACATGCTGCGCCAGGGCTTCTCAACGGCCAAGCTTCAGACCCATGCGATGAATGCCGAGGCCGTGAAGTTCTTCGAGAAAAAGGGATATTCGGTCAACTGGTTGACGATGACCTACAACCCCAAGCTCGATCTTGACGTGCAGACGATTGGGCTGTCCAAGCAACTGGCTGCCATTGAACCGGCCGGCTATGGTCAGGAGTTTTGAGTAAAGGCGACGAGGGCCACGCCAGTTGCCACAACGAACGTATGCAGAATGAGCATTGTCGGGATCAGCCAGGTGAAAGGTGGCTTGCGGGTCTTGTGTCGGAACAGCCGCTGCCCGATCAGCGCACCTCCTGAGCCGAAGAGCACGATACAACTGATAAGCTTGCGCTCGGGCACGCGCCAAGTTCGGCGTCTCGCCGCGATCTTGTCGACCGCGAACAGGCCGAGCACGAAGACGTTCCAGCCGGCGAGCAGCAAGATCGGCAGAAGGCCCGCAGGAAACGGCAGGGCAAACGGGGCAGTGAGAGCATCGGTCATGCCGCATCTCTAGCGCGCCGCCGCTTAACGTTTGCCTTCCATCCCCGGGGGCACGCCATGTCGCCTGGCATGCCGCTCCAGCCTTGCGCCGAAGGCCTATTTGCTCTACCTCACGAGGCAACACGTCCATGCATGACACGAGCATCCGATGACCCTGATTGACACGCGCACACCCGATCCCAAACGCTTCATCCCTGGCGCCACTGGCGACTGGGAAATCGTCATCGGCATGGAAGTCCATGCGCAGGTGTTGAGCCAGTCCAAGCTGTTTTCGGGCGCCTCGACGGTCTTCGGCAATGCGCCGAATTCCAACGTCTCGCTCGTCGATGCGGCCATGCCCGGCATGCTGCCCGTGATCAACGAGGAATGCGTGGCCCAGGCGGTGCGCACTGGTCTTGGTCTCAAAGCCCAGATCAACAAGCGCTCGATCTTCGACCGCAAGAACTACTTCTACCCGGACCTGCCCCAGGGCTATCAGATTTCGCAGTTCAAGGATCCGATCGTCGGCGAAGGCAAGATCATCATCTCGCTCGGCCCCGACCGTCAGGGCAATTTTGAGGATATCGAGATCGGTATCGAGCGCCTGCACCTAGAACAGGATGCCGGCAAGTCGATGCATGATCAGCATCCGACAATGTCCTATGTCGACCTGAACCGTTCGGGCGTCGCCCTGATGGAAATCGTGTCGAAGCCGGACATGCGTTCGTCCGACGAGGCCAAGGCTTACATGACCAAGCTGCGCTCGATCGTGCGCTATCTCGGCACCTGCGACGGCAACATGGACGAGGGCTCAATGCGCGCCGACGTCAACGTCTCCGTGCGCAGGCCGGGCGGCGAATTTGGCACGCGCTGCGAAATCAAGAACGTCAATTCGATCCGTTTCATCGGCCAGGCCATCGAATACGAAGCTCGCCGCCAGATTGCCATCATCGAAGACGGCGGGGTCATTGACCAGGAAACCCGTCTCTTCGATCCGGGCAAGGGCGAGACCCGCTCCATGCGCTCCAAGGAAGATGCGCATGACTATCGCTACTTCCCCGATCCGGATCTGCTGCCGCTCGAATTCGACGATGCCTTTATCGAGAACCTGAAAAAGGATCTGCCGGAGCTGCCAGACGACAAGAAGGCGCGCTTCGTGTCGGAACTCGGTCTGTCGGTCTACGACGCCTCCGTGTTGGTCTCGGAAAAGGCGATTGCCGATTACTTCGAAGCTGTGGCGGCCGGCCGCGACGGCAAGACGGCTGCCAACTGGGTCATCAACGACTTGCTTGGTGCCTTGAACAAAGCGGGCAAAGCCATTGAAGAGACTCCGGTTTCGCCGGCCCAGCTTGGTGGCATCATCGATCTCATCAAGTCGGAAGTCATCTCCGGCAAGATCGCCAAGGACCTGTTCGAAATTGTCTTCAACGAAGGTGGCGATCCAGCTGAAATCGTCGAAAGCCGCGGCATGAAGCAGGTCACGGATACCGGCGCCATTGAGAAGGCCGTCGATGAGATTATCGCCGCCAACCCGGATCAGGTCGCCAAGGTGCTCGCCAAGCCGACGCTGGCCGGCTGGTTCGTCGGCCAGGTGATGAAGGCGACCGGCGGTAAGGCCAACCCGCAGGCCGTCCAGGCGCTGGTCAAGGCCAAGCTCGGTCTGCCGGAGGAATAAGCCGGTGTTCTTCGTCCGCACGGCCAACGACCGGGATGTCGAACCGCTTCGCGCCCTGCTGACGCTGAGTTTCCACGCAACCTATGACCGGTTCTACGGGCCGGCCAAAGTTGCCGAACTGATCGCGGCCTGGCATTCGCCGGCCGAGATCAAGCGACGCATCCAGGTCAAGGGCGGCGAATATCTCGTTGCCGACGACGGAAAGCGGATCGGCGGCATGGCCTTTGCGGCCATGTCCGAGAAGCTGACCAAGACGGCCATCTTGCACCAGCTCTATGTCCACCCGGATCATCAGCGGCAGGGGATCGGCCGCGATCTCTTCGCCGAGGTCGAGACCTGCTTTCCCGATGCCGAGATCCTGAGGCTGGAAGTCGAGCCGCAAAACGAAGGCGCGATCGCCTTTTATACGGCGCATGACCTTGTCGAGGTGGACCGGACAAAGAATTGCGGTGGCCCGGATAGCGGGATCGAAGCCCTGATCATGGAAAAGCCGCTCCGTTGAGCGGCTTTTTTGTGTGCGACGTCCCCGGTCAGTTGAAGGGCGGCTCGGTCACCTTTCCATCCTCATCGATGATCTGGACGGCTGAACATTCCACCAGATTGTCTTCCTTTGCCGTGCTGCAGGCAAGATCCGCCGCCTTGATTGCCAGTTCCTTGCTCTGCCAGCCGCAGGAGAACTGGTGCCAATGCGGGCCGCCATCGGCCATCATGAAGATATCGACACTCCAGCCGCCCGGATAGCAGGTGGCATTCACCTGGCAATCCTCCGTCGTGCCGCCACCGGAGATGCACTGCTTCATTGCGCAGTCGATGGCACTTGCCGTATCCTTTTCCGCACAAAGCCCCGAGCTCATTTCGGGCGCCTGCACAAAGGCGATCGCCTTGCGCCCGCCTTCCGCAGCCGAGGCTCCGAGGGCAAGGCCGAATGAGAACAGGAATGTGGAAAGGCGTAACATGCGTGTCATGAAGATGTCCCTCGAAGGCGCTAGTGGAGGACAAAGCTAACGCAGGGAAGAGCCGTGCATGCAAGTAGCAGAACTGAATATACGCGAAGCGACCGAAAATGACCTGACCGCGATCATCGCGCTGTTTGCCGCCGATGACCTCGGCGGCCATGGCGATACGACCGATCCGGAGGCCCTGCCGCACTATCAGGCGGCGTTTGGGCGCATCAGCCGGTCATCCAACGAGACGCTTTATGTCGCAACGCTTGCCGGTGCCGTGGTCGGCACATTCCAGACCATGATCACCACGACACTGACGGCCAAGGGCGCGTCTTCGATGATCATAGAGGCCGTTCAGACGCGGGCCGACATGCGGGGCAGGGGCATCGGCGCTGCCATGATCGCATTCGCTGTTGAGACCGCACGCAGCCTGGACATGCGCCTTGTCCAGCTCACCTCGAACGCGACGCGAAAAGATGCCCACCGCTTCTATGAGCGGCTCGGCTTCCAGCCGTCGCATATCGGCTTCAAGATCAAGCTGAAATGACGGGGGTTCGACGGGGAATCACTGGACAAGCCGGGGTCAAGGCGGCATAAGCGAGAAACGATCGAATGGGCCTTTTCGGCCCGCGGCAAGAGCCCAAGGACAAGACATGAAGCAGTTTCTGTTGCAGATCTTCACCTGGTGGAACGGTCAGACTATGGGAACCCGTTTCTTCACCTGGCGGCACGGCAAGCGCGTCGGCGAAGACGAGTTCGGCAATGTTTATTACGAAGGGCCGATGACGAGCTGGGGTCAGCCCAAGCGCTGGGTCATCTATAACGGCTATGCCGACGCCTCCAAGATTGCGTCGGGCTGGCACGGCTGGATGCACTACCGCACCGACACACCGCCGTCGAAGGAAGACTACAAGGCCCGCGAATGGGAAAAGGCGCATCGCGCCAACCAGACGGGCACGGCAGCTGCCTATCGTCCGCAGGGTTCGATTGCGGTGGCGGGCGAGCGCCCGCGCGTGACCGGCGATTACGACGCCTGGACGCCCGGCAACTGATTGCCCGATTTGGCCATAATCCGGCGTTAGGGCCTCATGCGTGAGGCCCTTGTCGTATGTGGTCTACCGTTGATCGAGGAAAGTGAGCCCAAGATGAAATCGAGCGTGTGGAAACTGGCGATTCCGGTTCTGGGCTCTGTCGCGCTTGCACCGCTCCTTCTGCCGTCACCGACGTCAGCGGCCCGTCTCGCGAATCCTGTCGCGGAATTTGCCGGGATCGACAAGATCACCGGCCGCATCACCACGTTCGACGTCTATGTCGATGAGACGGTGCAGTTCGGCGCGCTTCAGGTGACGCCCAAGGTCTGCTATTCGCGCGACGAGAGCGAAGCTCAGAAGGTTGACGCCTTCATCGAGGTCGACGAGATCACGCTCGACCGCAAGATCCGCCGCATCTTTTCCGGCTGGATGTTTGCCGACAGCCCGGCGTTGAACGCCGTTGAACACCCGATCTATGACGTCTGGCTGACTGGCTGCAAGGCGACATCAGACGTACCGGCGCCGCAAGGCGTAAAGGGCGTGCAAGCGGCCCCCGAGCCGGCGAAACCCGCCGAAACGCCGGCGGCCAGTGCGCCCGCCGCACCGCCATCAGCCGCCTCGGCCACGCCCCCGAGCGACCCCTCGGCCACGCCGCAGACGAACGACGCAGGTTTCGCGACACAGGGGGAACCGTCACAAGCCGCCGTACCGCCGCTCGAGGCGCCGCAGGAGGTGCCTGCCGAAGTTCTTGGTGGCGCACTGCCGCCGGCCGATGCCCCGCTGGACGGTCAGCCTCTGCCGGAAGAGCAGCCGCTCGCGCCGCCACCACCGGTCACGCCACCCGGAAGCGTCGGCCTCTTCTAAAGGCGGGTGATCACTTTCCACTTTTGAAGGTGTCGAGCCACCCTGGGTCTTTCGAGGTGGGGACAAGCTGCCTTTTGCTCGGCCACTTGCCGGTTGACATCTGCTTCAATAGAGAACAAGAAGAGAACAAATAGGAGTTCTCGTCATGTCTCTGTCCGAAAAATTCATCGTGCTTCCGTTCAAGAAGAACCGCGGTAACGTCGTGCCCGGCGAAATGCGTCAGGCCTCGAGCGCTGCCGCCGCCGAAAAGATCGCCACCGCCATGTCCGCCCGCCACATCGGCGTTGCCGCCTATTCCGTCCAGGTGGACGAGGAGAGCGGCGACATGTCGAGCCCCAAACTCATCATCGGCTTCGGCGAAACGGCAGACCTGAACGCCGCGTAAGCGGGCAGAAACGTGCCCTTCCAATCCCTTTCTACATGGGGAGCGTTTAGGCCGCCCGGAGCCTCGGAGGATTGCCAAAGACCCTTACTCTTCCGGTTGGGAGTGACGCTGGCCGGATCTCCTCTTCCTGCTCGTAAGCTGGGTGCCCTCTGCCAAGCGCGGGAGGGCTGAGGGATCTTGGGGCTCCGCCACACTACTCCATCCACCCATCGCCCATTCCCCCTTGACGCAATCGCCGCTCAGGCGTGCAATGCAGGGATGTCCAGCGGTTGGGAGGAGACATTATGGTCATTGCGAAAAACACCATTTGCATCTGGTATGACAGGGAAGCCGAAGAAGCCGCGCGCTTCTATTCAACCGTCTTTCCCGACTCGAACGTCAAGTCCGTCGAGCGTGCGCCGAGCGACTATCCCTCCGGCAAGGCGGGTGACGTCCTGATCGTGCACTTCACCGTGGCCGGCATCCCCTGCTTGGGCCTCAACGGCGGCCCCGCCTTCAAACATTCCGAAGCCTTCTCCTTCCAGATCGCGACTGAAAACCAGGACGAAACCGACCGCTACTGGAACGCTATTGTCGACAATGGCGGAAGCGAGAGCGCTTGCGGCTGGTGCAAGGACAAATGGGGCGTCAATTGGCAAATCACGCCGCGCGCCCTGACGGAGGCGCTGGGAGCCGGCGGTGAGGAGGCAAAGCGGGCCTTCGAGGCAATGATGGAGATGGGGAAGATTGATGTGGCGAAGATTGAGGCGGCGCGGCGGTGGTGAGGGCGCTCGGGGTGCCGAAGCATGCTCTCCCTAAGACCGTTATGGCATCGAGATCCTTAGTCAGGGATCAAGTATGGAAAATCAAAACGCGGCCCCGGAATAGTTGAGAACATCGCCTGCACCTGTATTGCCTGACAGATATCTGCCGTCGATCTTCGTGTGCTTCACATATTTGGCAATTGCCGAAAACTGGTTTGCGTTCTCATGCAGCCAAACAGCTCCCTCCGTCCCGTCCAAGGCGCCGTGAAATCCGCTCTCACCTAGAAGATCCAACATTGCCTCAATGGTGAGAGGGCCGCCGTCTTGTAGTACGTGTACACGCGGCAATCCAATTTCATCTACGCGCTTAGAGAAGTTGTCGTAGGGGATGCGATCGTGAACCCTCATGATTGAAAACGAAATGAACAGCTTGTCTGGATCAACGATGTCGTAACGCGTTCCAGCCGCGGTATGCAGCCATTCACCAACGATGCGCTCGCCGTCCAACAGCATGTCCAGGAATAGTTTCTCCCGTAGCTTCACCCACCTATGAAATGCATGATGGAGTGCATACGGGGAACTTAAGGCGAGATAGCCGGCTCTGTTGAGCGCATGGATTTCGTCACCCACTCTGGCAACGGCTACGCACGACCCGTCCACTTTTTCTGTCACAATGAACCTGTCTCCTCTCCTGGCAGGCCCAAGGGTGAAAAGGCGCGATTGCTCGGGTGTCAGCGAATAATCAGCCGGGCCGACCCGTGAACCAGTCAGATGGGGTGTGCTTCCATAGCCCTTAATGCCAAGCGGTTTAGTCGATCTCGTCATTTTTTACCCTTAAGTGGGGGGGTGATGTTGGTGCAACCTTCGTCAGGACTTAGGGTCTGCGTCCAAAACTAAACGCCTCATTTCCGAGCAACAAGGGCGGCTGGTGGTTGATCAATCGCGTTCGGCGCTGCTTGGTGTTGGGACAAGGCTTCAATGATGAGCCATCGGAAGGTCTCCTCAAAACCGCAGCGTATCCCCCTCCATCGCCTTCTCCAGCAACATCCCATACTCCGCTTTCGGAATATCCACCGCCCCGAACGTCTTGAGATGCTCGGTGGTGAACTGCGTGTCGAGCAGCGTAAACCCGCGCTCCCTCAACCGCTCCACCAGATGGACTAGGCAGATCTTCGACGCATTGGTTCGCCTTGAAAACATGCTTTCGCCGAAAAAGGCCGAGCCAAGCGAAACGCCGTAAAGGCCGCCCACGAGCTCGTCGCCCTCCCAGGCCTCTACGCTATGGGCATGGCCGAGCCGGTGCAGTGCGCCGTAGAGGTCCTTGATCTGTTGATTGATCCATGTGCTCGGCCGGTCTTCGGCCGCTTCCGCGCATTTGGCCACAACGCCGTCGAAGGCGGTGTCGAAGCGGATATCGAAGGGTTGTTTGCGGATGGCCTTTGAGAGGCTTTTCGAGACGTGAAAGTCATCGAGCGGGATGATCCCGCGCAGTTCCGGCTCGACCCAGAAGAGTTCCGGGTCATCAGCGGAATCAGACATCGGGAAAAGCCCGATGGAGTAGGCGCGCAGCAGGAGCTCCGGTGTAATCCCTTGATCCCTGCTGCGCCGCCCTGCCATGTCAGATCAGGCCGAGGTTTCGGCCAGATATTTTTCCAGCCAGTGGATGTCGTAATCGCCATTGGCGATGTCCTGGTTGGACACGAGATCCTGGAACAGCGGAAGCGTCGTCTTGATGCCGTCCACGACGAACTCGTCCAGCACGCGGCGGAGACGCATCATGCATTCGACGCGGGTGCGTCCATGCACGATCAGCTTGCCGATCAGGCTGTCGTAGTAGGGCGGGATCTTGTAGCCGGCATAGGCGCCCGAATCGACGCGAACGCCCAGACCGCCGGGTGCATGGAAATGCGTGATCGTGCCGGGCGAGGGCACGAAGGTGCGCGGATCCTCGGCATTGATGCGGCATTCGATGGCGTGACCGGAAAAGACGATCTCGTCCTGCGTGACCGAGAGGCCTGCACCCGAGGCAACGCGGATCTGTTCATGCACGAGGTCGATGCCGGTGATGGCTTCGGTGATCGGATGCTCAACCTGCAGACGGGTGTTCATTTCGATGAAATAGAACTCGCCGTTTTCGTAGAGGAATTCGATCGTGCCGGCGCCCCGGTACTTCATCTTCTTCATGGCGTCAGCGCAGATCTGGCCGATCTTCATGCGCTGCTCGACGTTAAGGGCAGGGGAGTTTGCTTCTTCCCAGACCTTCTGGTGGCGGCGCTGCAGAGAGCAGTCGCGTTCACCGAGATGGATCGCATTGCCGAAACCGTCGCCGACGACCTGCACTTCGATATGACGCGGCTTGCCGAGGTATTTTTCCATGTAGACGGCGTCGTTGCCGAAGGCGGCGAGCGCTTCGGAGCGGGCGGTCGAAACGGCCTCTTCCAGCTCGGCCTCGGTCTTCGCCACCTTCATGCCGCGGCCACCGCCGCCGGCGGTTGCCTTGATCAGAACCGGGAAACCGATCTGCCGAGCGATTTCCAGCGCATTCTCTGGCAAGACTTCGCCGTCCGAACCCGGAACAACGGGAATGCCGAGTTCGACCGCGGTCTTCTTGGCCGTGATCTTGTCGCCCATCAGGCGGATGTGCTCCGCCGTCGGTCCGATAAAGGTGATGCCATGGGCGTCAAGGATATCGGCAAACTTGGCGTTTTCCGACAGGAAGCCGTAGCCCGGATGCACTGCATCGGCGCCGGTGATTTCACAGGCGGCAACGATCTGGTGAATGTTCAGATAGCTGTCGCGTGACGGCGGAGGGCCGATGCACACGCTTTCGTCGGCAAGGCGCACATGCATGGCATTGGCGTCTGCGGTGGAATGCACGGCAACGGTTGCGATGCCGAGTTCCTTGCAGGCGCGCAGCACGCGCAGCGCGATTTCGCCGCGGTTTGCGATGAGGATCTTCGAGATACCACTCATCGGCTTACTCGATGATAACCAGAGGCTCGCCGTATTCGACCGGGCTCGCGTCGTCGATGATGATCTCGACGATCTTGCCGGACTTGGGCGAGGGGATCTGGTTCATGGTCTTCATGGCTTCGATGATCAGAAGCGTCTGGCCTTCCTTGACCGTCGAGCCGACTTCAACGAAGGGACGCGAGCCTGGCGCCGGAGACAGGTACACGGTGCCGACCATGGGAGCGGTCACGGCCTTGGAGAGGTCGCGGCCAGCCGGTGCGGCAGCAGCAGCGGCCGGAGCGGCAGCAACGGGGGCAGGAGCAGCGGCCGGGGCCTGGAAGTTGAACGAGGGCATCTGCGGCATCATCATCGGGGTGTTGCCGTTGCGCGATACGCGGATGCGCATGTCGTCCTGTTCGACTTCGATCTCGGTGAGGTCGGTATCCTTGAGGATGTTCGCGAGGTCTCGGATCAGGGCCTGGTCGATACCCGTTTTCTTGTCAGCCATGGATTGGGTGTCCTGTATTCTTGTTATTGCGTGATGGTCTTCAGCGCCTGAAGCGCCAGGATGTAGCTCAAGGGGCCGAAACCGCAGATCACGCCCTTGCATGCCGGCGCTATCAGCGATTTGTGGCGAAATTCTTCGCGTGCATGCACGTTCGAGATATGAACCTCGATGACCGGCACGGGTGATATGGCGCGAATGGCGTCATGCAGGGCGACAGATGTATGCGTATAGGCGCCGGCATTGATCGCGACACCCGCCGCCTTCTCGCCCGCCTCGTGCAGCCAGCCGACGAGGTCGCCTTCGTGATTGGATTGGCGAAAGTCGACCTGGAATCCGAATTCCTGGCCGAATGCAAGGCAATCGGCCTCGATATCGGCAAGCGTCTTACCGCCATAGATACCCGGTTCGCGCTTGCCGAGCATGTTCAGATTGGGACCGTTGAGAACGAATAAGGTCTTGCTCATCTATCCTACCGTCGACTTTTCACGGCTTCCTATAGACCGGCAGCCCTTGCAGGGAAAGCCCTTCGCCGATTTCCTAGGCAGACCTTCCCCGGAAATCCCCAAAGCGCTGGCTGAATCTGGCCAAACCCTTCAGGATTAGCAGGTCGCCTGACCACAGGAGCGGACATTGCCGAGCTTCTCGGACAGCGCAGCCGTGCCAACGGCGCCCGGCAACATCTCGTCTCCGATGACGTAAGACGGGGTGCCGGTAATGCCGAGGTCGGCGGCAAGGCGATATGTCTCCTCGACGGAGGCTGTATTCGGGCTCTCGGCCATCTTGGCCCGGATCTTTTCCTCGCTGACACCCAGATCCGATGCGATCGCAATGGCGCTTTCTTCCGATGCGCGTCCTTCGGACGTCATCATGGCGCGGAAAAAGTCACCATATTTCTCAGGCGAGAGTTTGCGGAAGGCGTCGGACACCTTGTGGGCGGCTTCCGAGTCAGGGCCGAGGATCGGGAATTCCTTCAGGACATACCGAATATTCTTGTCCTGCTCGAGCACGGCTTCCATGTCTGCATGGGCGCGCCGGCAATAACCGCAATTATAGTCGAAAAACTCGACCACGGTCACGTCGCCCTTGGGGTTGCCGATCGCCACATCATAGGTCGACTTGAAGATCTTGTCGGTATTGGACGAGACTGCGACCTTTGCCTGTTTCATCCGCGCGGTTTCCTGCTTTTCCTGCAGGGCCTGCTGGGCTTCGACCAGCACTTCCGGGTTCTCCAGCAAGTATTCACGGATGAATGCGCCGAACTCCTTCTTCTGGGCATCGTCCAGCGCATGGGCCGCCACGGGCAGCATGAACGGCAGGAGCGCCACAGTGGTGGCAGCGATCATCTTGAAGTTCAGGGCCATGTTCAACCTCATCTGTTGTTGCGGCGAGGAAAGCCGCCTCTGCTCGAGCCTTAAGCCCCTTGCGTAAACGATCGGTTTGGCGAGACAAGTAAATTTGCTTTGTTGTCGCGATCCCGGGTCTTTTCTTGTGATGAAAGCCACTTTGCGGCAAATGTCAGGCGCAATCACATCCGCGGAGCCCGTTCCCTTGATTTCCATCTCCAAACGCAGTGCCGTCGAGCCCTTTCATGCCATGGACATTCTGGCCGAAGCCACCCGTCGACGCCAGGAAGGGCGGCCAGTGATCTCAATGGCCGTCGGTCAGCCCGGACATCCAGCCCCGCAGGCGGCGCTTGCCGCTGCGCGTTCGGCACTCGACGCCGGACGTATCGGCTATACCGACGCGCTTGGGTTGACCGAACTGCGAAAGGCATTGGCGGTCGAATACGGCCGCCGTCACGGCGTCGCGCTGGACTGGAACCGGGTGGTCGTCACGACCGGTTCGTCGGCCGGCTTCAACCTTGCCTTCCTGGCGCTATTTGATGCGGGCGACGCCGTCGCAATCGCCAGGCCGGGTTATCCCGCCTATCGCAGCATCCTGGCCGCCCTTGGTCTTCGCGTTATCGAAGTGCCCGTTGGCCCCGAGACCGGTTACACGCTGACGCCCGAAAGCCTGGAGCGGACCCAGGCCGAAGCTGGAATACGTCTCAAGGGCGTGCTTCTGGCAAGCCCCGCCAATCCGACCGGTACAGTCACCACCGGTAAGCAGCTGAAATCTGTCTATGACTACTGTAAGGGCGAGGGGATCACGCTGATCTCGGACGAGATCTATCATGGCCTGACCTATGGAGCCGAGGAAGTCACGGCACTGGAGATCGGTGATGACGCTGTCATCATCAACTCCTTCTCCAAGTATTACTGCATGACCGGCTGGCGGATCGGCTGGATGGTGGTCCCGGCGGAACTCGTTCGCCCGATCGAATGCCTCGCCCAGAGCCTCTATATCTCTGCGCCCGAATTGTCGCAGATCGCGGCGCTCGCAGCGCTCAGCGCAACGGACGAATTGGAGCACTACAAGGCTGCCTGCAGCGCCAACCGCGATTTTCTGATGCAGCGACTGCCAGAGCTCGGTCTGCCACTGCTCTCTCCAATGGACGGCGCCTTCTACGCCTATGTCGACGCCTCGCGCTTCACCAATGACAGTATGCAGCTGGCAAAGCGTATTCTCGTCGAGACGGATGTCGCCGTCACGCCCGGTCGCGATTTTGATCCTGTGGATGGTCACCTGGCGATGCGCCTATCCTATGCCGGCAGTATGCAGGATATGGTCGAGGCAACGGCACGCCTCGAAGCCTGGCTGCCGCGAGCCGTTTAGGGGTTTTGGGATTTAGAGAGATATCTATATATTTCAGATTTTTGTTTCGCTTTCCTGATGCAATGCAAAAGGAGGATTCCGGGTTGTGATCCTGTTTTAAGGAGATGTCATGCCGAGCAGAGTTTCTCCCATCGCCCCCGAGATCCTGACCGAACGCTTGCTGCTAAGGGCGCACAGGATCGAGGATTTTGAGGCCATGGCTGATCTGTGGAGCGACAAGGAAATCTGCCGCTTCATCCTCGGTCGTCCGTCGACGCGCTCGGAAACCTGGTCACGTCTCCTGCGCTATGCGGGTCACTGGAAGTTGCTGGGTTTCGGTTACTGGGCCGTCGAAGAGCGTCAGTCCGGGGCCTATATAGGGGATGTCGGCTTTGCCGATTTTCAGCGCGACATCGTCCCGCCGCTCGGTCCCTTCCCGGAGGCGGGTTGGGTCCTGGCCAGGCAGGCCCATGGACGAGGTCTGGCAACGGAGGCCATGCTGGCAGCCCAAGCCTGGATCGACGAGAGGGCAATCGCAGATCGCTCCGTCTGCATCTTCGATCCGGAACACAAAGCCTCAATCCGCATTGCCGAAAAACTCGGCTACCAGTTTCTGCACACGGCGGTCTTCATGGATGAGCCGACACTGGTGATGCAGCGATGGCGGCCGAACGGCAAGGATGCATTCTCCGACGGTGATCTACCGAAATCTTGATTAAACGAAAAAAAGGCCCCGCGCGATGAGCAGGGCCTTTCAAAGTCAGGGTTTAGTCTCTGCGTCTCAGAAGAAGCCGCGCTTCTGCCACCAGCCACCCTTCTTGGGCTTCGGCGCATCAGGGTTTTCCTCGGTCGTGCGTGTCGAAGTGACGAGCGGCTCCTGCGGTGCAGCACTTGCCGCGCGGTTCGCCCGAACGGGCTCCTCAGCCGTTTCCTCGACATTTGTTGTCTCGACGATGGCTGCTGCAGCTTCAGCCACGACGACGGCTTGCGCTTCCACGGCTTCGGCTGCTTTTTCGAGCGTGACCTGTTCAGCGACGGTCTCGGCTTCGGTTGCAGCAACTTCGACGGCTACCGGTGTCTTGGCCTTACGTGTCCGGCGCGGCTTGGGTGCCGGGGCCGCTTCTGCGGTCTCGGCGACGTCGGCCGTTTCGGTCGTCATTTCCGTTTCAACAGGGGCTTCGCCGTCTTCCGATGCATCTTCGGTCTCGGCAGCATCGTCCGTATCGCCTTCGCCTTCGGCGATCTGGCCAGAGGCTTCCTCGTCAGTGCGGTTGCGACGGCCGCCACGCTTGCCACGACGACGGCGCTTGCGCTTCTGGCTTTCTTCGTCACCGTTCTGGGCAGCGTCTGCGCTAACTTCGGCTTCGGTCTCGGTGGCGTCGCCGTCCTCAGCGTCGTCATCCTCATCGTCACCACCGGCGTCTGCGCCATTCTCTTCCGACAGCTGCTGCCCGTTCGGACCCTGGCCGTTCTTGCCGCGACGGCGGCGACGGCGCTTGCGCTTGCGTCCCTGCTGATCGTCGCCACCACCATTGCCGTTTGCAGCAGCGGCGGCTGCCGGTGCGGCAACCTCGGTTGCTGCAACGATGACGTCTTCTTCGTCTTCGTCCTCCGGCTCTGGAACGTAGTCGTCCTCTTCCGGTTCCGGCATCAGCGACATCAGGCTCTCGATCTTCACCGGATTGGCAACGGCCTCGCCGCGCTCGATGGTGAAGTGCTGAGCGCCGCCATGCTGAGCCGGCATGCCGGCATCAATCACGATGGAAACGCCGAAGCGGCCTTCATAGTCGACGATGGTGTCGCGCTTCTGATTGAGCAGGTAGAGCGCCGTTTCCGGTGTCGAATGCACGATGATGTCATGCGTCGTGCTCTTGAGCAGGAACTCTTCGACACCGCGCAGAACATGCAGGGCCACGGAGGACTGCGAGCGGATCAGGCCGGTGCCCTGGCAGTGCGGGCAGACCTGGGTCGTTGATTCCAGCACCGAGGCGCGAATGCGCTGACGCGACATTTCCAGAAGGCCGAAATGCGAGATGCGACCAACCTGAATGCGGGCGCGGTCGTTCTTCAGGCAATCTTTCAGTTTCTTCTCGACGGCGCGGTTGTTGCGCTTTTCTTCCATGTCGATGAAGTCGATGACGATCAGGCCAGCCAGGTCGCGCAGGCGCAGCTGACGTGCCACTTCTTCCGCCGCTTCGAGGTTGGTCTGGAGAGCCGTGTCCTCGATCGAGTATTCGCGGGTCGAACGACCCGAATTGACGTCGATCGACACCAGCGCTTCGGTCTGGTTGATGATGATGTAGCCACCGGACTTCAGCGTCACCTGCGGCTGCAGCATCTTGTCGAGCTGGCCTTCGATGCCCGAGCGCGAAAAGATCGGATGCAGGTCGCGATAGGGCTGAACCACCTTGGCATGGCTCGGCATCAGCATCTTCATGAAGTCTTTCGCTTCGCGATAGCCTTCTTCGCCCGAGACGACGATCTCGGAAATGTCCTTGTTGTAAAGGTCGCGGATCGACCGCTTGATCAGCGATCCTTCTTCATAGACGAGGCAGGGCGCCGTCGAGGCAAGCGTCAACGTGCGGACATTTTCCCACAGGCGCATCAGATATTCGAAGTCGCGCTTGATCTCGACCTTGGTGCGGTTGGCACCGGCCGTGCGCAGGATCACGCCCATGCCCTGCGGCACTTCGAGACCACGGGCAATCTCCTTGAGACGCTTGCGGTCGGTCGGGTTGGTGATCTTGCGGGAAATGCCGCCGCCCCGTGCCGTGT
Organism: Rhizobium sp. AAP43; assembly: GCF_001296045.1. Taxonomy (GTDB): domain Bacteria; phylum Pseudomonadota; class Alphaproteobacteria; order Rhizobiales; family Rhizobiaceae; genus Allorhizobium. The sequence goes on along the minus strand of NZ_LJHS01000026.1, from coordinate 58,927 downwards.
TCGGCATCAGAACCGAGTAGCGGCCGGCAAGCGACAGATAGGTGGTGAGAGCGGCACCCTTGTTGCCGCGTTCTTCCTTGGCGACCTGAACCAGCAGGATCTGCCGGCGCTTGATCACTTCCTGGATGCGATACTGCTTGCGCGGCTTGCGCACGACGCGATCCGGAACCTCTTCCATGGCGTCTTCGGCGCCGACGGATTCGATTTCTTCCTTTTCTTCGATGTGGCCGTCTTCGTCATCGTCGCCATCATCGTCATCGTCGCGGCCCCGACCGCGACGGCCGCCAGCTTCCTCGGAAACTTCGTCCATGTCGACCATGGCTGCAATGGTGCCGCCCTTGGCGTCGTCGTCGCCTTCGGTTTCGTCGCCGGCCTCCGTTGCGGCTTCGTCTGTGGCGGCTGCCTTCTTGGCGCGGGGCTTGCGAACCCGCTTGGCCTTGGCCTTCGGTGCAGTCTCGTCTGAAGCCGCCTCTTCGGCGACAGCCTCGACCACAGTTGCTTCGTCCGAAACGGCTTCGTCCGCAACTTCAACCTCGGCGACGACTGGCGCCGGAGCTGGCATTGCGGGCTGAATGTCTGGCTGGTCCTGAAGGGCAGGATCGCTGCTCAGGATCTCGTCGCCTTCGACGTCGTTTTCCCGGCGGTGTTCTTCGGCCTCGGCTCGAAGAAGTGCCTGACGGTCGGCGAGCGGGATCTGGTAATAGTCCGGGTGAATTTCGGCAAAGGCGAGGAAGCCGTGGCGATTGCCGCCGTAATCAACGAAAGCGGCCTGTAGCGAGGGTTCGACCCGCGTTACCTTTGCCAGATAGATATTGCCCCGGATCTGCTTCTTGTGTTGGGATTCGAAATCGAATTCTTCGATGCGGTTACCGCGGACGACGACAACGCGGGTCTCTTCTTCGTGAGACGCGTCGATAAGCATTTTGTCTGCCATTTAAGCTTTGCTCCTCGGCGCATTCGTTCGGTGACCCAGCCGCGCTCTGAACAAAGCGGCGGGCCCCTGGCAAACGATGCGACGGATAAGAAAGGAAACGCACGGGGAACAGGGTTTGCGGCGACCGCACGGGCATCGGGAAATCAATTGATCCCGGTCCGTTCGTGACTATGTCAACCTGCCGCAACAACATCGAAAACCGTACGTCTACGACTATGATATGGATCCGCCTGGGATCCGATGAATGCTCTTGAAGAGCCGTTGGTGGAAACCCACCGTTGGGTGCCGGCATTGCCGGCGTGTTGAACCAGTTTCAGGACAGAGTGCGACGACGGCGGATGAACTTCCCGTTGGACAGGCGCCAAATCCATTGTCTGAGGTTGGCAGCCGTGACGGAAATCCTATCCCGTTTGCACTCTTATCCCTCGCTTGCGTTGTATGTATTATCCTTCACAATAGCAAGAGCAAACGGATTTACGCCGTAAAGGCAGTCGATTAGACGGGGTGGCTCAGGCGCCACGATTCGCTTTCTGGCTGTGCTGAATGACGTGATTTTGCAGTCATGTTTCGGTCACAATCGGTCGATGGGGCCTGCAGGCTGAGCGACATCTTTGAATTTCGCTTTTGTGATGGCGGTCACTGAGACCTTGAGGAAAAGACTGGAAGCGGCCTTGGTCACGAGCACGAGTGGGGCGATGGTGAACCTTGTGGGGCGAAAATTTCGAATCGTATTAACCGTCATTGCCATGTCGCTGGGGCAGGGGAGCTTCGCGCCCGCAATGGCGGTTGACGAGGCAAAGGCTGAGGCGAGTGCATCTGCTCCGTTGGTGGCCTATGCCGCCCGCATCGCTGGAGACGATGCCCGCACACGAATCGTCATAGATTTTGACGGTCGGCCTGATGTCGCGCTGCGCTACATCGCCCATCCGGACAGGATTGTGGTTGATCTGCCCGCCACCGCCTTTGCCTTCGATGAGGGAAGCCTTGGGGCGACCGGGTTGTTCAGCGACATTCGCTACGGCTCTGTCGATCATCAATCTGCCCGCATCGTGCTGACGGCCGCACGCCCCGCCCGTTTCGTTGTTTCGGACGTCAGGGCCAATGACGAGGGTAACGGTTACCGTCTCGTCCTGGATGCGGAATTGGTGCCAGCTGAGGAGTTTGCTGAACTGGTCAAGACGCAGGCCTGGAGTGCCGATGATGCTCCAAGCGTCACCGACGAGGTCGCTGTCGAGCCGTCGCACGAATTTGTGATCGCCATCGATGCGGGGCATGGTGGCATCGATGCGGGCGCCACGGGAGCTGGAACCCGCACCGCTGAAAAAGAGATCACGCTTGCCTTTGCCAAATCCTTGCATGAGCGATTGTCGGGCGAAGCGGGCATTCGCGCAGTCCTGACCCGCAGCGACGATCGGTTCCTGTCTCTGTCCGAGCGCGTGCTGATTGCGCGTCGCCAGGGGGCTGATCTCCTGATCTCCCTCCACGCCGATACGCTTCGCCAGGCCGATACCCGTGGCGCGACCGTCTACACGATCTCCGACAAGGCGTCCGACCATACGGCCGCGCAGCTTGCCGAGCGCGAAAACCTTTCCGATGCGATCGGCGGCGTCGCCCTTCCAACCGAAACGGCAGAGGTCAACGACATCCTGCTCGACCTGACACGGCGGGAAACGCAGGCGTTTTCGATCTCGATGGCGCAGGCGGTGGTCCAGTCCTTCGAGGGGCAGATCTCGCTCATCAACAATCCCCACCGCCATGCGGGTTTCCGCGTGCTGCAGGCCCCGGATGTGCCGTCCATTCTGCTCGAGCTTGGATTCCTCTCCAATAAGGAGGACGAGAAACTGCTGCTCGATGACAAGTGGCGGGACAAGGTCGCCGACCTCCTCGTCGAGGCCATCCGGCGCTATCGGGCGCCACTGATGGTCAACGGCGGTTGATCCACATGTCCAGCCAGCTGTGGACTGCGGCGCGCCTTCCGGTGCTTCGCTTTGCCGCTTGGCCGGAACGCCCTATTTTCCTCACATTGTGACCGCACCCCGTTTCCTCGAACCCTGATGGCGGCCAGCGGTGAATCGCAAGCTCGTCCGGCGCTTTGACCGTCTTGTCATCCATGGCGCGACGTGCAAAACGCCACGGGATGTGCAAAGCTGATGGCGGCGCGCTGTACCTGAAGTCGGACCCGGTAGCGGAAACATGATCAGACTGATTGGATATCTCTTCGGATTGGCATCCGTTCTGGCACTGTGCGTGGCGGCAGCCGTTGCCGTCTATCTGCACGGCGTCAGCCGCGACTTGCCGGACTTCGAGGTGTTGGCGAGTTACGAACCGCCAGTGACCACGCGTATCCATGCCGGCAACGGCGCGCTGATGGCGGAATATGCCCGCGAACGCCGCCTGTTCCTTCCAATTCAGGCCATCCCCGACCGGGTGAAGGCTGCCTTCCTTTCGGCTGAAGACAAGAATTTCTACAACCACCCCGGCGTCGACATTACCGGCCTTGGTCGCGCTATTCTGGTCAACCTGCAGAATTTCGGCTCCGGCCGCCGCCCGGTCGGTGCGTCGACGATCACCCAGCAGGTGGCGAAGAACTTTCTTCTGAGCGCCGACCAGACCATGGACCGCAAGGTCAAGGAAGCCATTCTCTCCTTCCGTATCGAGCAGGCCTATTCGAAGGACAAGATCCTTGAGCTCTATCTGAATGAGATTTTCTTCGGACTGAATTCCTATGGTATCGCCAGTGCGGCGCTGACTTATTTTGACAAGTCGGTCACCGAACTGACGATCGCCGAAACGGCCTATCTCGCCTCCCTACCCAAGGGGCCGGCCAATTATCATCCGTTCCGCCGCGAGGCAGCAGCGCTTGAGCGCCGCAACTGGGTTATCGACCGAATGGTGGAAAACGGTTTCGTCGCGCGCGACGAAGGGGAAGAGGCCAAGAAGCAGCCACTCGGCGTCAATCTTCGCCGCACCGGTTCCTATCTTTTTGCGTCCGATTACTTCTCCGAGGAAGTCCGTCGTCAGCTGATCGAGCGCTACGGCGACGAGGCTCTCTACGAGGGTGGCCTGTCCGTGCGCACCTCGCTTGATCCTGACATGCAGAAGGCCGCCCGGTCTGCACTGCAGTCCGCGCTGCTGACCTACGACCAGCGCCGCGGTTTCCGCGGCCCGGTGAAGAAGATCCCGATGGATGGCGATTGGGGTGTTCCGCTTGCCGACGTTCCGGCTCTGTCCGATGTGCCGGAATGGAAGGTCGCGGTCGTGCTCGACGCTTCCTCCGATGGCGTTGATATTGGCTTGCAGCCTGCCAAGGAAGCCGGGGGCAGGGTGCTTGGAGACCGGGAGCGGGCGCGTATCGCGCCAAAGGACATGGAATGGGCCTATCGCTCTGCCGATCCGGATCGCAAGTCCGCCAAGTCGCCTGAAGGCGTTCTGTCTGCTGGTGATGTCGTCTATGTGCAGCAAGTGGAAGAGGGCAGCAACCGCTATCGCCTACGCCAGCTCCCCCGTGTTCAGGGCGGCATTGTTGCGATGGACCCACATACGGGGCGCGTTCTGGCCGTAGCCGGCGGCTTCTCCTATGCCCAGTCGGAGTTCAACCGTGCGACGCAGGCGATGCGCCAGCCGGGCTCTTCGTTCAAGCCGTTCGTCTATGCCGCAGCACTCGATACCGGCTATACGCCGGCCTCCGTCATCCTCGATGCGCCGGTCGAGTTCGTCGCCGGTGGCGAGGTCTGGCGTCCGCAGAACTATGGTGGCGGCTCGGCCGGTCCCCAGACGCTGCGCATGGGGATCGAAAAGTCGCGAAACCTCATGACGGTGCGCCTTGCCAACGACATGGGCATGAACCTCGTTGCCGAATATGCCGAGCGCTTCGGTGTCTATGACAAGATGAACCCGGTGCTATCGATGTCGCTGGGCTCCGGCGAAACGACGGTGCTGCGCATGGTCTCGGCCTATGCCGTCTTTGCCAATGGTGGCAAGCAGATCAAGCCGACCCTCATCGACCGTATCCAGGACCGCCACGGCAAGACCATCTTCCGCCATGAAGACCAGATCTGCCAGACCTGCAATGCCGATCGTTTTGCCGGACAGGAAGAGCCTGTTGTCGTTGACAACCGTGACCAGGTTCTCGACCCGATGACCGCCTACCAGATTACCTCGATGATGGAAGGTGTCATCACGCGTGGAACGGCAGCCGGCAAGATCAAGCTCGACCGCCCGGTCGCAGGCAAGACCGGTACCTCGAATGACGAGAAGGACGCGTGGTTCGTCGGCTATACGCCGGATCTGGTTGCCGGCGTCTATATCGGCTTCGATACACCGGCCCCGCTTGGCCGTGGCTCGACCGGTGGTTCGCTGGCCGCCCCGATCTTCAACGATTTCATGCAGAAGGCGACGGCCAACACGCCTCCTGGGAAGTTCTTCGTACCGGAAGGCATGAGCTTCATCGCCGTCAACCGTACGACGGGCATGTTCGCGCTCGAAGGCGAACCGGATACGATCATCGAAGCCTTCAAGCCCGGCACCGGTCCGGCCGATACGCTCTCGGTCATCGGCATGGACGGCTATGCGCCGCCGGAAGAAATCCTGCGCGAATCGCCCCAGGCGAACCAGGCCGTGACCTCGGGATCCGGCGGCCTCTTCTGATCCTTCGAGACCTCTCGCGATGACCCGGCCCTTTACATCAGGGCCGGGCGCAACTATGCGAGGGCCAGATTTTTTCACCAGCTGCCACGAGGTTGAGACCGGACGCATGCGCAACGAAATCGAGAACGTAGTCGACGAAATCAAGCAGGCCATAAGCCTGCTGAGGAGGCATCTTTGACTGGGATCAGGCGATAAGACGACTGGACTGGTTGAACAACAAGGCAGAGGATCCCAACCTCTGGAATGATGCCCAGGAAGCCCAGAAGCTGATGCGCGAGCGCCAGCAGCTGGATGATAGCATTGCAGGCGTCAAGCGTCTCGAACAGGCGATGAAGGACAACATCGAGCTGATCGAGATGGGCGAGGAAGAGGGCGACGAATCGGTCATCAAGGATGCCGAGGACCAGCTCAAGGCACTCAAGACCGAAGCTGCACGGCGTCAGGTCGAGGCCATGCTGTCTGGCGAAGCCGATGGCAATGACACCTATGTCGAAGTCCATTCCGGCGCCGGCGGCACGGAGAGCCAGGACTGGGCGAACATGCTTCTGCGCATGTATACCCGCTGGGCCGAGCGCTCGGGCTTCAAGGTGGAAGTGCTGGAAGTGCACGATGGCGAAGAAGCCGGCATCAAGTCTGCGACCATTCTGGTCAAGGGCCACAATGCTTATGGTTGGATGAAAACGGAATCGGGCGTTCACCGCTTGGTCCGCATATCGCCCTACGATTCGAATGCGCGCCGCCACACGTCCTTTTCGTCGATCTGGGTTTACCCAGTGGTCGACGACTCGATCCAGATCGAGATCAACGAAAGCGACTGCCGCATCGACACCTATCGTTCGTCCGGTGCGGGTGGTCAGCACGTCAACACCACAGACTCGGCCGTGCGTATCACGCATATTCCAACCGGTATCGCAGTTGCCTGCCAGCAGGAACGCTCGCAGCACAAGAACCGCGCCAAGGCTTGGGATATGTTGCGCGCCCGCCTTTACGAAGTCGAGCTGAAGAAGCGTGAAGAGGCAGCCAATGCCGAAGCCGCCTCCAAGACGGATATCGGTTGGGGCCATCAGATCCGCTCTTACGTTCTGCAGCCGTACCAGCTGGTGAAGGACCTGCGCACCGGTGTTGAAAGCACCGATCCGGACAGCGTTTTGAACGGCGAACTGAACGAGTTCATGGAGGCCGCCCTTGCTCACCGGATCAGCGGCAAGGCATCGGAAGTCGCAGACATCGACTGAAGGGCAGAGAAACTGGGTTATGGATGAAGAGAAGGCGGGGTGCCGAGGCGCCCCGCCTTTTTTTCTTTTGTTTCGATCGGCTATCAGCGAAAGCTGTCAGAAGAGCAGGTGGGTCAATTGCTCGCCCGCTCGACCCTGATGTCTCCGAGATCGTCGATCAGCACTGTCCATTCCTCGACGCGCTCGCTCTGCGGATCGGTCCTCAGATAGACGGTGGCAAAAAAGCCGGGCGTTCCCGCGACGCCAGTCATGCTTTCGGGCTGGATGCCGGTGACATAAGGCCGGATCGCGGTGAATTCTTCCAGTTCCACGCTCTCGACGAGTTTCGGGCCGGCCTCACCCGCGCTGACCATCTGCAAAAAGACCCGCGCCGTGCGATCTGGCTGGCGAATGGCGACCAGCTTGTAGTAACCGCTGCCCGTCGCTGTCGTGCCAACGCCGGCAAGCGGTAAGCCTTCGGGGCCTGCCTGCCAGAAGCCGCCGCTGACCACGAAGGTGGCTGTCACCGGCAATTGGTCGATATCCTCGGCTATGGACACCGGGGCGGACATCAACAGCACAAGGGCGGCAGCGGAAAGGACGCGTCGCATCGAAAACCTCAAACTTGAAACCTCAGCCGGAAAACTGTTCGGCGATGATCCGATCGGACCAGGAGCGTCCCGGATCCGACAGAATGCGGGCGGTCGTCTCCTCGGATTGGGCAATTTCGACCCGCAGCACAGACTTGACCTCGTTATGATCCGCGACCGCGTTCACCGGTCGTTTCTCCGGCTCCAGCACTTCGAGCACAACGGTCACCTTATCGGGCAGGAGGGCGCCACGCCAACGCCGGGGCCTGAATGCGCTGACAGGCGTCAATGCCAGCAGCGGCGCCTCAAGCGGCAGGATCGGGCCATGGGCCGAAAGGTTGTAGGCCGTCGAACCGACTGGAGTTGCCACCATAAGCCCGTCGCAGATCAGTTCTTCCAGCCGCACGCGCCCGTCGATCAGCACCCGGATCTTGGCTGCCTGATAGGACTGCCGCAAGAGAGAGACTTCGTTGATGGCGAGGGCGAAGGAGATCGACCCGTCAGCATTGGTTGTCGTCATCTTCAGCGGGTGGAATTCGTTTTCCACTGCTGCACCGATTCGCTCATGCAACTGTTCGACGGAAAAATCATTCATCAGAAAACCAACTGATCCACGATTCATGCCGTAAATCAGCTTGCCGCTGTTCATCGTGTCATGCAGGACCTGCAGCATGAAGCCGTCTCCGCCCAGCGCGACGATCACATCGGCATCGGTCGGGGTCGTGTCACCATAGAGGCGAATCAGGGCCTCTCTCGAAGCCTGAGCCTCTTCGGTGCCAGAGGCGATGAAGGAAAGCGACCGGAAGGTGCGAGACATGGCTGGCCCTGTTGACGATTGGCGTCAGTCGTACATGACAACAGACAGCAACGACAAGCCGTTAGGCGGCAATTCAGTTCGGCGGGAAAATTGAGCCTGAAATGCATTGCGGCGCATCATTCACCATTTGTGCTAACCTTGGCCTGATTTTTTGCTTTACGGCAGAAAGTTTTCCGCATACACACCCCGCATTGCCCTTGTAGCTCAGTTGGTAGAGCACCTGATTTGTAATCAGGGGGTCGCGGGTTCGAACCCTGCCGGGGGCACCACATTCTAATATCCTGAAACTATTGGTCTTTTTAGCTAATTCCGTTGACGGGATTTAGCCGTTTTCAGGCGTTTCGATCACAGATTGATCACCGGATTGAAAAACTAGCGATTCTCAGCGTTCGTCAACGAGTTTTGATCACGCGTTCGTGATTGATAGTCCACGATATATAAATGGTCATCCGGGCTTGACCATTTCATTGATTCGGAACAAATGAGGAACGAATTCCTGGTTTCGGAGGCTGTGATGAAACATCGTCGGGGTGTCGATCTCCTGCCGGATGTCTCAGATGCAGGCCAGCTGATCTATACGACGCTCGAAATGCTGCCTGAATTCTACGCGCTCGGCTGCCGATGCCGGGCATGCGGGCACAAGGCGATGGTAGATCGATGGGAGATCGCGAGGAAGTACGGTAAGGGTGTTTACATCGGCAGCTTGGGCTCGCGCTTGAGCTGCTCAAAGTGTGGCGCACGCGGAAACTCGCAGTGGCTCGTAGGGAAGCTTCCGAGAGATTGATATGCCCCCTGAGACATATCCAGAAACAAATATGCCATTAGTGACATAATCTAACGCAGCCTAAATCAGTATATTCTCACCCTGTTTTAAATCATCATAGGTTGCCGTAGACTCCCCATTCAGTTGACCGGTCGATGTGTGCTGAAGGCGGAAGGAGTGTTGACATGACGGACACCAAGCCTGCCATGATCACCACGCTGATTGAAAACTGGAAGCTCCATTCGGCTGAAGCGAAGCAGCGATTGAGGCTGCAGTATGTGCCGTTTCAGCCGACGCCGGAAATGATTGACCGGGTCGAAGCCTTTCTCCACATGTCCGAAGACGAACAGCAGCAGGTGATCGAGGCCTGTGACTCGGATGATGCGGAGCTTTGGATATCGGTTCTGACCGCTCGCGCAATCTATGAAGAGCGTCAGAACAAAGGCGACGGCTCAATCACAGAAGAACGTGTCGCGCGATATCCGGAGCGCTATCCATGACCGATCTCCCCGACACTCACCCTCTAGTCCTTTACTCGCGCGGTCAGATCAGCCGTCACGTTGCCATAGGCCGGATGAAATTCAGAGATTATGCGACGCTGCTCGTAGCCCTCGGCGAAGCTGATCTACCGATGCCCATGCCGTCGGATGCGCAAATCCAAAGCGAGGTTGATACCTTTCGGAAGCTGATGCGCTCAACGTAGTGTTACAGATCGGGGGCAACCCGATATCTTCTGCCCCGATCCGCCACAAGCCTTTGAAAAGGTACCGAAAAATCGACATCTCCCTAAAGGTTTAGTGTTGACATTAACGGACGTTACCAGACTGGTACCGGATCATCTGAGCAGTAAACGAAAGCAGGAGATGTCGATGAGCCAGCGTAGCGTAGGATGCCCCGCGACTTCGGTCGCAGTTCAAACCGGAGCCATTTTTTCCGTGCTAGCTGCTGGTGCTGTGTCTGCCCACATGCAGGGCGTAGCAGCCGCCAGGGCAGCTCGTGAGGAGTATGCATCTCGGGTCCTCGCTCAGCAGCTCGATGATGCTGTAGCCGCGTGTCACGAATGGGCCGATCACGCAAAGAAGCTGGCGAACGAGAATGAACGGTTGATCGCCGAAAACGCGCGCCTGCGCGAAGTCGCTGAGCAGCGCCGGGGCGTCATCCAACGCATGCGGTCGGCAGCATGAGCACAGAACTTTTGTTGACGCCGCAGCAGGCCATTCAGCGCTGGCTCGTGCAAGGTCTGGATTATGATGATGTTCTGCCGTTTACCGGATTTCGATCTCTCTACGCCTTGTACGAAGCTTATTTGGAAGACCAGGAAAACTGGAGAGCGGTCAACAGAGACATGGATATGACTGCTGGCGATATGGAACGCGAAGACGACATCCGCGAAGTCTGGGACACTTTCGGGGACTACTTGCGCGAGAACCTGTATCCGGCGGAATATGACGAAGAGGTTCAGCGACTGATACCGCTCATCAAAAAGAGGCAGCAAGCTCAACGCGTCGCTGCCTCCAAAAACTTCGGTCGGCGTCGTCAGTGCAGTTGACGCGGCTGGTGCTCTGCATCGGCAAAACGAAAACGGTGAATCCTGTCCGAGATATCGATGCTCGGACGGGATTTCTTTTTCATACTATGTGAAGGCACTGACGGGACGCCCAGGATTGCATCCTCGATCCCAGCCAGCGCAGCGTTGACCTTATGCTCGGACTTTTCCGCTGCCAGGATTTCAAGCTGCTCATCCGTCAGCCTGATCTCCAGCCAGTCGATCTGATCGTCGGTGAGCCCTGATAAGGGGATCGTATCGCGCTGCTCTGGAAGTGCCGCAGCCCAGGCCTGCACCTTGCGGGCCGGTGTCGACAGCATTGCGTCTATAGCCCTCTGCTGATTGCGAACCGTATCTCTCACGATCTCGACCTCGTCGGTGTCTGGTAAATCGAGCTGCTTGGGCGGCATCACAGTCGGCGATCCGCCGAATCCCAGAAGGCCCCAGCTGTTCCGCCAGCACCATTCCGCGCCGTTCCAGAGGCCTTTAGCGAGGTTGGCCATCGCCATCACTATCGCCATCAAAAATCTCATCGTCGTCTCCCTGTTATGTCATGTGGAGACAATCGCTTGTGGCTAAGCTATCGACAAAGAGGGGCAAGCGCGGTCTCCTAAAATTCGCTTGTACGGCCCACTTGCGCCGACAAGGAAATTGCCAAAGAATTATTCCATGAGCACAGCTTACCAGAGACACGCATGGCGAAATTGCAGAAGCTTACGAAGAGGGAGATAAAGGAGCGAACCGAATACTACGTTGACAGGTTGGGAGATCGTAGCGGCCGACGTGCTATTGGAGCCCGCGTTTTGGGGGTGTCGCTACAATACGTTGAAGCATGGTGCGATCCTTCGGAACCCGATGTGATACCAGCCGACAAGCTGATGCAGCTCGTGATAGAAGCGCATTTTCGCGAGCTGTACATCATAGACTATGGGAAAATCATCGATATCTATGACGACTGCGAGGTGCTGATCGGTAGCGCAAACAATGCTGAGATAGCTTCTTTCCTAGCCGACACACATTGCGGCAGGATCGTCATGAGACCCCGAGAGGTGCGGTGGCCGACGCCGGAAATTAAGATGTCGGAAGAACAGCTGTTGCGGTCCAGGCTTCGGAAAGTCGTTGCGTCCGGCAAGGTCGACATCAAACAAATTTGCCGCGAACTGAATTGTGATGAATACGCACTTATCGACATGCAGAGCGAAATGGCGCTCTTCAAGTTTAGCAGGATGCCTGAGCGCACACACGTTGAAGTGCTCGAAAGCTATGTGTGGGCTAAGGAACGGGCCGCATGAAAAAGCCACTCCCACTCACAGGTTCGTCCTTGGTCAGCGCAGTTGATCCCGAGTTGAAGAAGTTTCGTCTGGCGCTCCGGAAACAACTGCTGAAAGTCGCGCAGACGCACCCTGTCGCGCACACGAGGGCGCTTTTTCAGGCCATGGCAGACGGTAGCGTACTGCCTCAATTCACGGCCGACCAGAAACCGGAAACTAGTGTCGTCCCACCCGCACCTGCTGAGTTTATGCAAGCGACTCCACTCACGCGCGTGGCACCATCCAGCCAAGGTTTGATAAGTCTAAACGCTCCGGAGAAATGAAACAAAATTACTTAAGAATAAATTTTTTCAGAGGCTTAGGGAAAAAATGCACTTCGGCATTTTGCCGACCCCTTAGCAGGGTGGGGTCCGTCTTCTACCTATCTGCGGTGAGTAACGCGTCAAACAGGTAGATCATGAACAAATCCACACAAACCAACCCGATGATCATCGATATGATCAAAGGAGACGTCCACGTTGAGCTGACCCTCTGGCCCCTGTTGCTAGTCAGGATCGTCGCAGCTGACGATGTGGGTCTCTACGAAATCAATCTTTTTAGGATCGCTGAGCCCTTTGTAGCCGTCTCGGAAACTTGCCATCAGTTTGCAGAGGAGCTTCTTCGAGAAGGTAAATCTGGCGTTGTTGTCGAGGCACTGATGGAGCTGAAGGCACTTACTGGTACAGGCCGGATGTTCCCGATTCCAGAACTGAAAGCGGCAGGCTGGACAATCCCGGAATCTCGCCGACTGGAGGCTGCATAATGTGGTCGCTCCAGCAATCAACTGATGTCGATGGCACCATCAACAAGCTGACGTTGTCGTTCCGTTTCCTCGGATGCCACACTGGCGCTGGTCGGTTTTTCCGGCAAGGTGACGGTTTCTTTCTGCTTGAAATTAGCGACCGTTGGGGGAGCTATGTCTGTCCTTGCCGATACCGCCTCGACGAAATTGATACATACGAAAAGGCGTCAGCGATCTGTACGGCCGCTGCAGAGGTGGAGTGCGCAAAAGATGAGACATGAGGTTAAGCTAAAGCGTGCGCTGTCAGCTACAAGATTTGCGAATTACCCCGATACTGCAAGACGTGTAGTCTCGACCCTCCCGCCTGAGCTTCTAGCAGATTTAACCAGTCGCCAAATCGGTATCGTTTTGGATGCTCTTTTTTCAGCTCATCAACGGGGCCAAGAGTTTGCCTGCCGCGCGATCATTGATGAAGGTGCCGTCTGGGACAGTTGTGCAGGCTCTCTCCGAGAACTAGAGCCAAGGAAAGTCATGTGATAGCCCAGCCTGGGTCCTGACAAATCAGCTGGGAAGTCCGGGGTGACCGCCCTCGGGCTTTCCTTTGCTCTTGGCGGACTTTGGTGCACCATTCAACGCGATGCTCCGTGAAACGAAGTCACTGAAATTCCCAAACGTTCAGCAATTTTTGTGGTCACTCTCGATAGTCGGGTGACACGTTCGGTTATCGCTACTAATCCTTGTCCAAGCCGGTCGTGCACGTGAATGTCGCGGGCTTCAGATGCAGTGGGAGTGAAACCTTGAACGCCGTAGAGATCGAAGAAGCCATATCGGCTCTCGCCGAGCAGCCGTTTGACGCAGACGAATTTCCGTTCGCGTTCCTTCAGGCGTTCGGCGCGAAGGAGACGACGCTTCGACGGCTGCGCAGTGGTGAAACCAACAAGACCGATCTGGGCGGCGTTCTACAGACCAGCAATATCCACATCGCCGTTGCGCCCGAGGGGGCGGTGACTGAAACGCTCGGCAAACTCAAAGCCAGCCCGGCGACAACACGCGCCAAGGCGAAGTTCGTGCTCGCCACTGACGGCAACGAATTCCAGGCGGAAGACCTGAACACGGGCGAGGTCGTTGTTTGCAAGTATCCGGACTTCCCGGATCATTTCGGTGTGTTCCTGCCGCTTGCTGGCATTTCCACCGTTAAGCAAATCCGCGAAAGCGCCTTCGACATCAAGGCGACAGGGCGACTGAACCGACTCTATATCGAGCTTTTGAAAGACAATCCGGAGTGGAGTTCTGCTGCCCGCCGCCATGATATGAACCATTTCATGGCCCGCCTGATCTTCAGCTTCTTTGCCGAAGATACCGATATCTTCCTGAAGGATGATCTTTTCACCGCGACCATCGAGAAGATGAGCGACAAGGACAGCTCGAACACCCATGAGGTGATCAGCGAGATTTTTCGCGCGATGAACATCAAAAGGGAAGATCGCGTTAGCGCAGGCATCGCCCGGTGGGCAAATGACTTTCCCTATGTGAACGGCGGCCTATTCTCCGGCAGCACAGAAGTTCCACGGTTTTCCAAGATCGCCCGCTCCTACCTGCTGCATGTAGGCAAGCTCGATTGGAAAAAGATCAACCCCGACATTTTCGGGTCGATGATCCAGGCGGTGGCCGATGATGAAGAGCGCGGCGCGCTCGGCATGCACTACACCAGCGTGCCGAATATCTTGAAGGTCCTCAATCCGCTGTTTTTGGATGATCTGCGCGAACAGCTTGAAGAAGCGGGAGACAATGCCCGCAAGCTCCTCAACCTGCGTAACCGCATGGCGCGCATTCGCGTTTTTGATCCGGCCTGCGGCTCGGGTAATTTCCTTGTTATCGCCTATAAGGAAATGCGCTCTATAGAAGCAGAGATCAACAAACGGCGCGGTGAATCTGATCTGCGCACTGAAATCCCTCTGACCAATTTTCGGGGGATCGAATTGCGCGACTTCCCAGCGGAGATTGCGCGTTTGGCGCTGATCATCGCTGAATATCAATGTGATGTGCTTTATCGTGGCCAGAAGGAGGCTCTAGCTGATTTTCTGCCGCTCGATGCCATGAACTGGATCACGTGCGGGAATGCTTTGCGCGTCGATTGGTTGAGCATCTGCCCTCCTACTGGGGTGGGGGTGCAACACCACGCCGACGACCTTTTCATGTCGCCCGTCAACCAGGCGCAGATCGACTTCGCGAACGAGGGCGGAGAAACCTATTTGTGCGGTAACCCGCCATACTTAGGTGGAAAGAGCCAATCAGTTGCGCAGAAGGAGGAGTTGGCGAGTGCATTTGGAAGTAATGTAAAGATCGGCGAACTAGACTACGTTTCAGGATGGCTCCTAAAAGGGTCAGAATACATATGTAAGTGCGATGGTTCTGCAGCGTTCGTTGTAACGAATTCCGTCAATCAAGGCGCTCAAGTTCATCAACTATGGCCCAAAATATTTGAACTCGGAGTTGAGTTGTCCTTCGCGCACAAGGATTTTAGATGGAACAATAATGCTTCAAACAATGCTGCGGTAATTTGCTCTATTGTTGGCCTTTCTAAACGTTCTAAAAGGCCGAAAAAAATTTATTTCGATGGGCTGGCCCGCGTGGTTGCTTCAATTGGACCATACCTTGTTCCCGACAACGATACGATTGTTAATCAGTCCTTGTCGCCAATTTCTGATCTTAAGCCAATCATTACGGGAAACAGCCCTTACGACGGCGGCAATCTGCTGCTCTCCTCTGAGGAGGCGTATGGATTGACGGAGGCTTATCCGCACGCATCACGCCTCATCAAAAAGCTTTATGGGTCAAGGGACTTCCTGAGTGGCGAACAACGTTATTGTCTCTGGATCAAAGATTCTGAGCTATCGATGGCCATGAACATCCCTGTTGTCCGAGAGCGGATCGAAAGAGTTCGGCAATTTCGGCAAAGTGGTGGTCAAGTTGCAAAGGGCTTGGCTTCTAGACCGCACCAGTTCCGCTACACTCACGAAGCAAAATCACACTTGATTATTTTACCACGCGTTTCATCAGAACGCCGACAATATATACCTTTCGGATTTCTACAGAAAGGCTGCATTGTCTCTGACTCAGCTCAGGCGATTTATGATGCCGAGCTTTGGCATCTATCTTTAGTTCTGAGTCTTCTGCACATGGCATGGGTAAGAACGATGGCAGGTCGATTGAAGACGGATATTAGGTATTCCTCAGCGCTATGCTATAATACGTTTCCGGTTCCAACCCTTACTGAGAAGAATAAATCTGATTTGACCCGATGTGCCGAGGACATCCTTCTTACTCGTGAGGAGCATTTCCCCGCAACTATCGCTGATCTTTACGATCCCGAAAAAATGCCCGACGGCTTGCGCGCCGCCCATGATCGCAACGACGAGATTTTGGAACGCATCTACATTGGTCGCAGATTTCGGAATGATACTGAACGCCTCGAAAAGCTCTTCGAGCTTTATACGAAAATGACCAAAACGAACGGGGCGGCATGATTGAAGCTTTCATAGGATTGGCTGGCGTTGTCGTCGGAAGCGCTATCACGATTTCCAAAGAGGTATGGACGTCCTGGCTTGCTCGTCGCCAAGATGGCTCCTACGCCGCCATTCGGCTGATCTGCATATTGGAACAGTATGCCGATAAGTGCGTCGACGTGGTTTATGATGACGGAACTTCAAACGGACGTCCGGCGAGACGCACTGAGAGCGGAGAAGAGTATTGCGAGGCGCAGGTTTCCACGCCCGATCCGCTTGATTTTCCCGAGGACATTGACTGGCGGAGCATGCCGGAGTCTCTGATGCATCGAATTCTTGCCTTGCCAAACAAGGCAAGAAGCACCGACAGACATGTTTCAGCCTCAAGCGAACACGCTTTCCCGCCTGACTACGAGGAGTTCTTCGGGCCGCGCCAGAAGGGATATGCTCAGCTTGGCTTAGATGCATTGCAAATCGCAGATGATCTGCGCCAACATTTCCGGATATCCGTGAGAAGCCGCGCCGAACTCAACACTGATTGGGACCCGAAGGCGTTCCTGCGTGAAAAAGCTTCAGCGACCCTGGAGGCCGCATGAGCAATGAGTTTCACAGTTTCACACTCGGCGCTGCCGCCGAAGTTGTCGGTGCTTTCGTAACGAAGCATAACGACATTGATCGCCTAATCTTTTCATGGGGATTAGATGGAGACACTGCGACCGGCTATGTCGCCGATAAAATTCTATTAGTTGCAAAACTATGTGCAGCCGAAAATCCTGTTGTTCGTACTGAAAATGGTGAGGTGCCACTTGAACGCGCTTTCATCGAGTTGGCGTTAAGCGCTCCGCCAATAACAAAGGAAAAGGCGTGCTGGAAGAAACTGGTTGCGGGTTTACGTTTTGACGGATTCGAAGTTGATGAAGAGGTGGACACGGAAGAGGCGACGCGCCCATGGATGCGCCAATCAGTCTCCTCCAAGCCCGTATTGAGAAGAATGCTTCCTGAAGACATGCCAGGTCTCGACTTCAGAGAGGCGGAAAATGAGCTTGAGGCCCTTTTACGCAAATATGGGATGTCGACCGCACGGCAACATTTGCAAAACGCAATAAACATTTTTTCTCAGAGCAAGTGGACGCCTGCTAACGCAGAGATCAGGAACTTCTTTGAAGAATGCCTGCTCCAGATAGCAGTGACTTTTGGCTACGACGGGGAAGTTGGAGCCTCTAGCCGGACCTTTCTTGGGAGGCTTACTCCGCCATTTCTGCTCTATGATTATCGAGAGTGGGGAGAGGGCAGGGATCGAGATTATTTCGTTCCCGCATTGATGAACAGGTTGTCGATGCAGGGGAGCCATCCTGGACTGTCGGAAGAAGATGACTGCGCCTTTCGACTTCAAGTTGCGCTTGTTACGGCACGGTTATTTTTAAGGAGATTTGATAGAAGGATCAGCAAAGATGGCAAATGATGACACGAAACACGTCCCATCCGTTTCCGTCACCTACGCGCAGAATGGTAATTCAACCAAGCCGAACGAGCGTGGCATGCGGCCCATGCAGGAGGCGGTGTACGAGAAGCGGGGCGAGCAATATTTGCTGATCAAATCGCCTCCCGCATCAGGCAAGAGCCGGGCGCTGATGTTCGTCGCGCTGGACAAGCTCAACAATCAGGGCTGCAAGCAGGCGATTGTCGTTGTGCCGGAAAAATCCATCGGTTCCAGCTTCGCCGACGAGGCGCTGTCGAAGCATGGTTTCTATTGGGATTGGCATGTTTCCCCGAAATGGAACCTTTGCAATGCGCCCGGCGCAGACGGCGGCAAGGTCAATTCGGTCAAAGCCTTTCTGGAGAGTGACGACAAGGTTCTGGTCTGCACCCATGCCACCTTTCGCTTCGCCGTCGATAAATTCGGCATCGAGGTTTTCGATGACAGGCTGATCGCGGTAGATGAGTTTCACCACGTTTCCGCCAATCCTGACAACAAGCTTGGTTCGCATCTTGGCCAGCTCATCGGGCGCGGCAAGACGCATATCGTTGCCATGACCGGCTCTTATTTCCGGGGCGACGCCGAGCCCGTGCTGATGCCCGAGGACGAAACCAAGTTCGAGCCTGTTACCTACACTTACTATCAGCAGCTCAACGGCTACAAATATCTGAAGTCACTCGACATCGGCTACTTCTTCTACGCTGGAGCCTATTCGGACGACATTTTGAAAGTGCTCGATCCGGATGAAAAAACCATCATTCATATCCCGTCTGTCAATTCACGCGAGAGCACCAAGGACAAGATCAGGGAAGTCGAGCATATCATTGAAGAGCTGGGTAGCTGGCAGGGCTCCGATCCAGCAACCGGCTTTCAACTGGTGTCGCGGCCTGATGGCCGCATCCTGAAAATCGCCGATCTGGTTGATCCCGATCATCAGGCGACAATCCAGGCCAGCCTCCGTTCGCCCGAAATGAAAACCAACCGCGATTATGTGGACATCATCATCGCCCTTGGGATGGCCAAAGAGGGCTTTGACTGGATTTGGTGTGAGCACGCTCTGACAGTTGGCTATCGCTCCAGCCTGACGGAGGTAGTTCAGATTATTGGCCGCGCGACACGTGATGCCCCAGCCAAAACCCGCGCGCGTTTCACCAATCTCATAGCCGAACCGGATGCTTCCGAGCAGGCCGTGACGGAAGCCATCAACGATACGCTAAAAGCTATTGCAGCCAGCCTCCTCATGGAGCAGGTGCTCGCTCCCCGTTTCAATTTCACGCCGAAGCGCCCGGAAAGTGAGCCGACGCCCGGCTTTGATTATGGCGAGGGCGGTTATGATCCGAACAAATGCAATGTCGGTTTCAATGAACAAAGCGGTAAGTTCCAGATCGAGATCAAGGGCCTTGCTGAGCCGAAAAGCAAAGAGGCGCAGCGCATTTGCCAGGAAGACCTGAACGAGGTCATCACGGCTTTCGTTCAGGACAAGAGGTCAATTGAACGGGGCCTGTTCGATGAAGAACTGGTGCCGGAAGAGCTGACCCAGGTGCGCCTTGGCAAGATCATCAGAGATAAATATCCGGAACTGGACGATGAGGATCAGGAGGCCGTGCGCCAGCATGCCATTGCAGCACTGAACCTGACCCAGCAGGCGAAAGCGGCGCTGAACCCAGATGGGGAAGCTCCGAAGTCCGGCAATACAGCCTTGCTTGACGGCATACGGAAGATTGCCATGGATGTGCGAGAACTTGATATTGACCTGATCGACCGCATCAATCCCTTCGGTGAAGCATACGCCATACTCGCCAAGACGATGAACGAGGAGAGCCTCAAGCAAGTCGCTGCCGTCATTTCCGGGAAGAATGTCAAATTGACACCAGAGGAGGCTCGCGATCTTGCGCGCCGGGCCGTCAAATTCAAGCAGGAACGCGGGCGTTTGCCGTCTATCACCGCCGCCGATGCGTGGGAACGAAAGATGGCGGAAGGCATAGCATTTTTGGCACGCATGAAGGCGGAAGCCGCAAATGGCTGATTTCACCGATGAAGATGATGCTCTGCTTGCTGAGTTAGGGGTTGAGGTCGAAACCAAGAAGGCTGGTAGCCGCACGCCGCGTGAAGAGCGGATTATCGCAGGCTTTGAGGAAATTCAGCGCTTTGTCGAAGAACATGGCCGCGCACCACGCCACGGCGAAGACCGCGACATTTTCGAGCGGCTTTATGCTGTCCGGCTGGATCGTATCCGTTCTCTGGAAGAATGCCGCGAGCTGGTCGAACCTCTTGATCATCAAGGCTTGCTTGGCGATGAGAATGCTGCCGCTCAGCCCGATATCGACGAGATGGACGATGATGCGCTGTTGGCCGAACTCGGTATCGAGGCGGAAGCGCCAGAGATTACGACTCTGAAGCATGTTCGCTCAACGGCAGAAAAACGGGCCGCCGAGGAGATTGCCAACCGTGAACGCTGCGAGGATTTCGAGAAGTTCAAGCCACTGTTCGACCAGGTCCAGGCCGATCTGAAAAGCGGGGTGCGCACGACACGGAAATTCGTCAAGGACGCAGGTTTCCTGAAAGCCGAAATCACGGCAGGCCAGTTTTTCATTCTGGGCGGGCAGATTGCCTATGTCGCGGAAATGGGCGAATCAATTAAGGCACCCAATGGTGAGACAGACGCCCGGTTGCGGGTGATCTATTCCAACGGGACGGAAAGCAATCTGCTGCTGCGGTCACTTCAGCGCGCCCTCTACAAGGACGAAGCGGGTCGCCGTGTCACAGAGCCGAGCGCCGGGCCGCTATTTGCCGAGCAAACCGATGAGGATGATACCGCCAGCGGAACGATCTATGTTCTGCGCAGCAAATCGAACCATCCTCTCGTGGCCGAGAACCGCGACATTGTGCACAAAATCGGAGTGACCAGCGGCAGCGTCGAAAAGCGCATTGCCAATGCTAGGGTTGATGCCACTTTCCTCCTGGCGGACGTCGAGATCGTCGCGACATACGAGCTTTTCAACATCAACCGGACCAAACTCGAAAACCTCATCCACCGAGTCTTTGGTGCCGCTCGGCTCGATATGGAGATCAAGGATCGGTTCGGGAAGCCAATCATTCCACGCGAGTGGTTTCTGGTGCCGTTGTTCGCGATTGATGAAGCTGTCGAACGTATTCGGGATGGCTCGATCTCTCGCTATCGCTATCGGCCGGATCAGGCTGCATTGGTCTCCGTCTCCGATAACGATCTCAAATAGATGAAACTGCAAGATGGGCAGAGTGGGCGCTCGGCTCGCGCGTTGTGCGTCAGTTTTAGGGGGTAGTGCCATGAATAGACCGGTTGCTGCAACACTCGCGACCCTGGCAGCACTAGTCTGTTTTCTTGCTGACGGTGCCTATGCGGCGACCATAACGAAGTCCACCAGCAAGGAATGCCTTATCAGTCTTGATGGAGAGATTGTTGTCGGTGACCTAAAACGGCTGGAGGATGTGGCCGCCACTCATTTGACGGGCGGGGACGGTGAAAGCACTGCCAAGGACACGATGTGCCTCAATAGCCCTGGTGGGAACCTGGCAGAAGGCACAGCGTTGGCAGAGTTCATCTTTGAAAAGGGGATCGGAACGGTCATCGAGGATGACGCTGAATGCTATTCGATCTGCGCCATCATGTTCATGATGGGGATGGCGACCGGTCCCGAAGTAAAGTTCATCAACAGAAAGCTGCACGTGAACGGCGTGCTCGGCTTTCACCGGCCCTACCTTGCGATCAACTCCGACGAGATGGTCAGTGTGCGAGCTTTTGCGGTAGTCCACGACCTCGCAATTGAGAACGTGATCAAGATAATGATCCTGGCAAACAACTTGTCCCCATGGAGCAACAGCTCGATGATGCGGGCGGACCTCATCCAGGCAATGCTCACTCATGTGGGAAACGATTTCTTCGTCATCGACACGATAGAGAAGGCAGGCCGCTTCGAAGTTGAATTGATGGGGCTGCCGGACAATAAGGGGCTCACTGCGGAACAAGCATACTACGCCTGTGAGAACGCGTTTCACTGGCAGGTCGGCCTTCAGGAAGAGCCCGCCGACTACGACAGATACCAAGAGAGTATGTCAAAATACAACGGAGGTGCTCGGGTCAGTCGCTTGGTCGAGGATGCGGATGGTCTGAAGCTGTATATGGTTGAAAGCGCTGATGCGGGCTATTCGGAGGCGAATTGCTTGATCGGCCTGAAGGGGGAGGCAATCCTCGGATGCGGCATCAACGAGGCCTACAACGTTCAGATTGGCCAAGGGAGATGCACGGTGGACGACTTCGAAGAACGCAGCGTCTATCTCACCAAGATGGCAATGTTCAAGCCAACGACACGCTTGAAGGATGTCGGCATGGTAAAGCCGACAACGACGGTCGGACCAGACATCTCAACCGTCACGTGCTCGATAATCCAGGCGAACGGAAAGAAGGAAGTGGAGCCTTGTCAGCGGTCTGCCTTTAAAGGCGATCCGGCGCTCGGGACGTCGGATCGCATTGAGTTCGTCTGGCCCACTGGAAACAAGACCGTCCTTACTCGTGGAGCCAGTGGAATCCTCATCAATGGCAAACCTGCCGGAGCGGCTAGCGGTAACGAAGGCGAGAGGTGCCTGATGAACCTGAGCAGCGGCAACAAGTTTTGCTTCAGGTAACAAGTGCATACAGATGGTGCGGTCTGCTTGTCGCACCTATCAAGTATGGCGTCGAAAGTATGGAAATCCGTGCAAACCGAAAGCCATAAGAAGCTAAAAGGCTTTCGCTTCCAACGCCTCATATGCGTTTTTCCAGG
Organism: Rhizobium sp. AAP43; assembly: GCF_001296045.1. GTDB lineage: Bacteria > Pseudomonadota > Alphaproteobacteria > Rhizobiales > Rhizobiaceae > Allorhizobium. Next base: position 36,582 of record NZ_LJHS01000026.1, on the reverse strand, counting down.
CTCTGATGTCCAATAAGATTCATTATTGGACCCTAGGCAACCGATCTTTGGAGGTCACTCATACTGCTGGCCTCCACGCTGTTGAGGAAACTTCGCGTCTACAAGAGCCGTACGAAATCCGTGGACGACGAGGGAATCCGACGAATGGTTTCGACAGGTGTCAGCAAGGCCGAGGTTGCTCGCCATTTCAAGGTAACCCGTATGGCCGGTGATGCCGGTTACCGCGCCTTGTCATAACGCGCCTTTCGTCGAGATGGCCGAGGTGCAAGTCGAGCTTATTTCAGCTGAGTTGAACTCGACACAAATTCGGCTATCAGTAATTCAGTTGAATCATGAATTTGTCCTTCGCTGATACATTCAGCGCTGACCTCCGGGAACGAGATAGGCATGTATCCCATATTTCTTTCGGTAAGCTCTTCGGACGAGAGGTTTGCGCGAGCGGTTTGGAATGATCTACCGTCTGATTGGGCCTATCTCTATTCGGCGTCCGGTGTAGAAGGTGCCGAAATGTGGGACGAGATTTCGCGGCAGGAGCTGCCAGCCGCAAAGTATCTCATAATATTTTGGTCAAAGGACTACGTCAAAGCCCAGGGTTGCATTCGTGAGCTGAGGCAAGCTGCTGAACTTCTTGCCGGTGGAACGCTTGAAACGCTCATATTGCGTCTTGATGATTTCCCAATTGTCTGGACCGATGTTCTGACCGATGATTTGAAGCCGATATTTTCTGACCTCTCCAGATTTCTTGCTGTTAGAACATCGCGAGAAAACATTCCTGTAACCGATGCAATCCATCTGGTTCAGCGTTTCATTGAACCCGCTATGAATTCCGCTCATCCCATGTTTCCCCGCGATGACGTCTTGGAGCCCCTGCGTGCAGCAGCAAAAAAAGAGCGGTTCAAATATTTCCCTGCGATGTGGATTTCAGGTTTCCCTGGAGTAGGCCGGACAACCCTTGTAGATCAGCTCAACAAGTCGTTGACTCCCAACGGTCGGCCCGTGAACATCGATATAAATGCCGCCTCCCTTCCACAACAAATCTGCTTAAAACTTGAGAGTATCGGACTAGGGGCAGACATTACTCGACTGGAAGAAGTTAGAGGCTCTGAAGAGGCTTTAACTCCGCCAGGGGTGGCCGCTAGGATCGACAAAATATTTCAGTCTGGGAACTATGTAGTCCTCAGACACGACAATATCCTGCAAAATAATGTGGATTTGCCAGAGTGGTTTGATGACGTAATTTTGGCGCTGGAGGCCAGCGCTAGACCGAAGCTGTTTGTTATCTCACAAATTCCGCTTTCCATTGAGCGCAGGAAAAAGTGCTTAGGACAGCTTGCTGAGCAGCGTGTTCCGGGTTTTTCGAATTATGAAGTCACCTCCTACACTGAGACATTGCTGGCACATTTCGATGCGCAACCCGAGAGATGGACTCCTAAAGCGGTAGATGATCTTATCGAAGCAGCGCAAGGAAACATTGGGCTACTTGTGACGCTTGCACAGGCCGCTAGCTCAGTGATTGATCTCGGCGAAGTAGATGAGCTTGTCGCTCACGCGAAAAGTAAGGCACTTCAATCGATTGCGTATTATGTGGATTGGGCTTTTGCTAGCCTACAAAGCGACATACATTGCCAGCGATTGCTCCTCTTTCTCAACGACGTCAGTCCTTGTGATCAACGTGACCTCACAAGCCTTTTTGCAGACGCCGGTGTATCGATTCTGCATATCATCTCGAAATGTATGAAGCTTGGCTTCGTTGAGAGGGACAATACAGGCCTTTACAGACTTACGCCGTTTTTATCAGGGCGGTTGGCTCGACATCTAGTGCGATCTGACTTGGTTGAATGGCGACGCTCCGTAATCGAGAAGTTTGCAAAATCTCCTATTGAGCTGGACACTCCGGAGAACGATTACATCAGGATCGAGGCGCGTATCCAAGCGTCTCTGTGGAGTGGTAAAGACGAGTTGCCAGCTCTTGTAGAAAAATTCATTTCGGCGTCTCACTGGTTTCAGGCAGGTGTCAGGCTTTACCATGCCCGACAACATGCCGCTGCGCATCGTTTGCTGAAAAAAGCATACGCGATGAGGGACACTTTCTCCCGAGAATCGAGAGTTGAGCTTCTTCGCTATTTCGGTCTGGCTGCAATTCGGACTGGAAATGCTGCAGATGTTAAAACTTGCATTACCCTGCTCAACGGTGACCGGAATAGCCGCGAAATTGCACCTTACTTGGAGGCATTCAGTTTCGAAAATGATCGTAAATACCTTGAGGCAAAAGGAAAATACGAAGAAGCCCTTCGCCTGAACGAAGGCAAAGGCAATAGGCTGGAGAGGATTTACCGACCTTTAATCAAGTGCATACTGCTCACGAAGCATCCCGATTTTCACTTGGCTAGAGACTACGCCATCGCATGGGGTAAGGTAAAACAAACAGTATTCACGAAGCACTCTCTTTGCCGCGTATATTTGCTTTGGCTGCATCAAGGCCATTCTTCGACGAGAGGAGTTCCTCACGATCTAAGGAAGCAATATGACGATGCGTTACTCGATCTGTTTGAGCACCCTGGTGGAATGGGGGCTTATCATGAGGTTTTGGCCGAGGCGGACGAACTTGATGGAAAGCTCAGTGAAGCCGTTCAGCAGCTTGAAACAGCAATTGGTTTCGATGATCGTTTTGAAGTTAGGTTAAAGCGTTGGCAGATCATGTCTAAGGACAAGGACATGGCAGGAAGAGCGTTGGTTGAACTTGAAGCCCTAAAAGGTGATCCAAGTAAAGCCACGCTTCGAGAAACACATCTGAAGAGCTTGGTTGAGATTTTTGTGACTGCTATGGGCAATGATCATTATAGCCCGCAGCGTCTGAATAAATTCGCGTCACCCCTCCCAGGTCGAGAAATTGCTGCAATCGTCAGCCGCTTAAAGCGTAAGCACACGTGATGAGACGGTCGAAACTGCCATGTGCCACAGGAGTTCTAGAAGATTGAAGCCGTGACAGCCGCTGTTGCGGCTGATGATTTATTTGTTCGCCTACAACAGTGTCGCTGGCCCGCGCGCTTTTCTACTTTGGGTCGGCATCGCAGGGATTTTCGGATCATTGCTATCTGCAGCGCTGGCTACGGTGTAACCGGTGGTCTGCCCCCACATTGCTCGCTATCGCCTGATCTGTGATCGACATTCCATGGATGAGCGACAAGGAGCTTCTCGATGGAGTCTACGTTGGAGGTTCTCACAACGCGACGGAGCAGGCGTGTGGCGCATCGCCAATGGCCTGATGAGGTGAAGGCACGGATCGTTTCGGAGAGCTTGCGACCAGGCGCGACGGTGAATGAAGTAGCGGAGCGCTACGGGCTGAAGGCCAACCACCTGTCATCAAAGTCTTCGTAACACGGGTTCTGGCACGGGAAATCATTCTCCTCGCATCTCATCATCATAAGGCACACCTATTCCATGCAGTAGGGTTTCAAGCAGGTGCAGCCAAGTCTGCCTCAGCCACCACACCGAACCGATGCCAAGCCTCACGGAACTCGGGGCGATCATAAGCCGTCGGCTGCAGCCACATCGACACTTTGCCATTGATAGTCTTCGCAGGGTCACTGCGATGGCACAGGGCTTTGACTTCTTCGAGCGTCATGATGTAGCAGACTGGCGCATCGGTTTTCGCTTTGATGGTAATGATCCACCAATCAGACCTAAGATTGTCCAGACTACCACCGAGGCCAACCGGGTCTCTCTTGGCCAGCCCTTTGCTCTGGACCCCGAAGAAAACAGTCTCTGCATCGTTCGCGCAATACAGATCACTGCCCTTCGAATTGCGGGCCGTCATCAGGACGTTCCACCCGCGCCTCGACAACTGCCAAGCCGCGTAATGCAATGCTGCGTTGCCGGTCACCTGGGAACTTTTCACATCCATTAGAACGTGCTCCTGCTCGGCTTATAAGCGGCATCCGTTGCTCCTTCCGCCGCAACAACCTACAGAGTTCTGAATGCCGGTAAGCATCAGGTTCGTAGAAGTCGGACTATTTCGCCCAGTAAGACATCAAGGCTCTGCCGGAAGTCCACCTGGGTCGGCGTTGGGAGTATCTCTCTTCGACGGATGTGCGTGTGAAGCGCACCGTCAGCGATGTGACGGAGCCCTGTGTGAAGATGCTGGAACGATCCTCCGATAGATCGAGAAGACGCTTGACTTGCTACCTGTGAAAAGTTGGCCTGCCCGAAAATGGGCGGAACGTGATCCACAATCGCCCTTGAAAGCATGCCAACCGATATCAGATTACCGGCTTCCCAAGCGCTGTTGATCTCGCCGCACATTCTGATTAGACGTCTGAGGTCGAATTCCCCATCTGGAATTGCTCGTAACTCTGCCATCCGCTCGCTGTCCACGAACTCCCTCCGTTCCTGACGTTGCGCTGGGAGTGGTTCGGTCACGGATAGCCGGTCCCAGCCCGCTTTGGTCAAGCGATAGCAATCATCGGGCACGAACTGTATCAGACCAGACTGTGCTGCTTCGTCTATCAGGTCACCCGCACTATCTTCAGAGGCAGCACCCATGAGGGAGCTAACATCGAAAGCTGAAAACTCCAGGGCTGCGAGATGGTCTTCACCGGCTTGCTCTGCCATCCAGCGCAGAAGGTTGTCGATCTGCTGGTTTAGCGACGGCAGCTTTTGCGCCACCATTTCATCAATCAGAGCAGAGTCGATCTCCAGCCATGCTTCCTCGGTCGAGTGCGTGCGAATATAATGACTTACCTTTGCAACAATAAGCTCGATGACTGCCCCGTTTGGCTGGGTGCGGCCTTTCAGGAGGGCGACAGCTGTGCCCGTTATAAGATAAGGCCCGCAGCGGCCGCAGCGATATTGCCGGATATCGCCGTTACTGCCGATCTCGGCAGCGCCGCCGCATACAACGCAGGACCTCATCATTTTTACCTCGATTTGCTCGGAAGCATTGATGCAGAAGCTTTTCGTTCTCGCAATCGGCAGGAAGCCGCTTCCCACAGGCGTTTGAACGGTTCGGGTAGCCAGGCTTCGGGAAGCGCATCCGGGACACAGTTGGCAACGGATGGATAAATAGCCAACTGCCGCTATAAATCTCGAAAATCTGCTAGAAATTGCTCGTGTGAAACGTGAGCGCCGTTCATGAGCAGCGAAGAAGAGATTTTCCTTAATTCCCGGCCCGACAAGACCTACGCAAGCCCGGCCTTCACTGACTACACGGGTCGGAAGCTTCGCATCGCCAACAAATATATCGATGGCGGTCCCGGCTACCAGTTTGCCAACGTCAAAGAGGAGCTTGTTCTTCGACAAACCGATGCTGGGCGCTTCCAAATCAAGGCGACCTTTCTGGAGGACGACCGCGCTTTCCAGACGGTGACTATCCAAAAGTTCACATCGAAGGGCAATGCCAAGGAGTATTTCTCCTTTGGGGTAGACGAGATGAGGGCTCTGCTGAAGTTCATCTCGAACATCCAGAAGATTCATTTTCCGGATGACGGTCGCTTGAACATCCGGGACAGCGACCTCGAAGAACTTCTCCTAGAGCCGGACCAGCTTCGTCGGGTCGCAGCCGACAACCAACAGCTTCTGGCCGCTATTGCCCGGAATGAGATAACGACTGAGGACGTCGTGGCCCTCTCATACCGGAAAAAGCAGCTTTCGATTTTTGAGCGATTGCTTACCGATGCGGACTATTTTGACGAGTGTGTCGCCCATCATGGAAGGGGGCCAGAAGGGCTGTGGCAGCGCTTCATGGAGAAGAACCATTGGATTTTGGGCTACTCCCTGAGCCTGATCAATTTTGGCCCTCTGGACGAGCGGAAATTAGAACAGACGGTCCGTGGCCATGACATCGACGGTCCGGGCAAACGCGTGGACGCGCTCCTTCGATCACGGGCCGCGCTCACTACCTCGGCTTTCGTTGAACTGAAACATCATCGCACCGACTTGGTCGCTCCAGATCAGTACCGGTCGGGTATCTGGGCTCCCTCAAAGGAGCTTTCGGGTGCAGTTGCGCAGGTCCAAGGAACAGTCGCCGCCGCCATGGACCGTTGGGGCGCGGCAGTCCGCCTGACCGATGGCGATGGCGAACCGACCGGGGAAACGATCTACACTACGGAGCCGCGTTCCTTTGTCATTTGTGGCCGTCTGAGCGAGTTCGAAGGCGAGAATGGGGTGAATGAGCGGAAGTTTGCCAGCTTCGAACGTTTCAGGCGGAATTTGCTCCGGCCTGAAATTATAACATTCGATGAGCTGTACGAGCGGGCACGTCTCATCGTCGCTGCGAACGATTCATCGGAAAAGAGGGTCTAAGTACGCTCGCGCCTACCGAGCGGCGTTATCGTAGGCCTCATCGTGGAAGGATTTCGGCTATCTGCTCAGCCTGAAGACCGGGCTTACTGTGCAACCAGATTTCGATGCGCCCTTGAACGGGGCGCTCTGCCGCAAGTTTCTGGACTAAATCCAGGTCAATTTCCTCGCCGTAGAACAGATAGATCGCTCGCTCATAGCCCACCTCGATAAGGAATTGATCCAAGGTCGCCAAATCCTTCCTGATGCCAGAAGAAGACGCTAGTGATGACTTGACCTCTATGATCGCATGATTGTTGTCCATGTTCCCGGGCTCATGGATCAGGAAATCCGGAACAACGGCGCTCCCAATGTTTGCCATTATGATTTCGTGGCCGCGCTTTGGAATTTCACCGGTCAAAAAGACGTTTGTTTCGGGCCATCGGGCGCGCATCTGATGGTACAGCTCGTAGCAATAAACGCGCTCGTATAGCGCTGGCTCACGCCCCGCGACTGGCAGTTGAAAATACTCAGGACCAATCGCTGCTGCGGACGATCTGATTATTTCATCCAGTTGCTCCATGCCTACAATCTCCAATGAAACCCAGGGTCGACTATGGTACTGCCCGCAGCTGCTCGGTAACATCGAGAACATTCGGAACATACCAAATCACATCCTTCAGCATGAATTTGTGGCTGTTCGTGTGGCTTATGTAGACCGATTTCTCCTTCACAACGACGGCCGGGATCAAAGCGGCACGCACGATGTTGTAGTCATCGTCGAAAAGCACAGCAGCGAGGACGTCAAAACCCTCCAGGTCGCGGATGGCGGAAAGCTGCCGGGACTTGTTCCGTTGATGCATCCGCCTTCCCTTGATCTGGTAACGGACGCCACCGGCGTCTACGGCGTCGAGCCCTTTCACCGAGTTCGACGCCTGATCCCAGCCAAAAGCAGTGCAGAAAAGGTACTCAGCGAGATCGCCCGTCGGATTGTTGGCGCTGCGGAGAACATTTCTATTGCGCAACTCCTCCATGATCGATGCGTGCATTTTCAGCAGCTCGGCCGTCGTTTTCTGTTCGAAATCTTCCATCGTCAGTTCCGGTTCAGACCGAATTCGCGGCTCATCAGTTTGTCTTTCCATGTCCCTTCGAGGAATAAAAGGTCGGCAATGGTTGCAGCGTTGCCGACCGTCTCCAGAATAGAGACCTGGTAATCGCTGGGATCGCGGCTTTTGAGAGCCACGTTGCCACCATGGCCGGTCGCGAAATACTCACGCCATCGGCCAAGGAAACCGCCAGCGCCGGAGGCCATTCCGACATATTGCTCACGCGTCCGAGGGCAAGTCAGCAGGTAGATGCCTCGGGTAGAGGTAAGTGCGACCGACCAGCTCGACGGCAGGGTCTCGATCTCGGAAAGTTTCAGGATCAAAGTCGAGAAGCCCGGAAACTCCGGCTCCCCAAAGGTTCGCGTCAGCTCGACGATGGGTTTGCTGACGGTATCTCCGCGCTGAATCCAAGCTCGGAAACCGTCGCCCCACTCGATCCAGAGTCGTCCGGCATACTCTGCCAACTCGGGTCTCTGCTCCAGGCGATAAAAGTTGCAGCTCCCTGCCAACTCAGGCTCACCATGGACCGGATGTGGGCGATCTTGTGGAAGGGGTCCGACCAGCTCAGCAGCATACAATCCGACGAACAAGGTCTGCCTTTCCGGGACCCCCACGAACGAGGCCCATAGGGGTGCCCGGAGTTTAGCAGCGTCACCGTAGCCTTGCGTTGTCTGGTAATCCTCGAAGCGAGGACGATTGTCGCGCCAAAGCGCGTAGGGTGACGGATGACCTGGGTATCGATTATCTTGATGCCGAAGGAGACGAACTGACGCGCGGTCGATCCCAACCAGGTCCAAGAGGTTTCCAAAGGTCAACATGGTCGGACGCAGGCCTATAAATGATCGAGACGAAACACATCCGCATTGTCTTGAATTTCGCGCAACCCCTTGTAGACCGCGTGGCGCAGTTTTCCATCGGAAGTCCACGCCCTATATTCAATCTCGGCAATCAATGTGGGTTGTACCCAGGTCACATCACTCTTCCTGTCGTACGCAACAGGGGGCGAGTTCTCATACCCAGAGTTCCGTAGGCAAAGGCGGTCCAGAACCCTGGGCTGAGTTGCGAAACCGTTCCCCTCCAGCTTCCTCTTTCTTCGACGCGGACCGCGAAACTCCGGTGAGGCACGCCTTTGCGTTTCCGATAGAGTAGCGATCCTTGCGACCGGAGCGGGCGAGCAATGCCGAAATCTGATAGCGGACTGTCCGCCTTGGCGCGCCGTCACGTACCATGGTCTTCACCGAACCCTGAGCGATCTTTCAGATCACGACTAATGACGTTAGGACCTGGGCGGTGTACCAACGCGATCAGCAGCGCGCTTGAGTTGCTTTGAACCCTATGCAACTAATTCCGAGCAATGGGGGATAGGATGAAATACGCGGCAAATCTCGGTTTCGGCATCATCGCCGTTTTTAGCAGTCACGTCGCAACTCAGGCTTTAGAGTTTCACCCTGCACCTCTGGATAACGGCTCCACGGTCATATTAGTGAAGGGTGAATTCCGTTTTGACGATCAAGTTGCCGACCTAGAAAAGGCGGTGCAAGCCGTTGACGCTAAAGTCGTGACATTTGATAGCGGAGGAGGCAACGTCGATGCAGCTCTCAGGCTTGGTCGAGCTATCCGTTCGATGGGGCTGTCCACCGTCCAGTTACGCTCGCTGGAGTGCTCTTCCGCTTGTGCGCTTGCATTCCTCGGTGGTGTTACAAGGTCGGCGGAGCCAGGGTCTATTGGAGTTCACAGGACCTCGTTCGCCGGTGATACAGTAATTGACGGACATGAGGCAGCTGCAGCCGTTCAGGCGCTGACCGCTGAAATCATGACATATATAATCGAAATGGGGGTCGATCCCCGTCTTTTGCAATTGAGCCTTTCCACGGGTAGCGACGACATGCGCTATCTCACCGGCAAGGAAATGCAGGAATACGCAATCGTCAACGATACTGGAACCGGGGTCGTCATCGGCAACATGTCGAAACCTGATGTTACGGTGAAGCCTACTCTGCCGACACCGACATCGGTACCGGTCTCGGAAACTGCCGAACCAAACCCAGTCACGCAAACTACCGAAGATCGAGCCCGCAAGTTCGTTGCTGAGTATCATGCCGCATGGTCGAAACCGAACAGTTTGGCCATCAACTTCATGAGGAGTGCTTACGCCCCGGAGGTGACGTTCTACGGCGCGGACGTGTCACAGGCGGACGTCATGAAGGAAAAGATTGCGTTCGCCGAGCGCTGGCCCGAGCGCGCATACAGCGTTGTGCATGGCTCGGAGAGTGTCACGTGCAATGACAGGTGCGAAGTCGCAGGTACCGTGGAGTGGTTCGCAAGGAGTCTGGCAAGAGGGAAGACGTCGTCTGGCTCCGCCCGATTTGAACTGGAGTGGGACCCAGTAACAGGCCGGATCGTTAAAGAAACCGGGAAGGTAATAGCGACCGATAAGGGTGAGAAGTCCCCCAAAAGACTAATCAGCCAGTGGCGCGATCAGAATGGGGCGTGCCGAGGTGGCTCAGGTGACGAGGACGAAACCTGGCGAGCATGCGACCGTCGAGAGGTGATCGATGCAAAGCTGCGAGCGGTTGCGTGGTGCTACGGACGCGAGGGGGAGTACGGGTACCAAATGAATTGGCATATCTGCGGGCAGTGATCGGTGTGCGCGTGGCGTGGGTTGGCGGTCATGGGATGTTACGCTTATCGGTGTATGGTCTCGATGGAGAGTTGACCACATGAGAGCGACGAGAAACGCGTTTCTCACTTTGTCCGCATTGATCCCGGTCCAAGCCGTTGCTGGGGGCTTCGTGGAAAACTACGCCGCGTGGAGAAAAGCCCCAGCTGACGTTCAGGCCGTCTATCTACAAGGGGTGGTAGATGGCTGGCTCCAAATTGACCAGAAGAGCGATGCAGACAACCTGAAGGCGCGGCGTGCAGGGATACGGTCGTGCTTTGAAAAGCATAGCTTTGACACACCTGTTGCCCTGGAGTTGGTGAATGGCCACTACAAGGCTCATGCGGTCGATTGGAAATATGCCCCCGCTGTCGTCCTCTACTTCGCTGTTAACGGCATGTGTTTGCCGGAGATCAACGAGGAACGGTCCAAGCTGGGCCTACCCGCCCTCGTTCGCATTCCGGCACAGATAAGCAAAGACGGCCCCTGAGCCTGCTACAGATGAACGGTGGCAAGGCAGCAAAGTCGAAAGTAAGGCAATCTGCCGCCGCGTGACGGGAGCCTATGCATGCGCTAAAATTGTCGCTGGGTATCAGCGCGGGGGAGGGCTATGCCATGGGCTTGTCGTTCGCAGATGTGATCACCGGCGTCGTTGCGATCCCTGCGTTTCTGATTGCAGGTCTGACGATCTACTGTCTTGTGATCCTCGTGAAAGAGTTGATCGGTAATCGCCGCTGAAGGCCAGCAGCGCCAGTCGGCTTCATTCCCGTCGACATCATGGGCTGGAACTGCGTCGGGCTGGGCAGTTGGGGCAGGTTCAAGCGGCCAACACGCGCCCGTCTGCTGAATTTCACCTGAGTGCCGCTGCCCGAAGACGGCTCTCCTCCAGAAGCCTACGAGAGACGCCGGTCGCTCGAAGCTCCGAGACTGACCATCCGCCTCAATGTCATCCCGATCTCTGCAAGCGTCCCCAAAGCCAATGCCGCCGCCGCCATGTACATCCCCTTGTCTATCATCGGCCCGGTCCTGATCGGCGGCGGCGTGTCACCGTTTGGCAGAGGTGCTTGTTCGATGATTCCGGAGGCATACCCAAAGCCGCCTATGACGTTCAGAATACCGACAGCGAAGACCAAATACGCGACGATACGTGCAGTGCGCATGAAGAACATCGAGACCCCCATTGATGGCCCACCAGATGCGGGAGGCCTTACAGTTTAAGAACGAGGATCATGGAGGAGCTAACTTGACGCGTCACGTACTGATGTCGCCTCGCGACACTTCATCAACAGGGGACGCGGGAGAGATGGCGCTGCTTTGACGTCTCGCTTGTTCGCGCGGCGAACTAAAGACACCGGAGCGCCACGCTCACTGCCATCGTAATTGGCCACCAGCAAGGGCGGACGGCGGAGCTGGTTTCTAGACGCACGATAGGTAAGAAGCCGAGGCCAAGCCATTGCAAAGTGCTGATCTGCCAAAAGTAACGGGCCAAGAGCCGCAATTGGGAGCATCAGGCGGTGGGGACGTGTTGTGAGTCACCTCGGACCCAGTTCGGGTTTGGCCCGCTTGCATGAGGCTGCCAGTGCAGGACCATAACGAGCGCAACACCTACCGCATATTCAGCGCACGATGGACGAGGATGAGGTCTGGACGCCGATGTTTGCGCGCCATAGTCGACATCTTGTTATAAAAATTAACTATAAAAACAGATGCGCAGAACGAAATTACAGTTGATTAGCCGCGATCTCTAAGGAGTTGCGCGCCTTAATCATCGAAACAGCTTAAGACATTGAAGTATATGGATTAATCTCTGTCAATGAAGGATTCTCAAAGGAATTCTGAGCAAAAAGAGCCCGTGATTTCTCAAGGATTATCCTAGAGCATTGTTTTCACTGGCAAAAGTTCAATTTTCGTTTCTTCCGAGATTTGCCTCCGCAAGGAATTACGCAAGGAAACACGCTCGAAATTTAAATCCATTTTACCGGAGAATTTTTCGGAAAAATCCTTTTTTCGTCAATGTCTTAACGGAAGGGTGCCCTGTTGCAATTCCGGTCCGGTTATACGAAGTTAGGTGGGCAAGAGCGAGGCCGCTGGGACGACCGTCGGCAGAGGCCTCACACTTGACGCGGACAACCTGGTCAACGTCTGCGACCGTGAACGACCAACGACAACTAGGTGGAAATGCAACCTGCCAAAACGGCGGGAGCGCAGAAGCTATGGCTGATGCACACCTGCAACTTTACAGAGGTATGTAATGAGTAACGAAGTGACTGAACTGAAAGCATCGACGATCCCCGAAGCCGAGCTGAACTGGACAAAATTGACTGTTGAGCGAGACGATGAACCCGCTCTTACGTTCACTGGTGTTCAGATCGCATCGGCACGTAGTTTCGGAGATCGCGGCCATCCCGATTTTTCAGGTTCGACCGGACGATGGACCGTCCTCAAGCTGTACCGCACGAAGGGCGGCAAGCTTGTGGGAGCGCGCATCGAACGTACCCAATGGCAGGGTGAGCAGGACCAGTATGAAGCTATCGTATGTGAGACTGAGCTGGAGATAGTCGAATTCTTCGGCCACGGTCCGCTGGCGAAGGAACTCTACTCGGAAGCCGAAATCAATACGGCGGTTGACGTGGCCTAAGCCGCGACCAATCCGGCCGCGCTTGCGGTCTGAAAACACCCCAAAAACACAGCAAATCGCAAAGCTTCCGTTTGCCAACGGCGGCGGAGCTTTGCCCAAAATTTAGAAAGGACTCTCATGAGAGACATTTGTTTGAACCCGATGTTCCGGCAAATCGCCACGAAGTTCGAAGAACTTCTCAATGGTGCCGCGCCCGAGACAATCACGGGATCGACCACCGTTCGGGCCGCCACCGGGCTGATCGCAGGTATCGGCCTCAACAATGTTACCTTCGCGGACGAAGACGCCTGGTCACTGCTTGACGAGGTGCAGAAGCGGACGGTCGTTCATTTCCGTCCCGTCTCAAAATACGCAGCATGGCTAGAGCGCGACCTTGCGGACAGGAGGCTGCGCGAAGAAGCCGAAACCGAGCAGCAGCGCTCCTTTCGCCGTCGCATAGAATGGCAGAGCGAGATGACATACGGCCTCGAAATTGGGCTGAAGGCCCCCCTGGCAGAGGCCCTCTCGGTACTGGCAAAGCGTTCCTCCATTGATGCGCTGAAAGCCTTCGCTGGAGACGATGAGGAAGCTTGCCGGATGGCTTGGGCTCTTCAGGAACTGGGCTCTGCTTTGGGGGAGATGGGGCTCAAGCCATGATGCTCAACGAAAGATCGCATGAAGCCAAAGACTTTGAAAAATTCTTCGCGCGCTGGCGGGCGGATCGCTTAGCCAAGCTGGTCGCTGGGCAACCGCCGGAATTCTGGACGGCTGTCGGAAAACGGCTTGAAGACTCTTCTGACGGGACGATCACCACGGACGAATTGATTGGGTTGTTGCATCGGGAGGGCGCGGACTGATGTTCATTCAGCTTTCGGGTAATGACCGATCTATCCGCCACGACAGCGTTTCCCTTGAGATTGGGCTGTGCGTCGGCGCTGTTGCACGCGGCACATCCATTCATGACCTTCAATGCTCGTCTACCATTCAGATGGCCGTAGCTTTCGTAGTCGGTACAAGGGTTTGGCGGCGCAGTTGGAGTGACGAAGAAATCTGGCAGAGGCCCGATAGATGGCAACGTCTCGCGGTCTTTGACCATGGGGTCCATCCAGAGTTCAGAGCCATAGCAGTTGATGACACTTTCGGCGTTTGATCGATTGACATCAACGATTTTGCCCCTGAACATTTTTGTATCGCAGTCGCCCCACGGAATTCGGGGGCCGGAGTTATCAGCATGAAATTGGAGAAGGACGGAACGCGCGGCTGGAAAGCCGTCACGGAGTACAGCGACATTGTCAGTCGCGAACGGGTAAAGAAGGCAGGTTTTCGGTGGGACAAAGTTCGGAAGATATGGACTTCGCAAAGCGCTACGGTCGTCCAGACTTTGATCTCCAGCCTCGATTCAGAAAATGTGCAAATTGAAAACTGGCTCGTGGAGTCTGTCGAGCTGGCAGCAGCGCAAGAGCGAGCGAGACGGGATGCCGCCATCGCAGGTTCTCGTGCGACCGATGCAAGCGTAAACATCCCGGCACCTGCCGGTCTGGAATACCTGCCATATCAAAGGGCCGGTGTCGTCTTCCTGCGCGACTGTCTCGCGAACGGTGGTGGCGCGCTGCTTGCCGATGAAATGGGCCTTGGCAAGACCATCCAGGTCATCGGATACATGAACATGCTGCTGGCTGAAACCGGTCGGGAGCGAATGCGGGTCTTGATCATTGCACCAAAGATCGCGCTTTTGAACTGGCGGGCAGAGCTTGAGAAGTGGCTGATAAGGCCGCACTCTATCGCGATCTGGTCGACAAGTTCGCAACCTGACGCCGATATCGTCATCACCAACTACGATATCGTGGCGAAGCTTAAATCGCAGCTTGCCGATCCAGCAAAGCGCTGGGACCTACTAGCTTGCGATGAGAGCCATGCGCTCAAGGATCAAAAGGCACAGCGAACTAGGGCAGTGCTTGGCTCGAAATCGGAGATGCCGATCCCCGCACACCGTCGGATTTTCGTGACTGGCACACCAATACTAAATCGACCGATTGAGCTTTTTTCGATCCTGAAAAGCTGCGGCGTCGATTTCGCGATTAACTATTTCGATTACGCCCGACGATATTGCGGTGGTCATTCCACCCGGTTCGGCTTTGACGCTACCGGGGCTTCAAATCTAGATGAATTGCAGGAGTACCTGCGGTCAAGCGTGATGGTGCGGCGGCTGAAATCAGATGTTCTGACCGAGCTTCCCGCAAAGCGCCGCCAAGTTGTCACCGTCGATCCGTCCGGGTTTGTCGAGCTTCGCAAAGCCGTCCGTGAGGAGGAGAGGGCGCTTAAAGAGCATGAGAGGACAGAGGTTGCCGCCCGCGCCGCGATAGCTCGTGCTGAAAAGCTGAATGACAAGGCCGCGTATGACGCTGCCGTGAAGTCACTAAACGCTGTTCAGTTTTCGAACCTCGCGGCAGTGGCCGACTTCCGTCAACGGACGGCATTGGCCAAAGCACCGTTCGTTGTTGATGCCGTGACTGAAATCCTTGGGTCTGTTCCGGATGCCGTCCTTGTGTTCGCGCACCATAAGGAGGTCGTGGCCCGTCTTGTCGATGGTATGCGTGCAGCGGGACACGAGCCTGCAATCATAACCGGCGAGACCTCCATGGAAGACCGCCAGCAGGCGCAGGACGATATCCAGCACGGCCGTAAGCGGGTCTTCATCGGCTCGATCCAGGCATGCGGTGTCGCTATCACATTGACGGCTGCAAGCACGGTGGTCTTTGCCGAACTCGATTGGACACCAGGCCGCATGGTGCAGGCAGAAGACCGTGCTCATCGCATTGGGCAACGAAACGCGGTTCTGGTGCAATATCATGTCGTTGACGGTTCAATTGACGCTCAAATGCTTCAGCAATCATGGTCGAAGGCCTTTGACGCGGCGCAAGCTTTGGACGATGCTCAGGAAGTATCCGTTTCAGCAATTGGTGAGGACACTCGTCGAATTGTCATTGAGGTGCCGCCGCTCGATCCCATCGGGCTGGCTGGTGAGCCGGATGATGATCCACGAGCGACGGCTTACACGGAGACCACGGTGGGTCACGCGCCCAATCGTCCGAATGACCGCCGTCCCCAATCATAAGGCGAAATTCAGATGCAGTCGGCGTTAATTCACAAGCTTCCGAGCCATTAACGTCAAAACCTGATCCTAAAATCCGGAACGACAAGGCTAACACGCGCGATGGTCGGCGAAGCTTTGCCGTTTTGAGACAGGACGGAAACTGGTGAGGGGGGGCGGGTTCCGACCACCTCCATTGTTTGGAAGAGCCATGAAAACTGGAAAGAAGCGAACACTATGATCGATACGGCTGTTCGGCATGAGGAATACCAGTCCATGCGAAACGATCATGTCTGTAGGGATGTCGCGCGCCATCTCGGCGAGGTCATTCGCGGCAAGCCTTTGCGCCAGCTCTCATGTGAGACCTCAGTGAAGCTGGCCGTCGCATTTGTTGTCGGCGTACGATTCTGGAATACGCGCTGGGCGACGGATGCTGAGGCGTGGCAAAGGCTCGACTTTACACATCGCGTGGCTGTTCTCGATTACGGTCTTCACCACACGTTCGGCGATCTGCCAATTGATGGTTGATAGCGTAGGACCGCCTTGAGTGCCTGCCGTGCCGATAATCGGCTTTGGGAGGCGTTGGAGTTTGCTCATCGGGAATGTTTCGCCCGCATCGGCACGCTGGGGCGAAAGCGTACCAGCCACCACTTGGATCGCAGTGAAATGACGTTGCTTGAAGCCTCGCGCGAGCTGAAGGTGCCACCGAATGGTCTGAGCAAGCTCATGCGCAAACTTAGTCTGCTGCCAGACGTCAAATGGAATGGCGACGCGCTTTCCATCGACGCGGCGACGTTCCAGGCGTTGAAGGCCGCCGTCTATTGAGTGCTGAGTCACTCGCGTGGCCGACCCTTGTGTCTGGGGTTCGAGGTTTCTTTGAGTAAGCATTGAATAGGGCTCCGCCGATAAGGCTCGCGGGATTTCCGTTGTAACGGCCTGCCTTTCCAGCTCGGATTGTTGAAGTTGCATATGTCTCTTCGGTTGTCTGCATCAGAGATGCGGTCATACAAACACGTCGTGCTGTGTTTGCCTATCTTCCTGTAAAAACTGTTGAATTTTTAGCTACGTCGCCAGATAGTGCTTCCCGAATGCAAATCACCGGCTGCAAATCGTGTAGTCGGTCATGGAAGCCGAAATGCCAAAGAGACCCTATCTGAACAAGCTGATCGACGAACTGGAGAACCTGTTCGATCAAAACCCCTCGGATGCCTCTTTGGTCTCGGCCATCCTCAAGGAACTTGAGCATCGGTCGACCCAGCGCGCGAAACAGCTGAAGGAACGGATTGAAGCCGCTCGGGGTAGGCAGGCATTTACACCCACCGTTAAGCGCGCACCACGGTCAGCTGAGACGGCACCCGATCCGCTTCCGGCACCAGCCTCAGTTGCGCCATCACGTCCAGCAATTGCTGTTGAGGCACCAATCCAGCCCATAAAGCAGAACAAGCCGAGGCCGCCAGTAACGAACAGGCCGGAAAATGCCCTTCGTGCTTGGACGGCGCTAGAGGTGCTTTCACCTTCGACCTTCCGCCGCGACACCGATCTGGTTGGCGCTGACAAGAGCCTTCTTGCTAAATTCAGCAAAGACGGCGTTCCGTGGGAACCGGAAGAGAAATCCCGGCCAGGCAAAAGGCTTTTCTACGAAGTGTACATCGGCACCATTGAAATGGCCCCGGCGGTTGAGGCCCTTCTCAATGTCTACGCCGACAAGCGCGCCGAAAAGCCAAGCGTAAGAGGGGAAAGTCCCGTCGCGACGGTAATCGTCGATCACATCGGGCGGCCGCTGGAAGAGGAAACCAGTGCCACCATTTCTAGCTTTGCCTGGGGTGTTCCTGTTGCTTTGCAGGGAGACCTTAAGCGGTTGGCTGATTGGTCGCAGCAACATGGGACCCTGCTGAAAGAATTTCGACAGCAGCTCATTTCAAGGGACGAGGACGATCAGATCGTCCCCCTGACCAGAAGACATATTGAACGCCTGTACGATTTTCTGGTCGGCAAGCTTAATTTGCAGAGGCTGGAGACAAAGAGGCCGTACTTTGCGGTTCGTCGCTTTGAATATTATAGGAGCAAGACACCACCTGAGCCTAGCTTGCTCAATTCGTTCTTCCTTGAGGACCTGGCCACCGCCAGTTCACTCGCCAGTCAGTCCAGGCTCCCCGGCGCGTTGCGGCACTATCTAGGAGACGCACGCCCCAACCATCGGATCGACTTGCTGAACGACACGAACGGTTTGAAGGACCTGCTGCAACCCGCGTTGACACCACAAGGTAGATGGCCTTCCAAAGGCCGTTTCCCTCTGGCTCTTCTTCAGCAGGCCGCAGTTAATGCAACGAACTCGCAGAGACTGTCGACTGGTGTCCTGGCCGTGAACGGACCACCGGGAACCGGGAAGACGACACTCCTGCGGGATGTTGTCACTGCACGCCTCGTCGACCGTGCGATTGTCATGTGCCGTTACAAAAATCCGGCAGATGCCTTCAAGCCGACGAGGGAGACATTCACGAGAGGTGGTGCAAAGATCACCCTTCACCAGCTCGACGAGCAGCTCAAGGGCTTCGAGATGGTGGTAACGTCGTCCAACAACAAGGCGGTCGAGAACGTCAGCGCTGAGCTTCCAGATATCCAAGCGATTGCAGCCGATGCACCGGGGCTGAGATACTTCAAGACGATCTCCGACAACGTTCTGCAACGCGAAACCTGGGGCTTGGTCGCTGCTGTCCTTGGCAACTCATCGAACCGGTATCAGTTCTATCAAAGCTTCTGGAAGGACGAGGAGCGGGGTTTATCGACTTACCTGAACCACGCGTGCGGCATCCCCCAGTATGTGTCGGAGCCGCAGGGCGAGGGCGTACCGCCAAAACAAAGGTTGAGGAAGATTGTCGACCTTGAGAACCCGCCTTCGAACGGCCGTGAAGCCTTGGCGCGCTGGGAAAAGGCGCAGACGGCTTTCATGGTTGCGATCCGCGCTTTCAACGAGCGGCAGTTCTACCTGCAGAAGCTATATGAGAACATGCTCCTTGCTCCCAAGTTGAGTGCGGCGCTTGGTGAAGCAAAGGAGAGCCTGATCGCAGAGACGCAGCAAATGGAGAGCCTTCGCACGCAGGCTGAGGCGGCTCAAGCAGGCTTGGATTCGCCTTCGAAGACGCTGACTTCGTATCAGGGGCAGCGTGAAAGGGCCGTCACCCAACGGCCCGGTTTCCTCGCACGCCTGTTCCGGACATCCACGTACGGAGAATGGCAAGACCAAATCTCGTTCCTGGACAAAGCGATTGCAGAGACCGAGGAAGCTGTTCGGGTTCTGACGGCCAAGGCGAACAATCTGCGACAGCAGGTCGAGGTGTCTCAGCGACGACTGACTGAAACAGAAACGAAGATCGCCCGGGTCGAGGCTGAGCTTCGGCAGGTGAATGAAGCCATAGCGAAAGAACGTCGCAATTTGTCGGCTCCTATCCCGGACGACAGCTTCTTCCAAGGCCGTCACGAGGACATTCAGAAGGGTAGCGTCTGGTTCGACAAGACATCCACGCGGATGAGGGATGACGTGTTCGAGGCAGCCGTCCTGCTGCATAGGGCGTTCATTGACGCTGCAGCCGCCCCGTTGAGACAGAACCTCTCGATCTTCGTCGAGTCATTCGGAACCAGGTCTCTGGGCTCGGCGCAGAAGGATGCGCTGATCCCTGATCTATGGTCATCGTTCTTCCTGGTGGTTCCGGTGGTTTCCACCACGTTCGCTTCCGTCAATCGGATGTTCAGCAGGCTGAAGCCTGAAACTCTCGGCTGGCTGCTGGTCGATGAGGCCGGGCAGGCGCTGCCGCAGGCTGCAGTCGGTGCAATGATGCGAGCGAAGAGAACGGTGGTCGTTGGTGACCCGCTGCAGATCGAGCCGGTTGTGACGCTGCCAAGCAGCCTGACTGAAGAGATATGCGGACAATTCGGATTGGACCCGCTTAGGTTCAACGCCCCTGAGGCATCGACGCAAACCCTTGCGGACGCCGCCAGCACTTACAGCGCCCGCTTCCCTAGCGGCAGTGGTTATCGCGATGTCGGAGCGCCGCTGCTGGTTCACCGTCGATGCAATAGCCCGATGTTCGAGGTGTCGAATGAGATCGCGTACTCCAATCTGATGGTTCAAGCGAAGTCAGCAACACCTGACAATGCCGTGCTCGGACATTCGAAGTGGTTTGATGTCGTCTCGCAATCTGGCCAGACGGACAAGTGGTATCCGGACGAAGGGGCCGTGCTGATTGATAAGCTCAGCCAACTGCGGCGGGGCGGTGTGGACCCTGATATCTACGTCGTCACGCCGTTTGTCGTCGTCCAGGACAATCTGCGCAAAGAGATATTAGCAAGCGGAGTGCTGCGCGATTGGGCGAAGGAACCCAAGGCTTGGGTCGATCAGAGAGTTGGGACGGTGCATACGGTCCAGGGACGTGAGGCGGAGATTGTGTTCTTTGTCCTCGGAGCGCAGGCACCCTCCCAGCGTGGGGCACGTGCATGGGCGGGTGGCAACCCCAACTTGGTCAACGTCGCCGTCACCCGGGCGAAAACGTCGATCTACTTGATCGGCAACAGAGAGGCTTGGAAATCGGCGGGGCACTTCTCGGCTCTGTATAGATATCTGCCGACGTAGAGCGCTAAAGCCGCCGCACCTGAAATCAACTTTTGACAACTTGTCAGAAGTGCGCATATGATCCTCTGACAAGTTGTCAGAGGATCAGTCATGAATGCGATCACCATAGATGCCGTCGCCGAAATTCTCGACCTGAGCAAGAGCCGGATCGAGCAGTGGATTTCCCGTGGCCAGTTCAAGCCTCGGGCATTTCAGGGGCAGGGCAAGAAGCGCGAGTGGGATATCGGCGAAGTCATTCGTCTCGCGGTGTTCGCGAAACTGGCTGAGGATGTCAGCCTCAAACCCACTGAGGCACGGCCGACCCACACAGAAGAAGCTCGCAATGCTGCGGCCGAGGAAGCCGGAAGAATGACCCAGTATGGCGTCCACGGCTTCAAAGACAATGGGGCGTTCTTCGTCTGCTACAAGACGGACCCGGATTTCGGCTGGTGGCACGAGATCGTTCGGAAAAGCGATCTCGCAACATTCCTGACCAGCGGATGTGAAATCCCGAAGGTGCTGATGCCAGGCTATAGCGACGAAGTCATTCGCCAAAACTCAGAGCCGAACAAAGGACCCGCTGCTGTGGCGGTAGTTATTGATCTGGACGCCATTGAGCAGCTGGTGCGGGAAAGGTGGCCAGCTGCCTTGTCATCATCGTAAGTTTTAAGGGGCTAGCGGGCGTGGACTTGGCTGCCGAGAGGGGAGTGCAAAATGCGGAACATTTTAGCGAATGCATTGACGCATACTAAAAACTTCTCTGGTCGATTATCGAGCGTGCAAGGCTAGGTGGAGGCAGAGCATGGCTAATGCAGTCCCTATTGTTGACTACGGCAACAGCTATCCTGGTTCGAAAGCCACTGTCAGGGAGATCATTGACCTAGCTGACTCCTACTATGACGCCGCCAAGGTTCTGTTTGATAATAGCAGCAAGAAGATGGTACCTTTTTCGTCTGCCCCGGCTCGCATGGCAGCCATTCACGCCATCGAGCTGTACATAAATGCCTTTCTCCGACACGAAGGATCGGCCCCCGAAGATGTTCGAAAACGGATGCATGATCTCGCCGAGCCGAACCTGGTCAGAAAGCTGAAGCTGAGGAAGAGAACGGCTGAACATCTGGAGGCGATGACGGCGAGACGCGAGTATTTGATCGCGCGCTACGCACCTGAGCGAGTGACTGATCACACTCAGCTGAATCGATTGTATGCAACCCTCGACGAAGTCATGAAAAAAGTCGGCCAACATGTTGGGCTGCCGACCCGCCCTGCGGCTACCCTGCGGAGCTGATTGCCACTCGGGCCAGGGTCAACTCCAAGCGTAGAACGGGTTACGGACAACGCGGTCGATGCGCAGCGACGCCACGTTGTTGCCCATCTTGGGACCGCTTTTGGGAAAGTCCTTGCCGTTCGCCAACCGCGCATGATCTTCGTCCTGCGACGCCAGCCAGTGCACGGCTTAGCGAGCGCGGACGAATGACTGGATATCGTCACACTGTTTCATTCGCAAAATCAGATTCAATTCGGGATATTTTCGATCCAAAGGTATGGAGTAATGGGGAGAGTGCTACGATTCAGTCATTTCCGTCCTCCTCCAATACGACCTCGTCAGTCGGGTCAAAGTAACCGTCATTGTGGTGCTCCGGATCGGGTTCCTCGTCCATGAAAGAAGCATCTTCTGGCGGTCTGCCAAGCTCCCAGCGACGTCGCTGCGCAGCCGAGGCCCCAGGATGACTGGTCAACATGTGAAGGTAGTAGAGGCGAGCCTCAGCGCGCCTGGAGCCCTCTTGCGTGCAATAGCCCGCAGAACGCAGAGCCTCAGCTACCATGGTCATGAAAGGCCCATAGTGGCCACGGCTCTCGAAGTACCGATCCACGAAGCTCGCAAACGCCGTCGCAAGCACAGTGTCGATATCGTCGGTCTCCGGCAACCCCCTCTGCCTCAATCCAGCCCGCCAGCGAGCGGTCCTGGCCGCCCCTGCCGTGACATACTCAATCGCACCCATGCGCGTCTCCCGTCACACTGTAACAACAACACCGTCACAGTGAGATCGGGCGATGCAAGGTGCCAACGCTAAAATGCATTTTATTGATTTGTTTTACAGCGGATTTTCCATGCCGTTAGCCGAAGAAGGTCAGCAGAATCAACGTCTTTGACAAAGCTGACATGATGGAAGCTAATGGACGCCCCGAAATTGGAGCAGTGGAATGACGCAGATCGAGACTTTCGCCGTTGAGTTTGGAAATCGGCAGCAAGATATCGCCGAGGCAGCTGAACGTATCGGTATTTCCCGGCAGGGCGCTTTCATTTTGGCAACATACCAGGGCATTATACGTGATGGCGACATCGACGAAGAGAACGCAAAAACGGCCCGTGAAATGCTGCTTGAGCTGGCGGATAAAATCTCCGATCAAGGCGTGTCCGCGTCGGAACGTCAGGAAACGGCCGAGCTGGTGAGGTACATTGCGCAATTCACGCTGGAGCGTCCTGTGCCGTCGCAATGACCTTGTCGTTTGGCTACTCCGTCGACAGCTGTTTTGATCTTGATGGGGTATCCACCGGGTCCGAGAAATACCGCTGCAGACCGGTCAAGATCGTCTCAGAGCCAGGCGCATTAGACGCCTGCTTCAGAAGGTGCAGGTGTCCGGAGAGCATGAAGGTGAAGCGCTTTTCGGCGTATGATGAGATGTTGGTTCTTGTCGACAGGGTGGAGCATACCGAAGTGACTGACGATGATCGCAAGGCGATTGCAAATACCCTGCCGCATCTGGCGCAGCTCACTGCTCTGGCTCCACTCCCGTTGAGTGACGGAATTGGCTTCCTGAGAACTCTTGAAGCAGCTCTGCTGCCACGGAAAATTCAGACAGCCCCTACAGCCTAACCGTTTCCGTCACTCTGTATTAGGGAAGTGTCAACATAAGCGACAAGCGGTAACGCTGAACATATTCGGCCTTTGTCAACGTTGTTTAAATCCCAGATTTACCAACTTTTAGAGAGGGCTAATATTATTTAAATCCCAGATTTCTCAACATTTAGTTGACTGAAATTGAATAAATCCGACAACGATATTTGATGGGATTTGATGGCCAAATCCATATTGAAATAGAGGTTGGATTTAAACCTTGATTTACGTTTCGGCCGACGGAAACAATCTCTGTATCGAATACAGAGACGCATACAGTGAAATTCCAACCCAACAATCACGGCAGCCTGGTTAAACTCGCAGACCGCAAGCCGTCTGCATTCTCCGAAGTAGCACCTGAGAGCCCACGTCCTCCCGAGATGCTGACCGGCGTATCTTTCGACGGCCCATCGCTTTCAGTTGTGGACTCTGTCGTTCATGAAATCCTGATCTCCCATGCTTACGAAGTCGACCGTGAAATGCGCGCCGACCGTTATGCGATTGATCTCGCCGCGTTGACGCGATTTGCAGGACCAAACATCCGGAAAGATGACATACTAAGGAGCCTCGAAAAACTGCGTCAGACCACGATTTCGTTTGGCGATTCTGGGCATCCAGACCGTCGCTACAAGGGTGTTCAGATGGTCGTTTCTTGGGAAGAGCTGACCCGGTCTACGGCTCTGATCGGATACATGTTCGCCCCTCCGATCAAAGCTCTGATGCGCACTATGCCGTCGTATGCGTACCTTGAGCTTGCGGCTCTCGGTAACGGAAACATGCACCTCAAGCACAGCCCTGCACTCTATAAACACCTAGCATTACAGAGCACGAAGAAGCGTTGGCAGCCTGGCGAGGACAACGAAATCTATATCCGGTTTTCTCCTCAAGAGCTGGCCGAAATCATCCAATTTCCCGGACACGACGATCCGGAAAAACTGAACGTCGGGAAGCTGACCAAGTTCGTAAGAGGGTCCCTTGATGACCTTTCATCCGTCAGTCGGTTCAAAACCTCAGTGAAAATTGTCCCTGAGAAAGGCCGTGGACGTCGCATTAACTCGATCTGCTACACTCTTCGTCTCAAAGCCCCGGACTTCAGGCACGTTCGTCTCCGTCTGGATTACAAGGCTAAGCAGCAGTTCAGGATGGGCGGAGCGGATGATCCAAAATACATCGTCCGCAGTGATCTTTGGGACCGTGCGTTTAAAGTTTTTAAGCTAGCCGGACACACATCTAATAGCTACTTCAAGTTGTGGCTTGTGGCGCTGCAGGAGGCTCTCAGCGGCAAAGCTTTGACGCCTGGCTATGAGACCAGGGGATATCGCGGAGACGCTCTGCTGGCTGCCATAGAGGACCGTGGCACTGCTTTCGCGGCATGGGGTCTTTTCGAAGAAGAGGCAGATGATGCTGATCTCGTGGCCCATCTCGCTATTCGATCAAATGCTCCACTCGCAATCCAGACTGAAGCTGAAGCAGCCAGGCGAAATCGAATGGGTAAAGGCTGGAAGACGACAACACTTAAAAAGCGCGCTGCAGCTTATGTTGAGAGTGCTAAACCGGGCAGAACGCCAGAAGACGAACTTGCAGATTATCTCGCCTCAAAGGCCGCCAAAGAGGAAGCACAGCGCATTGAAGCTGAAATGGCCGTGGCATGGGAAGAACTGCCACCGGCTCCGGCACAGCAGACACAGAAGCCCGTATCTACTGTCTACGTGCTTTCTGATGAAGTGACGGCCGACGAGTTCACAACTGAAATCGGATTTCTTCTTTCTGAGATGTCCGGCGATGAGCAGCGCATCCTCCGGTTCGAAGGCTCTTTGACCGCCGTCCACAAGGTGTCCGCCACGCCAGCTCAGTGGGCCAGTTTTGAGAGTGATATCCAGCCTTACCTAGCGACCGGAGATGCAGCATGAGAAAGCCAGAGCCACGCATCCAAGAAGCATTGGTCATCAAATTCAAAGGCGTCCGTTCAGGCGAAGTTTATCGCCTGATCATTGACGATTTTTTGTCGAAGGCCTCCAACTGGTCCGGAAACGCGACGTGCGTTCCGGTGTTTCAGTTGTCATTTATCCGACCCGGCGAGTACGAGGACGTCGTCTGGGCTGACACCTTCATCCCGAATAATACTGCCGGTATTGAGGAACTGCTGCTTTCCATGGATGAGATGGAAAGTATCCAGCACCGTCGCAATTTCCAGCCAAATGCAAAGCCTAAGCCAAAGAAGGTGAAGCAGAAAAAGTCAGAGGGGCCATTTTCTGCCAGGGGCTTCGACCTCAGCAAGTACAGGTCAGCTCTTCACCCGTTCTTCGACAACGAGATACTCCATGCCGAAAGCGATCTGATGCGACAGCTGATGAAGGGATACCCCTTCCAGACCATGACGCCGATTCAGAATTCACGTTGGATCGAAATGGAGATCATTGGTCGTATGAGAGATCGTTTTCCGACGATTTATGATCTGGACATAGTGCTCGGCGGCATTGTCAAAGAATGCCTCGCCATCATAGCGAAGCCAGAGATACAGAAGCACGGGAACTCGGACGACTTCATTCTGTGGCACTGTTTCACCTCAACACAGCCGCCGAACGTGGTGCTCTCATACCACGCAAGAATAAAGGGTCTGGATTGGATGATCAGGACCGGTAGGCTGCAAGAGTTCCGTAACCGTAAGTTTGTCGATCCAACGGACGACGAAGCTTCAGAAGACAAACTGTTTTACATAGATGGCACCGGACGGGGGGTGACGAGTGATCGGTGCCATCTTGATGATGAAATTGACGAGGAAGACTTTTTGGCTGCGACGGAGTCTGAATGCGAGGGCGAAGCCATGGCCTGCGGTACCGGCGCGTTAACCAATTTTGGCTAACCATATAACCCATTGAAAAGGTACCGCTTTACAATCGAGCGGTACCTGCTACCTTTCGCTCCATCGCCAACCGCTCAACTGGAGCAGCACACCATGAAGGCCTCCACGATAAACCTATGACGCAGCTGCGTTGTCATCGGCTTGCAGCCGGTGGTCGGGGTTTATCGTGTTTTAAAGGGACCTTCTTCAATGGCGTTCACCCAGCATTTATTTACCAGTGACTCCCATTTTGGCCATCAGCTGATGCTGAAATTTCGGCCGTTCTCGACCGTCGAGGAGATGGACGAACACCTTATCGAAATGTGGAATGCGGTCGTCCGACCGGACGATATCGTCTGGCATGTGGGCGATTTCTCCTGCCACGACGAGGCCCGTACCAAGCAGATTTTCAATCGCCTGCAGGGTCGGAAGAGGCTCATCCTGGGTAATCACGATGTCCACGGCGACGGATCAGTGCGTAAGTCACTGCGCGGATTGGCGTGGGACCAGCCGCCGACCCACTACGCCGAAGTCAAGCAGGCAGGCGAGCGCGTCATCTTGCACCACTACGCCATGCGCACGTGGTCGGCATCGGTGCATGGCTCTTGGCACCTTTATGGCCATTCGCACGGTCGCCTGCCTGCATACGGTCGGTCCCGGGACTGTGGAGTGGACTGCCCTGATACCGGTTATGGGCCGATGACTTTTCAAGCTCTGATGGCGGCGATGAGAGACGCGGAGGTGGTATCGTGAAACAGCATATTGTTGACCAGCTCATCGCAGACTACCCGCTCTACGCTGATCAGCGGCTGCTCGAACTGCCCGACGGCTGGCTCGGTGTCGTCTACGACCTCTTCCACGATCTGTATGATCTGCAGCTCCTATCGCCCATTCATGCCGACGGCGCGGAGCCGGTGAAATTTGTTGAAGTTTACTGGCGTCAGCTCCAGTGGCCGAGCCACGTTCTCTATGTCTATCCGGTCTTGGATGCCCAACATTGGACGCCTGAGATGTCTCACCGACTGGTGCAGGCTGTCAGCCGGTTCAACGAGCATGCACCGCGTAAATGCGAAGTCTGTGGACAACCATCGGCATCCATTCTGAAATATCAGGACGGTCGTCGGCAGCAGGCGCTTTGCCAAAAACACTTGGAAGAAAGGCGTTGGTCATGAGCCCTGACCAGATTGAGTTTCTGAAGGGTGAGTATCCGGATTTCTGGAATGAAAACCTGAAATCTCTGCCAGCTGGTCATTGGAATCTCATAGCGAGGCTCTTTCATCAGTGCGCTCTCATTGCAGCCGACAATGGCAGTACTGAGCCTTGGGTCGCACTACATTTTGAGCGCCTGGAAGACGGGCTTTTCCGTGCATATGCAGCGCCGCTGGTCGATTTCCAAAAGTGGACCGACGGCAGCGCTTTGGCACTGATCATTGCGCTCCAATTTTTCAACGAGCGTCAGCAATCCATCTGCGAAGTCTGTGGCCTACCGGGTGGTCGACACTGCATTTCGCCGGAATTCTGTGCCGGGAAAGTGGAGAAGTGGGATGCATAGCCAAGGTCTGATCGATGCGCAGCGGAAGGCGAAGCAGGCTGCTTCCCAACTGAATCTGAAGGTGGAGATCGAGGTAGAGGGCACGATGAAACAGGAAAAAATTGACCGCGTCCGTGCTGCAGCTCCTGATCTTTTTCACTCGTCCATAGCTTCTCTTCCGGACGGATGGACCGATATCATGACAACCTTTCTGCAGGATGTCTCCGACCTCGGCGAGGGCATGCTGACACCCGCAGAAGTCCGATTTGAGAGAAGCGCTAGCGGCGTCAAAGCCTTCATCTGTCCCAACCCGGATATGCAGTGGACAGAAGCCAAAGCCCTACAGCTGATCAATGCGCAGCGTCAACTGACCATCTCCAGTCAACATACCTGCGAAGACTGCGGAGCCGACGGCCATCTGGTGCCGCTGGGAGACCGTGTGCGCTTTGTCTTTTGCCAAAAGCATGAAGATAGAGCGCGTCAAAAGCTGACGGAACAGGTCCAGGCATTCGACGAGCGCATACGTTTCCGCAGCGAAACCTCGTTCCTTTTTCAGAAGCACTCTAATATCTGGCTCCACGTCTCAGATCACAACACGCCGATCCTACGCGAAGCTCTTTTGAACATCAAAACTATCGTCGAAGAGCGGGACCTGATCGGCAAAATTCACGTCACAAAAATCATCGATTCTGAAGGGCAGCTTTTTCTGTCGGTCAGGTATGACCCGCTTGTTGATGTGGCTACTCGTCTTGATGTCGATGACATCGTCCATCATGCACAGCGGCTCTCCGACGAAGCTTCACTGAAAGCGAACAGGGGAGTCTCCTGTGATGACGCATGATGAGTATGTAGCCTTCGTCCGCGAAAGATATTCCGACCTCTTCGACCCGAATAACACAGACCAGGATTGGCAGTATCTGATCACCGTCAACAAGGGATGGTGGCACCTGTTCTCCGATTTCTGCGAGCAGCTGGACGGTGTCCTCAAGCGCCATGACGAGATCGGCCGTTGGTACATCCGTCAGGTCAAGGAGAAATTCGGGGAGCTGCGTATCTACGTCCGACCGGCTCCATACGAGCGCCTGGATGTCGACGGCTTTTCGGAGTGGGTTGATGACATCTATACGACTGAGCCAACGCCGGTCTCTGAAATGATAGGAATCATCAAAGAACAGGTGATCGGCCGTGCTGCCCATAGCTGTGAAGAGTGCGGTGAGCCTGGAGAGATGCGCGTCGTGAACGGCTGGTACGGCGTCTGCTGTGACAAACATTACGCCGAGTGGATAGCGCGAAAGGCGGCTCGATAATGGTGATGACGAAGGAACAGATGGAGGAACGTCGTCGCCAGTTGGCGGTCTACGACGGCGACCTTGAGCATGCTCGACCAGGGTATAACGTTGGCGAAGGCTGGTATGCGATACTTGATGATTTAGTCCGCGAATTTGCTGAAATCGATGACCTCGGATTTTTGTCCGCTCATGAAAAATGGGGCCACTTGCGTGTCTCATATCTCTACAGCGGAGACCGAAAAGAAGACGTCGAAGTCATCGTCAAACATGCGGCCGACAGGTGTCTGGTGTCATGCTGGTATTGTGGTGAGCCTGGGCAGCTCAAACAAGAGCGATGGTGGCGTGTCCGCTGCGACGAGCATTGGAGCGCAACATGAACGACAATATCCCCTCAGAATTCAGAGCAAGCTTTTTCGCCGACCGTTCCCGTGACTGGATAGAACTTTTTCACAAGGTCCAGAAAGAGCACGAGATCGATATCAGGGCTTGGGCCGATGCCTTTCTCGATTTTCATCCGGTCGAACATCAGCGTACCGCCGAAGCGGTAAAGGCATGGTCTGACCTACTGCCGTGGTCACCTGATTACGAGGGCGAAGAGCAAGCACGTACGGCTGTCAGGATGTCGATTGCGATGCAGCTGGCACATGGCCGTGATAGGCACCTGACGCCCTTGCAGCTCTACCGGCTACAGCGTCCAACAGATACCGACGAGGTTACGTCTATGGACTTGGCAAAGCAAATCGAAATCGAATGCCGTCCATTTCTCGATCCCGATCTGCAGCTCGATGGCACAGATATGGAACTCGCCGAAATACGCCGGAAACTCCTCGCTGTCGATCAGGCAATAGGGCGGCACCACGAAGTCAGATTCAGGCTGCGCCGAAACGGTTATGAAGTCGCCATCGATACACAGCTGGCGTCGACGGTGGATGAAATAAAGCGGGATGCAATTGTCGCTGAGATCGAGATGATAATGCGAGGGGAGCAGCTGTGATACCAGATGGCGTCGCAAACGATGAACCGTTGGATTACACGCGAACGCTTGAGTTTCTGGCTCATCATCTTTTGGCACCTGGGTGCAGTGTTGTTCTGTCACCGCGTCAGTTCGACGTGCTCAAGGTTTATCTCGCCCACATTGATCGTCTCGTGCCGAATGCAAATTTTGCGCTGGAACAATGCATCGATCATCGCCCGTCAGGGTATTCCGTCTCATGGGATAACGATGGCACAGCCTACGAAGACGACTTAATCGACACCATCATGGAGGAGATGACTCAGTCGCTCGGCTTTCATGCGGGGTCGATCCTGCGTGAAGGCTATCTGATCGATATCGGCAAGATCGATCAGCAGATCGCGGACATCGTTCAAAGGGTCAAATCCCATCACGGGCTCAGTTGATCATCGGCTTCCAAGACGTCGGTTGCCGAAGCTCTTGCGGCACCTCTTTGCCGTCCAGCACCAGCCTCACCACCTCAGCCTGGCGCACTTCTTCGACCGGATCGGGCTCCGGCTTGTCGACATCGTACGCCCGTGTCAGCTCGTAAAATGTGCCGACGTAGTCGATACCGAGCGCCATCATTACATCGTCGCGGTCGACATCCGAAGAGGCGTAATAACGTTCAATCCAATCGATGATCACGCCGTCGCCGTGCTGGTCACGGATAGCTTGGATATCGGCTTTGTAGTCGTCCCGGATCATGTCTTCTCTGAATAATGACATAGGACAAAATTCCTTTTGCGGCCGCTGATCTGGCGCTGCACACTAGAAAAGCATTTGTGTGAGCATAGCATGGAGATGCGAGAGCCATGAATTTGGACGCTGGAAGAGACGCAAAAGCTGATCGATCTCGCGAAGTCGGGCAAAACGGCGAAAACATCTGTGCTGCCATGGAATGTAAACACTGCAGCATCGCATCCAGATGTGGTCGGATTGGGCTGGTCTATAACGGGCGAGGGGGGCGACGTGGCCACGGGCGTCGCATTTGTGATCAGTATAATGAGAGTCGATATTGGAGGTTTGCCTAAGCTATGAGGGTTCTGGAAACCTTGCATAGCTCCAGCGATTTCAATGTGTTCAGCAGTCCGGATGAACTAGAACCGGTACTACTGAAATCTCATTCGGCAGCGATCAGCTGCTCAGCCCCATGGCTCTCCGTGTATATCTTATATCCTTCCATCACGTATCGCTCCCACTCCACCAGGATCGCGTGTTTGACATCAAGGTATGCATTCAGGTCATAAACCGACGAGGCGACGTCGGCCCTGCCTTCGTTGGCGTGCGTGATTATCTTAATGTGGTCTTCTGTCAGTGGTTTGCCGCCGACTTCGAACTCATGCATCCGAGGCTTAAAGTGAGTGACAAGTGCTTTACGCAGGTCCTGGGTTGACGGAGAGATGTCCAGGCCGTGGAAAACCCCTCCTGGTAGACGCATTCTCTCCATAACCTTTGCCAC
Organism: Rhizobium sp. AAP43; assembly: GCF_001296045.1. Classification (GTDB taxonomy): domain Bacteria; phylum Pseudomonadota; class Alphaproteobacteria; order Rhizobiales; family Rhizobiaceae; genus Allorhizobium. The sequence goes on along the minus strand of NZ_LJHS01000026.1, from coordinate 5,212 downwards.
CTGCCTACCGGACGTAGGTCCATCCTTCGCATCCTTAGCCGTGCGACGCCTGACCTTCGGGAAAAGGAATTTTGAGTCATAGTCCTTGAAATCTTCCAGAGACATCCGGACTAGGTCGGTTGCGACCTCTCCAAGCGGGAGGCTGCGCCACGTGTTTCCTTTGCCTCTAGTTTGCCAAACCAGACCATATTTTTCGTGAGGCTTGAACCGACCGCGCCTCGCGATCACAGCGGCTCTACGACGCTGCCCGGTCAGCGCTTGGAGGAGGATGGCATTTCGATGGATCGCATTCGGCTCGGAATCGAGAGCCCAGACAAAAGCACCTAGCTCAAGCTGGGTCATCGCTCTCAGGCCGTCGTCTTCCATCTCGTCATCGTCCTCGAAATCCTCTTCATCATTAGCGTCGTCATTTTCCTGGACGGACGACAGCTGGCTGGCGACATTCGTGTCCAAAGGAAAATCATCTTGCTTGTCGAAAAAATACTTCCAGGCTGACTTAATCGCAGCGACGGTGAGATCAGCCTGTCGCAGCCCTGTACCCTTCAATTCACCCGCTTCGCCTCTTTTGATGATGCTGTTTTTTATGCGGGATAAATCGCCTCCCGTGATCGAAACGATTGGTTTGTCCATGATGCCCCGGAAGTCCACCTCATACACCGATCCCGGGCACGCACCGAGGGCTGACTTATATCCGTCAACGGTACTCTTTGCTTTGTTCTTGTAGGCCCATTTGATAAATGCATCGCGGGCTTCCGGCCACTTCATGCCTATGCCATTGGCGACATCCTGCTCTGCCTTCGAGCGTTCGAGGTCCTTGTGTAATTTGAAATACTCGATGATGGCATCGATGCTGCGACCGGCCTTGTGCTCGGCGATGCATAGCGCAACCATCGTTCGCAGTTTTGGGATATCGTCCTTATCGTACAGCGAAACATCGCCCAGGCCTCTGTTCAAGGAATTGGTGCTGATCTTCCAGACTGCACCAGTCTTACCTGCGGAAATCACGAGGCCCGATTGGCCAGTGTCGCGGTAAATGCGGGGAGCGGGTTTTTTCCCGTCCTTTCGGGCATAGATAGCGGACACGCTCTTGAGCGTGTTGCCGTCGAAAAATGAACTAGACATCTGGAAACTCTGAACTTTTTGACTTCGATATAAATATGGTTGCCGAAAAATCAGGGGGTGTAAAGGTCAACGAATTTGGCGATGACGGCTGAACAAGACCAATCACAGATCAATCACCGCCAAATTTGTTGACGAGATGAGAAAAAATCTGCTCTACCTTTAAATGTGCTAACGTATTGAAATCACTAATCTGTTGACGAGATCAGAAAAACACTAGTCATTCGGCATGACAAAGCCTGTTATTTGTAATCAGGGGGTCGCGGGTTCGAACCCTGCCGGGGGCACCACTCTCCTTATTTTCGTGAAGTGTATCAATGCGTTGGTGCTTGTCATGCGGCGCCGCGACGTGCCGTATTTTCGCCGTGCGCATGATGGACCTGACGAGTTCTCTTCGCCGCCCTGTCGTTTTTGATGGAGATCACTCTGGTATGGGCGGAGGGATGGCATGGGGGTTCTGTTGCCCTGTCGGGACATGCGCGAACTGCGTCAGGCGGTTCGCGAAGCCGCTGTCACCTGTCCGACGCTCTCGTACTTCCCCTGTCGCGGCAGCCACCCGGTTCCGGCGTCTGATACTCCGGCCGGCGGCATGAATTGCGGGGAGACGGAGACGATTTTTTTTCGAGATCGGCCACATGGTGCCGATCCGCTATTCGGCGAGAGGATGACGACAACGGCATCCGGTTAAGCCCTCTTACTCAGGCCTTGATGTTTTCAGACGTAGCCGACGGCACCGATCTGAACCATGCGTTCGACACCGTAATCGCGCGCGTGATCCTTCGACCGCCGGTCTCTGCGGCGCTGGCTCGTAAGCTCGACCATCGGCATGCTGAGGGCGGCATCGGCAAACGTGCCGGTATCGGGCGTTTCAGGCGTCGGTTCGCGAAGCGTGCTGATAAGTGAAAACATGTCGGTCCTCCAGATCTCAAGGAAATGGCCAGATGGCGGTGATGTTCCGAGGCTAGGCAGAACATCTTGACCATCCGTTAACCATAGCGGGAAAAATGGCACGGGATGGGCCGAGGGGGACGTTTGTTTGGCCACGCCGGATCTCTGGTCTTGGTGCAGTGCGAAAAATGACAATTTACAAGTGTTCCGGATGAGCGCTTACTCGTGTCTTGGCACTTTGAGACGGAGTTTCATGATGATCTTCGCAATCACGCCTTTTACCCTCTTCCATGTCATACTCAGTCTCGTCGGCATCGTCGCCGGCGTCGTGGCCCTGCATGGATGGCTGCGCTCTGAGCTTCGGTCTGGTTGGAGCGCGCTTTTTCTCGGATCAACGGTGGCAACGGTCGTCACCGGATTTCTCTTCCCGTTCACCGTGGTCACACCCGCGATCGGCGTCGGGATCTTGACGAGTCTGCTGCTCGCCGCGGCCCTCTTCGCGCTTTATGCTCGCCGGCTCGCAGGCCATTGACGAGAGGTCTTCATGATCTGTTCGACGGCCTCGCTCTACCTCAACGTTTTTGTCCTTATGGCCCAGGCTGTCCTCAAGGTGCCTGCGCTCAATGCCCTCGCGCCCACCGGCTCCGAGCCACCCTTTCTGGTGGTGCAGGTCATCGTTCTCGCGGCTTTTCTGTGGTTGGGATACAGGGCTGTCCGAGGTTTCCGGCCAATGACGGCCTGACAAGCCTTGTCCACGCGGAGATCGCAGTGGCGCGTCGGCCCGGCGTGTGAAAATCCCTGAGGCAGATGGTAAGCTGCTTAGGTAGTTAGCTAACGAAAGTAGCTAAAAGCGCTGGGTGTGTTGGCGGTTTGCCCCCGGGACCAGGCAGCCCGGATTGGCCAAGCGTATTCTTGCGAGATCATTAAGCGGGGCAAATCCGCCCGCCCGCGCAGCTGGCCTATGAAGCTGCCTCAGTCGTCATTCCGGTGCGGTTTGTGGAAAGGGGCAGTCGGTGCTGCCAGGCCAGGCTTTGGCGCTTCGACGGGACAGCTGTCGTGGGCGAGCAGCGGTTCCGTCGAAGTCGGTGATGCGGCCGATCAGGCCTTGCGGGCGAGATGTTGGCGGGTGGCGTAGAGAGCGATCGCTGCGGCATTCGAAACGTTGAGCGACTTGATCGCGCCCGGCATGTCGAGGCGTGCAAGTGCCGAGACCGTTTCACGCGTCTTCTGCCTCAGGCCCTTGCCCTCGGAGCCGAGAACCAGCGCCACGCGACTGCCCTGCAGCATGTCTTCCATGGGGGCCGGTCCTTCCGAATCGAGGCCGATGGTGAAGAAGCCAAGATCGTGCAGCTCGCCGAGAGCGCCAGCAAGGTTTGTGACCTGAATGTAGGGAATCATTTCCAGCGCGCCGGAGGCTGATTTGGCCAATACACCTGATTCGGTCGGGCTGTGGCGTTGCGTCGTGATGACGGCGCCGGCGCCGAATGCGACCGCCGAACGCATGATCGCACCGACATTGTGCGGATCGGTCACTTGATCAAGGACGAGAAGCAGGGGGCTGTCCTTCAAGGCTTCCAGTCGACGCACGGGCAGGGGGCGCGTCTCCAGCATGACACCCTGATGGATTGCGTCGGGACCAAGCGCTTTGTCGAGATCCTGCGGCGTCACGGTCTCGAAGGGAATGCCGAGGTTTTCCACAGATGCGATTTCCAGCCGGACCAGCGCATTCTGGGTTGCGGAAAGCTTGATCAGCTTGCGCTCCGGATTGTCGAGCGCGGCACGCACCGTGTGCAGGCCGTACAGGAAGACCTGGTCGGGGGCGATAGGCGGTGGCGTCCAGTCGGCATTGCTCTTGCGCCGCGTCTGCGGGGCGGGTGTCGGGATTTCGCCGCGTTCGCGCTTTGCGTCGCGCACCTGTCGGCGCAGCGTCGCATAGTGAGTGTCACGGGCGGTTTTGTCTGTTTTGGGATCTTTTGCCATAGGCCCTTATAACGGGCGGGCTCGAATGGGCATAGAGGGTGCTGTGAATTGTCGGCGGGAAAGGCCGGCGCACAAGGGCTGATGTTTTTTTTGGAAATTTTCCGCAAACTTCGTGTTGACACGAGCCGGTTCGGCCGTCATATACCCGCCGCAGACCGAGGGGCGACGCCCACTGGTCGAGACTAAAAAGCTTGGTCGAACGATCCGGACGAAAGAATGGAGAGATGCCCGAGTGGTTAAAGGGGACGGACTGTAAATCCGTTGGCTCAGCCTACGTTGGTTCAAATCCAACTCTCTCCACCATTCGTCCTCGGATCGTGAAATGCGGGTATAGCTCAATGGTAGAGCAGCAGCCTTCCAAGCTGAATACACGGGTTCGATTCCCGTTACCCGCTCCAAATGTGACTTCCCACTCTCTTTGACATTTTGCGTTCTGCCGCGCTGATTGCTGTTTGCGATGGACCTTGCTGTCTGCAAGCTATGTCGGCTCTTGTGATCGCTGTCATAGAGTGATCCTGATCCCGCGCTCCGCTGCACACTTTCACCACTTTTCCCGCAATGACTGATCCGGCCATCGCCTCATGGAGACGGCTGTGATTTTCATCTCGAGTTCCGGGAGACCATGCGTCATGAATACGTCACCTAATCTCGCGTCATTCTGCGCCTATGCTCTCACCTTGTCAGCCGCTCTGGCGCCCCTGTCGGCATTGGCCGCGCCGCGGGATGCCGTGACCCGCGATGTACAGGGATATGCGATTGCCGTCTGTCTTGACCGGCAGGAGAATGAGGTTCTCAAGGAACAAGGCAATGGATGGGCCGCAATCATTGTCGAGCGGGGCAAAGGTGATATCGAGGACTGGGCGCCGCTCCGCAATGCGGTTGAAGCAGCCCTGGCGGAAGCGACGGTGCCCGTGGTCCGGGGCGACAGTGGGGAACATCCGATGCCGCTGTTCCAATGCGCCGAGCTTATCGATGATCCCATCGTGGCGGCTGAGATCGATGCGACCATAGCAAAGATGAAGCCTGCCTACGGCTCGCCATGACAAGCCCTTGGTAGCGCTGGAGAGCGCCAGAGATTTAACTCTTGCGCAATGCAGGCGAAAGCCTTAAACGGCGGGACCAAACCGGGTCGCCCGGGGAAACCTCTTTTCGTTCATAGGAAAGCATTCAAATGGCAAAGAGTAAGTTTGAGCGCAATAAGCCGCACGTCAACATCGGTACGATC
>NZ_LJHS01000025.1 GCF_001296045.1 Rhizobium sp. AAP43 | reverse complement strand
TGGCGGGCAATCTTTTCGGTCTGCGATGCATTGTCGGCGTTCTGCTTGATGTTGGCAGCCATCTCTTCCATCGAGGCTGAAGCCTCTTCAGTCGCTGCCGCCTGCTCGTTTGCCCCCTGCGACAGCTGTTCACTGCTCGAGGATAGATTGTGGCTGCCGCTGGCAACCTGATCGGCGGCGGCACTGACTGTTGTCGCGAAGGATGTGAGGTTGTCGACCAGCGAATTGATTGCCACCTTCATGGCCTGATGATCACCTTCGCATTCGATTTCCACGCGCTCCATCAGGTTCCCCGACGAGACCTGATTGAGCACGCGGTTTCCTTCTGCGATGGGCACAAGGATCGCATCGAGCATGCCATTGATTCCGGAAACGACGGCTGCGAAGTCGCCGACGAAACGATTAGCCTCGCCTCTTTCGCTGAGCTTGCCCGCTGTGGAGGCGTCAATCAGGCGCTGGATCTCGGAGATGATGGCGCGGAAATTGGCACGAAGCGTGTCGATCGTATCGTTGATGAAAGCCTTCTTGCCCGGCAGCTGTTCCAGCTGCGCATGGAAATTGCCTTCGCCGAACTCCTTGACGACCGCCATCGCCTTCTTCTTCACGGCGATATGGCCGGCGACCATCTCATTGATACCTTTGGCCATGGTGGCAAAGTCACCCTGGAATTTGTCAACAGGCACGAAGACGTCGATGTCACCTCTGTCGTGCTCGGACGACATGGTGTTCATTTCCGTGATCAGACCCTTGAGGTTGCCGCGCAGGGTCTCAATCGTATCATTGATGAAGGCCTTCTTGCCCGGCAGCTGTTCGAGCGGCGCATTGAAGTTGCCCTCGCTGAACTCCTTGACGACCGCCATCGCCTTCTTCTTCACCGCGATATGGCCGGCGACCATGTCGTTGATGCCCTTGGCCATTTTGGCAAAGTCACCCTGGAATTTGTCGACAGGCACGAAGACGTCGATGTCGCCCCGGTCATGCTCGGACGACATGGTGTTCATGTCCGTGATCAAACCCTTGAGGTTGCCGCGCAAGGTCTCGATCGTGTCGTTGATGAAGGCCTTCTTACCCGGCAGCTGTTCCAGCGGCGCATCGAAGTTGCCCTCGCTGAACTCCTTGACGACCGCCATCGCCTTCTTCTTCACCGCGATATGAGCGGCGACCATATCGTTGATGTCCGTGGCCATGGTGGCCAGATCGCCGTGAAAGCGATCAGCCGGCAGCACGACATCAATGTCACCTTTGTCATGCTCCAAGGCCATCCGATTGATGGCCGAATGGAGCGTGCCGACCGGACGCATGGCGACATCCAGCAAAGCGTTGACGGCGATCAGCACGTCACGAGCCTCCCCGGTCGCATCCTGTTCGCGAGCGCGGTGTGAAAGGTCACCGTCCGCAAGGCGTTTCGTGAGTTCCTGGATCTCCGAAATCGCCCATTCGGCGCGAGATGTCTTCCGCATTTGTGTGAGCAGGTTCATGATGCTGATGCTCCCCATTGTTTGACCGAGTGGACCTTTGGTCACGTTGATTGCAGGCTACTCAAGCGCTCTGGCGGAAATCGTCGTCTTCGTCGTCCGCTGCACCCATGGACATATCGAGGGCAAATCCTTTCACTCGCTCTTGTTGGCCGGCGACCGTGCCGGACGAGTGGGATCTGGTCGGCTTGGCCGGGCTTCGCGATGCACTCTGGCTTGCACGTTGCACGGGGGGCTGCGAGTGGGACCGAGACGACCCTGAAGTGTCGATGCGGAAGAATGAGATTGAAGCCTGCAACTCCTCGGCCTGCGACGCCAGTTCGAGCGAAGTCGACGAGACGCCTTCGGAGGCTCCGGCATTCTGCTGGGTCACCTTGTCGAGCTGCTGGATGGCCTCGTT
>NZ_LJHS01000024.1 GCF_001296045.1 Rhizobium sp. AAP43 | reverse complement strand
GACCTCCTCTTCTCCCCAGCGGGGAGAAGGTGGCGCGCAAGCGCCGGATGAGGGGGGGCGAAGCAAGGCACAGATCACGGCGGCAAACGTCATGCCCTACCACCCCCTCACCCTGCCTCCGCTATCGCTCGGCTTCCCTCTCCCCGTGGGGGAGAGGAGGTGACGCCAACGTCGCTCGCCGACCTCTCTTCTCCCCAGCGGGGAGAAGGTGGCGCGCAAGCGCCGGATGAGGGGGGCGAAGCAAGGCCAAGCGCGGTGCCCCAGTCCTGAGGTCCCCAGTCTCCGTTAAAGCAGCTTCAACAGCGCCTTGGCCGCCTCTTCCGAAGAGGCCGGGTTTTGACCCGTCACCAGCTTGCCGTCGGTCACCACATAGACGCCCCAATCGGCACCCTTTTCATAAAGCCCGCCGCGCTCCTTCAGCATGTCTTCCACCAGGAAGGGCACGACCTTGGTGAGGCCGACAGCCTCTTCTTCGGAATTGGTGAAGCCCGCCACCTTGCGGCCTGCAACGAGCGGCTTGCCATCCTTGCCCTTCACATGGCGCAACACGCCCGGCGCGTGGCAGACGGCAGCAACCGGCTTGTCCTTGGCGGCAAAATCCTCGATCAGCGCAATGCTGTCCTTGTCTTCGGCTAGATCCCAAAGGGGACCGTGGCCGCCGGGATAAAACACCGCGTCGAAATCGGCTGGATCGATATGCGACAGGGCCGTGGTCGAGGCCAGCAGCTGCTGTGCCGTCTGATCGGCCTTGAAGCGGTCGGTGGCTTCTGTCTGCGCATCCGGCTCATCGCTCTTCGGGTCCAGCGGCGGCTGGCCGCCCTTCGGCGAGGCAAGCGTGATCTCGGCACCCGCATCCTTCAGCACGTAATAGGGGGCGGCAAATTCCTCCAGCCAGAAGCCGGTCTTCTTGCCGGTATCGCCAAGCTTGTCATGCGATGTGAGAACCATAAGAATTTTCATGGGGTTATGTCCTTTTCCTTGGGTGTTCGGAGGCAAATCATGCCCGTCTCTCGGGAGGCTTCGCCCTTCGAGGCCCGGCCGCGCCGGGCCCCTCGGGATGAGGGGAAACATTGGTGTATCGAACGGCAGACGCCCTCATCGTGAGGTGCCCTCGCGATAGCGACGGCCTCGAAGGATCCCGCCCGCCCCGCCAATGACCGCAAAAGAGCGCAGACCCCCGTCAGGCATCCGGCCCGACGCGGATCACCCGCTTGCCAAAACCTTCGCCCCGCAGGAGGCCGATAAAGGCCCGCGGTGCCTGTTCCAGCCCGTCGATCATCTCTTCGCGATACTGGATACGGCCCGCCTCCACCCAGCCCGCCATTTCCTTGGCAAAGTCAGAATAGAGATGGCCGAAATCGTCGAAGACGATAAAGCCGCGCACGGTGATGCGCTTCTTCAGGAACATGCCCATCAGCCAGCCCAGGCGGTCCGGACCATCCGGCAGGCTGGTCGCATTGTACTGCGCAATCAGGCCGCAGAGCGGGATGCGGGCGCGGGCGTTGAGAAGGGGCGCGACGGCATCGAAAACCTTGCCGCCGACATTCTCGAAATAGATGTCGATGCCATTGGGCACCGCCGCCTTGAGATGGTCCGCAAAACCATCCGCCTTGTAGTCGATGCAGGCGTCAAAGCCGAGCACATCCACCGCATGGGCGCATTTCTCCGGCCCGCCGGCAATGCCGACGACGGTGAGCCCCAGGATCTTGCCGATCTGCCCGACGGTCGCGCCCACAGGGCCCGTCGCGCCGCCTACAACCAGCGTCTCGCCCGCCTTCGGCTGCCCGATCTCCTTCAGCCCCGCCCAGGCCGTCAGCCCCGGCATGCCGGTGACGCCAAGCGCCCAGGACGGATGCCTCGGCTCCGCGCCAAGCGGCGTCACACCCCGGCCGTCGGAGAGCGCATAATCCTGCCAGCCGGAAAATCCGACCACCCAGTCGCCTTCCGCAAAGCCGTCCAGCTTGGACGAGACCACGCGCGACACCGTGCCGCCCACCATGGTCTGGCCGATCTCGACCGGCGCCGCATAAGACGGCGCATCGCTCATCCGCCCGCGCATATAGGGATCGAGCGACAGGAACACGGTGCGCAGCAGCATCTGCCCTTCGCCAGGCTCAGGGATGTCGCCCGTTTCCAGCCGCAGCGTCTGATCGGTTGGTTCGCCCTTGGGGCGCTCGGCAAGCACAAAACGGCGATTGGTGGTGTTTGATTGGGCCATACATGGTCTCCTGGGCTAAGGGGCGTGTCTCACGGACCCGTTCTGCGGGTCCAGGGCTGCCCGAACGGCAAACCACGGCGCCGCATCTCGGCAGCGCCCGTTCTCAGCCAGTCAACGGCAGCCGTGATCCATTGTTCCATGCCATTCTGTCACGCCCGTGACGGGGTGGGAGGTCACGCGGCGCGAAGCGCTCAGGTGCAAAATGTTACGGCGGGGAGAGGAGGTGACGCCAACGTCGTGCGCCGACCTCCTCTTCTCCCCAGCGGGGAGAAGGTGGCGCGCAAGCGCC
>NZ_LJHS01000023.1 GCF_001296045.1 Rhizobium sp. AAP43 | reverse complement strand
GGCGCTTGCGCGCCACCTTCTCCCCGCTGGGGAGAAGAGGAGGTCGGCGCACGACGCTGGCGTCAACACGGCCGCCGTCCAACTCAATCCAGTTTCAATTCCATCATCGTCAGATCCAGCCAGCGGCCGAATTTCTGGCCGACTTCGCGGTGGGTGCCGACGTGGCGGAAGCCGAGTTTTTCGTGGAGCGCGATGGAGCCCCGGTTGCCGGCCTCGATGGCGGCGATCATGACGTGGATGTTGCCTGCCCTCGCCTCCTCGATCAGCGCCTGCATCAGGGCGCGGCCAAGGCCACGGCCGTGGTGGTTCTTTTCGACATAGACGGAATGTTCGACCGAATGACGGAAGCCGTCGAAGGCGCGCCAGTCGCCATAGGAGGCGTAGCCGGCGACCACGCCGCCGACATCGGCGATCAAGACGGGGAAGCCACGGGCGCGGCGGGCCTCCAGCCAGGCGCGGCGATTGTCGAGATCAACCAGGATCTCGTTCCAGATCGCGGTCGTTTCAGCGACCGCATGATTGTAGATCTCAAGGACAGCAGGAAGATCGGCTTCGGTGGCATCGCGGATGATGAAGTCTGTGGTCATGGCTGGTACTCGCAGGCGATGGGGCACGGCAGCCCGGATGGACGAAAATGGGCGGGCGCCCTGGCAGATGATGCGGTCGAGGCGGGTGGACGGCGGAGAGGCGGAAGGCCGCAGCGGCGTGACAGGCACGCAGTGTGACCGGCGCCACTGCGCTGTCCTCCAGAAATCCGCCATCTCTTGGCGCATTGCAAGCCGCACCGCACCCGAAAGCCGCCCATGCGCCCCTTCTTCCCCAGCCTCATCTGGCACTATCTGCTCGCCCTTTTCGGCTGTGAACTGATCATGATGGCCGTGATCGAAGTGGTGTCGGCGGACCGGACGATCGGCCTTGCCATGCAGGTGGCGGCGGCCATGGCGAGTGCGGCCTATGCGGGCAGCCATTTCGCTACGGAGCGAAAGCGCATGCCCGACTGGCGGGAAAGTCTGGCTGTCTCGGCGGTGCTGGTGGCACTCGGGCTTGTCTGGAACATCGGCATTCTCTCCGCGATCATCGCGACGGAGATGGTGTCGGGCGGCGGTATCGCGACGCTGATCGAAGCGCTTGGCCTGACAATCCTCAGCCTGGTGATGGTGAACACCGCCACGGCGCTTGTTGCCGGCGCGATCGTGACGCTGCCGGCCTTCCGGCTTGGCGCCGGCTGGATGGTGAGGGCTAAGCGGCGCGCCGACCGCAAGGCGCAGCCGCCGGCATCGCCGCCTGGACTGTGATCTGCGCCACTTCGCTGGACACAAAAATCCTTCATGAGCAGCGCGAAATTGATTGAAACCGCAAAGGAAGCGTGTCGATGTTTGCTCTTCTCCCTGGTCTCCTGATCCGCTATTCCGCGACCCTGATCGGCCTGCAGGTGCTGATGTTCATTCTGATGCTGGTGGCCGAGAGCCTCGGCTGGAGCGAAGATCTGTTTCGCGCCGCCAATGTCGCCGTGCTGATCGGCAGCGCCACAACGGCTGGCAATTATGTTGCCCTGCAGCTGCGCGGCCGGCCCAGCTGGCCGATGTCGCTCGGGCTTGCCTTCTTCATGTCACTGACCAGCATCCTTCTTGGCGTGCTGATGTTCGTTCTGATCATCGCGGCCGGCGGCGTGGAGATGGCCGACATCAACAGCCTGGTGGATGAGATCGGCATCGGCGCGGTCGGGGCGGCGCTGGTCTTCATCGCTTTCGGCTTGCTGCTCGCCTACCCGGTTACGCTGGTGGGTCTTCGGATCGGTGCCAGCGGCACCGCCAAACAGATCGCCAAGGAAGAGGCGGCCAAGGTGGAAGCCGCCCCGGCGGCCTGAGCCAGACGGTTCGTGACGAAAGGCGCGAGCGGCGGCGGAAGCGGCCGCTCGTTTTCGTTTGCCGCTCCTCACGACAGGCCCGAGAATGGCGCCGTGCCGGGTTGAAGCCCGTTCTCAGCCGAGGCTGATGGCCGTGAAGACTGCCGAATAGTGGACGATCGAGGCGGTGACGACGAAGGCGTGCCAGATGGCGTTCTGGAAGCGCAGGCGTTCCCAGACGTGGAAGATGACACCGGCGGAATAGATGCAGCCACCGATGATGATGAGGGTGAGCGTCACGCCCGGGATGATTTCCGACAGCTGGCCCATGGCAAGCGCGCCGCTCCAACCCATGCCGAGATAGAGCAGGATGGCAAGGCGATCATAGCGGCCGGGAAAGCGGAATTTCAGCCAGATACCGATGATGGCGGTCACCCAGATGCCGATGAGGAGCGCCAGGATTATCGGCCGCTCCGCGCCCTGGACGAGGAAGGGCGTGTAGGTCGAGGCAATCAGGATGAAGATCGCCGAATGATCGAAGCGGCGCAGGATCCACTTCACCTTGGAATGCGGCCACATATTGTAGGTGAAGGAGACGCCGAGCGCGATGATCAGGCCCATGCCATAGATCCAGCTGGCAGCGATATTGGCATAGTCGGAATAGACGGTGGCATAGAAGATCAGCGCGGTTGTGCCGACCAGCGCAAAGACCACGCCGATGCCGTGAATGATGCCATCGGCGACGAGTTCGGAGAGGTCGTAAGGGCGGCCAAACTTGATGTGCTCGGTGCTCATGGCGTGCCGTCGTTTCCCGTTTCGGTTGGGCCAGGCGTATTTCAGAACAATGGCGGAAAAGCCGGCTTTCGACAAGATCCGCTCAGATCATGACCGGGTCGTGACCGCCTCCGCTTGTCTGACGCTTATGCCTCGCCTACCAATCAAGTCTTAACCATAGACGACCGCGAAGAGAAAATCCCATGCGTTTCACCATACTGGCCACCTTTGCTGCCCTCGTGACCTATTGCTGGTTTCTGCTGAAGGTGGGCCAGGCGCGGAAGAAATTCGGCATAGAGGCGCCGAAGACGAGCGGGAACGCGGATTTCGAGCGGGTGTTCCGGGTGCAGCAAAACACGGTGGAGCAGCTTGTGCTCTTCCTGCCCTCGCTGTGGATCTTCGGCTTTTACGTCTCGGATATGCTCGCCGGTCTGCTGGGGCTCGGCTGGACGGCGGCGCGGGCACTTTATGCGGCTGAGTATTATGCCGATGCGAAAAAGCGCGGCCCGGGCGCAGCACTCACCTTCCTGATCGGCATCGTGCTTCTGGTGGGCGGAGCGCTGGGGGCGGTGATCGGCGGCGCGTGAGGGGCGACAGCGGGCGGCGTTTGCCATATGATCGCGACGATTTCCGATGACAGGTGAACGCATGAAGCGTCCCGTTATCCTCGACGAAGGATTGAAGTCCCGGCTGGCAGATCTGGCGAACCGCACACTTGCATGTCCACGGAAGCGGCGACCCAGACGGCGAACGTTGCCCCTGGGCATCCGCGCGCATCTTAAGTTAAACACAGAGGGTTCTTCCGGTTTGCTTTCGGCGGAATGACTGGTCTGATCCCATGGATCAGGAGTTCCTCGCGCAGGAAATCACCTTCATAGCCTTTGTCGGCAAGAAACAGTCCCGGTTTGCCGACCGGTATCGCCAGCAAGTCAGGGACGGCGTTGTAATCCGAAGCTTCGCCGCCCGTCAGCACGAAGCCAAGAGGACGGCCCTGACCGTCTGCTCGGGCGTGGATTTTCGTCGTAAAGCCGCCGCGTGATCGACCGCCGCGAGCCAAAACTGCCTCCTAAAAGGCAGTCTTGAGCCCTGCTTCGGCTAATTCGGGAATCCACTTTGTCAACGGGTCCTAGTAAGAACCTTGGCAATTACGAAGCGAAGGAACCAAAATGATGCGCAACGCTGTGATGGCTTTGCCCTTAGTCACAATCCTGATGGCCTTACCGGCCCTTGCAGACGCCAGCAAACTGAGAGATGGAGACATATTAATCTCTCGGCATAGCTCAAACGATGCCGTAAGCTATGCAACTAGCCGTTCGGAAGTCTATGTCCGGAGAGAAGACAATGGCCAAGAAGCTGGTAGGCAATATTTGGTGGAGTTCAGCGATCACAGCCAAAGCAATACTTCCTACCGATTTGACGCGACCCCGCACGTCGAGCTTTTCGAGATTGTGGGCCTAGAGGTAACGAAGGCCTTTTGTAGACGCGAGATCGCGGTGGTAACTATACGCGAATACATGGATATTGACGAACCTCGCTATCTCTATAGGCGTGTTTTCCTTGAACTCGGCAAGCCAGGAAAGGGCTTTGAGTACTTGGATGGCGCCGCGACCGATATGGGTGGTCCTACCCCTATCGGTTTACTGGAAGATTATGTGACCATAGATTGTAGCACGATGCCTATCGAGCTGACGGATAAATCACGCTAGGCCCCGTCAACAAAGTGGATTCCCGAATTATCCGAAGCATGATTCAAGACTGCCTTCCGGGAGGCAGTTTTGGTTCGCGGCGGCCTGACAGATATGGAATGGCGGATCATAAAGGGGCTTTTGCCCAGGGAACGTGGCAGGAAGTCTCGGCCCTCGCACGATAATCGGCAATATCTGAACGGCAAGCTGCATGTTCTTCGGGTCGGTTGCCCTTGGCGCGACATGTCCTCGTAGGATCAAGGTTGACTGGGATGAGAATTCGATCTGACGTCACTCTTGTTTAAGTCCCTCCCGGCGCACAGAATGGACATTCGACTTCAAAGAGATTTGCCGAATGACATCTTATGTAATGGGCCTTCGCGGTTTGATAGGCAACCGTTTGCTTTTGCTTCCTTCCGTTGCCGCCGTCATTCATGACCACGCCGGTAATCTGCTTCTACAAGAGAGGGCTTCTGGGGAGGGCTGGAGTCTACCAGCAGGGGCAATCGAGCCTGGTGAGACACCTCAGGAAGCGGTCATTCGAGAGGTTTCGGAGGAGACTGGCCTCGTTGTCTTGCCAGCCAGTATACTAGGCGTGTTCGGCGGGCGTGACTTTAGGTACGTCTACCCAAACGGCCATCAAGTCGAGTATGTTGTCACCTTATTCAGATGCCAAGTTCTCAAGGATGGAGGTGCATGGCAGGATGCCGAGACGAGATCGCTTCGGTATTTTGCGAGGGACGAGATGCCATCGCTGGCCCTCCCTTACCCTTATTCCGCTCTGTTTGCGTAGATATAGCGGTCTCATGATCATTTGCGGGTAAAGCTCATTTCCGAGGCCGCATAATCGCGAGGTCTAGTCGCGAATCTAATCTTCTATTGGAGCGAACTACCTTTTGCCTACACGCAAAGATGGAGTCGCTTGACCATGGAGAATGTCGCACCCAACGCTACATTGAGTATCGGGCTGCGCGAAGGGGATAAGGCGCAATCATAAATTATTGAATTTTATATATATTTTTGGTATTCTGGCATCACATCTGCGCCAGACATCCATACGCTTCATACCGCATATTTACGCCATCCATCAGCCGAACTTGCCTCCGCGCCAGACTTGAAATCGTTTCTTACAGTGTCCGGCTCGGCATACTGAACTGCCAGATAGCAGGTCGAGCTGGCCCCAATATACGGACGCGCCTTCGTCAAAAACAAACGAGGGAGCTTTCGCCCCCTCGCCTGTCTCAGTTCATTGTCGCAATGCTCAGGCCGTCTGCATGGCCCCCGGACCCGGGATCGCGCCGGGGGGGCATTTGCCGAGGATGATCATGCCGAGCACTTCGTCCTTGGTGACGTCTTCGGTGCGGGCATGGCCCACCACGCGGCCGTTCTTCATGACGAAGACGCGGTC
>NZ_LJHS01000022.1 GCF_001296045.1 Rhizobium sp. AAP43 | reverse complement strand
CAACCAAATCCAAACATAAATACGCAAAACCGCCTCCATCCAATGGGGGCGGTTTTGCGTTTGGGCATGTCGAAAACACGAAACAAGCGAAGGCACACTGCGCTGGAACACGAAGTACTCTGGTTCCCGAAACTGGAGGGGAGGGAGGCTCCGCCCACCTCGCACGACAAGGCCCCGTCGGGGGCCTATTTTTTTAAACGGGATCCTGATTTTGCGCCGTCTTATGAGACCGAAATCGAATGCTGTTCGTCAAACAGGGTCTTCACCGCTTCGATGGGGCTCTGCAGAACGACCACATCCGTCCAGTCGTCGCTCAGGCCCATGCTCAGTGACGTGTCCGCATCGTCACTGGTGTATGTCGCAACCGTACCGCTCTCGGCCTCGCTTGCTTGCTCACCAAGAAGCGTATCGAGAAGTGCGCTCACGTCGAGCGCATCGCCTCCGGACAGGCTGTGGTCGCTGATGACGTCAGCCATATCGATCGCACTGAACGCCGTCTCGTCGAAGACAAATGTATCAGCACCTGCAAGGATGGCCTCACCCATTCGGTCATACTGTATGTCCTCGCCATCCGAACCGCTCGCGCTTAGACCCTCCGTCTCGGTCGTGCCGAAAATCGTGTCGAAACTGACTTCGATGAAGCTTCCGGTCGAGCCGTCGGTGAAGGTGAATTCGCCTTCGGAGAAGATGGTCTGGCCATCTTCCGCGCCGTTGGTCTGGTCAGCGGCAAGCGAAATTTCCGTCACACCGTAATCCGCGAGGGTTGAGAGTTCGCCTTCGTCGCTGATGCCGTTGCTGTTGGCGTCCACCCAGATCTTGAGGGCTGAGAAGGCGGCATCTTGAGCGTCGATCCGACCGTCGCCATTCACATCGAGCGAGGCGAGAGCCGCCACGCCGCTAGCAAAGGTCCCGCCATTGAAATCGGGCGTGAAGATCTCCGACCCGTTATCAATCGTCCCATTACCATTTACGTCATAGGCGAGAACTCCGTCTTCGCTGGTCCAGGCGATCTGATCCGCGCTGCCGTCGGCATTGATGTCAAAGGTGACGCCGTTGTTGATCGACGAGAGCGCAAAGCCGTTTTTATCGAGGTCAAGGATAACTGGGTCGACGCCCTGGATCACGGTGTTGGCATCGTCATCCTTAAACGTGAAGGTTTGCCCCGCAGCCTTGATGATGATCGAGCTGGTCGCAGCATCACTATAGGTAAGCATGTAAGCTGGCTGCCAGTCAGCTCCATCTCCATAGATCGAGACCCAGACATAGACGTGCTCACCATCGTGCGTTACGTCTATGTAATCCTTGATTGTCTTTCCGCTTTCGATCGAGCTTATTGCCGAGTTTAGATCAATCCGATCACCGTCGGAATATGAGTAATCATCGATGTAGTCGTTGTTGTATACTTCACTCCAGAAATACGGATTGCTGACGCCGGTACCGCTAAATCTCTCGGCGCCCCACATGAATGTGTCGGCCCCGCTTCCGCCATTGAGGGTATCGGTATCCCCACCCCCAAGGAGTATGTCATCGCCGCTACCTCCGCTCAGGTAGTCATAGCCACCGTTTCCGAGGATGATGTCATTTCCGCCCATGCCGTCGAGAATGCCCGTCCCTACTCCATCAATGATGATCTCAGAAGAGGACGATCCTAGTATTTGATCAAGACTCGTTTCACTGTAATCGTTATATCCAGAGCCCTCGTTTATGACTGTTACGGTTTCATTTTTAGATGATATTCCGTCAGTAGCGCTGTACGTAAACGATCCACCCAATATGTTGTACGAACCGGATGGACTGCTTCCCACGTAATCTTCGAAGGAGGTCTGAGCGCCATACGGATAGTTATAGTGATAGGCCTGCCCGCTATTGCTCTCTGAGACGTCACTAATTGACAATCTGTTTCCGTCAGCATCCGTGTCGTTGTATAAAAGTGTCCAATCGGGGATGTGGACAGTCTTTTGGTTGGTTAGAACGATATCAGCTACGGTTGTGGGAGCGCTGTTCGGGTCGGTCGTCCCGTTGATGGTGACCGTCACGATCTGCTTGGTTCCGTCGATTGTCGAGACTTCGAACGTGTCCGTCAGCGTCTCGTTGCTGTTCAGCTTGTTGACCGTCGTGTTGCCATTATCGAGCTCATAGCGCCACTTGCCATCGGCATCGACCGTGAACGTGCCATACCCCTTCGCCGACGACGTCTTCTGGGAGACGGCAATCCACGTGTCATTCTGATTATCGATGTCGACCGCATCGAGATCGCCCGTGACTGCCGGTTTGCCGACGTCCGACAATGTCGCCTCGATGACGGTGCCTGACGTGTCGCCAGATATTTCTGCCGCATCATTGACCGATTTGACATAGACCTTGATCGGGAGTGTCGTCGCGTTGGTATCGCCATTCGAGACTTCCGTCGCGACCATGACCAGATCCAATTTCAGCTCGCCACTGAAATTGGCCGGGGGGAGGACTGAGAGGGAGTTGTGCTCCCAGCGTGTCACGTCGACTTGCGTCTTGCCCTCGGTCGCTGTGAATTCGTGGTTTTTGCCGTCGCTGATGGTCGTTCCCACGGGGATGCCGGAGATCAGCAGGCTCAGCGTCTCTGACCCATCCGCATCCATGAGTTTGCCTTCAAATCGGATCGCTGCAGCATTGTCCTCAGATGTGCCGGAAACGGTAATCAGCGAATAGGTAGCGATGTCCGCAACCGCCTCGACCTTGACCGGCAATTCGATCGTTGTTGATGCGGTGTCGCCACTCGTCTTTTCCTCGGACGTCACAGTGACGGTGAGGTTGAACGAACCCGAATAATTATAGGCCGGCCGCAGCGCGAGCGTTGAAAGGTCCCAGCCGGTTATGTCTACGCTCGACTCGTCGTAGGCGGCGTGACCTTTTCCGTCCACCAGCATGGTTCCGTCAGGTATGTTGGAGATCGTGTAGTGCAGCGATTCCGAACCATCAGTATCTGTCAGGTGCCCCTCGATCGAGAGGGGGATCTTATCGTCCTCGGAGCCGACAGCTGGCAGGACGGTTGCGGTCGGGGTATCCGCAACACCAGTGACGGTCACCAGCCAGTAGGACTTGATCAGATGGCTCGAACCGTCAAAGGCATCCCGATAACCCAGTTCAACGAAGAAGACGAACTGCTTGTCCAGATTGGCGCGTGGCAAGACCTGCAGGCTGTCGAGGTCCCAGTCGCTGACGTCAACGGTGTCTTCAAGACTTTTTGAGGTGAAGATGTTGCCTTTGTCGTCAAGAATTGTGGTGCCAACCGGAATGGTGTTCAGCGTCAGCACCAGTTTCTCCGACCCATCCCCGTCCTTGGTGACGGAGCTGAAATCCAGCGCTATGGGCCGGTCTTCCGATCCGTAGGCGGGGTCGAGCGTGAATGTGAAGCTGTCGGGTTGTGACGAAACAGTGACGGTGGCCGTGGCCGGTGTTGCGTCCTCGAGGCCGCCTGAATCGCTTGCCGCATAGGTAAACGTATCGACCCCCGCATAGTCAGCGGTCGGCTTGAAATAAACGGTCGCGCCGGTCACGATGTCACCGACTTTCAACGGATCGCTGGAGTTCGCAGAAAGGTAAAGCTGGCCATTGGCGGGTAGGGACTTGATGACATAGCCGGTCTGATCGCCGTCAGTGTCTTTGCTGGAGAACGTTACCTCCACGAGCCCGTCTTCCTTACCGGATGCCGAGACATTCGCCGTTTCCGGTGCCTCGTTGACATTCTCCACATCGACTTCGAAGCTCTTGTCGATGAACTGACCCTGGCTGTCGGTTACCCGTATTTCGAGGTCGACGGAGGGTGTCGTTTCATAGTCGATGATTGCACCCACCGCGACGGAGATGACGCCCGTGGTGGGATCAATGACAAAGCGGCCATCCGCCGAGGTCAGAGAGGGGCTTCCATCCTTGACGAAGGCGTAGGTCAGCTGATCGATGTCGCCGTTGGGATCCACGCCTGAAACCCTGCCAACCGCGATGCCGCCAGCGCTGTTCTCCTTCACCGACAGGCTCGTCGAGGTTACGTCACTTGGAGCTTGCTCGATCAACTGCTCCGCAGCGACCGTCCCGTTGGAGAATTGAAAGTGCTCAACCCCCGTTGCCTTGATGACCGCGCCATTCGGCAGAGACAGGGAGAACTCGCCGGTCGCGACATCCTTCACCACCTTGACGTCCTGCCAGCGAAACTCGCCATTGGCATTGCCGATCACCAGACTGTCGTCACCCGCGCCGGCTTTGACCACCACCTGATGAGCGGAGGTGAGACCGGAGACATCGAAGTGTTCCGAGGCGTCGCTGCCGGAGAGGGTCACCGTGGAGGTCAGCAGGGACGTCTCATTGAAGTCGCCGACGACGGAGTAGGTGTCCGCGCCACCATTGCCATTGATCGTGATATCCTCGATTTCGCTGACCTCGGCGACGATGCTGCCGTTGACAGTCATGAGGATTTCCGATGTTCCGGCATAGCTGGCACCGTGGGCTGCGTTATAGGCATCCCTGGTCCAGATCACGTAATTTTCTGCGGCCGCGCTGCCATCGATCCGTAGAAGGTCGCGTCCGGCAACGTCTTCGCTGCCGCCGCCGATCGTGTCGCGTCCATCACCGATGGCGTAGACGATGGTATCGTTGCCCGCGCCACCTTCAATGACGTCATCGCCGGCATTGCCGTGAAGCGTATCGTTGCCATCACCGCCAGTGATCTTGTCATTGCCGGTGCCGCCCCAGATCTGGTCACTTCCCGATCCGCCGAACAGCTTGTCATTACCGCCGAGGCCCGAGATCAGGTCGTCGTTCTCGCCGCCATCAATATCGTCTGCCTGGCCATCCGAGCCCTGAAGGATGTCGTTGCCCTTGCCGCCATCGATCTCGATGAACGCCGCATCCGATGTGGTGTAGGACTTCGGAAGGAGGATGACGTCGTCGCCGTCGGTGCCGACGAACTTCTCCACGCCGGAAAGTTCCAGGGAGGCGTTTGCGCGATCGAAGACAAAGCCCTGGCCTGCAAATGCTGGTTCGAAACGGACCGTATCGATGCCGGAGCCGCCGATCAGGGCGTCGCCTTCTCCTGAGCGTTCAGAGATCGATACAAGGCGCGTGCTGCCGTCACCGGCCGTGAAGGTGCGAAGATCGTAGCCTGTGGTATCGTCAATGTCGGCGGAAACAATCAGCGTGTCCTCGCCATCGCCGCCTTCAAGTCTATCGGCGCCCTTACCGCCGATCAGGAGGTCGTTGCCATCTCCTCCCTTCAACTGATTGGCTTCATCGCCACCAACCAGGATGTCGTCCGCCTTGCTGCCTTCTGCGTTTACCAGGCCAGTAAGCTTGTCCCGTCCTACAATGTCTCCGCCGTTGTGATCCATCGCGGTGTCTGCTGAGATGGATTGGCCCTCACGGCTTGTCGCCGCAGCGCCGAGATTGACGAACACGCCGGTATCGAGCTTGGCATAGGAAACCGAAGTGCCATCGATCTCACCGGAAGCATCAATGCGGATCTTGACCGTGCCGCTGGCAAGATCACCGTCGGCATCCATCGCCTTAAGTTGCAGCGCCAGATCGAGATACTGATTGCCAGATGTCGGGGCGCTGTGATCGAGCGGGCGATAAAGCTCGAACACATATTCGCCATTCGATGCATCGACCGACACGCTGAAGACGCTATCCGGATCCGTGGTCACAGACGGGATCTGATCGCCGATATAACCGATCAGGATCGAACCGACGAGGGCGACGTGAACGATCTGGCCATTCGATGTCAGCGTGACAGTTGCGCCGTTCTGGTCGGTCGCGGAGACCCCGGTGCTGAGTGACAGTTCGCGAGCCGGTCCATTATCCAAGCCGAAATCGATGCCGGTTTTGGCCGTGACCGATGATGGCCCGTCTTCGCCGATCAAGGCTTCCACAACAGGGGAGAATGAAGGCTTGGAGTCCGTGATCGTGACCTGCAGGTGTTCCTTGAGGGCAAGTCTGTCGCCATCGCCATCGCGGATTGTGACGGCGCTGGACAGATCCAGCGTCAGTGTGTCCGTCGGTATGCCTGCCAGATCACCTTCCACCGGCTCCGGGCTGACAAGAGCCGGGCCCAGGTCCGCGTTTCCGCTTGTTTCCGGCTCGGGCAGCAGGTGATCGATCGCACCAAATTGTTTGAAGCTATACGCTCCCGTGGTTTCATCGACCGCAAAGGTGAAGATGACAGTGTCGCCGGCCTTTGCGTAGAGCGTGTTGTCGATCACCGAGTAGGACAGTGATTGGCCATTTGACGTCAGGGATGTGAGGGAAGCAGAAAGATTGGTGGTCTCCACGGTGTAGCCACCCACGCCATCGGCCCCGAAGCTGACGACGCGCGATAGCTCTCCCGATACCTGGCTGCCTTCTGCCATCGTCTGCAGCAGGACTGTTTCCGTGGCGACCGGGGCGTCATCCTTGATGTGCAGCCACATTTCACCATAGGCGGTGTCGCCATCCTTGTCGGTGACGGTGAAGCCGATGTTGATCGAGCCGCTGTCACGGCCTTCCTCATGGGCATAGGCTGCGGTCATTTCGAAGCTGTATGATCCATCGGCGTAAATCGTCAGGATCGCTGCGGTCTGATGGGACTCCACGCCCGTTGCAACGAAGGTCGTGCTGCCGTCGGAAGCGGTTTTTCCCTCGCCCCAGGTTACAGTTTCGATGCGAGCGGTGCCTTCCTCCGGCTGCCAGACAACCGAGAAGCTGCCTTTGTGGATCGACAGGCTGCCCATCCCATCGGCCCCAACTTGGAAGAGGTCTCCCGCCTCGCCGCTGACGATCCGTCCGGCACCGTCTTCTGTGCAGAGCGCCGTCTGAGCGGCATCCTCCAGAGATTGTGATGGACCAGCTTCGATGCTGGCCGTCGGCGCATCGTCGTTTATGACGACCGAGAAGCGCCCGTCCGTGCTGTCACCATCGGAATCTGTCGCGCGGAAATCGAAGTCGAAACGAAGATCGTCCTCGACGTCATACCCTTTGTGATCGATCGGCTTCAGCAGCGTGAAGTGATAGCTGCCCGTCGACCGGCCATTGTCGAGCGTAACTGTGAAGACCCAGTTCTGCTCAGAGGCTGGATCGTCTCCGGTGAAGCCGATCAGCGCGGGCTGGCCATCGATCTCGGTGACGAAATAGAAGACTTGCTGTTCGGCAGACGTGAGCCGCACTTCGGAATTGACGTAGACCTGCCTGTATTCGAGCTGCTCGACCGGCTCTCCGCTCGTCTCGTCGATTACCGTTAAAGGGTCGTAGCCGATGAAGACGAGAGCGCCGGCCTTGCCGGAATTGTCATCCGCACCCCAGTCGATACCAAGCGAAGCCGAAACGCTTCTGCCGTCGCCATTGTTTGTTCCAGGATGACCACTGAGGTCTCCGGTGTCGTAGCTATCGCCCGGATTGCCGATGACGGAGGTGAGGTCTTCCTCATCGAGGCTTGTCGACGGGAGTGGTTTGATGGTCGGGCCGTCATCTCTCACGTCAATGCGAAAGGTTCCCGTCGCCGTGTCGCCGTCCTGGTCAGTCACGGTGTAGGTGAAGCCGAGACTCAGTATGTCTTCCAGTTTGATTTGCTCGCCGTCGTAACCAGCATCCGGATGATCGAGCTTTCCAGCGAGTTCGAAAGTGAATTCGCCTGTCAGGCGATTATCGATCGTCACGGTGAAAACGGTGTGGCCCTCGCTGTCGACGGCACGCAGCGCAACGTAGTTCAGAACTGACGCATCATCGGGCGCCGGATAGGTTTCGATGGTAACCGGAAGGCCACCTGATGTCAGGGCCGACACAGTGTCGCCACCAAGACCGGTTTCATCGAGATTGGCCACGCCCGAGAAGCCGATTGCGCTGATTGCGCCGAAATCAGACCCCGGATTGAAGCCCAGAATGCCTGAAAAGCTCTGGTTCCCTTCATCGCGGTCCGCGATCACCGATTCATCGAACGGGATTGGGTCATTCATCGGGATGATAGACGGGCGGCCGTCACTGCCGAAAGAGGGCAGGTTCTCCGGTGTCTGGTCGGCAAAGGCCGTGCCTTCGAGCAGAGACACCATGATGAAGTCTTCGGCATTGCCATTGATAGGGCTGTCATCGAAGTCAGCGCTGGTATCTGGTGCACGGGTTGAGGCCGAATAGCCCTCCGGCCCTGCTGCGACGTTGATGTCGCTCGCTTCCAGGGCCGCAAACAGGGTTGCCTGCGGGAGTTCGATGTCTCCGATCATGAAGGTCGGAATGTTGGCTGCACCACCGGTAATTACCAGTTCGGAGCCATCTGACAGGACCACGATGAGATCAGCGCCTTGCGTGCGGAAATCCGCGTTGTCGAGGTCGATGTCAGGCGGCAGGATGATGGCGTTGTTTGCGTCGGGGGCGAGTTCTATCGCTGCTTTTGCGGGGCCAGCCTCCATGCTCCGCGTGATCGGCGCGGTGTTTGCCGTCTGCTCCTGTGCCAATTCCAGCACCTGTTCCGGCGCGAGGCGACCGGTGATGGCTGCTTCGTTGTTCTGGTTTTCCATCGTGGCGCGGAGGCTCAGCGGAGCGGGGCTTTGATTTGACATGGTAACTCGACTGTTAATGTTCGTGCCGAGTTAAAGCGCCGGGAAACTGTTCGGGCAACGAACAAATCGAAGAATTTGCATAACCTGTTATGCCGTTATCGGCCAAAGTTGAGCGGGGTTTCCGCGTTAACTTTGTGACAAAAAATTCTCTGCCTGGGAGCGGCGCAATTGGCCTCTGGCTCGGCTTGCTCGTTGAGCGCAGGAAGCTGTGCGTTTAATGCGCTTCCCATGGCTCAAACTGCACGTGGCTGCTAGGCTTGCCGGATGGATTCGCTCAGACTGCTCTCTGATCAAAAGGCCGGCCAGCGCAGCCAGCTGCCGGACTGGGCGGCGCCGCGTGGGCGAGGGCTCAGCGAACTGGATGCAGCTTTTGCAGCCGGCGTCGCGCTAAAAGCGCTTGATGATCTTGTCCGATCCGAACCCGTTTGGGCGGGGTGCTGGCGCTCACGGCAGGCGCTCAGATGCGCGGCCGCTACGATGCGCTGGATGGGGCGTGGCGAGGATGAAGCTGCCTTGCGCGACGCCTTGGCCTTGACTGTCGCTGGCGGTGACCCTGGTCCGGCGGGACAGGTTCTTGTTGCATTCAGGCGGCTTGGCAGCCGCAAAGCAGGCCTATCCCTGAAAATGCTTGAAGACTTGGCTGGGCCCTTTGGTCTCAGTGCAGGCGACGATTTTTCACCGATCCTGGACATGGCGGAGAGGGCGCAGCAATCAGGCTGCGCCGTTCCGTTTGCCCTGGCCGATCTGATCTCATCCCTCCATGCTATCCGGCCGGATGCTGTGCCGCTGGGCTGGGCGCTTGCGGATGCGATGATTGCCGCGCGTCTGAAGTGGCCGGTTGCGGTGCCCCTCCTTATGGGGGAATGCCAAGGGGTTGCGTTTCGGGTGGCCGGCGGGCGGGGGCGTGTCAGCCCGGGCGAGCCTGGATTTCAGCGTGCCGTTTGCCTTGCTCTGGTCGATGCGGTGAATGTGGCGTTGCGCTCGGCGGCCGAGATTGGGCGGCGGGCGGATGCGCTTCTGACCGCTGCACCCAAGGTTCGCACCAAAGGCGCGGCGGCCGTGATTGCCAAACTTTTGGCAGAGGATGCGGTGGCAGCCTCGGCACCCGGGACCGGCCTGTCGCGTTGGGCCGCGACCCGGCTGTTCGAACGGCTGGAAGGTTTCGGGGCCGTGCGGGAATTGTCCGGCAGGCCTTCTTTTCGGATCTATGGGGTCTAATCGTGGCAGGATCGGAGACGGCGAGGCGATCCCGCACAGAGACCGGCAACCGGGCTGATGGACAAGTTTTCGATCGAGAGCTGGATGGCTTGCCGGCCGATTTGCGCTGGCGGGAGTGGATGTTGCGGGTCGAGGCTGTGATCTTCGCTTCCGCCGAACCGGTTGGCCGGGAGGTGCTGGCGCAGGTTGTCGGGCGCTCCTGCAGTATCGACCTTCTGATCGACGACCTCCAGGAGGAGTTGCGCGACCGGCCGTATGAACTGGTTCCGGTGGCCGGAGGCTGGCAGCATCGGACCCGGCCACGTTTCGGCGATGCCATACGTGCCTCATCGGCGACGACGCGCAATGGTGCGGCCGCGCTTTCTGACTTCGAGGCCATGGTGGTGATGGCGATCGGCTATTTCCAGCCTGTGACACGGGGTGAACTTGGCAAGATCTTCGGCAAAGAGATCAGCCGCGATACGATCGCTGCCTTGCGCAGCACCGGCTTCATCGCATCCGGCCCGCGCAGCCCGACGCCGGGCGCTCCTTATACGCTCGTGACCACCCGGCATTTCCTCTCCGCCTTTGGCATGGAAACGCTGCGTGATCTCCCGGATATCGAGGCGCTTGAGGATGCGGGGTTGTTCAACCGCGATCTGGCAGAGGCGGGCACCGAGGCCTCCGACGATCCCGACCAAGATGATATTGGCGAGGCGGACGGGGATGGGGCCACGCCTGAGCTGGACTCGCTCTAGCGTTCGCCAGTTCGCCTATGGCCCTTTGCGGCACCACAGAGGGCGGCATTCGCTGAGGTGGACGAAGCGTTCGCAAGTGAACGCGTGATACAGCTTTTCAAACTTGTCGGTCACCTTCGCTGCCGCAGTTCGAGTGCATCTGACGTGGGGTGCTTCGATGAGGCAAAGCTGTGAGCAAGCAGGTGGTCGGCTGACGCCTGTGGGCGTTCCTGTGTGCAACATGGTTGGTCATTCTGCCGATGAGTGTTCTGCGAAGACCGTGGAATAAGCTGTTCAATTTCAGATAGTTATCGCCGAAGCATGCGCCTTCCGCATTTTCCTTTTCGCTTAAATTGAAGCCCCCCATCCTGCATCTCGCTGACTTGTAATACAGATTTGACATAATATTCGATTTCTGCGACAACCTATCTGACATGTTGGCAATCCACGCCGTAGGTTGGTGAACAGGAATACCGATGATCATTACAGAAGTTTCCGTGCGACGATTCCGCACGACCACGCGCCGCCATTCCGATAGTGCTGGCCACGCCCATCCGGGCCCGCCGCATCAGGTTGAGCAGGCGATCCTCACAATTCGCACTGAAGATGGCCATGAAGGCCACTCGTTTACGGCATCAGAGATTGTTCGACCGCATGTCATCGAGAAATTCGTCAAGAAGGTGCTGATTGGCCAGGATCACCGGGATCGGGAGCGCTTGTGGCAGGATCTGGCGCACTGGCAGCGTGGGTCTGCGGCGCAGCTCACCGATCGTACGCTGGCCGTTGTCGATTGCGCCTTGTGGGATCTGGCCGGGCGGACGCTTGCGACACCTGTTCACAAGTTGATCGGTGCCTATCGCGACAAGGTGCTGGCTTATGGCTCGGTGATGTGCGGCGATGAGCTCGAGGGCGGTCTGGCGACGCCTGAAGATTATGGCCGGTTTGCCGAAACGCTCGTCAAGCGCGGCTATAAGGGCATCAAGCTGCATACCTGGATGCCGCCGGTCAGCTGGGCCCCGGATGTGAAGATGGACCTCAAGGCCTGTGCCGCCGTGCGAGAGGCTGTCGGCCCGGATATTCGGCTTATGATCGATGCCTTCCATTGGTATTCGCGCACGGATGCGCTGGAACTGGGGCGCGGCCTGGAGAAACTTGGTTTCGACTGGATCGAAGAGCCGATGGATGAACAGTCCATGTCCTCCTACAAGTGGCTGGCGGACAATCTCGACATTCCGGTCGTGGGCCCGGAAAGTGCAGCCGGCAAGCACTGGCATCGCGCCGAGTGGGTGAAGGCCGGGGCCTGCGATATACTGCGGACTGGGGTGAACGATGTGGGCGGCATCACGCCGGCGCTGAAAACCATGCGCATGGCTGAGTGCTTCGGTATGGATTGCGAAGTCCATGGCAACACGGCGATGAACCTGCATGTGGTGGCCGCCTCGAAGAACTGCCGCTGGTACGAGCGTGGTCTGCTGCATCCTTTCCTCGAATATGACGATGGCCATGACTATCTGAAATCACTGTCCGATCCGATGGATGCGGATGGCTACGTACATGTGCCGGACCGTCCGGGCCTTGGCGAAGACATCGATTTCGATTTCATCGAGAACAACAGGGTCGGGTGAGGGCAGATGAAGACGGTCCTCGCATTTGGCGACAGTCTGACCTGGGGCGCCGATCCCGCGACGGGTTTGCGGCATCCGCCGGAGTTTCGCTGGCCTGAGGTGCTGGAAACGCAGCTGGGTGGCGTAGCGAGGGTAATCGGCGACGGGCTTGGCGGGCGAACGACCTGCTACGACGATCATACCGGGCCTGCCTGCCGCAACGGCGCCAAGGCGCTTCTGGTTGCCCTTGGCAGTCACATGCCGATCGATCTCGTCATCATTATGCTGGGTACCAATGATCTGAAGCCCAGTCATGGCGGACAGGCCGAACCGGCCGTTTCCGGCATGCGCCGACTGGCGCAGATCGTCGAAACCTTCCCCTATAAGCCGAGATCGGCTGTTCCGCGCCTGATGATCGTTGCGCCGCCGCCTTGTGTGGCTGGCCCGCAGGGGACGCCGGCGGCCGGCCGCCGGATTTCCGAGTCCGAACGTCTTTCGCCTCTATTTCGCCAGCTTGCCGCGGAACTCGGCGTGGAATTCTTCGACGCGGGTACGGTCGCCACCGCCTCGCCCATCGATGGGGTTCATCTGAGCGCAGAGGCAACCCTTGCCATTGGACAGGCGCTTGCCGCGCCTGTTCGCACGATACTCACCTGAACCGGTCCTGCTCGTGGAGGAGTAGCAACCTGTTCTCTATGTCACAGGCCACCATATGAAGTGGGGCCGAAAGGGAGGAAGCATGAAGAAGTTTTTTCTGTCCGTAGCGATTGCTGCGCTTCTGTCGGGTGTCTCACCACTGGTGAGCCTTGCCGAAACACCTGAAGATCAGCTGGTGGTTGCGACAACCATGAGCAACATCCTGACGCTCGACCCGGCTGCCATTACAGGTCGCGAGACGGTTCAGGTGCTGAACAATGTCTATGACACGCTGGTCATGCTCTCCCCTCAGGATCGCAGCCTCCAGCCACGACTGGCTGAAAAGTGGGAGATCTCCGAGGATCGTATGTCGATCCGCTTCCACTTGCGCAAGGACATGACATTCGCATCCGGCAATCCGGTGACCGCACAGGATGTTGTCTGGAGCTTCAAGCGGCTGCTGACGCGCAATCTTGCCCAATCGTCATTCCTGAAGACGCGCGGATTTACGCTGGAAGCGGCAGACAAGCATTTCGTCGCCGAAGACGAACATACCTTCGTTCTTACCCTGCCTCGTGCCGACGACCCGAACCTGCTGCTGATGATCCTGGCCCAGAACGGTCCGGGCTCGATCATCGACAGCAAGACAGCGCTCGAGAATGAGAAGGACGGCGACCAGGGGGCTGCCTGGCTGACCACGAACTCGGCCGGATCGGGCCCGTTCACACTGACGCAGTGGAAATCCAACGAATACATCATTCTTACCCGCAATGACGCATACTGGGGCGAAGCGCCGGCGATGCGCCGCGTGCTGATGCGCCATTTGCCGGAATCACAGTCGCAGCGACTGATGATCGAAAAGGGTGACATCGACGTTGCCTATTCGATGCAGGCGCCGGACCTCCAGGCGCTGGCGAGCGACAAGGCGATCTCAATCGAATCCGTCCCCGGCTCGGGCTTCTACTATCTTGCGGTATCGATGAAGGACGAGCGCTTCTCCAATAAAAAGGTCCGAGAGGCGCTTCGCTACCTCATCGATTACAAGGGTCTTGATGAGGCTGTCATGCCGTACTACGGCAAGCTGCACCAGCGTTCGCTGAGCACCGGCGTCATGGGCTCCCTGCCGGATCAGGGCTATACGCTGGATATCGAAAAGGCGAAGGCGCTTCTGGCGGAAGCCGGTTTCCCGAACGGCTTCGAAACAACCCTGCGCGTGCTTTCCGAAGATCCCTTCTTGAAGGCCGCGACGGCTATCCAGAACACGCTTGGGCAGGCCGGCATCAAGGCCGAGCTGATCTCCGGTTCGGGTGACCAGATCTATGGCGCGATGCGCGAACGCAAGTTCGAGCTTCTCGTCGGTCGCGGTGGCGGCGGACAGCAGCCGCATCCGGACAACAATTTGCGCTCCATGGCCTATAATCCTGACAATTCGGATGAGGCCAAGCTGACCAACTACCAGAGCTGGCGCACGAGCTTCCAGGATGAAAAACTGAACAAGATGATCGAGACGGCTCTGGTGGAGCGCGATCCGGCCAAGCAGGCCAAGCTCTATGAAGAGCTGCAGGCGCATATGGACGAAATCGTCATGCCGATCCAGCCCTTCTCGGAAGTCGTGGATACGGCTGCCTTCCGCAGCGATGTCGAAGGCATGATCGTCAGCCCCTGGCTGTCGCGTTTCGAAGGCATCACCAAAAACCGTTGATGCATGCGAGGTCCGTGAGCGCTGCATTCTCCCCAGCGTTCAGGGGCAGGTTGATTTCCTCCCAAGGGACCTTGAGGCGCGTGGCAACACGCGCCTCTTTTTGTTTCCGCTCCACACGCCTGCCTCATCTCCCAGACGAACAAAAAACCCGGCTTTTCGGCCGGGTTCTGGACGCTATTTCAGAAAGGCAAGATGGGGATCAGCGCACGCCTTCATACTCCAGCGAAGCGCCGATCAGTTCACGCGCATAGGCATGGGTTGCGCCATTGGTGGCAATCGCCTCATGCGGCAGGATCTCTGTCACTTCGCCACGCAGCATCACGGCAAAGCGATCGCACATATGGTCGACCACTGCGAGATCATGGGTCACCATGATATAGGTGAAACCGCGTTCGTCGCGCAGGCGCTGAAGCAGATTGAGGATTTCCGCCTGTACCGAGACATCGAGTGCCGATGTCGGCTCGTCCAGCAGGAGCAGTGCGGGTTCCAGGATCAGCGCACGCGCAATTGCTACCCGCTGCCGCTGGCCGCCGGACAGCTGATGCGGAAAGCGGTCTAGGAAGGATACCGGCAGGCCGACATCGGTGATCGCGCAGCGCATCCGCTCCTCGCGATCGTCCAGCTTGTGGATGACCAGCGGCTCATTCAGTACGGTGCGCACAGACTGACGCGGATGCAGCGAGCCATAGGGGTCCTGGAACACCATCTGCAGGGTCCGGCACCGCTCGATCAGCGGAATGTCGCGCACCGAGCGGCCGTTGATCCCGACGTCTCCCTTCCAGAAATCCGTCAGCAGCGACATGCAGCGCAGGACGGTCGACTTTCCAGAGCCGGACTCGCCGACGAGCCCGAAGCACTCTCCCGGTTTCACACTGAACGAAACGCCCGGCAGGACCTTGACGGCGGCAGGGCCGCTTCCGAAGACGATGGAGAGGTCACGAACCTCGACTGAAACGGACATCAGGTCTTCTCCTCCAGCCATTCGGGCTTGCGATCCAGCACGGCAAGCGGCTGGCGGCTGCCGCCGATGCGCGGCTGGGCGGCCAAAAGACCGCGTGTATACGGGTGCACGGCCTGATCCAGTTCGGATGCCTTCAGGGTTTCGACCACTTTGCCGGCATACATGATCAGCACCCGGTCGCAGAAATTGCGCACCAGATTGAGGTCATGGCTGATCATGATCAGGCCGATGCCGCGGTCACGAACAAGGCCGTCGAGAATGTTGAGGACCTGCAGCCGGACGGTGACATCGAGGGCCGAGGTCGGCTCGTCGGCAATGACAAGATCGGGATCGGCGAGCAGCATCATGGCAATCATCACGCGCTGGCCCATGCCGCCGGAGATTTCATGCGGATACTGCTTGAACACCCGTTCTGCGTCGCGGATCTTCACGGCTTCCAGCATAGCAATGGCCTTGGCATGCGCCTCGCTCCGGCTGCACTTGAAGTGGCGCAGATAGGTTTCCGCGACCTGATCGCCGACGCGGCGAATGGGGTTGAGTGAGAATTTCGGATCCTGCAGGATCATCGACATGCGTCGGCCACGCACTTTCAGCATCTCCTTTTCGGAGAGCGACAGAAGATCCAGTTCTTCGAAGCGTAGTGTGTCGGCCGTGATGCTTGCGCCCGGCAAGAGCCGCAATAGTGCCCGGCCCACAGTCGACTTGCCGGATCCGGATTCGCCCACAATGCCCAGGCGCTCGCAACCGAGGGTAAAGGACACGCCCCGCACGGCCTCGACAGGGGAGCCGCCATAGCGGATGCGTAGGTTCTGGACGTCGAGTATGGTCTTTTCCATCGCTTACCTCCGGTTCATCTGCTTGGGATCGAGCGCATCGCGTAGCCCATCGCCCAGAAGGTTGAAGGCAAGGCTGACGGACAGGATGGAAATGCCGGGGAAGGTCACCAGCCACCAACTGTCCAGCATGTAGCGCCGACCGGTTGCGATCATCGCGCCCCATTCCGGCATGGGCGGCTGCGCGCCGAGACCCAGAAAGCCGAGACCTGCGGCCGTTAGGATCACGGTTGCCATGTTCAGCGTCAGGCGGATCAGCACGGATGGCAGGCACATCGGCATGATCGACTTGATGATGATGCGGGTGGTGGAAGCGCCCTGCAGGCGGGCCGCCGCGATGTAGTCGGCATTGCGAAACGTCATGGCTTCGGCGCGGGCGAGCCGCGCAATCGGTGGCCAGGAGGTGAGTGCAATCGCAATAATCGCATTGTTGAGGCTCGGACCCAGTGCTGCGACAAAGGCAAGGGAGAGAATTAGGCTCGGGAAAGAGAGGAAGATATCGGTGATGCGCATCATCACCGTATCGAACCGGCCGCCGAGATAGCCTGCTGAGGTGCCGATGATAAGACCAATCGGACCGACCACGATCGACACGAGGAAGATGATGGTGAGCGTGATGCGCGCGCCATAGACCAGCCGGCTGAAGATATCGCGGCCGAGTTCATCCGTACCGAACAGGTGCTCCCCGCCGGGCGCCTTCAGGACGTTTCCAAGCGCCTGGACATACGGATCATGCGTCGCAATAAGCGGCGCGAAGATTGCGGTCAGCACCAGCACCGACAGGACGGCGAGGCCGAAGGCCGAGGTGGGGCTGCGCAGCAGGAAGGTGACGATGTTCTTCAGCGCGATCAGCCCAGCCGGCAGGCGGCGTGTTTGCATTGTGGCATTCATCAGCGTGTCCTGGGATCAAAGATGCGGTAAAGGACATCGGACAGGAGGTTGAGCCCGATGAAGATGACGCCGACGATCAGCACGCAGGTCATCACCGCGTTCATATCGCCGATGATCAGGTTGCTGGTCAGGTATTGGCCAAATCCCGGCCAGGCGAAAACGGTCTCGATCAGCACTGCACCTTCCAGCAAAGAGCCATAGGCGAGCGCGATGATCGTCACCAGCTGCACCCGGATGTTTCCAAAGGCATGCCGCCAGATCGTCTGGTTCTGCGACAGGCCTTTGACCCGCGCCGTGGTCACATATTCCTGACCCAGCTGATCGAGCATGAAGCTGCGGGTCATGCGGGTAATGTAGGCCGAGGAAGAATAGCCGAGCAAAGCTGCGGGCAGGATCAGATGGTTGACGGCCGACCAGAAGACCTCCATCTCGCCGGCCAACAGGCTGTCGATCAGCAGGAAGCCGGTGCGTTCCTCGACCAATCCGATGTAGAACTGGTCCATCCGGCCACTGCCGCCTACGAGGCCGAGATAGGCATAGAAAACGATCAGTGCGATCATGCCCGTCCAGAAGATCGGCATGGAATGGCCGAAGAGGCTGAACACCCGGACGAGATGATCTGGCCAGCGATCCTTGTTGACGGCTGCGATCACGCCCATCGTCACGCCAAGGGTTGCGCCGATGATGATGGCGAAAGTGGCAAGTTCGATCGTGGCCGGCATGACATGCAGGATATCCTCGATCACCGGCTGGCCCGTGCGGATGGATGTGCCGAAATCACCGGTGAAGACGTCGCCGAGAAAGTAGACGAACTGCTCGTAGACCGGGCGATCCAGTCCGAGAGAGCGGTAGACCTGCTCATAGGTTTCGGGGGGCGCATCTTCGCCAACGATGGCGCGGACCGGATCAGCCGGCATCAGCCGGCCGATGAAAAAGGTCAGCATCAAGAGGCCGAGAAGCGTGACAGCGATACTGCCCAGCTGGCCGGCGGCCCCGGCTAGATGCAGGCGTCTAATTGACATGGATCCTCCGAACATCGATCGCCGCGAATGCGGTGACAGGCTCCCATCCTGTCTGACAACTATAGGAAACCTGTCACAGGTATGTTTGGGTGTCAACCCTTCCTTGGCAAGGCGCCTGCCCCCGCACAGGTTCCTTCCTCCGGTTTTCGGATTATCCCGTGGTCAGTGACGTGTCTTCAGGGGTCACGGGGAAGTCGGCGCGGCGTGGGGTGAAGTTGTCGATCAATTCGCCGGCCTCAAGGCATCGGCATCCATGTTCTACGCCGCCTGGAATGACGAGACTGTCTCCTGGGTTGAGGTCATAGATCACCCCGTCGCGGGAAAACTGGAAGCGTCCACTGGCAACAAAAGTCGACTGGACGTGCGGATGGCTGTGGAGTTTGCCCACGGCGCCGGTTTCGAACTGGAATGATACGACCATCAGCTCGGGGCTGTCTGCCAGAACGCGGCGGGTGACGCCGGGATCGGGATTGGCGGCGGCAAATCTGGGTAGCGACATCGGATTCTCCTGTATGAATAACTCCGTCATCATACAAGCTTGAAAATCTATCTGACAAGATGGGCCTTGCTCAAGTTTGCTGAGCCGGTTCCGATCGCTGGTATCGCAGAAGCGCCTTGTATCGTTCAAGGCTGCCACGCAGATGCGCCTTCATGTGGATGCGTGCCGCGTCCGCATCCCCTTCAATAATGGCATCAACGATCAGGCCGTGTTCTTCCTGAAGGTGAAGATTGTAATCCTTGGGACGCGATCCCGGTGCCTCTCCCTGCAGGTCCCCGCGCGGAATGATGCCGGTCCGGATCAACTGCAAGAACTCGGGGAAGCGGCGGTTTTGCGTCGCTTCCGCGATCGCCAGATGGAGATTGAAGTCGGCATCCCGCGTTGGTGCGCCGTCCTGCAGACACTGGCCAACTGTTCTATGTGCTTCCAGAATCTCCTCGATCTGTGCGGCGGATCGCCGAAGAGCTGCAAGAGCCGCAGATTCGACTTCGAATACCGTCCGCAATTCAAGTAACTCGATGACCGATGAGATCCGTTGTGTTGCAAGGTCGTTGAACGGTCGCTCCGGTTCGCGGCGGGCGTCCAGGGCAAACACGCCCGCGCCCTTCTTCGCTTCAACGAGGCCGTCCGCCCGCAGGATGGCTATGGCCTCGCGCACGACTGTGCGACTGACCGAATATTCGCGCGTCAGCGTGCTTTCGCTCGGCAGTCGGTCGCCCGGGCGAAAGACGCCCGACACGAGATCCTGACGCAAGGCGGAACTGATCATGGAGGCCAGTGACTGCCCCTGCTGGACTTCTGCTTGGCCCCCGACCGCCATGGTTTCCCCTCGACACTGACAAGTTGTCTGGCAAGTCTATCGACTTCGCGGCAACCTGCCAAGTACGATGACGAAGCAGTCTGCACGCCAATCACGCGTGCTGTCAAAGTTGGTGCCGTCGCAGGTCGCGAACTGACTTTTCAGAAGGTTCTCGTCAAGACGTGATGGCGCCTGCCCAGAGACGCGCATAATGCTGAAGACCGGGCAATGTGCTCTCGACCTGTCTCAGCGAGGTGTCCAAACGGATGCCGGCCAGCAAGGCTGCTCCAAGCGCCGTTCCGGTATCGGCGAGAGATGCATGGACGGGCCTTTCCGTCAGCGTGTGCAGCGCTGCGAGAAAGACTTCGTTTGCGGCAAACGGACCTTCGACCACGATCGGCCCGCGTGAGCCGATGATCTCCAGACAGGTGACAGTCATCATTGCCTGGTACAGGCTGGCAGCTGCGCGGCGCTCCTCGGCACTTGCTGGCTCGGCAGTCCATCGGGCCTTGGCATGTGGAAATGGACCGGTGCCGGAGACCAGGCTCGGAAGGAGCATTACTTCCCGGTCGATGACGTCGCCTGCTGCTGCAAATTCGGCCGCGCGGTCCCCTTTTGACGTGTCTTCGGTCGCGATTTCCCATTCCCGACCTCCCATGTAACGGCCAGAGGGAACGGCAGTGCCATAGGCATCGACATTAACGAGGGTGTCCCGTTCCTTGTCTAGGTTCTCTGGTTTGCCATCGACTGCAAAGCAGACCACCCAGGTTCCGGTCGACACGACCGTACAGGGCGCACCGAAGCCGACGAGATGCGGCAGGAGAGACGCGTTCGAATCGTGAATGCCGCAATAGACGGGAATCGGTTTGTCGAGCCCGAGCTCGATTGCCACAACCGGTTTGATATTGCCCAGAGTATCGAAGGCGGATCGCAGGGGCGCGAGCTTTTGCCTGATGCCGAGAGTGTCGACGAGGGGTGAGTACGTCTCTTCGAAGGGCAGCCAGAGATCCGTGTGGCAGCCGAGCGAGGTTCGTTCGTTTGCGGCAATGCCCGTCAGGCGGTAGGCCCAGTATTGCGGATAGGTCAGGATTGCGGTGACGCGGGCAAAATCCGGCGGGAAGACCGTGCTTTGATAATGCAGCTGGGCGCCGAGGTTAAGACCCCCGGTGAGGCGCGGAGAGAAAGTCTTGTCGAAGTCGGGCCGGATTGCGTCATAGGCGCGGTTCACTTCGTCCGGATACAGGTGCTCGTAATCAAGCACCGGCATGGCCAGATTGCCGCTTGCGTCCAGTAGGGCTGCACTTGCGCCATGGGTGGTGATGGACAGCGCATCATAGCCGGGCTCGCGCGCGAAATCGCGCAAGGTGTCAAGCATGAAGGACCAGAGGTGATCAGTATCGTAATGCGGATAGGGCGCTGCCTTGACAACAGTGTTTGCCGTCTTGCGCAACGCGATCTCGGCGCCGGTGCGGGCATCGACCACGACCACCTTTGCATTGGTTTTGCCGATATCAATGACCGCGACGCGTTCGTAAGCCGGGGTTGTCATGGCATATGGAAAAGCTTGACCAGGTCGATGGCGACCGGGGAGTTGTCAGGATTGGTCTGCATCACATCAGCCATATGGGTCCACCAGCGCTTCATCACCGGATGATCCGGTAGTGCTGCCATATCGTGGTCTTTCCTACGGGTCAGGACGCCGATCAGGCTGTTGGTTTCCCGGTCGAGATGGATCGTGTAGTCGCTGACGCCGGCGGCATGCAGCAGCTCGACCAGTTCCGGCCAGATCTCGTCATGGCGCTTGCGATACTCGGCCTCCATGCCAGGGTTCAGGGTCATTTTGAAAACGTGACGCTCGAGATCGGTCATGCTGCGCTCCTCGCATGGCGGAGTCTGCGGGCGACGATCGGAAGGGCGATGGTGATGATCAGGAGCAGGCCGATAAAGATCGACATGACGATCCCCGGCACGTTCAGGAGACCAAGGCCAAAGGTGACAAGGCCCATGACGAATGCGGCGATGACCACGCCGGCAATCGTGCCGGAACCTCCAAGGATGGAAACGCCGCCGAGGACGACCATGGTCACCACTTCGAGTTCAAAGCCTTGCGCAATCGACGGACGGGTCGATCCGAGCCGCGAGGTCAGGCAAACAGCGGCGATGCCAGACATCAGGCCGGTCAGCAGGAAGAGAATGAACTTTACCCGTTCGACCGGAATGCCCGAGAAGCGTGCCGCCAGCGGATTGGTACCGATGACGAACACATGCCGACCGAAATTCGTACGATGCAGGAGGATGGCGAAGACGGCCGCCATGACCAGGAAAAGGACGAATTCGAAGGAGAAGACCCAGAAGACGTAACCCTGGCCGAAATAGGCGAAGTCAGCAGGGTATTTGCCGAAGGCCTGGTCTCCAAGGACGATGTAGGAGATGCCGCGGAAAAGGCTCATCGTGCCGATGGTGACGACGATCGATGGCAGTTTCAGACCGGCGACGAGAATCCCGTTGAACGCGCCGCAGGCGAGGCCCGTTGCAATGCCGATCGCAACCAGTCCCGGCGCACCGACACCCAATTGTGCTGCATAGCCCATGGCGGTGGAGGCGAGTGCAATGATCGCGGCGACCGAGAGGTCGATTTCGCCGGCAATGATCAGCAAGGCCATGGCAAAGGCGATGAGCGCCTTTTCTGTGAAGTTGAAGGTGGCGTCCGAGAGGTTCCAGGCGTCAAGGAAATAAGGTGACGCAAAGGAATTGGCGATGAAGATCAGAACGGCCACGCCGAAGAGCAGGACTTCCCAGCTGCCGAGCAATCGGCGGAAGGGTGTTTCCAGCCGATCAGGAATGATGCGCTTTTCGCGCTGTGCCTGGTTTGCAGAGCTCATGCCGTCACCTCTTTCGATGCGGAGCGATCCCGCAGGATGATGCGTCCCTTCTTGCGTTCTGCGCGCGCATTGAAGACCACGGCGAGCACGATGACGATGCCGGAGATCGCCATCTGGGCGAAGGGAGAAATACCGATGACCGGCAAAGCGTTCTTGATCACGCCAAGGAAGAGCGCGCCGAGCACGGTACCGATGACTGTACCGATGCCGCCGGCGATCGAGATGCCGCCGATGACGCAGGCGGCCACGCTGTCGAGTTCGAAGCCGGCAGCGATGTCGACATAGGCGACGGCGTAGCGCGAGACCCAGAGATAGCCTGAGAGGCCGGCAAGCGCTCCGGAGAGGACAAAGGAGAGGAAACGTGCGCGACCGACATCAATGCCGGCATAGATCGCGGCCACAGGATTGCCGCCGGCAGCATAGGTCGAGCGCCCGAAGGATGTGCGCGCAAGGATGAAGCCGACCAGAAGCACGACGCCAACTGCGACCCAGGACAGGAGCGGAAGTCCCAGAATGGGCAGGCGCGGCACGCCGAGGAAATCGGGCTGCATCTGGTGTGCATTGACCCAGGCGCCACCGGACAGCACAAAGCTCATGCCGCGATAGATGGTGAGCGTACCAAGGGTTACCACGATCGGCGGGATCCTGAGCGCCCAGACGAGGAAGCCGTTGATGGCTCCGAGGGTGGCGCCAATGCCGATCGCGATCAGCACCAGGAGCGCCAGCGGAAGGCCGGGATAGGCGCTGTCGAGCATGGCGACAGCCATGCCGGTGAAGGCAAGGTTGGCGGCGACAGAGAGGTCGATCGACTTGGTCAGGATCACCACCATCTGGCCAAGCGCTAGAATGATCAGGATCGAGGTGTCGTTGAAGATCGTGGCGAGATTGCCCGGCGAGGCGAAATTGGGCGCGCGGGTGGTGAAGGCGAGGATCATCCCGACGATGATCAGGCCCAGCAACATTTCCCGGTTCTTGAGCAGGTTCTGCATGGTCATTCCTTACGCATTGCCGGTCGCGGCACGCACGAGCGTTTCGGCCGTCAGTCCGTCACGATCGAAGATGCCGGCCTGGAGCCCTTCGCGCATCACCATCACCCGGTCGGACATGCCGAGGATCTCGGGCAGTTCCGACGAGATCATAATGATGGAGAGGCCTTCCGAGGCCAGTTCCGAGATGAAGCCGTGGACGGCGGCCTTGGAGCCGATATCGATGCCCTTGGTGGGCTCGTCGAGGATGATCACCTTTGGCGAGGTGGCGAGCCACTTGCCGATCACGACCTTCTGCTGGTTGCCGCCCGACAGCGTGCCGACGGGAACGGACAGGGCTGCTGCCCGCAGGTCGAGGCGTTCAGCATAGCGGCGCGCCAGCTTCAACTCGTTGGCTGCCTTCAGGAAACCAGAAACGGAGGTGTGGACCAGCGAGGGTAGGGACATGTTCTGGTAAATCGGCATGTCCAGCGCCAGGCCATGCCGGCCGCGCTCTTCAGGCACGTAGACAATACCGGCGTTGATTGCATCGGATGTGTTGTCGATCCGGATCTCGCGCCCTTCCAGATGAATGGAGCCGGAGCGCGGACGCGTGATGCCGAACAGCGATTGGCAGAGTTCTGAGCGGCCGGCGCCTATCAGGCCGTACACGCCGAGGATTTCACCTTTGCGCAAATCGAAGGAGATGTCGCGGAACTCTGTGTCGTGGCAATAGTTGCGAATGCTGAGCACTGTCGGGCCAATCACGGCTGCCGTTTTTGGGAAGACGTCATGCACGTCGCGGCCGACCATTTGCCGGACGATCTCGTCCTGCGGGGTCTCTTTCAGGATGCCGGCACCGACCATCCGGCCGTCGCGGAAAACGGCGTAATTGTCGGCGATCTCGTAGAGTTCATCGAATTTATGGCTGATGAAGAGGATCGCCTTGCCTTGCCGTTTCAAACCTTCGACGATCCGGAAGAGGTCATCGATCTCCTTGCGAGAAAGGGCGGCAGTCGGCTCGTCCATGATCACAATGCGCGCATCAACCGAAAGGGCACGCGCAATTGCGACCAGATGGCGCTGAGCGATGGAGAAGTCCTTGAGTTTGGTCGATGGATCGATGTCGCTCTCGAGCGCCTGCATCAGGCTGCGGGAGCGCTCGTTGATCTGGCGCCAGTCGATCAGCCCGAAGCGGGTGCGCGGGGCGTGGCCGAGGAAGATGTTTTCACCGACGGTCAGTTCATCGAAGAGGACGGTTTCCTGGTGGATCGCCGTCACGCCGGCATTGATCGCGTCCTGGGCATTGGTGAAAGCGGTCGGTTTGCCGTCAATCAGGATCTCGCCTTCGTTAGGACGATAGATGCCGGTCAGGATCTTCACGAGTGTCGACTTGCCGGCGCCGTTTTCGCCGATCAGGGCGGTTACCTTGCCGGGATAGAGCGCGATATTGACGCCGTCGAGCGCTTTTACGCCGGGAAAGATCTGCGAGATCCCGCGCATCTCGAGGATTGGCGTGTCGGTCCGCACGGCGGCAGCCTGCAATGTTTGCATTTGAATGGTCATCATCCGGCTTTGCTTCAAAACCCCACCCTCCCCGTGAAGAGGGGAGGGCTTAACCTGGTCGGAGCGCCGATACTCAATATGAGGACAGACGGCAGCGACCAGGTTTCTCCCCGTGGGGGAGATGGCCGGGAGGCCAGAGGGGGCTTGGTTTAATCAATCAACGTGTCTCGATCAGAAGATCTTCGAGAACTGCTCGATGTTCGATGCATCGTAGACAAAGGGATCTGCCATAGCGGCTTCGCCATTGTCGCCGACCTTGATCTTGCCCATGCGGCCGGCAGGGATTTCCGAGCCCGGAGCGCCGTCGCTATCGCCCTTGACCAGGTGATAGGCGATCTGGGTTGCCGAGTAACCGAGGTCGATCGGATTCCAGATGGCGAATTCCTTGGTGGCACCCGACTGGATGGCGCCGGCCATTTCGGAGGGCAGGCCAAGACCCGTTACGTAAACCTGACCGATCTTGCCGGCATCCTTGACAGCCTGCGAGGCAGCCAGCACGCCGACCGTGGTCGGAGCGACGATGACCTTGACGTTCGGCTGTGAGGTCAGCAGGCCCTGGGCTTCGCGGTAGCTCTTGTCGGCAAGGTCGTCACCATAGACGGTCGTTGCGAGGTTGAGGCCGGAGAAATCCTTCAGCTGCTTCTTCATTTCCTCGATCCAGATGTTCTGGTTGGTCGAGGTGGTGGTGGCCGAAAGGATGGCAAAATCGCCCTTGCCGCCTTCGAGGTGGTTGGCGGCGAGCTGCAGGCACATCTTGCCGATCAGTTCGTTGGATGAGGGGTTCAGATGCATGATGCGGCCTTCGGCAGCAACGCCCGAATCCCACGAGATGACCTTGATGCCGCGCTGGGCAGCCTTCTTCAGGGCCGGTACAACGGCGTCAGGATCGTTGGCCGAGATGGCAATGGCATCGACGCCCTGCGCGATCAGCGAGTTGATGACTTCGATCTGGCCTTCAGCCGTCGTCGTTGTCGGACCGGTATAGATGATTTCGACGCCGCCAAGTTCCTTGGCAGCTTCTTCAGCGCCCTTGTTGGCGGCTTCGAAGAAGCCGTTGCCGAGCGACTTGACGACCAATGCGATCTTCATGTCGGCGGCCTGTGCGGCAGAACCCATCGTTGCGAGCGCAATTGCAGCGCCGGCCAGCAGAATTTTCGTCAGTTTCATGTCTTCCTCCCAGTGTTGAACTTCAAAACTCCTCCCGCTTCGACCGCGTCCAACTAGGCGACCGAAGTGGTG
Organism: Rhizobium sp. AAP43; assembly: GCF_001296045.1. Taxonomy (GTDB): domain Bacteria; phylum Pseudomonadota; class Alphaproteobacteria; order Rhizobiales; family Rhizobiaceae; genus Allorhizobium. The sequence goes on along the minus strand of NZ_LJHS01000022.1, from coordinate 135,509 downwards.
TTCTCCTTCTCTGACGATGCCATCGGCTTGACGGTCATCAGCTTCACGCCGGCATCGGTGACCATGGCGGCCGCCTCGTCGGAAATTCTGTCATCGGTGATAATGGTCGAGACCTTGTCGAGTGCGCAGAGAATGAGGCTCGAGCGCTTGTCGAACTTGCTCGAGTCCACCATCACGATGAGTTCTTCCGCCTGGCGCACCAGTTTCTGCTCGCTCTGGATCACCAGGGCATCGGACTCCATCACGCCGAGTGCATTGATGCCCTGGGCGCCGATGAAAATACGGCGGGCGTAGAAGTTGCGGATCGCATCATTCTCAAAGGGCGACAGGATCAGGCTCTGGTCGCGGTAGATCGCGCCGCCTGGAACCGAGACCGTGCACTTCGAGTGCTTGACCAGATGTTCGGCAATGGCGAAGGAATTCGTCATGACCTGAAGCCTGCGGGCGGACATGAAATGGACCATCTGAAAGGTGGTCGTGCCGCCATTGATGATGATCGAATCACCTTCTGCGCAGAGATCGACCGCTGCGCGCGCAATTGCGCGTTTCTTATCGATGTTGACCGATTCCGAAACGCGAAAGGGCCGGGCGGCCAGATTTCCGAGCTGCGGCGGGTGAACAGCCTCAGCTCCGCCGCGCACCCGGCGCAGTTTCCCCTGAACATGAAGCGACGCGATATCCCGCCTGATCGTGGCTTCGGAAGCCTCGGTCAGTTCGGCAATGTCCTGCACCGTGACCACAGGTTTTTCCTGGATCGCGCTCAGAATAATGCGATGGCGTTCGCGTTCGTGCATGGGGTCCTCCTGATCGTGATTTATTCGTAAACATTTTACGCTGTCAATCAGAAACGATCAAAAATAATAATATTGCACCGCACAATGAAAAGAAATGATCGAAACTGATTGACAACGATGAGATCCATGCGCGATACCAGCGGGCAAGAAGGAGATGGGTTCGTCTGTTCGACCCATGAAGCAATACCAGGGAGGATGTCATGTCGGGCCAAACCAGCCTTCTCGAAAGCCGTTGGGACGATGCCTATGCCGCGGGGCTCGATGAGCCCGGCAAGTTGCTCTATCGCTCGAATCTGCTCGGTGCCGACAAGCGGATCACCAACTATGGCGGCGGCAACACCTCTGCGAAGGTCATGGAAACCGACCCGCTGACAGGCGAAAAGGTCAAGGTTCTCTGGGTCAAGGGGTCTGGCGGCGACGTCGGTACGATTAAGCTCGATGGCTTTTCAACCCTCTATCAGGACAAGCTTGAAGCGCTGAAGGGCATCTACAAGGGTGTTGCCGACGAAGATCGCATGGTTGGCTTCCTGCCTCATTGCACTTTCAACCTGAACCCGCGTGCTGCCTCGATCGATACCCCGCTGCATGGTTTCGTGCCGTTCACCCATGTCGATCATATGCATCCAGATGCGATCATCGCGATTGCCGCGTCCAAGAATTCCAAGGAGTTGACGCAGACGATCTTTGGTGCTGATATCGGATGGCTGCCCTGGCGTCGCCCGGGCTTCCAGCTCGGTCTCGATCTCGAAGCCTTCGTGAAGGCCAACCCAAATGCAAAGGGCGTTGTGCTGGAAAGCCACGGCCTGTTCACCTGGGCAAACGACGCCAAGGATTGCTATCTGCTGACACTCGAGATCATCAACAAGGCTATCGAGTGGTTTGCCAAGGAAACCGAAGGCAAGACAATCTTCGGCGGCGCTGTTGCGCAAAGCCTGCCGGTTGCCGAACGTCGCGCCATTGCAGCGAGGCTGATGCCGGAAATCCGCGGCCGGATCGGCAAGGCGGAGCGCAAGCTTGGGCATTTCGACGATCAGGACGCCGTGCTCGAATTCGTCAATTCGAAGAACCTGCAGTCGCTCGGTGCGCTTGGAACATCCTGCCCGGACCATTTCCTGCGCACCAAGATCCGCCCGCTGATCGTCAACTTCGATCCGTCGAAGCCGGATGTTGATGCGGTTCTCGCTGGTCTCGACAAGGCGCTGGAAGATTACCGCGCCGACTACACGCGTTATTATGAGACCTGCAAGCACGATAATTCGCCAAAGATCCGCGATCCCAATCCGGTGATCTTCCTGGTGCCGGGCGTCGGCATGCTGTCCTTTGCCAAGGATAAGGCGACGGCGCGGATTGCCGGAGAGTTCTACGTCAATGCGATCAACGTCATGCGTGGCGCCTCGACGGTATCCGAATACCAAGGATTGCCTGAGCAGGAAGCGTTCGACATCGAATACTGGCTGCTCGAGGAAGCGAAGCTCCAGCGCATGCCGAAGCCGAAGAGCCTGGCCGGCAAGGTTGCCTTCGTCACTGGCGGTGCCGGTGGCATTGGCCGCGCCACGGCCGAGCGCTTGGTGGCTGAAGGTGCCTGCGTTGTGCTGGCAGATATCGATGCCAAGGCGCTTTCTGAGACCACAGCCGATTTTTCCAAGCGCCATGGCGGCGATGCGGTCCGTTCGGTTCAGCTGGACGTGACCAAGGAGGATGCTGTCCTGCAATCCTTCCTTGAAGCATCGGTCGAATTCGGCGGCGTGGATATCCTGGTGTCGAATGCCGGTATCGCATCCTCGGCTCCGGTCGAAGATACGACGCTTGCGATGTGGAACAAGAATATCGACATTCTTGCCACCGGCTACTTCCTCGTCTCGCGTGAAGCCTTCCGCCTGTTCCGGCGCCAGGGGCTCGGCGGCAATGTCGTCTTCGTCGCCTCGAAGAACGGACTTGCCTCGTCGCCAAACGCGTCCGCCTATTGCACGGCCAAGGCTGCCGAAATCCATCTCGCTCGGTGCCTGGCACTGGAAGGCGCGGATGCGGGCATTCGTGTCAATACGGTCAACCCCGACGCCGTCTTGCGCGGCTCGAAGATCTGGAACGGCGAATGGCGCGAACAGCGTGCGGCATCCTCCAAGATCGAGGTGGACGATCTTGAGGAACATTACCGCAAGCGTTCGATGCTGAAGCTCAACGTCTTCCCGGAAGACATCGCGGAGGCGATCTATTTCCTCGCGTCCGATCTTTCGGCAAAGTCGACTGGCAACATCATCAACGTCGATGCCGGCAACGCGCAGAGCTTTACACGCTAATCTCCCGAGGCGATCGCGGCGCGAATGCCGCGACGGCCGTCTCTCGGGAACGCCGGCTTTTGCAGCGAATGAATTCGGGATGGAGCGGTGAAGGTCGGCGGGGCGGAGGATGCCTTTGATCTGCAGATCTCCATCGTGATTGAGAACAGGCGCGCTTGAACATCGGTTCGCGCGAAGTGGAGGACAAAATGAGCGAGACACGCATTGCCGCCGATATCGTCGCGGCTGAGAACGAGACGCGCGAGGCAGCGCATCGCAGCGACTATCAGGCGCTTGGTGAAAAACTCGCCCGCAGCCATATCGACATCGAGACCATAACGGCAAAAGTCGCCGAATTCTTCGTCGCCGTTCCGTCTTGGGGCGTCGGCACCGGCGGCACGCGTTTTGCGCGCTTCCCGGGCAAGGGTGAACCGCGCCATATCTTCGACAAGCTCGACGATTGCTCTGTCATCAACGAATTGACCCGCGCAACACCAACCGTTTCGCTCCATATTCCATGGGACAAAACGGATCCGAAAGAGCTGAAAGCCAAGGGCGATGCGCTGGGCCTCGGTTTCGACGCGATGAATTCGAACACCTTCTCGGATACGCCGGACCAGGCGAATTCCTACAAATACGGCTCGCTCAGCCATGTCGACGCGGCCACCCGCGCGCAGGCGGTCGAACACAATATCGAATGCATCGAGATCGGCGCTGCGATCGGCTCGAAGGCACTGACGGTCTGGCTCGGTGACGGCTCCAACTTCCCCGGCCAGAGCAATTTCACCCGCCAGTTCGAGCGGTATCTTGCGTCCATGGCGGATATCTACAAGGCGCTGCCGGATGACTGGCGCCTGTTCTCCGAGCACAAGATGTATGAACCGGCCTTCTACTCGACGGTCGTGCAGGACTGGGGCACGAACTTCCTGATTGCCCAGACCCTGGGTCCGAAGGCGTCCTGCCTCGTCGACCTTGGCCATCATGCGCCGAACACCAATATCGAGATGATCGTTGCGCGGCTGATCCAGTTCGGCAAGCTCGGCGGCTTCCACTTCAACGACAGCAAGTATGGTGACGACGACCTGGATGCCGGTTCCGTGGAGCCCTACCGCCTGTTCCTGGTCTTCAACGAGTTGGTTGATGCCGAATATCGCGGCGTCCAGGGCTTCCACCCGGCGCATATGATCGACCAGAGCCATAATGTCACTGATCCAATCGAAAGCCTGATTTCGAGCGCCAACGAGATTCGCCGTGCCTATGCGCAGGCGCTCCTCGTCGATCGTGCAGCACTTGAAGGCTATCAGAACGACAATGATGCGCTCATGGCATCGGAGACGTTGAAGCGTGCCTATCGCACCGATGTGGAGGCCATTCTGGCCGAGGCCCGGAAGCGGGCAGGCGGGGCGATCGATCCGGTTGCGACCTATCGCGCCAGTGGCTACCGCGCCCGGGTTGCCGGCGAGCGCCCGGCCGTCAAGGGCGGTTCCGGCGGGATTGTCTGATTGACTTTGAGAGGGTGGCGGCCTGGTGGTCGGCTGCCCTCTTTATCAAATCAACGAGCAGCCCCAGCGCTTAGACGCCGCTTGATAAGACAGGTGTCATGTCCGGCGATCGCCTGATCTGCGACACGAGCCAAGTCTCGAATTGATCGGCGGTGGGATGCGTGCGCTTTGCCTCCGGTCGCACGACATAATAGGCATTCTCTGTCGATATCGGCTTGTCGAGGACGGCGACAAGCGCGCCAGTCTTCATTTCCTCCTCGATCAGATAGGTGGGGAGGAGGGCAATGCCGAGGCCGCTGATTGCTGCAGCCGTCAGCATGGAGAACTGGTCGAAACGCAGTCCCACATAGGCATTGTCCAGAGGCGTCTCGTGTTGCTCTGCCCATTCCAGCCAGAGTTTCGGCCGGGTCGTCAGATGCAGCAGCGGCGCGTTGGCAAGCGGCTTGCCCTGTTCTGTACGAAGTCTCTCGGCAAGGGCGGGGCTTGCGACCGGCAAAACCACTTCATTGCACAAAAACGTAGCGACGCCACCTGCCCAGGTTGGCTGGCCAAAATGGATGGCAAGGTCGAAGCCGTCTTCCGAAAAGCTGAATGGTTTCGAGCGCGATTCAATCGAGATGGCGACGTCGGGGTGGTCCTGAAGAAAGCCCGCCAGTCGCGGCACCAGCCAGCGCGTTCCGAAGGTCGGCAGGGTTGCGATCCTGAGTGATGCCTTCATCTGATTGGCGGCGATGGCGGTGATCATCAGCCGTTCCGATCGCGCGAGCAGATCCTTCACCTCCGGCAGGAAACGGCGCCCGGCATCCGACAGGATAACCCGTTGCCGGATGCGCTCGAAGAGCTTCATGCCGGTCTGCTGCTCGATTTCGGCGATCTGGCGGCTGACTGCACTTTGTGTGAGATTGAGCTCTTCAGCCGCGCGCGAAAAGTTTTCGTGCCTGGCTGCGCACTCGAAGGTCTGCAGATTGACAATGTCCGGGACCAGGCTTCGACGTGTCGTCATTCCAAACTCGCATCAACCTAGCAAGATATCTCACAACATGAGGCGCTAAATTCCCTCTATGGTGCGAAGTCAGAATGATATGCCACGAATTGAAGGGGTTGGCCACCATGACGGCAAAGGTTTCCGCAAGCGATATCCGGGCTTCGTTTTCCGGCGCGATGTCTGCCATGTATCGCGACGAGGTGCCGGCCTATGGCACGTTGATGGATCTGGTTGCCAGGGTGAATGACGAGACACTGGCGGGTCAGCCGGAGCTCAAGGCCCGGCTTGAGGCTACCGACACGCTGGAGCGCATTTCGGAGGAGCGCCATGGCGCTATCCGCCTTGGAACGGCTGAGGAACTGGCGACGATGCGCCGGATCTTTGCTGTCATGGGCATGTTTCCGGTCGGTTACTATGATCTCTCCACCGCAGGCGTTCCGGTGCATTCCACCGCATTTCGCCCTGTCGGCGAGGAGGCGCTGAAGCGCAATCCGTTCCGCGTCTTTACCTCCCTTCTGCGCCTCGATCTGATCGCCGATGAAGCCCTTCGCGATGAGGCGAAGGCCATTCTCGCGGAGCGCCAGATCTTCACGGATGGTGCCATTGCGCTGACGGAAAAGTCGGAGAACGAAGGTGGCCTCGACAGTCACGATGCCGCACGTTTCGTGTCGGAAGTGCTGGAAACCTTCCGCTGGCACGACAAGGCCAATGTGTCGCTGGCGATGTATCATCGCCTGCATGATGCCCACCGGCTGATCGCCGACGTCGTGTCCTTCAAGGGACCCCATATTAACCATCTGACCCCGCGCACACTGGATATCGACAAGGTGCAGGCGTTGATGCCGGATTATGACATTGCGCCGAAGGCTGTGGTCGAAGGTCCGCCGACCCGCAAGTGCCCGATTTTGCTGCGCCAGACCTCCTTCAAGGCGCTGGAGGAAACTGTGTCGTTCCACGATGGCAAGGGTGGCTGGCAGGCGGGAACGCATACGGCCCGCTTTGGTGAAATCGAACAGCGCGGCGTGGCCCTGACGCCCAAGGGGCGTGCGCTTTACGATGCTCTGCTGGACAATACACGCAAGCTCGTGCGGCCTGCGGCCGACGGCTCGAATGCCGTGGCCTATGAGGCAGCTCTGATCGAGACGTTCAAGGCATTTCCGGATGACTGGGCGGCGATCCGCTCCGCCGGGCTTGGCTACTTTACCTATTCGCTGACCGAGAAGGGCGTGGCGGCTGGTTCGGCCTCCGGTGACATCGAAAGCCTGATCGCCGAAGGCTTCGTCCGCTTCGATCCGATCGTCTACGAAGATTTCCTGCCCGTCAGTGCCGCCGGCATCTTCCAGTCGAACCTCGGCGATGGCGCGCAGCAGGATTTTGTCGCGAGCCCTAACCAGAAGCGGTTCGAAGCTGATCTCGGTGCGGCCGTGTTGAACGAATTCGACCATTATGAGGGGATCGAGAAGGCCTCACTCGAAGCCTGCCTCGATGCGCTGCAGACCCGCGCCGCTGCCGAGTGATCGGCCGACCCGACATTTTTCAAGGAGTTTCGACTGATGACCGCCACAACCCTTTCTATCCCGGCTGAAGCCTCTGCCATTCTGGAGCGGCTCGGGGTTCCCTCGTCCGTCTATACAGGCGGCGATCTCAAGGCCTTCTCGCCGGTTACGGGTGAGCAGACCGCAAGCCTCAAGACCGTGTCGGCCACGGAGGCTGCGGCTATGATCGAGCGAGCCGATGCAGCCTTCCGCGAGTGGCGCCTCGTGCCGGCGCCGAAGCGTGGCGAACTGGTGCGCCTGCTCGGTGAAGAGCTTCGGGCCGCCAAGGCCGATCTCGGCCGCCTCGTGTCGATCGAGGCCGGCAAGATCCCATCCGAAGGGCTGGGCGAAGTGCAGGAAATGATCGACATCTGCGACTTTGCCGTCGGTCTGTCGCGTCAGCTTTATGGCCTGACCATTGCAACTGAGCGCCCTGGCCACCGGATGATGGAAACCTGGCATCCGCTCGGCGTGATCGGCATCATCTCCGCTTTCAACTTCCCCGTCGCCGTCTGGGCGTGGAATGCGGCTCTGGCTCTGGTCTGCGGCAATAGCGTTGTCTGGAAGCCGTCCGAGAAGACGCCGCTCACGGCGCTGGCCTCGCAGGCCATTCTGGAACGGGCGCTCAAGCGCTTTGGCGATGCGCCGGAGGGCCTGTCGCAGGTGCTGATCGGTGATCGCGCCATTGGAGAAGTTCTGGTGGATCATGCCAAGGTGCCGCTGGTTTCGGCCACAGGCTCAACGCGCATGGGCCGGGATGTCGGTCCGCGGCTTGCCAAGCGGTTTGCCCGTGCCATTCTCGAACTCGGCGGCAATAATGGTGGTATCGTCTGCCCATCCGCCGATCTTGACATGGCCCTGCGCGCCATCGCCTTCGGTGCCATGGGGACGGCCGGTCAGCGCTGCACAACGCTGCGCCGTCTCTTTGTTCATGACAGTGTCTATGACCAGCTCGTACCGCGTCTGAAGAAGGCCTATGCCAGCGTTTCCGTCGGCAACCCGCTGGATGGCGCAGCCCTGGTCGGTCCGCTGATCGACAAGCTGGCCTTCGACGGCATGCAGAAGGCGCTTGCCGAAGCCAAGGCGCATGGCGGCGTGGTGCATGGCGGCGAGCGTGTCGATACCGGCAGCGCTGGTGCCTACTACGTCAAGCCGGCGCTGGTCGAAATGCCGTCGCATGCAGGGCCTGTTCTCGAGGAAACCTTTGCACCCATTCTTTACGTGCTGAAGTACAGCGATTTCGATGCGGTTCTGGCCGATCACAATGCGGTGGGCGCTGGCCTTTCTTCGTCGATCTTTACGCTTGATATCCGTGAGGCGGAGCGCTTCCTGTCAGCTGACGGCTCGGACTGCGGTATTGCCAATGTGAACATCGGCACGTCCGGTGCCGAGATCGGCGGCGCATTCGGCGGCGAAAAGGAAACCGGTGGCGGTCGTGAATCTGGTTCGGACGCTTGGAAGGCCTATATGCGCCGGGCGACCAACACCGTGAATTATTCGCGCTCCCTGCCGCTGGCGCAGGGCGTATCCTTCGACATCGAATAGGGCTTAATGTCATGACCATCATGGCCAATATCGAGGAGGCGGGCTTTCGGCCCGCCGCGCGGATCGCTTCTGTCGGCGTCTCGAAAATCCTGCAGATCGGCGCCAAGGCGGCCGCGATGAAACGCGAAGGCCTGCCGGTAATCATTCTCGGCGCCGGCGAGCCGGATTTCGACACGCCTGACCATATCAAGGAAGCCGCCAAGGCTGCGATCGATGCCGGCGAGACCAAGTATACCGCGCTGGATGGCACGCCTCAGCTTAAGCAGGCGATCTCTGCCAAGTTCCGCCGCGAAAACGGTCTGGATTATGCGGTGGACGAGGTGACGGTGGCCACCGGAGCCAAGCAGATCCTGTTCAACGCCTTCATGGCGACGATCGATCCGGGCGACGAAGTGATTATCCCAACACCGTACTGGACCTCGTATTCCGATATCGTCGAAGTCTGCGGCGGCACCTCTGTTCTGGTGCCTTGCGACGCACAGTCGGGGTTTCGCCTTCAGGCCGAACAGCTGGAAAAGGCGATCACACCGAAAACCCGCTGGGTGTTGTTGAACTCTCCGTCCAATCCATCCGGTGCCGCCTATAGCGCCAAGGACTATCAGCCGCTGATCGACGTGCTGCTTGCCCATCCGCATGTCTGGCTGATGGTCGACGACATGTACGAGCATATCATTTATGACGGTTTCACCTTCGTCACGCCGGTGGCGCTGGAGCCGCGGCTGAAGTCGCGGGCACTCACCATCAATGGTGTTTCGAAGGCCTATGCCATGACCGGCTGGCGTATCGGCTATGCCGGTGGGCCAAAGGCGCTGATCAAGGCTATGGCCGTCATCCAGAGCCAGGCGACATCTTGCCCCTCGTCGGTCAGCCAGGCAGCGGCCGTTGCGGCATTGAACGGGCCGCAGGCGTTCCTCAAGGATCGGCAGGACAGCTTCAAGCGCCGCCGTGATCTGGTGGTCGGCCGCCTGAACGCCATAGAGGGGCTAGAGTGCCGGACCCCGGAGGGCGCGTTCTACACCTATGCGAGCTGCGCTGGCGTGCTGGACAAGGTGACGCCCAAGGGTCAAAAGATCACCACGGATGCGGATTTCACCGACTACCTGTTGGAGGAAGCGCATGTCGCCGTGGTGCCCGGTTCGGCTTTCGGTCTGTCGCCCTTCTTCCGCATCTCCTATGCAACCTCGGAGGCGGAGCTAGTGGAGGCGCTCGACCGGGTCGAGAAGGCTTGCGCGGCTTTGCAAGGATAAGATCGGCAGTGATACCCCGTCTCGCGCATCCCGCTTCCGTCGAAGCCATCCCGGCAGGTTTTGTCGAACACCTGATCGAGGCCGGTTTCAGGGGGGATATCGAGACGGGCGCTGCCTCGCGCACCGTCTACTCGACCGATAACTCGATTTATCAGGTCGAGCCGCAGGCCATTCTCTTCCCCCGCGATGCTGCGGATCTGAAGATCATGGCGTGCCTCGTTTCCGATCCGGCGTACCGCCATGTCGTGATCGCCCCGCGTGGCGGCGGCACGGGGACCAATGGACAATCGCTGACGCATGGCATCGTCGTTGACTGTTCGCGCCACATGAACCGGATCCTGGAGATCGATCCCGTGCGGCGGATTGCGCGCGTCGAGGCCGGTGTGGTCAAGGACCAGTTGAACCGGGCGCTGAAGCCGCACGGGCTTTTCTTTGCCCCGGAACTTTCCACCTCCAACCGCGCCACGATCGGCGGCATGATCTCGACGGATGCTTGCGGGCAGGGGTCCTGTCTCTATGGCAAGACCTCGAACCATGTGCTGGCGTTGCGCGTGGTGCTGACGGATGGCACGGATTTCTGGTCGCGTCCCCTGGCTCGTGGGGGGGTCGACGAGGTCCTCGCGCGTGACGACAGGATCGGTCATGTCTATCGCACGGTCGAGCGGATCACCCGGGAGAAGCAGGCCCGGATCGGCGAGGTTTTTCCCAACCTCAATCGCTATATGACCGGTTATGATCTGGCGCATGTGCGGCGTGACGACGGCGTATTCGATCTGAACGCCATCCTTTGCGGCTCCGAGGGAACGCTGGCGCTGATCGCAGAGGCCGAGGTCAATCTCCTGCCGATCCCGGCTGAGACTGCGCTCATCAACATTCGCTACAACGATTTCAACGCCGCGCTTGAAGATGCCCGCAACCTAGTGGCGCTCAAGGTGGCGTCCGTCGAGACGGTGGACGAAAAGGTTCTGGGGCTCGCCAAGGGCGATATCGTCTGGAATGCGATCAGCCGGTTTTTCCCAGAGGATGCGGCGGGGTCCGCCAACGGCATCAACATTGTCGAGGTGCTGGCCGACGACGGACCTTCGCTGGACTTGAAGGTGTCGCAGGTTATCGCAGCGCTTGAAAGCCTGGAGAATGTGAACCGGCTCGGCCATACGATTGCGCGCGGCCATGATGAGGCCGAAGCGATCTGGGCGATGCGCAAGCGTGCCGTTGGGTTGCTCGGCAATGTCGATGGGGCCGTGCGTCCTGTGCCATTCGTCGAAGACACGGCCGTGCCGCCTGAAAATCTGGCGGCCTATATCCGCCAGTTCCGCGCTCTCCTGGATGGGTTCGGGCTTTCCTACGGCATGTTTGGCCATGTGGATGCCGGCGTCCTGCATGTGCGCCCGGCGCTTGATCTCGTTCGTCCCGATCACGTGCCCCTGGTGCGGCAGATCAGCGATGCCGTTGTCGCGCTGACGCGCAAGCATGGCGGGGTTCTGTGGGGGGAGCATGGCAAGGGTGTGCGATCCGAATATGTGCCGGAATTCTTTGGCGATCTCTATCCCTGTCTGCAGGAGATCAAGCGCGCCTTCGACCCGGAGAACCGGCTGAACCCGGGCAAGATTGCCAGCGGGAACGATACGCCGCTGATGAAAATCGATGACGTGCCGCTGCGGGGTGAGTTCGACCGTGTTATTGGTGACGAGCTACGCTCGCATTTCGACAATGCCGCCTATTGCAACGGTAACGGCGCCTGTTTCGATTTCAACGAGACAAGCCCGATGTGCCCTTCCTACAAGGCAACGGGTGACCGGAGGCAGTCCCCAAAGGGGCGCGCTTCGCTGATGCGCGAATGGCTGCGGCTTCTGGGGGAAAAGGGTACGGACCCACGTCAGGCGGCGGCGCGTGTGCGGCGTGCCGGTGTGCTTCGCTCGCTTCCTCAAAGACTGCTGAATTCGTTGAATCCGGCGAATGCCAGTGACTTTTCGCATGAGGTCAAGGCGGCGATGGACAGCTGTCTCTCCTGCAAGGCGTGCACCGGGCAGTGCCCGGTCAAGGTCAGCGTGCCGGCTTTCCGGTCTAAGTTTCTCGAAGTCTATCACGGGCGCTATCTGCGGCCGTTGAAAGATCCGCTGGTGGCCTCGATCGAGGAGCTGCTGCCCTGGTTCGCGCGTGTTCGGCCGCTCTACAACCTGGTGGCATCGACCCGCCTCGGCCACATGGCCACGCGCCTTTTTGGCCTGACAGCTCTGCCGCCAATGCCAGCACTTTCTCTCGCCCGTGAGGCAAGACGCATGGGTGTGGCTGTTGCTCGCGCCGAGGATCTTGGCCGACTGACGCCCGAGGAGCGTCGTTCCATCGTGGTCTTCGTGGTGGATGCTTTCACGGCGCATTTTGATCCCGACGTGGCGCTGGCCGCGATCCGGCTCGCCCGTAAGCTTGGCTTCGAGCCGTTGTTGGCCGGCCCACACGTCAACGGCAAGGCATTGCATGTGCATGGTTATCTGGCCCGCTTCGAAGCATCCGCACAGCGGACGGCGCGAGGCCTGCAGGAAATCGCCGATCTCGGCATCCCGCTGGTGGGGCTCGATCCGTCGATGACACTCGCCTTCCGCAGCGAATACAGGACGCTTCCCGGCACGCCGCTCAAGGCCGTCGTGTCGCTGCCGCAAGAATGGCTTGCCAGCATCTTGCCGGCGGCCGCGATCAAGCCTGTATCTTCAACGAAGACGTTCAGGTTGATTGCCCATTGCACCGAAAAGACGAATGCAGCAGCGAGCATGGGCGCGTGGACGTCCATCTTCAGGCGTCTGGGTGTCGATCTCTCTCTGGCGGAGACCGGATGTTGCGGCATGGCCGGTACGTTCGGGCACGAGACCCGCAATCGTGGGCTTTCCGAACAGCTCTATGCGCTGAGTTGGAAGCCGGTGATCGACGGCCAGCTTGAGAGCGATGTCGTGATGGCGACGGGTTACTCCTGTCGGTCGCAGGTCAAGACCATTGACCGTCTGGCTGTTCCGCATCCACTGCAGATCCTGGAAACTCTGGTCTCGTGAGACTTGCCTTACGATCGCTTGGCGCTGCCGACTACTGTTCGCGAAGCCTGTGCCGCCTTTCGCGAACGCAGTCCGACTTTGCAAACCGGTCCAATCCATGCGATTAAAGCGCCCGAAAGGGTAACAATGGATCGATCCTGGTTCAGGCGCGGTGTGCGTTTTCTGCGTGCATTGTCGCCTATCGCGACCTTAACGACATTCGTTGTCATCTCGCTGCTGGGGCAGTCGGGAGCCGATACCCTGCGCCGCCTGCATCCCGTCGCGTCAGATACCGCATCCTATACACGTGTTCGTGGCGAGGCTTCGGCAGCCGCCGGGCAGCAGGAGAACCGGCTGCTTCTGGCATCGGACAGCTCGACCCGAAACAAGGCCCGGCCGGCCGATAGTTCCGGTGACGGGATTGTACCGGTCATTTCCCTTTGGCTGCCCGATGGGTCTTCGGCCATTGGCGTAACACGCATTCCGCAGCGCCTTGCCTTGCCGGTGCCCAGCGCTTACCGGCCCCGGGCGCCGCCGCTTTCCAGCCTTTGAGACCCGCAGCGGTCATTCATTGACCCGAACACATCTCAGCCTGGTCGTCATGGCCAAGGCTTTCATTTGCTGGACCAAACCTATGAAAAACTCACTCTGGAAGGTGGCGGGCTATCTGCTCGTAATCCTTCTCGGTCTCCTGATCGCACTTCCCAACGTCCTTTCGGAGGCCACGCTTTCGAAGTTGCCGTCGTTTTTGCCGCATGAGCGCGTCTCGCTTGGGCTTGATCTCCGCGGCGGCTCGCATCTCGTTCTTGAAGTTGACCGGACGTCTCTTGAGGACGAGTGGCTGCAGAGCCTGACGCAGGAAAGTCGCCTTTCGCTTCGTGAAGCCAAGATCAGCACCCGTTCCGTCCGCCGCGAAGGCAAGGGCGTCGTCGTGGCGCTTGCCGATCCGGCCGGCCTCGATGCGGCCATGGAGGCGCTGGCGCCGCTCAATGGTCAGATCGCAACAGGCCTTGGCGCTGGACGATCCGAACTGGATGTCGCCACGCGCGGCAGCGACACGATCACCCTGACACCAAATGATGCCGGCATCACCGCGCGGATGAGCAATGCCGTCGAGCAGAGCCTTGAGGTCATCCGCCAGCGTGTCGACCAGGTCGGCGTTGCCGAACCCACAATCCAGCGTGTCGGCAGTGACCGTGTTCTCGTCCAGTTGCCGGGCGAGCAGGACCCGTCCAATCTCCGCGCGCTTCTCGGTTCTACAGCCAAGATGAGCTTCCACCTGCTCGGCCAGCAGGGGCAGGCCGGCGTGCAGATGATGGACGATGAGGAGGGGCGCAGCTATCCCGTCGAGAGCCGCATTCTTCTCTCCGGCGATCGCCTGACAGATGCGCGCGTCTCCTTCGAACAACAGTCCGGCCAGCCGGTCGTTTCCTTCCGCTTCGACCAGGCGGGTGCCAGCCGTTTTTCGCAGATCACGCGCGAGAATGTCGGCAATCCCTTCGCCATTGTACTTGATGGCAAGGTGTTGAGTGCCCCGGTTATTCGCGAGCCGATCACCGGTGGTTCTGGCCAGATTTCCGGCTCATTCACGGTTGAAGGCGCCAATACGCTGGCGGCGCTGCTGCGTGCCGGCGCGCTGCCGGCCAAGCTTACTGTCATTGAGGAACGTACGGTTGGTGCGGATCTCGGCGGTGATGCGATCGAGATGGGGATCATGTCGGGCCTCATTGGCTTCGGGCTCGTGGTCCTCTTCATCCTGGCGCTTTATGGCTCCTGGGGCCTGCTTGCGGTTCTTGCGCTGGCGCTTAATGTCATCCTGACCTTTGCCGGCCTGACGATCGTTGGCGCGACCCTGACCTTGCCCGGCATTGCCGGTATTGTGCTTGGCATCGGTCTTGCGGTGGATGCCAACGTTCTGATCAACGAGCGTATCCGGGAAGAAGTGGGCAAGGGCCGCGGCGCCTTTGCCGCGATCGACCACGGTTTTGCCAAGGCCTATTCAACGATTATCGATAGTAACGTGACGGCGCTGATCGCGACCGTGCTCCTCTTCTGGTTCGGCTCAGGCCCGGTGCGCGGCTTTGCCGTTACCATGGGCCTCGGCATCGCCATCTCGATGTTTACGGCGGTTTCCGTTGTGCGTGTCGCCATGGTCGCGATTGCCACACGCCGGAAGCTGAAGACGATCACGATCAAGCCGCTGCTGCCGTTCAAGCTGATCAAGGACGACACACGCATCGACTTCATGAAGGCGCGGCTCTTCGGCATCGCCGTCTCGGCCTTCCTGTCGATCTCCTCGATCATCCTGTTCATCACCCCTGGCCTCAACTACGGCGTTGATTTCAAGGGCGGTATTCAGCTCGAGGTATCAACGAAAGGCGCGGCCAATCTCGGCGACTTCCGCACCGGACTTGAAACACTCGGCCTAGGTGAGGTCGCCTTGCAGGAGTTTGGCGATAGCAATCACGTCATGCTGCGTCTCGAGCGTCAGCCGGGTGGCGAGCAGGCACAGACCGATGCTGTTACGAAGGTGCGCGAGACGATCCAGAAGATCGATCAGACGGCCAAGATCGAGCGTACCGAAGTTGTTGGTCCAAAGGTCAGCGGCGAGCTGGCGACGGCAGGCATCACCTCCGTTGTTCTGGCCTCGCTTGCGATGCTCGCCTATATCTGGTTCCGCTTCGACTGGCCGTTTGCGGTGGGCGCAATCGCGACACTGATCCTGGACGTCACGAAAACCGTCGGGTTCTTCGCGCTGACTGGGCTCGACTTCAACCTCACGGCAATCGCTGCGCTGCTGACGTTGGTCGGCTATTCGGTGAACGACAAGGTCGTCGTCTATGACCGCATGCGTGAAAACATGCGTCTCTACAAGTCGATGCCTTTCCGGGACCTGATCAACCTCTCGATCAACGAGACATTGGCGCGGAGCCTCTACACCTCGGCGACGGCCTTCCTGGCCATGGTGCCCATGGCAATCTGGGGCGGCAGTGCCGTTGAGAGCTTCGCCATTCCGATGGTGTTCGGAATCTTCATCGCGGCGTCGTCTTCAGTCTTCATTGCCGCACCGATCCTGCTCTTCCTCGGCGACTGGCGCAGCCAGCGCCAGAAGGACCGGGCGCTCGCGGAAGCCCAGCAGGCAGCAGCCTGACGAGCGTGGAACGGGCCGGTTTTCCGGCCCGTTCCATGCGGTCATTGATTGCCCTTGGCGGCGTAGACGCCCATGCAGTCGAATTCTTCCTTGGTGAAGGCAAGGCCGGAGCGCTCGAACGCGAGGCGCAATTGTGCCTCCGTCGATCTGTGGACGGGATGACGTCCGCCCTCGAAGTCTCGGATCGTGCTGCGGGATACTCCCGACTGTTCGGCGAGATCTGCCTGAGTCCAGTCCAGATAGCCGCGTGCGGCCCGGCACAGGGCCGGCGACAAAATTGGTCCGTTTACGGGTTGACCCATGTGTCTAAACTGCCCATATAAGTCTTAGTTGGCCATTTAGGGCATTTTTCAATGAATTTCTAGTCCGGCTCTTTTCGCCGCCGGGCATCTATCACATCAAGGAGGATGACGGCTTGGGATAACGACCGACGCCTGGATCTTGTTGTTGCTTGTGGCTTTGCCGTTTGTGGGAAGCCTGGCGTCTGCGTTCATCTTGAACACCACATCCCGGGACCTGCCGGTTTTCGTTGCCGGCGCCGCGTCGATCTCCACTGTCATTCTGTCGGCTCTTGCCTATCCCTCCGTCACGGATGGAAATGTTCTGCGTTTCCAAGCCGAGTGGTTGCCGCAGTTCGGGCTCGACTTCTCCCTGCGGATGGATGGATTTGCGTGGATCTTCTCCATGCTCGTCACCTCGATCGGTTTCCTCGTCGTCATCTATGCCGGGTATTACATGGGCAAGGACGATCCGATCCCGCGCTTCTTCTCCTTTCTTCTGGCTTTCAAGGGGGCGATGCTCGGCATCCTGATTTCAGGCAACGTCATCCTAATCTCGATCTTCTGGGAACTGACCAGCATCTTTTCCTTCCTTCTGATCAGCTACTGGCACACCAGTGCTGCGGCGCGCGACGGCGCGCGTATGGCCCTGACGATCACCGGCATTGGCGGCTTCTGCCTTCTGATCGGCATGCTGCTCCTCGGCCATGTCGTCGGCAGCTACGATCTCGACAAGATCCTTGCCTCGGGCGACGTCATTCGCAGCCATCCGCTCTATCTGCCGACCCTGATCTTCATTCTGCTCGGGGCGTTGACCAAGAGTGCGCAGTTCCCGTTCCATTTTTGGCTGCCCAATGCCATGGCGGCGCCGACGCCGGTTTCGGCCTTTCTGCATTCGGCCACCCTGGTCAAGGCCGGCGTCTTTCTGCTGGTCCGCTTCTGGCCTGTCCTGTCTGGCACTTATGAGTGGTTCTATCTGCTGGGGCTTGCTGGGATCTCGACCCTGCTGCTCGGCGCCTTCTTCGCGCTCTTCCAACGCGATCTGAAAGGGCTCCTGGCCTATTCGACGATCAGCCATCTCGGTTTGATCGTGACGCTGCTCAGCCTCGGCAGTCCGCTGTCGACGGTAGCGGCGATCTTCCACATGCTGAACCATGCGACGTTCAAGGCCTCGCTGTTCATGGCAGCCGGCATCATCGACCACGAGACGGGTACCCGCGACATGCAGCGGTTGAGTGGACTGTTCCGCTTCCTGCCCGCTACGGCGACGCTCGCCATGGTGGCAAGTGCAGCAATGGCTGGTGTTCCGCTGCTCAATGGCTTCCTCTCCAAGGAAATGTTCTTTGCCGAGGCAGTAGAGACCCATGCGGACTCGCTGCTGGATCGCGCTCTGCCGTATCTGGCGACGCTTGCTGGCGCCCTCAGTGTTGCCTATTCGCTGCGCTTCATTCATGCGGTCTTCTTCGGACCGGCGCCTGTGGGCTTGCCCAAGGAGCATCCGCATGAGCCGCCGCGATGGATGCGGTTCCCAATCGAATTCCTCGTCGTCGTCTGTCTCATTGTCGGTGTCGTGCCGGCGATCTCCATCGGGCCGTTTCTTGATACGGCCGTTTTCAGTGTGCTTGGCGATCGGACACCGGAATACAGCCTCAGCATCTGGCACGGCTTCAACCTGCCGCTGATCATGAGCTTGCTCGCCATGATCGGCGGTGTGGCGCTCTATTTCGGGCTGCGGGACTATCTTTCCCATTGCGAGGACGGGCCGCCATTTTTCCGGCGCTTGCGCGGGCAGCGTGTCTTCGAACGTGTTCTCGTCGCTGTTTCTTGGCGCTGGGCACGTCTCGCCGAAAGCCGTCTCGGTACCCGCAACCTGCAGCCGCAGTTGCGCTGGATCGTTGCCGTCGGTTTCGCGGCAGGCGTTTTGCCGCTCCATCTCGCCGGCTTCGAACAGCGCCCCGTGGAGTTCTCAGCCATCGACCCGGCCTTCGTGTTGATCTGGGTTGCCGGCATCGCGATGGCGATTGGTGCTGCGGTCTCGGCCAAGTATCACCGCCTCGCAGCCTTGGTCATGCTCGGCGGCGTCGGGCTCGTGGTTTGCATGACCTTCGTTTGGCTGTCTGCGCCGGATCTTGCGATTACGCAGCTGCTCGTTGAAATCGTTACGACTGTCCTCATCCTGCTGGGTCTCAGATGGCTGCCGAAGCGCAATCCTGATCTGGGCGAGCTCATGTCGTTACGCAGCCGTTTCCGGCGCTTCCGCGATCTGGTGCTGGCCATTGCCTGCGGGATCGGCATGTCGGTTGTTGCCTTCACCGTCATGACCATGCCGGTGCCGGATGCGATCGCCACCTATTTCCTGCAGAACGCCTATTCCGAAGGCGGTGGGCGCAATGTGGTGAATGTCATTCTGGTGGATTTCCGTGGCTTCGATACGCTCGGCGAAATCGTGGTGCTGGGCATTGTCGGCCTGACGGTCTACGCGCTGCTACGCCGTTTCCGGCCGGCAGCCGACAGCATGGAAATGCCTGAGCAGCAGCAAATCCAGAACCGCTATGATGAGGAACGCCCCGAACGTTCACCAGGCGACATGGTGCGCGACTACCTGCTGGTGCCTTCCGTGCTGATGCAGTGGTTGTTCCCGGTTATCCTGACATTCGCGGTCTATCTGTTCATGCGCGGGCACGACATGCCGGGTGGTGGTTTCTCCGCTGGCCTGACGCTTTCCATCGCCTTCCTGCTGCAATATCTGGCCGGCGGAACGCGCTGGGCAGAGGATCGCATTCGTATACTTCCCCTGCGATGGATGGGAGCGGGTATTCTGATTGCTGCCGCGACCGGCATGGGGGCCTGGGTACTCGGCTATCCCTTCCTGACCTCGCATTTCCGCTATCTGGAAATCCCACTTATCGGCAAGGTCCCGGCAGCCTCGGCGCTGCTCTTCGATCTCGGTGTCTTCCTGCTGGTCGTCGGTTCGACCGTGCTCATCCTTGTCGCCCTTGCGCACCAATCCATCCGCATCAACCGCCTGAGGGCGCTGGATGCGGCCAAAGCGGAGGAGCGCTGATGGAACTCGTCCTGTCGATCGCAATTGGCGTGATGACGACCTGCGGCGTCTGGCTGATCTTGCGGCCGCGGACCTATCAGGTGATTGTTGGCCTCTCGCTGCTGTCCTATGCGGTAAACCTTTTCATTTTCGGCGTCGGTGGCGTGAAGAGCAACCGGCCTCCGGTGCTTGAGGATGGCGTGCTGTCCAGCACACTCACCGATCCGGTGCCGCAAGCCTTGGTGCTGACTGCCATTGTCATCGGATTTGCGACGACGGCTCTCTTCCTCGTCGTTCTTCTCGCCGCGCGCGGCCTGACTGGAAACGACCATGTCGACGGGAGGAACGAGAAGCCGTGACGTCGTTCAGCCATCATCTGATCATCACGCCCATACTGCTGCCGATGCTGACGGCTGCTATTCTGCTGTTCATCGATGAGCGTAACAGGACGGTAAAGGCACTGATCAGCCTTGCCGCAGTCGTGCTGCTCGTCCTCAATGCCGCGATCCTTTTTCGGATCGAGAGCGGGCCGAATGATTTCGACAATGTCTATCTGCTCGGCAATTGGGCAGCCCCCTTCGGCATCGTGCTGGTCATCGATGGATTGTCGGCATTGATGTTGCTTCTGGCCTCGGTTTTGGCGGTGGCGGCGCTGATCTTTTCTCTGGCGCGTTGGCATGCCGTCGGGGCACATTATCACAGTCTGTTCCAGCTGCTGCTCGTCGGCGTCAATGGCGCCTTCCTGACGGGGGATCTCTTCAACCTCTTCGTCTTCTTCGAGGTCATGCTGGCGGCATCTTATGGTCTTCTCCTGCATGGCACGGGCACGTTACGGGTCAAGGCGGGCATGCACTACATTGCCGTCAACCTGGTGGGAGCCTTGTTCTTCCTGATCGGGGTCAGTCTGATCTATGGCACGGCCGGCACGCTCAACATGGCGGATCTCGCTACGCGCATGCCGGACATCGAGCCCGACCGACTGATACTGATGCAGGCCGGTGCCGCCGTTCTTGGCGTTGCCTTTCTGATCAAGGTCGGCATGTGGCCGCTCTGCTTCTGGCTGCCGACTGCCTACAGTGCTGCATCTGCGCCGGTCGCGGGAATGTTCGCGATCCTCAGCAAGGTTGGCATCTATGTCATCCTGCGACTGACCATGCTGCTCTTTGGGGATGGTGTCTCTGCCGGCTTCGGTTCGCAGGTGCTTCTGTTCGGCGGTATCCTGACCCTGATCTTCGGCACGATCGGGGTGCTCGCATCACAGGCGCTCGGCCGGCTTGCCGGATATTCGGTGCTGGTGTCGTCAGGCACGCTCCTCATGGTCCTCGGCATCAATGATGGGATCGTCTCCTCCGGCGCGCTTCTCTACCTCGTGAGTTCGACGCTCACCATTGGCGCCTTCTTCATGCTGATCGAACTGGTGGAGCGGGGACAGGATGCGGGCGCAAACGTGCTGGCCGTGACGATGGAGGCTTATGGCGACGGCGAGGAGCACGACGTTGACGAGGGTGAAGGCGTTGCGATGCCGGGCACACTTGCCATTCTCGGCATCTGTTTTGCCGCTTGCGGCATCCTTCTGTCCGGGCTGCCGCCGCTGTCCGGCTTCATCGCAAAGTTCGCCATGTTGTCGGCGATGATGGGAACCGGTTCGATTGGTACGACGCCAGGGCCTGCCGTGTGGATGCTGATTGTTCTTGTTATCTTTTCCGGAATTGCCGCCCTGATCTCCATGACGCGTGCGGGAATCCGCACCTTCTGGGGCTCGATCGAAGGCACGGTCCCGCGCGTTCTGGTCGTCGAAGTCGTGCCTGTGATGTTCCTTCTGTTCCTCACGCTAGTGCTGGCGATCCAGGCGGGTCCGGTCATGCACTATATGGACACGACCATTCGGAGCCTGGAGAATCCGAAGCAATACATTGATGCGGTGCGCAATGCGGTGGTTATCGAGAGCTCGGTGCCCGCTTTCGAAACCGAGACGGGCGAAACCGAGACGGGAGGATCGTGATGATACCCCATCCGGTGCTGAGCGCCTGCCTTGTCATCATGTGGCTGCTGCTGAACGACTTTACGCTTGGTCACTTGCTGCTCGGATCAGTCGTCGCCGTATTTGGTGGATGGGCGCTTGCGTCACTGCGACCTGACAAGCCGAAGATCAGGAAATGGCATCTAATCCCGAAACTGGCTTTTCTCGTTTTTGTCGACATCATTCGCTCCAATGCAGCCGTTGCTCTGCTGATCGTCCAGGGCAAACGTCGGCCGCATACATCAGGCTTCATCCGGCTGCCGCTTGAGATCGAGCACCCGATGGCGCTGGCCGCGATGGCCGTGATCCTGACAAGCACGCCGGGCTCTGCCTGGCTGGCCTATGACAGCCGGAAAAAGACGGTGCTGATCCATGTCCTCGATCTTGTCGACGAGGAGGCCTGGATTGCGACGGTGAAACATCGATATGAAGCCCTCTTGCTGGAGATCATCGGATGAGCGTGATCATTCTTTTCACTGCCATATCGATCGCCAAGGTCCTTCTGGCGCTGGCCATGATGATTGCGGCTGTCCGGATCTTTATCGGACCACGTGCGCAGGATCGGGTCATCGCGCTTGATGCCGTCTATATCATCGCCATGCTGCTTCTGGTGACCTTCGGGATCGGAAGCGGCACGACCATCTATTTCGAGGCAGCATTGGTGATCGGCCTGCTCGGCTTTGTCGCGACGGTGGCGCTCGCGAAATTTCTCATGCGTGGGGAGGTCATCGAGTGAACATTCCCGTCACGGATCTGCCGCTCTGGCTTGTGATCGCGGTTTCAAGTCTGCTTCTCCTTGGATCCGTTCTGACGCTGATCGGCGCCATCGGGTTCTTGCGTCTCCCAAGCTTCTACGAGCGCATCCATGCACCAACGCTCGGGACCAGTTGGGGCGTTGGCGGGATCATGCTTGCCTCCATCCTCTATTTTTCCGTCATTGGCTCGCGACCTGTGCTGCACGAAATCCTGATCGGCATCTTCGTCACCGTCACCACCCCCGTCACCCTGATCTTGTTGGCGCGGGCCGCCTTGCATCGGGATCGATCGGAAGGACTTGGTCTGACGCAGGCTGATGAGGATGAGCAGCTCTAATTGTGGTTGGCGGTTGGGCCTGTGACTGTCTGGCGCTGTCGCTTTGCCCAGAAGCCTCTCCGCGAACAGCAAGTCGCGGAACGGCTCGAGGTTTGTGTTTTCACGCAATTCCCGACGCAAAACCGCTGCGTAATTTTGCTGAAAATTTTCTAGCACCGGCATCTAAAACGAAAAGCCCTGCACGAGGAGCGTGCAGGGCCTGGCCGGGAGGCCCGGGCATGGGGTTGGATGTGACCATGCCCAATGGGGGTAGTGAGATCAGAGATCTGCCAAGAGCTCGTTGATCCGGGTTTCGGCAGAGGTCAGTGCCTCGTCGATCGGCTTGTCGCCGTTAACGGCGGCACCGATTTCTTCGCCGATGATGTCCTGGATCGGGAACTGCCGCTGCACCTCTGCCGGCAGCGAACGTCCGGTCTCCGCAATCTTGGCGATGTTGTCGCGATGCGGCAGGGCCTTGAACTCTGGCATGTCGAAGACGGCCTTGGCCGCCGGCAGGTGACCCGTGCGGGCCCACTGGAAGTCGTTATCGGCGAGGAACTTGAACAGCTTGCCCACGGCAGCGATCTGTTCGGGCGAGCGTTCTTTCTTCGGCATCACCCAGCTATGGCCGTCGGCATAGGTGCTGTCCTGGCCGGGGAAGAGCTGAGGGATTGGATAGACGGTGTAACCCTTCGCAAGAGCAGTTCCGTCTTTCTCCGACTGGGCGACATAATCTCCGATCAGCCAGGTACCGTTGACTGCGATGCCACCGTCACCGTTTGCAAATGCGGAGACCGCTGCAGCGTAGTCGAGGCCGGTGGTGGTGATGCCTTCGTCCTTGATCCGCTTTAGCAGTTCAACCGCGGCTTTGGCTTCCGGTGTGTTCAGCTTGATAGCGGTCGGATCGGCAAAGAAGTCAGCATTCTGCTGCTGGAGCAGTGTGTAGATTACACGCGCATAGGACGCGGTTTCGTTGGCGAGGATCTGGACGAGATATGGCTTGCCGGTCTTTTCCTTGAACTGCTTGCCTTGGGCAACCAACTCTTCAGCCGATTTCGGCAGAATGGGCGTGCCGTCTGCGTTGACCAGTCCTGCTTCCTTCATCAGGTTCAGGTTGACGTGGAAGAGCATGGTCCAGTTGTCGAAGGGCAGGCCATAAAGCTTTCCGTCCTTGGTGACGCCGTTGAGGGCAGCATCCGTGAAGCTGGCCGATGTAACGCCTTCGGCTGCCAGCACTTCATCAATCGGCTCGATCAGATCGCGGCTCTGGTAATCCGAGATTGCGGAATAGTGCATGGAGACGACATCGGGTGCAGCACCAGAGGCGAGCTGAGCATTGAGCTGGTCATAGCCCGGCCATTCGACCGTCGTGACACTGACGTCGATATCAGGATTGTCAGCTTCGAACTTGTTGACCAGTGCGGTGATGATACCGCATTCGCCGACTGCGGCAGAAACATCTGTTACCGTGCCGTAGTCCGCTTCGCAGGCGCCGAAAAAGCGCTGAAGTTCAATTTTCGTCTGTGCCTGTGCGCTGGCTCCATAGCCCAGCGCAATGACAGCAACAGTTGTCAGTAGAATGCGTTTCATGGTCTCACTCCCTCTAGTCGGGCCTCTTGGCCCTGTTGAACACGGCCGGCCGGCTCCTCCCCGGCCGGGGCAGGCTTTACTTCACGGCGCCACCCGAAACGGCTGTGACGATGTGTTTCTGGAAAATCAGATAGACGATCAGCGCAGGCAGGCTGGCAAAGACCGCCTGAGCCGCCAAGAAGCCGAGGCCTTCGCTTTGGGCAAAGTTCGACTGTGACGAGGCGATTCCGATCGTCAGCGTGTACATTTCCTTCTTGGTCGCCGAGATCAGAGGCCACCAATAGTCGTTCCAGGCATGCAGGAAAGTAAAGATGCCAAGAGTCGCCTGGGCAGGCAGTGTCAATGGCAGCATGATCTTCCAGAAGATCCGAAACTGGGAAGCATTGTCGAGCAGGGCTGCCTCGTCGATATCCTTCGGGATCGCCCGGAAGAACTGGGTCATGAGGAACACGCCGAAGGCCGAAGACATGCCAGGCAGCATCAAGCCGAGATAGGTGTTGTGCAGGCCGAACCAATTGAACATCTGATGGCGAGCGATGATGACGGCCTGTTCCGGAACGGCGAGGCCGAACAGCACGATGACGAACAACGTGCGCCGGAAGGGGAATTCCAGGCGGGCAAAGCCGTAGCCAGCCAGAGAGGCCAGGACGAGCACCATCAATGTCTGGCCTGTCGCGACCACGAAACTGTTGAAGAACCAGCCGAAGACCTGCGAGGATTGCAGGATGTTGAAATAGTTGACGATGGTATAGGGCGCCCGGAAGACCGAATCCGTACCGATCATCAGTTCCTGGTTGTTCTTGATCGAAAGGCCGACCAGCCAAGCCACCGGCGCCATCATCACGACCGACAGGAAGGCAGCACCCCAGAGAAGTGGCCGGTTTGCCGTCAGGACGTCCGGCTTGTAGGTTTCGTCAGGACGGCTCATGCTCCAGCCTCCGTCTTGCGTGTGGACACGACGTACTGGGCCATGGCCGCGATGAGGATGATCAAGAAGAGAACTTGCGAGGCTGCGGCTGCGCGGCCGACATCCCACCGAATGAAGCCGACTTCGTAGATATACATGACGAGAGGACGTGAGCTGCCGTTTGGCCCGCCATTGGTCATCTGCTGTGCCTGCCCGAAAAGCTGAAACTGCATGACGATCTGGATGATCGTGACGAGCATGATGGTTCGGGCGATCGAGGGCAGGGTGATCCGCGTCAGCACGCGCCGCGGGCTGGCATTGTCGAGGGCAGCGGCCTCGTAAAGGTCTTGCGGGACCTGTTGGAGGGCTGCAAGAAAAAGCATCATCGGCAGACCGACGCACCACCAGACGGTGGCGACACCGACAGAAAACAGCGACCAGCCCTTGGTCGAGAGAAAGTTGATCTGCTCGAGGCCGGTTTGTTCGAACAACACGGAAAGCAGACCGTCACCCGGGATGAAGACGAAGCGCCAGATCAGCGTCACGATGGTGACCGACAGCACCGAGGAGGAGAAGAACAGTCCCCGGAAGAAGCTGGTCGTGCGGGTGGTGCGATTGAGGGCAAGCGCCAGGAAAAGTCCGAGCGCGACCAGCGATGGCACGCTAAAGAGGACGAATATCACCGTGTTGCGCAGCGCCTGCAGGAAGACCGGATCGCCCAGGACCCGGACATAATTGGTGATGCCGACAAAACGACCGGGACCGAAGAGATCCACTTTATGCAGGCTGAGCCATATGCCCCAGAAAAGCGGAAAGGCCAGCAATGCGACAAAGACGAGCAGATAGGGCAGGATGAAAAGCCCATGGCTCCACTGGCTGCGGCGATAGCTCTCTGCCATGTCAGCCCTCCTGCCTTGCAAGCGCGTGTCCGTCCGCGCCGAAGAGATGGAAGGCATGGGCGTCGGCCTTTATGCTGACCGTGTCACCCGCCTTGACCAGCGACCGGCCGTCCGCTTCAACGACGAGCTTGGTGCCGTCGCCGAGTGCGCCATAGATCAGGGTCCTGTCGCCGAGGCGTTCGATGACGTCTGCCCTCAGGGGAACGCCCGCTTCGCCTGGAGCACAAACCGAAACGTCTTCGGCACGGATGCCGAGCACGGCGCCGTCAGGACCAAGATCGCTCGGGGCGATAAAGCCTGTTTCCACACGCCCTAGGCCTGCGGTCGTGACGATCAGGCCTGACGGACCGCGGGCCCAGCCTGAAACGGGCAGGAAGTTCATCGCCGGTGAGCCGATGAAGCCGGCGACGAAACGGGTCGCCGGGCGCTGATAGACCTCCATCGGCGTGCCGATCTGTTCGATCTTGCGGGCATTCATGATGACGATCCGGTCGGCCAGCGTCATCGCCTCGACCTGGTCATGGGTTACGAAGACCATTGTCGAGCCAAGCCGACCATGCAGTTGCGCCAGTTCCAGGCGTGTCCTGCCGCGCAGGGCTGCATCCAGGTTCGACAGTGGTTCGTCGAACAGGAAGGCTTTGGGCTCCTTGACGATGGCACGCCCGATCGCGACGCGCTGGCGCTGTCCACCTGAGAGCTTCTGAGGCTTTCGATCGAGAAGGTGCCCGATTTCCAGCGTGTCTGCGGCCGCCACAACACGCCGCTCGATCTCATCCTGTGGCATGCGGATGTTTTCGAGCCCGAATGCCATGTTCTGCTTCACTGTCATATGCGGGTAGAGCGCATAGGACTGGAAGACCATGGCCACACCGCGTTTGCCAGGGGGCAGGGTATCCACCCGCTCCCCGGCCACACGGATCGTGCCTTGGGTGACATCCTCAAGCCCGGCGATCATGCGCAGAAGCGTCGACTTCCCGCAGCCCGAGGGTCCGAGGAATACGACGAATTCGCCTGCGTCTATCGAGAGCGAGATCTCGTCCAGAACGGTCAGCGCGCCGTAACGCTTGGTGACATTTTCGATTTCAATCGAAGCCGACATGGTTTCTCCTCCCCGTCGTCGATCGTTTTACTGGCCGAGCCGGATCATCCGATAGCTCAGCGGCGCGATCTCTCCCTTGAGGCGTCCGCTCTCGACATCGAGCCCGGTCCCATCAGCGGGTTCGACGGTCTGATCGTCCGGTCCGTTGACTGTCCGAAGTCCATGGCCTGCGATCACCTTGTCCATGATCACTCGGCGGTCGCCGAAGCCTTCAAGCGCGACATCGAGCATGATCGCGTCGGTCTGGTGGCGATTGACGATGAAGAGTGTGAGCGCGCCGTCCTCGTCACTCTCGACGGCGGACACATCTAGATAAGGTACGTTGGCTGCAAAGTCGGTGGCGTAGCCCGGGCAATCCAGTGCCAGCTGATAGGAGGTGCCGCGGCCATAGCGAGAAGCGAAGAGGTAGGGGTAGTATGTCGTCTGGCGCCAGGCCGGGCCGCCCGGTACCGTCATGATTGGCGCGATAACGTTGACGAGCTGGGCAAGGCAGCCAACCTTCACGACGTCAGCGCGACGGATGAACGTGTTGAGAATGCAGCCGACCTGAAGCACGTCTTCGAAATTGTAGATGTCCTCCAGCAGCGCCGGGGCATGGGGCCAGCCGTCATTGCCTTCCAGCACCTTACGGTCCGCTTCGCGGGAGTGGTACCAGACGTTCCACTCGTCGAAGCTGATATAAACATCCTTCTTCGAGCGCTTCTTCGCCTTGGTAACGGTGATGACGCCGGCGATCGTTGCGATATAGTCGTCGAGCCTGGCGTTCTGGGCGAGATAGCTTGCGGTGTCGCCTTCATGATTGTCGAAATACATATGCAGGCTGATGAAATCGACGCTGTCATAGGTGTAGTCGAGGACTGTGGCTTCCCAGGCCGGATAGGTCGGCATCTTCGGCGAGGACGAGCCGCAGACCACGAGCTCAATCGACTTGTCGAAAGCCCGCATGGCCTTGGCGGTTTCGAAGGCGATGCGGCCATATTCGTCGGCGGTCTTCTGGCCGATCTGCCAGGGACCATCCATCTCGTTGCCCAGGCACCACATCTTGACGCCCCAGGGTTCCTCGCGGCCGTTCTTGCGGCGCAGGTCGGACCAGTAGCTGCCGCCCGGATGGTTGACATATTCGAGGAAGGCGCGGGCCTCGTCGAGGCCCCGCGAGCCGAGATTCACGGCCAGCATCATCTCGGTGTTGGCGGCCTTTGCCCAGTCGGCGAATTCGTGGATGCCGACCTGGTTCGATTCCGATGTGTGCCAGGCGAGGTCGAGGCGTACCGGACGCTCCTCACGCGGGCCGATGCCGTCTTCCCAGTTATAGGCGGAGACGAAGTTGCCGCCGGGATAGCGAACGATCGGCACGTCGAGTTCACGTACGAGGTCGATTACATCCTGACGCATGCCGTTCTCGTCTGCTGTCGGATGATCCGGCTCATAGATGCCGGTGTAAACTGCGCGACCAAGATGCTCGACGAAAGATCCGTAAAGACGCGGATCGATTTTGCTGATGGTGAAATCGCGGTGAACGGTGCCGACAGCCCGCATGTTTTACGCCTCCCTTGCATATCCGTTTTTCGGATATCTATCATGATTGGCGATATGTTACACGGGATCGACCGGAGGTCAATCCGGCAAAGCGAGGTGTGGAAAAAGAGTTCAATCAGGCCTTGATGCGCAGGACGATGTCCTGGTCATAGTTGCCGAATCCGCGGCCGAAGATGTTCACGCCGCCCGGATGTTCAGCCGTATCGGGGATTTCGATCCGGAGGCGAATGGAGCGATGTTCGGTCAGCTCCAGGTCGTCGACTGTCGTTTCCGATACCTTGACGCCATCAATGAAAGTGCCGCGATCGGTCACCCTGAAGCTCTTCAGCATGCCGTATTGGCTGCCACGCAACTTCCACCAGTCGGGCGTCAGTTTGCCGCGCCGATCGCCAAAGTCGCCGGGCGAGGTCCAGACCGCGATCGGCTTGCCGTTGATCGAGATGGTGATGTCGGAAGGCCAGTTTTCCGATGTTCCGGGTACTTCTGAGGAGAGCTCCAGGAGGAGTTCCAGCTCCTTGATCGGGGCGCCCTTGATCTTGGCATTGTTGGGAAACTGGTAGTCCACATAGCCACGGGTAAACCACAGAAGGCCGGCCTTCATCCGGTCCGGCGAGAGGAAGGTGTCGGGGTTATCGAGGTATCCGATGATGGCGTCGTGCGAGCACATTCCGCAGGGGGCGAACACATCATATCCGCTGTAGAGCCCGACGGGCATTGCCACCTCGATCGCCTCATTGGTTTCGTCGTTCGGGCGGGCGAATGTCAGCACGATCTCGTCATGCACGGCATGACAGATCTTCTGGCTGCCTTTGCGCGCCTTCTGCACTTCTGTGCGGATGAGGCCCGCCTCTTCCATCTGATTGATATGGGTGGAGGTGGTCGATTGGGGCAGGTCAAGCAGCTCTGCAATCTCGTTGACGTTCAGAGATCCCTTGGCATGCAGGATCTCAAGTATAGAGAGCCGGGCAGGGGCTGCCAAACACTTGAGCACATCCTTGCCGTCTTCCGGCGTGATCATCAGAAAACGGCTGCTCACGTCTCTCTCCCCCTGTTCGTCGATCTATATCGAGATTTTCGATTTAGTTCAATCGCAGTCTCACGCGTTTGTCATATTGAGTTCTTACCGGTTTCCGGATCAGTTGCGGTCGAGCCGACTTACATCTGCCGAAGGTCGGGCAATGGGGGAGGGGCGGCATGCGTGATGTGCATCAGACGTCATTTGTCAGTGCGAAAATGGTTGCCGAACGCGCAGGCGTGTCGCGCTCTGCCGTGTCGCGGACTTTCACCGACGGTGCCAGCGTTTCGGACGAGACGCGCCGCAAGGTCATCGAGGCCGCTGAGGCTTTAGGTTATCACGTCAATCATCTCGCGCGGCAGCTGCGTGAACGCAGCAACATCGTCTGTCTGATCGTGTCCGACGTGACGACGCCGGTGCGGGCGGCGCTGCTCGACAGTCTGACGCGCAGGCTACAGGCAGCGGGCAAGATTACGGTTGTCCTCAATACGGAGAGCGACGAGGCGAGTGTCGGTTGCGCGCTGAGACTGACCTTGCATTACCGGGCGGATGCGACCGTGGTCTTATCGGGCACACCATCATCCTCGCTGGTGCAGACGGCGCTTGCCAATGGGCAGCAGGTCATCCTGATCAACCGCGACGACCGGTTGAGCGGTTGCGACAATGTCGGCGTCGATAATGCGCTTGCGGCACGCGAGGCCTTGTTCCTGCTGCGGCGGGCCGGCTGCCGGCATATCGGCGTTGTGACATCGAGTGCGATGACGCCGAGCCTGATCGCCCGGGAGCGCCATTTCGTCGAGGCTGCCGAAGGAGAGGGCCTTTCAGTCGGCGTCTGGGAAGCGGGCCCAGCCTCCCATCGCTCCGGCGTCGAGGTGGCGCGGCGACTGTTTGCCCGATCCAACCAGCCAGACGGCGTCTTCTGCGTCACAGACCTTCTGGCGCTGGGCTTTATGGACGGCGCGCGCCATGAATTCGGCCTGAAAATCCCCGAGGATCTCTGCATTGTCGGCTTTGACAACATCGAACAGTCTGGCTGGGAGTCCTACCAGTTGACGACATTCGAACAGCCGCTCGACAGAATGGCGGGGCATGTTGTCGAGCTTTTGACCTTGCCGGATCAGTCGCCGAGCAGGCAGACCCGCGAGGCTGTCGTTTTTGAACCAGCGCCGATCTGGCGGCGTTCGGTGCGGCCACAGTCTGCTTGAGCGAATTTTATTGCACATGTGTGCACGGAGCCACTGTCATCAAAGCTTTGCGTTCGAACGGTAGTTAGGAGCGGCCGAGAGGGATTTGCTTGCAATCATGTGCAAGCGCATCCCTGGCTGGTGCCTTTCCTTTGATGTCCGGCCCTCAGCGTCCGGCGGAGGTGAGGCTCGTCGAGAGAAGTTGGCAGTGTCGGTCCGCTGTCATCCTTCGGCGTTTGCCGTCTCTCCCTGTTTTTTGACCGTCGACCCGTGCCGTGAGCCTTTGCCCGGCCACCCTTGGAGAAGACGATGAAGCGTCGCGCCTTTTTGATCTCTACCGCCGGCTCCGTGGCCGGCATGATGCTCCTGCCGAAACTGTCTTTCGCGGGCGAAGGTCAGATCGACTGGTACACTGGTTCGGACAGCAATGTCCTTGATTTCTGGACCAACACCGTCAAGCCGGCCTTTGAGGCGGCGCATGCGGGCGTCAAGCTCAACCTGGTGGATGCCGGCGATAATGCGGGCGTTCAGGCGATCGCCGAACGTGCTGTTGCGGCCATGCAGACGAATACCGATCCGCAGGCCGACTACTTCGAGCACACCGACCCGCGCCTGCCGAAGGGCGCCATCGAAGCTGGTCTCTATGTCAACATGAAGGAAGCCGGTCTGTCGAATTATTCGAAGGTCAATCCGCTTGCCTTCGACAGCGATTACAGCCTGCCTTATCGCGGTTCGCAGGTTCTGCTTGCCTATGACACTACAAAGCTCTCGGCTGCCGATGCACCAAAGACCTGGGAGGCTCTCGTCTCCTGGATCAAGGCCAATCCCGGTCAGTTCGTCTATAACCGTCCCGACAAGGGCGGCTCCGGCGGCAATTTCGTGCGCCGCGCCATCCATCAGGCCAATGGTCTCGATCCCAAGGCTTTCACGGTCGACAACTATACCGAAGCCTCCGGCGTAGAGGCGCTCGGCAAGGCCTGGGAGATCCTGAAGGACATCGCGCCATCGCTTTATGACAATGGCGCATACTCTTCTGGCAATACCCAGTCGATCCAGCTCCTGGCTCAGGGCGTCGTAACCATGACCCCCGTCTGGTCGGATCAGGTGCTGCAGGCGATTGCCCAGGGCGTTCTGCCCGAGACAACCGGCATCGTTCAGCTTCAGGATCTGGCACTGTGCGGAAACTTCTCGCGCGCTGTCGTGCTTGCCAATGGCAAGAACCGTGATGAGGCTCTGAAGCTTGCCGATTTCATCCTCACGGAAGAGATGCAGAATGCCATTTTGACGGAACTCGGTGGCTTTCCGGGAGTCGCCTGGGATTACGTCTCAGCCGATCTGCGCGAAAAATTCGCCGATATCATCCCGGCTTCGATCCCGACCTTCCCGGCGGGCGCCTGGGAAGCTGCCGTCAATGACGGTTGGTATCGTAACGTTGCGCCGACTATCGACCGCAAGGCGTGAGCGGTTCCGTGCCATCATCTCTGTCCGTGCACACTGACGCAGGCAGGAGGCCAATCGGCCTCCTGCTCGTCGCCATTCCGGTGTTGCTCGTCGGCTGGCTGGTCATCTGGCCGATCGCCAGTGCGGTGCTGCGCACCGTCTGGCGACGGCAGGCAGATGGCGCGATGGCCTTCGATCTGTCGAGCTATGTCTTCTTCTTCGGTGATGCCTATAGCCTCAACAATCTGTCGCTGACACTGTGGACTACAGCCGCCTGCGCGATCCTGCTGCTCATCGTCTGCCTGCCGATTGCGCTCTATCTCCGCTTTGCCGAGGGCAAGGTGGCAGCCTATGTGCAGGCGCTGGCAATTCTTCCGATGTTTGTGCCTTCGATCATCCTGGCTTACGCCTTCATCCGCGTGCTTGGGCCGAATGGCATGGTCGATCTTCTCCTCAATTTCGCGGGGCTTCCCAAGATCCGCACGCCCTATCTCACACCATTGGGGCCAGTGATTGGTCTTGTCTGGGACAATATTCCGCTGACCGTTCTCATCCTTCTGTCTGGCCTCGGCTCAGTCAGCAATATGGCAGTCGAGGCGGCGCGAGATGTCGGAGCAAACCGGTTGCAGGTTCTCTGGCACATCATCCTGCCCAGGATCGGCAATTCCATTCTGGTCGCGCTTTCCTTCGCCGTGCTCGGCATCTTCTCGTCCTTCACCCTGCCCTATCTGCTGGGGCCTGCCTCGCCCGAGATGATGGGGCCGTTCATGCAGCGCACCTTCCGCGATCTCAACGATCCGGTCGGCGCGATCACCCAGGCGGTGATTACCTTCGGTTTCTGCATCGTCTTCGGACTGTTCTATGTGCGGTCCGTTGCCCGCAATCAGGGAAAGTAAGCCGTTCATGACCAAGCTTGCTTTTGTCCGCCGGCCGATCGATGGCACTGGTCTCGTGCTCGCCACCCTCCTGACGATCGCCGTCATCATGCCTCTCGTCGTTGTCGGTGTCTGGGCCTTCACCGAGGTCTGGCGTTATCCCAGCCTCATGCCGCAGCAATTCGGCCTGCGGTTCTGGGAACAGACGCTCAACCGTTCGGATGTCTGGAATGCGCTGAAGCTCAGCCTTCTGCTCTCAGCCTCTGTCACGCTCGCCTCGGCGGTCATCTGCCTGCCGGCGGCCTATGCGTTTGCCCGGATGCGGTTTCCCGGGCGGGACCTTTTGTTCTTCTCTTTCCTTGCCGGGCATGCTTTCCCCAAATTCGGCCTTCTGGTCGCGATCGCTGCAATTTTTCTGCAACTCGACCTGATCGGGACGTTCTGGGGCGTGGCACTGATCCAGCTGGTCAACACGCTGATGTTCATGATCTGGATCCCGGTCGCAGCCTTCCAGGCTGTCGACAGGCGGATGGAGGAGGCGGCGCGCGATGTCGGTGCCGGGCCGCTTCGGGTTTTCTGGTCGATCACGCTGCCGCAGGCAGCTCCGACCATTGCAGCTGCCGTGCTGCTGACATTCGTCGGCACTTTCTACGAGACGGAAGGTGCCTGGCTGATCGGCGCGCCGGGCATCCGCACCATGCCGGTGCTGATGATCAGCTTCATCAACAACCAGATGGTGATCCAGTTTGGTGCGGTGCTCTCGGTCATGCTGTGGGTGCCATCCTTCCTCGCCCTTATTTTCGCCCGCCGCGTCATTGGCGGCTCATCCTTCGCGCGCGGCTTCGGCGGCTGAATTTTTGCAATCAGGACGTTTCCATGGCACCTCTCAGCATCAAAGCCGTCTCAAAAGTGTTTGCCGGCGGCACGGTTGCCGTCGAAGCCTTCTCACTCGACATCGCAGACGGCGAACTGGTTTGTCTGCTGGGTCCCTCGGGCTCGGGAAAATCTACGGTCCTGCGCATGGTCGGCGGTTTCGAGCGCCCGACATCGGGCATCATCTCGATCGACGGCGAGGACGTGACCGGTCTTTCACCGGATCAACGCCCGACTGGCATGGTGTTCCAGAGCCACGCGCTTTGGAGCCACATGAATGTCTTCAACAATCTTGCCTTCGGTCTCAAGCTGCGGCGGCTGCCGGCTGGTGAAATAGCTGACAAGGTGGAAGGCGTGCTCGAGCTTGTCGGGCTTGCCGGCTATGGCAAGCGGCTGACCAATCAGCTTTCGGGCGGTCAGCAGCAGCGTGTGGCGCTTGCCCGTTCGCTGGTGCTCGAGCCGAAAATCCTGCTGCTTGACGAACCCTTTGCCAGCCTCGACCAGCATTTGCGCGAACGGTTGCGCGAAGAGGTGCGCGATATTCAGCTACGGCTGAAGATCACCACGCTGTTCGTGACGCATGGCCAAGACGAGGCATTGTCTATGGCTGACCGGATCGTCGTGATGCGCAACGGCCGGACCGAGCAGGCTGATCGCCCGGAGATCGTCTATCGCGATCCGCAGACACCGTTCGTCGCCGGTTTCATCGGATCGATGAACTTCATCGAAGGCGTGGTGGAGCAGGGGCGTTTCCTGCATGACGATGTCAATGTGCCGCTGCCTGTCAGCGATGGGCCGGCGACGCTTGCCGTACGGCCCGAGGCGCTGGATCTCGTCGCGGCGACGCCGGGCCAGGCCAATGTCCATCGGGTTACCGATTTCGGCACCCATGGGCTTGTCGATCTGATGCTTGATGACGGCACACGGATCAAATCCATGGTGCGTACACCCGATCTTTTCCGCGCCGGCCAAGGGGTCGACCTTCATCCGCGGGCCTTTGCTGTTTTCCGCGACGGTCAGCAACTTTATCGGACAAATGCCCATGTCTGATCCGATTTCGCTCGAGTTTGGCGGGCACCGTACCTGGCTCAAATGGCATCGCGCCCGGCGGACAATCACCGACCCGGAGTTTACTGCGACGCGCATTCTTGAGGCCATGCGCCTCGGGGCGAGTGTCGAAGTCGACCTTGTCGTGCATGCCGATCACGGCTTTGCCATCCTCCACGATCTCGATCTTGTCCATGGCACGACCGGCAAGGGTCTGGTTGCGCACGCTTCGGCAGAAATGTTGCGTGGTTTGCATCTGCGCGGCAAGGATGGCGTTCCCATCGATGATCGCGTCATGTTGCTTGAGGACCTGTGTGGGTTACTGGCCGCCAATCCTGCTCATCCGGAAGCGCTCCTTCAACTCGATTTCAAAGAAGACGTGGCCCGGCTTGACGCGTCCAGCATCGCCAATTTTGCCGCAGCCGTCACGCCGGTTGCAGCGACGATGATCCTTTCGGGCGGTGATGCTGCTGCGGTGACAGTCCTGGCTGCTGCCACGCCGGGGCTGAAGACGGGATATGATCCGACGTATCCCGGCGTGCTGCAGGATCTCAAGGCGGCCGCGGATTTTGCCGCCTTCACCAAACAGGCTCTAGTTACGGCCCCGGCGGCGCAGATGATCTATCTCGCTTACGAGCTTATCCTTGCGGCCGCCGATCAGGGCTTCGACATGATCGCGGCGGTGCATGCTGAGGGGCGGCGTGTGGATGCATGGACTCTGCGCGATACCGGCCCTGATGCCGTTGCCGCGGCCTTGCGTCTGCTAGCTTTGAAGGTCGATCAGATCACCACGGACGACCCGGAAACATTGGTAGTCAAGCTTGCAGGAAGCACCGTATGAGCAACATCGACATCAAGTCTGTCCTCGTCGACATGATCGAGGCGGCCCGTCTGGCAGGCGCGCTGACGATGGATTATTTCCACCGGCGCGAGACGCTCGATATCGGGGTCAAAGGACCAGGTGATTTTGTCAGCGAAGCGGATGAACAATCCGAAATGCTGATCCGCAAGCATCTTCTGTCGCGCTATCCGGACTGGAGTTTGAGCGGAGAGGAGTTTCCTCCGGTAGATGGTGTCGACACCCATTATCGGTTTCTCCTTGATCCGATCGACGGCACGACAAACTTCCTCAACGGTCTGGATTTCACCATCACGATTGCGTTGAGGCAGGCGGGCAGGACGGTCTGCGGCCTCGTGTTCAATCCTGTCACAGATGAGATGTTCACCGCGATCGCCGGGGCGGGCGCCTATCTCAACGGACGAAAGCTCGACATGCGGGATACGGGCCTCGTCGGCCAGATGGTGGTCGGGACAGGGTTACCATTGCCGAGCCTGTCGCTGCATGCCGGTGCCTATGCGAGGCTCGATGCGATCCGGGCGCCGATCGGCGCCGTGCGGGTGATCGGCAGTGCGGCCAATTGCTGTGCCTATGTCGCTTGTGGTCGGTTTACCGGCTATTTCGAGCAGACCGGCTTTATCGATACCGCTGCTGGAATCCTGCTGGTTGAGGAAGCTGGTGGGGTTGTGACTGACTGGTGGGGCAGAGGACCAGAGCATTATGAAAGGTCGGGAATCCTGATTGTCGGCAATCCATCGACGCATGCCTATCTGCTCGGCCATCTGAAAGGGGTCACGACACCGGCTACTTAAGCAATGTCGTGAGAGAAGAATGAGCGGCCATCCCTATTAGCGGCCAACGCTTTCTGCCAGTTGCATTACCTCCAGCGCGGAGCGTGCCACGACATCGGCGCCGATGTTGTGAAAGGAAAGCGGGTCGCGCATGACAGCCGGCCCGCCGATTGCAACTTTCACCTGTTTTGTCGTGCGGCTGGAATGGATGCGACGGATCGCATGAGCGCATTGATCGACTTCGTCGACCTGCCCCACGGAGATCCCAACCAGATTGTAAGGTGAGGCAGACAGTTTCATGTAGAGGCTGTCGTCCAGCTCGAGGTCGGCTCCGCCCTCGACGATCCAGCCCATATCGCGAAAACAGGAGGCGACGATGGAGACGCCGATTGTGTGCAGCGCGCCGCGCGTGCGGGCCAGCAAGATTCGGCGATCAATGTCTCGCCGGCCGACAGTATGCCCGTGACCATGGGACAGGTGATTGATGATCATTCCCAAGCGCGTAGAGGCGACGGCTACCTGCATGAAATCGCTCTCGTCGGTGCACCAGAGGTTACCCAAATGCACCGCGACTGGCGAGAAGAGCTGGATGGCGAGTGTGTGCAGGGGAATGCCGCTGCGCACCAGTTCGTCGATGAGTTCGCGATGACCTCGGGGATCCATGTCCACTAGGACGCGATAAAGGCTGGTCCTGTAGGCGATCGCCTTTTCAGTTCCAGGCAATTGGCGGGCAAGGGGATCAAGCTCGGGATGTAGATGGAGATCGGGCTCATGCGCTGCCTGATCGGTCCCGGTCGACTTTTGCAATTCCGGGTGGCCGGCGCCGACGAGTCTCGGTACGGCCTGCCGGATTGCCTGTTCAAGAATGCGGTGGTCCCCTGCACTCATGGGCACATCGCATTTGGTCAGGTTAGGCTTACTGTTGCCTGTCGACTGCGATGCGTCAGCATCTCCCGGCGGACCCGGTCTCCTGTCATTGGCCATGTCACCCTCCCGATCCTTGGCCTTGGCGGTCGTCTGTCCGACGGCGGCACAATACCGCATCTGACAAAAGCCGCAAAACACTTAATGGTCGTAGACGCGGCATCATGCACGAAATAGGCGTTAACGATCTTCTGCTCGATGCAGCCGCGCGGACTGCTCCGCAACGCCGCCTCTTGTTCGGGGCAGTATGCGGGTGCCTGGCGCGCGCAGTTGAAGCGCCTTGCGGACCTGCGCTGCGATGTGGCGGGCCGACAGTCGCGCCTCGTCATACATGTCATCGGGGCTCGCCTGGGCAATGAAGCTGTCCGGCAAGGTCAGCGTCCGAATGCCGCACCGTCCGTCCAGCATTCCGTGATCCGCGAGGTGGTGCAGTGTCAGTGCCCCAAAGCCGCCTGTTGATCCCTCTTCCACCGTTACGAGCAGAGCATGTTGCTCGACCAGTTCGGTGATCAGCGCGGTATCGAGCGGTTTGGCGAAACGTGCGTCGGCCACCGTCGCCGAAATGCCTTGGGTCGCCAGCAGCAGGCGCGCCCGTAGACAATCCTGCAGCCGTGTACCGAA
Source organism: Rhizobium sp. AAP43 (assembly GCF_001296045.1). Taxonomy (GTDB): domain Bacteria; phylum Pseudomonadota; class Alphaproteobacteria; order Rhizobiales; family Rhizobiaceae; genus Allorhizobium. The sequence continues at coordinate 97,403 of NZ_LJHS01000022.1, read as the reverse complement.
TGACAGGAGGGCGATATCATGGCCTCTTTCGACAATCCGTCCCTTGCCGAGCGTGAGAATATCTCCGCGGGTGGGGAGGGGTACGCCTCGGCCTTCCCCGCGTGGATAGCGAAAAGCAATCGGACCGATCTGATGGGCGGCGGCCGTCGCCACCATGTGGACGAGTTCCGCTTCGTCGCTCGGTGCCATCACGGTAAAGCCCGGCAAATTTGCAAGATAGGCGACGTCGAAGGCCCCGGCATGCGTTGGTCCATCGGCACCCACCAGACCGGCTCTGTCTATGGCGAAGCGGACCGGAAGCCCCTGAAGCGCGACGTCGTGGACGATCTGATCGAAAGCGCGCTGCAGGAAGGTCGAGTAAATGGCGCAGAAGGGCTTCATGCCACTTGCCGCGAGACCTGCCGCAAACGTTACGGCGTGCTGTTCCGCAATGCCCACATCGAAGCTTCTATCAGGGAAGCGGCGTTGAAAGAGATCGACACCTGTGCCCGCCGCCATGGCGGCCGTTATGGCGATAATGCGCGGATCCGCTTCGGCCTCGGCGATCAGTGCGTTGGCGAACACCTTTGTATAGCTTGGCGCGTTGGCGGGCTGCTTGACCTGCTTTCCCGAAGCGACATCGAAGGGGGACACACCGTGATACTTGTCCTCAGACTTTTCCGCATGTTCATAGCCGGCACCTTTGCGCGTGACGGCATGAACGAGAATGGGGCCGCGGCCCGCGGATGATATTTCTCTGAACAAGGGAAGCAGCGCGCCGAGATTGTGACCATCGACGGGTCCGTGGTAGCGAAACCCCAAATGCTCGAAGAGATTGGCGGTCTTACGGCCTTCTGTTGCCTCATCCGCTGGCTGCTTGATGTCTGCCAGATGGTGCGACAACGCACCGGTTGACGGCGAGATCGACATGCCGTTGTCATTGAGAACGACGATCAGGCGGTGGCCAAGCACGCCTGCATTGTTCAACGCTTCATAAGCCATGCCTGCGGACATCGCGCCATCGCCGATAACGCAGACGACGTGGCCGGTCTTGCCTGCCAGACCTCGACCGACGGCAAAGCCGAGGCCAGCCGAAATGGAGGTGGAGGAATGCGCGGCGCCAAACGGGTCGTATATGCTCTCCGAGCGTTTGGTGAAGCCGGAGATACCATTCTTTTTGCGCAGGTTTGCCATTTGTTTGCGTCGACCCGTGAGGATCTTGTGCGGATAACATTGATGGCCGACATCCCAGATGAGCGTGTCGTTTGGCGTATCAAAGACTGCATGGATAGCGATACTGAGTTCGATCACGCCGAGGTTCGATCCCAGGTGGCCGCCGGTATTGGAGACAGCGCGCACAGTCTCGCCGCGCAACTCGTCTGCAAGGCAAATGAGTTCGTCATCTCGGAGACGCTTTAGATCGCGCGGTGATTTCACACGGTCGAGCAAAGGCGTGGCGACGGTATTCGCATAAGTTAGGCTCACAGCGATCTCCTCCCGCGCAAGCATCCGCCCGAGACCGTACCGCCTTCGAGCGATCCTGCGGTCATTCCTGTAGACGATGTCGCTTACCCATATTCGGAGAAGACTTGCGATATGTAAACTTTTTTTTACACTTGGCCGTCGATTTCCGTCGGCGAAGTCTCGCCGACGGAAACGTCGAGATGATCAAGGAGCCGGCGTATGCTGCTTGAGGAAAGCGATCACATCAGCGATATCCTTCGGCTCCTTCAAGCCGGCAAAGGCCATTTTCGTACCTTTGACGACGCCGCGCGGGTCGGCGAGGTAGGTCGTCAACAGTTCATCATTCCAGACCTTGCCGGCGCCAAAGTCGGTCATGGCCTTGGAGTACTTAAAGCCTTCCACGACGCCTGGCTGTCTTCCGATGACACCTTGCAGAGATGGCCCCACCTTGGCCTTGGGGTTGTCGACATTGTGACAGGCCGTGCACTTCTTGAACACGGTTGCGCCGGCCGCTGCGTCGCCCTCCTGCGCTGCAGCTGGTAAGGTAAGTGCTAGTGTTACGGCTGTGAATGCGGCTGCGTATATCCTCGACATGTGTAACCTCCCATGGCATCGCGGATCGGATTCAACTGCAATTCCTGAAATTTATGTGATGCGCGGATCGGATAAACAGGACCGACCCATCCCATGCTTCATACTGCCTCAGCCGCTTTCCTCGTGGCGGTTGTCGTGCAATATGAACCTATACGGAAACGGCACAGGGTTTGGATCATGTCTGCAATCGTATTTGGCGTCATCGTGCTGGCCGCGGCGTCCACCGGCGCCATCTTCAAGCCGGGCGCCTGGTATGAAACCCTGCGCAAGCCCAGCTGGACTCCGCCAAAATGGGCGTTTCCCGTCGTCTGGTCGGTGCTGTATCTGATGATCGGCTATGCCGGGTGGCTGGTATGGACGACGAGCGGCTGGTCGATGGCGATGATCTTCTGGAGCCTTCAGCTCGTTGCGAATGCCGTCTGGTCCTATCTGTTCTTCGGGTTGAGGCGTATGGATATTGCGCTCGCCGACATCGCCATCCTGTGGTTGTCGATTGTCGGTTTCATCCTGACCGCAATGGTAATCTCTACGCTCGCAGCGCTGCTCTTCCTGCCCTATCTGGCCTGGGTAAGCACGGCTGCTGCTCTCAACCATTCCGTCTGGCGATTGAATATCCAGAAGGTCTGAAGCGAGGCGACGCTTCACGTCGACCAGATAGGCAAGCAGGGATCCGGCAAGCAGCAAGGCCACCCAATGGGTTTCCGCCTGCCGGAGGGCGAGGCCGAGGGCGGCGAGCAGGAAACTGCCAGACAAGGCGTTGGGTGCGAGGCGGCGGAGTCTCTGCCGCGGTCTTTCCGCGACCAAGCAGAGCCCACATGTCACGGACCAGAGTACCGTCACGGCCAAAAGGCTGACCGCTCCGCTCGAGAACAGTTCGTCCAGCCAAGCCGTCATTTCTGACCTGCCAGATTGGCGAACAACTGGGCGGTGTCTTTGAGGAAGACACGTGCATGGGCGAAGGGATCGCTCCTGACGAGCTTCTTGTCGAGATAGGATTGCCAGGTCAGTCGCTGCACATCCGGGTCGGCGCACATACTGACGAACCTTTCCCGCAGCCTGTCGTTGCGGTACCAGATCGTCTGCATGAGGCCGAGGATGAAGAAGACGCGGCCATGGTCGCGCATGAAGCTGCGCCTGGCCTGCTTGAGGGCAGAAGCCTTGTTGGTGGCGAGCGACAGGCTGACTGCATCGGCGCTGAGTTTGCCACATAGCATGGCATAGTAGATGCCCTCACCGGACGAGGGGGCCACGGTGCCTGCGGCGTCGCCGGCGAGCAGAATGCTTCTCCCGTCGTCCCACCGGCGCATGGGTTTTAGCGGCAGGGGCGCGCCTTCGCGGCGTATCACGCGTGCATCATTTAATCCGGCTGCACGACGCAGCTCGCTTGTTGCCTTGCGCAGGTCGTGGCCTTTGACTGCCGAACCGCAGCCGATGCTGGTCTGCCTCCCATGCGGGAAGACCCAGCCATAGAAATCGGGCGAAATCTGCCCGTCATAGATCACGTCACAGCGGTCTGGTCGAAATAATGCCGGATCGGGTTCAACCGGCGTTTCCACGATCTCGTGATAGGCGAAGACATAGGGTGGTTTCCTTGCTGCCGGGAACATTTGGCGGCGAACAGTGGAATTCGCGCCATCGGAACCGATCACCTGGCGGGCCGCGATCCGGCTGGTGCGGTCGCCGGATGGCGAGGAAAGGTTAATTTGCAGGGCGCCATCCGATCGATATTCGAGGCTTTCTGCGCGCGCGCGGATGCGCCTTGCGCCGGCGGCCTCTGCTCGGGCTCGAAGATAGGGGTCGAAAGTGGCGCGATCGACCATCCCGACATAACCGATGTCGCCGATGCGCATTTCCACAGTCTTCCCCGAGGGCGCGATGATGCGTGCGGCATTTGCCTTGGATACGAGCAAGGACTCCGGAATAGCATAATCGGTCAGCAAACGGGACGGGATCGCCCCGCCACAGGGCTTGATGCGATTCTCGGGATCGATCAGCGCGACGCTCAGGCCCTGCCTTGCCAAATGCATTGCGGCAATGGCCCCGCAGGGGCCTCCTCCGACCACGGCGACGTCGAATACTTCGTACATCCTGATCTCCTGGTCCAGGCCCGGGCGGGGCTCATCTGATTGGGTTACTCACCGGGGACGGCCGCAACCGTCGCGGATCGGTGTAGGTCCTGTGATATCTTGCTGGTTCCGGTCCGCCTCAGCCTGACCGCCATTCCTGTCGCGACCAGGAACAGTGCCGCCTCCAGACCAAACACGGCGCAAAAGGCTATTCCGTTGTCCTGAGACAAGCTGCGTCCCGTATCCAGTGCCACCGTTCCGAGCAAGCCTCCAAGGCCGAAGGCAATGGCCTGTGCAGCACCCCAGATTCCCATCCGCATGCCGTGATCTGCCCGCTTGCCAGCCCCTGCGAGCAGCATCATCGTGCTGATGGCGGCGACCGCAAAGGCACCATTGGCCACACCCAGAACGAAAACGTTGGTTTCAAGCGGCCAGGAAGGGGCATGCAGTGATGAAAGTCCAAGGCCGGCCAGCGCGAGGGCCGAAACGAAGCATCCACCGGCGATGATCAGTTTGGGCATGCCCGGCATGGTTTTGCCAAGGATGGTTCCGGCAATCCCGACCAGCAGCATGCCAATGAGCACCCCTGCATGCTGGGTTCCGGTCAGGCTGGTGGTCTCGCCGGGAGACATGCCGAACATCAGACCGGCAAAAGGTTCGAGGATGAGATCCTGGGTCGCGTAGGCCAGCATCGAGATAAAGATGAAGAGCGTAAATAGCCGCGCATCGGGGTCATGCCAGACATCGGAGAAGCTCTCTTGGAAGCTGCTGGTCTCCAGCGAAGCACTCTTGCGCGCCGGCTGACGGGATCTGTGTTCGATGCGGCCAACGGCGACCAGCGTGATACAGAAACAAAGCACGCCGGTGATTGCGGTGATCGCAATTAGCCGTGGATGCGAGTAGGGATCGAGTGTGCTGCCGACGAGGACTGAGCTTACGATAATGCCGAAGATCATCAGGATCCAGGTGATGGTCGCGGCTGCCGCCTTGCGCTGTGGGGTGGTTCGCGCGGCGATCAGGGCGAGCAGGGACGTTCCGCAGGCACCAATTCCGATGCCGATCAGACTGTAGGCCAAAACCGCAACGGCCAGCCCCAGGGTGAAGCTTCGTTCGAACAGCAAGGTCGTTGCGGCGGCAAGGGTGGCCGAGACAGCCAGCAAAGCCATGCCCCGCAGGATCCAGGTGGTGCGATCCTGGCCAGCGTCGGATTTGTGTCCCCAGATCGGACGCGTGATCTGTACACCGTAGTGGAGACCGACCAGAGCCCCGGGGATGACTGCGGCAAGCCCCAGTTCGACGATCATGACCCGGTTCAGCGTTGAAGTCGTCAGGACGACAATTGCGCCTAGTGCGGCCTGAACAAGTCCGAGGCGAAAAATCGATATCCAGCCTAGCCCCTGTGAAAGTTCGTGGTTACGCCTTTGGTCCGTCCCCCGCCCCGTTTCATCCTTCATTTTCTGGGGCAGGGAGGATGGGTGCATCGCAGGTTCCTCAAATGAACTGGATGGCAGTTGCGGCGGTGGTGCCAAAGGCAATGGCGGTGGCCATCATGCCGATGACATAGAGTCCGACGCCAACGGCCGAGTACCAAATGGCGTGTTTTTGCGGGTCGGCAAGAAATCGCGGCATGCACAGCATCTGGGCAAACAGCAACAGAGTTACCAGACTTGCCCCGGTTCGATGGCCGCCAGACAACAGGATGAGGATGACGCCGGTCTGCGCTGCCGCCATAACGAGGCAGGCAATTCGCGCCGCGTTCCGGGTGCCATGTAAAACAGGCAGTGTTCGCACGCCCATCTCGGTGTCGCCGGCCACGGACTTGAAGTCGTTGAGCGTCAGTATGCCGTGGGCGCCAAGGCCATAGAGAGCAGCCACCCAAGCCGCGGGCATGGACGGCGCTGAGCCCAAGGCGGCGGCCATGGCGGTGATCCAGGGCAGTGTTTCATAGCTCAAGCCAACAACTCCATTGCCGATCCAGCCGTTTTGCTTGAAGCGCAAGGGCGGGGCGCTGTAGCCCCAGGCGAGAGCCAGGCCGATGAGGGCGGCGCCGAACACCAGCGGGCCGAGCAGCCAGGCAAGCGCCATCGAGAGGGCGGACATGGCTATTGCGATGTAGAGACCCCAGCGACCCGGCATGCGACCGGAAGGGATGACGCGATCCGGCTCGTTGATTGCATCCACATGGCGATCGAACCAGTCATTGACGGCCTGGCTCATGCCACACAGAAGCGGTCCCGCCAGCAGAACGCCCATCAGTACTGGAAGCGCCCGGTCCTGGAGGCTGGCACCCGAGGCGACCGCGCCGCAAGCATAGGCCCACATTGGCGGAAACCAGGTGATGGGCTTCAACAAAGCCACAACCGCCGCCGGGGACGGATAGGCTGGAAGCGGCGGGTGGGTCGGGGTCATTGCCATGAAGAAAGGCTATGCCTGGCTCGCGTGAGTGTCAACTTAAATTGACAGTTCCGTGCTCAGGCGAGGGTGTGCTCTCAGCTTCTTGGACGATAGTCCTCAAGCCCATGGCGGCGAAGCTTGATATAGAGGCTCTGGCGCGACAGGCCGAGAATTTCGGCGGCATAGGCGCGATTGTTGTTGGTCTGGTCGAGAGCCGCCTCGATGCAAATCTTTTCGATGACGTCCAGAGACTCGCGCATGAGGTCCTTCAGCGGAACCTTGCCGACGAGACTGGAAAAGCCTTCCGCCTGATCGGGAACGCCCGGCGAGGGGATCGTCAAGCGCTCAACCGTTGTCGTCTGCGGCGTGATGACCAGCTGGACGCTTGCCTGTTCCTGGGAAAGACGAGCGGAAATCTGGACCGCACGATCGCCAGAAAGATTGTCGGTCAGGGTGGAGGAAAATCCTCGAACGACATGTTCATCCGAAAGGCGTGAGTAGAGAACGCGCAAATCGATGGCCGCATTGATAAACCACGTAGCGATGTTGCGACCAACAACCTGGTTCAGTGTGGGGGCGTGGATGAGGTCGAGAAAGAGCGTGTTGGCGGCAGTCACCTTGCCGTCCGCATCGGTCTGAACCACGGCTTCTGGCAGATCGGCAAGGTCGATCGTCGCCCGGCCCTTCTGCGGCTCTGGTCGATGCCTTTGGGTTTCTTCAGTTGCACTGCTCGGCCAGAGCGTCAGGATGAGATTGGTGATGCCGTTTTCGCGATAGGCGCGAATTGTAGCGGACACCTCTTCGTTCTTGGCGCTTTTCAATCCATCCAGCTGAACGGGGTCGGGATTGTGGCGTGCTTCACTCACGCCGTCGCCGAGGCGGTCTCGGTCCTGCTTGTGAAACATTTCCCGCAAGGGCTTGCCGACGATCGCGTTGCCATTGGTCGACAGAAGCGCTGTCGCCGCCGCATTTGCCTCCAGCACGGTTCGCTTTTCGCCATCGACCATCACAGAGGCTGTCGTCGCAATCTTAAATGCGGTGCGATAGCGGGTCTCAGCCTCCTGCAGTTCGCGATAGTCCGCTTCCAGCTCCATCTGGGTTTGTACAAGGCGCTGCTGATCCATCATCTGCTGGCGCATGTCGCGGCCAACAACGATGGTGAAGGGTGACCCCTTATAGGAAAAGGCGGAATAGATGATCGGAAGGTCGTTCTTTTTGCTCAGCGGATGGTTGACCTGATATCCGCGCGCCGGGTGATTGGCGGTGCCCTTATTGAGCATGGAGTTGATCTTGGCGACCGACTCGATTGTCACACAGTCCTGTAACTGCTTGCCGACCATGTCGCTCAACCGGTATTCCGCCAGATCCTTGTTCGGTAAATGCACCTTCGATACTGTGCCGCTGTCATCGACGAGAAGCACGATATCCGCGCCGAGGCCGACGAGTGCAACAATCGAATCCGGGTCAAGGGTATGAAAGAGATGGTCCGCGACCATGAAGCCGGTTGCTTCGCTATGACCGTTTGGTGGCTTCATGGAGTGAGCCAATCAATTCCGCTGGGTGTTACGACTGCCGTACTGCCTGCGGCACGAGACTGCTGGCTGATTCTTTCAAGTTCGTAATAACTCTCGCAGATCCTTGCTGCGGAGTAAATGCTGTCGCATATGCAGTCGACGCCCAATCCGACAAGAAAATCAACGGACTCCAGTGCAGCGGCACCGCCCACGATGATCGGTAGGTGAATATGTCGCCTATGTGACCTGAGGTTGTGCATCAGTGTGCTCAACTCAGTGCGCAAACGGCTATTGCTCCAGCCTATGCAAGCGATTTGCGCGTGGCGCGCCAATTGCGCAAACCGCCGCCCTTGCAGTTCCGAAGGCTCGAGTACACTTCGATCCCAACCGAGCGTGTCGAGAAGCAGTCCCATGAGATGGGGCGCTAGCGTGTGCTGTTCTCCCAGCGGGCTGACGATAAGGGCGCTTGGCTTCGAGATGTCGCTTGAGAGGCGGAGCTTCTGCGACAACATATTGATCAATTGTTGTAACTTCGCTGTCCCTACCGTGACATCGACGAAATTGCAGCTATCCGTCGTCCATTCCCGCCCCATCATGCGGGCGACCGCTTCCAGGAAAAGAACCTTTACATAATCCGGCCTGCCCGCAGGGAGCTCGTATTCGACGAAGGCGTTGAGAGAGGCAATACGGGTGGATGGTTTTACGATGAGACAGCGGAACTCTTCGACCGCTTTCGTGTAGAGGTGATCGTTCTCAAGGCCAATTTCGTAACGCGCCGACAACTTTGCAGCGGTCATGGACGCCACCGTTCCCTGTATTAGACTCCGGAGCGTTTCTCCGTCGCTATGGTTTAGGTAGGGGCTAAAGCGCCGAGGAACAAGCGTCTTGCTGTTCCAGGCCGCGCCATTGGTGTCCGGCGACCGATCGGTCGCCGTAAAGCCCGCAATGTTTGCTCCCTCCATCATTCCTTGCGCCTCCCGCTGGCTTCGATCGCGGTCGCAGAATCTGGGTTCGGCCCGCCCTCATGCCGTCGCCCACCCACAATGACTCCGGATTGAAATTGTGTAAATCAAAATATACGTCAATCTAAGTTGACACTTTGTGTGGTGGGGGCGTAGTCTCAATATCGATCCCGATAGCCCGCGGGGGACCTTGGGAGAGGATCTTGAGAATGGGCAAGTCCGCACAGACTACGGTATCTCGAACCGCACTCTATACGTCTGAAGAACGCCGCCGGCGTGACAGCAGCGTGTGGACTTTGGTTCAAGGCGTGCTCGCACCCATCCAGTTTCTCATCTTCATCGTCAGCCTGTTCCTGATCCTCCGCTATCTCATGCTCGGGCAGGGACTTGCCGCTGCGCAGGTTTCGGTGGTCGTAAAGACCCTCGCGCTGTACGCGATCATGGTAACGGGTTCGATCTGGGAGAAGGAGGTCTTTGGCCGCTATCTCTTCGCCAGACCTTTCTTTTGGGAAGACGTCTTCTCAATTCTGGTGCTCGCACTGCACACGGCCTATCTCGCGTCGCTCTTCACCAACGCTCTGTCTCCGCTGCCGTTGATGCTGCTGGCGCTTGCCGCCTATGTCACCTACCTCGTCAATGCCGGACAGTTCCTCTGGAAACTGCGGCTTGCCCGTCTCGATCAGGGGCGGTCTTCGAGCGTTGCCGAGGTGACAATGTCCGGCGGCTGCCTTCCGGGGAGCGCGCCATGAACCAGTCTCTCGTATCCTGCGGGTCGACCAGCACCATCCGCCAGCGCGGCCAGCATGAAGTCTTTTGCGGCCTGACTTCGATCATATGGCTTCATCGCAAAGTGCAGGACGCGTTTTTCCTTGTCGTGGGGTCGCGCACCTGCGCCCATCTGATCCAGTCGGCCGCTGGGGTGATGATTTTCTCCGAGCCTCGTTTTGCAACGGCGATCATGGAAGAACGCGATCTCGCCGGCATGGTGGACATGCATGATGAGCTTGATCGCGAGGTCGCTCGGTTGCTTGAGCGCCGGCCGGACATTCGCATGTTGGTACTGGTCGGCTCCTGTCCGTCCGAGGTCATCAAGTTCGACCTGAAACGGGCCGCAGAGCGACTGGACCGCAAATACGGTGCCGGCCCCCGCGTACTTTGCTATTCCGGTAGCGGCATCGAAACAACGTTCACACAGGGTGAGGACAATTTTCTCGCGGCCGTCGTGCAGGACCAGCCCCGCAATGGTGCGACGGGCAAAGTCGCAAAACTTGTCGTCGCCGGTGCCGTCGCGGATGTTGTTGAGGACCAGATCACGCGACTGCTGGCTGAAATGGGCGTCGACGACGTTGTCTTCCTGCCTGGCCGCAACAGTGACCGCTTGCCGAGGATCGGTGCGGGCTCCCGTTATATCCTGGCGCAGCCCTATCTCGGCAGCACTGCTGCCGCGCTGGAAGGGCTTGGGGCAACACGGATCAATGCCATTTTCCCGCTGGGCGAAGAAGGCACGACCGCCTGGCTGAAGGCGATTGCCGACAGTTTCGGGGTGTCGCCTGCCCGTTTCGCTACCGTCACGGAAGCGCCCCGGCGGCGGGCGCTTGAAGCGACCGCTCACTATCGCCGCCTCATCGAAGGCAAGCGGATTTTTCTTTTTCCGGACAGCCAGCTTGAGCCGTCGCTTGCCCGCTATCTGAGCCGCGAACTGTGCGCCGACATCATTGAAGTGGGCAGCCCCTATCTTCACCGCGAACACGTGGCAGGTGAGCTGGCCATGCTGCCGCCCGGCGTCTCAATCTCGGAAGGTCAGGATGTCGAGGTCCAGATCGACCGCTGCCGTGCCGCCGCGCCGGATCTTGTCGTCTGCGGTATGGGTCTTGCCAATCCCTTCGAGGCCGAAGGCATCGTCACCAAATGGTCGATCGAATTCGCCTTCACACCGATCCATGGCTATGAGCAGGCCGGTGATCTGGCCGAGCTCTTTGCGCGGCCGCTGATGCGCAAGGCTTTGATTGCTGACGGCCAGGCCTCCTCCCGCAGGAGGATTGCACCATGAAGCTCACCATGTGGACCTATGAAGGTCCCCCGCATGTGGGTGCAATGCGCATCGCCGCATCGATGCAAGGGGTACATTATGTGCTGCATTCGCCGCAGGGAGATACCTATGCGGACCTCCTGTTCACGATGATCGAACGTCGGGCTTCGCGCCCGCCGGTCACCTACACCACGTTTCAGGCCCGCGACCTCTCGGGCTCGACCGCCGACGTTTTCAAGACGGCATGTCGCGACGCTGTTCAACGTTTCCGGCCGGATGCGCTGCTGGTCGGTGCTTCCTGTACGGCAGAACTGCTACAGGACGATCCCGCAGGTCTTGCCCGCACCCTGAATGTCGGCGTGCCTGTCGTGCCGCTTGAACTTCCGTCCTACCAGAAGAAGGAAAACTGGGGCGCGTCCGAGACCTTCTATCGTTTGGTGCGCAATTTTGCGGGCGGATGTGAGCGTCCTCAGCATGTGGCCCCGAACAGCTGCAATATCCTCGGCCCCTCGGCGCTTGGTTTTCGCAACCGTGACGACGTCACCGAGATCACGCGCCTGCTTGCGGCAAACGGGATCGATGTGCGGGTCGTGGCGCCGCTTGGTGCAACCGTCGAAGATCTGGCGCGGCTGCCGGAGGCTGCCTTCAACATCGTGCTGTATCCCGAGATCGGCGATGCCGCCGCGCGCTTCCTTAAAAAGACATTCGGTATGCCCTTTGTCTCCACCGTGCCGATCGGCGTTGGGGCGACACGCATCTTCCTTGCAGAAGTTCGGGCGCTGGCAGGCCTTTCGAACGATGTGCTCGCCGGCGAAGACGAAGATCGCGCCACCTGGTATTCCCGTTCCGTCGATAGCAACTACCTGACGAACAAGCGTGTCTTCATATTCGGCGACGCCACGCATGCGATTGCCGCTGCCAGGATCGCTGCCCGAGAACTTGGCTTCAAGGTCTGTGGCCTTGGCACCTATATGCGCGAATTCGCCCGCGAAGTGCGGGAAGCTGCGGAAGAGTTCGGCGTCGAGGCGTTGATCTCCGACGATCATCTCGACGTCGAGGCGGCGATCGTCGAAGCTCGGCCAGAGCTGGTGCTGGGAACGCAGATGGAGCGGCATATTGCCAAGCGGCTCCGTGTGCCCTGCGCTGTTATCTCGGCGCCCGTCCATGTGCAGGATTTCCCCGCGCGTTACTCGCCGCAAATGGGGTTCGAGGGCGCCAACGTTATCTTCGACAGCTGGGTTCATCCGCTAATGATGGGGCTCGAGGAGCATCTGCTGCAGATGTTCCGCGATGATTTCGAGTTTAACGACCGTGCTCAGGCCTCGCATTTGCATGCCCACGCCCCGGCAGCCGTTGCTGCCACAGCTGAAGACGCATTCGACAGCGAGCCGCTGCTGAGCGCCGATCAGCCCCCGGCAGATCTCAGCTGGACGCCGGATGCCGAGCGTGAGCTGAAGAAAATTCCGTTCTTCGTGCGTGGCAAGGCCCGCCGCAACACCGAGCTTTTCGCCGCCCGCAAGGGTATCCGCCCCATCACCGTGGAGACGTTGTATGACGCGAAAGCCCATTTCGCCCGCTGACGCGACCCCGGTTCGGGTGGTGTTTGTGACGCTCGACAATCACATTGTCTCGGCTGTCGATGATGCGCGCCGCAGCCTTGCCAGAGACCTGCCTGGGCTGACGCTTTCGGTGCATGCCGCGACCGACTGGAACGACAATCCGGCGAGCCTCGAAGCCTGCCGCGTGGCGATCCGTGCCGGTGACATCATCATTGTCTCTATGATCTTCGTTGAAGAGCATGTGCGCGCCATAGCCGACGTACTGGAAGCACGTCACCTCGAATGCGACGCCATGGTGTGCTGCATGTCTGCCGGCACGGTGATGAAATACACGACCATGGGTCGCTTCAAGATGAGCGAAGAGCAGAAGGGTCCGCTCGCGCTTCTGAAAAAACTCCGGGGAAAAAGCTCGCGCGGTGGCAAGGATAGCGGCCGCACCGCCGGCGAGCGCCAGCTCGCCATGCTGCGCCGCCTGCCGCAGCTGCTGCGCTTCATTCCAGGCACGGCGCAGGACGTGCGCAACTATTTCCTGACGCTGCAATATCGCATTGCGGCTTCGGACGAGAACATCGCCAACATGGTGCGCCTGCTGGTGGGCAAATATGCCCGGGGGGAGCGCAAGGGGCTTCAGGGCCGCGTGACCGTCGGGGATCCCGTCGAATATCCCGACATGGGTCTCTATCATCCGGGCCTCAAGCCACGGGTCACGATACAGCTTTCCAGCCTGCCACAGAAGGCTGGTGCGCGCGGTACGATCGGGCTTCTGCTTCTGAGAACCTACATCCTGTCGGGCGATACCGGCCATTACGACCGCGTCATCCGTGAACTTGAAATGCGCGGCTTCAATGTCGTGCCGGTGTTTTCGAGCGGTCTCGACATGCGCGGCGCAATCGAGCGCTTCATGACGCCCGCTGCGGGTGGTTCGCGCATTGATGCACTCTGCTCGCTGACCGGATTTTCGCTGGTCGGCGGACCGGCCTACAGCGATGCCGCCGCCGCCGCCCGCACGCTCGATGGCCTTGATGTCCCCTATTTCTCGGCGATGGTGACCGAGTTCCAGAGCAAGGAAGCCTGGTTCTCGTCATCGCAGGGCCTGACCCCGATCGAAACCACCTTGATGGTGGCAATTCCGGAACTCGATGGCTCCATCGGCTCTATGGTGATTGGGGGCCGATCCGATGCCACGCACACATCACGCGCTTGCATCTGCTCGAGAGAGCTCGCGTCCTGCCCGTCCGGCAGGGCCTGCATGCAGCCGGATGACGAACGTGTCGCGCTGCTCGCCGATCGCCTTGCCGCCATGGTCTACCTGCGCCGCAAGGAGCGGGCGGAGCGTCGCATCGCGATTGCGATGTTCAACTATCCGCCGAACAGCGGCAGTATCGGCACTGCCGCCTATCTCTCCGTGTTCGAGAGCCTGTTCGAGACCATGCGCCGGCTGAAGGCCGAGGGGTACGATGTCGACTTGCCCGTCGATGCCGAAGCGCTGAAGGACGGCATTCTGGAAGGCAATTCAGCACTTTACGGCGTTGAGGCCAATGTCCATACGGTCATCCCCGTCGACCAGCATGTGCGCCACGAGAAACACCTCGCCGATCTCGAAGCGAAGTGGGGACCGGCACCGGGACGCGTTCTCAGCAATGGCCGCGGCATCTTCGTGCTCGGTCGCCAGTATGGAAACCTGCTGATCGCGATCCAGCCACCTTTCGGTTACGAAGGTGACCCGATGCGCCTGTTGTTCGAAGGCGGCTTTGCCCCGAACCATGCGTTTGCCGCCTTCTATCGCTATCTGCGCGAAACCTACCGCGCCGATGCCGTCCTGCATTTCGGCACTCATGGCGCGCTCGAATTCATGCCGGGCAAGCAGGTTGGTCTGTCTGCAGACTGCTGGCCGGATCGCCTGCTCGGCGCGCTTCCCAATTTCTACCTCTATGCCGCCAACAACCCGTCAGAAGGTACGATCGCCAAACGGCGGTCTGCTGCGACGCTGATTTCCTATCTGACGCCGCCGATCACGCATTCCGGACTCTACAAGGGCTTGAGTGAGCTGAAAGGCAGCCTGGACCGCTATCGCAGTACTGCACCCGAGGCGCGTGTCGAACGCGAGAGGCTGTTCCAGCTGATACAGGTGCAGGCAGAACAACTGGACCTGGGCAAGGATAGTCTCGGGCTTGCCGAAACCGACCTTGTTCTGGCGCTCGTCGCCGAGGTGGCTGAAGTCGAATACGCGCTCATTCCGCATGGTCTCCATATTGCTGGTTGCGGCATGGATGAGGGCGAGCGTCTGGAAATGCTCGACCATGTTGCCTCGAACATGCCTTCCGTCGTTCGCCCGGACCTCACGGCTGATTTACTTTCAGCGATCGCCAAGGGTGACGGCGCAACGATTGCGCGGGTGACCAAGAATGCTGGAGGCGAGCTCAAGGACAGCATCGGCAAGCTGGTGACGATGAACCGGGAACTGGCGCACAACGGCGAGATCGATGGTCTCGTCCGCGCCCTCGACGGTCGCTATGTGTTGCCGTCTCCTTCTGGCGATCTCCTGCGCACGCCTGAACTTCTGCCGACCGGCCGCAACATTCACGGTTTCGATCCCTTCGGCATTCCGAGTGCCTTTGCCATTCAGGATGGCGAACGCCAGGCCGCCAAGGTGCTTGAACGCTATCTTGCTGCCGATGGACGCCTGCCGGAAACGGTCGCCGTGGTCCTTTGGGGTACCGATAATCTGAAGACCGGCGGTGCGCCGCTGGCCCAGGCCATGGCACTCATGGGCGCGCGTCCCCGGCTCGATGCCTATAACAGGGTCTGTGGCGCCGTTCTGGTGCCGCTCGAAGAGCTGCAGCGTCCGCGCATCGATGCCGTCATGACTCTATCGGGCATATTTAGAGATCTCCTGCCGATCCAGGCGAGCATGCTCGCCGAGGCGAGCTACCTCGCGGCTGTTGCCGACGAGCCGGTCGAGATGAACTTCATTCGCAAACATGCGCTCGCCTATTGCGAAAGCCATGGCTGCGACATCGAAGCTGCGGCCTATCGGGTCTTCTCGAATGCCGATGGCGCTTATGGATCGAACGTCAACATGCTGGTGGCGTCCTCCTCCTGGAGCGACGATGACGAGATCGCGCAGACCTACAGCAATCGCAAAAGCTTCGCCATCAACCGTCGCGGCAAGACCAGTCCGCAGGCCGAGGTGCTCGATGCGATGATCGGTCAGGTCGACATGGCTTACCAGAATCTCGATTCCGTCGAGATCGGTGTGACCACGATCGAAAACTATTTCGACACGCTGGGCGGACTGACCAAGGCAGTCAACAGGGCCAAGGGTGGCGGTTCGCTGCCGGTCTTCATCTCCGACCAGACGCAGGGGGAGGGACGTGTCCGCACCCTCGGTGAGCAGGTCGCGCTTGAAACACGTACACGCACGCTGAACCCCAAATGGTTCGAGGGCATGTTGAAGCACGGCTATGAGGGCGTGCGCAACATCGAGACGCAGGTCACCAACACCTTCGGCTGGTCAGCGACCACAGGGGATGTCGACCCCTGGGTCTACCAGCAGATCACCGAAACCTTTGTGCTCGACACAGAGATGCGCGAACGGCTCGCCACACTCAATCCGGCCTCGGCTGCGAGGGTCGCCAACCGGCTAATCGAAGCGCATGAGCGCAATTATTGGCAGCCGGATGCTGAAACGCTCGCCGCCCTGAAACAGGCCGGAGAAGAATTAGAAGACCGTCTCGAGGGGCTGGTCAGGGAGGCTGCCCAATGAACATCTACACCCATAGCAAGATCGCCGAACGTGAGGCCCGGCTTGCTGAAACGCTGCGGAAGCGCGCCGATGGCGAGGGCAGCGTACAGGTTCAGCTCGACCCGACGATGGAAATCGACGGTGCCAAGGTTTTCGCGATCTACGGCAAGGGTGGCATCGGCAAGTCGACCACATCCTCGAACCTTTCGGTCGCCTTTTCAAAGATCGGCAAGCGTGTGCTGCAAATCGGCTGCGATCCAAAGCATGATTCCACCTTCACGTTGACCAAAAGCCTGATCCCGACCGTCATCGACGTTCTCGAAAAGGTCGATTTCCATTCGGAAGAACTCCGGCCGGAAGACTACATGGTCGAGGGCTATAACGGCGTTCAGTGCATCGAGGCAGGCGGTCCGCCGGCTGGCACCGGTTGCGGCGGTTACGTGGTCGGCCAGACGGTCAAGCTCCTGAAGGAGCATCACCTGCTCGATGACACGGATGTCGTCATCTTCGACGTGCTTGGCGATGTCGTCTGCGGAGGATTCGCCTCGCCGCTGCAGCATGCCGAGCGAGCCGTTGTGGTTGCGGCGAACGACTTCGATTCCATCTTCGCGATGAACCGCATCGTTGCGGCCATCAAGGCGAAGTCAAAGAACTACGACGTGCGCCTCGGCGGGGTGATCGCCAATCGTTCCCGCGAGACGGACCAGATCGATCGCTACAATGCAGCGATTGGACTGACACGGCTTGCCCATGTGCCCGACAGCGATCAGGTGCGGCTCAGCCGACTGAAGAAGAGCACGCTCTTCGAAATGGGCGATAGCGCGGAGCTTGTGGCGATCCAGAGCGAATATCTGCAACTCGCGGAGCGGCTGTGGGCCGGTGTCCCGGCACTGGAGGCCGAACCGATGAAAGACCGGGAAATCTTCGAATTTCTCGGCTTTGAGTGAGGACAAAGCCATGAGCCAGACCGACTACATTCGAAGGACGGGCGAGATCGAGCACTATTTCGATCGCACAGCACTCGATGCGTGGAAGCGCCTTACTGGCGACCAGCCGGTCAGCGGCATACGGGCAACTGTGCGCAAGGGACGCGACGATATGCGCCAGACGCTTGTTTCCTGGTTGCCCGCCGATCTCACCGGTTGGCGCATTCTTGATGCCGGCTGTGGATCTGGTGTCCTTTCCTTTGAGCTGATGCGACGTGGGGCTGAGGTCGTTGCTGTCGATCTCTCAGCGCAGATGGTCGCCCATGCCCGGCAGCGAGCGCACGAACTGGAACATAGCCATGGTCGGTCAAAGGGTTCCGTGACCTTTCACAGCGGTGACATGCTCGACCCGCGGCATGGCAGCTTCGATGCGGTCGTTTCAATGGATGTGCTGATCCACTATCGTTCTGCTGATGCCGTGCGCGTGCTTCATACGCTTGCCGAACGCTGCTCGCGCAGCATGCTCTTCACGCTTGCCCCGGGCTCCCGCCTGTTGCGGGCGATGCTCGCCGCGGGCCAGATCTTTCCGCGAGGCAATCGCGCGCCCGCCATTTATCCGGTTGAACCCGACCGCGTCGTGTCGGACATGCTGCTGGCGCCAGCGCTTTCCAGCTGGACAGCCGGGCGCAGCCACAAGGTTTCGGTCGGCTTCTACACCTCCCAGGCGATGGAGGTGATCCGGTCATGAACTTTGCAGGCGCAAACCGGAAGATGATCGCGTTCTGGCAAATGATGGGCACGCGCTTCATGCCCTTTGCCGATGCGGCGACGGTCGAGATGCCACTGTCTCGGCTCTTGCGACTGTCGCTCTTCCAGGTTTCCGCCGGCTGTGTCCTGGTGCTGCTCACCGGCACGCTTAACCGTGTGCTGATCGTCGAGCTCGGCGTTTCGGTGGCGCTTGTTTCGGCTGTGGTGGCCATCCCCGTTCTTGCAGCCCCTCTGCGTCTGCTCTTCGGATATCGCTCGGATACCTACAAGTCCGTGCTTGGCTGGCGGCGGGTACCCTATGTCTGGCTGGGCAGCCTTCTGCAATTTGGCGGGCTTGCCATCATGCCGTTTGCGCTGCTGCTCCTGCAGTCGCAGACGGTTGGGCCTGAATGGGCCGGTGCTGCGGGCGTCAGCCTCGCTTTCATCCTGACCGGATTTGGCATGCACATGGCGCAGACAGCCGGACTGGCCCTTGCGACCGACCTCGTTCCGGAGGCAAAGCGTCCTCGGGTCGTCGCGCTCCTCTATTTCATGCTGCTCGCAGGGATGATCGGGGCATCAAGCTTTTACAGCGTCGTGCTGGTGGATTTCAGCCCCAAGATGCTGATCCAGGTTATCCAGGGTACGGCCCTTCTGACCATCGTGATCAACGTAATCGCCATCTGGAAGCAGGAGGCACGCGATGCCCGCCGTACGGCGGTCGATCGGGATCTTGTGAGCTTCATCGATGCGCTGGACGATTACCGCAGCGCACCGGGTGTGATGCGCCTGCTCCTTGCCGTTGCCATCGGTTCGGCCGCATTTTCGATGCAAGACATCTTGCTTGAACCCTATGGCGGCGAAATTCTCGGGCTGTCTGTCGGCGAAACGACGCGCCTTACAGGTCTCTGGGCGCTTGGAACCATGGCAGGCTTCGGTTGGGCCGCGCATAGTCTGCAGGGTGGCGTACAGGTCTATCGCGTCGCCGCGCGCGGCCTGCTTGCCGGCATCTGTGCCTTCTCGGCGGTTATCTTCGCTTCACCGCTCGGGCTGACGGCGCTGTTCCATATCGGCGCTTTCGGTATCGGTCTCGGGGGCGGTCTTTTTGCGGTCGGCACCATGATTGCGGCGATGGGCATTTCCGAGCGGTCGGACAGCGGGCTTGTGGTCGGTGCCTGGGGCGCGGTGCAGGCAACGGCGATCGGGGCGAGCATGCTCGCTGGCGGCGTTATCAAGAATACGATCAATGCGTTGGCGCTCAACGGGTCGCTCGGCGAGGCCATGATGACCCCGGCGGCCGGTTATGTCGTCGTCTATCAATTTGAAATCGTTCTTCTCTTCCTGTGCCTGGCGGTGATCGGACCGCTTGCCGGGCGGCGCTATCACAGAGATTACCTGAACAACACGCGTTTTGGATTGGCGGAGATGCCCGGCTGATCGTCGGGCGCCACGTCTTACACTGGAGGGTCTGATATGACCGGATCATTGGTAGGAAGTATCGATGTCGCACAGGTGGTGCTCTACGCATTCTGGATCTTTTTTGCGGGGCTGATCTGGTATCTCCGTCAGGAGGATCGCCGCGAGGGCTATCCGCTCGAGGAGGATGTCACGGGCCGTTACAACAAGAGCCCCTGGCTTTTCGTCCCGCCGAAAAAGACCTTTGTTCTTCCGCATGGCCAGGGACTGAAACAGGTTCCGGACTTCCAACGTGACGAACGCAGCTTTGCCAGCCGCCGGATCGCACCGGCACCGGGCTATCCGAGTGAACCTGTGGGCAATCCGCTTCTCGCCGGCATTGGTCCCGGCTCCTGGGCAGAGCGTGCCGACAGGCCTGATGTCACGGCGCATGGCGATGCACGGATCGTGCCGCTGCGCGTCGCCGACGGCTTTTCGGTTGTCCCGAGCGCCGTTGACCCGCGGGGGCTTTCCGTTCTCGGCTGCGACCGGCAGGTCGCAGGTATCGTCAAGGATATCTGGGTAGACCGGGCCGAACACCTGGTTCGCTACTATGAGGTCGATCTACCGCTTGCCGATGGTTTGCGCACCATTCTCCTACCGAACAATTTCGTTGTCTTCGGCACAGGGCGCGGTGGCGTCCGCCATCTCTACGTTCATGCGATCACCGCTTCCCAGTTTGCGGATGTTCCGGAGACCGCACGCCCCGAACTCGTGACTTTGCTCGAGGAAGACAAGATCGCCGCTTATTTCGGCGCCGGGCTTCTCTACGCGGATCGCGTTCGTCAGGAGCCGCTGCTGTGAACCATTTCGTCACCCGGGAACATGAAATCGAACCACTGCCGGGTCTTCCCGGTGTGCCTCCAGCTGGCGAGGTTGTGCTCTGGCAAGGCCGGCCGTCGTCGGCTCTCGTCGCCCGGCATCTTCTCAAGGTCCGATGGATCTGTGGGTATTTCATCGTGCTGGCCGGTTGGGCAGTAGCCTCCGGGCTCAGTGATGGACGGGCTGTGGGCGGGATCCTCTTTTCCGTCGCGATCCTCACAGCTCTTGCCGCCGTGCTTGTCGGCATGATCGAGCTTTTTGCCTGGGCCGTCGAAAAGACAACGCTTTACACGGTTACCACCGAACGCGTGGTGATGCGGTTCGGCGTAGCGATCTCGATGACGCTCAATCTGCCTTTCCGGCAAATCGATGCTGTTTCCTTCGCAAGGATCGGTCAGTCATCCGGGATGATCGCCATAGCGCTTGTGCCGGGTCAGCGCCTGTCCTGGCTCATCCAGTGGCCGCATGTGCGCGGCTTCCGGGTCGCACACACCGAGCCCAGCCTTGTCTATCTGCCGGATGCTGAAAGAGGGGCAGCCGTACTTGCGGCAGCGATCGGACAATATCGTATGGCGCATGCCCACCAGTCTCGGTTTGTCGCTCGCGGCGCTGATCTCTCCCACCAACCACCCGCCGTCGTTGCGGCAGAATAGGACAGGGTCATGGGCTCGGCATCACATCTCGGCTATTTTTCTGACCGCAAGGGCAAGACGCCAAACCATCTCCCCAAGGGGGTGTTCTTTGGCCTTGCCGGCCTGATCGCCTTCACGGCCGGAGCGATTGTCTTCGGCCAGGTGACGGGGCTTGGTGTGGTCAAGCAGGAGCTAGGAGCGCCGGTTTCAATCCGAGACCTCATGATCACACGAAACGCATCGGGTCATGTTGTGGTGACTGACGCTGCCACGCGAGAGGATATTGCACTCTATGCGCCGGAAGCCGGTGGCTTCGTCAGTGGATCATTGCGAGCCTTTGAGCGGATGCGCCAAGTCTCCAACGTGCCCTTTGATGCGCCCTATCGACTGATCAAATGGGAATCCAGTGCCGTCAGCCTGTCGGACACCGGTACTGGCGAGCGGATCTTTCTCGATGCCTTTGGCCGCGACAATGCGGCTGCTTTCGAAGCCCTTCTGGCCCCACAGGGAGGAAATAGCCAATGAACCCGGTCTTCGCCTTGATGAGACGAAAGGAGACGGTCGATTGTACCGTCGAGATCAACAACACGTTTGAGGCGCTTGGCGCGCATCTGCGGTTCGACAACGGCGTCATCGTTCATCCCGGTGACGAAGTTCTGGTCCACGGCGCGCCCATCTCGATCCCCTATGGATCGACCAGGAATTTTCGCAGGAAGGCTACCATTACGCGCGCTGGAGTGCTGGAGCGCGCCTGGACACGGGCGACCGGCGATCTCGACATGATGGAATTGTGCGAATTCAGTTTCACCGAGAGGGCACTGTCATGAACAACCATGTTTCGCCGAACGATCTCGTTGACCACGAACCGACGGTCGAGGAGCGTATGGCTGGGGTCAACGACACGACGCGCAGCGCGCTGGTATCGACCATGCTCACGCCGCGTTTCTACACCACCGATTTCGAAGAAATGGACAAGATCAATGTCGAGCCGGTCCGCGCCGAATGGGACGTGCTCATCGCCCAGATGAAAAGCGACCCGAACCGTGGTCATTTCAAGCGCAATGAGGACTGGAACGATATCGACATCGATGCGCTGCCGCACGATCTGCGTGAGGAGTTCATTGATTTCCTCGTTTCCTCGCTCACATCGGAATTCTCGGGCTGCGTGCTTTACAAGGAGATGAAGCGGCGCGGTAAGAACCAGGAGATCTGCGAACTCTTCGGCTATATGAGCCGTGACGAGTCTCGCCATGCCGGGTTCATCAATGATGCCTTGAAGGAGTTCGGCATCGGCGTGAACATGGGTTTCCTCGCCAAGGCCAAGAAGTACACTTTCTTCAAGCCGAAGTTCATCTACTACGCCACCTATCTGTCCGAGAAAATCGGTTATGCGCGTTACATCACGATCTTCCGGCATCTGGAGAAACATCCGGAGCAGCGCTTCCACCCGATCTTCAAGTGGTTCCGGGAATGGTGCAATGATGAGTTTTCACATGGCGAGGCGTTTTCGCTGATCATTCGCTCCGACAAGCGGCTGACGGAGGGATTGAACACCTACTGGATCAAGTTCTTCCTGCTTGCGGTTTTTGCCACCATGTATGTGCGTGACCACATGCGGCCGGCTTTCCATAAAGGCCTCGGCGTCGACATTGACGACTACGACATGAAGGTCTTCCGGCTGACGAGCGAGATCTCGCGGCAGTGCTTCCCCCTCGTGCTCGATCTGGACAATCCGGCGCTGCATGAAGGCTTCCGCCGGATGGAGCGGATCAACCGGAAGATCATGGCAGCCAATGCGAAGGGTGGGCTCACCGGCCGGATCACCAAGGGCTTCTGGTCAGCGGCGGCTGCCGTCAACTTTATCAGGATGTATGTAATCCCGGCAAAGTCGAATGCGATCCCCGCAACCTCCCGCCTGCAGCCGATCTGGTAGGAGATCCGCCATGAGCCTGTCACACCCGCTCGCTGTCGTTCTGGTCGCCATCGCCGTGTGGTGGCTATCGACCGGGCTGGTGCTGGCCGTGGTCAACCGCTCGAACAGCGGCCGTCGTGGCCTGGTCTTGATGATGGTGATGACCGTCGTTGGTGCCGGCGGCTTCGCGCTCATGCTTTTCGGCGCGGGGGAGCGCACACCGGTCGGTTCCTATGCCGGCTTCTTCGGTGCCTTGCTCGTCTGGGCCTGGCATGAAGCGGCATTCCTGACGGGCTTGCTCACAGGGCGCAGCGGGGAATGCCCAGCAGGGCTTGTTGGCTTCGCCCGCTTCAAAGCCGCTTGGGAGGCCGTGCGAGATCATGAGATCGCCATCCTCGTGACTGGGCTTGGCCTCTGGCTGGCACTGGCGGATGCACCGAATATCTTCGGGCTTGCGGCCTTCGGCCTGCTCTGGGGAATGCGGGTTTCCGCCAAGATGCTGATTTTTCTTGGTGCGCCGCATGCCGTCAGCGACTTGATGCCAAAGGGTATCGCGCATCTGAAGACGTATTTCAGGACGGACCGGCTTACGCCATTGTTTCCAATATTTCTGTCAACCGCCGCTGGCCTGTTCGCCATTCTCGCCATCGGCGCAGGTCGCGCGACGCAGGATCATTCGGTCGTCGGCCATACGCTGCTGGCCACCTTTATGGCGCTCGCCATCATCGAACATCTCATTCTTGTCCTTCCGGTCTCGGATACGGCGCTATGGCGCTGGACGACGACGCGTCAGGACAGGCGCAAGCTGGCCGTACGCCCTCCGCTGGATGATACGGCAGTTATTCAAGGGGGGGCTCCGCCAGCGCTTCATGCGTCATGGGTGGCCGTTGGACATGATACGATCGGGAAGAGGAAAGACTGATGGATATTCTCCAGCACATGGAAGAGGCGCTCGCCGGCCTGCATACTGCCGGTAACTACCGCGTCTTTGCGGAGTTGGAGCGCCATTGCTCCGCCTTCCCGAAGGCCTCGTTTCACAACGGGGACGGCACGGTTCGGGATGTTAGCGTTTGGTGCTCAAACGACTATCTGGGCATGGGTCAGAACCCGATCGTGACCGAGCGTATGATCGAGGTCGTTCGCAAATGTGGGGCGGGGGCTGGGGGCACCCGCAATATTTCAGGCACCAATCACTATCATGTCGTCCTGGAGCGTGAACTTGCGGACCTGCATGGCAAGGAAGGGGCGCTGATTTTCACATCCGGCTACGTGTCCAACTGGGCGGCGCTCGGCACCCTGCTTGCAAAGATACCCGGGATCATCTGTTATTCCGATAGCCTCAACCACGCCTCGATGATCGAGGGTATCCGCCATTCGCGCTGCATCAAGCGGCAGTTCCGCCACAATGACTATCGTCATCTGCGCGAGTTGATGGCGGCTGATGATCCGGCGGCACCCAAACTCGTCGCCTTCGAAAGCGTCTATTCCATGGACGGCGATATTTCGCCCATCCGGGAGATCTGCGATGTGGCAGATGAGTTCGGCGCCATGACCTATCTCGACGAAGTGCATGCTGTCGGCATGTATGGGCCGCGGGGCGGTGGCGTAGCGGAACGTGAGGGCCTCATGGACCGCTTGACGGTCATCGAAGGCACGCTGGGCAAGGCCTTTGGCGTCATGGGCGGCTATATTACCGGACCCGCTGTCCTGGTTGACTTTGTCCGCTCCTTCGCGTCCGGCTTCATCTTTACGACGGCCATTCCGCCGGCCGTTGCCGCCGCAGCCACGGCGTCGATCCGCCACCTGAAGGAGAGCAACGTTGAACGGCAATCGCACCAGACTGCCGTTGCAAAGGTACGGCATGCCCTCGACGTGCGTGGCATTCCCCATATGCGCAATTCGAGCCATATTGTGCCGGTCATGGTCGGCAATGCAGCGAAGTGCAAGTGGATCTCCGACGTGCTGCTTGACGACTTTGGCGTTTATGTCCAGCCGATCAACTATCCGACTGTGCCTGTGGGCAAGGAAAGGCTTCGCATTACCCCGACGCCACTGCACAGCGATGCGGATATTCGCCACCTCGCAGAAGCGCTCAGTTCCCTCTGGTCGCAATGTGCGTTGGCCCGGGCTGTTGCCTAACAGGTACAAAGGCCTTATCGGCGGCGTGCCCGATGAGATGGAGTGGACTGCCCATGCGTGACAGCATCGAGATCCCCGCGATCGCGGATGACGGGTCGTTCTTTCCTGTCGACAAGATGCGCGCCCATATCGAGGGGCTGCTGCATCTCGCCGTCTCCGTCTTTGTCTTCGACGGTGATCGTCTTTTGATCCAGAAGCGCGCGGCGACGAAGTACCACTGCGCGGGTCAGTGGGCCAATACCTGCTGTACTCATCCATACTGGGAGGAAGCCGTGGAGGTTTGCGCCGAGCGACGCCTCCAAGAGGAATTGGGCTTTACCCTACCACTCACACGCCATCAGACCGTCGAGTATGAAGCTGATGTTGGCGGCGGGCTGCGCGAGCATGAGCGCGTTACCCTGTTCAGCGCCCAGGCCGATGCGCACACATTGACGGTTCGTCCTCAGGCCAGTGAGGTCGAGGCCGTGCGCTGGATTGGCTCAGACGAACTGGCTCGGGAAGTCGCGTTGCATCCCGGCCATTTCACGCCCTGGTTCCGGATCTATCTGGAACGGTTTCCGGGCCTCAGTCTATCCCGAGCCGCCTGATATCTTTCATCAATTGCGTCCGCTCACTGCAATCCTGGATCGCTCGTTGCGAGGCTTAGCCTTGTCCTTCATATGATTGCTAACCTCGCATTTCCCCAAGATCCATCATCGCACGAAAAGAAGGGGAGCCATTGAGCTCCCCTTCCTCTTGCGGCCTGGCCTGGGAGGCCGCCCTTCTGTTTCTCATCCTCAGTTTTTGGCCTGGGATGTATCGGCCGGCAGTTCGAGGATCGAGGCTTGCTGGTTCGGCAGCTTTTGGAGTGTGCTGCTCTGCTGCAGCGGCTCCATTTTTTGCGTCGTTCCGGGCTGGTATTTGGTGAAATCCGGAACAGCAGTCGGTCCCTTCTTCGCAAGGGAATCGACGTAGTCTTGCAGCATGGAGACGCCATAGAGCGGCTTTTGCACGCCGGCATGGCATGTGGCGCAGCCGACCTTGAAGACATCGCCTTCGGGACCTTTGCGGTGCTCTGGGAACACGGATGTCAGGCCAACCATGTAGTTTGCATTGATGTCGCGGGCCATACGGATACCATGCCATGCGGTGACCCGCTGCGGAGGGCTTTGGTCCCAGTCATTGAAGGCGCGGCTGTTGTGGCAGGTGGTGCAGTTCACCCCAAGCGATTCCGACATGTGCATCATGAGAGACCATGTGGCTTCCGTCTCTTTGGTGCCGGCCTGCGAGGTGCCAGTGGGCAGAGCGGTGGTCGCGTGGACCCGGATCGGCTTGGCATCCAGGAGATAATCCTTGAGCACATTTTGCGGCAGCGATGCATTGCCACCGAACCGAGCCGCCACGTTCTGGCCTTCGCGATTTTGGGTCATGTTGCCGGCCGGCTTCGGCTCCAGATCCTCGAACCAGTAGTTCGTCGGGATGCCCTGACCGCGGTGACAGGTATAGCAGGTCGCGCCAACCTGGCCGACATGGCTCTTCCAGTCGACATTGATCGCCTGTGTCATCTGGATCATGCGACGGGCAACGACCTTCTGGTAGACTTCGTCGGAGGCGAGGTTTTCAGGGTTGTGGCAGTAGTTGCAGCCCGCCTCCGGCGCCACCCATTCGGTGATCGAGGCCATGAACTGGTTGAACTGATCGTCGGAGAGATCTCCGAGGATCTGAACGTTTTCATAGAGATCGCGAGCCTTGTCGCCAGCAGGATCGGCTTGCCAGGGTGCCGGCGGCACGACATTCGCCGCTTTCAGGGCTTCCTGCTTTTCGACGTCGCGATGAATGTACATGCCGCTGCCGCGATGGCCGATCTGGGCCGTTTCGACCGGGGGCGCATCCCAGCCGGCGCCGACGAAGCTCGCAATGGTGAGCAGTGATCCGGCTGAGATGGCGAATGGAATCCAGAGTTTCATGGTCATTCTCCTCAAAGCGCCGGATCGACGACGCCGGGATAGCCTGGCAATGGCGAGACGATCCCGTGGTTGATGCCCCAGAGGTACCAGTTGTCGACGACAGTGCCCGTGAGCAGGATGCCGATGGCCCCGGTGATCGGTGTCAGGATGGCAAACCACCAGGCCCAGCGGTGGACGGATTCCATGGTGGCGTTAAAGCCCATGGTCCATCTCCAGAAGAGGGCCGCGCGCTCGGAAGCAGTGCCCCGATCTGTGATCTGCTCCAGTTCGCGTTCGCCACCATATTTGCCCACCGCCAGGATTGTCGCGCCATGCATCGCGAACAAAAGGACGGAGCCATAGAGGAAGACGATCGAAAGGCAGTGGAATGGATTGTAGTAGAGATTGCCGTAACGGATCGAGAAGGCAGCGGTCCAGTCAAGATGCGGGAAGATCCCGAAGGGTACGGCCTCAGAGAAATTGCCCATCAGAAGCGGGCGGATGAAGCCGAGCGACAGGAAGAGAAAGATTGCAGCCGCAAACGCCCAGGCGACATGGGTGCCGAGTTCCAGCTGGCGCGCCCGGCGATAGACCCGAACCCACCACAACAGGACCGATAGTGTCAGGAAGAAGCCGGCTATCAGCCACCAGCCCCCTTCTGCAAGCGGGGGCAGGACCTTCAGGCCGTATTCGGCTCGCGGCGGTTCGAGACCCAGCCAGAACAATTGCCGGACGAACTGAATCGGATCCCAGCCCACCGATGCGAACATGTTGAGCCCAATGATCTCGAAGGCAATGAAGCCGAAGACCAGGGACAGTGTGCCGAGATAGCCGAGATAGATCGGGCCGATCTGAGCATTGCCGATCATTCCGAAGAGACGGACCAGCGTTGGCTTTCCTGCGCGTGGGCTATCGCCTCTGGGAAGTGGCATGCCTTCCTCAAGAGGGCCGCTCACCTGCACCGGCGTGATGATGTTCTGATATTGCAACAATAACATGATCCGGTCCCCCTCAGTTCCAGATTGGCAGCGTCAGCCACCAGTTCCACCATTGCGGCCAGCCCTGGTTCCAGAAGGGGCCGCTGATGATGATGCAGACGGCGCTCCAGAAACCTGCGTTCAAGGCGAGGATCAGGCCTAAGCGGTGGATGCCAAGCGTGCCGATCGAGTAGCCGATGATGTCGCGGAAAAATGTGTCTTCATACTCCGGCGTCTTGACCTCGGCCTGCTTGCCGGCTTCCGTGATGGACGCGCCGGGGTTGGCCGCAGACAGGATCAGGCCGCCGTGAAGAGAGAGCGCCAGCGTCGTGGTGAAGAAGAAGGTCACCGCGATCATATGCGCCGGATTATAGTGGAAATGCAGATACTGGTAGCCGACATTCGAAACCCAATCGAGGTGGCTGAAGATCCCGTAGGGAAAGCCATGGCCCCAGGCACCGAGCAGCAGCGGCCGAAAAACAACGAGGGTGGTGTAGGCGAAAATGGCGAAGGAAAAGGCAAACGGCACATGATAGCCCATGCCGAGCTTTCGGCAGATTTCCACCTCGCGCAGGGCCCAGGAGATGAAGGATCCGAGCGCGCAAACCGTGACGATCTGCCAGAGACCGCCCTCTTTTAATGGCGCCAGCGCAAGGCCGTAGGACAGATCGGGCGGCGCGATCGAGATGCGCCAGATGTTCCAGGTCGGGCCAATCGCTGCTCCATAGATGAGCAGGGCCGTGCCTACCGTGGCAAAGAAGGCGGTGGTTACACCGAAGAAGCCGACGTAGAACGGACCAATCCAGAAATCGAAGAGATCGCCTCCGAGCAGCGTTCCGCCTCGTACGCGATATTTGCGTTCAAAACTCAGCAGCGCCATGTTCGTTTCCTCCTCAGGCGTTCAGCCAGGTGGCGATGTCGGGTCGTTGCGGATTGGCGGCGGGCGAGACCTCCTCAGTCGCGCCCGCTGCCGTCTTCAGTTTTCAGCCGATCAGCCTGAAATCCACACCTTCAGAGATGGACTGCTCCAGAGAGCTGGTTTTGAGGGGCTTGCCCTCCAGCCAGTTGAAGCGTTCCGTGCTCAGCAGGATGAAGTGGATCAGGATCGCAAGGGTGAACAGGAATACAGACAGTGCGACCAGCGCTTTGCGCGGATCGAACATAAGCCAGACTCTCCACATATCGCGTCCTCCTCAGGCCAGCATCGGCATAAGCGCGAGGGCCGTCTGGTTGATGCCCTCGAGAGAGCTGTAACCTTCCGGACCTGGGATCCAGGGACGCCACATCCAGACCAAGATATGCGCGACGATGGCTATCGCCGTGAATATCATGAAGCCTTGGATGAAGAATCCATGGACCTCGCGCGCTTCGCTTTCGGTCAGACCCGAAAGTGAAACATTTGATGTTTCAGCCATCAAATTCACCTCCTAGTCTCGAATACCGCGGCGCCCCCGCGGCAGGGTTTCGACAGGGAGCTTTCCGGCTCCTGCCGGGTCTTGCTGATGTCGAGAACATCGGCAAAGGGAGCAGTCACGCCTGGAAGGCGTAACCGGCAGCTGCGTATGCCGAAGCCCGGGCCTCGGCGAAAATGGATTGCGCGGGCTTTGCGGTCGCCGCATCCGAATGGTCGGTCAGACGTGCCGCCACCGCTGCCATGAGGCAAAGCGGGTACATCAGCAGATAAAGACGGCGCATGTTCACGCGTTCCGACTGGCGGTCCTCATGGGTGCGGCGCACGTGCGGATTGGTTTGCGTTG
The DNA here is from genome assembly GCF_001296045.1 of Rhizobium sp. AAP43. GTDB lineage: Bacteria > Pseudomonadota > Alphaproteobacteria > Rhizobiales > Rhizobiaceae > Allorhizobium. The sequence continues at coordinate 67,805 of NZ_LJHS01000022.1, read as the reverse complement.
CAGTGATCATGCCTTCACCTCCAGGTTTCGCAGATCGGGATCATTTTTTTCGCCATCATGCGTGCGCCCTCGTCAGACGGACGGCATCGTCGACATGCTGGCGGGTGACTTCAGACGCATGGACCCGTCTCGCTTCGCGTTCGGCAGCTTCGCGCAGGCGCTTGGCGGCGGAGATCCGGACGAGGACCGGTTCCTTGTCGATGCATGTTTCAAGTGAGGCTCGCGCCTCCGGCTCCCAGACCATTTCGGTCCGCTGCCTTGCGACCGTTGATTCGATCGCATCGAGTTCGCCGGCCCGCGGCAGAATGTCGAAAAGGATGTCGAACAGGGCGTTGCAGACTTCCTGGATCAGCCAGCTGGCTCCCGAATAGCCCATGACCGGCGTGCCAGGGTGGCGACGGACGATGGCACCGGGATAGGACAGCTGGATGAACTTGCCGCGCGCACCGCATTCGGCCATGTACATGCGCTCGTTGAACGAACCGAACATGACCATCGGCGGCTTCGTGGCGGTGAGTTCGCAGACCTTGGTATTGTCGGTCTTGGACCCTGCCTTGCGGGGAACGGCGAATGTGCAGGGCAGGCCCATTTCCTCCTCCAGGAAGTGGCGGATGCCGCGCACATAGGTTTCATTCGCGACGATGGCGAAGCTTGCCGTTGCGAAGAAGTCCTGCGTGACCGAGCGCCAAAGATCCCAGAGCGGCTTCAGTGTTGTGTGTTTTTCGCGCGCGATGAATGGCTCAGGATTGAGGCCCAGCATGCCGCCGAGCTCCCGCAGGAAGGCCGTCGTCGACTGAATGCCGATCGGTGCCTGCAGGTAGGGGCGTTCGAGCGTTTCGCAGAGCAGGCGGCCGAATTCGCGATAGAGGCAAATGTTGGCATCGGCGTCTGCGAGCTTGCGGACGTCTTCAAGATGGCTTCCGAGCGGGAAGGTCATGTTGATCTCGGCTCCCAGTCCCTCGACAAGGCGGCGGATTTCAGCCAGATCCGAGGGCATGTTGTAGGTGCCGTATATCGGGCCGATGATGTTGACCCGCGGTTTTGCGCCGTCGGGGCGGCGGCGTGGGGCCGGGACCTTCCCACCCTTCGGGCCGAATTCCGTCCAGAGCCATTTCAAGGCGCGATCAGCACTCTGCCACTGATCCTCGTCGATGGTGCGCGGCAGAAACCGCACAATGTTGGATCCCTCAGGCGTCACGCCGCCACCGATCATTTCGGCGATCGAGCCTGTGACCACCACGGCCGGCAAATCCGGATCGAGCACCTGGCGTGCGCGCTTCATCGCGCCTTCCGTGCCGTGCTGACCGAGTTCGTCTTCGGAGAGACCTGATACGACGATCGGCAGTTCGTGCGGCGGCAGCGCGTCCGTGTAATGGAGGACGGAGGTGACGGGCAGGTTCTCACAACCGACGGGGCCGTCGATAATGACCTGGAGGCCCTTGATGGCGGTGAAGGCGTAGACACTGCCCCAGTAACCACCGGCTCTATCGTGATCGAGGATCAGCATCCGACACTCTCCCCGCTATCGACCGCATTGCGGGACTGCTTGACCTTGGCGGCAAATTTCTTCCGATAAGCGCTGCGGTCTTCAGGGACGTTCTGCCAGATGCCCGCGCTGTCTCCCGCGCCGACACCTTCGAAGAAGGCATTCATGGCGAGGAAGCGATCCTTGTTGCCGATGGCGGCGTTGATCACGGTCGGCAAGGACGCAATGCCAGCGGGTCCCATCAAGGGACGAGCGGAAATCAGGTTGGTGAAATAGAGGGCTGGGGTCGCAGCCTCTTTGGCCTTCTGAACCACGGGGGTCGTGCCAATGGCGAGGTCCGGGCGGAATTCCTCGAAGGCTGCCAGATCCTGCTCAAGCGAAGCGCGGAAGCGGAGTTCGACACGATGGGCTGCGAGCCAGTCCGCATCCTCGCTGTTGTAGGGTGTCTTCGGACAGGCTGTGCCGACATAGCGCACGTCCGCGCCGAGTTCGACCAGGAGACGGGCAACGAGAAGCTCCGAACCCTCATAGCCCGAGAGTGTGATGCGCCCCTTGATGCGGTGTTCGGCAAGGGCGGCCGAGATTGCGCCTCGCATGGCATTGCGGCTGATCGCGGTCTTGGCTTCGGCAATGCCGCAGCTTTCACCGATGGCTTTCAACCAGGCATCCGTGCCCTCGAGACCCACGGGGGCAGAGCCGACAATGGCGCGGCCGGCGGCCTGGAATTCGCGGAAACTGGCAGTGTAGAAGGGATGGATGGCGGCGACAACTGCGCAGTCGAGTGCGGCATAGAGGTCACGCCATTCACGAACGGGTACGGTTGGTCCCGCGGCGAGCCCCATTGGTTCCAGCATGCCGCCTATGACGACCGGATCGACGGGGAACATTTCACCAACCAGTGTGACAGTCGGCTTGTCCTTGAGGCCGCTGCGCGGGCGCTGTACCGGACCGTCAGCCACTTCCTGACGGGCATAGGCGAGCATGGCGGCGGACAGGACGTCTTTTGCCTCGGCATGGGTCGGAACCCCGAAGCCGGGCACATCGATGCCGACGATGCGGACGCCATCGATTTCACGCGGCAGCATCCGAAGCGGCACGCCCGAGGCGGAGGGAACGCAGAGGTTGGTCACGACGACGGCGTCGAACTTCTCCGGGTCCGCCATCTGGTGCACGGCCTCGACGATGTCTTCGTAAAGCTTGCCGGTGACAAGCGTTTCAGAGTTGAAGGGTACGTAGCCGACCGAACGTTTGGCGCCGTAGAAATGCGACGTGAAAGTGAGACCGTAAACGCAGCAGGCCGAGCCGGAGAGGATCGTGCCGACGCGCCGCATGCGCAGTCCGACACGCAAAGACCCGAAGGCGGGGCACATGGATTGCGGCTGATCGTGCGGTCCTTTCGGATAGTCGGCTTCGAAGCGGTCCATGAGCGCACCTTGGCCGGCCGCACGCGCCGCTGCCTTGGACAGCTCAATACCTCCATGGCAGCCAATGCCAGATGCAGGCTCGTCGGCCATGCCCTCGCGAAGGACGGCGGCATCGGTGCCGACGGGAACAATCCCGTTGGCATCGTCTGGCTCGAATTCCTTGCGCAGGTCATCCATCATGCTCACCCGATCTCATACGTTGTCGTAGATGACTTCCAGCGACGGCCGTTTCAGCGCGCCCGTGGCGCACATGTCTTCCGGCTGGGCTGGCTGGAGCTTGTAATTAGCGCCGGTCTCGCTGGCGTCGAAGAGGCCGAGCAGGCCATCCTGATCGAGCGGTTTCGGCAAGATCGGCGGGGCTTCAGCCAGATTGATCGACAGCGCTTCGAAGAGCGGTCCCCAATGGCTGTCCTGGGTGCCGATGATCTGGTAGTTGGCGCTCTTGCGCCGGATGTCGTCGTCCTGCGGGATCGAGGCCAGCACGGGAATGCCGACAGCCTCGGCAAAGGCCTGGGCTTCACCCGTGCCGTCGTCCTTGTTGATGACGAGGCCGGCGACCCCGACATTGCCGCCGAGATTGCGAAAATATTTCACCGCCGAACAGACATTGTTCGCGACGTAGAGCGATTGCAGGTCGTTCGAGCCGACCACCACGACCTTCTGGCACATGTCACGCGCAATCGGCAGGCCGAAGCCGCCGCAGACGACGTCGCCTAGAAAATCGAGCAGAATGAAATCGAAGTCCCAGTCGTGGAAGCCGAGTTTTTCCAGCGTTTCGAAGCCATGTATGATGCCGCGGCCACCACAGCCGCGGCCGACTTCTGGTCCGCCGAGTTCCATTGCAAAGACGCCATCACGTTTGAAGCAAACATCCGAGATAGACACTTCCTGCCCGGCTTCCTTGCGGCGCGAGGCCGTCTGGATGATCGTGGGGCAGGCGCGACCGCCAAAGAGCAGCGAGGTCGTATCGCTTTTCGGATCGCAGCCGATCAAGAGCACCTTCTTACCGAGCTGTGCCAGCATGTAAGAGAGATTGGCGAGCGTAAAACTCTTGCCGATCCCGCCCTTGCCGTAGATCGCGATGATCTGCGTTTCCTTGGTCACCTTGCCGATAACAGGCGCATCGGGTTCGATGGCTGCTTCGTCGCGGAGCTGTTCCTGGAGACGTTCCAAGCCGTCTGGGGCGAGATCGAGGCTCATGCTGCGTTCCTCCAGTCGATGATCATTTTCAGGCATTCGGGATCGGAAAATGCTGTCCTATAGGCCGAAACGGCATCTGCAGGGCTTGCATGGTGGGTAATCAGGCCATCGAGCGAGAGTGCGCCAGCTGCGACGAGCGCCTGAACGGCGGAGACATCGTCGGCCGTGAATTCGGCAGCAGCGACCAACGTGGCCTCACGCATGAAGATGCGCGGAAAATCGAGATCGATCCGGGCGCCGTAGAAGCCGGCGAGCACCAGCACACCCTGACGCTGCAGTTTGCCGATCGCCTCGTCGAGGACCAGGGCATTGCCGCTGGCATCGATAATGGCGGTATGGCGCTGGCCGTCATCGTCCTCAGGTGACGACACGGCATATCCAAGGCCGCCGGTTCGACGGGCGGGTACTGTCTCCCAGACGATGGGAGCAGGGTGTCCGATTGCGATAATCATGCGGGCGATCAGGCGTCCAAGAACGCCATGGCCGATGACGAGCGATGGCGGGTGGCCAGCGCGCAAGACCGCGTGGTGAGCCGTGGCGGCAAGCGCCAAGAGAACGGCCTGTTCCGGCTGCTCTGCGATCAGCGGCACACCGCGCCTGCCTTCGACGATCAGCATTTCGGCACTCGCGCCGAAGAGGCCAGCGGCATCGCGGTAGCAGTTCGCACCCGGAATGTAGACAAGCTCGCCGACGGAACGACCCGAGGTCGGTCCGGCCTCGACGACCCTTGCAACGGTCTCGTAACCAGGGACCAACGGATACCGCATGCCGGGAAAGCTTGGCATGGTTCCATCAAACAGCATGCGTTCTGTGCCGTTTGAGATACCGCTGAAAAGCGCGCGGGCCACGATGTCGCCCTCGGACGCGGTCTGCAGCGCAAGCTGCTTTATGGCCAGCGTTCCCGGTTTTTCGAAGACTATGGCTGCTGTCTGCATTGTCGTGCCCTCCCCGGACACGGGACGCTGCATGCTCCCGAATGTCATCTTAGTTTTACCATTTAATGTGTCAACTTATATTTACACTTTGGAGGGCGTCGTGGGGCGACGCTGTCATCGTGCAGCGGTGATCAGCGTGGCGAGCAGAGGATTGACCGTCGAAATGATCTGCGGATTCTGAAAGCCTGAATCGCGCAGCAGGGTGGAGATTTCGCCGGCAGTGCGGCACCGACCAGACCCCATGGCGCGAAAATAGATCCCGAAATACGCGGCTGCGAGCCGTTCACCGGACGAAGGGCCAGCCATGGCTTCCGCGATGACCAGATGTGTTCCTGGGGCGAGACTGCGGTGGAGATTGGCAAGGAGCCGGCGGACCCGATCATCCTCGTGATCACAGAGTACCCGCAGCAGCGTCACGCAGGCGAAGTCGGGCGGGATCATGTCCTCGAAAAAATCGCCGCCATGAATACGGGTGCGATCGGCCATCCCTGCGAGCGAGATCTGCGTCTCGGCTGCGGTGGCGACTGCCGGTAAATCGAATAGGCCGAGCTTCAGCGCATGATAGCGATTGCCGAGGGCCGATAGGAACGCACCGTCTCCGCCGCCAATGTCCAGTACGGACTGGTAGCGAGCAAAGTCGTGTGAGGAGAGGATGCAGTCTGCCAGCATTGCCTGGCTCTCGCGCATCAAAGCGGTATAGGGCGCGACCGCGCTATCGGGGCATTCCGCCGGCGTTTGGGTGCGGACATAGGCCCAATATCTGCGAAGCCCGGTATCGGTCGTTTCGTTCCGCCACAGGGCTACGGGGTCTTGAAGATCACGATAGAGGATTTCGTGATGGCGGATCATCTCACGCAGCCCGCGGTCACTGGCAAGAACGGCGCCGGCGTCATCAAGCATCCAGCTATTCGGTTGGATTTCGATGACGAGGTTGAGGTGTTGAGCAAGTTCGAGCACTTCTCGCATCCGCGCAGCTTCGAGCTTGCAGGTACGTGCGAGTTGCTCGGTCGTTTGCGCGCAGCCATCCAGATGCGCGAACAGATCCAGGCGCACACAGGTCGTCAGGATCTGCGTTTGGGTAAAGCCCGCGACCAGCTGGAACAGCTGATTGGCCTTTCGCTGTGCCAGCCAGCGGGTCCAGGGAAGGCGGGCCATCCAGTGGCGAAAGCGCTGCGAGCCGATCTGCCGGTTTCGCCACATGCGCCATTGGATCGCCAGCGATCGTGCCGATCCGCCATCACGTGGCTTGTGGTTTTCTGGTCGCAGGGCGGTGGCGGCGGCCGGATCACCGAGCGGCTCGACCCCGTTGGCCATGGCCTCAGGCTGCGCTGGTGGCGAGCGTCTTCGGCATCAGCCGGGTCGCCTCGTTGAGGATCATGTTGCGGAAAGCATCGGCTCCCGGGCAATCGGGAACGTTTGCGACCGCCTCCGAGACCAGGCTGTGCAGCCGCGAAAGGGAGGCGGGCAATCCCAGTTCAGCCACGATGTTCGGCTTGCCATTGCGCTTATCCTGCCCTGCGGGTTTGTCGCTGCCGTCTGTCTGGCCGACAGCATCGTAGAGATCATCCGCTACCTGATAGGCAGCGCCAAGCGCATCGGCGAGACCAAGCCAATCTTGTGGATTGCCGCCGGAGGCGATGGCACCGGTGGATACCGCACCGCTGAACAGTGAGGCGGTCTTGGCCCGGTGATAGACTGCGATGTTGATTTCCGGCTCGCTCTCCCATGCCTGTCCAGCAACGAGGCCATAGGGAGAGCCGACGGCCTTGGCAATGGTGGCGATGATCGGGGCGGTGAGCAGGGGTGCCATCTGCGTTTCCCGTGCCACGGTTTCAAAGGCTGCCACGATCAGGCCATCGCCTGTCAAAAGTGCAATTTCCTCACCGAATTCCGCATGCACGCTGGATCGACCCCGCCGGGTCATAGCGTTGTCGAAACATGGCATGTCGTCATGTACAAGCGAGGCGCAGTGCAGAAGTTCAATGGCCGTTGCAGCCGAGTCGGCGATTGCGGGCTCGCGGTCGCCGCAGGCGGCGGCGACCGCGAGGCAGAGGCGAGGTCTTATTCGAGCGCCGCCTGGAAACACGGCATGTCGCAAGGCATTCGCCAGGATGGGCGGACATCCATTTGCTGTCGCAAAGCGAAGAGAGCGTTGCATTCCGGTCTCGATGCGGTCGGCGACGTCCATAAGATTCACCTCCTGAGAAACGACAGATGTAATCTTTACATTACTCTTCAATCTGTCAATTTAGATTGACACATTTAAAGAGGTTGTCAACTCAAGCGGGAGAGGATTGTGTCCGGTGAACAGGGCGGTCCGGTGCTGATCATCGGGGCAGGCATGGGTGGACTTGCGGCGGCAATTCGTCTGGCTGCCGCCGGCATGCCCGTCTGCGTGGTTGAGGGCCAGGCGGGCGGCGGTGGCAAGCTGCGCCAGGTCGAGGCGGGTGGTCAGGCTTTCGATGCGGGTCCGACGGTTCTGACCATGAAATGGGTTTTCGATGATTTGTTTCGGTGCGGGGACGCCGTGCTGGACGACCAATTGGGCCTGATGCGATCCAAGATCGTCGCTCGGCATTATTGGGAAGGAGGCAATGGCCTGGATCTTGTCTCTGATCCTCTCGAGAATGCCCGGGCGATCCGAGACTTCGCCGGAGCGAAAGCGGCAGAGGGCTATACATCTTTCGCGGCCGACAGCCGTCGGATCTATACGCTTCTGAAGGACAGTTTCATCTCGGCGCAACGGCCAAATCCGATCACGCTGTCGCAACGCATCGGGTTGTCGCGGCCCCAGGATCTCTTTGCTATCCGGCCATTCTCATCCATGTGGTCGACGCTTGGAGGATATTTCGCGGACGTGCGCCTGCGCCAACTCTTCGCCCGCTATGCGACCTATTGTGGCTCATCACCCTATCTGGCGCCGGCAACCCTGATGCTGGTCGCCCATGTCGAGCAGGAGGGGGTCTGGCTCATCGACGGCGGCATGCGGGCACTTGCGGCGAAACTGGTTGATCTCGCGACGGATCTCGGTGTCGAGTTCCAGTTCGGCGATCCTGTCAGCGAGATCGTCACCGACCCCTCCCGCAATGCTGTCTCGGGTGCCGTGACGCGCAGTGGACGGCGGATTGCAGCGCGACGGGTGATCTTCAACGGCGATGTCGCCGCCCTGCCGCGCCTGCTGGGCCGCCCTTCTCAACCGGCAAAGGCAATTGCCCGACGGTCGCTATCGGCTGTTGTCGCCTGCGGTCCGGCGGAAGCGCGCGGCGTGCCGCTTGCTCACCATACCGTCTTCTTCTCCAGTGACTATGCAGCTGAATTCGATGCGATCTTCCGCTGGAAGATGCCGCCGGCTGATCCGACTGTCTATGTCTGTGCCCAGGATCGTGATGGGGCTGGGAATCCTCCGGATGGGCACGGGTCTGGTCGATCCGAACGCCTGTACAGCCTGATGAATATGCCGGCCGATGGTGACCGGCATCAGTATGACGAAAGCGAGATCGACAGATGCCTGCACCTGATGGAACGCAGATTGGCGTCGAATGGGCTCACGCTCCGCCAGACGGAAGCGAGGCCGAACGTGACAACCCCGGATCGGTTTGCGAGGCTGTATCCGGGCAGCGGCGGCGCTCTTTACGGGATGGCATCGCATGGCTGGATGGCGTCCTTCGCCCGACCGGGAGCGAGAGGGCCGGTGCCGGGGCTTTACCTGGCGGGCGGCAGCGTGCATCCGGGGCCGGGTGTGCCGATGAGCGCCCTTTCCGGCAAGCTTGCGGCGGACCAGCTGATGCAGGATATGGGTTCGACCCGTCGGTTCCGGCAGGTGGCTATCGCTGGTGGTATGTCGACGCCGTCAGCGATTGCGGACAATTCGCACTGACCGTCATTGCCTTTGTCGGGTCCGTCTTCTCCCCCTACTATCACTGGAGCGGGCGCAAAGACCCGGAAAATCATGTTGCATTCAACGTGGCTCTCTATGGACCGGCGGGCCATGCCTGGGCGATGACGGAAAGAGGGCGAAGTACCCTTGATCGCCGCGGAGAGCGGTTGCAGATCGGCCAGAGTGCGATGCAGCTTGGCAATGATGGTCTGGAGATAGCGTTCGATGAAGTGTTTCTGCCTTGGCCGGGGCAGGCCCTCTTGCCCAAGCGAATGATGGGGCAAGTCCGGCTGAGGCCCGCCTTCACGGTTCAGCATGCCGTCGCACTGGATCCGTCTGCCTTGCATCATTGGCGGCCGGTCATGCCATCGGCCAGGGTCGACGTGGAGTGCCGGGATTTCTTCGGGGTCGATTGGCTCGGGCATGGCTATCACGACATGAATTGGGGCTCGCGTCCGCTCGAGGCCGACTTCGCCGGCTGGGACTGGGCGCGTGGTCGTGCCGATGGAGGGAGTACGGCCATCCTTTATGATGCCGCTCTGCTTGATGGACAGGGTCGCCGGTTGGGCCTCCTCTTCGACAGTCAGGGAGAATGCCAGACCTTCGATCCGCCGGAACGACGGTTGCTGAAAAGAGGGTTCTGGGGCGTGGGTGGCGGGATAGCCTGTGCTGATGGCAGCACGCCACGAGTCTTGCGATCGCTGGAGGACAGTCCGTTTTATCGCCGCTCGCTGGTCGAAACCGTTCTCGGCCAAGGGGAGCCGATCACGATGATGCATGAGACACTCGATTGTCGCAGACTATCCATGCCGCTGGTTCGCGCCATGCTGCCGTTTCGCATGCCGCGACGGGGTTAGTCGGCCGTGTCGTCGCTCGCCTTGGGGGCTTCGACTTCCGCTTTTGCTTTCGCTTTTTCGTTTTCCTTTTTCAGGTCAGCTCGCTGCCAGACATAGAAGGCGACGGCGAGGCCGAAGACGAATAGGGCCTCGATCAGGCCAAAATAGTTTTCAAGCAAGACGTGCCACCTTCTCCCGGGCTGCGAGGCGGCGATTGTGCAGCTCCTCCCGGGTGTTCGCATGAAGGCTGAGAAGAATGGTTGTCAGGCGCTCGCTGGCGCCTGCGGCCGGTGCTGTCCGTAAAGGTTCCGTCCCACGTCTGCTCTGAAGCGCCGCAGCCGCAATCGAAACAAGGGGTGCCGAGGCCGGCTCGCAAGGGACTGTCATGTCACGAGCTGTCGTTTCCGCCCAACGGGGCTCGGCCCTGCCTGCCCTGACCAGCAAGCGCAGCTTGGTCGGCAGTGATGTCTTGGCTCTGCGGGTGACCGTGTCGAAATCAGCTGCGGCAATCTCGTGTCCGATTGCTTCATAAATCAGAGCGGCGGCGCGTATAGCGCGGCGGCACTCAGGCGGTAGCGCTGCGACACCGGCATGGCCGAGGCGGTAATGGCGTTCTGCCTCTTGCAGGAGCCTTTCGACCAGATGGCCGAGGCCAGGGCTAAAGCTAGGCCTCTTCAGGAAGATGCCGGGATCGATCCCGGCTTCTGCCAGCCAGTCAAGCGGAAGGTAGAGCCTGCCATTGCGGGCATCCTCGCCAACGTCCCGGGCAATGTTTGTCAGTTGCATGGCAATGCCGAGGTCGGCGGCGCGTGCCAGTGCCGCCTGATCTTGGACACCCATGACCATCGCCATCATCACGCCGACGCTGGACGCCACATTTGTTGCATAGACCTTTAGATCATCGATGCTGCGATAGCGGCATCCAGACAGGTCCATCTCAAAACCTTCAAGGAGCGCACTCACCACCGGTTTGGGGATGCAATGGCTCTCGACGACGCGGGCAAAAGCGCGGTCGCAGGCATAGGCTTCGGGTGTGCCGCTATAGATGCGCGCCAATCGATGGCGTAGGCGCATCAGGGCCGGCAAGCCGCTATTTGGCTCATCTATGAGGTCGTCGGAATGCCGGCAGAACGCGTAGAGCGCGCGGGCGGCGCGACGTGTTGAACGTGGCAGGAGAAGCGAGGCAAGGTGAAACGACCGGGAGCCGTGGCGAATGGCTGTGTTGCAAGCCCGTTCGTCTTCAGCCTCACCTGAAAAGCCGTGGTTGAGGGCAAGTGGCCTTGAAATCAGGGGGCGGGCCAGAAGAGGCTCGATCTCGGCAGAGGAAATGGCGGGCGGTGGGCTCATGTGACGCTCCCTGATCCTGCGTGTCCGTGTGTGGCAAACTCTCTTGGATGGGGGACGAGATCCGCCACGATACGGGCGGAACATATGACGCCGGGCAAGCCGGCACCCGGATGTGTGCCCGCGCCACAAAGGAAGAGATTGTCCAGTTCCTCGCTGCGATTGTGTGGGCGGAACCAGGCGCTCTGAAAGAGTTTGGGCTCCAGCGCAAAGGCGGCACCCTGCCAGGACAAGAGCCGATCGCGAAAATCAAGCGGGGTCGCGATGCGGGATGTAACGATATGGCGGGAGAGGTCGGGGAGAACCGTTTCCTCCAGCCGCTTTTCAATGCGGGTTCGGTAGACTTCCGCCTCGGCGAGCCAGTCTGTGCTGCTCGCTAGGTGTGGAACGGGGCTCAGCACATAAAAGCTGTCGCAGCCTTCGGGCGCAAGGGACGGATCGCTTGCGGTTGGTCGGTGCAAATAGAGGCTGAAATCATCCGCCAGTTTGCGATTGCGGAAGATGTCGTCGAGAAGTCCGCGGTAGCGCGGGCCGAAGATCATGGTGTGGTGATCGACGGTCTCGTAGCGACGGTCGGTACCGAAGTACCAGACGAAGAGGCCCATCGAATAATCACCGCGCTTTATCTTGGCATCCGTCCACCGCTTACGCGGGAAGGCACGCAGGAGTTTTCCATAAGTGGTGGCCGGATCGGCATTTGAGACGATGATATCGGCGGCGATCCGCTCTCCGGACATCAGGCGAACGCCTATTGCCCGGCGGCCTTCGGTTTCGATGGCGGCAACGGTTTCGCCAAGGCGAACCTGGCCGCCATTGCGGGTGACGAGCAATGCGATGCCTCGCACGAGCGCATGTGTGCCACCAACAGCATGATGAACGCCATATTTCCCCTCGAGATGCGCGATGAGGCAATAGAAGGATGTGGCGGAGAATGGATTGCCGCCGATCAGGAGAGGGTGAAACGAAAACAGGGTGCGAAGCTTGTCGTTGCGGAAGTGCCGCGAAACGACGGAATAGACGGAACGATAGCCGCCGAGCCGCACAAGACGGGCGAGGGTCTTTGCGGTAAAGGCCAGGCTGTGGAAGGGTTTCGCCGCCAGTTGCTCGAAGGCGACCTCATAGATGCGGCGGCTTTCGTCGAGGAAACTGCGATAACCCTTGACGTCCCGGGGTTCAATGCGAGCGATCTGGTCTTCCATAGACTGCCGGTCGCCGGAGTAGTCGAAGATGGTGCCATCGTTGAAACGCACGCGATAGAACGGTGTGTTGGGGCGAAGTTCGACGTCTTCGCGGAGTTCCCCACCGCAATCGCGCCAGAGTTCTTCGAATAGCCAGGGCGCAGTGATGATCGTTGGCCCGGCGTCGAAGGTGTAGCCATCCTGATGATAGGCGTAGGCGCGACCACCCGGCAGGTCGAGAGGGTCGATGATCGTGACGCGATACCCCTTTGCGCCTAGCAGGGCGCCAGTTGCAAGGCCACCGACGCCAGCGCCAATGATCACAGCATGCGGGCGTCCGTCGGGCGCTGCCGGGTGGGCTCGGGAGAAGCGTTCGGACATGTTCATGCAGCGTCCGCTCCCTCCGGCTGTTTGTCCTTGATCACCTCGGCAATCCAGCCGGCGACCTGTTCCGCCCGGCATTCATGCAGGAGGTGTCCGCCGGTTTCGCTGGTGATCAATCGGCTGCCAGTCGCGATCCGGGCGGCGTGATAGGCGTTCCGAGGTGGCACCATCGGATCGTCTTTGGCGACGATCAGCGTCATCGGAAAGGCTAGCCGCTGTAGCCGTGTGTCGAAACGGGCGAGATCCCAGTTTGCCATCATGCCTAGCGCGCCACGCACGTGATCCGGTGTGCCGAGCAGCAGCCGGTATACTGCCTTGCCTGCCTCGTCGATCGGCGAGCCGGTGGCCGTCAGCAGGTTTCCGCCAAGCGGTGTCGCGCGTGCCAGAAGCGAAAACAGGGCTGGGGTGAAGGGATTGACGAACATGGCCTTTGCCATGGGCGAAAACAGCGCATTGCCGCGGATTGGCAGGAAAGCGCCGTTGATGCCGACCACGTGTCGCGGCACGGTCTGGGCACTGGCGGAGGTCCGTCCGGCCGCCAGAGCAACAGCGATCGCTGCCCCGGCCGAGTGACCAATGATCATGGCTGGCGCACGGCCCAGATGGCGTTGCAATTCGGAAATGGCCTGCACCATGCCGGGCAGCGAAAGATCGGCGCGGCTGATCGCGCGGGTAAAGCCGTGACATGGCAAGTCGGGAACCACGACGCGAAAGTCCCGTGCGAGGAGTGGTGCAAGGTTGCGCCAGGAGTGTGAGGCTGCGCCGGTACCGTGCAGCAGAAGTGCCAAGGGCGCGTCGTCCCGGCCGAAGATCTGCACATGCCAGAGATGGTTTTCCGTGCGCAGGAACTGGCTGGCTTCGCGATGCGGCCAGATGGAACCGTCTCTCTGCCAGTCCAGGCGGTCGCCGATGGGTCTCATGGCCGGGCCTCCCGCAGGGAAGTGTCGACCAGCGTCGATATCCGTTCGGCATCAGCCTGACGGAGACGGTGCAGGTCGGCATTCAAGTCACGGGCGAGCACAGCAACGCTTTCGCGCGGTCGTCTTGCCACGTCGATGCAGACCGTCTTGATGCTCTCTACCCTGTAGGCCCGTGTCATTTTCACGAGGTCGTCGGCAGCCTTGGCGCGGTCCGCCGTGCCGTCCAGCGCAATATTGCCGCTGCCATCGGTCAGCAGCACAATCACCGGGGTCGTGCCCCTGCGCCTGAGCGAGAGTGCAAGTTCCAGTCCCCGTTGCAGGCCGGAGGCGAGCGGTGTTGCGCCCCCACCGGGCAGGGCGCCGAGTTTGCGCTTCGCAGCAACCAGAGAGCGGGTGGGAGGCAGTAGCGTTTCGGCCGTGGTGCCACGGAAGGCGATGAGCGCCACTTCGTCGCGACGCGCATAACACCGGGACAAAAGATGTTCGATGGCGCCCTTGGCCTCGCCCAGACGGTCGAGCGCGGTGGAACCCGAGGCGTCAACGATGAAGATTGCGGCCGAGGGTGTGGCATGGCGCAGCCGCAGATAGCGAAAGTCATCACGGATGATGAAGGCTTTTGGTTTCCAGGAAGGGGGCTGCGATCCGTCGTTTTCAACCAGTGCCGCTTCAACCTGTCCCGCATGGCTTTGTGCCAGTCGCAGTTTTTGCCAGGGCGCTGCGGCCCTGAGTGTCGCAATCACGTCCGGGCGGGCGTCTGGCTGCGGTGCAGACAGGCTTGTGCCGATGGGCCGGCCGCGCCTTGCGTGTTTCATGGCATGACCGGATTTCCCCGATCGTCTGGCTTGGTTTCGTGGTCGTGTCGATGCGTCAACAAGCAGATCGCCTGAAATGGTTGCCGCCTGGACTGCGGCCAGCATATCTTTCAGTGTGTCGGTGCCGGGTTGGCTATCATCGTGCGGGGAAAGCGGCGGATCATCGGCGCGATTGGCGCTGCTCTGCCCAGGGTGGGTACCCGGTGTCTTCTCCTCTTCGACGACCATGCACTCGGTGGATGGAGGCGATAGCCTCAGTCCGAGGCAAAGTCTAAGGGCCGTGATGGCGTCCTGATCCTCAACGCCGGTCCGAGCGTTGAGATGGGCCAGCATCCGGGCAATCCTTGCCAGATGGTGCAGGATACGGATCGACTTGTGTCCGCTCGTGAGGGCCATTGTCGCCAAAAAGCTGAGCCGCCCGTCGTCGATGGAGACCTGGTGCCATCGTCTGTCGAACGCTGGGGGCTGGTCAGTCACGATGTTCTGTGTCTGATGCCAGGCTACTGCGTGCAGATTGAGCCGAAGCCCCAGCCGATCACCGAGGGCTACCGGAAGCCCTTCGTCGTCATCGACAGATTCGTCCAGCGCGACGAGAACGGTCGGCTGTTCTTTGTCGTCGTCATTCGCTGCAGTAATCATGGCGGTGACGGTTCGGTCCATGCGCTCCGCCATCGGAAGAACGAGGACGCCACCCCTGGATGCCTCGATCAATCCGGCGCGCTCGACACGTCTTCCGCTCTCAGCCGTCGCTGCGATATCGATTGCCGCGGATAGGTGATGGGCCGTCGTTCCGGCTGGTAGGCGCAGCCAGGCAAGATCCGGGGGAGCACATTGCCGGAGATGGGCCAAATAGACATCGCGAACGCCGCTGGCTCTTGCCCGAAGCCAGATGCCTCCGGTGGCAGCGCCGCCGAGACGGAGAAGGTCGGCGACAAGAAGCGCGTCGTCCCACTGCTCGCGGCCGTGGTCCCGAAGAGCCTGCTCAAAGGCTTCATGTGGCGCCCGCTCAACCATGTCCGTAGGTGGCGCTGACGGTTGCCAGAGCCCTTTCTATCCTCGGCGCGGAGCCTGCTTCTTCCAGAGGATCGCGCCGCAGGCGGTGACACAGCACCATTGGGGCGATCTCGCCGACATCGTTCCAGGTCACTTCTGTGCGTCCGGCAAGGGCAGCTGCCGCGCGGCTTGCGCGCATCAGGGTCAGTTCGCCCCGCATGCCGTCGATGCCGAGCCGCAGGCACAGTTGCGACATGCGTGTAACCACGGTGTCGGAAATCTCGACCTGTCGCAGGATCTTTCGGGCGGCAATCACCCGCTTGCCAATGGCTGCGTCACGTTTCGCCCAGGCCGCGCAAAAGGCGTCCCGGTCCGTTTCATAGGCGTCGCGGCGGCGGATGACTTCGACACGCTCGGCGATGTCGTCGATGGTTCGGACCTCGACGGAGAGGCCGAAGCGATCAAGGAGCTGCGGCCGTAGGTCGCCTTCTTCCGGGTTACCGCTGCCAACCAGAACGAACCGGGCATCATGACGGATGCTGAGGCCCTCGCGTTCCACCAGGTTGACACCTGATGCCGCTGCATCAAGCAGGAGATCAACGAGATGGTCCTCCAAGAGGTTCACTTCGTCGATGTAGAGAAAGCCCCGGTTCGCGGCGGCGAGCAAGCCGGGTTCAAAACGCTTCTCGCCGGCAATCAGAGCTTTTTCGATGTCGAGCGCCCCGCAGACCCGATCCTCAGTCGCGCCTAAGGGCAAGTCGATCATCGGCGAGCGGATCTTCACAACCGGCGCCAAAGAACCCTGTTTTCCTTGCATTTTCGAAGCGGCATTGCAGACGGGGCAAGAGGGTTGCGGTTCTGCCGGCAGGCAGTTGTAACGACAGCCGGTCCTGACCTCGATCTTCGGCAGAAGTTCTGCCAGCGCCCGAACTGCGGTCGATTTGCCCGTTCCACGGTCCCCGAAAATCAGCACTCCACCAAGTAGCGGCTCGACAGCCGCCATCAGGAGGGCCTTCTTCATATCCTCCTGGGCAACGATTGCGGCGAATGGGAATGGATGGGCCATGGATCCCGCCTCAGCTCTACGTGTAAAATAAAGTTTACACTTTTCTGAGGTGGTTTGAAGAGGGCCCGCGTATTATTTCACGCGGGTCAGGCTGTGGGTCTTCTCACTGTTCCAAATGGGCTGCCGATAGGATCAGTGCGATCGTCAGCCCAGTCGGCTGCCAGTCAAACGCGATGCTACCACCGAGTTGGTGGGTCGCGCTCATTCTGGCAAGCTTGCTGCCGAAGCCTTCCGAGTTCGGCGCCTTCATGGCCGCATGCCCCAAATCCTCGACCCAGCTGACCCGCAGCTCCGCGCCGTCTTCTGCCCAGCGGACGTCGAGCCGGCCGTCTGGTTCGCGGAAGGCGCCATATTTCGAGGCGTTGGTTGCCAGTTCATGAAAGATGAGTGCAAGGCTCGCCGAGGCTTTCGGCCCGACAAGGATGTCTGGACCTGCCATCGAGACGCGATCCGATGCCGGGTCGATATGCGGACTGATGAGCTCCTGGAGGAGCGCTGCGAGGTGCAGTGCTTCGCGGCTCGTCGTATCGTTCGAAATGACTGGCTGAACCAGTTCGTGGGCCTTCGCCAAGGCCTGTAGTCGCCCCTGTAGAGAGGTTGCCATACCGGCGACTGTCGCGGAGTTCCTGGCGGTCATGCTGACCATGCCGGATGTCACTGCGAAAAGGTTCTTCACGCGGTGATTGAGTTCCTTGAGCAACAGCTGGCGGGCTTCCTCCGCAACCTTAAGATCGTGAATGTCGGTGCAGGTTCCGTACCAGCGCGTGATGTCACCGTCGTCATCGCGCACGCACTGGGCTCGGCCGATCACCCAACGGTAAGCGCCGGTGTGATGGCGTAGCCGATATTCGACCTCATAGGGGGCGCCCGTCTCCAGACTTTTTCGCCAGGTATTCCATGTGCGTGGCTGATCTTCCGGATGGAAGACATTGGCCCAGTCTGCACCGTCTGTGGAGCCGCGCGGAACACCGGTAAACTCATACCAACGCTCGTTGAAGTAGTCATGATAACCATTGGCGGTGGTCGACCAGATCATCTGGTCGATCGAATTGACGATCGCTTCGAAGCGTTGCTCGCTCTCCCGGAGTGCAACCAGAGCCGTCGTGGCGTCGGTGACGTCCGTCGCCTGAACGAAGATGCCGCGAGAGCCGCCTTCCGCATTGCTGATCGGCTGGTAGACAAAGTCGACATAGCGCAATTCCGGGGCCGTTCCCTCGCGGGCCAGGCGAATGGGGACAGCTCGGCCAATATGAGGTTTTCCAGTCTCGAAGACCTGATCCAGAAGCTCGATAAAGCCTTGGCCGACCAGTTCGGGGAGGGTCTCGGCCACCGTTCTCTGCAGAACCTCATCACGGCCGATGAGGTCGAGGTAGGCAGGATTGGCCAGAGTAAAGACGTGATCCTTGCCTTCCGTAATGGCAATCGCTGCCGGAGCCTCGGCGAACATGCGTCCAAGACGGGCATTTTCCTCCTGCGCTTTGCGCCTTGCGATGACGGCAGCCGTGGTTTCGTTGCCCTGGTTGAACACGCCGACGATGCGATCGCTCTCATCGCGAATGGCGGTAAAGCTATAGTTCCAGTAGGTTTCTTCCACCACACCGTTGCGCAGCATCGGCAGAAGCTCATCGAAGCGCGATACGCCCTGACCGGTTTGCTGGACCTGTTCGAATTGGGGTCCGACAACTTCCCAGATATCGAACCAGACTTCGCTTGCGGGCCGCCCAAGTGCCCAGGGGTGACGTTCGCCCGGAATGGGGGCCCAGGCATCGTTGTAGATCAGAATTAAGTCGGGGCCCCAATAGATCGCCGTCGGAAAACTTGAGCTCAGACAAATGGACAAGGCAGCCTTCAAGGCCGCCGGCCAGGCATCCGGCGGGCCGAGGGTTGTAGACCAGTCATGGCTGCGGATGAGATCAGCCATTCCGCCCCCGTGCCTCAGAAAGCCGGGCTTACTTTCGTTCGTCATGAATGGTCGGTTCTCGTGATTTTCACGCTAAAGTTACGGAGAGGGGGTAGGCGGGTCAAGTCGTTCGGGTGCCGCACAGATTGCAATTATCCTTGGCACGTTGCCTCTTGCGGATGCCACACAATTTTTTTCCGGATCGGTGGGAACCATTTCCTCACTGGCTCATTTGCTGTCCACACAAGTGTCAGGATAGTTTTTGCATGAGTGACTTAAATTCCTCGCGACGTGGTGCGCGAGATGCGGCACAGCGCCTCCTGGCGGCGCATCCTTCCGAAGATCCCTTTGCCGCGGCCTTCAAGGCGACGCGCATGCCGATGCTGATTACCGATCCTCGGCAGGACGACAATCCAATCATCTTCTGCAATCAAGCCTTCCTGAAGCTCACGGGTTACACCGAAGATGAAATGTACGGACGGAACTGCCGGCTTCTGCAGGGGCCCGAGACGGATCCTGACGCCGTGCGTCGCCTTCGCGAAGCAGTGGACAACGCGCATGACGTGTCTCTCGATATCCTCAACTATCGCAAGGACGGATCGACGTTCTGGAATGCGCTCTTTGTCAGTCCCGTGCGCGACGAGAGCGGCGAGGTCATCTATTTCTTTGCCTCCCAGCTTGATTTCACCAACATCAAGAGCAAGGAAACCGAACTGGCCGAAGCGCGCCGTTCAGCCGAGGAAGAGGTAACCAGGCGGACCAAGGATCTCAGCGATGCCTTGCAGGCCAAGACCATGCTGGTGCATGAGGTCGATCACCGGGTCAAAAATAACCTCTTGACCATCGCCTCGATCGTCAAGTTGCAGGCCCGCCTTTCGGAAGACGAAGTGGTGAAGAGGACGCTGTTTTCGGTGCTCAATCGTGTCGAGGCGCTCAGCACCGTACAGCGCAAGCTATTCACCAGCAGCGATCTCGGTCGCTTTGATGTGGCCGACTTTGCCAAGGATCTGATCCAGGATCTGGTCGGCGCCCTGCATCGTGACGATATCCGCGTGACGACAGATCTCGCGCCAGTGCTTGTGCCGTCCGTCAAGGCGTCGGCGCTGGCATTGATCGTCAACGAGCTCGTCGTTGATGCGGTGCGCCGTGGGTTGAGTGACGGTGGTGGTGAAATCCACCTGCAGGTGAAGCGCAAGAACGGCCACTTCATCATCAGGGTAACCGACACAACCACGCCCGTTTCGGTCAATCCGGAAGAAGAGGCCTTTGGCCGGCTGATGCTCGACACCTGTGCCAAGCAACTCAATGCGTCGATCGAGCGTTACGAGGACGGCCCCCGGACGGACGTGCTCGTGACCATGCCTGTCGAGATTATGAAGGACTGAGTAAAGTGAAGATCATGATTGTCGAAGACGAGGCGCTGCTTGCACTCGAGCTGGAGTTTGAGGTGGAGGCGGCCGGCCATTCAGTGGTTGGGACTGCCCCGTCGCGCAACGCGGCCTTTGATCTGATCGAGCAGGGGCAGCCGGATTTCGCTTTCGTCGACGTCCATCTGAATGATGGGCCGACAGGCATCGAAATCGGGGAGCGGCTCAGTGAGCGTGGCATTCCCTTCATCTTTGTCACGGGCAATGTGAAGCGCATTCCGGAGGGATTTGTCGGTGCGATCGGGGTGATCGAGAAGCCCTACACGATGCATGGCTTGAAGAATGCGCTGACCTATATCGGCGAACGCGTCATGTCCGGTACGGAAGTTCGGCCGCCTGCTGGGCTTATTCTGGCCGACTGAAAACTCTCAGAAGCTTCGGATTTCGCAGGCTCTCCGCGGGCCTCCGCCAAACGGCTGATACGTGTTGTCACTGGCGCTATAGGAGTGATAGCGCTCTGCGCATCGCTGGATGCCGACTGGATCGGCATGGAGCCTGGCCTCGCTGCTTTGGCTCACTGCATAGACGGCCACGGACGAACCTGTGGTGTCTGCCTGTACCTGCTCCAGTCTCACCGATGTCGATGTGCTGTGAAATTCCGCTGTCTCGAAGGGCGATGCACAGGCCCGTCTCTCGCCGCTGAAGGACAGGTAGGTGTTGTCCTCCACTCGATAGGAGCGGTATTTCCCACGGCACCAGTCAAGGTGCTCCGGCGCATAGCCGATGCTTACCTCGCCTTTCAGTGCGGACGTGACGACATAGTCGAGGCCCGGCGCTGGATTCTGTGTTGTGAGGTCAGGCTTGGTTTCAGGTGGGAGGGAGGCCACCATGATTGTGTCTGCCGGCAAGCGTGCGGCCAGGCGCTGATAATCCTGCGCATCTCGGTTGGCAATTGTGACCGGCTCGCTTGTCCAGAGCGGCTGATTGTCCAGCCCCGAAAAATGGTGCTGGGCTTCATCCGGCAAGGCGGCCTGGACAACAGCCAATCCACCGATGAGCAGCGCCACCGTTGTGCCAACGCCCGAGAGGAGCAGCAAAGCGGACTTCATGTCATTCTCCATTGATTTGACTGGAGAATGGTTACTTGGCCCCTGATGTTCCCGATGAACCCGAAAACTCTGCTTTGTCGGCGCAACCGGCCTCAGGCGAGGCCGGTTGCGGGTGTCGATTGCGCGTCAGTGGTTGTGACGCGGCGGTGTTTTTGAAATTTGGCGGAACCTGTCGGCATCATGGATGGTCGCGCCATCCGCGAGCTGCGTCACCGTCTGGCGGTACAGCATCTGCCATGGCGTGGCGTCTGCCGGTACGGCAGGAATGCCCTCAGCTTTGCGACGGGCAATCTCCGCGTCATCCACCAGCATGTTGCATTGTCCCTGATTGAGGTCGATGCGGATCGGATCGCCTGATCTGATCCATGCAAGGCCACCGCCAGCTGCACTCTCGGGCGAGGCATTGAGGATGGATGGACTGTCAGCCGTACCGGACTGGCGGCCGTCGCCGATCGTCGGAAGGCTCAGGACCCCACGCTTGATCAAGTGGTCTGGCGGCTGCATGTTGACGACCTCGGCGGAACCCGGCCAACCCAGTGGACCTGCCCCGCGAATGACGAGGATGCAGTTCTCGTCTATGTCGAGGGCGGGGTCGTTGATGCGCTTGTGATAGTCTTCCGACCCATCAAAGACGATGGCCCGGCCTTCGAACACGCCTTCTCGTCCCGGCTCCTGCAGGTATCGCTGGCGGAACCCTTCCGAGATGACGCTGGTCTTCATGATGGCGAAGTCGAAGAGATTGCCTTTCAGAACGAGGAACCCGGCGCGCTCCTTCATCGGTTCGGCATAGGATTTGATGACCTCGCGGTCGGTCGCTTCCCGCCCTTCGATGTTTTCCGCCATGGTCTTGCCGGTAACGCTCTGACAGCTGCCGTCGAGTTTGCCCGCCTGGAGCAGTTCCCACATGATCGCCGGAACGCCGCCAGCCCTGTGGAAGCGTTCGCCGAGATAGGCGCCGGCCGGCTGGACATTGGCAAGCAGCGGAATGTCGAAGCCATGGATCTGCCAGTCCTCCGGCAGCAGTTCGACCCCTGCATGCTTGGCCATGGCCATCAGGTGCGGCTGGGCATTGGTCGAGCCGCCAATTGCTGAATTGACCTTGATGGCATTGAGGAAGGCCTCCCGGGTGAGGATGTTCGAGGGGCGAATGTCTTCAAGCACCAGCTCGACCGCACGGCGCCCGGTGCGATAGGCCATCTGGCCGCGCTCGCGATAGGCGGCTGGAATGGCTGCGCAGCCGGTGAGCGACATGCCGAGGGCTTCTGCGATCGCATTCATGGTCGAGGCGGTGCCCA
The DNA here is from genome assembly GCF_001296045.1 of Rhizobium sp. AAP43. Lineage (GTDB taxonomy): Bacteria > Pseudomonadota > Alphaproteobacteria > Rhizobiales > Rhizobiaceae > Allorhizobium. Next base: position 45,679 of record NZ_LJHS01000022.1, on the reverse strand, counting down.
TGGTGTTGCAGTGGCCGATCGAGGGGGCGGAATCCAGCGCGCGTTCGAGGAATTCCTCGCGGGTGATTTCGCCAGCGGCATATTTGCGTCGTGACCGCCAGATGACGGTGCCGGAGCCGACGAGTTCGCCATCGTGCCAGCCGTCAAGCATGGGGCCGCCTGACAGAACGATGGCGGGAATGTCGACGGTGGAGGCTGCCATCAGGGCCGATGGCGTGGTCTTGTCGCATCCCGTGGTCAGCACGACCCCGTCAAAGGGATAGCCATAGAGAAGTTCGACCAGACCGAGATAGGCGAGATTGCGATCAAGGGCTGCCGTTGGTCGCTTGCAGTTTTCGAACAGGGGATGTGAGGGGAATTCGATCGGAATGCCGCCGGCATCGCGAATGCCATCGCGAACGCGCTTGGCGAGATCGATGTGGTGGCGATTGCAGGGGTTGATGTCGCTGCCAGACTGGGCAATCCCGATGATCGGCTTGCCGGAGCGCAGTTCTTCCGGTGTCGTGCCGTAGTTCATGAAGCGCTCCAGATAGAGGGCCGTCATGTCAAGATGGTCGGGATTGTCGAACCAATCCTGCGAGCGCAGGCGGCGATCATTCTTTTTCGTCTCGCTCATCGGTTCTCCTCCCCGCGATGATTGATCTTTTCCAGGTGCAGTAAAAGGCCGCTATGGTCGGTTTCATCGTGGCCATCGGCAACAAAGGCCTCGAAGGCGCTTCGAACCTCTGCCGTCAGTGGCAAGTCGAGTGACAGGGCGTCTGCCATGGCGGCGACTGCGTTCAGGTCCTTCAACTGCAGTCGCGATGGGCCACCCGGTGCGAAGCTCCGGTCAACCATGCGCTGGCCATGCAGTTCAAGGATACGGCTCTCGGCAAAGCCGCCCCGGATCGCCTCGCGAAATTTTGCACGCGATGCGCCGCCGGCTTCCACCAGCATCATGGCCTCCGCCACCGCGCCAATGGTGATGGCGACAATCTGCTGGTTGGCGAGCTTGCAGATCTGGCCGGCGCCGGAAGGGCCGACATGGGTCACACGGCCGAGCGGCGCGAAGACTTCGGCAAGGCTTTCGACGATATCGGCATTGCCGCCGGCCATGATGGCAAGCGTGCCTGCCTCTGCACCGACCACGCCGCCCGAAACCGGGGCGTCGAGATGGGCAATGCCACGTTCAGCAAGGCGCGCCGCATGATCGATGGCCATTGGGGGAGCAATGGAGGAGGTGTCTACGACGATTGCCCCGTCTTTCAGCGTTTCGGCAACGCCGCCCGCAAACAGCACGTCAGCGACGGCGTTGCCATCCGATAGCATGGTGAAAACGATATCGGCGTTCTTTGCTGCGCCGGCTGCTGTTTCGCAGATCCTGGCGCCATCGGCGGACAGCACTTGGGCTTTTCGTGCGTCACGGTTCCAGACCGATACATCGAAGCCTGCCGAAAGGAGGCGCTTCGCCATGGGCGCGCCCATCAATCCCGTGCCGAGAAAAGCAATGTGTCTGGCGGCTTGGGTGGTCACAGCGAACCTCCCAGTTCGTCTTCGATATGAACGCGGATGATGTCATCGAACGAGCTTTCGGCGGTGAAGCCCAGTTCGCGGGCGCGGGTGGCTTCGAAGCCGGGTGCCCATCCGGCGCACATGCGCATGATCATTTCGTCCGGTTCACGGCGGATGAGTCTGACCGCAGCGTCACCGGCCACGCGACGCAAGGCCTCAATCTGCTCACCCACCGTGGCGCTCAGGCCCGGCATGGAAAGGTTGCGGCGGGGGCCGACCTTTTCGAGGTCGATCGTCGCGCCATGGATCATGAAGCCCACAGCAGAGCGGGGGGAGGCGTGCCAATGGCGAACGTCCTCGCTGACCGGAAGCACGGCTTCCTTGCCAACCAGCGGTTCGCGCAGGATGTTGGAGAAGAAGCCCGAAGCGGCCTTGTTCGGTTTGCCCGGGCGGATGCAGACGGTGGGGAGCCGAATGCCTATGCCGTCGAAGAACCCCTTGCGGGAATAGTCCGAGAGCAGAAGTTCTGAAATCGCCTTCTGGGTGCCGTAGCTCGTCAGCGGCGTGGTGTGGAAATCGTCCGGGATCGGATAGGGCAGGGGCGCGCCGACAACGGCAATCGAGGAGGCGAAGACGAGGCGCGGGCGATAGCCGTCTTTCTGATGGGCCATGCGAATGGCCTCGAAGAGATAGCGTGTGCCGTCGAGATTGATGCGATATCCCTTGTCGAAATCCAGCTCCGCTTCGCCCGATACAATCGCGGCCAGGTGGAAAATCACATCCGGTCGGCCGGTTATCAGGGATTCGGCGGCATCCGGAGCCGACAGGTCGATGGTACGGATGTTTGTTTTGCCCGTGAAGCCTGCCGGTTCCTCTGGAGCGACGACATCGACCAGTGTCATCGTGTCGATCGCCCGGCCATCAAGCCCACTGTCGCGCACCAGCCGTTCCGCAAGCTTGCGGCCGACCATGCCGGCTGCGCCGATAATCAAAATATGCATGCGTATCTCCTCCTCCAGAAGCATCCGACGGGGTGGTTATCCAAACAAGCCGCCGTCGACAAAAAAGCATTTGTAAGGTTGTCTGATAACCTTATATCATTCGCTTGGAAACTGAATTGTTGATCATGCCTGCGGCTCCTCCGAAGTCGGCCCCGGCCATGGTCGTAAGGCCAAAGGAAAGAGCGCTATGGTCGCTGAGGGGAAACTGGGTGGTCACGTTGAAGCATTGGAGAGCCTACTTGGAGCTGATCTGGTGCTGTCTGGCCCCGAGGTGGAGCGTTATTGCCGGGATTGGCATGGCGATGTGACGTCCAGTGCCGTCGCGGTCATCCGGCCACGCAGCACGGCTGATGTCTCTGCCGCGGTTCAGGCAATCTCCGGTCTTGGTCTTTCCATCGTGCCGCAGGGTGGCAATACGGGTCTGGTGCTCGGGGCAACGCCTGATGATCCGGCCCGGCAAGTGGTCATCAGTCTGGAGCGGATGACGGCTATCCGTCGGATCGATGCCGATGATTTTTCCGCCACCGTCGAAGCCGGGGCGATCCTTTCCGATTTCAAGGACAAGGTGGAGGCTGCCGGGCTCTATTTCCCGCTGGCGCTTGGTGCCCAAGGATCGTGCCGGATCGGCGGTAACGTCTCGACCAATGCAGGCGGTATCAATGTGCTGCGCTATGGAATGACCCGCGAACTGGTGCTGGGTCTTGAAGTGGTTTTGCCCGATGGTTCCGTCTTCGACGGTCTATCGACCCTGCGCAAGGACAATCGCGGTATCGACCTCAAGCAATTGTTCATCGGCGCCGAAGGGACGCTCGGCATTATCACGGCGGTCTCGGTCAAGCTCCTGCCGCCAGCCGAACAGGTCGCCACGGCACTTGTCGGTCTCAACGCTTTGTCGGACGCCATTGCCCTTTATCGGCGGGCAAGGCGGGATTGCTGCGATCTGATGTCGGCCTTCGAATTCATGCCGCCGGTTGCCTTCACGCTTGCCCGCGAGGCTATGCCGGATCTCCTCATGCCAATCGCGGCTGATTATCCGGCCTATGTTTTGATGGAAATTGCCGGATCCGGTCTGGTCGATATCGAGGATCTGATGCATCGCTTCCTTGAGGGCGTGATGGAGGAGGGGCTGGTGCTCGATGGTGTAGTCGCCGCATCCAAGGCCCAGTCGCGCAATCTCTGGCTCTTCCGCGAGGGCATGAACGAGGGCCAGGCGAGGCGTGGCGCGCATCTTCGCACCGATGTCTCCGTTCCCCTGTCGCGGCTTGCCGATTTCGTGCATGAGGCCGAAGCGGCTGTCATGGAGCAGTTGCCGGATGCACTCTGTGTTTCCTATGGCCATGTCGGCGACGGCAATGTGCATCTGAATGTCCTGCCGCCGAACGGGCTCACGCGGGAGGAGATCGATGCCTATCTCTACCGAGCGAAGACAGCCATCAACGAAGTGCTCTACCTCTTCGGTGGCTCGATCAGCGCCGAACATGGGGTCGGTCGGTTGAAGAAGGCTGACTTCGTCTCGCGGCTGCCGGATGCGCAGGCACGGCTTCTTGGTGCTATCAAGCGTGCGGTCGATCCGGGATTGATCATGAATCGCGGTTGCCAATTGAATTTCGATCCGGATTGATGAACAACCGGCGGCAGGGTAGGGAGATAAGGCAGACATGTCGACCGAGATCGGGCAGTTCAATATCGGGCAAATCAGGCGCAGCGAGCATTTGCCAGCGCGGATTGCTGCGCATCTTGCATCGGAGATCAGCGAATCCCGACTGAAGCCTGGCGACAAGCTGCCGACCGAGCATGTTCTGGCAAAGACGTTGGGCGTCAGCCGTTCCGTGATCCGCGAAGCCATTGCCCAATTGCGCAACGAAGGCATGGTGGAAACCCGTCAGGGTGTCGGCGCCTTTGTCAGCGAGCGCTCGGCCCGTCTCATCCGGATCAAGGATGGTGAGCTATTCGACCCGCAAAGTTTCAGGGCGCTGTTCCAGCTTCGCGTGCCGCTGGAAGTCGAGGCCGCTGGGCTGGCGGCTGTGCATCATACGCCGGACGACCTTGCGAGGATCGATGCAGCGCTTGCGCAGATGACCGGTACGGAAAAATGGACAGACCAGGGGATCGTTGCAGATCTTGCCTTCCACCGCGTTGTTGCCGAGGCAACCCATAACGAATACTTCGCGTTGTTCATCGGGTTTATCGCTGAGCGGATCAGCCTTGCCATCAATGCGGCACGGGCGCGAGCGGTGCTTGAGGAGATCGTCGAAGCGACGATTGCCGAGCATGTGGCCCTGCGTGATGCAATTGCCAGTCGCGATCCAGCGGCGGCCCGCGAGGCGATGCGGGCCCATTTGCACGGGGCGGCAAGCCGCATCGCCCTCAGTCTCGACTAGACATGAAAGGCCTGAGAGCCTGCTATCCGGGGTAAACTGCAGTCAGTGACTGGATGGGGCTAGACAGGACAGGGATCTGTCCTTAATGATTTGAATGGAGAGTTGTCAGACATCCTGACAATAGGGCGAGGTGACAGGAGGGTGTCCCTTGCCTGAGGAGGAGGAGGCCCGTCTTGGCGCCGAAGCATAACCTGAAGTCCGTCGATATCCTGCCGGAAGACGCCGCTGATGCGATCCTTGTCGGGCGCGTCTGGTCAAACGCAGCAGGTGGTCCGTGCCCGGTGCTTGTGAGCGCCGGCCGCGTGTTCGATCTCAGTAGCCTGTCGCCAACGGTCTCCGGGCTGCTCGAAATTGACGGACTATCCGACCGGCTTCTGGTGACAGCAGAATTCAGTGATCTTGGGGATCTGGATGCCTTCCTGAGTGGTGCGTCGGGCCGGTTGCTGGCGCCGATCGATCTCCAGGCCGTGAAAGCGGCCGGTGTGACCTTCGCCGACAGCATGCTGGAGCGCGTGATCGAAGAGCAGGCCAAGGGCGATGCGGCGCGTGCTCAGGATATCCGTGCCAAGCTGGCGCCGGTTCTGGGCGACAGCCTGCGCGGCCTCGTGGCGGGGTCCGAACAGGCCGCCAAGGTCAAGGCCCTGCTGCAGGACATGGGCCTCTGGTCGCAATATCTCGAAGTTGGCATCGGTCCCGATGCCGAAATCTTCACCAAGGCGCAGCCGATGTCTTCCGTCGCCTGTGGCGACCTTGTCGGCATTCATCCGATCTCCCACTGGAACAACCCTGAGCCCGAGGTCGTGCTTGCCGTACGCTCGGATGGTCGGATTGTCGGGGCTGCACTTGGCAATGACGTCAATCTGCGTGACGTCGAAGGTCGTTCGGCGCTGCTTCTCGGCAAAGCCAAGGATAACAATGCCTCCTGCTCCATCGGTCCGTTCATCCGCCTGTTTGACGGGCAATTCACGCTCGATGTCCTCAGCAAAGTGCGCGTCTCGCTTCTGGTGCATGGTGAAGACGGCTTTGAGATGACGGGCGAAAGCCCCATGCAGGCGATCAGCCGTTCGCCTGAGAATCTGGTCTCGCAACTGCGCAACCGCAATCACCAGTACCCCGATGGCGCCGTTCTGTTTCTCGGTACGATGTTTGCGCCGGTCAAGGATCGCAGGGGAGCGGGGCTCGGTTTCACCCATGAGGTTGGGGATCGCGTCGAGATCTTCACGCCGAAGCTCGGCCGGCTCGTCAACTGGGTCGATCGCACCGATGCGTGTCCCGAATGGACATTCGGCACGCGCGCTCTGTTTCGCAATCTCGCCGAACGCGGCCTTCTCAACAAGGTGTGAGACGAATGACCAAGATCATCGACCTCTTCTACCGCATTCTCGAATGGCTTCTCATCCTGCTCCTGTCGGGCATGGCCGTGATGGTCTTCGTCAATGTGATCCTGCGATACGCACTCAATTCGGGCCTCACCGTTTCCGATGAATTGGCGCGTTACTTCTTCGTCTGGCTGACCTTCATCGGGGCCGTCGTCGGTTTCCGAGAATACGGGCACCTCGGTGTCGAATCGCTGGTCGCCGTCCTCGGCCGCCGGGGGCGTGTCGTCTGCATGATCATCAGCAATCTGGTCATTCTCGGCGTGTCCCTGCTGTTCTTCTGGGGCACCTGGAAGCAGTTACCGATCAATGCCAGCATGGCTGCGCCCGTGACCGGTCTGTCGATGGGCTGGGTCTACGGCATCGGCTTCTTCACTGGTGGCGGCTGTGCGCTGATCGCGCTTGAGCGCCTGGTCCGGCTTTTGAGCGGTCGCGCGACAGATGAAGAAATCGCCGCCTTTGCCGGAGAGAACCTTAGCCTCGAAAAACTGTCGGAGCGTGCCTGATGACCCTTATCGTCTTCATCGTCTCGCTTCTCGCTGCCATGGCGGTTGGCGTGCCGGTTGCTTTCTCGCTGATGTTCTGTGGCGTCACGCTCATGTGGTACATGGGCATGTTCAACAGCCAGATCATTGCCCAGAACATGATCGCCGGCGCTGATACCTTCACGCTGCTTGCCATTCCGTTTTTTGTGCTCGCCGGCGAACTGATGAATTCCGGTGGCCTTTCCCGCCGCATCATCGATTTCGCTGTTGCCTGTGTCGGCCATGTCCGCGGCGGCCTCGGCATCGTTGCCATTGTGGCGGCCGTCATTATGGCCAGCATTTCCGGTTCGGCTGCGGCTGATACGGCAGCGCTTGCGGCGATCCTCATTCCGATGATGGCCAAGGCCGGATACAACGTGCCGCGCTCGGCGGGTCTCATTGCGTCTGGCGGCATCATTGCGCCGGTCATTCCGCCGTCCATGGCCTTTATCGTTTTCGGCGTCGCGGCCAATGTCTCGATCACGCAGCTCTTCATGGCCGGCATCGTGCCCGGTATTCTGATGGGCGTAGCGCTGGTCGTGGCCTGGCAGATCACTGTGCGCAAGGACAACATCGTGCCTTTGCCCAAGGCATCTTCGGCCGAGCGGCTTCGCGTGACAGGCCGTGCAGCCTGGGCTCTCGGCATGCCGGTGATCATTCTGGGCGGCATCAAGGCTGGTGTGGTGACGCCGACCGAGGCGGCCGTCATTGCAGCCGCCTATGCCATGTTCGTCGGTATGGTGATTTACCGCGAACTGAAGCCGAAAGACCTGCCACACGTTATCCTGCAGGCGGCAAAGACCACGTCGATCATCATGTTCCTGGTCTGCGCAGCGCTGGTTTCCGCCTGGCTGATCACGGCTGCCAACATTCCCGGTGAGATCACGGGCTATATCGAACCGTTGATCGACCGCCCGATGCTGTTGATGTTCGTCATCATGCTTCTGGTGCTCGTCGTCGGCACGGCACTCGACCTGACGCCAACGATCCTGATCCTGACGCCGGTGCTGATGCCGATCATCAAGCAGGCAGGCATCGATCCGGTCTATTTCGGCGTGATGTTCATCATGAACTGCTGCATCGGCCTGATTACGCCGCCGGTCGGCGTTGTGCTCAACGTCGTCAGCGGAGTCGGCCGCGTGCCGCTTGGCAAGGTGATTACGGGCGTTACGCCCTTCCTCCTCGCTCAGATCGCCGTGCTGATGCTGCTGGTGGTCTTTCCAGAGATCGTCATCGTTCCAGCTCAATGGCTGAGGTGACGCCCAAGCTTTTCTGCCGTCTCATCGTCAATCCAAGGGAGGATATCTTATGAGGAAGTTTCTACTCGCAACCACCGCAATTGCCTTTGCGGTTTCTGGCGCAGCCCCTGCGTTCGCAGAGTTCAATGAACGCACTATCCGCGTCTCGAACGGTATCAATGCGGACCACCCGGTCGGCAATGGCATTGACGCCATGCAGAAGTGCCTGGATGAAAAGTCCGGCGGCAAGCTGAAGCTACAGGCCTTCTGGGGTGGCGCTCTCGGCGGTGACCTTCAGGCAACCCAGGCCCTGCGCTCGGGCGTCCAGGAAGCAGTCGTCACCTCGTCCTCGCCGCTGGTCGGCATCGAGCCGGCACTCGGCGTCTTCGATCTTCCGTTCTTGTTCTCGTCGGCTGACGAAGCCTACAAGGTTCTGGACGGCGATTTCGGCACCATGATGAACGAGAAGATGGCAGCCGTCGGACTGGTCAATCTCGCATACTGGGAAAACGGCTTCCGCAACCTGTCCAACTCGGTTCGTCCGGTGACCAAGTGGGAAGACTTCGAGGGCATGAAGGTTCGCGTCATGCAGAACAACATCTTCCTCGATACCTTCCAAAACCTCGGCGCAAATGCCACTCCGATGGCGTTTGGTGAAGTGTTCTCGGCGCTGGAAACCAAGACGATCGACGCGCAGGAAAACCCCTACGTGACGATCGATACCTCGAAGTTCTTCGAAGTGCAGAAGTACATCACCGAGACGAACCACGCCTATACGCCGTTCCTCTTCCTCTTCTCCAAGGCGATTTTCGACACCTACACCCCTGAAGAGCAGACCGCTCTTCGCGAGTGCGCAGTCGTTGGCCGCGATGTCGAGCGTTCGGTCATTGCCGACCTCAACAAGAAGTCGCTGGAAAAGATCAAGGCCGCCGGTCTTGAGGTGAACGTCCTGTCCGCTGACGAGCAGGCCCGTATCCGCGAGAAGTCCAAGATTGTCTACGAGAAGCACAAGGACGCGATCGGTGCTGATGTCGTCGATCAGATTCTCGCCAAGATCGAGGAAGCTCGCAAGTAAGCCAAAGTCTCCCTGGTCGTGGTCCTGATCCACAACCAGAAGAAGCCCGCAGCGTGTCATTACGCTGCGGGCTTCTGCATTTCAGATCTATCCTCAGAGGAAGCTGGTCTTATTCCGGGATGGCAGGCAGAACTTTGTCGCGCTTCTTCAGCTGCTGTTCGCGGAAGAAGATGAAGAGCCCGGAGCCCACGATCAGTGATGCGCCAATGACCATGGTCAGGCGTGGCACTTCCCAGAAGAAGAACCAGCCGAAGACAACGGCCCAGAGCAGAAGCGTGTACTGCAAGGGGGCAACGGTCGCTGCGTCCGAGATCTTCAGGGCCCGGTTGACCAGCATATGCGCACCCATTGCGACGATACCCAGGAGACCGAGCATGAGGACCTCGGATATCGAAGTCAGCGGCGTCCAGTCCAACGGCGCCATGACCAGACCGATCAATGCGGCACCTGCGGTCTGGAAAAAGACGAGCGTTTTGTCCGGCGTGCCACGAAGACTGCGGCCGGACAGCATCATGAAGGCGAAGGCTGCTGTGCCGATGATCGAGATGACGGCTGGCATGGTGAACATCGCACTCGACGGTTCGAGTGTGATGATGACGCCGACAAAGCCGATCGCGATCGCCGTCCAGCGTCGCCATCCGACCTTTTCACCGAGCAGGAAGGGGGCGGCGGCGGCGACATAGATCGGGGCTGCGAGCCAGTAGGTCATGACGTCGGCCAAGGGCAGATACATGACCGCATAGTAGAAGCAGAAGAGTTCGAGCGTGGAGAAAACCACGCGAGCAAACTGGAGGGCGGGGCGTTCAGCCTCGACGATTGGCTTCCGACCGGCCATCCAGAGAAAGGGTGCGAGGATGATGAGGGCGGCGATGCTGCGAATGAAGATCACCTGTCCGAGGCCGTAACTGGCGACCAGCCATTTGCCCATGGCATCATTGAGCGCAAAGAGCAGCATGCCGAGAAGCATGACGGCGGGGCCCGCAAAGGCGGCCCATCCTCCGGTCGATGTCGAGGAGGGCGAAGACGAGGTGGAGGTGGTCGACATGAAGGCTCCGGATCGGAAAAGTGGTCCGCTGCGGGCAGACGAAGAACGAAGGGTGGATCGGAATGACGGGCCGGCGATCCGTGTGTGGTGATGAGAGAAGCCGCAACCGGGCCTCTGGCTGGCTTACTTGCCGCCTAAAGCGTCCTGCTGCACTCCTCCCGAAGCGATGTCTGCATCTGTGCGGATACTCTCCCGATGCTGGTGGTTTTCCGATGCTGACTTCGCTGTCACGTTGTCAGACAAACTCGGGATCTTCAACTTTTTTCGGCATAGGTGCGCACGGTCAGAACCGGGCGGTATGGCCTTTTGAAATCCGTGTGCCTGAAGGGAAGGGCTTACGGGTTACCAATTCCCTAACGGCGTAGAACTTTAGCATACTAATCTAGTCGTGATTATTGACGCGAGACCGATTTATGGCAAGAATGTGACAAAGATGGCGAGAGCCACTTGAGGTCCGATAGGGAGAATTGCCATGTCTTATGCAGATATCAAACGGGGCAACGAACATCGGAATTGGCGTGCGGTTGAGGCTTGTCAGTCGCGCATCGCCATGATCGTCGCTGCTGTCAGCATCGGCTTTCTCGCAGTCCTCATCGTCACGCTCTGATCCTTTACGCCCGCGAGGGCTTTTCATTGAAGACCAAACGAAATGCGCCCGGATTGATGGATCCGGGCGCATTTTTTGTCTGTGAATGATCTTGGGGACTTATTCTTCGCGCTGACCGGTCAGGCTCAGCAGCAGCTGGAACAGGTTGACGAAGTTCAGATAGAGCGACAGAGCACCAAACACGGCGAGCTTCTGCTGGCTCTCCTGGTCGACATTCTCCGCATACTGCTGCTTGATGTTCTGGGTATCCCATGCCGTCAGGCCGACAAAGACGAAGACGCCGATGACGGAGATGGCAAACTGCAGGGCGCTGGAGCCCATGAAGATGTTGACCACCGAGGCGATGACGACGCCGATCAGACCCATCATCAGGAAGGAGCCAAACTTCGCCAGGTCACGCTTGGTTGTGTAACCATAGAGGCTCATGGCACCGAACATGGTTGCGGTGATGAAGAAGGTCCGCGCGATGGACGTTCCCGTGAACACCAGGAAGACCGACGAGAGCGAGAGGCCCATGACGGCGCAGAAGGCCCAGAAGGTCATTTGTGCCGTAGATGCCGACATCGTCTGGATGCGGAACGAGAAGAAGAAGACAAATGCAAGCGGAGCCAGCATCACGACCCACTTCAGCGGCGACGAGAAGATCGGCACATAGAGGGCCGGTGTCTGGCTGACGAAGAATGCGACAAGGCCGGTGATGACGAGGCCAAGGCCCATATAGTTGTAAATGCGCAGCATGTGCTGGCGCAGGCCCTCGTCGAAGAGAGCGCCGGACTGTGCCTGGGCGTTGGTGTAGCCCCAGCGGTTCTGAATAGGATCCATAGTCGAGTACCTCCGTGGATGGATCAGTAAAGGGTACGGGCAAGTTTGCGGGCCTGGTCGGCCAGCCTGTCCGTGTTTTCAGTTTCGGAGATCAGCGCGTAAGCGACTTCGCCGATCTGCCAGTACGCGGCCTGGGTTTCGCCATCCTGCCGGAGCAGGACCTGCTGGACCGCAAAATTTCCGGGGCGCACGGCGAAGAGGGAAAGCCTCTCGCCCGCCTTTGGCTCAACGGCCAGTTCCACACTCGGTCCATAGGCCGAAGGAAAGACCTGCGCATCGCGCACCGCCCAGTCTCCTGGCATGGAGGGCAAGACGATTGCCGTCGCCGAGCGGATTTCAGCCGGGTCGAAGCGGCCGGCTTCGGGCTGGGATCGCATGTTCTCACGCAATTCCGCCGTCTGGTGCGCCCGCATCGCTTCCTCGACGAATTGCGGCGGCGGTACGGACGCGACTACCTCACCGATCCCTCCGGGCGCGATCCAGCCATGGGCGATCCAGCCGGCGCCGACGAGCAGCACGACGGCTGCCGCACGGCGCATTAGGTCCAAAGTCTGGCGACCGTTGAACGCACGCTCCAGCACACGGGCGGCTTCGCGGGTTTCCTGCCGCGCCACGGATGGAAGGCCGGCAAGTGCCAGACGGAGTTCGTCCCGGACCCGAAGATCAGCCATGACCTTCGCCGCAATCGAAGGATTTTCCGACAGATAGGCCTCGACCTCGATGCGACGGGCAACATCGAGCTGGTCGTCGACATAGGCATGCAGATCGGACTCGATGACAGGATCAAGGTTGGTCATCGGGATTTCCTCCAACGATTCTGAGGCGGGGCACGGCTTTTTCGTCCTCGCCGCCTTCCATGGCGCGCAGGCTGGCGCGCGCACGGGAAATGCGGGACATCAGCGTGCCCATGGGAATGTTCAAGACGGTTGCGGCTTCCTGATAGGATAGCTCCTCAATCGCAACGAGATGCAGCGCCTCGCGCTGATCGTCCGGCAAATCGAGGAAGGCTTCGCGCACCTGCGACAGGCGAACCGAATGGTCCTGGCCAGCAGGCGAAACGAGTTCGGCCATATCGCCGGCTTCACGGTGGCGCCGCTCCAGCGAGCGATTGCGCCGCAGCCTGTCGACATGTGTGTTGTGCAATATGGATAGAAGCCAGTTGCGAATGCTGCCGTCGGAGCGAAAGCTCGACTTGCGTTCAAGCGCACGCACCAGCGTGTCATGCACCAGATCCTCGGCATCTTCGGGATTGCGGACGAGCGAACGGGCATAGCGTCGCAGAGCTGCGAGCTGGCCAAGAACATTGAAGGGGTTCGTTTTCGTCGTCATGACCCAGTATACGGTGCCGATGCCGCATTTATTCCAGCTGCGCTCAAAAAAACTTTGCGACCAAAGTCCGGGCGGGGCTGCATGTGTCGTTACGGCGTTTCCGCTCGAAGGGAACCGGCAGGGGGTTCCGGCTGTTACCACTTCCCCAACGGAGGTGAGACATGGACACGCCCACGCACAAGAATGATCAGAGCGAAGGTTCCAAGGCGAAGGATTTGCCGGCGGCCGGACCGCATGACAAGAAGGAGCTTCAGGATGAGATGAAGACTCCCGGGACAGGTGCACTCAACAAGCCTGGCTCCCAGACTGCGGATGTCGGCTCTGACTGATATGAGCCTTGGCCAGAATGACAAAGGCCGGCGGTAAACCGCCGGCCTTTTTGTGTAGATTGAGTTCAGTCTCAGATATTGTCCGCGACGTTCTCGCGGGCGAGGCGCTCTTCTTCCTCACGCTCCTTGCGATTGTACTTGATCGACGACCAGAGGGAGATACCGATCAATGCCGCGCCGCCAAGGCCGGTAATGACTTCGGGGATGTGGACAAGCGTCTGGACATACATGATCACCGAAAGGATCAGGATGGCGTAGAAGGCGCCGTGTTCCAGGTAGCGGTATTCGGCAAGCGTGCCCTTTTCAACCAGCATGATCGTCATCGAGCGAACATACATCGCACCGATGCCGAGGCCGATTGCAATGATGAACAGGTTCTGCGTCAAGGCGAAGGCGCCGATGACGCCATCGAAGGAGAAACTGGCATCGAGCACTTCGAGATAGATGAAAGCGCCGAGGCCGCCCTTGGCCGCTTCGCTCATCGCCTTCTGCGAGGCGTCGAGCAGACCGCCCAGCACTTCGACAGCCAGGAAGGTTACCAGGCCGTAGATCGCCGAATAGACGAAGGTCGTGGCTTCCGCGCCTTCCAGCAGGCTGGAGAAGACCAGGATCAGAATCAGGACGAAGGCGATCTCGATGCCCTTGATGGAGGCCGAGCGCGCCATGTGCTTTTCGATCACCTCGATCCAGTGAACATCCTTCTCATGGTTGAAGAAGTAGGTCAGTCCGACCATCATCAGGAAGGTGCCGCCGAAGGCTGCGATCGGCAGATGAGCCTCGTTCATGATGCGGGCATATTCCGCCGGCTCGCGCGCGGCCAGCACGATGGCTTCGATCGGCCCGATCTTCGCTGCGATCACAACGATCAAAAGCGGGAAGACGATACGCATGCCGAAGACGGCGATGACGATGCCCCAGGTCAAGAAGCGATGCTGCCAGAGCGGCGTCATGTCCTTCAGCTTGTTGGCATTGACGATGGCGTTGTCGAAGGAGAGAGAAATCTCAAGGACTGCCAGGACGCAGCAGATGAAGAAGACGGTCGCCATGCCGCCAAGCGTTCCCGACGACTGCCAGCCGAGCGCTGCGCCGAGAACGAGGCCGATGGCCGTAACGATGAAGGCCCAACGGAAGTAACCGAGGGTGGACTGACCACCCGATGTTGCTGGAGTGCTCACGCCTGCACCTCCGAGACAAAGAAGAGGCAGGGATTTGCGAGGCGGTGCGCGACGCGCGCCTTCGCCCGAAGCAGGATCAAAGTGTTCATTGTATTGAATCCGCCGGCTGATTTGCTGGCGGTACCGACATCACGAGAGCGCCGTAAAACTCTCGCCAGAGGGGCCCGGCACCAGGTTTCGATCGCGTGATTGCTGCAATCACGACATCTCACGAACTAGTTAAACGACACGGGTTGAAGGTCAAGATCTACCGGGCAAAAGGGTCCCGTTTCAAACGATTTCACAAGGAATTTCGTTGTTCTGCGGCGCTGTCGTCTTGAGCGGCTGACGGCTGGGACCGAAGAACGCAGGCCCGGCGAAAATCTAGGTCGTCGTGACGATCAGTGTCGGACGCAGGGCAAGGCTGTTGCTGACTGTGCAGATCGTTTCAGCCTTGTGGGCGACGGCGCTCTGTTCGTCTGCAGTGAGGTCGCCCTCGAAGCGCATTGTCACAGTCAGGCTGCCAAACCGGGAAGGCTCATCGGCGGCCTTTTCCCCCTCCACGTTGACGGCGATGCCATCGAACCTGTCGGTGAGGCCCAGTTCACGGGCGGCAATGCGGGCACTCATGCTCATGCAGGCAGCAAGCGACGCCAAGAGAAGATCCAGCGGGTTGAAGCCAGGCTGCGTGGGCCCGGTGACGATATCAAGTTCGCCGCCTGTTGCCGAACGGATGGCTGGATAGCCGGCTCTTGCGAGCGTGGCGGTTGCCCCAATCGGGCGGTATATCAAATCGGCCATGGTGGCTCCCGGTGGTGAAAGGCTCTCAGCCTAGGAGAGCCCTTCACGCGGTGCAAGCCACCGTCAGATACTGCTGCCGATGCGTGCGGTGCCGGTCTCGCCATTGTCGCGGATCCATTTGAGCCGCTTGTCACCGGTCCGGATGAGTTCGAAACACATGGGGGCACCCTTGTACCAGCTGGTAAACTGCTGGCAGAGTTGGTCGCCCTTGATCCACCACCGCCCCTTGTCGTTCGGCTTGGCAAAACGACCGAGGCCGAGGGCCTCGCCAGAGCCATCCACCTGTCCATTGGTCCGGTAATTCAGTGGAAACTCGCCCCCGAGCGGTACGGCAAGGTAGATCCGCTTGCCGATGATCTCGCCCTTGATGTCATTGGCGGTGAAGCGCTCGTTCGCCATTGCGGACGTCGTTGCGACTGCGAGGGTCGAAAGGACGATTAGTCCTGTGCGCAAACTGTTGGTCATTTCGAAGGTCTCCCGTCGGAAAATGGTCACAGGCAGAATACGCGTGGAAGGCGTTTTCGGATCATGACGACCCCTGCGAGCTTCAAGTCAATCGCGGACAAAGACGCTGACAGAAGCCGCCCGACCATCGGCGTCGATGACGGTGAGGGTTGACTGGCCCGTGCCAGCCGGGTGCCATTCTCCTGTTCGCCGACGGGTGATGTCGGCAAAGGGTTTCCCGTCGATCAGCCAGCGGAACGGCGCGCGCCCGGCCTGCATCTTCATCACCACCGGCAGTCGTGCGCCATCCGGCCCCTTACCGAGCTCTAGTACGGAGCCTTCCGGCGGATAGATGATGTGCGGTGGTTGTTCGCGGGCGCTGGTGGAAGCCAGGCCATTGCCGGCGGTCGAAAAGCGGCGCAGGCCAATCGGCAGATCGGAGGCTGCCAGCCTCATGGCGCCGGCGGGTGCGCGGGGCAGGGGTGTTCCGGACAGGCCGGATTTCGCGAAGGCCTCGAACAGGACGGGAGCTGCCGTCTTGTAACCCGAGATGCCGGGCACGGCGGCATTGTCGGGCCGGCCAATCCAGACCCCCAGCACGTAGCGGCCATCATAGCCGACCGACCAGGCGTCGCGATAGCCGTAGCTGGTGCCGGTCTTGTAAGCGATGCCCGAAGGTGGACTGCCGGTCGGGGGAAGGACTGCGCCCAGTACATCCGCAACAGTCCAGGCCGCTGTCGGCTCGAACAACGGCTGGTCATCGATAAGCTCTGCCTGATCGCGAATACCGTCCCCCAGGCGGACTGGTTGCTCGCGATTGACGAGGCCAGCATAGAGCTGGACCAGATCCTTGAGGGTGATGCCCGCACCTCCAAGTGCAATTGCCAGACCCGGCGCCTCAGTTGGCGGCAGCTTCAACGTCACATCGGCGCGCCGTAGCCGGACCATCAGGCGGGCTGGGCCGACAGCATCGAGCAGGCGGACGGCGGGCACGTTCAGCGACAACTGCAGCGCCTGACGGATGCTGACGTCACCCTGATACTGCATGTCGAAATTCTTTGGGCGATAGCCGTAGAAATCGGCCGGACGGTCTTCGACAATGGTTTCCTGGGCAACGAGTCCCTGTTCGAAGGCGAGACCGTAGATAAAGGGTTTCAGCGCCGATCCGGGGGAGCGTTCCGCCCGCGTCATGTCGATCCAGCCGGAGCGGCTGGTGTTGAAATAATCGGCTGCACCGACTTCAGCGACGATCTCGCCAGTCTTCGCATCCGCCATCAGGAGGGCGAGCGAGACCTTCGGGTCGAGTTTGCGTCCCGTTTCCAGCGCCAGCTTTTCCAGTCTCTCCTGCACGCTGCGCAGGATGGTCGTCTGGTGTCGTGTTGCCTGCGGCGCTTTCCGCCTGGCGGCTTCCGCCAGATGCGGTGCGAAAGCCGGCAGTTGGCGGCGAAGGTTCGGCAGCTCGGCTGTGACTGCCAGTGCCACTTCGCCCGGTTCGACAACACCGGCTTCACCTGCTCGGTCGAGGACGCGCTGCCTCGCCTTCAAGGCGTTGTCGCGAAACCGGTCCGGCCTGCGCTTCTCCGGCAGTTGCGGCAGCGCGACGAGGAGGGCAGCTTCCGCTGTCGTCAACCGTTTCGGCTCCTTGCCGAACCAGGCGAGGCTTGCTGCCCGTACACCTTCCAGATTTCCGCCATAGGGTGCATGCGTCAGGTAAAGGTCGAGGATCTCGCGTTTCGAAAGCCTGCGCTCGATCTGCAGGGCCCTCGCGATCTGGATCAGTTTTGCCGTCAGCGATCGTTCGCGGCGCGGTTCGATGAGGCGCGCGACCTGCATTGAAAGCGTCGATGCGCCGGAGACGATTTGACCATTGGTGACGAGTTGCCAGGCTGCGCGACCGAGCGCCAGCGGATCGACGCCCGAATGGCTCTCAAAGCGCCGGTCTTCATAGGCGACCAGCATGCGAACAAGGGCCGGATCGACGTCATCGGCCGTGGTCTTCAAACGCCAGAGACCGTCGCCGGTTGAAAAGGCACGAAGCAACTGCCCGTCCCGGTCAAGGATTTCCGTCGAGACTTGCCGGGCTGCATCGAGCGGCGGGGGGAAGCGCTTGTCTGCATAATCAAGCGATGCAACGATGCCGGCGGCGATCAGGACGACCACCGCCGAAACTGCTGCAATCCGCCGGCCCTTTTTCATCAGGGGGCTGCCGAGACCGTCATGGCACCCGCGGCCGTTCGGGCCGAAAGCTGCGGACGGTACATGTCCTCGACGCTTGCTGCCGGAAGATCGTAGGTGCCGGGCGTGACCGCGCGGACCACATAGGCCAGCGTGATTGGACTGTTGTCGCCCTCGGCGCGATCAATCGCGGCGACAAAACGGTCGCTGCGGAACTCGAGATGTGCGGTGTCCGTCTGCGCCAGCCAATCGAAATTGGTCAGCGCCGCACTGTCAACCAGGCTTGGATTGTCGATCTCCAGACCCGCCGGCAGAAGGTCCGTGATCAGGATCTGGGCCGGCCACTCGGCTTCTTCGGTCACTTCGATCAGAACGACGTAACGCTCGTTCTGCGTGGCTTCGGTGATGTTGGCCTCTTCACCATCCAGACTGTAGTAGGTCCGGGTGATGCCAAAGCCTTCACCCCCTGCAGCCGGTGGTTCGACCGGTGCTGCAACTGTGGTGACGGCTGCACTGATCGGCTCGAGGCCCTTGTTGGTCAGGGTGACCGGCGACTGCAGGAGTGCCTCTCCTGGAATGGTCGCGGCATAGGCACCTGTCCGTTCCGCACCATTGACCTCAACCTTCAGCGCCTTGTCATCCTGCTGCATAGCGCGGGCGGCAAGCAGCATCCAGGTTTGTTCCTGGGTGCTGAGTGTCTGTTTCGCGTTCCACTCTTCCGCCACGACCTTGGAAAGGATCGGCACGACCGGCGGAACCGGTCGGCTTTCGGCGGCGAGTGCAAGCACGCCGGCTGCATCGCGCAGGGACGAGCCGTAGTCGTTGCGCGAGAAGCTGACGGGTGTCAGGCGCGCCTGCTCACTCATCCCGGCCGCTTCGAGGAAGACCGCATTGGCCCGTTCGCTATCACCGTAGAGCGAAAGGGAGGCTGCCAGATGCGCCTTGGACAGAGGTGTCGGGAAGTCTGCAAGCATCGTATCGGCATAGTAGCGCAGGTCGCTCAGTGAGGCTTTGCGGCTGCGGGCCAGGACATAGAGCGCATAGGCGATCTCGTTGCCATTGGTCTTGATATCGTTGTTGTAGGCGAGGCGGTTCTGTAGGTTCTGCAGCGCCAGAACGAGGGCCTCTTCCGGCACATCGAACTTCTGTTCGCGGGCGCGGGTGAGGAAGTCGCTGACATAGGCATCGAGCCACAGGCTTTCCGACCCCGGAGCCCAGAGGCCGAAGGAGCCGCTCGACGACTGGTAGGAAAGCACGCGCAGGATGCCATCCTGCACCCGCTTGTTGATCGCCTCGTCTTCCGGCAAGCCGGAGAGTTTGGCGAGTTCACCGAAATAGAGGAGCGGCAGGGCGCGGCTCGTCGTCTGTTCGGCACAGCCATAAGGGTAACGGTCTAGCGCCATCAGCAGGCCGGGGATATCCAGACCATCTGCACGTGCGACGTTGAGGCTGACCGATGCGCCCTGCAAGAGGCTATCGGCCAGAAGTTCGCCATCGACCGTCAGGCTCTTGCCGGGAGCAAGCGCAATGACCTGTCGCTGGGTGATCGGCAGTGTTGCAGGGCGAACCGGCACGTCCAGCGACTGGCTGATGGCGACACCGTCACCGCCTGCAAGCGCGATATCGATCGTGCCCGCGCCCGGCGTGACACCCTGGATGGGCAGCGTGACCGTAACGGTCTTGCCCGGAACAAGGTCGACCGACTGGCTGTCGGCACCGCCGACAGTGACCGGGCCGTTGCCGGTGGCGGTCACCGTGTAGCTGCCGGCGGGTGCATCGGTCGCGGCGATATCAAGCCGTAGGTTGCTTTGGTCCTCCGGAGCGAGGAACTTCGGCAGGCTCGCAGTGACCACAACAGGGTCGCGGATCACGACGTCGGCCTCGCCATGGCCGAGACCATTCTTCGACCATGCCCAGGCCATCACGCGGGCCGTGCCGTTGAATTGCGGAACATCGAAGGAAACCGTTGCCTTGCCATCGGCATCCAGCTTGATCGGGCCGGAGAAGAAGGCGACGAGTTTCTCCTTTGGCGGATTGCCTTGCAGGGCGAGTTCCCCGCCGTCGCCACCGGTGCGCAGTTTGCCAGTGGCACCGAGCGAGCCGTCAATCAGCCGGCCATAGAGGTCGCGCAGTTCCAGGCCCAGGCGCCTCTGACCGAAATAGTAGGTTTCCGGCGCCGGTGTCTCGTAGCGGGTGAGGTTGAGGATGCCGACGTCAACGGCGGCAACCATAACATAGGCTTCTTCATCCACGCCGGCTCCGCTCACTTCGATCGGGATTTCCAGCGCCTGGCGGGGCAGGGTCTTTTCCGGCGGGGACAGCTTGACTGCCAGCTTGTCTGTGCCGGGATCGACGGCCAGCCATGCGATGCCAATCGCACGTGCGGGCATCCGGCTTTCCACGCCGTCGCCCGGCCTGAACAGCGTCGCGGTAATGTAAGTGCCAGCACCGAATTCGGCAGTGACAGGTATGTCGATTTCCGTTCCTTCCGGCGGCACGTCAGCGACCTCTGTGGCGATCAGCGTGTCCGTGCCCGCAGCCACGATGACCTGCCCGGCGAAGCGTGGCGAGATCTTCAGCTTTGCGGTTTCACCGATCGTGTAGGACGCCTTGTCGAGGCCGATTTCAAGCGCATCCGGCGTTTCCGTCGAGTTTGCCGAAACGAACCAGCCGGCGTCGAAATCGACGCTCGAAACCGAGCCGCCTGCCTCGACTTCCAATCGGTGGCTGCCCCAGGTGACGGGGACGGAGAGTGGTGTGCCGTCTGCGTCGATGTCGAGCGTGCCATCCGCCACCAGCTTGGTGGTGGTGATCGGCTCATAGCGCCAAGACGAGCCTTCCCGATACCATTGGTAATTCCGCTCGAGCTTGATCAGTTTCCAGCGTGCTCCGGGCAGGGGCTGCCGGGCGCTGTCCGTGCCTATGGCGATCAGGTTGAAGCTTGCATTGGTGTTTTCGGCAAGTTCGCCTTCAAATTCCGGCTTGATGCCGATGACAGGGCCTTCCGGCATGACGGGGAGCGTCAAGGTGCGTTCCACCGCTCGCCCGCCGCCTTCGCGCAACCGCAGCACCACATCGGCATTCAGAAGACGGGTCGTCGACGGCAGCTCAGTCAGCGAAACGTCGATCGAGCCTTTGCCGTCCTCGTCGAGCGGCGCTAGCTCTTCGAAGGAAACGCGGACGTCTTCAATGCCTTCTTCGTCGGCCAAACCGAAGCTGTAGCGCGCGTAGTCCGGGTGGCTCGTTGTCGGCTTGACCACAAGCTCGCCTTCCAGCGCGAGGCCTGCGGCCGGTGCGCCATAGAGGTAGTTGCCATCGGCAGAGATCGTGACTGCTTCGTCCACGGCAATCGTTTTCGCCTCGGTCGACAGTTTCAAGTCGAGCCGGTCCGGTACGAAGTCGTCGACGAGGAAGGTGGTCTGGGCAATGGCCTGCTTCTTCGGGTCGGTGTGGATAGAGACCGTCCAGCTGCCGCGCATCGCATTGGCGAGAATGGGCAGATCGACGGCGTAGCCGCCAAGCGCCTCGCCACTCACGGCCATGCGGCGGGATTCGACGCCGTCTGGGCGGCTGAAAACGAAGGTGAGGGGCAGGTCTCCAATCGCATCCGCCTCGCTATCGCGTGCGAGTGCCGCGACATGAACAGTCTCGCCGGGGCGGTAGATGCCACGTTCCGTCCAGGCCATGATGTCAACGGGGCCGGGTGCCGGGCGTCCCGTCACGCCGCGGTCCGACAGGTCGAAGCCGGCGCGGGTCATGTCGAGGAAGACATTGTCGTCGTCGCCGCTTCTGGCCGCAATCACGGCAGGGGCCAATGCTGCGCCGCCGCGCAGGAGCCCAGCGTCAAAGCGCGCGCGCCCATCGGCGTCGGTGGTGGCGGTTGCGAGGATTTCGTTGTTCTTCGCAATCAGCTGCAGGCTGATGCCCGAGAGAGGCTCGGCTGCCGCCAGCGAACGAGCAAAGACATGCAGGCCATCGGTTCCGGCGAAAGTCGACAGGCCGATGTCGGAGACGACGAACCACTGGGTGGCTCGGTTGTCCCAGCTCTCTGTCGTCCCTGTGGGCGGAACTGCCGTCATGACATAGATGCCAGGTTTGCGGGTCGGAAGCGCCTCGGCCAGGGGAATGCTGGTGACGACTTCCTTGTTCAGCTCGTTGGCAATGTCGAGCGAACCTTCCCATACCAGTTCACCGATTTCATCGCGCACCCGTGTTGCGGTGTAGCCGTCGAGTTGGGTGAGGAACTGAGAGGCTGAGAGGAGCGGCGCGATGTTGCGGTCGCCGATGCGGTAAAGTTCGAGCTTGGCGCTGTCGGCGTTGATCGAGACGAGCGGGATGCCCTGACGCGCAGAGGAGGGCAGGACAAAGCTATCGCCGGTAAAGCGGACGGTCGAACTGCGGTCGCGGATATAGATGTCAACTTCGGCTGGCGCCTCCAGGTTTTCACCTACGGAGGATGGCAGGCCAGCGCGCACCGCCAGCCGGTAACGGCCACCATGCTCCAGGCCCTCGACGCAAATCTGGTTGTTCTTCGCCTCGATTGCCTTTGGTGCCTTGCCGTCGAGCGTGACGAAGGGGGCATAATCGACGCCGCGTTTGACCAGTTCTTCGGAGAACACAACGCAGGCGCGGGGCGACGCGCTGTCTGAATCGATGGTGTTGGACACGATGCGGAAGCCTTGGCGCGACCGGAGGTCGACAAAGGCGGCCTGGACCTCGGCATTGGAGGCCAGCTCAAGGCTTGCCTTATAAGAATTCAGGGCGGCGCGCCAGTTCTCGCCATTCTCCAGCGAGCGAGCAAGGGTCGCGAGTGCCTCGGCGCGCGTCGCCGTTCCCCGTGTCAGCAGGTAGCCATTGACGGCGGCCATCGCGCCTTCGCCTGCCATGCTGTAGTTCCCGGTTACCGTATTGGCCATGCGGGCCATTTCGAGCCAGAGGGCCGCGTCATCGGCATCGATGGACAGTGCGCCCTTCATCGAGGCGAGAGCCAGATCGATATTGCCTCCGGTAAAGGCAGCGCGACCGGCTTCGATCAAGGCATCACGACCAAGCCCCTGCTGCTCTGCTGCGACTGCGAGACTGGACCGCTGGTTGCGGGCGTCGATCTTGAGCTGCTCGGTGATGAAGGAAAGCGCCGGCGGCGCGCCGATGTCTTCCTCCGCCGTGGTCATAACGATCCGGCCGGCGACGGCGCCTGGAAAACTGTTGAGCGTGTCGAAGTCAGACTTCAGAAAACACCAGCTGACCTTCGGATTGTAAGTGAAGGCGCGGCAGGAATTGTCGGCGATGCAGCTGGCTTCGCATTCTTCGAGCGACACGTTCTTCTCGGTCCTGAGGTCAAAACCAAAGTAGTCGCCATTGCTCACGCGCTCGATCGTTCTGACGTCTTGTGCGGATGCCGGGAGCGCGATCGAACCGAGAGTGAGGGCGAGTGTTAGTAATTTTAAGATGTGACTTGTCGACATGTTTCTCTCCCGAGCCCGATCACGGCATTTTCATTTTAGTCTTTGCGCATGACACAGGGTTGTCAATCGGCATGCAGCACAGCCCGGTGTGCTATCACAACCGCTTTTTTAGGGACTGATCGCGTTCCTGTCGCTGAAAGCTCTTGCCGTATCGATGATCCAGTTGGCGAAGAGGCTTGCGGGACCATAGGCCATCTTCGACAGGGGGCGCACAAGGTAGTAGGCGCTCGCGCTTTTTACTTCGTGGTCCCAGGCGCGCACGAGTTGTCCGCTGGACAGTTCCGGTTCGATCAGGAATGTTGGCACGAGTGCGATGCCGAGGCCGGCAAGGCAGGCCTGTACAACGTTGGAAAACTGCTCGAACCGCATACCGCCACCACGGCCTTCTACGATGCCGAGGCTTGCAAACCACTGTTCCCAGGCGCGAGGTCTCGAGGCCATGTCGAAGAGCGGCTTTGACAGGAGGTCCTGGGGCCGGTTCACCGGGTTCGCGGCAAGAAAGCTTGGACTGCAGACCGGCACGACCATTTCCTGCATCAGAAACTGGCAATCGGTGCCGGGCCAGTTCGGCTCGCCGATATGGATCGCGGCATCGATGCCAGAACCCTCGAATTCGAACTGGCCGATGCGGGTGGCAAAATCGATGATGATCGCCGGGTTGCGGGCCAGGAAATCGGGGATGCGCGGCATGAGCCAGCGGGTGCCGAAGGTTGGCAGGATGGCCAGGCGCAGATGCGTGTCGTCGCGGGTCGCCATGGCTTCCAGCGAGAGCGTCCGGATTGTCGCCAGTGCATCACCGATCCCCTTGGCATAGGTCTTGCCGATCGCGGTCAGTTCCACGCCGCGATTGGTTCGGTCGAACAGTCTGACGCCGAGCTGCTCCTCAAGAAGGCCGATCTGACGGCTGATGGCGCCTTGGGTCAGGGCCAGCTCGTTGGCGGCAGCCGAGAAGCTGCCGAGCTTGGCCACGGAATCAAAAGCGGCGAGCGCACTGGTTGAAGGCAGGAAGCGGCGTTGATGTGTGAGCATGTGTTATGACTAGACCTAATAGCAGCATGAGTAAACATGGCTTGAATTGCGGGTCGATATGAGCAATCTGGGCATACGAAACAAAGGATGAGACCGATGAGCGAGATGCGACCCTTTTCCTGGAGTGATCCTTTCCTGATGTCCGAGGCTCTCAGCGAAGACGAGCGGATGATCCAGGATGCGGCCGCCGCCTTTGCAAGGACTGAACTCGCGCCACGTATCAGCGACGCCTATCTCGGCGAAACGGTCGAGCCTGAACTGTTCCGATTGATGGGGCAGGCCGGTCTTCTCGGTGTGACCCTGCCAGAGAAGTATGGCGCGGCCGGTGCCAACTATGTGTCCTACGGACTTGTGGCGCGAGAGATTGAACGGGTCGATTCCGGTTATCGCTCGATGATGAGCGTCCAGTCGTCGCTGGTGATCTATCCGATCTATGCCTACGGCTCTGAAGAGCAGAAGGATAAGTATCTGCCAGGGCTCGTTTCCGGGGAGCTGATCGGCTGCTTCGGGCTGACCGAGCCTGATGCGGGTTCCGATCCGGGTGGCATGAAGACGCGTGCGGAAAAGATCGAGGGCGGTTACCGCCTGAAGGGATCCAAGATGTGGATCTCGAATGCGCCGATCGCTGACGTCTTTGTCGTCTGGGCAAAGTCGGAAGCGCATGGCGGCGAGATCCGGGGCTTCGTGCTGGAAAAGGGCATGAAGGGTCTGTCCGCTCCCAAGATTGGCGGGAAGCTTTCTCTGCGTGCGTCTGTCACCGGCGAGATTGTCATGGATGGCGTCGAGGTCGGGGAGGACGCGCTGCTTCCGAATGTCTCGGGTCTTAAGGGACCGTTCGGCTGCCTCAATCGTGCGCGCTACGGCATTTCATGGGGTGTTATGGGTGCGGCGGAAGACTGCTGGCACCGTGCGCGCCAGTATGGTCTTGACCGCAAGCAGTTCGGCAAGCCGCTGGCGGGCACGCAGCTTTTCCAGAAGAAGCTCGCCGACATGCAGACGGACATCGCTCTCGGCCTCCTTGGCTCTTTGCGGGTCGGTCGTCTGATGGATGAACATCAGTTCGCGCCGGAAATGATCTCGCTGGTCAAGCGCAACAATTGCGGAAAAGCGCTAGATGTCGCCCGGA
Source organism: Rhizobium sp. AAP43 (assembly GCF_001296045.1). Lineage (GTDB taxonomy): Bacteria > Pseudomonadota > Alphaproteobacteria > Rhizobiales > Rhizobiaceae > Allorhizobium. The sequence goes on along the minus strand of NZ_LJHS01000022.1, from coordinate 20,267 downwards.
TGTCGCGTGACATGCATGGCGGCAACGGCATCCAAATCGAGTATCATGTGATGCGGCACGCGCAGAATCTTGAGACGGTTAACACCTATGAGGGTACTCATGATGTTCACGCCCTCATCCTCGGGCGTGCCCAGACTGGTATTCAGGCGTTCTTTTAAAGCCCTGTGCTGACTTTTTTCGTCCGAACTGTCGCAAGTTTGCGATAGGTCTGGATAGTTGATGCTATATCGGCAAGGCTTGGCTTGCGCCGTCGAGAGATTGGCAGCACAACCACTCCGTTTGGCCGTAGAAAGGCGTGTGCCCTCTCCGGTGTCGCGGATTCCGGGAGAGCAAGCATGCATGACGTCATCGTTCTAGATCAATCTACGTTGTCGGCCTTCCGAACTGAGCATCCGTGGCTTGTCTTTCCCGATGCGATTCACGAGGTCACGATCCATTTCAACGAGGACGGTGGTCCGCGCAAGATGACCGCGGCACGGCGCGGATCCGATGGGCAGATTGAGGCCGCGGATGTGGATGCCTTGGGTTCGGATGTTATTCTTGCGCTGCTCGCCTATGGCCCTCGCGGCGCCGCTTCGGTCGAGGCGCGGCCGGAGCTCGAGAAGGTTTGGCAAATCATTGAAAATCTGCCGCGCCTGGGAGGCTCATCGAATACTGACGATGTCGTTGCGATCGAGGCAGAAAGGCGTGCAACGCTTGAGGAGGCGTTTTCCATCGTCCGCGGGCTTGCTCTCTCGATCATCGGTGAGATGGAACTCTCATCCACTGGCGAGGGCGGTGCTTGTGGCCGCGAGGCGCTGGCGAAAAGCCTGCCTCTGACCCTGGATGCTGTCCGCACCGAGCAAAAGCCCGTCTGGTCACGGCTTGATCTATGGGGTGTCGTTTCAGTTCTACGCGACGAGTTGGCTTTGCCTGCCGACCATGAGCTCAGCTCTTCCGAGGATAACAGCTATTTTTCGCGGGAAAGTCTCGATCAGGCAGTTGTTGCCGCCATGTCCGGTCCCATTGTGCAGGCCATGTTTGATTTATCCGTGGGTGCACTCTGCGTCTCGACCCTCGGAGGAACGCGGTCGCGCTATATTCGTGTCAATCAGGCCTACCTCGACCTCGTCGGCAGGACCTGGGAGGAAATCCAGGGAAGTGAAATGCTGTCAACGGGCATCGTCACGGACGGCGAGGCGCGCGGGCGGCGGCTTGATCTCCTGGATCGGGAAGGTGGCTATGTCGGCGAGCATGCCGATGTTATCACGGCGAGCGGGGACAGAATTCGCGTAACGATATCTGCCCGCCGCATTTCCATCGCCGGACAGTTGTTTGATTTCGAGATCATGATGCCTGTTTAGGAGTGCTGAATAAGGTCAGCGCCGCCTGAACAGGGCAAGCGAGCGTGCCTGCATGTGGAAAGGTGCGGCCTCGCTCACGGTGTCTCCGGCGCGCTCTACGTCCGACGTCGTGAGTTCCAGGATCCAATCACCGCTGCCTGTCTTGGGCATGACGAAGTCGATGTCTTCATCGACAGGATTGAACATCAGCATGACTTCCGGCCACACACCGTCGGTGCCTTCAAGATCCTCGCGCCTAAGCTTCAGGGCTAGCGGATTACCATCCAGCCAATGTTCGGGGCGCTGCGCTCCACCATGCAGATTGTACCAATCGATGATCGTGCCGTCGCGCCAGCTGGAGCGGCGCAGCAAGGGTTGGTCCCGCCGGAGGGTGATCAGTCGCGTGGTGAATGCCCGCAGATCCTCGCAGGTGGCGGGGAGGTTTTCCCAGTGCAGCCAGCTGATCTCGCTGTCCTGGCAATAGCCGTTATTGTTGCCCATCTGCGAGCGACCAAATTCGTCCCCCGCCAAAAGCATCGGCGTGCCATGCGAGAAGAACAGCGTGGCGAGGAAGTTGCGCTTTTGGCGTTCGCGCAGCGCGTTGATGCCTTCGTCGTCTGTTGGTCCTTCGTGGCCGTAGTTATGGCTGCGATTGTCGTTGTGACCATCGTTGTTGTCTTCGCCATTGGCGTCATTGTGCTTCTGGTCGTAGCTGACGAGGTCGTTCAGCGTGAAGCCGTCATGAGCAGTGATGAAGTTGACGCTGGCCCAGGGGCGGCGTCCCCGCTGGTCGTAAATGTCGCCAGAGCCGAGCAGGCGGGCGGCAAAATCCGGCGCGCAATTGTCACCGTTCAACCAATAGTCACGGGTGGAATCCCGATATTTGTCATTCCATTCTGCCCAACCCGGCGGGAAGCCGCCGACCTGATACCCGCCGGGGCCGATATCCCAGGGTTCGCCGATCAGCTTGACCTTGGACAGGACCGGGTCCTGGGTGACGGCATCGAAAAAGCCGCCGCGCTGGTCGAAGCCTTCCGGCTCGCGCCCGAGGATCGTGCCAAGGTCAAAGCGGAAGCCGTCGACGTCCATCTCCTCGGCCCAGTAGCGCAGACTGTCCATGACCATTTGCAGCACGCGCGGATGAGAGGTGTTCACCGTGTTCCCGGTGCCGGTGTCGTTGATGTAATAGCGGTGATTGTCGGGAAGGGTCCGGTAGTAGGAAAAGTTATCGATGCCCTTTAGAGACAGCGTCGGCCCCAGTTCGTTTCCTTCGGCGGTGTGATTGTAGACCACATCCAGGATCACCTCGATGCCTGCATCATGAAAGGCGCGTACCATATCGCGGAAACCGGTCAGTCCCTTGGGGCCGTAATAGCGGCTTGCCGGGGCGAAGAAGCCAATCGAATTGTAGCCCCAGTAATTCTTCAGCCCCTTGTCGACGAGATGGCTATCATCGGGAAAGGCATGGACGGGGAGAAGTTCGATTGAGGTGATGCCCAGGCTTTTGACGTAGTCGACGGCGGCCTTGTGTCCCAGGCCCTCGAACGTGCCGCGCAGATCCTCGGGGATCGCGGGATTGAGCTTGGTAAAGCCCTTTACATGCGTTTCGTAGACGATCGCATCCGGCCAGGCAGTACCCTTAAAGCGGTTGGTCTGCCGGTTTATGGCTGTGTCGACGACGCGGCATTTCGGCGTGACGGGCGCACTGTCGAGATCGTTGAAGGAAAGATCCTTCTCCTCGCTGTCGAGGTCGTAGCCGAAATGGGCGTTCGACCACTGGAAATCTCCGAGGATTTCGCGCGCGTAAGGGTCGAGAAGGAGTTTGTTCGGGTTAAAGCGATGGCCGTTGGCGGGGTCATAGGGACCGTGAACCCTATAGCCGTAGAGCTGGCCCGGGCCGATGCCGGGGAGGTAGGCGTGCCAGACTTCATTGGTGAATTCGGGAAGTTCGATGCGGGCGGTCTCGATCGTGCCGGTGTCGTCAAACAGGCATAGTTCCACTCGTTCGGCATGGGCCGAGAAGAGCGCGAAATTGGTGCCTTCACCATCATAGTGCGCGCCAAGCTTATGCCATTGCCCTGCCTCGACCGGGTGGAGCTTAAGGGTCATGTCCATGGATACCTCTGGAGATGGAGTTGCGCTGTGTAATCCATGGTTGCCTGCTTTGTTCCATATCGGCGCCCGGAACTTTCCTGGGCATGCCCGGTTTTCGTCTGATCATCAGACCAGACAGGAGGGCTGTCATGCCGGCAAAGGCGAAGTCAAAGGCGCAACAAAAGGCGGCGGGGGCGGCTCTGTCCGCCAAGCGCGGCGAGGTTCCGAAAGGAAAGCTCAAAGGAGCGTCGCGGAGCATGGAGAAAACCATGAGCGAGGCAGAGCTGGAGGCGCTTGCTTCGACCAAGCGCAAGGGCAAGCCTGAGCATGTTGGAGACAGGGCATGACGCGATCCGACTTTGACGGTCGAAAGGCCTTGGTTACCGGGGCAGGCTCCGGGATCGGCAAGGGTGCCGCTCTCCGCTTGGCAGCGGAGGGAGCCTTTGTCGGCTTGCTTGGGCGGACGGAAAGCGAACTTCAGGAGACATTGGAAGAGATCCGGGCCCTGGGTGGTGACGGCATGGTTCTGATTGCCGATGTCAGCCGCGCAGACGAAATGCAGGCTGCTTTCGAAGGCTTCGTCGCGCAGACAGGTGGCCTTGATATCCTTGTTGCCAATGCGGGGATCAATGGAACATGGGCTCCGATCGATGAATTGATGCCGGACGAATTCGATCAGACCGTCGCGATCAATTTACGTGGCACTTATCTGACCCTGCATTTCGGCGTTGGGCAGATGAAAGAGAACGGAGGCGCTATCGTCGTCGTCTCCTCGATCAATGGGACCCGGACATTCACGACGCCGGGAGCATCTGCCTATTCGGCCACGAAAGCAGCGCAGCTTGCCATGGTGCAGCAACTGGCTGTGGAGCTTGCCAAGCATCGGATCCGGATCAATGCAGTGTGCCCGGGTGCGATCCAAACGAAGATCGAAGACAATACGGCGGTGCGAAACCGTGCCGGCGCCGAAGAGCCGGTGGAGTTCCCGCATGGCGATATCCCTCTGACAGACGGCGAGCCGGGTTCCGTCGAAGCGGTCGCCGAGGCTATCGCGTTTCTGGCTTCCGATGCAGCGAGCCATGTGACTGGCAGCCCACTGTGGATCGACGGAGGACAGAGCTTATTGCGGTGAGGGCTTTCAGCCCTCATCATTCCCCGAGAGCTTGCCTTCCAGTCCCCGTAGGATCCAGAGAACCGTCAACGCGAATCCGGTCGCGATAAGCGCGATTGTCCAAAATCCGAGGCCGCAGGCAAGGCCAATGGATCCGGCAAACCAAAGGCCCGCTCCAGTTGTCAGGCCGCGGACCTGTCCTTTCGTGAAGACGATCATGCCGGCCGCCAGGAAGGCAACGCCAGCAGTGACCGCTTCGATCAGGCGAATGGGGTCGAGGCGTACTTCGCTGCGGGTGAAGGCTTCGTGATGGGCGATCTCGATGGTGAGAATGGCGACGATCGCAGCCGACAGACACACGAGGATATGCGTCCGCAGCCCTGCCGCGTGGCTACGCCACTCTCGTTCGAAACCGATTGCGCTGCCGCAAGCCATGGCAAGCAGAAGCCGCAACACGATGGATGTCAGCGCCAGATGGGTTCCGGCGCTGAAGTGGGACATTTCCTCGCTCATTTTCCTCCCGATCGTCCTAGTTAGTGGCGCTGATCAGAGCCAGGCGTCGAGGTGTAGGTTGCAGAGACCGGGTCGCTGGCCGGGAAGGTGTCTTCGAGGCCTTCCTGCAGATCGCTTTTCCTGCTGTCCTGATCCGCTTGCTCCTGACGCAGGCTGTCGACGGCATCGCTAGACTCCGTATTGGTCGGATCTGCCGAGGTACCAAAGCTCGCGGCCTGGAGGAGCATCACCTGCGCTTTCGCCACGGCGTCCTCACTGGCAAGCCGATCTTCGCCCTGCGCCATGGTGACGGCGATGCGTTCACCGCCATCCCCGCGAAATTCCACGATGGTTGCTGTGCCCGACGTCTCGGTCACTTCTGTCCCGATGATTTGCATGGTGGCCTCCTTGGCTGTTGGTGTGCACGAAACGCTACGGATGGCGGGTTGTTCCATCGTGTGCATTGTGCGGGAGAGGCATTCCGGGGCATGCGGGTCGCATGGGGCGCAATGTTCCATCTCTCATACGGTTAACGCACTGTTTACCATGATATTTTGTATTTTAGGCAAAGTCGAACTAAGTCCGCTCTCGGGCGTTGAGCAGCCAAAGGAGATTTGTCATGCGGACTGAGAAAGCACTTGCGATCGACACGATCCTCATCGTTGAGGACGATCTTTTCATCTCGATGGATGCAGCCGATGCCGCTGAACGAGCCGGCGTGAATGTCATTACCGCAGAGAGCGTCGAGGAAGCGCTGATTATCCTCGACACCGAACATGTCTCGGCTGCCATTCTTGATTTTCAGGTGCGGGACGGCATGATCACGCCTGTTGTTCAGAAACTTCGTGTCCGTGGAATTCCCTTCCGCGTCGTTTCGGGGTCCACGTTCCAGGAGATCGCCGACAACGGCATTCCGCGCGAATTGTGCACGGCGAAACCCGCCGATTACAGCAAGGTCGTCAACGCTCTATCGCCCGGTCAGAATGGCTTTGGCAGTGCAAGGCATCACTAAGGGTCAGCTGCGTTTCGCCATCAGGCGCTCGAGTGTGCGTTCAACCACGTCGACCATCACCATGGTCTGGTGATCGACCTCAATGTTGATTGCGTCGCCGACCGCATAGTCGGCAAACGTCGTCTGGCGCAAAGTTTCCGGAATGAGGTTGATGGTGAACTCGTCCCCTTCCGCTTCTGCCACGGTGAGGCTCGCACCGTTCACGGCCAGATATCCACGCTTGAACACGTATTTCGACCATTCTTCCGGCATCTTGAACCGGATGAAGGCGCCCGGCATTTCGAACTTGGCTGCAACGATCTCTGCCGTCGTTGCGATGTGGCCCGCAATGTTATGGCCGCCGTTTTCATCCGTCGGCTTGGCCGAGCGCTCGATGTTGACAGTGCTGCCGCCCTTGAGACGTCCCAGGTTTGTGCGATCAAGCGTGGCGTCCATGGCGTCAAAGGTGACCGTCGAGCCAGCCATCGATGTCACGGACAGGCAGACACCCTCGACCGAAACGCTGGCACCGAGCTTCAGATCATCGAGCAGGGTTTCCGGCAGATCGATAGCAAAGGTGGTGTAGCCGTCATGGCGGGCAACTTCGGTGACGGGCGCGACGGTCTGGACGATGCCGGTATACATGTTGGTCTTTCCTCGAACTGTTCAGCGAAAAATAGTGTCTCTTTGTCGAAACACAATGCCGTTAGACCATCTCTGGCATAGGTTGGTTTCAGGGACAGGTGGGCATCTTTCAGGGTCGGATCAGCCACGCCCTTTCGGTTCCGAGCCTGTTTGATACGCTTGTTCCACTGGCTTTAGCTCTCAATACGTTTGTCGCTGTCTAGCAGAATGGTCGTTTGATGAAGAAAATTCTCACCATCGCTCTCAATCCCGCCATCGATATTTCCAGTGAAGCCGAGGTGGTGCGTCATACGCACAAGACCCGGACCCATAACCAGCAACAGTTTCCCGGGGGAGGTGGCGTCAATGTCGCGCGCGTGCTGGCGGAGCTTGGGGCTGAGTGCGAGTTGATGTTCATGTCCGGTGGTGCCACCGGCGAGTTGCTTCAGGCCATGCTGCGGCCCTTGCCGATTGTCGAGCGTCCCTTTCCAATCCATGATCCGGTCCGCGTTGCCTATGCGGTTCGCGAGAGCTCGACCGGGCTCGAATATCGCTTCGTACCCGAGGGACCGCTCGTTACAGATGTGGAACTGGAGCCGCTGATGGAGGCCGTGCGGAGGAGCGATGCGGATTATGTCGTGGCCAGCGGCAGCCTGCCACGCGGGGTATCCAGCGATACCTATGTCCGGCTCGCTGCATTCGCGGAAGCGAGAGGCGCGAAGTTTATTCTCGACACGTCTGGCGACGCGCTCACGGAAGTTCTGACCAAGGCGAGGGTGTTTCTAGTCAAGCCCAGTCTTGGCGAATTTGAGAGTTTTGTTGGCCGCAAACTGGGGCATGATGTGGTTGGTCCTGTTGCTCAGGATTATGTGCGGCAGGGAATTGCCGAGCATATCGCGGTCACGCTTGGTGCCGATGGTGCAATCCTCGTTTCGGCTGATCGCATTGTCCGGCTTGCGGCGATCGACGTGCCGGTTAATTCGGCAACCGGTGCTGGAGACAGTTTCGTTGCCGGCATGGTCTGGTCACTTGCCGAAGGACATAGCGTGGCAGACGCCTTCCGTTTCGGACAGGCTGCTGGCGCTGCAACTGTGATGACTGCGGGCACGGAGCTTTGCCGACGGGCGGACGTGTTGCGTCTCTACGAGAGCTCCAAAGTGGCGTCCGAAGGGGCGCGCGGTTGAAAGCTTCGTGAAAATGTCTGGTTAGATTCGGATATTACTTGTCACTCTGGGTCAAGTTTATTAAGGGAGATGCAAGGCCAGCAAGGCTGGCGGTTTACTCTCAGCACGAATTTATAAGGAGCTCCCAATGTCGCTCATCCATTCGGGACCTTCATCGAAACGCATCGGTTTTACGCTTATTGCGGTTCTGCTTGCAGCATCTGTACAGGCGCAAGACGCGTCCAGCACGCCGGCTGCGCCACAGCCCGTTGTGCCTCAGGCCAGCACTTTCCCCGCTGACGCACCGACGCCGTCTGCCGCGACGCAGGCAGCACCTGCGGTGACCCAGCCGTCTCCGGTTCTGTCGCCTGCAACGGTAGAGGCTGCTCCGCTAGCGGCCGCACCTCAGGCGTCTGCGAACACGACCAGCACACCTGCTCCGTCTTCTTCGGTCGCGCCTGCGGGCACTGTTCCTGCTGAGGTTCAGGTCGCGCCGGCCGAGCCCTTGTCGCCGACATCGAACCTGGAATCGGCAGCACCCGCGACACCGGCGCCGCCTATCACCGCACCCGCAACGGATGCCGCAGACACCATCCCGCATGACCTGTCGCCTGAAGGCATGTTCATGGCCGCCGACTGGATCGTGAAGTCGGTCATGCTCTCGCTCGCTTTCGCCTCCCTCGTGACCTGGACCGTCTGGGTCGCCAAATCGCTGCAGCTTTTCGGCGCACGGGCTCGCGCCAATCGCGGACTGAAGGCGATCCTCAAGGCGCGCCATTTGAAGGATGCGCTGTCTGTGCTGGAGAACCGGCCGGGCGTGGTTGGCTCCATGGTCCGTGCCGCACAGCATGAAATGCTGTCTTCCGATGCCGCGATCGATCGCGTCGGTGGTGACGGTGTCAAGGAGCGCGTCGCCTCGGCACTTGGCAGGATCGAGGCTCGTGCCGGCCGCCAGATGTCCAAGGGCACCGGAGTCCTGGCCAGCATTGGCTCCACTGCGCCCTTCGTTGGCCTGTTCGGCACGGTCTGGGGCATCATGAATTCGTTCATCGGCATTGCCGAAACGCAGACGACCAACCTTGCTGTCGTTGCGCCCGGTATTGCGGAAGCGCTGCTGGCGACGGCAATTGGTCTCGTCGCGGCCATTCCGGCCGTCATCATCTACAACGTTTTTGCGCGGTCTGTGACCGGCTACCGGCAGCTACTCGCCGATGCCGGTGCGGGGATCGAACGGCTGGTGAGCCGCGATCTGGACTATCGCAAGAGCGCCTTGCTCGCCACGGGCGGCAAGGATGTCAGACAAGCGGCGGAGTGAGACCATGGCCGGCGGCATTCGCGAAAACGGTTCTGGCGACGATCTATCCGAGAACCACGAAATCAATGTGACGCCATTCATCGACGTCATGCTGGTGCTCTTGATCATCTTCATGGTGGCAGCGCCGTTGTCGACTGTGGATGTCAATATCGATCTGCCCGCCTCGACCGCGCAGCCGGCCAAGCGTCCGGATGAGCCGGTTTATGTTTCGCTCAAGGGCGATATGAGCCTTGCACTTGGCAATGACACCGTCGCGCGCGAGGAGCTTGGTGCGTCGCTGGATCGCTTGACCCAGGCCAACAAGGAGACCCGGATCTTCCTGCGCGCCGACAAGGCGGTCGACTATGGCAGCTTCATGGAGATCATGAACCTGCTGCGCGATGCCGGCTATCTCAAGATCGCCCTTGTGGGCCTGGAACAACTTCCCATGCCGCAGAGTGCGGCGGAGCCTGCTTCTGCCACGGAGCCCACCCCATGACCATGCTCGACGAGCGCCGCTCGACAGGCCGTGTGATCGGTGAGTGGGCCTTGTGGACTTCGGCCTTCGTGATCATCGGTGCCCTTCATGCCGGTGCTGTGGCGCTGCTGTTGCAGGAACCTGACGTCGCCATCGCCGATGGTGGACCGCCGCCGGCGATCATGATCGAACTCGCGCCTGAGCCTGAGGCCGTCAATACCGAGGAAACGGAGTTGACGACCGAGGAGGTCGATGCTGAGGAGGTCAAGACCGCAACCGCCGAGCCGATCATCGAGCCGGTTGTCGAACCTCCGCCGGAACCCATGCCGGAACCGCTGCCACCAGAGCCGTTACCCGAACCGGAACCCGAAGTCGTCCAGCCGGTTGTGGAACCCGTCGTCGAGCCGTTGCCGATCGAGCCTGAGCCGCTTCCCGAGCCGGTCGAGACCATGGATCCGATCGAGGAACTGGTGATGGCGCAGCTCGAAAATGTCGAGGTGCCCGTGCCGATGATGCGGCCGAAGCCGGCGCCGGAAAAGAAGCCCGATCCGGTAAAAAAGCAGGTGGTGAAGAAGCAGAAGCCGCAGGCGCAGGTGCAAGCTTCGCAGGCGGCTCGCAAGGCCGAAGCCCAGGTCGCGCAGTCCAACCGGAATGCCGCTGCTGCGACCAGCAACAGCACAGGCCGAAGCAGCGTATCGCCGGCAAAATGGCAGTCGCGGCTGGCATCGCATCTGGAGCGGCGGAAGAAGTACCCGCCAGAGGCGCGTCGTAACCGCGAAGAGGGCACTGTCTATGTTCGTTTCAAGATCGACGATTCCGGCAATGTCTTGACGGTATCCCTGTCGCGCTCGTCGGGATCGACGGCCCTCGACAATGCGGTTCTCGATATGGTGCGTCGGGCATCGCCGGTTCCGGCACCCCCTGCAGGTGTCAATAAGACCATCACCACGCCGGTTCGCTTCAATATCCGTTGAGGCGGATCGAGGCGGGCACCATAGTGAGGACCCGGGCGAGCAATTCGGCCGGTGTCGCATCGTTGCGCACATGGGTCCAGTCGAGGGGCCCCAGATCCCGCCGCATCTGCATGTCGAGGATCTCGACGGTTGCATCCGAATCCGCTTTTGGACGGGCTGCGAGGCGGTTCCGGAGGACCTGCGTATCGACATCCAGCCACAGACCCACAAATGGAACGGCGTTGCGCTTCGCCACGTCTTCGATGGCGTGCCTGTCGCTTTCCCGATCGAACACCGCATTGACCACAGCGCAAGCGCCGGTACTCACGATGGCGTCCGCCTTGTTACAGAGGCTTTGATAGACGCGGGCGGACATATCAGGGTGATAGGCCTCCGGCGGCATGTCGATACCGCGTGGGATCGCGAGGAGGGATCGACGGATCCTGTCGCTTTCGAGCAGTCTGGCGCCCGGAGCCTGGCCGATCCGCGGAGCCATGGTTTCGGCAAGCGTTGACTTGCCCGACCCACTCAAGCCGCCGATTGCAATAAGAATCGATGTCTGGGGCCGCAATAGGCGTTCTGCGAGATCGACATAGGCTTCTGCCTCCGTCAGCAATGCTACCGTCTGGTCGTTCGCCTGTGAAATCCGGGTGGCCGAGACATGTGCGCGGATGGCGGCACGCACGGCCATGAACAGCGGCAGGGCGGCAAATCCGCTCTCGTCATTCATGCGGTCCAGGTAACGGTTGACGACGATGTTGGCAAAATCCGGGAGATCGCGGTGCCAGAGATCCATCAGCAGAAAAGCGAGATCATACAAAACATCGGAGACTGCGAGCTTTTCGTTGAAATCGATACAGTCGAACATGCGGGGACCGTGGGGGCCGAGGAACAGGTTCCTCAGATGAAGGTCGCCGTGGCAGAGCCGGACGGCGTCTTCCATTTCGCGACGGTCGAGGCGATCACTCTCGGCGCTCCAGGCGGCGCGGAAAGCTGCGTTCAGTGACGCGATACGTCTCGCTGGAAAGATGGTAGCCGATGCGAAGGCCGCTTCATTGATGTCGAGCACCGCGCCGAGATTGGCGCTGCCGCTTCCCTCGTGGCGGATTTCGGCGGAGCGGTGAAAGTCGGCAATCCGTTCGGCCGTCTCTTCCATGAGCGGCTTGCTCAACTGCCCCTGCTCGGCGAGCCTGTCAAACAGCTTGGCTTGCGAAAAGCGAGACATCTCGACGACATAGTCGATGACATCGGCATCCGCGTTATCGGCAGCGAAGGCCAGCGTCCCGTCCTTGCTCCGGATCACGGAGCGCACGCCAAGATAGATTTCCGGCGCGGTCCGGCCGTTTAACTCGACCTCAGCGCGGCAATATTTCAGGCGCAGGGCAAGGGTCGAAAAATCGGCGTAGGGCAGCTTTACCGCACGCTTGAGCTTGTAGGCGCGATCCCCGGCGAGCGCGATGATCGAGATATGAGTCTCGATAACCTGGACGTCCTCTGCATCCGTATAAGAGGCAGGGTCCGATAGGAAGGCAATCGTGGCGGACTGGTCGTCGAACTGCATGTCGCTTTCCGCAAATTGGACTGGTCAGGCCAGTGTCGCGGAAACGGGCGTCGATGAACAGTCGATCCGTGCCCGACCTTTGTCGAAGAAAAAAGGGCCGGTGGAAAACACCGGCCCTTGGCAGTTTATTCGATGTCGAACTTCACGCCCTGCGCCAGTGGCAGGGTGCGGCCGTAGTTCACTGTATTGGTCTGGCGGCGCATATAGGCCTTCCAGCTGTCGGAACCCGATTCACGGCCACCACCAGTTTCCTTTTCGCCGCCGAAGGCCCCACCGATTTCAGCACCCGAGGGGCCGATATTGACATTGGCGATGCCGCAGTCGGAACCGCGATCGGATACGAAGGCTTCGGCCTCGCGGATGTCATTGGTGAAAATCGACGAGGACAGCCCCTGCGGGACGTCGTTATTCATGGCAAGTGCGGCATCGAAGTCGCTGTATTTGATGACGTAGAGGATCGGCGCGAAGGTCTCGTCAACGACCGGGCCGGACTGCGCGGGCATCTCCACGAGTGCTGGACGCACGTAAAATGCCTCAGCTGCATCGCTGGCATGGACGCGGTCGCCGCCATGGACGGTGCCGCCCATAGACTTGGCCGCAGTCAGGGCCGATTGCATGCGCTCATAAGAGCCTTTGTCGATCAGGGGACCAATGAGAGTGCCGTTTTGCAGCGGATTGCCGATGGTGACCGAGGCGTAAGCCTTGATCAGGCGCGGCACCAGCGTATCGTAGACGCTTTCGTGCACGAAGAGGCGGCGCAAGGTCGTGCAGCGCTGGCCGGCCGTGCCCATGGCGGAGAAGGCAACACCGCGAAGGGTGAGGTCAAGGTCGGCCGACGGGCAGACGATGGCGGCGTTGTTGCCGCCGAGTTCGAGAATCGAACGGCCGAAGCGGGCAGCGACACGCGGACCGACAGCGCGACCCATGGCCGTCGAGCCGGTTGCCGAAACCAGCGGCACCTTCGGGTGATCAACCATGATCTCGCCAATGTCGCGGCCGCCAATCAAGAGCGTAGAGAGGTTTGCCGGGGCTTTGCCGCCCGCCGCGTTGTAGCGCTTCAGCGCCTTCTCGAAGATGGCCTGGGTGGCGATCGCGGTCAGCGGGGTCTTTTCCGAAGGCTTCCAGACAGTTGGATTGCCGCAGACCATGGCAAGTGCTGCATTCCACGACCAAACGGCGACGGGGAAGTTGAAGGCCGAGATGATGCCGGTAACGCCAAGCGGGTGCCAGGTCTCCATCATCCGGTGTTCGGCGCGTTCGGTGGCGATGGTGAGACCGTAAAGCTGGCGCGACAGGCCGACAGCGAAGTCGCAGATGTCGATCATTTCCTGAACTTCCCCGAGCCCCTCGGAGGTGATCTTGCCGACTTCGATCGACACGAGACGGCCGAGTTCGGTTTTTGCGGCGCGCAGTTCCTCGCCGAGAAGGCGGATCAGTTCGCCGCGCTGCGGGGCAGGTACGAGGCGCCATTCGAGGAATGCCTGATGCGCTGCCTCAATTGCCTTTGTAGTGTCCCCGGCGGATATCTCCGTGACAGCTGCGATGGTTTCGCCATTGATGGGCGAACGGACCGACAGCGTGCCGCCTACAAGCGTCGTTGCATCGACGCCGAAGCTTGCCATCAGTTTTGCTGTTTCCGCCGAAAAATTGAGATTGGCGAGGGTCATGATGGTCCTTCCGTCAGGTGTTCCTGGTTTTGGTCTGTTTAAAACCGGGCGCCGGCCAGATGTGCCAGCTGGGCGCCCGTCTCGTACCATGCTTCCTTGAGCGTGCGGAAGGGCGGGGCTTCCGGTGCGGTCAACGGTAGCGGCAGCGCGTCCTCGGCAATCTGGCCCAGAATATGCGCGGCGAGCGTTTTGCCGAAGACAGTGCCGGGGGCAATGCCACGCCCGTTATAACCGGAGAAACCGATGACGCCGGGCGCGAACTTATGGAAGCGCGGCAGGTTGTTGGTGGTCATGCCGATCTTGCCGTACCATTCGCATTCGAATGGTATATCGCCGATCTGCGGGAAAACCGATTTCAGGGCGCGGCGCGCCCAGGCCCGATGAATGGGAAGGCCCGTGCCGCGCAGGGCGCCGACGCTGCCGAAGACCATGCGTCCGGCCTTGTCCATGCGGAAGGAGGTCAGCACTTCCTTCGTGTCCCAGCAGCCCTGCCGTTCGGCAAGGATCGACTTCTGCAAGTTGTCGCTCAAAGGTGCCGTGGCGAAATTGAAATAGGGAAGGTGGACCTGTTCCTCGCGGACGGTCTTGAACGGGCCTTCGCTGTATGCGTCCGTGGCAACGACGATCCACTGTGCCGTGACGCTGCCCTCTGGCGTCGTCACGCGCCAGCCGGCCGCCGTCTTCCCATAGGCGTCGACTGGGCTCGAAGTGTGCAGGGTGACGCCGGCTTTCGCCGCCGCATGGGCAAGGCCACGGACATAGGCGAGCGGTTGGAGCGTGCCGGCGCGACGATCGAGCAGGCTGCCCCCATAGGTGCGCGTCCCGATCTTGGCCTCGGTCTCCGCTGCATCGAGCAGGTCCACTGGTGCTCCGCGACGCTGCCACTGTTCGGCACGTGCCTCGATTTCCTTCTGGCCGGACGTGCCGACGGCGCAATGCAGTGTGCCGGCCCGTTCCAGTTCGCATTCAATGCCGTGGCGGTCGATGAGATCCTTAACGGTTTGCGGCCCGTTGCCGAGCAGATCCAGCAGGCGCTCGCCGTAAACCGGACCAAGTTCGCCGGGCAGGTCGTCGGGCATGACCCACATGCCGGCGTTGATCAGCCCGACATTGCGGCCCGCTCCGCCAAAGCCGATTTCCTTCGCTTCAAGCAGGATCACGCGTGTACCGGCTTCCGCGAGATGCAGGGCGGCGGACAGACCCGTATAGCCACCACCGACAATTACGACGTCTGTCGCATGGTCGCCCTGCAGAGCCGCTGTTACCGGAGCCGCGGGTGCTGTCTTTTCCCAAAGGCCGTGAGAGCGTGGATCATCGAGCATGGTGTGTTCCGCAGGTTAAAGGGCCATTGCGGAGCACATCCGCGACGGTGCGGTTCGATCTGCGGCATGTCCGCATGTCATTCCGCTTGGGTACAGTCTTGCGATTCCTAGAAGAGCATTCTACGCCATTCCAGCGATAAATTCTCAAGAGATCATTCCGTGAGGGTATGACCATGTTGCCCGCCCGCCGCTTCCTGCCCTCGCTTTCATTGCTGGCTGCCTTCGAGGCTGCGGCACGCACCGGCAGCATTACGGCGGCCGCGCGCGAACTTGATTTGACCCAGAGTGCGGTCAGCCGTCAGATCAAGGCGCTGGAGAGCCAGCTGGGTGTCGAACTCTTCCTTCGGGAGCGGCAGACCATCCGCCTGACTGTCGCCGGTGATGGCTATGCGCGGGAGATCCGGGAGGCGCTTCGGCGAATTTCGAGCGCATCGCTTAATCTGCGTGCCAATCCCCATGGTGGCACACTCAATCTTGCCATCCTGCCAACTTTCGGTGCGCGCTGGCTCGCACCGCGGCTGGGACATTTCCTTGCTCTCAATCCCGGTATCACCATCAATCTCGTGACCCGGATCGCGCCATTTGATTTCCGGCTGGATTCCATTGATGCGGCCATTCATTTCGGCGATGCCGTCTGGCCCGGTGCGGAGCTAATGTTCCTGATGCAGGAGGAGACGGTTCCGGCCTGCAGCCCAGCCTTCAAGGCAGCCCACCGAATCGCAGAACCTGGCGATCTCCTGTCGGTGCCACTCCTGCATCTGACCACACGCCCAGATGCGTGGGAGCGCTGGTTCACTCATGCCGAAGTGCCATTCGGCAGTGTCCATGGAATGTTGTTCGACCAGTTTGCGACCGTATCACAAGCGGCGATCGGAGGGCTCGGGGTCGCGCTGTTGCCGACTTTTCTGTTCAGGGACGAACTGGAGCGGGGAAATCTCGTGGCGGCAATAGATCAGCCAATGGCGAGCCAGCAGCGTTACTATCTGGCGTGTCCCAAGGAGCGGGCGTCATATCCGCCGCTGGTCGCTTTTCGTGACTGGATCCTCGGCGAAGTTACCAAAACCTCTTAAATTCAAAGGGCTGGTGTCATGACGCTTGAGGCAATCGCGACGGCGAAGGCCAGATGCGTGAGGTGATGCAGTGTCTGGTCGGATCCCAGCAGCCACCAGTATTTGCCCTGATTAGGCGACAGCTGCAGCCTCAATTGCATCAATGACTTGCTGCGGTCGATGGTGCCGTGGATAACAAAATCGACGAGGGCGAGCCAGAACAGGGCGGGGCTCAGTGTCAGGCAGATCGTCAGTGTGCAAGCCGCATGCACGCTCACATGCGCGACAAGCGGCGGAAGCCACCCCTTGGGCTTTTCCTTGCCCAGGGCCATCCAAGTGGTCTGAAGGAAATAGTCCGCGACCAGTTGTTTGAAAATGAAGAGCGCGGTTGCCAAAATCAGGGCGTTGGCGGAGATCGAACCCGAGGCAATGGGCATGCATATGTCCTTAAGGCTTTGATCCCCGACGCATGAAGGGGAGCAACTTTCTGCAAAGCGCAGTCTCAATACACCCAAACTTGATCTTTGCCATATCGCGCAAAGACGTTCTTTAAGTCATCGGTGGCGTGGGGTGACACATCTCACGCCACTTTCCAAGCTGCGAGAAGTGGTCACCATCCTTCAGTCAGTATTTTTTCGAGCATATCGACGAAGAAGTCCGCACTGTCACGCGACAGGCAGAGCGGCGGCTTGATTTTCAACACATTCAGGTGATCGCCAGTCGGCTGCATGACCACGCCAAGCTCCAGGAGCCGGTCACAGATGGAAGCCGTTTCCCGGGTTGCGGGTTCGAGTGTGTTGCGGTCGAGGACAAATTCGAGGCCGAGATAGAGACCCATGCCATGAACTGCGCCCACCAGGGGAAAACGCTCGCCGAGTGCTTCGAGCCGGGCTTTCAAATGATCGCCGACTGCGCGCGCATTGTCCTGCAAACCCTCTTCCTGCATGATGTCGAGGACCGTCATTCCAACGACACAACTGACCGGGCTACCGCCGGAAGAAGAGAAGAAGTATCCTTCCCTCTCCAGATTGTCAGCGATCTCGCGTCGCGTGATCACAGCGCCGAGGGGCTGGCCATTGCCCATGCCCTTGGCGACCGTGATAATGTCAGGCACGACGCCCTGCTGCTCGAAACCCCAGAAATGATGGCCAAGGCGACCATAGCCTACCTGCACTTCGTCCGCGATGCAGAGCCCGCCGCGTTCGCGCACCATGGCGTAGACCTGATAGAGGTAGCCTGACGGCAGCGGGATGCCGCCGGCATTGCCATAGACGCTTTCGGCAATGAAGCCCGCGAGCCCGGCGCCGCTCTCCTCGATGGTTGCGAGCTTCTCGGCCGCGGCCGCGACATAGGCGTCTGTGGTGTCGTCCCCGCGGAAGCGACCACGATAGGTGTTGGGTGAAAGGACAGGGTGGACCCAGTCAGGCCTCGTTTCCAGTGCGCGAGGATTGTCGGCGATCGAGGTGGAGACGGCGTCGCTGGCCACCGTCCAGCCGTGATAGGCCTCAAGCAGGCTGAGCATATGACGCGAGCCGGTATGAGCCCAAGCCAGACGAATGGCGAGGTCGACGGCTTCAGAACCGGAATTGACCAGGAATACGGTGTCGAGACCTTCGGGTGCGAGGGCTGCGAGGCGATCGGAAAATTCGGCGACGGCTGCATAGTGGAAGCGTGAATTGGTGTTCAAGAGCGCCCATTGGCGGCCAACGGCTTCTGCAAGCTTCGGATTGCCGTGACCGAGGATGGTGACGTTATTGACCATGTCGAGATAGGCGCGACCCTCGACGTCGAACAGATGCTCGCGCCAGCCGCGCTCGATTTGTGGCGGGTTTGCATAATAATTCTTCTGAGCACCAGCGAATGTTGCCTTACGGCGCGCAAGCAACGTTCCGCTTGCCGATGCGGGCGCATCGACATCAATGCCAAGGAGCTGGGACGGGGAGGGGCATATCCGCCGCCAAACCTCGCTTTGCCGCGGTTTGGCAAAGAGCGGTGGGACAAGGTCAGGGTCGCGGCAGAGCTGGATGCGCAGGCCGCCCACGCCCCCGGGTGCACCGCCGACATGGCCGATCGGATCGCCGGCTGCAATTTTCGCACCGTTTTCGAGGGTCGTTTCGATGCCGTCGAGATGCAGGGACAGGTCCGGTGAGGACAGAATCAGATGGTGACCGTCTCGCAGGACCGTCGCGTCGAACGGGGCGGCCGCTTGCGTGCCGCCCGGGAGGCAGACATCGACATGAAGGGCAAAGGTCGCTGGCGGCTGTGCGGATCTGGTCTTGGTGTAAGACAGTCGGCATTCGCCATATCGGGTGGACGCGACGCCGGTCTCGATCGCTGCGCGGGCGAGAAGCTTCCAGTCGATCTCAGGGTCGGCCCAGTTGTCGGCCACGAGTGCGGGGCTGAGCACGCTGAGATCGGTGAAGCGAAGCCGTTCCGGCGCGATCTCCGGCAGCAGGGCCGATGCTTGGCTCAGGTCCGGTTCTGGCAGTGCGTGGCCGGCTGCATCGAGGATCGCGGCCTCCATCAACGAGAAGGGGACGGACGTCGCCAGCTCGAAGATTTCGCGTTCGTGGCCGATATTGCCGAGCACGTAGTCATTGTCCGGATCGATCGAGAGCTGTTGTTCGCTGCTCGCCACGAGGATGCCGGCGCGGGCGACGACCAGCGGCCAAAGGGCCTTCAGTTCTGCCTCTTCAAGGGGGTAACGTGCATGGAAGGCGCGGATCGCAGGCAGGATGAAAAAGGGATCGCCGTCGGCGTGGTGCAGCAGGGAGGCACAGGTCACGGCCAGATCTGCGACCAGCCAGCCGTTCATCACGTCACCGAAGTCGATCACGCCATCCGGCATCAGTCGACCCTTGGCATCCGGTCTTGCAACGATGTTGTCATCGGTGATGTCATGGTGGATTGGCTGGACCCGCAAGGCGGCGGCGAGCGGCTGGATTCGTTTGACTGCGACGATCATCGCCTTTGCGATGCGGTCCCGCTGCTTCTGATCCTTCACCGATTTCAGGAGGTGAAGGGCGACCGGGCCTGCGCGGCGAAGATCCCACTGCAGCGTGCGATCAAGACCGTGATGACGGAATTCCTTCAAGCCAATCGCAATCTTCGCACCGACGTCGCCAAAAGCAGCGACGACTTCGGGTGACAGGTATTTCTGGCGGGTCAGGGGGTCGCCATCAAGGAAGGTCAGAACCCGCAGCCAGTAGTGCTCGCCGTCGATTTCGAAGCGCAAAACATATTCGCCGGTCAGCGCGGCGATCGGTTCGGGGACGCGAAGTCCGAGGTCCATGGAGAACAGATGATCCATGGCCTGGTTCTGCGCTTCCAGTTCGTGACGCGGATATTCGGCTCGCGTCACCTTGAGCACGAAGCGCTCGTTGCCCGCATCGATCAGGAAGTTGCGGTCCTGTTGGCTTCCCAGTTCCCGCAGGCTGCCGTTCAAGCCGAAATAGTCGCTGAGGATACCCTTGGCATCCTCAATCGTCACATTTGGTCGTGCCAGTTCCGTGCGCTGGAGAAGAGCCGAATCGGCCATGATCGTTCCCCCAAGAAAATCATGGATGAACCTTATCAGAGCCGAGAGGCGCGTCTATCCCAACGTAAGGCTGCAATCGCCCTATGCTGGGAGCATGCTCACCCCATGCGCTCGGAGGCGTAAGAGCCCGGGCTTGCGGGGAAGACCACCGTGCGGTTGCCGTTGATGAAGGTGCGATGGTGGATGTGGGCGTGGATTGCACGGGCCAGCACCTGGCTTTCAACATCGCGGCCGATCGAGACGTAGTCTTCCGCCGACTGGGCATGAGTGATGCGGGCGACGTCCTGCTCGATGATCGGACCTTCGTCAAGATCGGCGGTGACGTAGTGGGCGGTCGCACCGATCAGCTTCACGCCACGCTCGAAGGCCTGCTTGTAGGGGTTTGCACCCTTGAAGGACGGCAGGAAGGAGTGGTGGATGTTGATGATCTTGCCGGACATCTTCTGGCACATCTGATCCGACAGGATCTGCATGTAGCGGGCAAGCACGATGAGTTCGGTGCCGGTCTGCTCGACGAGATCCATGATCCGGGCTTCGGCTTCCGGCTTGTTAGCCTTGGTGACCGGGATGTGGTGGAAGGGAATGTCGTGGTTCACGACGACCTTCTG
>NZ_LJHS01000021.1 GCF_001296045.1 Rhizobium sp. AAP43 | reverse complement strand
AAAAAAGAAGAGCGCTGGAAACGGGTTCGGCCATGACTTGTGTTCGGAAGGGGGCATGGCATGTATGGGGGAAGGGGCGGGGAAGGGTGGAAGGCAGCTGGGATACGAGACAAGGAACGGCAGGCGGGACACGGGACAAGGAATGGCAGGCAACAGAGGTCGCTCGTCGCTGGTGTCTGTGGCTGGGCGGGCCCCGACGGGCTCCTCGCCGCTCTGGCCGAGGAGCAGCGGGTGCAGGGGGCCAGGGCCGCGCCCGGTGTTGCAACGCAGGGTGCAGACGCGTGCTCATTAGGTGCGCACATGAGGGGATGGTGAGCACGGGGTGCAGGCGCGCGGTCGGCGGGCATGGGCTTTAGCCGATGGTGAGCAGGCCCAGCAGCGCGTTCGCCTTGGGCGCCAGGCTCAGCAGGCTGTCGGCGTTGGTGGACAGGCTCACGAGGTTGCCCACAACAGTGTTGTCCAGCAGGGGTGCCAGGGTGGCCAGGTTGACGTTGATGGCGGCCAGGCTGGCGTTCTGAGACTTGACCTCCTTTGCCAGCTCATCCACAGTTGACGTCAGGTTGGCAAACTTGGCAGGCAGGGTCAGCAGGGCCAGCAGGGCTGCCCTGTTGTTGAGCAGGGGCTGCACAGCTGCCTGCAGAGCTGCGAGGTCATCGATAAGCTCGGGCACGCGGATCAGGCTGGGCTGGATCTTCAGCAGCGGCTGGATCTTCTGGTTGACCGAGATGAGGGTGTTGTTGACCACGTTGACGCGGCCGGTCAGGGCGGTGGTGCGCGAGCCCTGGGCGGTCACGCGGTCGCCCAGGTTCTTCATCGTCCCCTTGAGGTTGGAGATGTCCAGGGCCTGCGCCTTGAGGGCGTTCTCCACCTGGGCCGGGCTCAGGGCTGCAGAGGCGCCGCCAAGGCAGGCGAGCACGGCGACGGCCGCGACGAGGGCAAGGACGGAACGCATGGTGTTAGTTGCACGACGGGGCAGCGGGAGCCTGTTGCGGCAGCGGTAGCAGTGGATGTGCCTGAGTGGTGCTGCTCTTGGATGGAACGACTGATGCGCAGGGAGTGGATGATGTCGCCG
>NZ_LJHS01000020.1 GCF_001296045.1 Rhizobium sp. AAP43 | reverse complement strand
CCCTGCCGCTCCTCGATCGACTGGCAGGTGCGCATGGCGGGCGCCAGCCGTCGCTCCAGAAACGAACCGAGGGTTTCGTGGCCGGGAACCGGGGTTTCGTCGAGTGTCTTGATGCGCTCGCGGACGATGCCGTCATAGGCGCGGCTGGCGCCGAAACGGTAAAGGCTGAGCGCGGCATTCGCCTCCAGTTCGGCTGCCAGACGGGTAATTTCGGCCAGCATCTCGTCCGATTCCTCGCGGGCATGTGCCTTCATCCGCTGCGTGACCGCTGTCAGCCCGTCCTCGATGCGGCGGATCTCCGGCGACAGGGTCTGGGCGAGCGGCAGGCCGAGCATGGCCGTGGTGCGATAGGTCTCGATGTCGAGCAGACGCTGGACGACGGCGCCGCGGCCGGCTTCCGTCATGCCGCGATCAATGACGAGGATCTGGGTGAGACCATTGCCATCCTGACGGAAGTCAGTGAGCACCGCCGCCTGTCCGTTCTTCAATTCGCTGTAGCAGAGGCTGGTCGGATCGAAAGCCGCTCGAGCTTCGGCAATGTCGGGGCCATCAGGCCGCAGTTCCAGCCGGATGCCTGAGATCAGTGGCCCCGGCGCCACGAAGCCATCGCCGAAGGGGTGGATCGGCACGTCGCCGCCAAAACTTTCCGGCAGCGGCCCATCCCAGAACCAGGTGGAGAATTCGGTGTGGCGCTCCCAGCGCAACGTGCCCTGCCCCCAGGCCAGAGCGTGATGGCGAACCTGCTTGTCCGGGGGTGCGACGCCTCTTGCACGCGAAAGCTCGGCGATCGCTGCATGATGCACGGCCGAACCGCCATCCATCATGAAGGCCAGCTGGAAGATCACCCGGCTCGACTTGACCAGCGCATAGGGCCGAGCATGAATCTCACCAAGCGCAAGCGCCCGTTCCGGTGCGGATGGAAATGCGAAATCACCCTTGGCCAAGCAGCGGTCCCCCTTGCTTCGTGGCTTGAAGCTAACAGCCCTCTCGCATCCGGGCAAAGGCACAATTGCCACAGGGAACAACCGCGCGGGGACTGTCACCTTCGCGCCACGGCGACTGGGCAAGTTAATTGACCAATCAGCCACGTGGCTGTTAACTCGGCGCAATGGGAGGCGGCCGTGACAGACAGCGACGACAGACTTTTTTCCGGTATCAGCCATAGCCGTACCGCCGACGAGGTGGTGCAGCAGATCGAGCTTCTGATCCTTGACGGGGTGTTGCGCGATGGCGACCGATTGCCGGGCGAGCGCGATTTGGCGCAATCGCTTGACGTGTCGCGGCCCATCCTGCGCGAAGCCTTGAAGGCGCTTGAGGGACGCGGGCTTCTGGTCAGCCATCATGGCGGCGGCACCTTCGTTGCCGATATCATCGGGCAGGTTTTTTCCAAGCCGATCATCGACCTCATTTCGCGCCATGCCCGAGCCACGCGTGACTATCTCGAATACCGACGCGAACTGGAAGGTCTGACGGCGGAACTGGCAGCCCAACGCGCCACCGACACCGACAAGGCGCTGCTATCGCGGATCGTCGAGGACATGCGCCGCGCCCATGCTACTGCGCATCCGAACGAGGAACTCGCCGCCGACGTGGAATTCCACAACACAGTCGGCGAGGCAGCGCACAATATCGTTCTGCTGCACACGATGCGGGCCTGTTACCGGCTGCTGTCGGAGGGCATCTTCTTCAATCGCAAGGCCGTCTTTTCTCTGCCCAATGCCCGCGAACAGCTGCTGGCACAGCATGTGGCGATCCATGACGCGATTGTTGCCGGCGATCCGGCAGCGGCCAAGACGGCAGCGCAGGCACATATCGATTTCGTCATGGCGGCCGTGGATGAGAGCGCCCGCGCCGACGAATGGGGCCGCGTCTCGAAGCTTCGCCTGCTGCGTCGGGATGCAGGCCAGACGCTGGCGAAAGGCGGCCGGGGCGGTAGCACGGCCAAAACGGACGAAAGCTCCTGATTGTCAGGAGCGCAGGAATGACCGCCTCTGCTTGAGATTTGAGCCCATCCAGTTTGCGCGACCTGGCCGCATTTGAAGTGTCTTGTCGCGTGAGACCGGAACTTTTGTGCCGTATGAGCGTTGTTTCCCGCTTCATACGAACAAATTTTCTGAGTGGGGATAATGGCAATTCAACCCGATCTGCAGGAAACGCCGCGTATAGCGCTCGTCTCCACCCATGGCTATGTGGCCGCGCACCCACCTCTGGGCGCTGCCGATACAGGCGGACAGGTGGTCTATGTGCTGGAGCTTGCCAAAAAGCTCGCACAGCTTGGCCATAAGGTGGATATCTTTACCCGGCGCTTCGAGGACCAGCCGGAGATCGACGAGGTCGACGAGAATGTCCGGGTTGTGCGCATCCCCTGTGGTGGTCGTGACTTCATCCCGAAGGAATATCTCTACCGCTCTCTCCCCGAATGGAATGAAAAGGCGCTGCGCTGGATCAAGCGTGAGGGCCTCACCTATCTCTTCATCAACAGCCACTACTGGGATGCCGGCGTTGCCGGCCAGAGACTGTCGGAAGAACTTCGGGTGCCGCATATCCACACGCCCCATTCGCTGGGGCTCTGGAAGAAGCGGCAGATGGAGACCGACTATCCGGAGCGGGCCGACAAGTTCGAGGCGGAGTTCAATTTCAAGGAGCGCATTCAGCACGAGCTGATCGTCTATCGCAGCTGCCAGCTGGTGATCGCGACCACGCCAATCCAGCTCGACATGCTGACAGCGGATTATGGTCTGCCGCGCAATCGCGTGCACATGATCCCGCCGGGCTATGACGACAACCGCTTCTTCCCCGTGTCTGACGCGTCGCGCCAGATGATCCGCCAGCGCCTGGGCTTTGACGGGCGGACGGTCCTGGCGCTGGGACGGCTGGCCACCAACAAGGGTTACGACCTGCTGATCGATGGCTTCAAGGTTCTTGCGGATCGCGTGCCCGATGCGCGGCTTCGTCTTGCCGTTGGCGGCGAGACGATGGATGCGCAGGAAGAGGGTATTCTCGCCCAGCTGAAGCAGCAGGTGGAGGATCTCGGCATTGCCGACAAGGTGGACTTCTCCGGCTTCATCGCGGATGAGGATCTGCCCGACATGTACCGGGCCGCCGACCTCTTCGTGCTGTCCAGCCGCTACGAGCCCTTCGGCATGACGGCTATCGAGGCCATGGCGAGCGGAACGCCGACCATTGTGACCATCCATGGCGGCCTGTTCCGGTCCGTGAGCTACGGACGCCATGCGTTGTTTGCCGATCCCTTCGACAAATATGATCTCGGCATCACCATGATGAAACCGCTGAACCATCCGCGACTTTATGGCAGACTGTCCCGCATGGGCGCGCACAAGGCTCGCAGCCTGTTCACCTGGACCGGCATTGCGCAGCAGCTTGTGGCTCTGGTCGAGGGCCGACCGGTGGCGCAGGCGCTCGAAGAAAGCGATTGGGCGGAACCATGGAACGATGGCGATTGAAACCGATCCGGCTCTTTTCCTCCGATCTCGACGGCACACTTGCCGGTGATCGCCAAGGCAGCGAGGCCTTTGCGCGGTTCTGGGCAGATCTGCCCGCAGAGCGACGGCCGCTCCTCGTCTATAATAGCGGCCGGCTGATCGAGGACATCCTCGCCTTCACGGCCGAAGAAGGTTTGCCTGAGGCAGACTTCGTCATCGGCGGCGTCGGCACCATGCTGCATTCGGCGGCGGAACCGGAGATCGGTACGCATTATGCCCGCGCGCTCGGCCATGGATTTGACGTCGACCTGATCGAGGCAGATCTCCTTGGGATGCAGCAGATCTCCCGCCAGCCTGCGCAGTATCAGCATGCGTTGAAATCGAGTTGGTATCTACACAATGCCAAGGCCGAGGACATTATGGGCCTGGAACAGCGGTTGAGGCGTGCTGGGCATCCCGTCCGCATTGTCTATTCCAGCAATCGCGATCTCGATGTCATCCCGGATCTCGCAGACAAGGGCCGCGCGCTTGCCTGGCTTTGCCAACGGCTCGGGGTCGGGCTCGACGAAGTGGTGGTGGCGGGGGATACCGGCAATGACCTGGCCATGTTTACGCTGGACGGTGTCCGAGGCATCCTGCCCGGCAATGCTCTTGCAGAACTCTCCAGCCTCGCACAGGTCAACACCCGCATCGTGCAGACAGACGGCCATTCGGCGCACGGCGTGCTGACCGGCCTGATGCAATTTGGCATCGGTGGATACGACTAACGTCACAGACCATGCCCTATGACGAACTTGCGCCATATCGTGTCGCAATAGAAATCCGTATGAACTGGGGCACCGCTGATAGGCTCTGGTAAACCATAAATGATGATGGAAAAGGCAACCTTCGGTTTGCTTTTTCTATCGTTCATAAACTGAATCTAATATAGAATCCGAATCGAGGTGAACACGTCTTGGGAATCATTGGTCGCATCACATCCGATCTCAGGCTCATGCTGCAGCGGCCGCCGCGGCAGCAATTTGCCGCGATCTGCTACCGCCGCCACAAAAAGACTGGCGAGCTTGAAGTGTTGCTGATCACCAGCCGCGATACCGGTCGCTGGGTGATTCCGAAGGGCTGGCACATGGCAGGCAAGCAGCCCCACGCCATCGCCGAGCGCGAGGCCTTCGAAGAGGCCGGCATTCTCGGCAAGGCGACACGCGACCCCATCGGCAGCTACTCCTATTTGAAGAAGCTGAAAAACGGGCTGAAGGTGCCGACCCGTGCGCAGGTTCATGCGCTTGAAGTCAAGAGCGTAGCCAAGGATTTCCCGGAAAAGGGAACGCGCCGTTTCGAATGGGTTGCCTGCCGCGAGGCAGCGCGGCGAGTGGAAGAGCCGGAGCTGCAGGTCCTGTTTCTCGCCTTCGAAAAGCTGCTGGAGGCCATTGCAGCCGACACCCCTAAAAAGTCCGGAAAAGCAGCCTGAAACAGCAAATGTCACCAAAGTGACATATTGAAGCCACGTCGATTTGCAGATACCGCTACTGCAGATATCTCACGCTTCGGTGCCGTTTTCCCATGTTGTGGCACCCTGCTTCGATGATCGTGCCGCAACGTCAATTTCACAGACACAGAGTAGACTGCTCGGAATGGGAGACCGGTCTGCGGTTTCTTCCGGGAGCCTAGCCTCATGGGCAAATCGACGCCTAAGCTTCTCAAGCCAACACTGGACAAGGATCTGGACAAGATCACCCAGGTTGAGGAGGCGTCGCAGCATGTCTGGCGCGGTGTCGCACCCTTCGGACTGGCTCTCATTTTCCTGATTTTGGCAGCGGTCGTTGCGGCAGGTGCTGCCATGGATCGCTCGGGCGCGACCATCGTGGTGGCTGCGGCGACTGTTGCCGCCTATATGGCGATGAATATCGGCGCCAACGATGTGACCAACAATGTCGGGCCCGCCGTCGGAGCCCGGGTCATCCGTATGGGGACCGCCCTTGCCATGGCCGTTGTCTTCGAGATCGCGGGCGCCATGATCGCCGGTGACAAGGTCGTATCGACAATTTCGGAAGGCATCCTCAGCCCTGGAATGGCGCCCTCGCGGGACGTCTTCATCTGGGCCATGATGGCCGCCCTGCTCTCCGCAGGCGTCTGGGTCAACTTCGCCACCTGGATCAACGCGCCGGTGTCGACCACCCATTCGATCGTCGGTGGCGTGCTGGGCGCGGGGGTCGCTGCGGTCGGTGCTTCAGCGCTGAACTGGGGCATGGTCGCAGCCATCACCGCAAGCTGGGTGATTTCGCCGCTTCTGGGGGGTGTGATCGCTGCCCTGGTGCTCGCCTTCGTCAAGGAATTCATCATCTACCGCGAGGACAAGATCGCTGCGGCCCGGCGCTGGGTTCCGGTCCTCATCGCCATCATGACCGGCACGTTCATCAGCTATCTGGCGCTTGAAGGCTTCAGTCAGTTCCTCTCGATCGGCGTCGCCACCGCCATTGGGGTTGGGCTGGTCTGCGGTTTCCTTGCATGGCTTTTGGTGAAGCCGCTGGTTTGGCGACAGGCTGCCGGACTCGAAAACCGCAACCAGTCGCTGCGCAAGCTCTTCCGGCTGCCACTGATTTTCGCGGCCGCGCTCCTCTCCTTTGCGCATGGCGCAAACGACGTTGCCAATGCGATCGGCCCGCTCACTGCCATTGTTGAAGCCACGCGCCCGGACGGCATGACCGGCAGCGGCACGCCACAGCTCTGGGTTCTTCTGATCGGGGCTTTCGGCATTTCTGTCGGGATCCTTTTGTTCGGTCCACGGCTGATCCGCATCGTCGGCGAGGAGATCACCAAGCTCAACCCGATGCGGGCGTTTTGCGTATCCCTCTCGACCGCAACGACCGTGATCCTGGCATCGGCGCTCGGCCTGCCGGTGAGTTCGACCCATATCGCTGTGGGAGCCGTGTTCGGCGTCGGCTTCTTCCGCGAATGGTACACGCGCCACTCGAAACGCCGGGTGGAATATATGCGAGCAAAGGCGGAGCGCTTTGAGGCGGAACCGAAGCCCGAGCGCAATCCCGAGGAGTTGCGTCGCCGCTACCTCGTCCGCCGTTCGCATTTCATGACGATTGTGGCTGCCTGGGTCATCACGGTTCCAACGTCCGCCGCTCTTGCAGCGGTTCTATATTTGGTTATGTCTCACCTCGTTCCCTGACAGTGGAGACAGGACATATATGCGCGCGAACTACCGGATGCAGCGGCTTCATGTGGAGGCAGATCTTTCCAGCCAGCAGGGATTCGAAGCGACGAGCGAGCAGTTCAACTATCTCGCCAATGTGCTCCGCCTCGAGGATGGCGCCGAAATCCTGGTGTTCAACGGCCGTGATGGCGAATGGCGTGCCACGCTTCGCTTTCCCACCCGCAAACGCATCCTGATTACCCCCGCCGAAGAGACCCGGCCGCAACCGGCCGACAGCGATCTCCACTTCCTCTTTGCCCCTCTCAAGGTCGGCCGCATGGACTATCTCGTGCAGAAGGCCGTGGAAATGGGTGCCGGCGTGCTGCAACCGGTCATGACCCAGCATGTGCAGGGCAAGATCGGCAGCGTTGAGCGCCTTCAGGCCAATGCCGTCGAGGCGGCCGAACAATGCGGCATCCTTGCGATCCCCCAAGTGCGTGAGCCGCTCAAGCTCAAGGACCTTCTAGAACGCTGGCCTGCGGACCGCCGCATCATCTATTGCGACGAGGACAGTGCCACGCAAAATCCGCTCCCTGCCCTACAGAGCATAAGAGAGCGGTCTCTTGCCCTGTTGGTAGGTCCTGAAGGCGGATTTTCCGAGGAAGAACGCCAGTTGCTGCGAGGGCTCGCCTTCGTGACAGCCATACCACTGGGGCCCCGTATCCTCAGGGCCGACACGGCAGCTGTCGCAGCACTTGCCGTCGTCCAGGCAGCAATCGGCGACTGGAACTGAGCCCCTGCGATCACAGCCACGGAAGCTTCAGATTTTTCCAGCCGTGCTTGAGAGAATTTCACTTGCACGGCATATGAAACCGGTCCAATCAACCCGATAGTCGGGCCTCACGCTGAGGCCCTGCATGCCGATTGGCGACGCCCAACAAGGTTTATTTCATGGCCCGTGACACGACCGACCAGACACCTCTCGGCACACTCGATGACATGGCTGCCTATCTGGCGGCCGGCTCAAAGCCGAAGGAGGCCTTCCGGATCGGCACCGAGCACGAGAAGTTCGCGTTCTTCCGCGCCGACAACAGCCCCGTGCCCTATTTCGGCGACGCCAGCATTTCGGCCCTGCTCAAGGGCATGCAGGCCAAGCTCGGCTGGGAGCCGATCATGGACGGCGAGAACATCATCGGCCTTGGTGAGCAATCCGGCATGGGCGCCATCTCGATCGAGCCCGGCGGCCAGTTCGAGCTTTCGGGCGCGCCGCTCGAGACGCTGCACGAGACCTGCCGGGAATCCAACCAGCACCTCGCCGTTCTCAGGGAGATCGCCGAGCCGATGGGCATCCGCTTCCTCGGCCTGGGCGGCAGTCCGAAATGGTCGCTGGCCGAGACGCCGCGCATGCCGAAATCCCGCTACGACATCATGGCGCGCTACATGCCGAAGGTCGGCAGCCAGGGCCTCGACATGATGTACCGGACCTGCACAATTCAGGTAAACCTCGACTTTTCCTCGGAAGCGGATATGCGCAACAAGATGCGCGTCTCGATGAAGCTGCAGTCGGTGGCCACCGCCCTCTTCGCTGCCTCGCCGTTTACCGAAGGCAAGCCGAACGGGCTTCTGTCCTGGCGCGGCAACATCTGGCGCGATACTGACAACCAGCGTGCCGGCATCCTGCCCTTTACCTTCTCGAAGGATTTCGGGTTTGGTGACTATGTCCGTTGGGCGATCGATGCGCCGATGTATTTCGTCGTACGTGACGGCCGCTACCACGACTGTACCCACATCACCTTCCGCCAGTTCATGGATGGCGCGTTGAAGGGCGAGATTGCCGATTGGGAACCGCAGCTCGGCGACTGGACCAACCACCTCTCCACCCTGTTCCCAGAAGTGCGCCTCAAGCGCTTCCTCGAAATGCGGGGTGCCGATGGTGGCCCCTGGCGGCGGATCTGCGCGCTCCCGGCTTTCTGGGTCGGGCTTCTTTACGACGATGCAGCACTGGCTGCAGCCGATGCGTTGACCGCCGACTGGACCGTCGAGGACGTCATTGCCATGCGTGACAGCGTGCCGTCGCAGGGGCTGAAGGCCAGCGTTGCCGGCCGGCCGCTTCTCGATGTCTGCCGCGAGGTGGTGGCGATCTCCCGGCAGGGCCTGCAGGCTCGGGCGCGGCTCAATACCGAAGGCAATGACGAGAGCGTCTTCCTCAACCCGCTGGACGAAGTTCTGGCCAAGCGTGCCACGCTCGCCGACGATCTGCTGATGCTCTATCACGGCCGCTGGAACGGTTCGGTGGAGCCCGCTTTCGACGAGTATCAGTACTAAGCGATAGCGCTTTTTGCCCCATACAAAGGCTCGGCGATGAAACCGGCAAAAACCGGTTTGCGCCGGGCTTTTTGCGATTATAGTGCTGATTCAGCTGCACGCATTCGGGGAGAAAAGTCCATGCTGCCATTGTTCGACATGATGCTCCAGGCGCAGAACGGCAAGGCGATGGATGCCATGGCGCGGCAGTTCGGCCTGGCCCAGGAGCAGACAGCCAAGGCCATCGCCGCGCTGACGCCCGCGTTTGCCTCCGGCTTCAAGCGCAACGCCGCCAATCCTTACGATTTCTCGACGCTATTGCAGGCCATGTCGTCTGCCAATTATGCGCGCTACTTCGAAGACATGAGCGCTGCCTTCACCCCGCAGGGGGTCGCCGATGGCAATCAGGTGCTGCAGCAGATCTTCGGCTCCAAGGAGGTCTCGCGCGCGATCGCGGCACAGGCAGCTCAGCTGACTGGGATCGGCCAGGACATTCTCAAGCAGATGATGCCGGCCATGGCCGATACAATCATGGGCGGGTTGTTCAAACAGACCACCGGGCAATTCTCCGGCGCCAATGCCTTTGCCGGACACCCGATGGCCGCGATGATGCAGCAATGGCTCGAAAATACCGGCCTTCAGCCGAAGCCGCAGCCTGCCACCATGTTCGACAATCCGTTTACCCGGGCCTTCCAGGAGATGATGGGTGGCGCGGCGACCAAGCCGGAGCCGCAGGCGCCTGCCAATCCCTTCCTCGACAACCCCTTCACCAAGGCCTTCCAGGACATTGCGGCTGCTTATTCCGCCCAGATGAACGGTCAGCCGGCCGAGGCCCCGAAGCCGCAGGCAGAAGCGCCAAAGGCGGCGGAGAAGGAAGCGCAGGAAAGTTTCTCGGCGATGATCAACACGCTGTTCGACAGCGGGCTTGAAGTGCAGAAGAACTATCAGAAGAGCATGGAGCAGATCTTCGACACCTACCGTGCCGCGACACAGAGCGACGGTTCCGCCAGTGCAGCGGATGAAGGACCGAAGGCCAAGGCCTGAGCACTTCTACAGACAAAAACAAAACGGCGCGGGTAACCGCGCCGTTTGCCGTTTCAGGAACCTTTCAGGCCTCAGAACTCTTCCCACTCGTTTTCGGACTTCGTGTCTTTCGCCTGAGTCATCTTGGCGCCCAGGCCGATTGAGATCTTGTCCATCAGCGAGCGTGCCGGCGAGGCGACCGAGCGGCTGCCGGGCTGGGCGGGCACGACCTTCGGGCCCGTCTTGCGCAGCAGAGAGGACGGTGCCGATGCTGGTGTGGATGGCGCAGACGGAGCCGATCCCAGGGGGCGCGAGAACGGCGTATCGCGCTGGTCGGCAAACCGGTTCTGCATGCCGCTCGCATTATTTTCCACGGTGAACTGCCCAACGAGCTCGGAGAGCATCTCGGCATCGCGTGTCAGGCCGGTCATGGCCGCATTGGTCTGTTCGGCGGCGTTGGCATTCTGCTGCGTCACATTCTCCATGCGGGTCACAGCGTCATTGATCTCGTTGAGGCTCGTCGACTGCTGTCTGGAAGTCGAGGCAATCGAATGGATGTGATCGCCGATCTGGACAACCTGGCCTGCGATCGCTGAGAGTACGGCACCCGTTTCGCGCACCAGTCCCACACCGGCCGAGACTTCCTGGCCCGACTTGGTGATCAGAGCCTTGATGTCCTTTGCCGCATTGGCCGAGCGCTGGGCCAACTCACGGACTTCCTGCGCGACGACCGCGAAGCCCTTTCCGGCTTCGCCAGCACGGGCGGCCTCCACGCCGGCATTCAAAGCCAGCAAGTTGGTCTGGAAGGCGATTTCATCAATGACGTTGATGATCTTCGAGATCTCGCTCGAGGCCTGCTCGATACGGCTCATGGCATCCACCGCACCGCCGACGATCTCGCCGGAACGGTCGGAATTGGTGCGGGCTTCGAGTGCCAGACGCGAGGCATTTTCGGCGCGCTCCGAGGAATGCCGGATCGCTTCCATGATCTGGCGGATGGCCGCGGAGGTTTCGACGAGAGCGGCGGCCTGCTGCTCGGTGCGCAGCGACAGATCAGCTGTCGCACCACCGACGGCGCCGCTCTTGCGATTGATCTCGGCAACATTGCCATGCACGGCCGACACTGTCGCCGAAAGGCGCTCCAGCGAGGCGTTGAAGTCGATGCGTAGCCGGTCGAGATTGCCCGTCAGCGGCTTGCGGATCGGGGTCGTCAGGTCCCCACTGGCCAGACGCTGGAGACCAGAACCCAGAACATCAATCGCCTCGGTCAACTCGGCCTGGGCTGCGGCCCGCTCCTGCTCCCGCAGCTGGCGTTCTGCTTCACCCGCAGACCGGCGCGCTGTCGCTTCGGTTTCGAGCTGGCGCTTGTCGATTTCCGCCTGCCGGAAGACGGCGACGGAGCGCACCATGTCGCCGATTTCGTCCTTGCGGTCGACGCCCTTCAGGTCGATATCCGTATTTCCTGTGGCCAATTCCCGCATGGCGCCAACCAGATCCGAGATCGGGCGCGTCAGCGTGCGAGAGAAGATGAGGCCAACGATCGAACCGAGAAGGATCAGAACCAGGCCGAACCCGATCGACTTCAGCGCCGTCGCCTGGAGTTGCGAGGAGACTTCGGATGCGCCGATCAGGGCGACGACGGCCCATTTCACATCACCGAACTGAAGGGGAACGATGGCAGCGTTGCTTTCCATGCCGCGGTAGCCTTCGAGCAAGCCGCTCTTCTCCGCGCCGGCTGCGACCTCTGCAATCATTGGAGAGGCAATCTTTGTGACAAGCCCATCGGCTTCCGGGGTGCGGCCGCTGTCGTTGATCACCGTGCCGGAAACGTCGACGAGCAGCGTCTCACCCGTTTCTCCAAGACCGCGCGTGTTGGAGAAGATCGCGTTGATCTGGTCGTTGGGCAACTGATAGGCGAGCACGCCAATCTTGCGATCGCTCATGATAATCGGCACGGCAACAAAAGCTGCCGGGGCGCCGAGCGATGGTGCGTAATTCTCGAATTCCGAATTGGCGAAGATCCCCGGATCGTCGCTCTGCATGACCTTGCGGTAGACCTGGCCGAGGCCCGTATCCTTGTAGGGGCCTGTCAGCAGGTTCGTGCCGAAGTCATCTTCCTTCTGCACGGTGTAGACGACGTTGCCGTCGGCATCGATCAGGAAGATGTCGTAGTAGCCCAGCGCCTGCAGGTGTTTGACAAAGGTGGTGTGGCCCTGTCGGTGGGCACGGTCGTAATTGTCGACCTTGGCGCTATCAAGCTTGAACTTTTGACCGACGGGATTGGGATTGTCGGCAATGTAACGACGGTGCAGTTCGGCGACAGGATTGTCGCCGAGCTTTGG
This sequence comes from Rhizobium sp. AAP43, assembly GCF_001296045.1. Taxonomy (GTDB): domain Bacteria; phylum Pseudomonadota; class Alphaproteobacteria; order Rhizobiales; family Rhizobiaceae; genus Allorhizobium. Next base: position 45,477 of record NZ_LJHS01000020.1, on the reverse strand, counting down.
CCAGGCGCCGGTGATGCCGAACAGGGCCTGCTGGGTCATCATGTTGGAGGCAATTGCATGGGCATCGAGGCGGATCGCATCCAGGAAGCGCTTGGCCTCGTTGCGGCGCCCGTCGGCCGTCGCTTCGAGTTTCTGGTAAACCTGCTCGTTGAGCGTCGCGCTTTGCTGCACGAGGCCGATGGCAACCGAAGCGCTCAAGGTAACAAGGGCGAACAGGGCTGCAGCGACCGGCAGTTTCTTCGATATCCGCATGGATGGTTCTCCGACAGAATTCCACGAAAGCACAGTCTCTTCTGCTGCCAGAAGCCCATTGAAAAGTTGTTACCAGGGCGTGCTTATTCCCCGCATATGGCACCCGCCAAGGTTAATTTAGCGATAAAAAAAATGCCCGATCTGGTGAGAACACCAAATCGGGCAAAAGGCAGGGCTGTTGGCTATCGCCCTGCGGGGATGCCGTCGGTCAAGAGGACCGTGGGGCGCGCAATGCCTGTTCGGCACGAGCGCGGGCCAAATGTTTCAAAATGGGCGACGGGTCACTGGAGATTCCGTGGCTTAGCAGGACCTGACTGATCTCACTGCGCGACAGGCCGATATCGGCCAGCAGGCGATCATCGAGGTCGCCGAGTTTATCCACCGCCAGTCGATTTCGGATGGCCTTGAACACCGTCCGGATGACGTTCGACACACGTGTCACGCGATCTGCCGCCGAGACGTGGCGCGCGGGGTAAACAAGCTCGAGGTCGAAGATCCGGTCGGTCGTGCGCATGGCAAATGTCCTTTCAGCGGGCACGAGGAGGTGCATCCCGCCGCGGGGGCGGCGGGTGCATTGGAGGCGGGATGGTCTGTTGGACTTTATGGTCCGGCGGTGGCGAGGGGCAAATTGGCGAAAAGATATTGATCAGTCCAACGAATGTTTCTAATGGTAATCATCAACCCTTCTGATGGACGAAACCCATGTCGGCTCCCCTGGACATCGATCAACTGCAAACCTTCGTCGCCATCATCGACACTGGCAGCTTCACCAAGGCGGCCGGCCGCGTGTTCAAGACGCAATCGGCCGTCTCGATGCAGATGCGCCGGCTGGAAGAGCGCGTCGGCAAGCAGCTCTTCGTGAAAGATGGTCGCGGCAACCGGCTGACTGCCGATGGCGACAAGCTCTTGAACTATGCGCGGCGGATTATCCGGCTGAATTCGGAAGCGATCGCCGCATTCGACGATAACCGTCTGGAGGGAACGCTTCGGATCGGCACACCTGACGATTATGCCGATCGCTACATGCCGGAAATCATTGGCCGCTTCGCCAAGACCCATCCGAATGTCGAACTCTATATCGTCTGCGAGCCTTCGATGGACCTGGCCGAGAAGATGGCAAAGGGGGAGCTCGACATTGCACTCGTCACGCATAATCCGCTGCTGCGGCAATCGGACGTGGTGCGGACAGAACCCTTGTGCTGGGTCGGTTCGGCAAACCATCCGCTGAAGGACGATGCGCCTGTGCCGCTTGCCGTTGGTCGGCGTGACTGCCAGTGGCGTCAGCTTGCGTGCTCGGCGCTGGACGCTGACGGGCGCGAGTACCAGGTCCTGTTCACCAGCTGGTCGTCGACGGTGGTCGCCGCCGCCGTTCTCGCCGGCATGGCCGTTTCAACGCTGCCGGAATCGGCACTCAGGACGGGAATGAAAGTGCTCACGGCCGCCGATGGTTTTCCGCCGCTACCACCGGTGCAGATCGGTCTGATGAAGCGACCGGGCCTGTCGACCTCACTGGTCAATGCGATCACCGATCACATTACCGCCTGCCTCGACAACATTACGCCAGCTCAGGTCGAGGATGATCTGGATGGTGACGCAAAGGGCTATGGGCGTTACGTTTCGCGTGCGCGCGCCGGCAACTTGATGCCCGGCTGGTGAGCATCAGGGATCGAAATTGAAGATCTGCGAGCGGATGATCTGGCGCCAGCGCGCCAGATAGGCGCTTGCCGCCTCTTCGCTCTGATGACTGGAGAAGCGAATGACTTCGCTGGTCGTCATGATCATCAGTTTGAGGTTAATGCGGAACCGTTCGCACTGCCCTTCCGGCACAAGATGCGCCAGATCCTTGTAGAAGGCCGTGATCAGACGCTCATGAAACTCGGCCGACAGCTGGTTGAGATCATTGTCTGCGAGGATGGCCTGCCAGAGCGAGATGTGGATCGGCGCCTTGCGGATGATGTCGAAGATCTCAAGCAGACACTTGGCCGCGCGCTCGGCGGCTTCATCCAGCGTGTGCGTATCAGCGAAGATGTTGAGGATGAAGCCGTCCATCTCGCTCGACAGGCGGTCATGCAGCGCCTTGATGATGGCCGCCTTCTGCGGAAAGAACTGGTAGAGGGAGCCGATCGGAATATGGGCTCGCTGGGCGATCTCGCTCATCGTCACGTTGTTGACGCCCTTTTCAAGAAACAGCCCGACGGCGGCTTCAAGAATGGACTCCAGCCGCTGAATGCTGCGCTCCTGCATCGGCTTCTTGCGCTGCTGCAGACGGCCCTTGTCGACCTTATCACTCATGGATCGTTGTCCGACGCATCATTCGCCGGCCTCCTCTGTCTCGGCACAGGAATTAGGCCTCGCTTCTGGCCAAATCGTTAACGACACGGGCCTGACGTGCAATTGCATGACGATTCCAAAAAAGGTTCATCAAAATACAACTATGCATCGGTATGCGGCTGTCGATAGCGCGCAAGATCGAAGATCTGTATGCCGTTTTTGGGACGACCCCGTCCTTGCCAGCGCGGGTGGTCCAGCGTGTAGCACGCATCGTCATAGCCTGCCTGCCAGTGCTCCTCAATCGACCGGCGGGAGAATTCGGCATCCATGGCATGGGTCGCATGCGAGGCGCGGCGATGGATCAGGTGTACAATGGTGACGTCGTATTCATGGCCGATCGAACGCAGGATCTGCGCATCCTCATCCTCGGACAATTCGGGCGGCAATTTCTCCAGCAGCCGTTTGGCGGCCCGCCGGACAATCTGCCTGCGGGCGAAATCATCCGTGTTCATGCGGGTACGGCTGGAATAGCGAATCTCCTTGATCCGGCTCTCGACCTCGAACTGATCGCGCGGCATGTCTCCTCGCGCGTTAAACAGATCCACCTGAAAGATCTCGAGATCGCGGGAGGCGTCGTTGACATTGAGCACATGCTGCAGCGGCGTGTTCGACACAAGGCCACCATCCCAATAGAACCGCCCATCGATCTCGACGGGCGGAAAGCCCGGCGGCAGGGCGCCGGATGCCGCGATGTGGCGGGCATCCAGGCGGCGGCTGCGGTTGTCGAAATAGGCAAAGTTGCCAGAATGGATATCGACAGCGCCGACACTCAGCCGGGTTCCAGAAGCATTGAGGAGATCAAAGTCGATCAGACGCTCCAAGGTGTTCATCAACGGCCCGGTGTCGTAGAGACTGATCCGGCTCTCAGGATTGGCGATCAACTGGTAAGGCGTCCAGAGCCTTGGCGAGAAAAAACCGGGAATGCCCCAGAGGCTGCCGGCCAAAGCTGCTGCATCATTCTGCAGCCGTCTCTGGCTGTCGTTTGCCGCTGGCCAGCCGAAATCGAGCGTGGCGGAAATGGACTGCCAGAATTCCCTGAGATGGGCGATCCGCTTGTCGCGGGGGCTGCCGGCGATGATCGCCGCATTGATCGCGCCGATCGAGATTCCGGCCAGCCAGTCCGGCTCCACGTCCCGGTCATGCAAGGCCTCGAAGGTCCCGGCCTGGTAGGCCCCAAGCGCGCCGCCTCCTTGAAAGACGAAGATCCGATCGGGGTTGGAATTGCGTGAACTTTCTGCCATGGCCCGTCCTATCCTTGCTGCACCGCAATAGATAGACGAGCCGAAGCCTTGCTTCCAGTGCAGGCCGGCTTCACGCAGCGTTCACTTTTCCAGCGCTGCTTTCGGATCACGCCCAAAAGAAATTCGATGCGCTTGTTCATTCCAGATTATGAAATGCGAGCTCATTTCTCATCAAGGAAAGCCGATGCCCCGTTTCCTCGTTCCCTTTGCCGCCGTGTTGCTGTCTACAACCCTGATCGCCTCCGGGCCGAGCCGCGCCGACGAAGCATCCGTCGATCAGCAGATCGAAACGCTGCTCGGCGATGCGCCGGACTACAAGGAGCTGTTCTACGCCTTCAAGGTGGCGCTTGAGGAAGGCAAGTCCGACATTGTCGTCAGCCTTGTGAACTATCCGCTGACCGTCACCATCGATGGCGAAGAGGCGACCTATGGCTCGGAGCAGGAACTGCTCGACGCGTATGATTCCGTCTTTACAGAAGCGATCGTCGAGGCGGTTTCAAACCAGGATTACGGCAGCCTTTTCGTCAATTCCGAGGGCGTGATGATCGGCAATGGCGAGGTCTGGATCACGGGCATCTGCGAGGACAGCGCCTGCACCAGCGCGCCACCGCGTGTTTCCGTCATCCAGTCGGCCAATTGAGCCTGTCCCGTTCAGACAGCGGGCTGGAACTGGTTCGGCCTCGGACAAAAAGAAGGCGGCATCTGCGATGCCGCCTTCAGCCCCATGAGGCGCTGGTTCAGGCGGCCAGATCGAGCACGATGCGGCCGTCGATCTTGCCTTCTTCCATGCGGTGGAAGATGTCGTTGATATTCTCCAGCTTGTCCCAGCTGAAATGCGAGGCGACCTTGCCCTCACCGGCAAACTGCAGGCTTTCCTCGAGATCCTGGCGCGTGCCGACGATCGAGCCGCGCACCGTGATGCGCTTCAGGACGGTTTCGAAGACCGGCAGCGAGATAAAGCCCGGCGGCAGGCCGACCAGCGACATCGTGCCCTTGGAGCGCAGGAAACCGTAAGCCTGTTCCATGGCCTGCGGCGACACCGCCGTTACCAGAGCGCCATGCACGCCGCCGGTGGCCTTCTGCACCTGCGCGATCGCATCGGCATCGCGACCATTGACGATGACGTCGGCACCCAGGGTCTTTGCCAGAGCCAGCTTGTCCTCGTGAATGTCGGCGGCAACCACATGCATGCCCATGGCCTTTGCATATTGCACCGCCATGTGACCGAGACCGCCAATGCCTGAAATGACAACCCACTCGCCGGGCTTCACTTCCGCCTCCTTCAGACCCTTGTAGACGGTGACACCGGCGCAGAGCACGGGTGCAGCCGGGCCAAAGTCCAGATTGTCAGGCAGCCGGCCGACAAAGTCGGGATCGGCAAGGCCATATTGCGCAAAGGTGCCGTTGACGGAGTAACCGGTGTTCTGCTGGCTGCCGCACAGCGTTTCCCAGCCGGTGCGGCAGGGCGAGCAGCAGCCGCAGGCCGTATGCAGCCATGGCACGCCGACGCGGTCGCCTTCCTTGATGCGGGAGACGCCGGCGCCAAGCTTTGCCACGTAACCCACGCCCTCATGGCCGGGAATGAAAGGCGGGCTGGGCTTGACCGGCCAGTCCCCATTGGCGGCATGGAGATCGGTATGGCAGACGCCCGTCGCCTCATACTTGACCAGAATCTGTCCCGGGCCCGGCTCCGGAATTGCCCATTCCTCGATCGTCAGCGGCTTGCCGAATTCCCGCACGACGGCGGCCTTCATCATCGATGCCATGTCACTCTCCCACGCTCGTTGAACCGACTGGACCGGAAAACCCGGTGTCCATGGAAGGAGCTTAGGAGTGTGGGCACGGCTGCCGGTTGATCGGTATCAAGTGGCGAAACATTTCATCGAAGTGTCATGTTCGGGGTCGCCGGTGTCACTCCCCGGACAGAGGGAAGAACGTCAGGCGAGGTTCTTCTTCAGGAAGGCGACCGTGCGCGACCAGGCGAGATCGGCAGCGGCCTTGTCGTAGCGGGCAGCGGAGGTGTCATTGTTGAAGGCGTGGTTGACGCCGTCATAGATGAAGAGCTCATAGGTCTTGCCATTGGCGTCGAGCGCCGCCTTGTAGGCGTCAATCCCGGCATTGATGCGCTCATCGAGGCCGCCGTAATGCAACATCAGGGGTGCCTTGATCTTTGGCACATCCTCAGCCGGTGCCTGGGCACCATAATAGGCGACGCCTGCGCCGAGCTCTGGCGAGGCGACCGCCATGCGGTTCACCATGCCACCGCCCCAGCAGAAGCCGATGGCGCCGACCTTGCCATTGGTCTTTTCATGACCGGCGAGAAAGGCGCGTGTGGCTTCGCCATTGGCGACGGTGGCGACCATGTCGAGCGACTGGAACATGTTGCGCGCTTCGTCTTCATTGGCCGGGGTCCCTCCGTTTGGCGACAGGAAATCCGGCGCCAGCGCGACGAAACCTTCGAGCGCCATGCGGCGGGTGACATCGCGGATATGCGCATTGAGGCCGCGATTTTCATGGATGACAATGACCGCCGGCAGCTTGCCGGTCGCATCTTTCGGGACGGCCAGATAGCCTTTCATCTCGCCGGCACCACCGGGATAGGTGACGTCTTCCACCGTTAGACGATCATCGGCCTCGGGCACGATGGTTGCATGGGCAGAGTTTGCAGCCAGCATCGGCATGATGACGGCGGCAGCAGCCCCTGAACCCGCCAGCGATGTGAGCTTCTGCATGAAGCCGCGTCGGTCCAAAGTCAGGTGGGTGTATTCGTCATAGGCATCGATCATCGCCTGCGTGATTGTCGGCTTGTCCATGGCATATCCTCCCGGCGGGTGCTGATGCCCGGAAGATAGGACGCTTAACGCAGGTGACCATACAAAACGCCGTGATGGGTCAGCTGAACGCCATCCAGGCGCCGAGCCAGATCCAGAGCAGGAAGAGGATAACGAAGCCCGCCATGAAGGAGAGACGGCGGAGCGGTAGATTGCCGGTCAGCTGCATAGTGGCCTGCACATAGCGGGCGAGCACGAAGGCCCAGGCGCCGACGACGGCGGCGAGATTGTCAGCCTCGGCGATATAGAGGAGCACGCAGACGGCATAAAAGAGCACCGGCAATTCGAACTGGTTGGCGATCGCCTTGTTGACCACCCGGCTTGCCTGCGGCTCATCACGGTTTTCGCGGAATGCTTCCCGCTTGACTTCGCCGCTTTTGACGACCGCGGCACGTCTGACGACGAGCAAGCCATACAGGCTAAAAATCAGGAAGGCATGGGCCAGCAGCGGCCAGAACATTTCAAACCCGGTCATGTGAAAAATCTCCTCCCTATCTGGTCATGAAAAAGGCCCGGGAAGGATATGTTCCCGGGCCGCATTCTCACTTCATCGAAAGATCAGTTCGAGCCCGGATAGTTCGGGCTTTCGCGGGTGATCGTTACACCATGCGGATGGCTTTCACGAAGGCCGGCACCGGAGATGCGCACGAAGGTCGCCTTTTCCTGGAAGTCCCGGATGTCCTTGCCGCCGACATAACCCATGGCAGCCTTCAGGCCACCGGCGAGCTGGTGCAGCACGGCCGAGACTGGTCCCTTGTAAGGCACCTGGCCTTCGATGCCCTCCGGCACGAGCTTCAGCGTGTCACGCACTTCCGCCTGGAAGTAGCGATCCGCCGAACCGCGGGCCATGGCGCCGACGGAGCCCATGCCGCGATAGGCTTTGAACGAACGGCCCTGGTAGAGGTAAACTTCACCTGGGCTTTCATCCGTGCCGGCGAGCAACGAACCGACCATGACGGCGGAAGCACCGGCAGCAATCGCCTTGGCAACATCGCCCGAGAACTTCAGGCCACCATCGGCGATGACAGGAATGTCGTGCTTCTGGGCGGCTTCAACTGCGGCCATGACGGCTGCAAGCTGGGGAACGCCGACGCCCGCGACGATGCGGGTGGTGCAGATCGAGCCCGGGCCGATGCCCACCTTGATGCAGTCTGCGCCGGCATCGATCAGAGCCTGCGTTCCCTCGGATGTCGCGACATTGCCGGCGATGATGCGGATCGCATTCGACATCTTCTTCACATGCGCGACGGCATCGAGAACCTTCTGGCTGTGGCCGTGCGCGGTATCGACGACGATGACGTCAACGCCGGCATCGATCAGGCGCTCGGCGCGCTCGACGCCATCATCACCGGTCGAGATGGCGGCAGCGACGCGCAGGCGACCCTGAGCGTCCTTGGCGGCATGCGGGTTGAGCTGCGACTTTTCGATATCCTTGACGGTGATCAGGCCAACGCAACGGCCTTCATTGTCGACTACGACGAGCTTTTCGATGCGGTGCGTGTGGAGGAGGCGCTTGGCTTCCTGCTGGTCGACGCCGTCCTTGACCGTGATCAGGTTTTCACGTGTCATCAGCTCGTAGATCTTCTGGTTCGGGTCAGAAGCGAAACGGACGTCGCGATTGGTGAGGATGCCGACGAGGCGACCCGGGCGACCGCCGTTTTCAACAACCGGGATACCGGAAATGCCGTGGGCCTTCATCAGCGCCTTGGCTTCGGCAAGCGTCGCATCCGGGCCAATAGTCACCGGGTTGACGACCATGCCGCTTTCGAACTTCTTGACCTGGCGAACTTCTTCGGCCTGCTCGATCGGCGTCAGGTTGCGGTGGATAACGCCCATGCCGCCGGACTGGGCCATGGCGATGGCCAACCGGCTTTCAGTCACCGTATCCATGGCGGACGACAGGATCGGCAGGGAGAGTTCGATGTCGCGAGCGATGCGGGTGGCGATATTCGTCTGCCCCGGCATCACTTCCGAATGCCCCGGCTGCAGGAGGACGTCGTCAAAGGTAAGCGCTTCTGCGCCGGTTGCCGACATTACGATGCGTGCCATTGCCAAATCCTTCGTTTGAATAGGCAGAATCCTCCCGAAAACGGAATTTCCCGTCCGGTGGCTCCTGCATGAAATGCTTGGAAGTTGGCGAGGGCTGGTAACACGTTCATGACAGGAAGGGAATAGCAAAACGCGGCTCTAAACGGCGCCATGCCGCACTGCACAGAAAACACGCCTCCATTAGAATTTTAGGATGTTCTTGCACGAAGTCTGAAATCTCCTTCGTTACAACCACCCTCGCTTCTTCGGGACGGGGAGCCAATCAACAACGGGGGCAAAGATGACACCATTGAGAAAACGCGCCAATGCGCTTGAGACGCAGTTCGCCCGACAGGCAGAACTCGAATTTCGAACGAAGGTACTTTGCGGCAAGATGATCGGGCGATGGGCCGGCTACAAAATGGGCGTCGACGATGTCGAGGCCTATGCGCATAACATCGCAATGCAGCAGGTGGTCGAGCCGCACCGTTTGCTTGACCTTCTGCGCCAGGATTTTTCGGCCGCCGGTATGGATGTCTCCGAGGCAGAACTAAACTCGCAGATGCACACATTTCTCGACAGTGCGTCTGTCGAAATCGCCACGCGCGGCTAAGACCAAAAGCTGTGGGCTGCCCAAAGGACAGCCCACAACGTCGATGCCTTAGACGTCTTAGAGATCGAACTGATAGGCCTTCGGAACGAACCGATAGCCCTGGTCGATCTTCTCGACGAAACCAACCGCCGGGAACGGCATGTGATAGCCCAGGAAGGCGAGCTTGTCCGTCGCCAGCATGTCGAACACCTTCTTCCGGCTTGCAGCGGCCGCCGCCTTGTCCATGTCAAAGCGAACTTCCCAATCGGGGCGCTGCAGCGACAGCACGAAGTGATTGGCCGTATCCGCCGTCAGCACCAGCTGGCGGCCTTCCGATTCCAGGCGATAGATCATGTGGCCGGGCGAATGGCCGAAGGCCGCCATGCCGGTCACGCCCGAGACGACTTCCCCACCGTCTCCGATGAAGGTTGTCTTGTCCGCAAGCGGCTTGACGTTGGCGATGACGCCCTTCTGGCCGTTCTCGGCCGGTGTTCCAACGCGGGCCGGATCGACCCAGAAATCATATTCGGCCTGGCCCGTCACATAACGTGCATTCGGGAAAGCCGGCTGGCCACCTTCCATCAGGCCACCAATGTGGTCGCCATGCATATGGGTGAGAACAACGACGGTGACATCCTCGCGCTTGTAACCGGCTGCCGTGAGACCCTCGACCAAACGACCAAGGCCATTGGCGCGACCGCCCTCCCCCATGCCTGTATCAAAGAGGATGACATCCGTGCCGGTGTTGACCAGTACCGGGGCGAAGCTGTTGACGAAGTTGTCCGGCGGCAGGAAATTCGCCTCGAGCAGTGCACCGACCGTTTCCGGCGACTGATTGGTGCCGAAGGTTTCCTGCGGCGCACCGGAGGCACGCGAACCATCCTTGACCACCAGAACTTCGAACTTTCCGACATTGAAGCGATGGGTTTCGGGTGGCATGGCGTGGTTAATGCTCATCGAGGTTTGGGCGGACGAGGTTTGGGCGGACGCCGTTTGGGCGGAGGCGGCTCTGGTCATGATCATCGGCGTGGCAAGTGCTACACCCGCACCGCCCAAAAGCATTCTTCGGTTCATCGATAACATCGCAATCTCCTCAGTGAAAGTCGCATCCCCGTTTCGTCGGGCCGAGGCGAAACATAGGTTTGCAGCTAAGCGGGGAAAGCGGGCTCACGCCAACGTGAAGCGTGTATCCACGCCACCAACGGGCTCAAATCGCAACCGAGGCTTGCCTTTTCCGCCATTCTCCATATCGAGTTCGGCATCCGCGGCGGACGCACCATCAGTGTGTCGGGTCCCTCGCGCCCCGCCGGAAGACCGATGAACCGTATTACCCCGCTCATACTCGCCGTCGCGCTGTTCATGGAACAGATGGATTCGACCGTGATTGCCACGGCGCTGCCGACGATTGCCACCGACCTTGGGGTTGGGCCGATCACGCTCAAACTTGCGCTCACCGCCTATATGGTGGCGCTTGCAATCTTCATTCCGATCAGTGGCTGGATGGCAGATCGTTATGGAGCCAAGCGCGTGTTCCGCGCAGCGATTGTCATCTTCATGCTCGGCTCACTGTTCTGTGCAATGTCCGGATCGCTCCTCGCCTTCATCGCCGCACGCTTCCTGCAGGGCATGGGCGGCGCGATGATGACGCCTGTCGGGCGCCTGGTCCTGCTGAGAACCACGAAGAAAAGCGAACTGGTCTCGGCCATGGCGCTTCTGACCATTCCGGGCCTGCTCGGCCCGATCACCGGGCCGCCGATCGGGGGCTTCATAACCACCTTCTTCAGCTGGCACTGGATCTTCCTGATCAACCTGCCGATCGGGCTGCTGGGCCTGTGGATTTCCGGCCTCTACCTGCCGGAGATTGCCCCGATAAAGACCGGTCGCATCGACTGGCGCGGCTTTACCTTGAGTGCCGGTGCGGCATCCGGTCTGGTCTTCGGCTTGTCAGTCATGAGCCTTCCGGCCCTGCCGGTGGCCGTGGGGGCCGGAGCGACGGTGGCCGGCATTTTATGCCTTGTCCTCTACGTCATCCATGCCCGCCGGCATCCGGCGCCGCTGCTTAACCTGTCGCTCTTTACCAACAGAAGCTTTCGCGCCTCGATCATCGGCGGCACGCTGTTTCGCATTGCCGCCGGCGCCACGCCCTTCCTGCTGCCACTGATGTTGCAGCTCGGCTTCGGCATGAGCGCCTTCCAATCCGGCATGGTCACGTTCGTGGCCGCAATCGGGGCGATTTCCACCAAATTCATTGTCAGGCGCGCCTTCGCCGCTCTCGGATTTCGCACCGTCCTGATCACAGCCGGCATTATCGGTGCCCTGACGACGGGTGCCAATGCGCTGTTCACGCCGGCAACCCCGATCCTTCTGATCATGGGAATCCTGCTGCTAGGCGGCTTCTGCCGCTCCTTCTTCTTCACAGGTGTGAATACTTTGGGATATTCCGAGATCGAGGACGGCCAGGCCTCGCAGGCAACTGCGCTCACTTCCGTCCTTCAGCAGGTGAGCCTGGCGCTTGGCGTGGCTGTGGCCGGCGCTATCCTGGAGGTCAGCGCCAAGATCACCGGCGGCACACTGTCGCTCGGTGACTTCCACCTTGCCTTCGCCATGGTTGCCGCTCTCTCGATCTTCGCCGTCATCCCGTTCTTCGGCCTAGCGCGCGATGTCGGATCCGCCGTCTCCGGCTATCGCCACGGGCAAGCTGAAGACGACACAATCAGCGTCAAGTAAGCCGATGATGGGTTATTGGGGCTTTTCGCACAGCGCCGACAGTTTGTTGCCGTCGGGATCGCGGACATAGCAGGCATAGAAATTGGGATGAAAGGGACGCAGACCCGGTGCGCCCTCATCCGTGCCGCCATTTGCAATCGCTGCCCTGTAAAACGCATCGACGGCAGCCCGGGACCGAGCCTCGAAAGCCGGCATCGAACCATTGCCGACCGTCGCGGGCTTGCCATCGAAGGGATGTGTGATCCAGAAACGGCAGCGCTCATCCTGCGGCAGTCCATAACCTGCTTCGCTTTCGACCGTGACGCGGCGCTCGACGCCGAGCGTCGACAGAACTGCGTCGTAGAAGCCGATGGCGCGCCTCAGATCGTTGATGCCGATGGTAATGTAGGTGAGCACCGCTGTCTGCGCCTCAGTCCTGGTCTTCTTCGGCCGGAATGTCCTCACGCGGATCACGAGCGAAACCGTCCTCATCGACCGCAGCCGTGATCACGCCTCCCTTGCGACCCTTGAAGCCCTTGGCCAGCAGGAACATCTCGACCGATTCCTGGCGCGATGAGGCCGGCTTGATATGCAGGACCTGACGGAAGTTCAGCTTCAGCATGTTCAAGAGATCTTTTTCCGTACCGCCCTGGAAGGTCTTCGCCAGGAAATGGCCGCCTTCTGCCAGAACTTCGACGGCGAAGTGGGCCGCAACCTCGCATAGATGCATGGTGCGCAGATGGTCAGTCTTCTGGTGGCCCGTCGTCGGCGCCGCCATGTCAGACAGGACGAGATTGGGTGTGCCGCCAACGGCTTCGATCAGCTGGCGCGGGGCGTCCGGATCCAGAAAGTCGAGTTGCAGGATCTTCACACCCGGCAACTGCGCCATTTCGAGAAAGTCGATTGCGGCGACACGGATGTCGTCATCGGTCGAATCGGTGACCTTGGCGGCGATCTGCGACCAACTGCCCGGCGCCGCCCCCAGATCGATGACACGATGGGCACCTTTCAGGATCTGGTGCTTCTCGTCGATCTCCAGCAACTTGAAGGCCGCGCGGGCGCGGTAACCCTCGAGCTTTGCGCGCTGCACATAGGGGTCGTTGATGTGGCGCTCGAGCCAACGTCTGGACGACGCCTTCAGCTTGCCCTTCTTGACCTTCTGGCCGAGTTTGCGGCCGGTTCTGTTCCCGCCGATGGGTGGCTTTGCCATGGTCAGCGCTCCCTATGGGTGTTAGGTCGGCGGGTCCGGCCGCGGCGCCAGACGCCGTCATCCGCCATCATATCTGTCAAAAGGCCTTCGCGCAGGCCGCGATCCGCGACCCGCATCCGGCTCGACGGCCAACGCCGGCGGATCGCCTCAAGAATGGCGCAGCCGGCCAGCACAAGGTCGGCGCGGTCCGGCCCGATGCACGGGTTGGCGGCGCGTCCGGCATAATCCCAGGACAATAGCTTGGCCTGCATCGCCGTGACCTCGGCATCGGACAGCCAGACGCCATCGACCTTGCGGCGGTCATAGCGCGGCAGATCGAGATGCACGCCGGCCAATGTCGTTACCGTGCCCGAAGTGCCGATCAGATGGAAATCCTCCGGATATCCATCTGGCCCGCGCGGTAGATCCGGGCAATCGAAGCGGGCAAGCATGCCTTCGACTTCCTGGGTCATGGCTTCGAAGATATCCGGCGTCACGTCGCGGCCGCCATGGCGCTCGGAGAGCGTCACGACACCAACGGGCAGCGATGTCCAATGGGTGATGTGGTTGGCAAGCCGGCTTGACCTGTTGTCAGCGATCCGGATCACCGCGATCTCGGAGGAGCCGCCGCCGATATCGAAGAGCACGACGGAGCGGGCTTCGCGACCGACCAGCGAGGAGCAGCCAGAGACAGCGAGCCGCGCTTCGGTCTCGCGGTTGATGATCTCGAGTTCGAGGCCCGTCTCGTTGGTGACCCGTTCGAGGAAGCTTTCCCCATTCTCTGCCGCGCGGCAGGCTTCGGTGGCGATCAGGCGCATGCGGCGAATTTCACGACCGGAGAGCTTGGAAGCGCAGATGCGCAAGGCGTCGACCGCGCGGTCCATCGCGTCCTGCGACAATTGCCCTGTTGCCCCCAGGCCCTCGCCCAGCCTCACGATGCGCGAGAAAGCGTCGACGACGCGAAACTGGCCGGGCCGGGTTGGCTGCGCAATCAGCAGCCGGCAATTGTTGGTGCCAAGGTCGAGTGCCGCGTAAAGATCGTCATGGCTGCCCTCTCCTGCAAACCGCAAACGATCCGGCGCCGACGGTCTGTCAGACCGGCCGGGCGCGGCGACCTGATGGCGCGGCGGCACGGCCGGCGGCTCCGGCTTGCGCGCCTTGGCAGACGCGGCAGACGGCGGCTCCGAACCGGCAAGCGGCCGGACATGACCGGCTTTAAGGGCGGGCTTCCGATTGCGATTGCGCCGGCGCTTCTTCGGCGACCGGGCATCGGGCTCTACCGATATTGCCGACCGCGTCGCCACCGCATGAGCGCCATGGCTGCCTGCGGCGGCATGATCGCCGGCAGGGGCTGAGGCCGAGCGAGCACGGTTGTCCGATCCGCCAGGCAGTTCGCCCTTTGGCGCACCGGAACCACCGGATAGGATTTGGGAAGAGGTCTGCCGCGCGCCACCGTCGGTCGATGACGAAGCAAGATCGGCTCCCGAAGGGCCTTTGCCGCGTCGACGACGCTTTCGCTTGCGGACAGGGCCATCCGCAAAGACTGATTCGGAACGTCGTTCGGAGACCGGCGTTCCCGCCGATCCTGCCGAAGCAGAAGCCTCAGGACCGTTTGCGATCGGCCCCGTCTTCCTGCTCTTGCCGCGCCGGCGAGATCCCCCGCCCTTGCGCTTGCCCGTCGACGTCCCCTCGCTATTCGGCTGTCCGCCGCGATTGGGGTCTGTCACTGAAGTCTTCCATTGCACCGCGCAAGGCGCCGCTTTCGCCGCATGCCGCTGGTGTCATCAATCGTTTCGTTGGCGCCAGCATACCAGCGCAAGCCCTTTGCGCCAAACGGTTTTTCCAAGGACTACCAATAGCCGCCGATCCGCCTCGCAGGCTTTAGCCTCCGCCCACGGCCTAAGCGAAGCCGGTATTTCACTTAGGCGAAACACATTCCGACATTTTTTTAAAAATCGGCCTTTGCAATCTCAAAGCTTTTGGCTATAAGCCCGCTCACCGATCGCGGCAGCGATACCCTGGTGGGGAATAGTTCAACGGTAGAACGACGGACTCTGACTCCGTTAATCTTGGTTCGAATCCAGGTTCCCCAGCCAATCTTTACCCTCCCCAAAGTGTTGATTTCCGAGTTTTTCCCGTCGTGCGTGATCGTGTCTCGCAGCTGGAAATACGCCAAATTCCCGCATTATGGCGCGATGTGGCTGCTTCTCATGCGTCTAGGTGTGGATTGTGCATTTACCTTTCAGTGCCTGAGCCCCCCTATCGGTGCTGCTCTGCGGCGCCTTTCCGGTCGATTTGACACGCCGCATTTGGACAGACTATCTGTTCTGAGCGCGTTACCGCTCCACCTATGATCCGTTGTCCGCCTCAGCGCAGGCTTAGCCGCTTTGCATAGGGGGTGCCAAGGATCAGTGGCGGCGGCTGGCAATTGCCCGGTTCAATATCTCAATCAAAATTGCCAGAGGAAACCATGGGACCAATCAATGGCAGAGCTTGATCCTTTGCAAGCGCATGAGAAGGGCGTGTTTCTGTTCGGTGATTTCGCCTTCGATACTCGGACGCGGAATCTGAGCCTGCGAGGCAAGCAGCTACCGCTGGGCGGGCGCGCCACTGACATATTGCAGGTCTTGCTCGAGATGGCCGGCCAGACCGTGCCCCGCGCCATGATTGTAGACAAGGTTTGGGGTGCCCCCAATATCACAGACAGTGCTTTGCGATTTCAGATCAATGTTCTGAGGAAACATCTGTCCCCTGAAGCAGACTCCCGCCCCTTTATCAGGAACGTTTCGCGCGTCGGCTATGTGTTTACGGAGAAAGTGGATTTCCTTCCGGAGACGGGTGCAATCGCATCACGTTACTCCATCAAGGACGATGCACTGGACCAGGCAAATCGTACCAGACCGAAAACGCTCATCGGCCGCCAGCACGATCTGGAAGCCACCGTCAATGCTGCGCGTCGCCATCGGTTTGTGACAATCCTCGCCCCCGGTGGCTTTGGGAAGACCACACTGGCCCTTGCAGTTCTCGAAACCCTGCGCCCGGAAGCGACGGTCTTCTGGATCGATGCATCGACTGTCCGCCAAAATGCTGACATTTGGGCCAGTCTTGCCGCGCAACTACCGGTGTCTGGCACGCTCCAAGCGCCTGTGGACCTGGTCCGCGAGGTCTTGAGATCCTCCAGAGGCTTCGTATTCTTCGACTGCGTCGACCGATGTACCGACGTATTGTCGGCCTTCGACCAAGACGAGCTTTGCGACCTCGAAAATCTCACTGTCATCACGACGTCGCGACAGCCGGTCAACGTGCGCGATGAACATATCGTTCGTCTCGACGCACTGACCGTGCCTCCTCCGGGTCTGGCGCTCAAAGCAGACGACATCGTTGCTTACAGCGCGCTTGCGCTTTTCTTCGATCGCGGGGCCGCGCATCTGCATGGCCTAGTGCCCAATGAAAAGCTGTTGGCCAGCGCCGCCGAGATCTGCAGGCGGCTCGACGGAATCCCGTTGGCGATCGAGATTGCCTGCGCTCATCTTTCCATTTTCGGCGTTCACGATCTCGACGCGCTTTTGCGTGAAAACTTCGAGATGATGGATCTTATGCCGACCGACTGGCCCGAGCGTCACCGCACGTTGAGCAAGATGATCGGCTGGAGCTTTGACTTGCTGACCGGCAGCCAAAGGCGTGTTCTGCTCGAGATGTCGGTCTTTCTGGGTGCCGCCAGCGTGGAGGCATGCCTGCGGGTGATCTCCAGCGAAGACCTGCCTGAACGCGACGTTATCCAGGCGATCGCCGTGCTCGTGGGTAAAAATCTGATCGTCAAGGAAGATCGGGACGGAAAGGCGTCTTTCCGGCTCCTCGATACGACACGCGCCTTCTGCATTGATCAAATGATCAAAGCCGGTGAGTGGCATCAGGTCCAGGCCAAACTGGGCGAATTCTTCATCAGGGAGATTCAAGGGCAAGGCTTGCTCGAGGGCGACAAGGAAAAGGCGGTAAACTGGTTTGGGTCGGCGTGCCCAAATCTGACCAACCTTTCGGCCTGCCTTGACTGGCAATTCGAAATGGCGGAAAGCCCCGCACTGGCGGTGCGACTGGCTGCGGAAGCCGCGCCGCTTTACATGCAACTCTCGCTGCTCAGGGACTGCGAGACGGTCGCCGCGCGGGCCCTGACCTATCAAGGACGTGTCGAGCAGAGCGAGGCATTGTGGGCTGCTCTGAACGCATTCTATGGAGCAGCGTTGCTAGCAACGAACGGCCCGGTGGAGGCGTCGAAAGCCGCCATGGAAGTTGCGATCCAGAAAACACAGGATTCCCGGTTAAGTCCCACAGCAATCCTGGCCTATTCAGGCCTCTACTGGCTTCATATCTACCGGTCAGAGCCAGATCTGGCGGACGTTTGTGCCGAGACGTTGAGGCCATCGAGCAAAAGCGATCTTCAGGACGATGATGATCTGATCGCCGACAACTACAACGCCATGGCCTTGCAGATGCGGGGCAATCAGTTGCGCGCCGAAAGGGAGCTGGAGGATGTCGTGAAGCGCCAGGCGCTCATTTCGCTTGGCCGCTTCATGCGGATTGGCACAGATCCCGGACTTCTGTCGCGCGTTTTTCTGATCAAGGCACAATGGCTGCGCGGAAAGGTGACCACGGCACTGGACCACTACGAGGCGATCCGCGGTCCCTTGGAAGAGCCGGAACATGGATTGTATCACTGCTGGGCATTGAACGAGGTCATCATTCCCCTCTATTGCTCGCTGCGGGACTATGACAGGGCGCGCCACGCCTGCGAGAAACTGCGAAAGGCCGTGCACCAACAGTCGATGACAATCAGGGACGTATCCAGCGAGGCCGCGCTCCACGTTATCAATGCATTGAGTGGAAACCCAAATTACCCGGCGCTCACGGCCCTGCGTGACAAGATGGACCGGAACAAGTTCCGGATGCTGATCCCCTGGATCGATGGCATTCGTGCACAGATGCTCGGTGAACTCGGCCGAAACAACGAGGCGCTAGACGTCATCGATCAGTCGATCTCCTTCTGCAGGGCAAGCAACAGCCGATGGTGGATGCCGGAACTGCACTCCATCCGTTGCAGTCTTCTCTGGCATGATCATAGCCCGGAAGGACAGACGAGCGCGGCCATCGCCTTTCAAGAGAGCCATGATTGCGCGGAGGAGCTGGGCGCCTCTGCGTTGGCAATTCGCAATGTTCTCAGAGTTTTGGAGCGGAAGGCATCCGACAGGCTCAACACCGTGGCCATCGAAGCCGGACGCAGACTACTGGCCTCTTACCCGGATGACGGCGATCCCATGGCAGAGATGGTCAGGAACCAGGTCTGGTCCTGACCGACACGGATAGCGTCTAGGGTGTCGAACACCATGGACGACAGCGGGAGAAATCTAAGCCGCAGCCCCCGGGAACGGGAGGATAGGTCCGCGTCTGATGCCAGTCTACGCGTCTAGGCCCGAGCTCAACGGAATGACAAAGCTGAAACTGGTTCCGCTGGGCTCGGCAACAGCGGTCAGGACGCCGTGATGGGCTTCGATAATTGACTTGCAGATCGCAAGTCCCATGCCCATGCCCGTGGTTTTCGTCGTGAACATGGGCTCGAAGATCTGTGATGCGATCTCCGGGGGGATGCCGCTGCCGAAGTCTCGCACGGTCACCATAATCTCGGTCTCGGTCCGCTCCGAGCCGATCTCGATCTGGCGCCTATGCGTAGGCAGATCGTTCATCGCTTCCATCCCGTTGTGCACGAGATTCAAGATCACCTGCTTTAGCTGAGTGGCGTCGCCCAGCACTATGGCTCTGGCAGCAGACAGATCGAGACGGATTTCCGTGCCATGGCGATCAACCTCGGATCGTGCGATGCGCAACACCTCAAGAATGACCTCGTTGACGTCTACGATCTCCTCGACCTTCGGAGCCTGCTTCGAGAGGGCGCGCAAAGCGCGGATGATCTCATGGGCGCGCGTGACACTGGTCTCGATTTCGGTGAGGACGCTCAGCGTTTCGCCGATGTCCGGTTCGGCGCGGCTGAGCCAGCGAAGACCGGCGCCTGCGTTCGATGCAATGGCAGACAGGGGCTGGCCGAGTTCATGCGTGACTGAGGCGGCGATACCGCCGAGCAGGGTCAGACGCGCATTCTTCTCAAGCTCAGCTCGCGCACCCGCGAGCGCCTGTTCGCTCCGCGATCGGAGCTCGTTTTCCTGCAGCAGCTTGGTATAGAGCCTGGCATTTTCGAGAGATATTGCTGCCTGCGAGGCCAGGATCTTGAGGAGCGCCACGGTATCAGCGGCAAACACCCCTTCAAGATAGTCGTTCTGGAGGCAAAGCAGACCGGTGAGTTCGCCGCGGCGTAAAAGCGGTACGCAGAGGATCGAACGCCCCGTCGCGGACACCTTGTCGGCGGCCCAGGCTCCAAAATCCGACCCGGAAATGACGAACGGGGTTCGCGTCTGAAGGGCGCGATCGATCACAGAATAGGGTGGGCTCAGGCCATATCGGTCCGGATCGTGGGTGCTGACGCGCACGCTGTCGCCTTCGGTCCAGGCGGATGCCTCTGCCTCCAGCTTCCCATCAGCAATCTTCAGCAGCAGGCCGCGATTGGCGCCTGCGTGAACGAGCATCCGGGTCATCAGCGTTTCGATCACCCGGTCGAGGACAATCTCCTCCGACAGTGCGAGCGAGGTTCCGAGGACTGTATCAAGGTCGCCTGCTGCGGAGGTCAGACCTTGCGCCGCGGATGGACGCCGGGTCGCATCCAGGGTCAAGGCTGTTCTCAGGCTTCTTGCCTTGTGTCCTGCACCCCAGCGTTCGTATGCTTCGGATGCTAATGAAAGATAGGCGTTGGCACCGATCCGATTGCCCATTTCCAGGCAGCAAGCTCCGGCGCGCTCAAGCGCCAAGGCATGCTCATGCTCGAAGCGGGAGGATCGGGCAGAGGCCGCGGCTTTTTCGTAAAGAACAAGAGCCTCGGCGAAATTCCGATTCCTACGGGCAATCTCGGCATCGAGGAGCAGGAGTTTGTCGGCGAAATTCAAGGGGTTCAGGTCTGCCCAAAGCGCAAGGCGGGAGCGCACGTCACCAAGCCGGGTATCCTCCTCGCTCTCCGCCGACGCGTCTTTTTCGAGTGCGGCGAGGCCAAGGCCGAGATAGAACTTACAGAAACCGGTATCGATATGGGCAAGCAGGAAAATGCTGAGGGCGTCGGCGGCAAGGAGTTTCTCGACTGCCTGCGCATAGGCGCCGTTATAGTAGAGCGAGGTGCCATCATAGAAGGCCACCCAGAATGCGGTTGTCGCTGAAACGACAGGGGCACTCTGCGTCAGGCTTGCCGATGACCGGTTTTCTCCCTGGCCTTCGGCGAGATCGACCACCAGTCGGAGCTGGGCTGCCAGAATATGCTCGATATCAGTATAGCCGAAACGCCGGGTGACAGCGATCGACTCTTCTGCCTCGCGCCTGATGTTGGGGATCTCCTCCCCCATGGCGATGAGATCAGAAACCAGGTGATTGCGCGCATAACACATCCAGCCGACATCGCCGGCCGCATGGGCGGCGTCGAGGGCTTCGCGGACGCGCTCCAGGGCGTAAGGGAGAGAACGGGTCCAGGGTGCGATCTGATCCACAGCCAGCAGAACAGACGTTCGGTGTTCCTCGAAGCCGTATTTGTCGACAAGCGCCCGCGCTGCGAGGCAGAAGTCTAGACCATCGGCATAGGCATCATATTTGTCGGAGATGATGGCACCGAACCAGGCAAGGCCATGGGTGGATTCTGGGCTTGCCCCATGATCGAGCGTGAGCTCCACCATCTTGGCGAGGTGGAGGAAGCGCAGGCCGTCCGTCGTGAATACCGACGAGATAAGCGGCGCGAGCAGCGACATAGCGGCCCTGATGCGCGGATCATCCATGAGAGGCAAGTGTTCGAGATCGGCAATCCGTCTTGCATCCAATCGCCGCCGGATAGCGCGATAGGCCTCATCCTGTTCCGCTTCAGACGCACCGCGCGCCAGCTTGACGCCAAGCTCATCCAGCCCCAGCAGCGCTTCGTCAATTGAGCCTTCATAGTCGGATTTCAGCGTGAGCAGGTTGGCGCGAAGGCGGAAAACCGAACTCCTGTCCAGAGCCGATCGCGCATACTGCAAGAGATCGTCGAGCTGGCTCTCTGCGGCTTCCAGCGAGGCTGCGCCCAGCAACGCCTCACACAAGAGAATATGGGCACGGAACGCCAGCGCATAGTCTTCACCCCAAAGGTCGTCCTGGATCAGGCTGACAGCAGTCTCGCCGTAGCGGACTGCTTGGCCAAACGCCGCCGAGCGCCTAGCGTGGGCCAGTGCGGCCAAAAGCGCCTCGATGAAAAGCCTCCGCTTTTCAATCGGCAGGTGTTCGTCTTTACATTGCTCGATCTGATTGGCCACAGCAAAGACAGAGGCATTTGTTGAGCCGTCCGACAGCGACATCATCACATCAACCAGATGAAGATGGCGAGCGCGCCGCTCTTCCGTATCGAGCAGCGAGTAGGCCGCCTCCTGGATGCGGTCATGGGCGAAACTCAGTTTTGCTGGCGACAGAACCACAAAACCGGAGCGCGCCAGAGGTGCGGCAAGCCGGGCAAGGCCTTCAGCCGACAGGCTGAGGGCGCTGGCGATAACGGCCTTTTCCGCTTCGGGGCCCATGCAGGCCATAGTCTGCAAAAGCCGAAGCGCTTCCACCCCCTCCTTTTCGAGACGAGCGGTGACGAAGGAGATGATGTTTTCGCTGGCTGGATAGCGCGCCACGTCTTCAACTTGGCAAAGCCATGCCCTTTGGCCGGGAGAGAAATAGACGACGCCGTCCTGCACCAGAGCCTGCAACAGCCTTCGCAGGTAGAATGGGTTTCCACCTGTCTTCTCGTGCAACGTCTCGGCCAGATCCGCGAGACCGTCCGGGGCGTCCGAAAAGATCGTTTCGAGCATCTCGCGGGTCGATTGCAGGGAGAGCGGCCGCAGATAAAGCTCGGCCAGTTCGGCCATGGAGGTGCGCGCATCCACCAGGAGTCGTTCCGCCAGCGCTTGCGCCTCTCCGGACTGGTCGCGGCGGGCAACGATCAGGAGGAGCCCCGTAACAGGCTCGCTGACTAGGACTGATAGGAAAGAGCGCGTGGCCTCATCCGCCCATTGTATGTCATCGAGAAACAGGACCAAAGGTCTGATGGTCGCCGCCGCGACCGACAGGACTGTACGCAACGCCCGCTGCAATCGAAGCTGGACAAGTGGACCGGTCACTTCTGTCCGCGTCGACTGCGGTCCGGTCAAAATCTCCATTGAAGGCAGGAGGTCAACCAACAGGGCGGCGCTCCCCTGCAACTCGCGGGCAAGCGCCTTGCGAAGCGATGCCAGTGTCACATGATCGGCACGCATCGCCTCGTCGATGAATGTGCTGACCGCCTGCATGATGGGGGCATAGGGCAGTTCAGACTGATGCTGGTCACTCTTGCCTTGAAGGAATAGTGCCTTCTCAGCCGCCGCCTTGCCAAGGCTTTGGATGAGGCTTGACTTCCCGACACCCGGCTGGCCGTGCACCGCGATCATCGACGGCTTGCCGTGATCCAGAAAGCGATCGAGTACGTTGGCGAGGATCTGCTCCTCCTCGCCACGGCCGAAGAGCGCGGACGTTCCGAGCTGCGCAAAGGGTGTGTCAACACGACCGATTTCGAAATCGCTGATGGTGCGGTTTTCTCGCCATTCCTGTTCGCACCGCGCAAGATCGACCTCCAGCGCGAGGGCCGTCTGGTATCGAGCGGTGGGTTCCTTGGCGAGCAGACGCTTCAGAATCTGCCCGATCACCGGCGGTAGGTCTGAGAACATGCTGCTTGCGTCCATGGGTGCAAGCGCAAGATGTGCGTGGCGCCATTCGACGGGCGAGTTGGCCGCCAGCGGAAAGATGCCAGTCAAATGCCTGAAGAGGATCATGCCAAGCGCATAAAGGTCGCTTCGACCGTCGTATTGTGGGGCGACAGGTCTCAATTGCTCGGGTGCGCGATAGATGATGTCATCGATCACGCCAAGCGTTTGCGCGGAGGCCGTCGTCGGCATTGTCCTCAGCCGGAGGCTGCCACGACGATCAACCGCAAAGTCGATCGGATGCAGTGATCCGAGTGGCGCCCCGTCGGCATGGGCGGCCGAGAGCGTCCTGACGATGGAAAGGGCGAGGGGCAGAAATTCGGCCAGAGGGGTCGGCGAAGGCGACTGAAGTCTGAGAACGATGCTCGTAGTGTCGAACACTAGGGTACGATGTTCGGCCTCCTCCAGAATGGCCACAGGCGTATCGAGCCAAGCATCGGCATTGGCATAGCGACGCAGGCGCGCATCTGCCTGCGCCGATCGCACTCCGTCCCGGGTGCGAGGCAGAGTGAGCGCGTCCCAAGCGGAGGCACCATGGGACAGGTGATATAGATTGACCGACGAAGACTGCCAGACAGCGACACGGCTGCAGGCCCGAAGCCAGGCTTCATCCAGCGTTTCCATTGTCGCGGCGGTTGAGGGCACCGTAGTCTCCGAACAGACGTAACATTACTCGCGCCAGAGTAGCAGTTGGACCCCGCATTTTGTCCATGGCACAAACTCTAATACGACCCTCCAATTCGATCAGAAACCGGTAGTTTTTGTTAGATGCGGGCTTGTGGTCTCTTCCCTGATTGATGCAGCAAGCCCTCACGGCTCCGGTCGCTCACCAAGATCATCGAAACGTCCAAAACGGCTGAGTAACCGACAAGAGATGGATGGCGCCCCAAGGCATTCTCTCCTCGTCACTGCTTCTCCCAAGCACCGAGGAAACGAAAAATGACCATTCAAGCCAAAGCCGCCCCCGGCGCCCGCCTTCTGAACGCCGCCGATCACACGCTGATCATGATCGACTTTCAGTCCCAGATGGCCTTTGCCACAAAGAGCATCGATGCCGTCAACCTGCGCACCAATGCAGCGCTTGTTGCCAATGCCGCGAAGACCTTCAACGTCTCGACCATCCTGACCACCGTTGCCGAGAAGAGCTTCTCTGGCCCGATGTTCGACGAGATCACCACCACCTTCCCTGGTCAGGAGATGCTCGACCGCACCTCGATGAACACCTGGGAAGACGTGGCCGTGATCGCCGACGTCAACCGCATCGCCAAGAAGCGCATCGTGCTCTGCGGCCTGTGGACGAGTGTCTGCATCGTCGGCCCGGCCCTGTCAGCGCTCGACCAGGGCTTCGAGGTCTATGTGATCGCTGATGCCTGCGGCGATGTGAGCACGGAAGCGCATGACCGCGCCATGGATCGCATGGTGCAGGCTGGCGCCCAGCCGATGACATCGCTTCAGTATCTGCTCGAACTGCAGCGCGACTGGGCGCGTGGTGAGACCTATGAGGCCACCACCGGCATCGCGAAGAAGCTCGGCGGCGCCTACGGCCTCGGCGTCACCTACGCCAAGACGATGTTCAACGCCGCCGAAGGCCACTGACCCCGTCCCCGCCGGTCGTTCCGCGTCCCGCCTCCCAACCGGAACGACCGCCTAAGCCTGGCGCGGCCTCCCCTCCCGCGCCAGGCTTAGGTGGACGACACGTTCGCAGTTCCACCGCATGCATTCGATCTCACGCCGAAAGGAAACGGTGATGAAACTCTATCTCATATCACTCGCAGCAGGGCTGCTCGTCGGCATGATCTACGGCGTCCTCAACGTGCGTTCCCCTGCACCGCCGGTCATCGCGCTGGTCGGATTGCTCGGGATTCTGATCGGCGAACAGATCGTGCCGCTCGCCAAGGGCGCTCTCGTTCGGCAGCCGATCACGACATCGCTCCCGAAGCACAGTGAAACGCGGACGACGACCGACCTCAGCGAGACCCGCAGGCCGCAGGACCGGGCGGGCTGAGCTCCTCGCCCCGCGTAGCGATGCCTCTCAATTCAGAAGGAACACTGTGATGGATGCCGACCTCATCCTCTACCACGGACTCGTGACCACGCTTAACCGCTCCAACCCGTCGGCGACGGCGATTGCAATCAAGGACGGCAAGTTTCTCGCTGTCGGCAGCGATGCCGAGATCATGAAACATGCCGGTCCGCAGACCAAGACCGTCGACTTGCGCGGAAAACGGGTGCTGCCCGGCCTCAACGACAACCACACCCATGTCGTCCGCGGCGGGCTGAACTTCAACATGGAACTGCGCTGGGATGGCATCCGTTCGCTTGCCGATGCCATGGACATGCTGCGACGGCAGGTGGCAGTCACACCGGCACCCCAATGGGTGCGAGTGATCGGCGGTTTCACCGAACATCAGTTCGTCGAGAAGCGGCTGCCGACGATCGAGGAGATCAATGCGATCGCGCCGGACACGCCCGTCTTCCTGCTACACCTCTATGATCGCGCGCTGCTGAATGCCGCCGCCGTCCGCGCTGTCGGCTTCACCAAGGACACGAAGGATCCGCCGGGTGGCGAGATCACGCGCGACGCCGCCGGCAATCCGACCGGGCTGCTGCTCGCCAAACCCAATGCCGGCATTCTCTATGCAACACTCGCCAAGGGACCGAAGCTTCCCTTCGACTATCAGGTCAATTCGACGCGCCATTTCATGCGCGAGCTCAACCGGCTGGGCGTGACGGCCGTCATCGATGCCGGCGGTGGTTTCCAGAATTATCCGGATGACTATGCCGTCATCCAAAAGCTGGCGGACGAGGACCTGCTGACGGTCCGGCTCGCCTACAACCTCTTCACCCAGAAGCCGAAGGAGGAGAAGGAGGACTTTCTCCGCTGGACCTCCTCGGTCGCCTACAAGCAGGGCACCGACTACTTCCGCCACAACGGTGCCGGCGAAATGCTGGTCTTCTCCGCCGCCGATTTCGAGGATTTTCGGCAGCCACGCCCTGACATGCCGCCGGAGATGGAAGGCGATCTCGAAGAGGTGGTCCGGGTCCTTGCCCAGAACCGCTGGCCGTGGCGCATGCACGCGACCTATGACGAGACCATCTCGCGGGCGCTCGACGTCTTCGAGAAGGTGAACCGCGATACGCCACTTGATGGCATAAACTGGTTCTTCGACCATGCGGAAACAATTTCCGAGCGTTCGATCGATCGCGTGGCGGCTCTTGGCGGTGGGGTCGCGGTTCAGCACCGCATGGCCTATCAGGGCGAGTATTTCGTCGAGCGATACGGCCATGGTGCCGCCGAAGCAACGCCGCCGATTGCCAAGATGCTCGATCGCGGCGTCCATGTTTCGGCGGGCACCGACGCGACCCGTGTTGCCTCCTACAACCCTTGGGTCTCGCTCGCCTGGATGATCACCGGCAAGACCGTTGGCGGCATGAGCCTTTATCCGCGGCAGAACTGCCTGGACCGCGAGACGGCGCTCCGCATGTGGACCGAAAAGGTCCAGTGGTTCAGCAATGACGAGGGTCGCAAAGGGCGCATCGAAGCCGGCCAGTTCGCCGACTTGATCGTGCCGAGCAAGGACTACTTCTCCTGCCCGGAGGACGAGATCTCCTTCCTCACCTCCGACCTCACCATCGTCGGCGGCAAGGTCGTCTACGGCGCCGGTGACTTCAGCGGCGTTGATGCGCCGCCGCTTCCTCCGGCCATGCCCGACTGGTCGCCGGTCAGAACCTTCGGTGGTTATGCCGCCTGGGGCGAGCCGCAAGGGGCTGGCAAAAACTCACTGCGCCGCCACGCGATTGCGTCCTGCGGCTGCGCCAATGACTGCGGCGTGCATGGTCACGATCATGCGGGCGCGTGGACCTCCAGCCTGCCCATCAGCGATCTCAAGGGCTTTTTCGGTGCGCTCGGCTGCTCCTGCTGGGCTGTTTAGGAGAGAAGACGATGACAACGATCACACGTTTTGAACAGACCTCTCCGCCGACGCGCCGCAATGCGCTGAACGGATCGACGGCAAAGGTCCTGATGCTGAGCGCGCTTTGCTCGGCTTATATCCAGGGTGCCCTGACGAAGCTCTTCGATTTCGGGGGCGCCATTCAGGAAATGACCCATTTCGGCCTCCTGCCGGCACCCCTCTTCGCAGCCGGCGTGATTGGCTTCGAGCTCGCGGCATCCGCCATGGTCATTACCGGCTTTCATCGCCGCGTCGGAGCCTTGGCGCTCGCTGCCTTCACGCTCGCGGCGACCTTCATCGCCCTGCAGTTCTGGACGATGCCGCAGGGTCCGGCACGCACGGGCGCGACCAATGCCTTCTTCGAGCATCTCGGTCTGGTTGCCGCCTTCCTTCTCGTCGCCCGGACAGATGCGAGCGGTCAAACGTCCAAAAAACCGGCCTAGCCGACAAGAGCGCATGGCAGCCAGGCCCTAGTCTCCGATCATCCAATCAGCAGGAACCAAGCGATGGATCAGAAACACGAATTCCTTTTGTCCCGGCGGCAGGCACTGCTCGCGGGCGCCACCCTTTCGCTGGCATCGACGCTCCCGGTCTTTGCCTCGGAAACCCTCAACGCACTTCAACAGGAAGGAACGATACCAATGACCGAGACCTATGTGACCACCAAGGACGGCGTCGAAATCTTCTACAAGGACTGGGGTCCGAAGGATGCGCAGCCGATCGTCTTCCATCATGGCTGGCCGCTGTCGTCCGACGACTGGGACGCACAGATGCTGTTCTTCCTCCTCAACGGCTACCGAGTCGTGGCCCATGACCGCCGTGGCCACGGGCGCTCGCAGCAGGTGAGCGAAGGTCACGATCTCGACCACTATGCCGCCGATGCCTCGGCCGTTTTCGAGAAGCTCGACCTGCGCAATGCCGTTCATATCGGTCATTCCACCGGCGGCGGTGAAGTCGCCCGTTACGTCGCGAACTTCGGCGAACCGCAGGGCCGTGTGGCGAAAGCCGTCCTGGTCGCGGCCATCCCGCCGATCATGGTGAAGACGGAAGCTTATCCGGGCGGCCTGCCGATCGAAGTGTTCGACGGTTTCCGTTCGGCGCTCGCCGCCAACCGCGCGCAGTTCTTCCGTGACGTGCCGGCCGGCCCCTTCTACGGTTTCAACCGTGATGGTGCGACCGTGCATGAAGGCGTGATCCAGAATTGGTGGCGCCAGGGCATGATGGGCGGCGCAAAGGCCCATTACGACGGCATCAAGGCCTTCTCGGAAACCGACCAGACGGAAGACCTGAAGAACATCTCCGTTCCGACGCTGGTGATGCATGGCGACGATGACCAGATCGTTCCGATCGCCGCTTCCGCCGAGATCTCCGTCAAGCTTCTGAAGAACGGCACGCTGAAGGTCTACAAGGGCTTCTCGCACGGCATGCTGACCGTCAATGCCGACGTCATCAACCCGGACCTCCTGGCCTTCGTGAAGAGCTGATCCGGCTTGTGCCTCCCAGGCCGCCGCCTGACCCGCGGCGGCCTTCGTGTGTCTACACCCTGCCCGTTTTGCAGCAGGGCGCTCCGTCGCACCGAACCTTCGAGAGGTGATCGTCATGACCCAATTGCAGCCTGACAAAGCGGAGGCAGGCAGTGCGCTCGCTCCGTTCCATCATACAGCCTTCGCAGTCCTTTGGACCGCAACCGTCATCGGCAATACCGGCACCTATATGCGCGATGTCGCGAGTGCCTGGCTCGTCGCCGATCTCTCAGCCTCTCCGGGTGCCGTCGGCCTCATCCAGGCGGCAGGGACACTGCCGATTTTCCTGCTGGCGCTGCCGGCGGGCGTGCTGGCCGACATTCTCGACCGGCGCAAGCTGCTGATGGCGATGCAGGTCGTGCTGCTGGCGGTCAGCCTTGCGCTGACGCTGCTTGCCTGGCGCGGGCTGATCACTGTCGAGCTGCTGATCGGCCTCACCCTTGTCGGCGGAACGGCCGCAGCCATCGCCGGTCCCGCCTGGCAATCCATGGTGCCGGATCTCGTTCCGAGATCCCAGTTGCGCAATGCGATCGCGCTGAACTCCGTCGGGATCAATGTGTCACGGTCGATCGGCCCTGCGGTCGGCGGCATACTGCTCGGCGCCTTCGGCGCGGCTTTCGCTTATGCAGCGGATCTTGCCACCTACCTCTTTGTGATCGGCGCACTCCTCTGGTGGCAAAACCCGCGGACCGAGGTGAGCCACATCCCCGAACACTTCTTCGGCGCCTTCCGGGCGGGGCTGCGCTATGCCCGCTCGAGCCGCAAACTGCATGTCGTGC
Organism: Rhizobium sp. AAP43; assembly: GCF_001296045.1. Classification (GTDB taxonomy): domain Bacteria; phylum Pseudomonadota; class Alphaproteobacteria; order Rhizobiales; family Rhizobiaceae; genus Allorhizobium. The sequence goes on along the minus strand of NZ_LJHS01000020.1, from coordinate 16,168 downwards.
TGTTGAGGGCCGGCGTCTATTTCATCTTTGCCAGCGCCACCTGGGCGCTTCTCCCCCTCGTCGCCAAGGATCTTCTCGGCGGCGGAGCGAGCTTCTTCGGCCTGCTGCTTGGCTCGGTCGGTGCCGGGGCAATTGGCGGAGCAACCATCCTGCCGAGACTGCGCAACGGTCTCAGTTCCGATGCCATTCTCCTGGGATCTGCGATCCTAAGCGCCGGCGTCATGGTCGCGCTCACCTTCGCACCACCGCAATGGGTGGCCTTCGTCTGCCTCTTTTTGCTGGGCAGCGCGTGGATCGCGGCGCTCACCGTCCTCAATGGTGTTGCCCAGGCCGTGCTACCCAATTGGGTGCGCGGGCGTGCACTTGCGGTCTACCTCACCGTCTTCAACGGGGCGATGACGGTTGGCAGCGTCGCCTGGGGCATCACGGCCGAAGCAATGGGGCTGACAACAACATTGTGGATTGCGGCCGCCGGCCTGAGCTTGAGCGCAGTCCTCATGCACCTGATCAAGCTGCCGCTGGGTGAAGATGACCTTTCCGCTTCCCACCACTGGCCCGAGCCGATCGTGGCGGATAGCGTTGCCCATGATCAGGGTCCCGTCATGGTGCAAATCGAGTACACGGTTACCGCAGCCGATCGCCCCGCATTCCTCCGCGCGCTCAACCTCCATGCCGAAGCGCGGCGGAGAGACGGCGCCTATCTGTGGGGCGTGAGCGAGGATGCGGCAAAGCCCGAGCAGATCGTTGAATGGTTCTTCGTCGAGTCCTGGGCCGAGCATCTACGACAGCATGAACGCGCATCGCACGCGGACGCCGAGATCCACGGCCAGCTCATCGGCTATCACCAAGGCGAGGAGCGACCGACGGTACGGCACCTCATCGCCATTTCGGCGAGAACTCGAGATGGGAAATAGGCCCAAAGGCGGGGCGCTTCGGCGCCTCGTCAGGTCTGCGGCTGGACGCTGATTGCCCGCTCGATGCAGGCGATCAGGGCTTCTGCCTGATAGGGCTTCTGAAGCACGCAGACGGGCGCCTCGATATGCTGGCGGACGGGCGCGTCAGCAAAGGCGGTGATGAAGATGACCGGGACAGGGTCTCTGCGTTGCCTGAGCGCTGCAAAGAGTTCAATCCCGCTCATGCCCGGCATCTGGACATCGGAAATCAGGCAGGCCGAGCGGCCGTTGCTGGGCGAATGGAGGAAATCTTCGGCGGAAGAATAGGTCGCGACGTCGAAGCCGCAGGATCGCAAGAGGCTGCTCGTAGCACGAAGGACTTCGACCTCGTCGTCGATCACTGAAATCAGCCTGGGAGCATGCACCTTGATCTGCCAATCTCCGGTCGGGACCGGGTTTACCTCGCATGCCTTAATAGACTTATTTCATAACTTTATCGACTATACCTGAGTTTATCTGCTCGCCGGCGCGCCCTGATTTCGTGAGATCGCTTCCGACATCTTCACCAGATCGGCGAAGGTTTTGGCCATCATCTTGCGCATGATCTTGCCGCGATGGATCTTGACGGTGATCTCGCTCAAATCCAGTTCGCCGGCGATCTGCTTGTTCATCAGGCCGCTGGTCGCCATTTCCATGATCTGGCGCTCGCGCGGAGTGAGCGATGAAAACCGCTCTTTCAGTTCCGCCTCGAGCCTGGTCTCGCCCTTGGCCGCAGCCCGGGTCAGGCAGGCGGCAGCGACAGCGTCGAGCATGTCCTGATCCCGGAAGGGTTTCGGCAAAAAGTCCGCGGCTCCGGCCTTCATGGCCCTTACCGACATCGGTATATCGCCATGGCCGGTGACGAAAACGATCGGGATTTCGACGCCCATTTCAGAGAGTTTCTGCTGGAAATCGAGGCCACTGGTGAAGGGCAGGCGCACATCCAGGATCAGGCAATCGGCCTCTTCCAGGGATTGCACGTCGCGGCACAGATCAAGCGGCGTGGCATAGCCCTTAACCCGATAGCCAACCGAGCGCAGCAGGCTATCGACAGAACTGCGGACGATTTGCTCGTCATCGACGACCAGAACGAGAGGGCTCACGGACATCCTTCGCCTTCCAGGGATTTTAAGTGTTCAGCTTGTTTAAAACCCGCGTCGCTGCTCCGGCAACTATACGTGGGTATGCGAGGCTAGCACTGCAGTCTGACGCTTATCAATTCCCGTACAATTTCTTTGAATCGCCGTTCGCATGAAGATCTCCCCATACACCAGAACCACCGGGGATCGTCATGTCAGCACTACCGTTTCAGATCGACGACAGCCTTCACCGAGCGCCTCTTGACGCGGTTTCGCTTTCGTCACAGCACCATCAGCTTAACCGCCTGCTTGCCCATGCCATGTCCCTCGTCGAGCAAAACGAGGACACTGCGATGGATCTCCTCCGGAAAGCGTCCGCCCTAGTCGGCAGCCCTGATTTGCCCGAAAACCCTGTGCCCTCGACGCGTGGTGGGTTGGCTCCCTGGCAGATCGGTCGGGTCAAGCGGCATATCGACAAGGAGCTTGCCGGTCGGATCAATATCGATGAGCTGGCCCAGATCACGCGGCTCAGCACCAGTTATTTTTCTGCCGCCTTTCGGGCCAGCTTCGGGACATCCCCGCACGACTATATCTGCCGGCGGCGCATCGATCATGCCAAGCAGTTGATGCTCACCACCGACACGCCGCTATGCGAAATTGCGCTTGATTGCGGTTTCGCCGACCAGTCCCATCTCTGCCGCGTCTTCCGCCGCATTACGGGCCAGACACCAGCCGCATGGCGGCGCAATGGGCGGATCGCCTGAGGCGGCATCCGTTCTGCCGTGCTGCCTACTCTGTTGCACGCGGCCCTGCGTGCGACGACGCCTTTAGCCTTTAGAGTGCCGAAGGCGCCTTCCGCGCTGATCGCGCGCTTCGTGCGCGATACCGCCAACCGGCAAAACCTCACCATCCGAAAATCTCCAAGCCTTTCCCGCAATGGAGCACGCCACAATGTCTGGCGGCAGGCTCTGCTGTTTGGTCTGGTGCTGCTGATCGGCGCATAGAGCAACGGGACCGAAGCCGATCGTGGCCCGGTCCCGTTTAGATCGCTGGCTGTGAGCCTGAACGCACCCGTTTCCCATGCGCTCCTTATGTGTTGCGGCAGATCTCGAAGAGGAACCAGACACGCTGTTCGCCCTCATCGATCCACTGTTCAAGCAGGCTGGTTGAGGCAACATCTCCATGCTCGGCACAGAGCCCATGCGTCTGGCGGGCAAAGGACACGAAACGCTCGTTGTCGTCCCGGAGCTCGGCCAGCATATCCTGCGGTGTCACATAGGCCGCATCGTTGTCCAGCAACCGCTGGAGCCTGGCGATATGGCCGCTGGAGCGGATTGTCGTGCCGCCAAGCTTGCGGACCCGCTCGGCGATCGCATCGGTCATCGCGAAGATCTGGCCTGCCTGCTCATCGAGGAGCAGGTGATAGTCGCGGAAGGACGGCCCACTCATGTGCCAGTGGAAGTTCTTGGTTTTGAGATAGAGCGCGAAGGTATCGGCAAGCAGGCCGGTGAGCGCTGCGGATAAGTCGTTCACGGCTTCGGGTGAAAATCTGGACGGTGTGGTGAGTGCGGCCTTTCGGCGCGCTTCGACTGCGAGAGGCTCCATGGGTCATCTCCTGTTCGCCATGCGGTGGGTGCTGGGTCTCCGACAGACGCCTCCGGCGCCGGCCCGGCCCCGCGCGGCAAGTCTACGCCGCCCGCGAAAACCAGCCCATCAGCCGCTGGTATGCTCGTCCTTATACATCGGGATGATGTGGGGTGATTGGCACGTGTTGCCCGCTGGCCATCGCAAGCATTTCGCACTCGGGGAGCAAGCTGACGCTACACCGTTTTCGCATCCCGGCCCTCGCCGATCGATGCCTTGACCCAAACCATGGGTCACTCCCGCCCTGCCTTCGGCATGGCTGCAGCATACCAATGTTGGTAGCGAGCGAACTCAGGTTCAATGGAACCTCATCCCCCTCGCTGGCACTCTGAACTGGCTGATCAACCACGCAGTCTTCTCCTCCCGGATGCGAGATCAGCGGCCTACCAGGCCTCCCGCCAGAGACCTGTTTTGCAGCAGCAGTCAGATGAAACCGGCCGAAGATCGGCCCTCACTCAACCCTTGAAGGAACACGACCATGAAGACCATCCTTACCGCTCTCTCCGCTGCCCTGATTTCGTTCGCAGCCGGCACGGCCGCTTTCGCATCCGTCCAGCCGATCCCGGGCTCGATCACCTACGACAACAGCGATGTGATGCTCGAAAAGGCTCCCGCCGGCTCGACCTTCTTCCACACCTTCTCCAACGGTGACGGTCGCGATGTCCGCGAAATCTACAAGGTCAATGCCGACAAGTCGGTGACCCTCGTCAACCGCACCATCTCGAACGCTTCCTGACCCCAGGCGCACTGCAGACCAGATCGGCCGAGAGCAACCTCGGCCGATCCGGCGACCACCTTTCAACCAAAGTGCCAGCCACGTGCCTCGGCACCGAGACCATGACAAGGAGCGAAACAATGCGAACCATAATTCTGGCCGTCGCCGTAGCATCCGTCAGTGTGATCGGCGCACTGGCAAGCCTACCGCCCGCCGAGGAACTGACGCGCGGCGAATTCATCTGGTCCGAGAAAGGCAAAACAGAGCCGGACTCCATGCAACTATGCTCCCTGCCGACACCCGGTCCTAACATCGCCATGCCGACGATCGAGATATACAAGTCCAGCAGGCTGCATGCGACGCACAGCCCAAACCGGTAGGCGTGCTAGCCATATGAATGGTCAGCCTTCACTTACGCCTAGCGTTGCATTCGGCTGCGCAGACATGAGCAGTCGATAACGACATACCGCGGAACCAACTGCCGCTCTCCCGCCATGCTGACGTCAGCCCAAAGCCAGGGATCAAAGATGGCGTCCATGGTCGCTAGGTCTCTCTGGTGGGACTGTGGTCACAGCATGCGATCGACTGCAAAGCAGACCACCACGACGCTCTCTTGGACCTCTCCCATTTGTGAGCCCGATAATAAGATAGCCTTGCTCCTCAGGTGAATTGAAGTAGTTTCTAATTCAGGGCAGAGGGGGCATTCGTGGATCATTCGACATTTGCATCTGAGCGTTTGGTGCTGGAGCGCAAAGGGCCTGATTTTCCGTTCTACTCAGACACTCCACCAAGCGTGTCGGGGACCGCCTGGCTTTGGGTGCTCGCGGCTGCAGCCAGCGGATTTGCAGCGCTTGGCATCCCGTTGCCCTTTGAGGACAATATTGTCACGGGTTGGCTCAGGGCCGTCGCTTTCGTCGCTTTGCCACTGGCCGCGCTCGCTATCGCGGCCCCCGGTCGCTGGCGGGCAATCTTCAGGCGCGTCGGCATTCGCGACGTGCTGCTGATGTTTGGCTTTGCAATCCTCAACATCATCGTGACCCTTTCCGTCGGAGCGCTGCTGCAAACCTTTGGCACTGTCAGCACCAATTCAGCGGTTGCGGATGCGGCCGACCTCGAAGGCGCGCGGCTGGCGAGTTTCTTTGCCAAAGTCGGCCTGCAGTTGCTCGGGGAGGAACTGATCACAATCCTGCCCTTCCTCGCCATCCTTGCCTATCTGCATAACAAGGCGGGAATGGGCCGCAATGCAGCGGTGCTGGCTGCGTGGCTTTTGTCGGCGGTCATCTTCGGGATGCTGCACCTGCCGACCTATGACTGGAACTTTGTGCAATGCTTTGTTGTGATCGGCTGCGCCAGACTGATCCTGACCTGGGCCTATGTTTGGACCAAGAATATCTGGGTCAGCACCGGGGTGCATGTCATAAACGACTGGGCGCTGATCGGCTCGACAGTCTTCCTGGCGCCGCTTGCGACTGCGGCCTGAACCGCTTGGCTGGCACAGACGGTCCAACACAGTATGCGAGGACCTCTCTCGGAAGCGGCTCAACCCGCGTCGGAAACCGAAAAAGGCTATCTGCCCGAGCAGCAGACGGGCGATGAAACTCACTCTCGGCAGTCTTCGGGTGTCAGCACGATCAGCCAGCGCCTGAAAGCCGGGCTGTCCTCATAGCGTCCGGCGCCTTCATAACGCACGGGTGGCAGGGCCAGCCGGGCCATATCATCCAGCGAAAAGCCCCAGCCACGCTGGTCCCCGCTCAAGCGATTGTCGAAGCGCGAGCCAACGCCACAAACAGCGAAGGTATCGTTCGGCAGTCCGATCCTGGCATAAAGTGCCGCCTCCTCAGTCATCCGGGCCTCGGTGGCGGACACGGCTTCGTCGAGAAAGGCTTCCATGTCGACCGACTTGCCATCTGGCCCAACGGCGTCGCTCGCCTGCGGGGACACCATGGCGCGCAGGTGTTCGCGCAATGTCACCCCCTCTTCGGCAGCCGTCATGGCGAAGCCGCGATCATTGCATGCCATCCCAGGAAAGCGTTTTCGCGGATTGTGATCGTGGCCGCGGCGGGCGCGATGAAATTGGCGCAGGATGAAAAACAACCCGTATCGATCGTCAGATGCGGCCTCAGGTCGGCGATGATGAAACCGATCTGGATGGCGGCCTTGGTGTCGCCGCCGCCGGAATTCACCAGCATTTTCGTGATCTGGCCATCCGGAACCTTCGCCAGCACCGCCTTCAGCGCCTGCAGGCCATTGTCGTTGGTGCCGCCGATATAGATCAGGGTGTCGCCTTCGACCCTGACATCGGGCATAGGGTTGGCCGAAGGCTTGCCACCCGCATCAGCAAGAACGGGGCTGGCCAAACACGCTATGGCAAACATGGCCGTCAGTAGTCTCATCGCGTCCTCTCCCAGTCTCGCCTTGAGCGTTTCTCCATGGCCAGCTCTGCGGCACACCAGGAGATGGTTCACGCCATGATGACGAAGTCCTTGCCGGTGCGGGTGTCGGGCGCAAGCGGTGCATCGGTCAGGATCAGCACTGCACCGGGATGCAGGACACTCTGCATGGTCGACACAAAGGCCGGGTCTGCGGATATTCGGGCAAGGAGGCCGGTGGCCATGTTGACCACGCCTTCATCATCATTCGGATTGGCAAACGCGATCCAGCGCATGCCGCGTGTCGCTTCGTCGAGGCCATCGAGCAGGAAGACATGGCTGCCGAGCTTGTCCTGGCCATTCACAGTGATCCGGCCTTCGGCGCGGATCTCGGAATTTTCAACCAGCAAGGCCTTTCCGTCAAAGGTCGACATGATGACCGAAACGACGGGTTGCTTCTTGAGGTCGGTCCAGTCATTCGGTCGCTGCTTGCCGCGCAGAGCCGTTACGGCATCGGTGAATTCCCGGGCGGCATAGGCGCCAAGTACCATGCCTGGATGGGTCAGGTTCTGCGGATCCTGGACGGATCCCGCGATGATGACCGGCGTTCCGAGATGCGTGATGTCGAAGAGGCGTTCGGAAAAGGCCATGGGAAGACGTATGCAGCCGTGCGACGCAGGATAACCCGGCAGATTTCCCGCATGAAGCGCGATGCCCGACCAGGTGAGCCGGTTCATGTTCGGCATCGGCGCATCGTCATAGGTACTCGATTTATGGTGCTTGTCCTTCTGCAGGACGACGAAGACGCCGGTCGGCGTCTCGTGGCCGGGCTTGCCGGTCGAACAGGTGGACACGGCTATGCGAATGCCGTTGCGATAAACATGCACCCGCTGTTCCGGGAGAGAGACGACGACTGCTACACGTCCGGTGCGCTGCCGCTCCGGATGCCAGGTGAATTCGCCGGGCTTCAGCGCGGCGATCTCTTTCATCACTTCACCGGCAAGTGCCCGGCCGGGCCCAGACAAGGCCGCCATGGCCGCCAGACCGGAGATGAAATGCCGCCTGCCCTGTTTCTTTTCCTTCATGGCCGATCTCACCTTCTCATCAGTGTCGGCCCAGAGCATTTCAGGGTGGCTGCCGGCTGTCCAATGAGTTTCGTACTTGCATTTTAAAAAACCCTCATGGAACGTTGTATATGCAGTACGCCGGCTTGAGCGCATCGGAGGGATCAAAGCATGGAGTTTCGCCATAACCTCAGGGCCTTGCATACGTTCGAGACCGTATCCCGCCATCTCTCCGTTTCCGCGGCGGCCGCTGAACTTGGCGTCATCCAGAGCGCCGTCAGCCATCAGTTGCGACTACTGGCTGAAATTGTTGGCGAGAGACTGATTCAGAAAAGCGGACGCGGCATTGCGCTGACCGATGCAGGACGTGATCTCGCTCAACGTCTGCAGCCAGCATTCGCCGAGATCCATCGATCGCTTGCCGAGACCATCGGCGGCTCCCGCAATCGCCTGCGGCTTGCGGTGTGCAGCAGTTTTGCGACAGCGTGGCTCGTACCACGGATTCGATCCTTCTATGCTGCGCATCCAGATATCGACTTGCAGATCATGATGTATGCACAGGATCCGGAACTCACCGATGCCACGGGCGACGCTTTCGTCACGACCTTGCCAAGGGATCCTGGCTATCATGCGCAGCTTCTCTGGCCGGAGTTGTTGGTACCCGTCGTCTCGTCGGCCCTTATCGACGGCAAGAGCGAGTTCAATTACATCACGACCGAACTGTTGCCCGGCAGAATAGGATCCGACTGGCACGCCTATGCACGACACGGTGGACGCACCGACCTGGTCCCGGCTGACGACCGCTGGCTCTTCGCCTCGCACTATATCGTCGCGCTGGATATGGTCCGTCTGGGACTGGGTGCCGCCCTTCTGCCGGATTTTCTTGTCGCGCGGGAGATCAAGTCCGGCTCCCTTCGGCTTCTTCACGATGCAACATTGCCGACACTCGAGGACTATCATCTGTGCATCAAGGAGAGCCGCCGGTCTGAGCCTGCCCTTGACGCCCTTGTGCAATGGTTCCGGCAAGAGGTCCCGAAGCCAAACGGCGCTCAGCGAACCGGGAGGCTCCGCCTTGTGCAACCATGAGAGCTTTTCACATTAGACTAATTTAATTCACTGGTTTGCAAACATTCCGCATGCCAGTCTGAGGACAGCGAAAGGTTGCAAGGCAGTCTTTTGAAGACTTCCCAACGGGAGATGTCCGATGCGTTTGTTGCGTGCGTTCTTCGGTGGTGTGTTTGCGTTGACGCTTGGCGTTATCGTTGATGTCGGGCAGCAGGCGGCCGTCGCGCAGGAGCCAAGTGCCCGGGTCGAATTCGGTCGTGGCCAGAGTTCAACTGTCATCCGCGGCACGGTCCGTGGCTACGACGGCGCCAGCTATCGCATCAATGTCCGCGGTGGCCAGAGGCTCGCCGTCACCATGGATAGCTCGAACAGCAGCAACTACTTCAACATTCTCGGCCCCGGAGGCGGCGAAGCGCTGTTCAACGGTTCGATATCAGGCGATTTCGCCGATGTTATCGTTCCCGAGAGCGGTGACTATACCGTGCAGGTCTACCTGATGCGCAATGCCGCGCGTCGCAATGAACAGGCGCGCTTCACGCTTCGCATCGAGGTCACGGGCGGCAGGCCGATTGCGCCGCCCTCACCCGATTTCGCCGATGGCCTATCCGGCGGGCCGGACTTCTTCCAGGTGGCCGGCATCTCGCGGGGCGATACCTTGAACATTAGAACTCGTCCCAGTGCGCAAAGCCCGATCGTCACTCGTGTCGTTAACGGCGAGATCCTGCGCAATGGTGGATGCCGCATGACCGGACAGACCCGCTGGTGCCGGGTGTCTCGGCCGGATGGCAGTGATGCTGGATGGGCGGCGGGTCGTTTTCTGATCGAGGCAAGCAATTAAGCCCGGGCCTGGATGAGAGGCCGTTAAGAAAACCGGAGGGGGAGACGCATGACCAGATCCAGACCGACAACAGGAATGATTTGCCTCGCCTTCGGGCTGCTTGCAGGCTGCACCTCGGACGGGACATCGCAGCCGCCGTCGATGGCCGCCTCGACCCAGCCTCTGATGGACGAGAGTGTGTCGCCAACAGCGCGCAGTGCATGCCTCGCGGCCGTGTCCAACACGGCCAACAATGGCGACGTCCAGATCACCGAAATGATCTTCTCTGAGGCCAATTCGCAGGTGACGGTCGGCGTCGGACCGACAAGGGCCCCGTGGCGCTGCCTTGTCTCGAACAGCGGCGTGGTCGCCAATGTAATGTCGATGACGAACGAAGGCAGCCTCTAGGTCGCAGGCGCCATGGGTCGTGGGAAACGGCTCGCGACCTCAGGTAGTGGGCAAATCATCCAAGGGAATCATCGTGCGACATCTCACCTTTCGTCTTGTTCTGTGTCTTGCCATGGCTCCCGTCGCCCACGCCAATGATCGGCCACCTGTGCCCGCGATCGGACCCGATCAGTTGGCCTTTTCCCTTGAAAACATGGACAAGGCATCCGACCCGGGGACCGATTTCTACCGCTTTGCACTCGGCGGCTGGATCGACCGGGTCGAGCGTCCGGCGGACCGGGCAATGGTCGATGCCTTCGACTTCATGGGCCGACGGCTGACGGCGCAAATGGAAGAAACACTGCTCGATGCCGCCGCCAAATCAGAAACGGCGGAAAGGGGAACGCCGATCCAGCAGGTGGGGGCCTTCTACACCTCCTTCATGGATGTCGCGACACTTGATGCCAAAGGCATGACCCCACTCGACCCAGAGATGGCCAGGATCGATGCGATTGTCGATCTCGGCGACCTCGCCAGCTATCTCGGCCACTATCTGCAGATGGCCGAGGATCTGGCCCTGGCAGGCTTCGTGCCGATGACAGATATGGCGGATTCGACACGTAATTCCCTTTACTTCGCCGGTGCGTCCCTCGTGCTCGGTCAGCAAAACCTCTATGAGGAACCGCCGGGCTCGGCGCTCGACCTCGCCTTGCGCAAGAACCTGGCCGACATGCTGGTCGCAGCCGGTTACGAACACTCGCGAGCGACAGCGGTCGCGGCGCTCGTCGCCGATATCGACCGGGAATTGCATGGCGGGATGCTGACGCCGGTGGAGGCTGCCAATCCGGCCAACACCTATCAGCCCGTCCCTTTCGCAGCCCTGCAGGCGGAAATTCCCGAGCTCGACCTTACCGCTTTGCTCGCTGGCCTCGGCATGAAGCCGCCGGAACGGGTCATAAAGTCGGAGCCACGCTACCTGCCTATCCTGGGCAAGGTGCTGCGTGAACGCCCGATTGAGGAGATCCGTGACTATCTGAAGGTCAAGCTAATCAACCGCTTCAAGTTCTATCTCGGCAGCCGCTTCGAGGTCGTGATCGCCGATCAGCAGAAGATCCTGGTGGGCGTCGAAAAACTACCGCCACGCGAAGAGCGGGTGCAAAACGAACTGAAACTCTTTCTCGGTCATCCGGTCTCGCAGCTCTATGTCGAGCGCTATTTCGATGACGAGACGCGGGCCAAATCTGCCGACATGGTGGGGCGCGTCAAGGACGCTTTCCTAGCCCGGATCGAGACGCGGGACTGGTTGACTGAGGCTACACGGGCGGCGGCGAAGGACAAACTGGAGAAACTCACCTTCGAGGTTGGCTACCCTCAGACATGGATCGACATGTCTGAGGTCGAGGTGCGCCCGGATGACCTGATCGGCAATATCCAGCGGCTGATCGCATTCGACGTCAAGCGGTCGCTCGACAAGTTCGACGATCCGGTTGAGCACGAATCCTTTGCCAATGTGCAGTCGACGCTGCCGATCATCGTCAACGCCGCCTATGATCCCTCGATCAACGGCTTCGAAGTTCCTGCCGCCATTCTGCAGCCTCCGGCCTTCGAGGCCGATCTTGATGCCCCCGTCTATTTCTGCCGTCTCGGTGCCGTACTGGGCCATGAAATGACCCATGGTTTCGACAGTCGCGGCCGGCAATACGATGCCGATGGCAATCTGCGGGACTGGTGGACGCCCGAAGACACGGTTGCCTTCACGCGAGAAGCCGAAAAGCTCGTCGCGCAGGCAAATGCCTATGAAGTTCTCCCAGGTCTTACCCTCAACGGTGCGCTAACCGTTACGGAAAACATGGCCGATGTCGGAGGCATCACGCTCGCCTACGCCGCGCTGCAGGATTACCTCGCCGAAAACCCGGAAGAGAATGTGGCGATTGACGGTTTTTCGCCAGGGCAGCGCTGTTTTCTGGCCTGGGCGCAATTCTGGGGCATGAAGGCGACCGACGGGGTCATCCGCAGCGTCTTCATGAGCGATGCGCACGCGCCAGGCATGTATCGATCAATTGCGGCTCTCAAGCATGTGGACGAGTTTTACAGCGCCTTCGACATTACGGAGGGAGAACCGGAATGGCTGGCGCCAGAAAAGCGTGTGCGGGCCTGGTGAGACGCCTGTCTTGGCGGGCACCGGAACATAAACGACTCCAGGAAGGGGAACGATCATGAAACGCTATATCGCCATTTTCACCGCCACGGCACTCGTGCTGGCGGCAGCCACGCAGCCGGCGACGGCTCGCATGAGCGACAAGGACAAGGCGGCAGCCGCCGCAGCCGCGATCGCCTTACTCGGCATCGCGGCCCTTGCCCACAACAAACACCATTATCAAAATGGCTATGAACCGAGCAATGCCGAGGAGACGGCCGAATTCGAGCGCGGCTACCGCGACGGCTTGCATGGTTATCCCTACTGGGAAGGCAATCGTACGCCGAGCTATGCGCAAGGCTATCAGGCGGGCGACCGCGAACGGGAAAACAGCATGGCGCATCGGCGTGTCGCAGCAGACGCCAAGGCCCCACCCATGGCCTATCGGGGCTGCGCCGAAATCGTCGCGCGCAACTTTGCCGTCGGCATGAACCACGTGCATTTCACCCGGGCACGCTCGCCGGCCAAACATGAATGGCTGATCGAGGCCGCGGTCGGGCACCAATACATGACCTGCACCATGCGGGACACCGGCCAGTTGATCGACTTGCGCGGCGGACAGTTGTGAAAACCGGCACCGCCGTCAGCCGCAGGCACGATGCCAGCAGAGGATTCCGGCGCGTGCGCCGGAGCTCTGGGGACGGATCCGGCACGGGATTGATCTGAAGTGAGGAGATTGACAATGCAACGGTGGTTCCGCTGGATCAGGGCGTTGCCAGTGCTTCTGACGCTCATCCTGCTCTGTGGGACGGCCCCCGTATCAAAAGCCGCCGAAGCGCTACCGGACTACGAGGCAAAGGCCGGGATGCTGGAAATCGGCATCGATCCCGAACGGCCGGATGCCGAGATCTTCCACATGGATTACACTCTGAAGGGGGCCGATCCGGCCACGCGGCCGGTAACCTTCGTGTTCAATGGCGGCCCAGGGGGATCGAGCATCTTCCTGCATATGTCGGCACTCGGGCCGAAGACGATCAAGACGTCTGGAGACGGGACATTCCCTGCCGTTCCGGCAAGGCTGGAGGACAATCCGGAAAGCTGGATTGCCTTCACCGATCTCGTCTTCATCGACCCCGTCGATACCGGTTACAGCCGCATGCTCTCGGGCGCGGACGGCAAGCCGGGCGATCCAAAGCCGTATTACAATACGACAGCAGACGTGAATTCGATGGCCATCTTCATTCGCAAGTGGCTGACGGTGAACAATCGCTGGGCCTCGCCAAAGGCGATCGCCGGAGAAAGTTATGGGGGCCTCAGGGTCGCGGCCCTGATGCGGATCCTTGCGGAGAACTATGCCGTCAATATCAACCGCGCCATCCTGATCTCCCCTGCCCTCAAGGTCGATGTCGATGCGGGCAACTATTCGATCCTCTATCCGATGACCCTGCTGCCCACCCAGACAGCGATTGCCTCCCATCACGGCTTGAACGACGTGAAGGTCGACGAGGCCGGGATGAAGGCAGTCGAAGACTATACGCTGAACGGGTTCCTGACCGGGCTGGTCTCACTCGGGCGCTCGACGCCGGAAGGGCGAAAGATCTTCTTCGATACGGTGGCCCACTATACGGGCCTCGATCCGAGGCTCGTCGAGCTTCACAACGGGCGCATTCCGGAAACGCTCTATGTCGGCAGTCTCTTGTCCGATCGCGGCCTCATTCTCGACCGGTATGACGGGACACAGGCGAGCGACAACCCTACCCCTCAGGAGCCCGGTCTCGCCGTGCTCGACCGATCGCTGACCGTGCTGAGCGGCGTTCTCCTCGCACCCTTCATGGACTATGTGCGGAACGATCTCGGCTACACCAGCGACAGGCCCTACATCCCGCTCAACCTCGTGACCAATGCCTCCTGGGATTACAGCGGAGACATCGGCACGCCGGACGATATCGGCATTGCGCTGGCCCAGAACCCGGATCTGAAAGCGCTGGTCGTGCATGGGTACCACGACCTCGTCACCAACTACTTCCTGTCCCGCTACACGCTGGAGCAGACGACGCGGGCCCGCGGCGCGCGGGAGCGGCTTTATTTCGGCAATTATCCCGGTGGTCACATGTTCTATCTGCAGAGCAAGAGTCGATCGGAGTTTTTCAAAGACGTGAAGGGGTTCTTCGCGGAATAAACGAAATCAAGCTTCGTCCGAACGGCATGGGGCAGAGGTTAAAGTATTCCACAGAACCTCTCCTCGCCCCCGTGCCTTGCACTCCGCGCCGAGGAAATCGCGTGCCGATATCCCATTGTGTTTGCGTCATGCCAGACATCCTCTCAGCAAGCATCGCAACCAACGACTTTGCACGCAGATCAGGTCTGCGACAACATACAACCTATAGGTTCAGTTAAGATTGCACTCACCTTCGGGAGCGGACAACTGACGCCTCATGGCTGAACATATTTCGATCTTCCTTCACCTCGTCGCCACTCCGAGATTGACTGTTTTCCTGTCAAAGAATTCGTTAATCTGAGCCCAAAGACAAGCACGTCAACGATTTAAAATTCGGCGAAAGCGCTCTGGAACAGAGCTTGCAGAAACCTTTGAACTGCCTCCTAAGCTTTGCACAGATCCCGGTTCATCACCCAAGGAACCGTCGCATGCGGCAGAACACCGGATAGGTTGAATTTCACTAAAACAACCGCAATGTGAGTTAGCACCTTAGTCTTTACGTTAAGGTATAATTAGATCATCTTCATGTAAGGTTCTCCATAAGGGAGAATCCGATGAACGAAGTGACAGAAAACGTACTCGAGGCGAAGCTCTACGAAGCCGTCGACCAATTTGCAACCCTGAGCGGCATCGCAGGCGTACGCTCGGACGAAGCTGGCGTCGTGCAGACAGCCGGCGACGACGCTTCCAGTGCTATTGCCGCATCAGACGGTGCGCAGAGCCCTTCATCGGTGATCATTTCCGGCGTTACGTCCACCGCGCCCAGAAGCGAGGGGCAGCCATCCGATGACGGAGCATCCGTCGCGCAACCTGTCGCGGGTGTTTCGGGATCCGGCGCGAGGTCAAACGCTGCCTCACAGGCGACTACCGGCGGTCAACAAAACGCTGGTGAAAACGAACTTGCAGCCCTCGACAGCGCCCAAGCAGGCGGGGCGCCTCTCGTCGGTCGTGGCCCCTCTTTCGAGGTGAGCTCGGATGACGATTCCACAACCACGCCCGAAACGGATACCGCTCTGCCTGACGAAGATACGGATCAAGGCGACGGGACCACAGACGACGCAGGCGAAGACACCTCAGGCGATGGTGGTGGTGGCGGTGACGGCGGTGACGGCGGTGACGGCGGTGATGAAGTCGACGGCGATGACGACGGTGGCAATAGCGACGGCGACGGCGACGGTGGTACTGACACCGTCGACGGCACGGACGATACCGATCTTTCGGTTGACGTGAATATCGATCCGCCTGTGGTCGGGCCGATCATTGCCGATGTGGATGTCGGACTCGACCCCCTGGAAGACCTTCTGGGGAGCGACCTCGACGTCTCAATTGATGTTGACGCTGGCATCGTTGATACGGTGGGAGGCACTGTCGACGACATCCTGGGAAGCGGCGAGGATGACAATGACATCTCGATTGATCTGAACATCGATCCGCCCGTCGGCCCGGTCATCGGAGATGTCGACAGCGATCTGGACCTGATAGCAGATGGTTCAGGGGGCGGTGTTGATATTTCAATCGACGTGGACGCCGATCTTGACGACACTTTGGGTGGAGTAATCGATGACATTCTGGGCGGGGATGCCGATCAGGGCCCTGACGGGGACAGCGATCTGAGCATCGATCTGACCACCGATCTCCCGATCATCGATCCAATCACGGCCGATGTCGATGTCACTTTGAATGCAGTCGAAGACCTGCTCGGCACCGATATTGATGTCGACCTCGATGCGGTCGCCGATCT